>NZ_JBVISC010000009.1:0-248179 GCF_055575715.1 Streptomyces sp. NPDC034037 | reverse complement strand
GTCGCGGCGTTGAAGCCGTGGATGGGGCGTGCGGTCAATCGTGGGACGCGTCTGGTGAACATGTACGGGATCACTGAGACGACGGTTCATGTCACCTACCGGGAGTTGTCGCGGGCGGACACGGAGGGTTCGGCGAGTCCGATCGGTCACCGCATCCCGGACCTGCGGATCTATGTCCTGGACGAGCGTGGTCGGCCGGTTCCGGTTGGTGCCGTGGGTGAGTTGTACGTCGGTGGTGAGGGCGTGGCGCGGGGTTACCTCAACCGCCCCGAGCTGACGGCCGAGCGGTTCGTGTCGGATCCCTTCCGGGGTCGTGGCGGGGCGCGGATGTACAAGACGGGTGATCTGGTGCGGCAGTGCGCGGACGGGTCCCTGGAGTACCTGGGCCGCAATGACGATCAGGTCAAGATCCGTGGCTTCCGCATCGAGCTCGGGGAGATCGAAGCCGCCCTCGCCGGACACGAAGCGGTCTCCCACGGCGTCGTCGTCCCGCGCGGCTGTGACGACAACCGTGCGCTGGTCGCCTATGTGAGCCCGACGCCGCAGTGGCTCGACGACGCCGCCCGCGAGCAGAACGCCACGCTCCTCGACCAGTGGCAGCGGGTCTTCGAGGACCAGTACGCGGGGACCGGCGACGAAGCCGCCGACGACCTCAACCTGGTCGGCTGGGACAGCAGTTACACCGGCCTGCCCGTGCCCGAAGCCGGCATGCGCGAGTGGATCGACGGCACCGTCCGGCGCATCGCCGAGCTGCGGCCGCGGCGCCTGCTGGAGATCGGCTGCGGCACCGGACTGCTCCTGTTCCGCTACGCGGAGGCCTGCGAGGCGGTGCACGCCTTCGACCTGTCGGCGTCGGCGCTCGCCGACGTCCGCCGGGGAGTGGAGCGCCGAGGCTGGAGCCATGTCACCCTGGAGCAGGGGGACGCCCTGTCGATGGCCCGCCTCACCGGGCAGACCTACGACACGATCGTGCTCAACTCCGTGGCCCAGTACTTCCCGAACCGGGTCTACCTGGAGGAGACGATCGCCCGGATGCTGCCTCTTCTGGAGGACGGCGGCCGCATCTTCATCGGCGACGTACGCAACCTCGACCTGCTCCAGGCCCACCTGAGCGCGGTCGAACGCAGCCGCGCCGCAGGCCGTACCACGGTGGGCGCGCTCGCCGAACAGGTGCGGCGCCGCCGCAGGCAGGAGAGCGAACTGCTCCTGAGTCCCACCTACTTCGCCCGCATCGCCGAGCGCTTCCCCGAAATCGGCGGGTACGACCTCATGGTCAAGCGCGGCGTGGAGGACAACGAGATGTCCGCCTACCGCTACGACGTCGTCCTGACCAAGGGCATGGACACCCCGGCCGAACCCCTGACGTGGCTGGACGCCGACACCACCGAGCGGCTGCGCGCCCTCCTGGAGGACGGCGCCCCCGACCGCTTCGGTGTCAGCGGCCTGCGCAACCCCCGGGTCGCCGACGACGTGCGCGTCGGTGAGGGACTGACCCGCTGGTCGCCCTCCCACGAGGTGAGCCCGCTTCCCGGTGGGGTCCGGAGCACGGAGCAAGCCGCCGTGGACGAGTTGGAGGCCGTACTGCTGCGTGCCGAGGAGCTCGGCTACAAGGTGGCGGCCACCTGGTCGCAGGACCGTCCCGATGGCCTCGACCTGGTCTTCGGCCGGGACGCTCTGCCACCGGTCCGGGCCCGCGCGCCCTACCGCGAGGCGCACCTGGCGAACTTCCCGCGGATCGGTGACCTGGGCCCCTCGGTGGCCCGTACGCTCAAGGAGCACCTGTCCGCGCGGCTGCCGGAGTACATGCTGCCCAGCGTGTTCATGCTCCTCGAGGAGCTGCCCATCACCCCCAACGGAAAGGTCGACAAGCGGGCGTTGCCCGCCCCGGACGAGGGCGCCGTGGCCAAGGAGGCCTACGTCGCGCCGCGCACCAGGACCCAGCGGACCCTCTGCCGCGTCCTCGAAGAGGTGCTCGGGGTCAGCCGTGTCGGCATCGAGGACAGCTTCTTCGCGCTCGGCGGGCACTCCCTGCTCGCCGTCCGGCTCAACCTGCGCGTGCGCCGGGAGACGGGCCGCGAACTGCCGCTCCAGCTGATCCTCACGGGCGCCACCGTGACCGAGATGGCCGCGGCGATGGACGACGAGCCGCCTGCCGTCGAGGCCGTGCCGCTCGTGCCTGCCGTGCCCGTCGCGGAGGGCGAGGAGGTGCCGCTCTCGCTCCAGCAGGGCGACCTGTGGTTCCTCGGCCACCCGAAGCACCTGGACCCCTCGTACGACAACGCGCAGCTGGCCCACCGGCTGACGGGACACCTCGACCGCGACGCCTTCGCGCGCGCCGTCCAGGCGCTCGTCGCACGGCACGCGGTACTGCGCACCGGCTATGCGCGCCGCGACGGAAACGTCCTCCAGCGCGTCCATGACGCCGCCGGCTTCGAGGTGACCGTCACCGAACCGATCGCCGGGGACGACGCTCTCGCCGCCTGGCTGAGGGACGAACGCACCCGCCCCTTCGCGCCGGAGGGCCCGTACGCGGTGCGGATCCACCTGGTGCCGGTCGCGGACAACGAGCACGTCGTCGTGCTCACCCGTCCCTGGGGTGTCTTCGACGGCTGGTCGCTGACCATCGTGCTGACCGAACTCATGGCCCTGTACGGCGCGTCGAGCCGCGGCGAGGAGCCGGGTCTGCCAGAACTGCCGCTCCAGTACGTCGACTTCGCCCGCTGGCAGCGCGACGTGCTGGACGGCGCGGTACTCGATCGTCAACGCGACTACTGGAAACGGCAGTTGGACGGCCTGCCCGCATGTCTTTCGCTGCGCACCGACCACCCGCGCCGCCCGGTGAAGTCCTACCGGGGCGCCAAGGCCACGTTCGACGTCCCGCAGTCCGTGCTCGCGCGGCTCAGGCAGCTGGGACAGGAGCACGACGGCACGCTGTACATGACTCTCCTGTCGGCGTTCGCCGTGCTCCTGGGCGATCGCGTGGACGACCGCGAGCTGGCTGTCGGCTCGCCCGTCACCAACCGGCCGCGGGCCGAACTGGAACAGGTCGTCGGATACTTCGTGAACACCGTGGTGATCCGCCTCGGTATCGCCCCGGACCGCGTCTTCACGGACCTGCTGGCCCAGGTCCGGCAGGTCACGGCGGAAGCCCACGAGCACAAGGACCTGCCCTTCGCCGAACTGGCCGGGGAGCTGGCGCCGGAGGCCGATCCCTCGTACTCCCCGCTGTTCCAGGTGATGTTCAACCTGGTGCCGAACCCGGTGGCCGAGGCGGGCGACGCGGCCGGAGCGGCGGACCTGACCGTGAGCCCGGTCGCCACCGACCCCGGACCGGCGAAGTACGACCTCAACCTGACCGCCCTGGAGACGGACACCGGCCTGCGGGGCCAGCTGGAGTACAGCCTCGACCTGTTCACGCGGGACACCGCCGACCACATGGCGCGGATGTACGAGCGGCTGCTGCGGGAGATCGTGGCGGACCCCGCGGCGGACCTGGCCCGGCTGCGGTCGCGGGCGCGGACCGCCACCGAGGCGGACACGACCGCATGACGACGCACCCTCCCCACCTCGAACAGGAACGACCGGAAGAGGAAGCAGGCATGTCCACGAGTGATCCGGCCGAGCGGGCGGTCGCCGTCGTCGGCATGTCCTGCAGGGTCCCGGGCGCCGAAGACCTCGATGCGTTCTGGCAGTTGCTGCGCGACGGCGTGGACGCCATCACCGACGTGCCGGCCGGCCGGTGGGACCTCGACGGGATCCCGGACGGGGCGCACGGCTTCGAAGGGGTGCGCCGCGGCGGGTTCCTGGACCGCGTCGCCGACTTCGACAGCGGCTTCTTCGGCATCTCGCCGCGCGAGGCCGAGGCGATGGACCCGCGCCAGCGCCTGGCCCTTGAGCTGAGCTGGACGGCGCTCGAACACGCCGCCGTCGTGCCGGAGACCCTGCGTGGCGCCAAGGCGGCCGTGTTCCTCGGCGCCACCGGCGACGACTACGCCGCGCTCGTCCACCGGCACGGCGGGGACGCCGTGTCCCACCACTCCATGGCGGGCCTGAGCCGTGGAGTGATCGCCAACCGCGTCTCCTACCAGCTCGGCCTGCGCGGCCCCAGCCTCACCGTGGACGCGGCGCAGTCCTCGTCCCTGGTCGCCGTCCACCTCGCCTGCGAGAGCCTGCTGTCGGGCGCCGCCACGCTGGCTCTGGCAGGCGGCGTTCACCTGAACCTGGCGCCGGAGGGCACGCTCGCCTTCGCGCGGGCGGGCGCCCTGTCCCCGGACGGGCGCTGCTACGCCTTCGACGCGCGCGCCAACGGCACGGTGCGCGGCGAGGGCGGTGGGATGGTCGTCCTCAAGCGCCTGTCGGACGCCGTCGCCGACGGCGACACCGTCCACTGCGTCCTGCTCGGCAGCGCCGTCAACAACGACGGCGGCGGCGAGGGCCTCACCGTCCCCGACGGCGAGGCCCAGCGGGAACTCCTGCACAGCGCCTACGCCCAGGCGGCCACGGACGCGGCCAGGGTGCGCTACGTCGAACTGCACGGCACCGGCACGCGCGCGGGCGACCCCATCGAGGCGGCGGCGCTGGGAGCCGTGCTCGGTCAGGACAGGCCGGACGCGGAGCCGCTCCTCGTCGGCTCGGTCAAGACCAACATCGGGCACCTCGACGGTGCCGCCGGCGTGATCGGCCTGATCAAGGTCGCCCTCTCGGTACGGAACGGGATCCTGCCGTCCAGCCTCAACTACGCCGAGCCCAATCCGGCGATCCCCATGGAACGGCTGCGGCTGCGGGTCAACGACACGACCGGGCCCTGGCCCGAGGGGCCGCGCCTCGCGGGCGTCAGCTCGTTCGGCGTGGGCGGCACCAACTGCCACGTGGTGGTGGGCCAGGCCCCCGCCGCGCCCACGGACGAGCCCGTGCGGGCCGAGCCGGCCGCGGTGCCCGTCATGGTGTCGGCCCGCAGCGGGGCCGCGCTGCGGGCCCAGGCAGAAAAGCTGCACGCGCGCGTGGCGGCCGACCCCGATCTGCGCCCCGTGGACGTCGGATACGCGGCGGCCACCACCCGGTCGGTGTTCGCGCACCGCGGCGTCGTCGTCGCCGCGGACCGCGCCGAACTCCTGGACGGCTTGGCCGCCCTGGCCGCGGGCGAGCCGTCGCCCCACGTGGTGGAGGGCACCGCGGGATCCGTGTCCGGCGTCGTCTGGGCGTTCCCCGGGCAGGGCCCGCAGTGGCCCGGCATGGCCCTGGACCTGTGGGACTCCCTACCGGTCTTCGCCGCCCGGATGGACGCGTGCGCGCGGCTGCTCGACGACCAGGTGGACTGGCGGCTGCGGGAGGCGCTCGCCGACGAGGACGCGCTGCTGCGCATGGACGTCATGCAGCCCGCGCTCTTCGCGGTGCAGGTGTCCCTGGCCGAGGTGTGGCGCGCGGCCGGGATCACCCCCGACGCCGTGGTCGGCCACTCCCAGGGCGAGATCACGGCCGCCTGCGCGGCGGGGATCATGCCCGTGGCGGACGGCATGCGGCTCATGGTCGAGCGCAGCCGGGTCATCACCGACCGACTCTCCGGCCGCGGCGGCATGGCGCTCGTCGAGATGCCGGCGGCGGACGTCGAGGCGGCCATCGAGGACGCCGTGTGGGAGCGGGTCTCGATCGGCGCCGTGAACGGCCCGCGGGCGGTCGTCGTCTCCGGTCCGGTCGACGCCGTGGACGCGGTGGTGGCCGACTGCCGCGCCCGAGACGTGCGCGCCCGGCGCGTCCCCATCGACTACGCCTCGCACTCGCGGCACGTCGAGGAGATACGCGAGGAGGTCCTGCGGGCGGCCGCGCACGTCACGACCCGGGACCGCGAGGTCGCCTTCTACTCCACCGTCACCGGCGGCCCCCTCGACCCGTCCGACCTGGACGCCGCGTACTGGTACCGGAACCTGCGCGAACCGGTGCGCCTGGAGGACGCCGTACGGGCTCTCGCCGCCGACGGGCACCGCGTGTTCGTGGAGGCCAGCCCGCACCCCGTCCTGACGATGGCCGTCCAGTCCACCGTCGACACCGTGGAGGGCGCCGCCGACACGGTGGTGCAGGGCACGCTGCGGCGCGCCGAGGACGGCGTGCGGCGCCTCCTCCTCTCCCTGGCCGCGCTGCACGTGCGGGGCGCCGACGTGGACTGGCGGCCGGTCTTCGACGACACCGGCGCCCGCGCCGTGGAGCTGCCCACCTACGCCTTCCAGCGCAGCACCCACTGGATCGCCGCCGAAGGAACCGGACGTGCCGTGCGGCCGACGGCGGCACCGGCGCCCGCATCGCCCCAGGACGCGTCCGACGCCGGGGCACCCGCAAGGGGGAAGCGGGACCTGCGCGCGCTGATCCACTCCCAGGCGGCGGCCGTCCTCGGGCACACCGACCCGGAGGCGGTCGCCGCGGACCGCACGTTCAAGGAGACCGGCTTCGACTCGGTCACCGCGGTCGAGCTCAGCACCCGCCTGAGCCAGGCCACCGGACTGCGGCTCGCCACCACGCTCGTCTACGACCACCCCACCCCCCTCGCCCTCCTGCGCCACCTCACCGAGGAGCTCGCGGGCAACGCCCCGGGCGCCGCGGGGCCCGTACAAGGCCTCGCACCGGACGACGACCTGGTCGCGATCGTGGGCATGGGCTGTCGGCTGCCCGGCGGCGTGAGCTCTCCCGAGGACCTGTGGCGCCTGGTCCGCGACGGGGTGGACGCCATCTCGGCGTTCCCCGAGAACCGCGGCTGGGACGTGGCGCCGGAGGCGACCGGGCAGGTCCGCAGCGGCGGGTTCCTGTACGACGCGCCGGACTTCGACGCCGACTTCTTCCGGATCAGCCCGCGCGAGGCCCGCGCGATGGACCCGCAGCAGCGGCTGCTCCTCGAAACCTCGTGGGAGGCCCTGGAGCGCTCCGGGATCGACCCCGAGTCCCTGCGGCACAGCCGCACGGCCGTCTTCATGGGCGTCTCCGACCAGTCGTACGTCCCTCCGCTGCACGAGACGTCCGACAGCTTCGGCGGCTACGCCCTGACCGGCGGTCTGCCGAGCGTGGCGTCCGGCCGCATCGCCTACACCTTCGGGTTCGAGGGGCCCGCGGTGACGGTGGACACGGCGTGCTCGTCGTCGCTGGTGTCGCTGCATCTGGCGGCGGCCTCGCTGCGGTCGGGCGAGAGCTCCCTGGCCCTGGCCGGCGGGGCCGAAGTGATGTGCACGCCCGGCATGTTCGTGGAGTTCTCCCGGCAGAAGGGCCTCTCGGCGGACGGCCGGTGCAAGGCGTTCTCGGACGCGGCCGACGGCACGGGCTGGTCCGAGGGCGTCGGTGTGCTCGTTCTGGAGCGGTTGTCGGACGCGCGGCGCAACGGCCACCAGGTCCTCGCCGTGCTGCGCGGCTCCGCCACCAACCAGGACGGCGCGTCCAACGGACTCTCCGCGCCGAACGGCCCCTCGCAGGAGCGGGTGATCCGCGACGCGCTGGCACAGGCCGGCCTGTCGGCGACGGACGTGGACGCGGTGGAGGCGCACGGCACCGGCACGACACTGGGCGACCCCATCGAGGCGCGGGCGCTCCTGGCCACGTACGGGCAGGGCAGGGACCCCCAACGGCCTCTATGGCTTGGGTCGTTGAAGTCGAACATCGGTCATACGCAGGCGGCTGCCGGTGTGGCGGGTGTGATCAAGACGGTGCTCGCGCTGCGGCACGGCGTGCTGCCACGGACGCTGCACGTGGAGCGTCCCTCGCGGCACGTGGACTGGCGCTCGGGTGCGGTGGAGCTGCTGACCGAGCAGCGGCCGTGGCCGGAGACCGGCCGCCCCCGCCGGGCCGCGGTGTCGTCGTTCGGGATCAGCGGCACCAACGCGCACGTGATCATCGAGCAGGCGCCCGCCGTGACCGAGCCCGAGCTGCCAACCAGAGTGTTGGCCCTGGACTCGCTTCCCGTGCCGGTTCTCGTGTCCGCCAAGACCGAGGCCGCGCTGGCCGACCAGGCCGCGCGGCTGCGGGAGCACCTCGCGTCCCACGCAGAGCTGCGCCCGCTCGATGTCGGCCGTTCGCTGGCCACGGCGCGCACGCCGTTCGAGCACCGGGCCGCCGTCATGGCCGCCGACCGTGACGACCTGCTCGCCGGTCTCGACGCGCTGGTCCAAGGCGCCGCGAAGGCACCGCGCTCGGTCACGGGAACGGCACGGGCAGCCGGCGGGCGCGTGGTCTTCGTCTTCCCCGGCCAGGGCTCGCAGTGGGCGGGTATGGCCGTGGAACTCCTCGATGCGGAGCCGGTGTTCGCCGAGCGGCTGCGCTCCTGCGCCGCGGCGCTCGCGGAATTCGTCGACTGGGACCTGGAGGACGTGCTGCGGCAGGCCGCACACGCCCCGACCCTGGAGCGGGTCGACGTGGTCCAGCCCGCGTCCTGGGCGGTAATGGTGTCGCTCGCGGCGCTCTGGCGCGCGTACGGCGTCGAACCCTCAGCCGTCGTGGGCCACTCGCAGGGCGAAATCGCGGCCGCCTGCGTGGCCGGCGCCCTGTCGCTGGGCGACGCGGCCCGCGTGGTCGCGCTCCGCTCCCGGGCCATCGCCCGGGACCTGGCGGGACACGGCGGAATGATGTCCCTCGCGCTGTCCGCCGCGGAGGCCGAGGCCCGCCTGGAGCGCTGGCAGGGCCGCCTCGCGGTGGCCGCCCTGAACGGCCCGAACGCCACCGTGGTGGCCGGTGACGCCGAGGCGCTCGACGAACTGCACGCCGTCTGCCAGGAGGAGGGCGTACGGGCGCGCAAGGTCCCGGTGGACTACGCCTCGCACACCTCCCACGTCGAGCGCATCGAGGGGGAACTGGCCACGGCGCTCGCCGAGTTGAGCCCTGCGCCCGCCGAGGTGCCCTTCTACTCGACCGTGCGGAGCGACTGGCTGGGCGAGGACCTCGCGGACGCCGGCTACTGGTACCGCAACCTGCGCCGGACCGTGCACTTCCACTCCGCGGTGGCCGCGCTCGCCGAGCAGGGCCACGACACGTTCATCGAGGTCAGCTCCCACCCGGTGCTCACCATGAGCATCCAGGAGATCCTGGAGGACGTCGGGGCCGCGCATACCGCGGTGGTCTGCGGGTCGCTGCGCCGCGACGAGGGCGGCCCCACCCGATTCCTGGCCTCGGTCGCCGAGGTGTGGACGCGCGGCCTCGACATCGCCTGGGAGCGGCTGTTCGCCGGCGCGCCCCGGGCCGACCTGCCCACGTACGCCTTCCAGCGCACGCGCCACTGGCTCGACGCCACCGCCGACCAGCCGCTCCTCGGGAACGCCGTGGAGCTCGCCGACGGCGGGGGCACCGTCTGGACGGAGCGCATCTCGCTGCGGTCGCGGCCCTGGCTGACCGACCACCGCGTGCTGGGCAGGGCCGTGGTGCCCGGCACCGCCCTGCTCGACATGGCCCTGCGCGTCGGCCACACCGTCGACGAACTGACGTTGCACACACCACTGGTGGTGCCCGAGCGCGACGCGGTCCAGGTGCAGTTGACGGCGGCCGCGCCGGACGACGCGGGCCGGCGGTCGGTCCGCGTCCACGGCCGTGTCCTCGGCGCCGCCGACGAGACCTGGCAGCTCCACGCCACCGGTGTGGTCCGAGCCGCTGAGCCCGCGGACGCCGCCGTCGCGACGGAGGAGTGGCCGCCGCCGGGGGCTGTGCCGAAGGACCGCGAGGCCTGGTACGACGAACTCGCCGGGCGCGGTCTGGAGTACGGCCCCGCGTTCCGCAACCTGGAGCGCGTCTGGCGGCACGGCGACGACCTGCTCGCCGAGGTGGCGCTGGGCGAGGAGCCGGGGCCGTTCGGCGTGCACCCGGCGCTCCTCGACGCGGTGCTGCACCCGCTGGTCCTGGAACAGCCCGGCACGATGGTGCCGTTCTCCTGGGCCGGTGTCCGCCTCGCGCGCAGGGGCGCGTCCCGGCTGCGGGTGCGGATCTCGCCGCTGGGCGAGGGCAGGGCATCCCTGCATGTCGCCGACGGCAGCGGCGTCGAGGTGCTCTTCGTCGACTCGCTCACCCTGCGGCCCCTGGACGCCCGGCGCAGCGACCCCAAGCTCTTCCAGGTCCAGTGGCGCGAGAGCGCCGCGCCCGCCGCCGTGAAGCCCTGGGATCCCGCGACGGAGGTGCTGCCCGTCACGCCGGCCGACACGGACGTGCCCACGGCCGTTCACGAGAGCGCCGAGCGCGTGCTGGGCCACGTGCGCAAGTGGCTCGAGGAGAACGGCGAGGGCGCCTCGCGCCTGGTCGTCGTCACCCGGCGCGCGGTGGCCGTGGAGCTCGGCGACGACGTCGACCTCGCGGCGGCGACCGTGTGGGGGCTGCTGCGTCCCACCCAGACCGAACACCCCGGCCGGATCGTCCTCGTGGACGCCGACACCGCCGACGTCGAATCCGCCGGACCGGCCACTGAAGTGCTGGCACGCGCGTTGGCGCTCGGCGAGCCCCAAGTGGCGCTGCGGGACGGCACGTCGTACGTTCCCCGGCTCACCCGCGGCTTTGTCCCGGCGCCCGACCAGGACCGTCCGGTCATCGACCCCGAGGGCACCGTGCTCATCACGGGCGGCACCGGCGGGCTCGGCGCCCTCGTGGCACGCCGCCTCGTGGCCGGGCACGGCGTACGCCACCTGCTGCTCGTCAGCAGGAGCGGCCGGGCCGCCGACGGCGTGGAGGAGCTGGTGGCCGAACTGGCCGCGCAGGGCGCGGCCGTCTCCGTCGCCGCCTGCGACGTCACTGACCGGGCCGCGCTCGCCGAACTCCTGGCGGACGTACCCGCGTCGGCGCCGCTGCGTGCCGTGGTGCACGCGGCCGGGCGGATGGACGACGCCGCGACGCTGTCCCTGGAGCCCGAGCGGCTGCACGCGGTACTGGCGCCGAAGGCCGACGCCGCCTGGCATCTGCACGACCTCACCGCGGGCCTCGACCTGACGGCGTTCGTCCTCTTCTCCTCCGTGACCGCCACGCTGGGGCTCGCGGGTCAGGCCAACTACGCCGCGGCCAACGCCTTCCTGGACGCGCTGGCCCACCACCGGCACAGCGCGGGCCTGCCCGCCCTCTCCCTCGGCTGGGGTCTGTGGGAGCAGCGCACCGGCATGACCGACCGGCTCGACGACGCCGACAGGCAGCGGATGCTCCGGATGGGCATGCGGCCGCTGCCGACGGACGACGGCCTTGCGCTGCTCGACCTCGTCCTCGCCGCGTCGGACCGGGCACACCTGGTGCCCGCCTGGCTCGACGCCGCCGCGCTCCGCGACACCGAGCCGCCGGCGCTGCTACGGGGGCTCGCCCCGGCCAGGGCCGTGCGGGACAACAAGGCGCGGGGCGGCGCCGCGCCATTGCGGGAGCGGCTGCTCACCCTGCCTGAGCGCGACCGGGAGCTGACGGTGCGACGGCTCGTGCAGGCGGAGATCGTCGCCGTCCTCGGCAGGGCCGGGGCGGAGGAGGTGCCCGCCGACCGCGGCTTCACCACCCTCGGCTTCGACTCGCTGACGGCCCTGGAGCTGCGCAACCGCCTTTCCACCCTCACCGGCGTCACCCTCAGCGCCACGGTGACCTTCGACCACCCGAGCCCGGCTGCGCTCGCCAGGCACCTGCTGGAACGGCTCACCCCGAAACCGGCCGCCGCCGCACCGCAGGCGGCCCCGGAGCGGCCGGCGAGCCCGCCCGCACCGGCGTCACCCCCTGACGGGCCCGCGGTCCTCGCCGACCTGGACCGGCTCGCGCACAGCGTGAGCGGCGTCGGGGACGACGGACTGCGGGCGGCCGTCACCGACCGCCTCATCGAGCTGCTCGGGGTGGTGGCCGTCGGACCGGAAACCGACGGCCCGATGGAGGTGCCGCATGACGAGCAGATCGCCGCGGCCGACGCCGCCGAACTCTTTTCTCTGATCGACGATGAGCTGGGAAGGCCCTGAAACATGACCGACGGGAAGCTGCTCGACTACCTCAAGCGGGTCACCGCCGAGCTGCGTGACACTCGCCGGAGGCTGGCCGAGGCGGAGTCGGGCCCTTCGAGCCACGAGCCGGTCGCGATCGTGGGCATGGCGTGCCGGTTCCCCGGCGGCGCCACGTCGCCCGACGAGCTGTTCCGGCTGGCCGTCGACGGCGTGGACGCCGTGTCGGAGTTCCCCGCGAACCGCGGCTGGGACCTGGAGGGCCTGTACGACCCGGACCCGGAGCAGACCGGCACCAGCTACACGCGCCAGGGCGGATTCCTCTACGAGGCCGCGGAGTTCGACGCCGGTTTCTTCGGGATGTCCCCCCGGGAGGCCATGGCGGCAGACCCGCAGCAGCGGCTGCTGCTCCAGGCGTCCTGGGAGGCGCTGGAGCGCGCGGGCATCGCCCCGTCCTCGCTGCGCGGCAGCCGTACCGGCGTCTTCGCGGGCGTCATGTACAGCGACTACGCCTCGCGGCTCGGGCAGGACACGGGCGGCTTCGAGGGGCAGTTGCTGACCGGCAGCCTGCCGAGCGTGGCGTCCGGGCGCGTCTCGTACACGTTCGGCTTTGAGGGGCCTGCGGTGACGGTGGACACGGCGTGCTCGTCGTCGCTGGTGTCGCTGCACCTGGCGGCGGCCTCGCTGCGGTCGGGCGAGAGCTCCCTGGCCCTGGCCGGCGGTGTCGCGGTGATGTCCACCCCGACCACCTTCGTGGAGTTCTCGCGCCAGCGCGGCCTCTCGGCGGACGGCCGGTGCAAGGCGTTCTCGGACGCGGCCGACGGCACGGGCTGGTCCGAGGGCGTCGGTGTGCTCGTCCTGGAGCGGCTGTCGGACGCGCGGCGCAACGGCCACCAGGTCCTCGCCGTGCTGCGCGGCTCGGCGGTCAACCAGGACGGCGCCTCCAGCGGACTCACGGCGCCCAACGGCCCCTCCCAGGAGCGGGTCATCCGGCAGGCGCTGGCCGACGCCCGGCTCACCCCCTCCGACGTGGACGCGGTGGAGGCGCACGGCACGGGCACCACGCTCGGTGACCCCATCGAGGCGCAGGCGCTCCTGGCCACGTACGGGCAGGGCCGCGACGCCGATCAGCCCTTGTGGCTCGCCTCGTTGAAGTCGAACATCGGCCACACGCAGGCCGCCGCGGGCGTGGCGGGCGTGATCAAGACGGTGCTCGCGCTGCGGCACGGCGTGCTGCCGCGCACGCTGCACGTGGAGCGTCCCTCGCGGCACGTGGACTGGCGCTCGGGCGCGGTGGAGCTGCTGACCGAGCAGCGGCCGTGGCCGGAGACCGGCCGCCCCCGCCGGGCCGGTGTCTCGGCGTTCGGGGCCAGCGGCACCAACGCGCACGTGATCATCGAGCAGGCGCCCGCCGAAGAGACGGCGGCGCGCGGTGGTGCGGCCGGCGCCGCGCCCGGGACCCGTGTCCCGGCCGTGGTCCCGGTGGTCGTGTCGGGCGGCTCCGAAGCCGCGCTGCGCCGCCAGGCGGACCGGCTGCGGGAGTGGCTCCAGGCCCGCCCGGAGCTGAGCCCCGCCGACGTCGGGTTCTCCACCGTGACGACCCGTGCCGCGCTGGACCACCGCGGGGTCGTCGTCGCCGCCGACCGCGCCGAACTCCTGGACGGGCTCGGCGCCCTGGCCGCGGGCGATGCGGCGCCCGCAGTCGTGGAAGGCACCCTTGCCCCCGAGTCCGGCGTGGTGTGGGTCTTTCCCGGCCAGGGGTCCCAGTGGGCCGGGATGGCCCGCGGCCTGCGCGAGTCGTCCCCGGTGTTCGCCGCGCGGATGGACGCGTGTGAGCAGGCCCTGAGCGGCCTGGTCGACTGGTCGCTGCGGGACGTCCTGGACGACGCCGCGGCGCTGGAGCGCGTCGACGTGGTCCAGCCCGCGCTGTGGGCCGTCATGGTCTCGCTGGCCGAGGTGTGGCGCGCGGCGGGACTCGTGCCGTCCGCCGTCGTGGGTCACTCCCAGGGCGAGATCGCCGCCGCCTGCGCGGCCGGGGCCCTCTCGCTGGAAGACGGCGCCCGCGTGGTCGCCCTGCGCTCCCGCGCCCTCCTGGAGATTACGGGCGAGGGCGGCATGGTGTCCCTCGCCCTGTCGCCGGACGCCACCCGCGCCCTGCTGGAGCCCTGGGACGGACGGGTCTTCGTCGCCGCCGTCAACGGAGCGCGCTCCACAGTGGTTTCGGGCGACGTCGCAGCCCTGGACGAGCTGCTCGCGCACTGCGGGACCGAGGAGATACGGGCCCGTCGTGTCCCGGTCGACTACGCCTCGCACTCCGCGCACGTCGAGCGGCTCCGCGAGCGGATCCTGGATGACCTGGCGGGTCTCAGCCCGCAGCGGGGCGACATCCCCTTCCACTCCACCGTCACCGGGGAGGTATTGGACACCTCGGGGCTCGACGCCGCGTACTGGTACGAGAATCTGCGCACCACCGTCCGCTTCGCCCCCGTCGTCGACGGCCTCCTCGCCGACGGGCACCGCACGTTCGTCGAGTGCAGCCCGCACCCGGTCCTGGCGCTCGGCGTCGAGGAGACGGCGCAGGACGCCGACTGCCAGGCCCTGGTGGTCGGATCGCTGCGCCGCGACGAGGACTCCACCCGGCAGATCCACCTGTCCATGGCCCGTCTGCACGCCCACGGCGTCCCCGTGGACTGGCGACCCTCCTTCGAGGGCACCGGCGCGCGCGTCGTGGACCTGCCCACCTACGCCTTCGAGTCCACGTCCTACTGGCTGCGGCCGCCGCGGCCGCTCCTCGACGCCCCCGTGGAGCTGGCGGAGGGCGGCCAGACGGTTGTGACCGGTCGCCTCTCCCTGCGCACCCACCCGTGGCTGGCCGACCACCGCGTGCGGGGCCAGATGGTCGTACCCGGCACCGCGCTCCTTGAGATGGCGCTGCACGCCGGCGGAGCGGTGGACGAACTGACGTTCCAGGCGCCCCTGTTGATTCCCGAGCTGGGTGAGGTCGAGGTCCAGGTCGTCGCGGGCCCGGCTGACGGTGACGGCATCCGCCCGCTGCGCCTGCACGCCCGCACCGCCGATTACGACTGGCAGTTGCACGCCACCGGTGCGCTGCTCGACGCCGAGTCGCAGGACGGCGCCGCGGAGGACCCGGTGCCGTGGCCGCCCGTCGGCGCCGAGCGCGTGGACCTCTCCACCTGGTACGCGGATCTGGCCGAGCAGGGTCTTGAGTACGGGCCCGGATTCCGGGGCCTGCGGTCCCTGTGGCGGCACGGCGAAGAGCTGTACGCCGAGGTGTCCCTGCCCGAGCCGGTGCGGCCCGCCCTGCTGGACGCCGCCCTGCACTCCCTGGACCTCAGGACCACCCCCGCCATGCCGTTCTCCTTCACCGGAGTCCGCTGGCTCGACACGGAAGCGGCGGCCGACCTGTCCGCCCTGCGGGCACGGCTCACGCCCCTGGAGGGGGACGCCGTGGCCCTGCGGATCTCCGACGGGACGGGTCGCGGCGTCCTGACGGCGGACTCCCTGACGCTGCGTCCGCTCGACGGCATGAGCCTCGACGCGGGCCGGGGCTCGCTGTTCGGCGTCGACTGGGTGCCCGTGCGCCCGGACGTCTCCCGCGCCGGCGACGCCGCTCGGGCCACCGTGCTGCTCTGCCCCGCCGTCGACGGCGAACAGCCTGACAGAGTACGGGAGATGACCTCCGCGGTCCTCGCCGGGTTGCAGGCCCGGCTCGCCGACGAGGACGGCGACGAGGGGCGCCTGGTCGTGGTGACCCGCTCCGCCGTGGTGACCGGTACCGGAACCGCCGAGGAGGCGGACCCCGCCGCTGCCGCTGTGTGGGGCCTGGTGCGCTCGGCGCAGACCGAGAACCCGGACCGGATCGTGCTGGTCGACATCGACTCCGACCTCGCCCTCGACTCCGACGGTGCGGACGGTGCGGCGGCTACCGGCGGCCTCCTTGGACTTCTGCCGACCCTGCTGGCCGCGGATGAGCCCCAACTCGCCCTGCGCGGGAGCGAGATGCGCGCCCCGAGGCTGGTGCGCGCGAAGCAGGGCGCCGGGACCGCGGCTGTGGCGCTGCCCGCCGAAGGCACCGTACTGATCACCGGCGCGTCGGGCACCCTGGGCGGCCTCGTGGCGCGCCACCTGGTCGCCGAACACGGCTCACGCGACCTGCTGCTCGTCAGCCGTCGGGGTGCCCCCGAGCTCGCCGGAGAACTGACCGCGCTCGGCGCGAGGGCGACGTCGGCGGCATGCGACATCCGCGACCGCGACGCGCTCGCCGAACTCCTCGCCGCCATCCCGCGCGAGCGCCCGCTGCGGGCCGTCGTGCACGCCGCAGGCGCCCTCGACGACGGAGTGATCGGCTCGCTGTCACCCGAGCGCCTGGACTCCGTCCTCGCGGCGAAGGCCGACGGCGCCTGGCACCTGCACGAGCTGACCCGCGACCTGGAGCTCACCTCCTTCGTGCTGTTCTCCTCGGTCGCCGCCACCCTGGGCACCGCGGGACAGGGCAACTACGCCGCCGCCAACGCCTTCCTGGACGCGCTGGCGCAGCACCGCCGCGCCCAGGGCCTGCCCGCGCTCTCGCTCGGATGGGGCCTGTGGGCGGAGCGCAGCGCCCTCACCGGCCGCCTCGACGAGGACGACCTGGCGCGGCTCGGGGACGCCGGCGTCCTGCCGCTGGCCACCGACGATGGCCTCGCCCTGCTCGACGCCGCGCTCGGCGCCGACCGGGCCCACCTCGTCCCCGTCCGCCTCGACCGCACGGCGGCGCGCTCCGCCGAGGGCACGCTGCCGCCGCTGCTGCGCGCCCCGGCGCCACGCCGCCCCAGGCCCACCGCCGGCGCACCGGCCGACACCGGCGCCGCGGGTGAGGGCGACGGGCTGCGGGCGGTCCCCGCGGCCGAGCGCGAGGACGTCGTCGCCGAACTGGTGCGGCGCGAGGTCGCCGCCGCGCTCAAGTACGGATCGGCCGAGGAGATCGACCCCGACGCCGAGTTGCTGCGCCTGGGCTTCACCTCGCTGACCGCCCTGGAGCTGCGGAACAAGCTCAGCGCCCGCACCAAGCTGCGGCTGCCCGCGACCATGGTCTTCGAGCACCGCACGGCCCGCGCCCTCGCCAGGTTCCTCACCGGCAAGCTGTCCGACGGCCAGGCCGCGCCCGCTCCCACCACCGATGAGCCCGGGCCCGAGGAGCGCGCGGACGACCGCATCGCCGTCGTCGGCGTCGCGGGGCGCTACCCGCTGGCCGAGACGGTCGGCGAGCTGTGGGACAACCTCGCCGCGGCCCGCCACTGCATCCGCGAGGTGCCCGCCGAACGCTGGGACGCGGGCGCCCACTTCGATCCCACGGGGGCGACGGCCGCGTACAGCAAGTGGGCCGGATTCATCGACGACGTCGACGCGTTCGACCCGCTGTTCTTCCAGATCTCGCCCGCCGACGCCGAGGCGATGGACCCTCAGGAACGCCTGTTCCTGCAGACCGCGGCCGCGACCCTGGACGACGCCGGATGCCCGGCCGCCACGCTCGCCGCACGGGGCCCCGTCGGCGTGTTCGTCGGCGTGATGGGCAGCGACTACGAGTGGATGAGCGGCGCGGCCAACGCGCTCGGCGTGCCGACCGAGGCGCACTCCCGGCACTGGTCGATCGCCAACCGGGTCTCTCACTCCTTCAACTTCACCGGCCCGAGCATGGCCGTGGACACCGCGTGCTCGTCGTCCCTGACCGCGCTCCATCTGGCCTGCCGGTCCATCGCCACGGGGGAGTGCTCCGCCGCCATCGCGGGCGGCGTCAACCTGATCCTGCACCCCAAGCACCTGCGCGGCCTCGCCCAGGCGGGGATGCTCTCCCACGACGACCGGCTCAAGGCGTTCGGGGCGGGCGCCGACGGCTTCGTCGACGGCGAGGGCGTGGGAGCCGTCCTGCTCAAGCCGCTGGCCGCGGCGCTCGCCGACGGGGACCGCGTCCTCGGCGTGATCCGCGGCTCCGCCGTCAACGCGGTCGGCGACGCGGGCGGTTACACCGTACCGAGCGCCACCGCCCAGGCCGCCGTGGTCCGCGGTGCGCTCGACCGGGCGGGAGTGGACGCCGACACCGTCGGCTACGTCGAGGCCCACGGCACCGGCACGCTGCTCGGCGACCCGATCGAGATCGCCGGGCTGGTCGACGTCTTCGGCGGCCGGAGGGACCCGGCGCACGGCACGGACAGGCCCGCGGTCGCGGTCGGTTCGGTGAAGACCAACATCGGCCACCTGGAGGCGGCGGCCGGCATCGCGGGGCTGACGAAGGTCCTGCTCCAGCTGCGCCACCGCACCCTGGTGCCGTCGCTGCACTCCGCGGAGCGCAACCCGGAGATCGACTTCGACACCACGCCGTTCCAGGTGCAGCAGACCCGCGAGCCCTGGGAGCGGCAGGCGCGGCCCAAAGCGGACGGGACACCCCGCGAGCTGCCGCTGCGCGCCGTCATCAGCTCCTTCGGCGCGGGCGGCTCCAACGCCTGCGTGGTCGTGGAGGAGCACCTGCCGGCCGGCGCGGCCGACACGCCGGAGCCCGTGGCGGACGACGGACAGGAACAACTGCTCGTCCTCTCCGCGAAGGACGAGGAGCGGCTGCGGACGTACGCGGCGGACCTCGCCGCCTTCCTGACCGGCGGGGCTCCGCGCCTGCCGGCAAGGACGGACGGGGCGCTGGAGCCGCGGGAGGCGGTGGCGGCCGCCGGCCGCATCGGCCTGCGCCTCGCCGCCGAGGTCGCCGGGGTGGCCGAGGACACGTTCGACCTTGCGACCGACCTCGTGGACTGCGGCTTCGGCGTGACCGAACGCGCCCGCTACCACGCGCTGCTCGCGCGGGAGCTGGGCGTCGACCCGCTGCCCGACGCTGCCCTGACGGCGGACACGATCGGGGCGGTCGCCGACGCGGTCGCCGATCTCGTGCCGAGCGCGGTGGTCGCCGCGGACACCGTGGCGGCGGATGCCGTTGCGGCGGACCTCCGGCTCGCCGATGTCGCCCACACCCTCCAGACGGGCCGCACCGCGCACGAGTTCCGACTCGCGCTGCCCGCGACATCGGTCGCCGAAGCGGCCGGGCTGCTCACCGCGTACGCGGCGGGCGAGGGCGCCGCGGACACCGTCACCACCGGACGGGCCCCCCGTTCGGCGACGCGGCTCTCCGACGACGAGGCCGTCGCGCTGCAACAGGCCGTGACGCGCCGCGATCTGACGGCCGTCGCCGAGCGCTGGGTGGCGGGTGCGGTCGTCGACTGGTCGCAGATCACGCCTCCGGCAGCACGCAGGATCGAGCTGCCCGGTTACCCGTTCGCCCGCAGGCGCCTGTGGATCCCCCAGCCGCAGGTCGGCGTATCCGTGCCGCACGCCGCCACGTCCGTACCACAGGCCACCGCCCCCGCGTTGCCCGTGCCCGAAGGGAATGCCGACATCGACCCCGCCATCACCCAAGTCCGCACCGGATACGATCGGTTGGACTCGGCCTCGGTCCTTGGACTGCTCGGCGTCTACCAGCGCATGGGTGCTTTCCTGCGCCCCGGTGACCGGCACCGGAGCGAGGACCTGCGCACCGACCTCGGCATCCGGGACAAGTTCAGCAGGCTGCACGAGGCGATCCTCGACCTCCTCGCCGCCAAGGGGTTCCTGACCCGCGAGGGCGAGTGGTTCACCGCCACCGGCGCGGTCGACGGGGCGGACGGGGCCACGGCCGCGGACCGCTGGGAGGCCGACTTCGAGGACGTCGCCACCCGCTACCCGGACATCGCGCCGACGGCACGGCTCAACCGGCAGTTCCTGCGGTCCTACCCGAAGCTGCTGCGCGGCGAGGTGGTCGGGACCGAGGTCATGTTCCCCGACTCCTCGATGGAGCTGGTGCAGGACCTGTACAAGGGCAACCCGCTCACCGACTTCTTCAACGTGCTCGTCGCCGACACGGTCCGCTCCCATCTGGACTCCCGGCCGCCGCAGTTGACGGGCAGCGGCTCCTTCCAGGTGGTGGAGCTGGGTGCGGGAACGGGTGCCACCAGCGAGCGGGTGATCCCGGCGCTGGCCGGCCACCCGGACCGCGTGGGCTACACCTTCACGGACATCTCCCCGCGTTTCCTGGACTACGGCCGCGAGCGGTTCGCCGCGCAGTACCCGTTCGTACGCTTCCAGCTGCTCAACCTGGAACGCGGTCTCGCCGAACAGGACTTCCCGCCGGGTTCGGTCGACGCGGTCCTCGCCACCAACGTGGTCCACGCCACAAGGAACCTGCGGACCACCCTGCGCATGATGAAGGACCTGCTCAGGCCCGGCGGGCTCCTGGTGCTCAACGAACTGACCTCCATCCGCCCGTACCTGACCCTGGGCGGCGGCGTCATGGAGGGCTGGTGGGCCTTCCAGGACGGTGAGCTCCGTATCCCCAACTCGCCCCTCGCCGCGCCGGACAGCTGGATCACGCTGCTCGAGGAGGAGGGCTACACGGACGTCAGGGCCCTGGGCGCCGAGGGCGTCGAACTGGGCCAGCACGTGCTGGTCGCCCGGAATCCGGGTGTACGCGAGGACGCGGCACCGGCGGCCACCGCGCCGGCGGCCGTGACGGCCCTCGCGCGGCCGGACGTGCGGGACGCCGGGGACACGGTCACCGCCCGCCTCGGTGAGCTGCTGAAGAGCGTATTGAAGTTGGACGAACGCATCGACCCGGAGCGGCCTCTGGTCGACTACGGCTTCGACTCGCTCAGCGGCATGAAGATCGTGGCTGTGGTGGAGGACGCCTTCGGTGTCAACGTGCCCCTCGAGGAGTTCTTCGCGCGGCCGACGCTGGTCGAGCTCTCGGAGCACCTGCGGTCCCACTGGCTGGCCGACGCGGTTTCGCAGGCGGCGGCCGAGGCGGCGTCGCAGGCCGCGGCCGAACGCGTGAGCGAGCCCGTCACGACGCACACGGTCGAGCCCGCCGCGCCCGTATCCGTGACGGTCCGCACGCCGGAGGCGGCGCACACGTCCGAGCCGGTCCAGGCATCCGAGGTGACCCGCACGTCCGAGCGGGCGCCCGCGGCCCAGCCGGTGCGTGCCGTCGACGTGACGCCCGCCGTGCGCGCCGCGGCCCGAGCCGTCCTGCGCCCCCGGCGCGACACCCACCTCGCCGACCATCCGCTGTCGGAGGGCCAGCGAGCGCTGTGGGTGATCGAGCAGATCGCACCCGGCAACTGCGCCTACAACCTGCCACTGGCCTTCTGGCTCGACGACCACGTCGACGTGCTGACGCTGCGGGTCGTCCTGCAGGACCTGCTCGACCGGCACGAGGAACTGCGCGCGAGCGTGCGCGAGGGCGAGAGCGGGCCGTTCGCCCGGATCGCCACCGAGCCGGAACTGCCCTTCCGGCAGGTCTTTTTGACCTCCGTCGCGGACAGTGACCTACGGGACCGGATCCACGCCGAGCTGCGGGAGCCGTTCGACCTGGCCGAAGGACCGCTTCTGCGCGCCACCCTCTACACCCTCGGCGACGGCCGCCAGGCGCTGCTGCTCACCGTGCACCACCTGGTGCTCGACGGACTGTCCATCCCGCTGCTGCTCACGGAGGTCGAGCGCGGCTACCGCGCGCTGCGCGAAGGACGCCCCCTGCCCACCGAGCGGCCCGCGCGCACCTTCGCCGACTTCTGCGCCCAGCAGCGCGAACTCCTCGCGAGCCCACGGGCGGAGCGTCTGCGCTCCTACTGGCTCGACCGGCTGCGGGACCGCCGCACCGCCGTGCCCCTGCCGCTGGACCGGCCGCGCCCGCCCGTGCCCACCTTCCGCGGCGCGAGCGTCGGCGGCCGCGTCCCCGCCGACGTCACCGAGCAGGCCCGCGCGCTCGCCGCGGCGGCCCGCACCTCGCTGTCCAGTGTCATGCTCGCGACCTACTTCGCGCTGCTCCACCGCTACAGCGACCAGGAGGACATTGCCGTCGGCACGCCG
This sequence comes from Streptomyces sp. NPDC034037, assembly GCF_055575715.1. Lineage (NCBI taxonomy): Bacteria > Bacillati > Actinomycetota > Actinomycetes > Kitasatosporales > Streptomycetaceae > Streptomyces > Streptomyces sp. NPDC034037. Next base: position 226,343 of record NZ_JBVISC010000009.1, on the reverse strand, counting down.
ACGGCCGGCCGCCCGGCCAACGGCTATGACGACGTGCTCGGCTACTTCATGAACATGGTGGTCCTGGCCGAGAAGGTCGACGGCACGGAGGCCTTCCGCGATCTGGTCCGCCGGATCCACCAGATGGTCCTCGGCGCACTCGAACACAGCGCGTACCCGCTGATCACGCTCGCCGACGAGGTGCGCGGAGAGAACCCCGGCGCCGCCGCCGACGCGCTGTTCAACGCGGCCTTCTACTTCCACAACTGGGCGCGCGACATGCCGGAGGACGGCGTGGTGCGCGGCAGGGTCGAAGGGGTGCACCAGGAGGGCGAGTTCGACCTCACCCTCGACCTGGTCGACCAGCCCGAAGGCTGCCGGTACACGCTCAAGTACAACCCGGACCTGTTCGACGCCGCCACGGTGGAGCGGCTCGGTGACCACTTCGTCACCCTCCTGTCGGCCGCGGTCGCCGCGCCCGGCCGCGCGGTCGGCGACCTCGACATGCTGACCGCCGACGAGCGCGCGCACCTCGCGCCGCCCGCCGCCGTCGACTACCCGTCCGACACCCTCGTCTGGGAGCTGGTACGCCGTCAGATCCAGGCGAGGCCGGAGGCGGTCGCCGTCCGCCACGGCGGAACGGAGCTGACCTACCGCGCTCTCGGGGAGCGCGTGACGGCCCTGGCCGCCCGCCTCACCGCCGCGGGCGTCGGCCGCGGCCGCACCGTGGGCGTGCTGCTCCCGCGCGACGCCGACCTGCCGGTGGCGCTGCTCGCCGTGCAGGCCGCGGGCGGTACGTACGTGCCGTTCGACCCGGCGTACCCGCAGGAGCGCCTCGCCTACATGGCGGGTGACGCGGGACTCCACCTGATGCTCACGCATTCCTCGGTCGGGGCGGCCTGGGGCGGTTCGGCGCCCCGGCTCCTGATCGACGGGGGCCAGGAGCCGCCCGCGCTGCCCTCGCCGGGACCGGCCGGACCCTCGGACGCCGCGTACGTCATCTACACCTCGGGATCGACCGGCCGCCCCAAGGGTGTCCGCGTCCCGCACCGCGCGCTGACCAACTTCTGCTGGTCGATGGCGCGCGAGCCCGGATTCGGCCCGGCGGACACACTGTTGGCCCTGACCACCGTGTGCTTCGACATCTCCGGCCTGGAGCTCTATCTGCCGCTGATCACCGGCGGCACGGTGGACGTCCTGCCCACCGAGGTCGCCCAGGACGGGCTGCGGCTGCGCCAGGCCGTCGAGCGCGGCTCGGCCACGGTCATGCAGGCCACCCCGGCGACCTGGAGCATGCTGTTGGCCGCCGGCTGGCAGGGCGACCCCGAACTCACCGTGCTGTGCGGCGGTGAGGCACTGCCCGGCGACACCGCCGAGGCGCTGCTGGCAGGCAACAGGGCGGTGTGGAACCTCTACGGCCCCACCGAGACCACCATCTGGTCGGCGGTGAGCCGGCTCCGCAGCGGCGAGCGCGTCACCATCGGCGCCCCGATCGACAACACCTCGCTGTACGTCCTGGACGGCTCCCGCAGGCCGGTCCCGACCGGCGTGCCCGGCGAGCTCTACATCGGCGGCGACGGCGTGGCCGACGGCTACCTGGGCCGCCCCGAACTGACCGCCGAGCGCTTCCTGCCCGATCCGTTCGCGGCCGGGACCGAGGCGCGGATGTACCGCACGGGCGACCTCGTGCGTCGGCGGGCCGACGGGCGCATCGACTACCTGGGCCGGATCGACTCCCAGGTGAAGGTGCGCGGCTTCCGGGTGGAGCTGGAGGAGATCGAGTCGACCCTGCGGCGCGTCGACGGCGTGCGCGAGGCGGTCGTGGTGGCCCGCGGCCAGGGCGGCGGCGACCGCTCGCTGCTCGCCTGCTACGTCCTTTCCGACGGGACCGCCGAGCCGACCAGGGAGCAGCTGGCGGCCTGGCTGCCGGCCCACATGGTCCCGGACGTGCTGGTCCGCGTGACCGGCTTCCCGCACACGCTCAACGAAAAGGTCGACCGGACCACGCTGGCCGCCCTTCCCCTGGCCGAGCTGCGGACCCGCTTCGGCGTCCGCGGCGCCGGGCGTCCGGAGCCCGCCGCGGCCGGCGGCGGCGCGGAAGGGCGCGTCCATGCCCTGACGGCCGAACTGGCCGAGGCGGTCGGCCGGCTGGCCGGGGTGCGCCCCGAGGAGATCGGCCCGCACACCCCGCTCGGCGAGGTGGGAATGAACTCGGTGAGCTTCACCGCGCTCAGCGCCGAACTGCGCAGGACGTACGGTATCGAGGTCCAGCCGACGCTGTTCTACCGCCGGGGCACGCTGGCCGCGCTCGCCGAGCACCTGTGGCAGGAGTATCCCGGCGAGCTGGCCGGGCGGTTCACGTCCGCCGTGGCCGCGGTCGCTCCCGCCGTCGAGGCGCGGCCGGCCGAGGCCGGGGCCGAGGCATCGGTCGAGCGCCCGCGCGGCGGTGACGTCGCGGTCATCGGCATGGCGGGGCGGCTGCCGGGCTCGGCCGACCTCGAGGAATTCTGGCACCACTTGAGCGCCGGGGACGACCTGGTGACCGAGGTGCCCGAGGACCGCTGGGGCCCGCGCGAGGCGGGTGCCCGCAAACGCTGGGGCGGCTTCCTGCCGGACGTGGACCGCTTCGACGCCGCCTTCTTCGGGATCTCCCCGCGCGAGGCGGAGCTGATGGACCCCCAGCAGCGGCTGCTGCTCGAAGCGGTGTGGTCGGCCGTCGAGGACGCCGGCTACCGTCCCTCCGACCTCGCGGGCAAGCGGGTCGGCGTGTTCATCGGCGTCGCGGGCGCCGACTACCTCCAGGCGCAGCGCGACGCCGGGGTCGCCCCGCAGGCCCACACCGCGACCGGCGGCGCCCTGTCGGTCATCCCGAACCGGGTGTCGTACCTCCTCGACCTGCGCGGTCCCAGCATGGCCGTGGACACGGCCTGCTCCGGCTCGCTGACCGCCGTCCACCAGGCCGTCACCGCACTCCGTGCCGGCACCTGCGACCTGGCCATCGCGGGCGGGGTCAACCTGATCCTCTCACCGCGGGTGTACGACGTGCTCGACCAGGGCGAGATGCTGAGCTCCGACGGCCGCTGCAAGACCTTCGACAGCCGGGCCGACGGTTACGTGCGCGGCGAGGGCGTCGGCGTGGTGCTGCTCAAGCCGGCCGACCGCGCGGACCTGGACGGCGACGCCGTCCACGCGGTGATCAAGGCGGTCGCCGCCAACCACGGCGGCCGCACCACCTCGCTCACCGCCCCCAGTCCGGACGCCCAGGCCGATCTGCTCGTCGAGGCCTACCGCGCCGCCGACGTGGCGCCGGAGACCGTCGGCTACATCGAGACGCACGGCACCGGCACCGCCCTCGGCGACCCGATCGAGACCCAGGGCCTGAGCACCGCCTTCCGCAGGCTGCGCGCGGAGCGAGGCACGACCGCGGCGCCCGGCTGCGTGATCGGCTCCGTGAAGACCAACATCGGTCACCTGGAGGCCGCCGCCGGCATCGCGGGCCTGTTCAAGGCCGTCCTCGCGCTGCGGCACGGCACCATCCCCGCCGGACTGCACCTGCGGGAGCAGAACCCCTATCTGGAACTCGACGGGGGCCCGTTCGAGATCGCCACCACGGCACGGCCCTGGCCGAAGCCCCGCGACAGCGCGGGGAACGGCCTGCCGCGCCGCGCCGGAGTCAGCTCCTTCGGCTTCGGCGGGGCCAACGCGCACATCGTCCTGGAGGAACCCCACATGCCGGACACCGGCGCCAAGGACACCGCGGCCGTCGAGCAGTTGTACGTGCTCTCCGCCCGCACCCCCGAGGCATTGCGGCACACCGCCGAGCGACTCGCCGACCACCTGGCGGACCAGGACGTGCCCGCGGGCGACCTCGCGTACACCCTGCAGACGGGCCGCGACGCGATGACGCACCGGCTCGCCGTGGTGGCGCGAGGAACGGCCGCGCTCCGCGCCGAACTGGCCGCGCACCTCGCGGGGCGGCCGTCCGCGGTGCGCGGCGGACAGGCCGAGCGGCGGCCGGCCCCGGCCACCGCGACCGGCGACCTGACCGCCCTCGCCGACGCGTGGCTCGCCGGAGCCGAGGTCGACTGGGCGGCCCTGCACCAGGGAACGCGGCGACGCCGCGTCCATCTGCCGACGTATCCGTTCGCCCGCACCAGGCACTGGTTCACCACCCCGGAAACCGCCCCCGCGGCGGCACGGCCACAGCGCGCCGCCCGGCTGCACCCGACCCTGCTCGACGCGCGCGACGCCACGGGCTCCGCGTCCGGAGGCACGGCGTACGAGAAGACGCTCACGGGCCGGGAGTTCTTCCTGCGCGACCACGTCGTCGGCGGTGACCTCGTCCTCGCGGGTGTCGCCTACCTCGAAATGGCCCGCCTGGCGGGGGAGTCGGCGTTCGGGGCACCGGTCCGCGGGGTCGACGGCCTCGTCTGGGCGAGCCCGGTCCGCCTCCCCGCCGACGGCGGTGAGCACCGCCTCACGGTCGAGGTCACCGGCGACCGCACAGGACCGTCCTTCGAGATACGCACCGCGGGCGACGGATCCCCCGCGCACGCCCAGGGCACCCTGCTGCTCAGCACCGCGGGCGAGCGCCCCGCCCCCGTCGACCTGGCGGCGGCGCGCTCGCGCTCCCCGCGCGTCCTCGACGGCGCCGAGTGCTACGCGCTGTACTCCCGGTTCGGCTTCGACTACGGCCCGAGCTTCCAGGTGATCGAGCACATCGCCCTGGGCGAGCGCGAGGCGCTGGCGTCGCTGCGGCTTCCCGAACCGCGCCGCGCGGACGCGGACGACTACGTCTTCCACCCGTCGCTGTTCGACGCCGCCCTGCAGACGGCGAGCAGGCTCGCGCCCGGCGCGGACGACCCCGCACGGCCGCTCCCTTACCTGCCGTTCTCGCTGGGCGCCGTCCGGCTGTACGCCGCACTGCCGGAGCGCGTCCACGCCCACGCCACCCCCTCGGCCCACCCCGCCGCACCCGGAACACTCGCCTTCGACATCGCGCTTGTGGACGGGAGCGGCGAAGTCCTCGCCACGATCGACACGTTCACCCTGCGGGAGGTCCCCGCGCAGGGCATGGCGCGCACCACGGCCCCGGCCGCGGCGTCGGTGACCGACACGGTTTCCGCGTACGAACCGGCCTGGGAGCCCGATCCGCGGGTCCCGCGCGAGACGGACGCCACCGTGCTGCTGCTGGACGCGGGCACCGAGGGACACGCGTTGCTCACCGCCCTGACGGACGCGGGCGCCGACGCCCTGCGCGTCGCCCTGGGCACCGGCTTCGGCGTCGACGAGGCGCTCGCCGCCGCCCGGGTCGCGGGCCCCGTCCACGTGGTGCACCTGGCCGGGCCCGACGCCGGGCCCGGCAGCGCGGTGGAGCACGGCTTCCACGCGGCGACGGCGTTCCTCCAGGCATGGCAGCGGGAGCGCCGCGGCGCGCTGCGCTACCTGTACGTCCACCGCGACCCGGCCGTCTCACCGGCGCACCCGGCGATGGGCGCCTTCGCGCGCTCGGTGCGCAGGGAGCTGCCCGCGGTCGACTTCGGCGTACTGGCCGTCGCGGACGGCCGCTCCCTCGCCGACGCGGTCCTCGCCGAGCTCGGCGCCGCGGGCGAAGCGGAGGTGCGCGTCGACGCGGCGGGTCGGCACCGGCGCGCCTGGCGCCAGGTGGGCCTGGGGGCCGCCGGGTCCCCGCTGTTCACCGGGCCGGGAGCGCATGTGATCACCGGCGGCACCGGCGCGCTCGGGCTGCTCGTGGCCGAACACATCGCCGCCGCGCGCCGCGCCGCCGGACAGACCGCGGGCGGGATCGTCCTCGCCTCCCGGACCGCTCCCGGCTCCGAGGCCCTGGCGAGGATCGCGGCCGTCGGCGCGCACGTGGTGCGGGCCGACGTCGCCGACGCCGCGGGGGTGCGGAGCCTGATCGACGAGGCCCGCCGCCTGCACGGCTCGGTGAGCGGCGTGCTGCACGCGGCCGGGGTCCTCAGGGACGGCCTGCTGCTCGGCAGGGACCGGGCGGACACGGAGGCCGTCCTCGCCGCCAAGGTGCATGGCACGGTGCTCCTCGACGAGGCGACGCGGCACGAGCCCCTCGACTACTTCGTGGCGTTCTCCTCCGGGGCGGCCGCGTTCGGGAATGTCGGACAGACCGACTACGCCTACGCCAACGCCTTCCTCGACCACTTCGCCGAGCAGCGCGAGCGGCAGCGTCATAAGGGCGCGCGGCGCGGCCGCACCCTCGCCGCCGCCTGGCCTGTCTGGGCCGACGGCGGCATGCGGGCCGACGCGGCCGGCACCCAGTACATGGCCAGGGAGCTGGGCATGCGCCCGCTGCGCACCGGACCGGCCCTCGACGCGCTCGACCGCGCCCTGGCGGGCACGGCGCCGCGTCTGCTGCTGGCGCCCGGCGACCCGGCGCGGGTGCTGGCCGAGCTGAACGGCACACCGGGCCAGGCCCCGGTGAAGGCCGCACCCCCGGTCCACGCCGCCGCGTCGCAGCAGGTGGGCGAGGACACGTACGCCCGCGCCGAGCGCCTGGTGCTCCAGATCATGGCGGAGGAACTGAAGCTACCGGAGGCGGAGATCGCCGTCACGGAGCCCCTCGACCACTACGGTGTGGACTCCCTGATCACGCTGAGCGTGACCCGGCGCCTGGAAGAGCACTGCGGCCCGCTCTCGAAGACCCTGCTCTTCGAGTACGTGACCGTCGGCGAACTGGCGGACCATCTGGCCGCCTCGCACCCCGAGGCGTTCACCGCGCCCGCCGCCCGGACCTCCGGGCCCACGCGGCTCCAGGACCTCGCCCTCGCCACCGTGAGCGACACGGCGGCGGCCCCGGAAACCGTCCCGGCCGCCGACTCGGGCGACGACATCGCGATCATCGGTGTCGCGGGGCGCTACCCGCAGGCCGACGACGTGGACGAGTTCTGGCGCAACCTGCGCGCGGGACGCGACAGCATCGAGGAGATACCGGCCGACCGCTGGAACCACGACCGGTTCTACGACCCGGACAAGTCGGTCCCCGGCAAGACGTACGGCAAGTGGGGCGGCTTCGTCCGGGGCGCCGACCGCTTCGATCCGCTCTTCTTCCGCATGTCACAGATCGAGGCCGAACTCACCGACCCCCAGGAGCGGGTGTTCCTGGAGACGGTGTGGCACCTCATGGAGGACGCCGGCTACACCCGCGACCAGCTGCGGGCCTCCCGCACCGGTGTGTTCGTCGGCATGATGTACGGCCAGTACCAGCTGTACGGGGTCCAGGACGCGCTGCGCGGCGAAGGGCTGCCCCCGCACTCGTCGTTCGCCTCGGTCGCCAACCGGGTGTCGTACTTCTTCGACTTCTCGGGGCCCAGCGTCGCCGTGGACACGATGTGCTCCTCCGCCCTGGTCACCATCCACCAGGCCTGCCAGGCCATCCGCTCCGGTGACTGCGAGGTCGCGGTCGCGGGCGGCGTCAACATCTCCAGCCACCCGGCGAAGTACCTGCAGCTGGCCTGGCGTGGCTTCCTCGCCGAGGATGGCCGCTGCCGCAGTTTCGGCACCGGCGGCACGGGATACGTCCCCGCCGAGGGCTCGGGCGCGGTGCTCCTCAAGCGCCTCGACGCCGCGGTGGCCGACGGCGACCGCATCCTCGCGGTGGTCAAGGCGTCCGCCGTCAACCACGGCGGAACGGGTCGCGGCTTCAACGTCCCCAACCCCAAGGCACAGGGCGACCTGGTGCGGGCCGCGCTCGACCGGGCGGGGATGCGCCCCGCGGACCTGGACTACGTGGAGGCGCACGGCACCGGCACCGCGCTCGGTGACCCGGTGGAGATCAACGGCATGCTCCGGGCCTTCCAGGACGACATGCCGGAGCGGCTGCCGATCGGCTCGGTCAAGTCCGGCATCGGACACGCCGAGTCGGCGGCCGGCATCGCGGCCGTCACCAAGGTGCTGCTGCAGATGCGCCACGGCGAGCTGGCCCCCTCGCTGCACGCGGACGACCTCAACCCGAACGTCGACTTCGCGGCGACCCCGTTCGAGGTCCAGCGCGAACTGGCGCCGTGGCCGCGCCGCGTGCTGGCCGACGGGACCGAGCGGCCGAGGACCGCGGGCGTGAGCTCCTTCGGGGCGGGCGGGACCAACGCGCACGTCATCCTGCAGGAGTTCCCCGAGGCACAGCGGACGTCGACCACCCCGGCGGAGACCCAACTCGCCGTGCTCTCCGCCCGCGAGGGCGACCGGCTCGTGGAGCAGGCGCGCAGGCTCGCCGCGCATCTGCGCGCCGAGGGTGCCGGAGCGACCCCGCAGGACGTCGCGTGGACGCTCCAGTCGGGGCGCGAGGCCATGGCACACCGCCTTGCCGTCCGCTTCGACACCCTGGCCGAACTGGCCGCGCGCCTCGACGAGTTCGCTGTGGGCGAGGTGCCCGTCGGCAGCTGGACCGGAGTGGTCGACCCGCGCAGGCCCGCTCCGGCCGGCGCCCCGTCGACCGATCCCGCCGTCTGCGCGGTCGCCTGGACGTCGGGCCGGCCGGTCGACTGGTCCGTCCTGCACGGGGGAGTGCCGCCCCGGCGGGTGCCGCTGCCCGGTTACCCCTTCGGGGGCGAGCGGGTCTGGCTGGCGGCGGCGGACGCCGAACTGGCGAAGCTGGAGCAGGACTTGGCTTCCGAACCCCTGCCCTCCGGTGCCTTTGCTGCCTCGCCCGCCGATGCCTCCCCTGCCTCCGCCGCCTTCCCCGCCTCTGCCGAGGAAGGGGTGCTGCTGGCCACCCATTGGGTGCCTGCCCAACTGCCGGCACGCGCCGGCCGGGTCGGGCCGATTGCCGTCCTCGCCGCGCCGGGCACCGAGGCGCTCGCCGGCCGCCTGGCCGCCACCCTGCCCGCGGCGGAGGTGCTCACCCTCGAGCGCCTCGCCGCCGACCTCGCCGACCCCGGCACCCGCTGGGACCGATTCGACGGGGTGATCGATCTGGCGGGCTGCGCAGAGCCCGACGGGTCCGCCGGATCCGGTGCGGCCATGGACCGTTCCGCGCTGCGCACCTGGCTGGCCTGGCTGCAGCACACGGTCGACCGGAGCAGGGGTGGACTGGTCGCCCTGCTGGTCTCCCGCGACACGGGGGCGGCGGTCCACGGCGGCGCGGCCCGCACCGGGCTCTACCGCATGCTGCAGAGCGAGTACCGCCACGTGACCTCACGTCACGTCGCCGTGGGCGTGTGCACGGACGACGCGCTGTGCCGCCGAGTCGCCGACGAGATCGGCGGTGAGGCGCAGCCCGGCGAGATCGCCTACCGCGACGGCGTGCGGCACCGCGCGGTGCTGCGCGAGCTGCCCGGCGCACCGGAGCACGCGGCGCGCTTTCCCGACGGGCATGTGCTGTGGGTGACCGGGGGCACGCGCGGGCTCGGCCTGCTGACCGCGCGGCACTTCGTCGAGCGGTACGGCGTCCGCAAGCTGGTCCTCACGGGCCGCGAGGCGCTGCCGTCCCCAGAGCGCTGGGTCGCGCACATCGCGGCGGACGACGCGCTGGGCCGCAAGCTGCGCCCGCTGGCCGAACTGACCGGCCGGGGCGTGGAGATCGAGGTCCTCGCCGTGCCGCTGGACGACAAGGAGGCCACTGCCGCGGCGGTGGCGGACGTCCGGCGCCGGCTCGGCCCGATCGGCGGAGTGATCCACAGCGCCGGAGCGGTGGACACCGACAACCCCGCCTTCGTGCGCAAGCCATGGAGCGGCGTCGAACGCGTGATCGGCCCCAAGGTCTTCGGCCTCGACACGCTCGTGGAGTGCTTCCGCGGCGAACCGCTGAGCCTGTTCGTCGTGTACTCCTCCGTCGCCGCGGCCGTACCCGCGCTCGCCGTCGGGCAGAGCGACTACGCCATGGCCAACGCCTACCTGGACACGGTCGCCGAGGCCCGCCCGTACGGGCTTCCGCTGGTCAGCGTGGCGTGGCCGAGCTGGCAGGACACCGGCATGGGCCCGGCGCGCAGCGCCGCGTACCAGTCGTCCGGTCTCGCGACGCTCAAGGACGAGCAGGGACTGCGCCTGCTCGACCGGGCGTTGGCGAGCGGCGCGCGGGTGGTCGTGCCCGCCGTGGTGCGGCCGGACGCGGACTGGCGCCCGGAGCGGTTGACCGATCGCCGCCTGACTCCGGAACCTGTCACTCCGGAGCCCGTCACCGCTGCGGCCGCAGCCTCCGGGCACGCCGCGGTGGCGGACGACGCCTCGCCCTCCGGGACCCCCGCAGCGCTCAAGGAGGCGGCCGGCGCGGCGGCCTCCTGGCTCCTGGACCGGCTCGCGCTGGAGCTGCGCTTCGACCGGGCGCGGCTCGCCGGGAACGTGCCGGTGCACGACTACGGCATCGACTCCATCCTGGTCACCCAGCTCGTCCAGACCCTCGGCAAGCAGCTCGACGTGTCCCTCGACCCGTCCGCGCTGTTCGAGCACCCGACCGCGGACGAGTTCGCCGCCTACCTCGCCGACGAGCACCCGGACGACCTGCTCGCCGCCTTCGGCCCCGCCCCGTCCGACGCCCCGGCACCCGCGGCACCGCAGGCCACCGAGGCACCGGCCGCCCGAGCCGTCGTCCTCGAAGCGGCCGACCCGGCCGTCGCGCGACCGACGTCCACCGGGGCGGACATAGCGGTGGTCGGCCTGTCCTGCAGGTTCCCCGACGCCCCGTCCGGCGACGCCTACTGGGAGCTGCTGCGCCAGGGGCGTTCGGCGCTGCGTCCCGTACCGCGGGAGCGCTTCGGCAAGCCGGTGGACCACCACGCGGGGCTGCTGCCCGACGTACTCCGCTTCGACCCGGAGGCCTTCCTGCTGTCGGAGGGCGACGTCGCCGCGATGGATCCGCAGGCGCTGCTGCTCCTCGAAGAGGTGAACAGCGCGGTGCACCACGCCGGTTACCGCCCGGCGGAGCTGAAGGGCCGCCGGGTCGGCATCTACGTCGGAGGGCGTGCGGCGCACATGCCGGACGAGGCGCGACTGGCGCGGGCGCAGAACCCCGTGGTGATCACCGGCCAGAACTACCTGGCCGCGAACATCTCGCAGTTCTTCGACTTCCGCGGCCCGAGCCTGGTCGTCGACACCGCCTGCTCATCGGCCCTGGTGGCGATGGACATGGCCGCGCGGGCGCTGCGCGCGGGCGACATCGAGTCGGCCGTTGTCGCCGGCGTCAGCCTGCTCGCCGACGACAAGCCGTACGACCTGTTCGGCCGACGCGGACTGCTCAACCCGGGCAAGGAGTTCCACCTCTTCGACCGCAGGGCGGCCGGGCTGATCCTCGGTGAGGGCGTCGGCGTCGTCGTGCTCAAGCCGCTGGCACGGGCGCAGGCCGACGGGGACCGGGTGCTCGCGGTCCTCAAGGGCATCGCGATCAACAACGACGGCAGGACCGCGGGCCCGGCCACCCCCAACCTCCAGGCGCAGAAGGAGGTCATGGCCACGGCGCTCGCGCAGAGCGGCGTGGGGACCGAGGACGTCGGCTGGGTGGAGGCCAACGGCTCCGGCACGACCGTCACCGATCTGCTCGAACTCAAGGCGGTGCAGGCGGTCTACCGGGCCGGTTCCACGCGCCCCGTGGCACTCGGCTCGGTCAAGCCGAACATCGGCCACCCGCTGACGGCCGAGGGGATCGCGGCGTTCATCAAGGTGGTGCTGATGCTGCACCACCGGGAGCAGGTGCCGTTCCGCTCCGGGCAGGAGCCGCTCGACCACTTCGACGTGGCCGCCTCCGCGCTGTACTTCCCCCGGGCGTCTGGCCCCTGGCCCGGGGACGCGGGCGTCGCCGCGCTCAACTGCTTCGCCGACGGCGGGACCAACGCGCACCTGCTGCTCGCCCCCGCGCCCGGGGCCCCGCTTCCGACCAGGCGACCGCTGCCCGAACCCGAATTGAACCGGAGGACCGTCATCAGAGGCACCGCCGAGCCCGCGGCCCCGGCCGGCGGCCTGTTCTGGGAGAGCTACCGATGAACGAGCGACTGGCGAGCGAGCCACTGGCGAGCGAGCCGCCCAAGAGCGCGGAGCCACGGCTTCCCGTGGTGTTCATGTTCTCCGGCCAGGGCTCCCAGTACTACGGCATGGGCAAGGAGCTCTTCGACGCCAACGAGGTCTTCCGCACCACGCTGCTGCGCCTGGACGCCGTGGTCCGTGGGCACCTGGGCGAGTCGGTCGTCGACCGCGTCTTCGACCCCGCCAAGCCCAGGAACCACCCGCTCGACGACACCAGGATCACCCACCCCGCCATCGTCATGATCGAGCTGGCCCTCACGGAGGCCCTGCGCGCCGAGGGCATCGAGCCCGACTACGTGCTCGGCTCCAGCCTCGGCGAGTACGCGGCGGCCGTCGTCGCGGGCAGCCTGTCCGCGGACGACTGCCTGCGCGTGCTCGTCCGGCAGGCCGGCATCATGGTCGGCAGCCCCCGCGGCGGCATGCTCGCCGTGCTGGCCGGGCCCGAGGTCATGGAGACGGTGCCCGAGCTGGGCGCCTGCGAGGTCGCGGCCCGCAACTACCCGGGCAACTTCGTGGTCGCGGGCGGGGAGGCGGAACTGGCAGCCGCCGAGGCGGCCTTGCGAGCGGCCGACGTGCTGCACCTGCGGCTGCCCGTCGAGTACGCCTTCCACTCCCGGCTCCTCGACCCGGTCATCGGGGCGTGCCGCGACAGCTTCGAGGGCGTGGTGCTCGCACGGCCGCGCGTCCCCTGGGTCTCCTGCGCGACCGGGGAAATTGTGCAGGACGTCACCCCGGAGCACTTCTGGCACGCCGCGCGGCGCACGATCGACTTCGAGCGCGCCATGGCCGGCCTGCGGAGCCGCGGGGACTTCCTCTATCTGGACCTCGGTCCGTCGGGCAGCCTCCACAACTTCGTCCGCGCCCTGCTCCCGGCGGGTACGGGCGCCCGATCCCTGCCGCTGCTCAGCCAGTTCGCCAAGGACACCGACCTGCTGGCCGAGGTCCGCACGCACGCCGCCCCGACGACACCACGGAAGGTGCAGGGAATGAAGGTCTACGGATTCCCGGGCCAGGGATCCCAACGCCGCGGCATGGGCAAGGAGTTGTTCGCTCGCTTCCCCGAACAGACAGCGATCGCCGACGACGTGCTCGGCTACTCGATCGAGGAACTGTGCGTCAGTGACCCGCACCGACGGCTCGGCCGCACCGAGTTCACCCAGCCCGCCCTCTATGTCGTCGGCGCACTGTCCTATCTGGAGCGGCTCGCCGACGACCCGGTACCGCCGGACCACGTGATCGGGCACAGCCTCGGCGAATACGTGGCGCTGTTCGCCGCGGGGGTCTTCGACTTCGCGACCGGACTTCGCCTGGTGCGGCGGCGCGGTGAGCTCATGGCCGCCGCGGGAGGCGGGGCGATGGCCGCGGTCGTCGGCGTCGACGAGGCGACCGTCACGCGCGTCCTCGCGGAATCGGACCTCGGTGGCCTCGACCTGGCCAACTACAACGCCATGGACCAGTTCGTCGTCTCCGGGCCCGACGAGCTGATCGACACGGCCTGCCCCGCCTTCGAGGCCGTCGGTGCCCGCACGGTCCGGCTGCACGTCAGCGCCCCGCTGCACTCGCGGTACATGCGCCCGGCGGCGGAGGAGTTCGGCCGGTTCCTCGACGGGGTCACCCTGCACCCGCCGAAGATCCCCATCCTCGCCAACGTCGATGCCCGGCCGTACACGGCCGACACGGTCAGGGAGCGCCTGGTGTCGCAGATCGCCTCGTCGGTCAGGTGGACCGACACGGTGCGCACCTTGATGGCGTACGGGGACTTCGAGTTCACGGAGCTGGGGCCGGGCAGGGTCCTGACGAAGCTGGTGACGCGCATCAGGGACGCCGCGGAACCGCTGACCCCGCGGGACGACCGGCCGACGGCGCAGATGCCGGCCGCGACCCGGACGCCCGCCGACGAGGGCGAGCCGGCGGGGATCGACGCCGGATCGCTCGGCGCCCACGGCTTCCGCGAACGGTACGGGCTGCGGCGCTCCTACGTCGTGGGGTCGATGTACGGCGGGGTGTCCGGGCGGGAGCTGGTGCGCGCGGCGTCGAAGGCGGGCCTGCTCGGCTTTCTCGGCATCGGCGGGCTCCAGGACGACGAGGTGGAGCGGCAGTTGCACGGACTGGCCGAGGACCTCGGCCCGCACGGCCACGGCGTGAACCTGCTCTACCCCCACCGGGCACCGGAGCGGGAGGCCCCGCTCGTCGACGCGCTGCTGCGGCACGGGGTCGGCCTGGTCGAGGCGTCCGGCTACCCCTTCGTCACCGAGGAGCTGGTCCGCTACCGGCTCAAGGGCGGCCGGATCCTCGCGAAGGTGTCCAGGACCGACCTCGCCGCGGCCTTCCTCGCGCCGCCGCCGCACCAGCACGTCGCGACGCTGCTCGCCAAGGGATCGGTGACGCAGCAGGAGGCCGCCACTGCGGCCCGGCGCCCCATGGCGGACGACCTGTGCGTCGAGGCGGACGGCGGCTGGCTCGCCGGCACGGCGAACCCGCTCTCCCTGCTCCCGGCGGTTCTGCGGCTCCGGGACGAGGCGGCCCTGCCGGGCCACCGGGTGCACGTGGGATGCGCGGGCGGCATCGGCACCCCGGAGGCGGCCGCCGCGGCCTTCCTGATGGGCGCCGACTTCGTGCTGACCGGCTCCGTCAACCAGTGCTCGGTGGAGGCGGCCACCAGCGCCGCCGTCAAGGACCTGCTGCAGGAGGCCCAGGAGTACGACGTGGACACCGCGCCCTGGAGCGAGCTGTTCGAACACGGCGTCCAGGCGCGCTACTTGAAGCGCGGCCAGTTCTTCCCGGCCAGGGCGTCCAGGCTGCACGACCTGTGGCGCCGCCACGCCTCCCTCGCCGAACTCGACGCCCCCACAAGGAAGCAGGTCTTCGACCGCTACCTGGGAGGCGAGGACCCGGGGGCGACGGCGGCGGGCCCCGACCCCAAGGCGGAACTGGCCGAAGTGTTCCGCGCCTACTTCCGGCGCGGCCTGCGCCTCGCGGTGACGGGCGACCGGCAGGCCACCGTGGACTACCTGGTGCACTGCGGACCGGCGATGGGCGCCTTCAACCAGGCGGTCGCGGGGACCAGCCTGCAGCCGTGGCGGGCCCGCACCGTCGAGGCCGTCGCCGACCACCTCATGGACGGCGCCGCCGCCCACGTCACGGCCCGGCTGCGGGCCCTGCGACCGGCACAAAAGATCTAGAGAGACGGAGGAAGGAAAGCTACGATCAGCAACCGTCCCGGAGGGCACCACCGGTGTCACCGCGCCGAACGGGACCACCTCCCCCCGCGCGCTGGACCTCTCGACCAGCACAACCCTTTTTCCACCGCTACACACATGCTGACGCCTGCGCGCTCGGCAGAGGAGTTCACCATGAGCACGGTGCCGCACAGCGAGCCCCTGATCTTCAACCCGTTCACGCCGGAATTCATGGCCGACCCCTACCCGCACTACGCGGAGCTGCGCCGAGAGGTCCCGGTGCACGAACACCCCGGCGGCTTCTGGATGCTGTCGCGCTACGCGGACGTGGACGCGCTGCTGCGCTCCGGTCTCTCCGTCGAGCAGCGCCACGTCGCCCCCGGCCCCTTCCGCGACGCGTACACGAACGCGGGCGTCACGGACGAGCCGCGCCTGAAGGGCCTCGCTCTGCTCGACCGGGACGCGCCGGACCACACCAGGCTGCGCAAGCTGGTCTCCAAGGCGTTCACGCCGCGCGCCATCTACGCCATGGAGCCGCAGATCAAGGCCCTGGTCGACGAGGCGCTCGACGGCATCGCCGCGGCCGGCGGCGGTGACCTGGTCGAAGCGCTCGCGTTCCCGCTGCCGTTCACCGTGATATCCCGGATGCTCGGGATGCCGCCCACCGACACGAAGCGCATGCGGTACCTCACCAACGTACTGATGCGCTCCGTCGAACCGACCACGGACCCCGAGATCATGAGGGCCGTCGAGTCGGCCGACGCCGAGCTGTTCGACCTGGTCGGCGAGGCCGTCGCCTGGAAGCGCGACAACCCCGGCGACGACCTGCTCAGCCAGCTCATCGCGGTCGAGGACGACGGTGACGTGCTCAGCCACGACGAACTCGTCGCCCAGGTCACCATGCTCTACGTCGCGGGCCACGAGACCACCGTGAACCTCATCTCCGGCGGCACGCTGGCCCTGCTGCGCAACCCCGATCAGCTCGAACTGCTGCGCGCCAAGCCGGAGCTGATCGAAAACGCCGTCGAGGAGATGCTGCGGTACGACGCCCCGGTGCACAACAGCCGCCGGATCAACCTGGAGCCGTACCACGTCGGCGGGTTCGAGATCCCGCCGGGCTCGTTCATCCTCGCCAACCTGGCCGGCGCCAACCGCGACGAGGAGTTCTTCGGAGCAGACGCGGAGGAGCTGCGCCTGGACCGCGAGAACGCCCGCAAACAGCTCTCCCTCGGCGCCGGCATCCACCACTGCCTCGGCGCTGCGCTGGCCCGCATCGAGGGCCGGGTGGCGATCGGCGGCCTGGTGGAGCGCTTCCCCGGCCTGGCCCTGAACGGCGAGGTCGAGTGGAACGGCCTGCTCAGCCTGCGCGGGGCGGCCCGGATGCCGATCAGTGTGTGAGCGAGCAGACCACAGGTGCGTACCCGAAAGGAATCAGTGACCATGACCAGCGTCGACCCCAGCACCGTATGCCGGGTGAAGGACCTCCCGGTGGCCGAGCGGCGTGACGACGCCTGGCGGATCCTCGCCGAGAAGGGAGAGGTCGCGCCCATGGCGGACGGCCTCGCGGTGACCGGCCTCGCCGGCGTCAAGGAGATGCTCAGGGAGCCGAACCGGTTCTCGGCCAAGATGGTGTTCGACGGCGTGGAGAGCGGCTTCCCGCTCGTCCCGCTGGGCTATGACCCGCCCGAGCAGACCCGCTACCGCCGCATCCTGCAGCCGTTCTTCAGCCCGCGCCGCATCCGGCCGCTGGAGGAGTCGCTGCGGGCCCAGGCCGTCGACCTCATCGAGGGCGTCAAGGCCCGCGGTGGCTGCGAGTTCGTCGCGGACGTCGCCGACCCCTTCCCGGCACAGGCGCTGCTGACCCTGCTGGGTCTGCCCCTGGAGGAGCGCGAGCGGTTCATCGCCTGCAAAACGGCGGCCCTCGCGCTCACCGCCGACGCCGCGGGGGAGGTCCCCCTCACCGACGAGGAGCGGGTGACGGCGACGGAGCGGACCGTGGCCACGGCCGGTTACCTGATGGAGCTGATCCAGACCCGCCGCGCGCGGCCCGGTGACGACATCCTCAGCGAGATCCTGGCCATTGACGGCGACGACCGGCTGTCCGACGCGGAGGCCATGGGTCTGTGCGTGATGCTCATCATGGCCGGTCTGGAGACCGTCACCGACGCGCTGAGCATGGCCATGGAGCGCCTGGCCACCGCTCCCGAGCGGCGCAAGGAACTGGTCGCCGACCCCTCCCTCGTGCCGGCGGCGGTGGAGGAACTGCTGCGCCTGGACCCGCCCGCGCCGTTCCTGCCCCGCGTCACCACCGAGGACGTCGAGGTGGCGGGCTGCCCGGTGCCGGCCGGGACCCTGGTCAACGCCCACCTGACGACGGCCAACCGGGACGAGGCAACCTGGCCGAACCCCCACGACCTCGACTTCCACCGCCCGGAGAACGTGCACACCGCGTTCGGCGTCGGCGTGCACCGCTGTCTGGGCGCGCATCTGGCGCGGCTGGAGATGCAGATCCTCTTCGAGGAGTGGCACTGCCGGATCCCGGAGTACGCGATCGCCGAGGGCACCGAGCACCGGGCCAGGCTGGTGCGCGCGAACATCGGCCTCGAGTCGCTGTACCTGCACTTCCCGGGGACAGGCAGCGGCTCCTGAGCCGTTCCTGGCGCGGCGAAGTCGATCAGTGCCCGGAGGGTGTGCTCGTCACAGCCAGTCGCGCCGCTTGAAGATCACGTACAGGCTCGTGCACACCACCGCCATCAGCAGCACCGCGAACGGGTAGCCGGCGGCCCAGTGGAGCTCCGGCATGTGGTCGAAGTTCATGCCGTAGATGGTGCCGACCAGTGTCGGGGCGAAGAGGATGGCCGCCCACGAGGAGATCTTCTTGATCTCCTCGTTCTGTTCGAAGCCTGCCTCCGCCAGTGCTCGCATCTCCGCGTTCTGTTGCTGTGTCACCAGCGTCGCGTTGACCGTGAGGATGTCCGTCAGGGCCTGGCGGAAGCCGTCGACGCGTTCGCTGGTGTGGGTGACGTGGTCGGCCACGTCGCGCAGGTAGCGCTGGAGTTCCTCGTCCGTGCCGTACTTCGCGAAGCCCGCCATCAAGGCGTGCAGCATGCCCACCAGGGGGCGGGTGGCGCGTTGGAACTCCACCATTTCGCGGGAGAGTTCGTAGATGCGGCGGGAGACCTCGGGGTCGCCGCTGAAGACCTCCGTCTCGATCTCGTCGATGTCGTTCTGGACGCCCGCGACGACCGGGGCGTAGCCGTCCACCACCGCGTCGAGGATCGCGTACAGGACCGCCTCTGGGCCCAGCTTGAGCAGGTCCGGGCTCTCCTCCATGCGGCGGCGGACCCCGGACAGGTCGGGGGCCGCGGCGTGCCGGACCGTGATGACGAAGTCGGGGCCCACGAAGACGTGCAGCTCGCCGAAGTCGACCTCCTCGGGGGCGTCCAGGTAGCGGGCGGCGCGCAGGACGACGAAGAGTGTCTCCCCGTACCGTTCCAGCTTCGGGCGCTGGTGCGCCTCCATCGCGTCCTCGACGGCCAGCTCATGGAGGTCGAACTCCGCTGCCAGGGAGAGGAGCTCTGCCTCCGTCGGGCGGGCCAGGCCGATCCACGCCATGCCGTCCCGCTGCTCGCGCAGCTCCCGGAAGGTGTCCGCGAGGGAGGACGGCGTCGCCACGCGGACCCCGTCCCGGTACAGCGCCGCCTGGACGACGCTGCCCGTCGCCTCTCGTGCCGCCGCGGGACGCGCGGGCGGGGCCGGGCGGGTCTCCTCGGCCGGCGGGGCCGCCGGGGGGCGCGTTCCGCGTCGCCACGTGTGCTTGCGCGCGGGCGATGCCGGACGGACTCGGCGCTCCGCCATGCTGGCCGCCTCCAGGTCGGTTGTCGTGGGTGGGCGTCGGGTGTCGAACGTACGTCTAGATGGCCACTGAGCAGGATATACGTGGCCGATGCGGCGGGCGGCTGGCCCGGAGCGCGTCGTCCGTCGGTCCGCGCATTGCGGACCGCACGTGTCCGCAAGCCCCACTAGCGTGACCGCATGGCCAAGACGAACAGGGCTCCTTCGGGAACCACCCCCGTGCTGGGGCCCCGCGCGCTCAATCGCGCCACGCTCGACCGGCAGCTCCTCCTGCGCCGTTCCCGGGACCTGTCCGTCGAGGAGGCCGTCGCCCATCTCGTCGGGCTCCAGGCGCAGAACGTCAAACCGCCCTACTACGCCCTCGCCGCGCGTCTGGCGGACTTCGACCCCGCCGAACTCTCCGCGCTTCTCGACGCGCGCGAACTGGTCCGCATGGTCACGATGCGCTCCACCATCCATCTCCATACCGCCGCCGACGCCCGCGTGCTGCGGCCCTTCGTCCAGGACGCGCTCGCACGCGAGCTGAGCGTCTTCCGCGCCGGTCTCGCCGGCGTCGATCTGCGGGAACTCGCCGACGTCGCCCGCGAAGCCGTCGAGACGGAGCCCCGCACGATGAAGCAGCTTCGCGAGGCACTGTCGGCCCGGTGGCCCGACGCCGACCCGCAGTCGCTCGCCATCGCCGCGCGCTGTGCGCTGCCGCTCGTCCAGGTGACCCCGCGTGGACTGTGGCGCCGCAGCGGACAGGTGACGCTCACCACGCTTGAGCACTGGCTCGGGGAGGAGCAGGGGGATCGCGGCATGGCAAGCACGGGCGGGGACGGTGGGGCGCGGAGTGGGCGTGACGGCAGGGGCGCGGTCGGGGCGCCGCCCGCCGCCCCCGCCAACGCCGCCACCCCCTCCGAAACCGCCTCCCTCGTCGTCCTGCGCTATCTCGCCGCCTTCGGACCCGCCTCCGTCAAGGACATGCAGACCTGGGCGCGGCTCACCCGGATGAGGGAAGTCTTCGAGCGGCTGCGGCCCCAGCTGCGGACGTTCCGTGACGAGCACGGCGTCGAACTGTTCGACCTGCCCGACGCACCGCGCCCCGACGCGGACACCCCGGCTCCGCCGCGCTTCCTTCCCGAGTACGACAACCTCCTCCTCTCGCACGCCGACCGCACCCGCGTCGTCCCCGCCGCCTACAAGGGGCGTACCTGGAAGGGGAACTCCGCCCACTGCGTCTTCCTCCTCGACGGGTTCCTCGCCGGGGTCTGGCGGCTGGCGGAGGACCCCAGGGGCGGCGGCGAGGCCGTGCTGACCATCGAGCCGTTCGGGGAGCCGGGGCGCGCCGAGCGCGAGGAACTGACCCGGGAGGCCGAGCGGATGCTGCTCCGCATCGCCGAGACCTCCTCCTCCTACGACATCCGCTTCGGCACCGTCATCGACACCTGAGCCGACGCCCCGTAGCACCCCGTCCCCGTAGCACCCCGTCCTCGTAGGACGCCGTCCTCGTAGCACCCCGTCCTCGTAGAACGCCGTCTCCGTAGACGGCCGCCCCCGCAGAACCCGTCTGCGCAGAACCGCCCAGGGGTAGTGGGACCCGCATCGCGGACTACACGATGCTACGTAGCCGAAGTGGTCCCGGATATCAGGAGAGAGCAATGCGGACACCGATGACCGTCACGGACTTCCTCGACCGGGCGGAGCTGGGCTTCGCCGCCAGTCCCGGCGTGATCGACGAGCCGGATCAACCCGCCCCGGTGGTGCCGGACTCGACGTACGGGCGTCTGGGGGAACGGGTCCGGGCCTGGCAGGCGGGGTTCGACGCGCTGGGCGTCGGGGAGGGCGAACGGGTCGCGGTGGTCAGCCACAACTCCGCGCGGCTCCTGGAACTGCTGTTCGCCGTGCCGATGAGCGGACGGATCTGCGTGCCCGTCAACTTCCGGCTCAAGCCGGAGGAGGTCGAGTACGTGGTCCAACAGAGCGGCGCCTCCGTCCTGCTCGTCGACCCGGAGCTGGACGACGCCCTCTCGGGCGTCAAGGCGCGCCACCGCTTCGTGCTCGGCGAGGAGACCGAGACCGGGCTGATGCGCTTCGGCGTGGAGCCGCGGCCCTGGTCGAACCCCGACGAGGACGCCACCGCGACGATCAACTACACCTCGGGAACCACCGCCCGGCCCAAGGGCGTGCAGCTCACCCACCGCAACATCTGGGTCAACGGGCTCACCTTCGGCCTGCACACCCGGGTGTGGGAGCGCGACGTCTACATGCACACACTGCCGATGTTCCACTGCAACGGCTGGGGCATGCCGTTCGTGATGGCCGGGCTCGGCGTGAAGCAGGTGGTGCTGCGCAAGGTGGACGGCGCGGAGATCCTGCGCCGGGTGGAGGAGCACGGGGTCACACTCATGTGCGGCGCGCCCGCCGTGTGGAACGCGGTCCTGGACGCGGCGGTGACCTGGCGCGGCGCGGTGCCCGGCCGCGACCGGGTGCGGATCGTGTGCGCCGGCGCCCCGCCGCCGAGCAGGACCATCCAGCGCGTGGAGGCGGAACTGGGCTGGGAGTTCACCCAGATCTACGGGCTCACCGAGACGTCCCCGCTGCTCACCTTCAACCGCACCTCGCCCGCGGACGCGGCGCTGCCCGCCGAGGAGCGGGCCCGCAAGCTCTCCCGCGCCGGCCTGCCCGCGCTCGGCGTCAAGCTCCGGCTCTCCGAGGAGGGAGAGGTGCTCGCCCGCTCCAACGTCGTGCTCGAAAGCTACTGGGACAAGCCGCGGGAGACCGCGGCGGCGCTCAGGGACGGCTGGTTCCACACCGGTGACGGCGGGACGTTCGACGAGACCGACGGCCATCTGACGATCTCGGACCGGAAGAAGGACGTCATCATCACCGGCGGCGAGAACGTCTCGTCGATCGAGGTGGAGGACACGATCTTCCGTCACCCGGCGGTCGCCGAGGTCGCCGTCATCGGGGTGCCGCACGAGAAGTGGGGCGAGACGATCAAGGCCCTGGTGGTCCTCGCGGAGGGGGCGACGGCCACCGAGTCGGACATCATCGCCCACTGCAAGCAGCGGATGGCCGGCTACAAGGCGCCCACCTCCGTCGAGTTCCGCGACGCCATCCCGCGCACGGCCACGGGCAAGGTCCAGAAGTTCAAGCTGCGGCAGCCGTACTGGGAGGGCCGGGACCGCGAGGTGAACTGACGCCCCGCGCCACGGCCGGAACCGGCGCCTTCAATAAACCTGCACATCGAATGCGCAGTCCGGTCACGCAATTCGGCATCCGGCACCGGGTGACTCCCAGAGAATTCCCGTGCGGGGGCCATAGAGCGTGTCTCTCGCCATGAAAGTGTCCGATTTGTTGACGGGAGTCCACCGGTGTCCCCGATTTCCTTCTGTGAATCTTGTGAAGGAGCTGCCGCCACACGGTGAAACCCCCTGCACGCAGCGGTGATGCGACGCCGTGCCCCTCACCGAGAGGCGCTTCACCGATTGGATGTGCGAGCTGCGAACGTGCTTTGATCCTGGCCCACGCGGAATTGGCAGGTCAGGTTCCGCTGTGCTGGAAACACCTTTGCGACATTGATGAGAAGGGCAGCTCACGCCATGAACAACACCCCCCAGGTCGAGACCCTCGAAATTTCCGACGCCGACCTCGACAACGTCTCCGGCGGCCTCGTCGGCCAGGTCGTGGGCAACGTCACCGGCACCGTCGACTCCATCGCCCCGGTCTCCGGCGTCGTCTCCGGTGTCCTTGGCACCGTCGACAACGTCACCGGCGTGAACACCGGCGCCGTCACGGGTCTGGCCTCCGGCCTGACCGCCGGTCTCTGAGCCTTCGCTCACCGAGACACCGTGATCCCCGAGCCCCGGAGCCACTGGTTCCGGGGCTCGGGGACGCCCCGGGCAAGCAAGGGAAACGCTCCGTGCAGTTCCGTCAACAGGCCCTGTCCAAGCTGCAGTCGCCCGAGGAACTCGACCTTCCGGTGCGCTACGCCCGCCCCCAGGGCCTGCTCGTCCTCGCCGTCACCCTCGTCGCCATGGCCGCCGCGAGCATCTGGGCCGTGACCGGCTCGGTGGCCTCCACACTCCGCGCGCCCGGCATCCTCACGCACGGCCAGGGCAGCTACGTCCTGCAGAGCCCCGTCACCGGGCAGGTGACCCGCGTCCTGGCCAAGGAGGGCGAACGCCTGGCCGCCGGCGCCCCCGTGCTCGAAGTCCGCACGGAGCGGGGCGACAGGACCGTGCGCGCCATCGCCGCAGGACGCCTGACCGGCCTGGTCGCCAGAATCGGCACCGTGGTCACCACCGGCGCCGACGTCGCCACCGTCGAGCGCGTCTCCGGCGCCGACGACCCGCTCCTCGCCCTGCTCTACGTACCCGCCGACAGCGCGGCCACCATCCCCGTCGGCGCCGACGTCGACCTCACGGTCCAGTCCGTGCCCACCGACACCTACGGGACGCTGCGCGGCCACGTGCGGGCCGTCGGACGCGCCGCCCAGACCCGCCAGAAGATCGCCGGCTTCCTCGGCGACAAGGAACTCGCCGGGCGGTTCACGAAGGACGGGCCGCCCGTGGCCGTCCTCGTACGGCTCGAACCCTCTCCCGGCACCCGGTCCGGCCACGCGTGGTCGACCGCCGGGGGCCCGCCCTTCGCGCTCGACTCCATGACCCCGGCCACCGGCGCCGTCCACCTCGCCGAGCAGCGCCCGATCGATTGGCTGCTTCCGTGACCGCACCGCACCCCGCCCCGACCCCCCAGCGGCGGCTGCCGCCCCCCGGCGGCCGCCGCAGGCACCGCCCCGAACCCCCGCGGCGCGGCCGCCGTCGCGCGGCGCGGCCCCCCGCGCGACGGGGCGGGCGGCCCAAGACCGTGCGGACGCCCACCGTCCTGCAGATGGAGGCCGTGGAGTGCGGCGCCGCCGCCCTCGCCATGGTCCTCGCCCACCACGGGCGTTACGTGCCCCTGGAAGAGCTGCGCATCGCGTGCGGCGTCTCCCGCGACGGCTCACGGGCCAGCAACGTCCTCAAGGCGGCGCGCGGTTACGGCCTCACGGCCAAGGGCATGCAGATGGAGCCCGCCGCGCTCGCCGAGGTGAAGGCCCCCGCGATCCTGTTCTGGGAGTTCAACCACTACGTCGTCTACGACGGCACGGGGCGCCGCCTCGGCCGCCGGGGCGTGTACGTCAACGACCCCGGCAAGGGCCGCCGCTTCGTGCCCGCCGAGGACTTCGACACCAGCTTCACCGGCGTCGTCCTCGTCCTGGAACCGGGCGAGGACTTCCGCCCCGGCGGCCGCAGGCCCGGCGTCCTCAAGGCCCTCCCCGCCCGGCTGCGCGGCACGACGGGCACCATGCTCGCGGCCCTCCTGGCCAGCCTGCTGCTCGTCGCGGTCGGCGCCGCGCTGCCCGCGCTCAGCCGCACGTACATCGACCTGTTCCTGATCGGCCATCAAACGTCCGTGCTGGGCGCGCTGTTCGCCTCCATGGGGGCGATGGTGGCGCTCACCGCGCTGCTGACCTGGCTGCAACAGGCCAACCTGCTGCGCGGCCGCATCATCTCCTCCACCCTCGGCAGCGCCCGCTTCCTGCGCCACCTGCTGCGCCTGCCCGTCACCTTCTACGCCCAGCGCAGCCCCGCCGACCTCGTGCAGCGCCTCGCCTCCAACGACGCCGTCGCCGAGACCCTGGCCCGCGACCTCACGGCCGCCGGGGTCGACGGCGTCGTCGTCCTGCTCTACGCGGCCCTGCTGTGGACCTACGATCCGCAGCTCACCCTCGTCGGCGTCGGTATCGCCCTGCTGAACGTCGTGGCGATGCGCGTCGTCGTCCGGCTGCGCGCCACCGGCACCCAGAAACTGCGCGCCGACAGCGCCAAACTCACCAACACCGCCTACACCGGCCTGCAGTTGATCGAGACGCTGAAGGCGACCGGCGGCGAGAGCGGCTACTTCCGCCGCTGGGCCGGACAGCACGCCACCACCCTGGAGGAGCAGCAGCGCCTCGGCGTGCCGAGCGCCTGGCTCGGCGTCGTCGCGCCGACGCTCGCGACCCTCAACAGCGCGCTGATCCTGTGGCTCGGCGGTCTGCGCGCCGTCGAGGGGCATCTGTCGATCGGACTGCTCGTCGCCTTCCAGGCCCTGGTCACCCGCTTCACCGCGCCGATCACCCGCCTCAACGGCGTCGCGGGCCGCGTCCAGGACTTCGCCGCCGACGTCGCCCGCCTCAAGGACGTCGAGAACTTCCCCGTCGACCCCCTCTACACGCGCCCCGCACCGGCGGCCGACACCCGCCGCCTCAAGGGCCACGTCACCCTGGAGAACATCACCTTCGGCTACAGCCCCCTCGACAAACCGCTCCTGACCGGCTTCTCCCTCACGGTCGGGCCGGGGCAGCAGGTCGCGCTCGTCGGCGGCTCCGGCAGCGGCAAGTCGACCGTCTCCCGGCTGATATCGGGGCTCTACACCCCGTGGGAGGGCACCATCCGCATCGACGGACAGCGTCTGGAGGACATCCCGCGCGGCGCGCTCACCGCGTCCGTGTCCTTCGTCGACCAGGACGTGTTCCTCTTCGAAGGCACGATCCGCGACAACGTGGCCCTGTGGGACCCCTCCCTCCCGGACGCCGAGGTCGTCGCCGCCCTGCAGGACGCCTGCCTGTACGAGGTCGTGGCCCGCAGGCCCGGCGGCATCCACGGCCGGGTCGAGCAGGACGGCCGCAACTTCTCCGGCGGGCAGCGCCAGCGCCTGGAGATCGCGCGGGCCCTGGTCCGCCGCCCCAGCGTCCTCGTGCTCGACGAGGTGACCAGCGCCCTGGACGCCGGGACCGAGCAGCTCATCATCGACAACCTGCGCCGCCGCGGCTGCGCCTGCGTGGTCATCGCCCACCGCCTGAGCACCGTGCGCGACAGCGACGAGATCGTCGTACTCGACCACGGCCAGGTCGTGGAGCGCGGCCGGCACGAACACCTCGTCGCCGCCGGCGGCCCCTACGCCGACCTGGTCAAGGAGCACTGAGGTGACGCAGGCCCCACAATACGTCCACCCCGGCGACGGCGTCGCCGCCGCCTTCGGCGCGCTCGGCACGCCCGTCGACTGTGCGGGCCTGCGCAGCGTGGACCTCGAAGGCCCGCAGGTGCTGTGGTTCGTCGTCGCCGGCGCCCTCGACCTGTTCGCCGTCGACGCCGTGCAGCAGGGCCACTGGCACTTCCTCGGCCGCCTGGAGCCGGGCACGCTGCTCCTCGGCCCGGTCGAAGGCCCCCGGCACACCCTCGTCGGACGGCCCCTCCAGGGCTGCGA
Organism: Streptomyces sp. NPDC034037; assembly: GCF_055575715.1. Taxonomy (NCBI): domain Bacteria; kingdom Bacillati; phylum Actinomycetota; class Actinomycetes; order Kitasatosporales; family Streptomycetaceae; genus Streptomyces; species Streptomyces sp. NPDC034037. Next base: position 200,070 of record NZ_JBVISC010000009.1, on the reverse strand, counting down.
GCTGCGGCGCGTCCCGCTGCGCGAGCTGTACCGCCCCGAGTACAACGACACCTGGGCGTATGAGGACGAGCGGTACCCCACGCGGTACGACACCCAGGACGCGACCCTGAGCCTCCTGGAACACGCCTTCGCGCTCGGTGTCGCACGCGGCCACCGGGTCCTCTTCGAGGCGCCTCTGGACGGCCGGACCCTGGCCGACGACGTGGTCACCGACGACGACATCCTCTGGATGCCGGTCGCGCCGGGCAGCGTGCGGTACGGCTCCGCCTACAGCGCGGAGGCCGCGGGGGACCTGCTCGTCGACGCCGCCATGTGGCAGCGCATGGTCGACCAGCAGTACCGGCTGCTGTCGACGCTGGACCGCTGGATCGAACGCCTGGAGCGCGCCCACGAGGACCGCACGGCGGCGGGCATCAAGGCGGGCGAGCACGTCCGCGAGGAGGCCGACCGCACCCTGCTCGCCTCCATCGGCCGCCCGGGAAAGGGCGGTTCGCGCCGCTCGGGCACGCGGGGCGGTGACGACACCACGTACGCCGCCTGCCGGCTGGTCGCCGAGGCGGCCGGCGTCACACTGTCCGAAACCGCGCGGGGCGGCCCGGTGAGCGACCGGACCGACCCGGTGGAGCAGATCGCCGTCGCCTCCGGTGTCCGCACCCGAGCCGTCCGGCTCGACGGGCGCTGGTGGCGCGCGTACGCGGGCCCGCTGGTGGGACGCCGGGCCGCGAGCGGGACGCCGGTCGCGCTCCTGTGGCGGCGCGGCGGCTACGAGGCGGTGCACCCGACGTCCGGACGGCGCACCCGCGTCGACCGGAGCAACGCCGACGAGTTCGAACCCCGGGGCGTGATGTTCTACCGCCCGCTGCCCGAGGGCAGGTTGACGCCGTGGCGGCTGGCCCGCTTCAGCCTGCGCGGCACGGGCGGTGATCTGCGCAACCTCGCCCTCGCCACCTTGGTGACGGTCGCGATCGGCGCGCTGGTGCCGATCGCGACGGGACAGGTGCTCGGCGTGTTCGTGCCGAACGGCGAGAAGAGCCTCATCGTCCAGGTGTCCCTGGCCGTCATGGTCACCAGCATCGTCTCCGCGGCGTTCATGCTGCTCCAGAACCTCACCGTCCTGCGGATGGAGGGCCGGATGGAGAGCACGCTGCAACCCGCAGTCTGGGACCGGCTGCTGAGACTGCCCACCCGCTTCTTCGCCTCCCGTTCCACCGGCGAGCTGGCTAGCGCGGCGATGGGGGTCAGCGCCATCCGCCGCGTCCTGTCGGGCATCGGCCCCGTCGTGCTCCAGTCGAGCACGATCGGCGCGATGAACCTCGTCCTGCTGCTCTGCTACAGCGTTCCCCTCGCCCTGGCCGCGCTGGTGATGCTGGCCGTCGTCGCCGCCGTCTTCCTCGCCCTCGGCCTGTGGGAGCTGCGCTGGCAGCGGCAGCTGGTGGAACTGGGCAACAAACTGAACAACCAGGCGTTCCAGACGCTGCGCGGCCTGCCCAAACTGCGGGTGGCCGGGGCCGAGAGCTTCGCGTACGCGGCATGGGCGGGGGAGTTCGCCCGCAGCCGCGAGCTGCAGCGGCGGGCGGGCCGCGTCAAGAACGTGACGACGGTCCTCAACGCCGTCTACCTCCCGCTGTGCACCCTCGGCATGTTCGTCCTCCTCGCGGGCCCGGCCCGCGGCAGCCTCACGGCGGGTCAGTTCCTCACCTTCAGCACCGCCGTGACGATGCTGCTCACGTCCGTCACCCAGCTGACCGGCGCGCTGATCTCGGCGGCCGCCGTGCTCCCCATGTTCGAACAGATCAAGCCGGTCCTCGACGAGACCCCGGAGGTGCGCTCGGGGAGCACCCGGCCGGGCGAGCTGCGGGGGGAGATCGAGGCCCGTGCCCTGTCCTTCCGCTACACCGACGACGGCCCACTCGTCCTGGACGACGTCTCGCTCGCGATCCGCCCCGGCGAGTTCGTGGCCGTCGTCGGCCCGAGCGGCTGCGGCAAGTCGACCCTGCTGCGCCTGCTGATCGGCTTCGACCAGCCGGTCGCGGGCAGCGTGCTCTACGACGGCCAGGACCTGGCGGCCCTCGACGCCTCGGCCGTACGCCGTCAGTGCGGCGTGGTCCTGCAGAACGCCCAGCCGCTCAGCGGCTCGATCCTGGACTGCATCTGCGGCGCCGAGACGTTCACGCAGGAGGAGGCGTGGGAGGCGGCCGCGATGGCGGGCCTCGCCGAGGACATCAAGCGGATGCCGATGGGCCTGCACACAATGATCTCCGGCGGCGGCGCGGTCTCCGGCGGCCAGCGTCAACGGCTGATGATCGCCCAGGCCCTGATCCGCCGGCCGCGCGTCCTCTTCCTCGACGAGGCGACCAGCGCCCTGGACAACGAGACGCAACGCACGGTCATCGACAGCACCCGCGCCCTGAACGCCACGCGCGTCGTGATCGCCCACCGCCTGTCCACCGTCATGGACGCCGACCGCGTCGTCGTCATGGAGGAGGGGCGGATCGTGGAACAGGGGCCGCCGGGACAGCTGTTGGCGGACGCCGGCGGGCGGCTGCGTGCGCTGGTGCGGCGCCAGCTGAGCTGACCGGCGCTCCCGGCGGGCCGGCCACCTCTTGGGTCTGCGCCGAGGTCAGTCGCCGGGGTGGATCGTTCCGTCCTCGTCCATGGTGGGGTGGATCTGCATGGGGCCGAACGAGTCCTGGTCCGAGGGGCGGGGCGGTTCCGGGCCGTCGGGGCCGACGCGGACCAGCCGCTCGGTGCGGCAGATCCGGTACAGCTTGTCGGCCACGCGCACCTCGTTGGCACGCCCGAGCGCCTTGAACTCCTCGGCGGCCCGCGCGTGCTCCGCCGTCTCCTCGGGGCTGAACCGGAAGAGCATCGGCCAGGCGTCGGTCATCGAGTCGTACAGCAGCCGACGGGCGTCGTGCGGGGTGGGCATGAGGGACGACACCGGCTTCCACCCCTTCGTGCCGCGCTCGGACACGCCGAAGCCGACCGGCATGAGGAGGATGTCGGGGTGGCTGGCGATGGCCCGCACGGAGTCCGCGCGCACGTCGACGGGGAACCGCGCGCCCGTGTACGCGAACTCCCGCAGCCCCAGTTTGAGGGCGCTCGTCATCAGGCCGGAGGTGTCCTCGGCGGGGTCGAGGACGAAGCCGAGGTCCGCGGAGGGCGGATCGTGCCGCCCGCTCCACTTCCGCTCGACCGGTTCGGGGTCCGTCGGCCGGGGCGGCTCCAGGCCGTCGGCGCCGCTGCGGGCGAACTCGTCGCCCCGCACCACGCGGTAGCGGGCGCCGCGCACCTCCACCTCGTTCACCGGCTCGCGTTCCAGGATCGCGACCGCCGCCAGCAGATCACGGCGTACGGCGGGGTCGTCGGTGTCGTCCTTGGCCTTGAACCACAGCATCGAGTTGAGCGCGTCCCGGGCCTGCTGGGGCATCCCGTCCACGACGGGCGCCACCACCCGCCACTGCGGGCCGACGGCGGGATCCTGCACGGCCAGACCGAAGACGGGCCCGCGGACGGCGAGTTGCGGATAGCGATACGACGCGTCGACGGCATCGGCCTCGGTCACCAGCTCGGCGGGATCGTCGCGCCGCACCAGACCGGCGTGCACCTGGTCCAGTTGTCGCTTCCAGTCATCAGTCATGCGCACATTGTGGTGGCTGGTGGTGAGGGGGCGGGGCGGAACGGGCCAAGTCGGGGAAAAACCTGGCACCGGCGGCTCGCGGGCGGTAGAGGGGCGCGGGGTCGCCGTCCTGGCCTCGCCCTGCGCGGGGGTAGGCGCCCAAGGATCTTCGGGGCATCCTTGACGGCATGTCGCAGACACCGGGTGGATCACCGCAGGGGGCCGAGCCGTCCTACGCCCACGGCACCAGTACGACCCCGCTCCTCGGTGACACCATCGGGCGCAACCTCGACCGGGCCGTCGCCGCCTGGCCCGAACGCGACGCCCTGGTCGACGTGCCGGCGGGCACCCGATGGACGTACGCCGAGTTCGGCGCCGCCGTCGAGCGGCTGGCCCGCGGCTTCATGGCGGCCGGGGTGGCCAAGGGGGACCGCGTCGGGATCTGGGCGGTGAACTGCGCCGAGTGGGTGCTCGTGCAGTACGCCACCGCCCGCATCGGCGCGATCATGGTGAACATCAACCCCGCCTACCGGGCGCACGAGCTGGAGTTCGTGCTGAGGCAGGCCGGGATCTCCGTCCTGGTCGCCTCCCTGTCCCACAAGAGCAGCGACTACCGCGCGCTCGTCGACGAGGTGCGGCCCCGCTGCCCACAGTTGCGCGCCGTGCACTACATCGGGCACGCGTCGTGGGACGCGCTGCTCGACGCCGCGTCGTCCGTCCCGGTGGACGAACTGCGGGCGCTCGAGGGCGAGGTGAGCTGCGACGACCCCGTGAACATCCAGTACACCTCGGGCACCACCGGCTTCCCCAAGGGGGCCACGCTCTCCCACCACAACATCCTCAACAACGGCTACTGGGTGGGCCGCACGGTCGGCTACACCGAGCAGGACCGCGTCTGCCTGCCCGTGCCCTTCTACCACTGCTTCGGCATGGTCATGGGGAACCTCGCCATCACCTCGCACGGCGCCTGCGTCGTCATCCCCGCGCCGTCCTTCGACCCCGTCGCCACCCTGCACGCCGTCGAGCGGGAGCGGTGCACCTCGCTGTACGGCGTGCCGACGATGTTCATCGCGGAGCTGAACCTCCCCGACTTCGCTACGTACGACCTCTCCTCGCTGCGCACCGGGATCATGGCGGGCTCGCCCTGCCCGGTCGAGGTGATGAAGCGGGTGGTCGCCGAGATGCACATGGCGGAGGTCTCCATCTGCTACGGCATGACGGAGACCTCGCCCGTCTCCACCCAGACGCGCCGCGACGACGACCTGGAGCGCAGGACCGGCACGGTCGGCCGGGTCCTGCCGCACATCGAGGTGAAGGTGGTCGACCCGGCCACCGGCGTGACCCTGCCGCGCGGCACCTCGGGGGAACTGCGCACCCGCGGCTACAGCGTGATGCTCGGCTACTGGAACGAACCCGAGCGGACCGCCGAGGTCCTCGACACCGGGCGCTGGATGCACACCGGCGACCTGGCCGTCATGCGGGAGGACGGCTACGTCCAGATCGTCGGCCGCATCAAGGACATGATCATCAGGGGCGGCGAGAACATCTACCCCCGGGAGATCGAGGAGTTCCTGTACGGCCACCCGAAGATCGCCGACGTACAGGTGGTGGGCGTGCCCGACGAGCGGTACGGCGAGGTGCCGCTCGCCTGCGTGATCCTGCGCGGGCCCGACGAGACGCTGACGCTCGATGAGCTGCGGGCCTACTGCGAGGGGCGGCTGGCCCACTACAAGGTGCCGTCCGCGCTGCGGATCCTGGAGTCCTTCCCCATGACGGTCTCGGGCAAGGTGCGCAAGGTCGAACTCAGGGAGCGGTACGGGCGGTAGGCCGGGCCCTCACGCCGGGCGGGGCACCAGGGGGCGGCACATGCACAGGCGGGGCCACCGGTCGAGGCCCAGCCGCGCCTCGTGCGCGCGGATCTCCTCCAGGGCCGGGGGGAGCGCGGCGTCCGGCAGCGGGCGAAAGCCGATGCGGGCGTAGTACGGGGCGTTCCACGGGACGTCCGCGAACGTCGTCAGGGTGAGCGCCTTCCTGCCCCGCGCGCCCGCCCGGTCCGCGAGGTGCTCGATCAGGGCGCGGCCGAGCCCACGGCGGGCGGCGCGGGGATGCACGGTGACCTGCTCGATGTGCTCGGCGTACGCGACGGGCGGGCCGGGCGCGTACACGACGGGCTCGCTGAGCAGATAGGCGAGGGGCACGTCGTCCTCGTCGGCGGCGACCCACGCCCGCCCCGCCCGGCGAAAACGCTCCAGCTGCTCCTCGGCGGGCGGCTCGTCGTCCGCGACGGCGTCCATGCCGAGGGCCCGGAAGGCCTCTCCGGCGGCCCGCTCGATGTCCTGGAGCACGGGGAGTTCGGCGGCGGTGGCGGGGCGGATCGGCATGGGGCGAGTATGCCCCGGCCACCACCGGTCGTGCCGCCGCCGTTCCCCGGGGACCGTATGCCGGTCATCCAGAGGTCTCCGTAAAGCGTGCGACGGGCGGGGGCGGTCAGCGCACTCCGTGCGGGCGGAACTGGACGCTGATGCGGCCTCCGGTGGCCCGGGCCGACTTGGGGACGGCGTGTTCCCAGGTCCGCTGGCACGAGCCGCCCATCACGATCAGGTCGCCGTGCCCGAGCGGGTGGCGGACCGTCCGGCCGCCGCCGCGCGGGCGCAGCAGCAGGTCGCGGGGCGCGCCCACGGAGAGGATGGCGACCATCGTGTTCTCGCGGGCGCCCCGGCCGACGCGGTCGCCGTGCCAGGCCACGCTGTCGCGCCCGTCGCGGTAGTGGCACAGGCCGGCCGTCGTGAACTCCTCGCCGAGTTCGTCGGCGTAGTACGCGTTCAGGGCCCGGCGCGCCTCCTCCAGTACGGGGTGGGGCAGCGGTTCGCCGGCGCGGTAGAAGGCGAGCAGGCGCGGTACGTCCACGACCCGCTCGTACATCTGCCGGCGTTCGGCCTGCCAGGGGACGGCCCTGGCCAGGTGTTCGAACAGGGCGTCGGCGCCGGTGAGCCAGCCCGGCAGCAGGTCGATCCACGCGCCGTCGCCGAGGACCGTCCTGCGGATTCCGGCGAGGGAGCGCAGGCGCGGGTCCTCGCCCTGATCGAAGAGCGACCCCTGGAGCTGGTTCCGTGCCATGGGCCCAGCGTACCGCCCATTCGAACATCAGTGCCAATGGTGGGCCGGGGTCGGGGCGCGGTCCGGGGTGCCGCCCCGCTGCCGCGTCGTCCGGCCGGATCGCGGATGTCCCTTGACGGTCTCCGACGCGCCCGCTTACATTGCTTCCATATAGCAGAACATTCTTTCCACAATGCGGAAAAAGTGCTCACCGCGGGGCGCGACGGGAGCCGGATCCGCCCGCCGTATCCGGCAGCCGAAAAGCTGTCGTAGCTGTCGAAGCAGGAGAACCCCATGGCTCGTATGACCGCTGCCCGCGCGGCAGTTGAGATCCTCAAGCGCGAGGGCGTCGTCAACGCGTTCGGTGTGCCGGGCGCCGCGATCAACCCCTTCTACAAGGCGCTCAAGGAGGGCGGTGGCATCGACCACACCCTCGCGCGGCACGTCGAGGGCGCCTCGCACATGGCCGAGGGCTACACCCGGACCAACCCGGGCAACATCGGCGTCTGCATCGGCACCTCGGGCCCGGCCGGCACCGACATGATCACCGGCCTGTACTCCGCGATCGGCGACTCCATCCCGATCCTGTGCATCACCGGCCAGGCGCCCACGCACCTCCTGCACAAGGAGGACTTCCAGGCGGTCGACATCGCGACGATCGCCAAGCCGGTCACGAAGATGGCCGTCACCGTCCTGGAGGCCGCGCAGGTCCCCGGCATCTTCCAGCAGGCCTTCCACCTGATGCGCTCCGGCCGTCCCGGCCCGGTCCTCATCGACCTGCCCATCGACGTCCAGCAGACCGAGATCGAGTTCGACCCGGAGACCTACGAGCCGCTGCCGGTCTACAAGCCGGCCGCGACCCGCGCCCAGATCGAGAAGGCCATCGGCTTCCTCCTGGAGTCCGAGCGGCCGCTGATCGTCGCGGGCGGCGGCATCATCAACGCCGACGCCTCCGACCTCCTCGTCGAGTTCGCCGAGATCACCAACACGCCGGTCGTGCCCACCCTGATGGGCTGGGGCACCATCCCGGACGACCACGAGCTGAACGCCGGCATGGTCGGCCAGCAGACCGGCCACCGCTACGGCAACGCGACGTTCCTGGAGTCGGACTTCGTCCTCGGCATCGGCAACCGCTGGGCCAACCGCCACACCGGCTACAAGCTGGACGTCTACACCCAGGGCCGCAAGTTCGTGCACGTCGACATCGAGCCGACCCAGATCGGCAAGATCTTCGCGCCCGACTACGGCATCGCGTCGGACGCCAGGGCCGCGCTGGAGCTGTTCGTGGAGGTGGCCAAGGAGCTGAAGGCCGCGGGCAAGCTGCCCGACCGCTCGGCGTGGGTCGCCTCCCACCTGGAGCGCAAGTCCACGCTCCAGCGCCGCACGCACTTCGACAACGTGCCGATGAAGCCGCAGCGCGTGTACGAGGAGATGAACAGGGCCTTCGGCCCCGAGACGCGGTACGTGACGACGATCGGCCTCTCGCAGATCGCCGGCGCCCAGATGCTGCACGTCTACCGGCCGCGCCACTGGATCAACTGCGGCCAGGCGGGCCCGCTCGGCTGGACCATCCCGGCCGCGCTCGGCGTCGCCAAGGCCGACCCCCAGTCGCCGGTCGTCGCGCTCTCCGGCGACTACGACTTCCAGTTCATGATCGAGGAGCTGGCGGTCGGCGCGCAGCACCGCATCCCCTACGTCCACGTTCTGGTCAACAACGCCTACCTGGGCCTGATCCGCCAGGCCCAGATCGGCCTGGACATCAACTTCCAGGTCAACCTGGAGTTCGAGAACCAGAACTCCCCGGAGCTGGGCGTCTACGGCGTCGACCACGTCAAGGTCGCCGAGGGCCTCGGCTGCAAGGCGATCCGGGTCACCGAGCCCGACGAGCTGCTGCCGGCCTTCGAGCAGGCCAAGAAGCTCGCGGCCGAACACCGCGTGCCGGTGGTCGTCGAGGCGATCCTGGAGCGCATCACGAACATCTCGATGAGCCCGACCGCGGACATCAGCGCGGTCAAGGAGTTCGAGGAGATCGCGACCGAGCCGGGCCACGCGCCGACGGCGATCCGCCCGCTGAAGGTCTGACACACGGCGGAGCACGGACAGGGGCGGTCCACCCGAGGGGGGTGGACCGCCCCTTTGGCGCGCCCGGCCACGAGAACCGGGGCGGGAGATGCTGGAGGTGTCGGCCAGGGGCAACAGCCCGGCCTTGAACGGGCCGGCGCCTCACTCCGGCGTCCTCGGTGGCGAGGGCGTGGCTCCGGTGATCGGCGTGCCGGTCCCGGGGGCCTGCGCGCGCACGCGAAAGAGCGCCGAGTACGGGACCGTCCGTACTCGGCGCTCCGGCCGTGGGATGTGAGGTTGTGCCCGCCCGACGGCACGCGACTGGCGAAACATGCATACGTGCTGCCGGGCGGAGTCCATGGGCCTCGCGTCGAGGCGTCCCCGTGCGGGACTGGCGCACGGGGGAGTCGGGGCCGCGGCGGATGCGACGGACCGGGGTGTCCCTCTTCTCAGGTCGAGAGGGAAGCCGCCGGACCTTGACCCCCGCACGGGCTCGCAGAGCCGCCGCGGACCGTGCCCGCCCGCGTCACGTACCACCCCTCATCCGGGTCCGTGACGGCGGTGCGGGCTCAGCGCCGGTGAGTCGACCTCCCGTCAACTCACCGGCGCAGCCTGGAAATTCCGGCTCGCTCAGTCCTCGCGCAGGGCGCGGACGGCCTCCTCGACGCGCTTGCCGTAGTCGGCGTCGGCGGCGTGGAAGTGGGCGAGGTTCTTCTCGATGACGTCGTCGCGGGAGACCTGCGAGAGGCCACCGGCGATGTTCGCCACCAGGCGCGACTTCTCGTCCTCGGACATCAGCCGGTACAGCTCACCGGCCTGGAAGAAGTCGTCGTCCTTGGCGTGGGTCGGGGCGGCGTGCGTGCCCGTGTAGCCGGCGACGGCGATCGGCGCGGACAGCGGCTGACCGGTCTCGGCGGGCCCGTCGTAGGAGTTGGGCTCGTAGTTCTTGCGGTCGCGGCCGTAGGGGTTGGACGCCATCAGGCCGTCGCGGCCGTAGTTGTCGGCCTTGGCCGCCTTGGGGGCGTTCACCGCGAGCTGGGTGTGGTTGACGCCCAGGCGGTAGCGGTGCGCGTCGGCGTAGGCGAACAGCCGGCCCTGGAGCATCTTGTCGGGCGAGGGGCCGATGCCGGGCACGAAGTTGTTCGGGGAGAACGCGGCCTGCTCGACCTCGGCGAAGACGTTGTCCGGGTTGCGGTCGAGGACCAGGCGGCCCACGCGCTGGAGCGGGTAATCCTTGTGCGGCCACACCTTGGTGAGGTCGAACGGGTTGAAGCGGTAGTCCGCCGCCTCCGACGCGGGCATGATCTGCACGTGCAGCGTCCAGGAGGGGTTCACGCCCCGCTCGATGGCCTGGAGCAGGTCGGTCTGGTGCGAGTTGGCGTCCTTGCCGACCAGCTCGGCGGCCTGCTCGCTGGACAGGGAGCGGACGCCCTGGTTCGTCTTGAAGTGGTACTTGACGAAGAAGGCCTCGCCCTTGGCGTTCGTCCACTGGTAGGTGTGCGAGCCGTAGCCGTTCATGTGGCGGTACGAGGCGGGGATGCCGCGGTCGCCCATCAGCCAGGTGACCTGGTGCGTGGCCTCGGGGGAGTGCGCCCAGAAGTCCCAGACGTTGTCCGGCTCCTGCTTGCCCGTGAAGGGGTCGCGCTTCTGGGAGTGGATGAAGTCGGGGAACTTGATGGGGTCCTTGATGAAGAACACCGGGGTGTTGTTGCCGACGAGGTCGTAGTTGCCCTCTTCGGTGTAGAACTTCACCGCGAAGCCGCGCGGGTCACGGACCGCGTCCGCGCCGCCGAGGTTGTCCGCCACGGTGGAGAAGCGCAGGAACAGCTCGGTGCGCTTGCCGATCTCGCTCAGGAAGTCGGCGTGCGTGAAGCCGGTGACGTCGTCGGTCACCTCGAAGTACCCGTACGCGCCGGAGCCCCGGGCGTGCACGACGCGCTCCGGGATGCGCTCACGGTTGAAGCGGGCCAGCTTCTCCAGGAGGTGCTGGTCCTGGAGCAGGATGGGGCCACCGACGCCGGCGGTGGCGGAGTTCTGGTTGTCGGCGACCGGGGCGCCGGACTCGGTCGTAAGCACGCGCTTCGACATGGTGACCTTCCGTGCTGTGACTGCTGAGGTGCTCGGAGCGTAAGGAGCCCTGAACTGCTACGTCAACAGTTTGTTGAATTTGTGGTCGTGGTTCCGGGCCGCGGCGGCGCCTGGGCGCGACAGGACAGGTGTCAGCGCCGCCGCGGCCCGGAAGTCTCAAAGGAGCCCGGGGGCTTAGAGCTCGGCGCCCGACAGGCGCTCGACGGCGCGCAGCAGGGCGGAGTGGTCGAGGCCGCCGTCGCCCTGCGCGCGCAGCGAGGCGACGAGCTGGGCGACGACCGCGCCGACGGGCAGGGCGGCGCCCACGTTGCGGGCGGCGTCGGTGACGATGCCCATGTCCTTGTGGTGCAGGTCGATCCGGAAGCCGGGCTTGAAGTCCCGGTTCAGGAAGTTGTCCTTCTTGCGGGTCAGCACGGTCGAGCCGGCGAGGCCGCCGTTCAGGACGTCGAGCGCGGCCGTCAGGTCCACGCCGGACTTCTCCAGGAAGACCACGGCCTCGGCGCACGCCTGGATGTTGACGGCGACGATGAGCTGGTTGGCGGCCTTCACGGTCTGACCGGAGCCGTGCGGGCCGCACAGCACGATGGTCTTGCCGAGGGCCTCCAGGAGCGGCTTGGCCTCGTCGAAGTCCGCCTGCTCACCGCCGACCATGATGGACAGGACGGCCTCGATCGCGCCGGCCTCGCCACCGGAGACCGGGGCGTCCAGGACGCGCAGGCCCTTCTCCTTGCCGGCCTTGGCCAGGTCCACGGAGGTCTGCGGCGTGATCGAGGACATGTCGACGATCAGCGCGCCGGACCGCGCGTTCTCCAGGATGCCGTCCGGGCCGTACGCGATGGCCTCGACCTGCGGGGAGGCGGGCACCATCGTGACGATGACGTCGGCGTCCTTGACGGCCTCGGCGATGGACTTCGCGGCGGTGCCGCCGGCGGCCGAGAGCCGGTCCAGCTTGTCCTGCTCCAGCGTGTAGCCGGTGACGGAGTAACCCGCCTTGATCAGGTTCTCGGACATGGGGGAGCCCATGATGCCGAGCCCGATCCACGCGACCTTGGGAAGGTTGCTCATGAGGGTGCCTTTCTGACTGCGGTGTTTCGACGAGGAGGTGACGCGGGGCAACGGGTGGGTGCGTGGGAGAGCATCGCCGCGGAGCGGCGCCTAGTCCCGCCCCGACAGCCAGCCGAAGGACTCCTCGCTGGGACGCTCGCCGGCCTTGTACTCCAGGCCGACCCACCCCTCGTAGCCCGCGGCACGAAGCTGGTCGAGCAGAGCCTCCAGCGGCAGCGACCCCGTACCGGGCGCCCCCCGCCCGGGGTTGTCCGCGATCTGCACATGGCCCGTCTTCGCGGCGTACCGCGAGATGACGGCCGGCAGGTCCTCCCCGTTCATGGACAGGTGGTACAGGTCCATGAGGAACTTCGCGTTGCCGAGCCCGGTCGCCGCGTTCACCTTGTCCACCACGTCGACCGCCGCGGGGGCGCTCACGAGGGGGCACTTGGGCGACTCGGGCGCGTTGAGCGCCTCGATGAGCAGGATCGCGCCGACGCGGTCGGCCTCGCGGGCGGCGAGCACCAGGTTCTCCAGGGCGAGTTCGTCCTGGACGGCCGGGTCCACGCCGTCGACGCGGTTGCCGTAGAGCGCGTTGAGCGCCGTGCAGCCGAGCGACTGCGCGAAGTCGGCGGCCACCGCGAGGTTCGCGCGGAACTTCTCGCTCTCCTCGCCGGGGATCGACAGGGCGCCGCGGTCGGGGCCGGGCAGCTGTCCGGCGTAGAAGTTCAGACCCACCAGTTGCACGCCCGCGTCCTCGATCGCCTTTTTCAGGGCGTCGAGCTCGGACTGCTCGGGGGTGGGGGCGTCGACCCAGGGCCACCACAGCTCGACCGCGCCGAAGCCCGCCTTCGCGGCGGCCGCGGGGCGCTCCAGGAGCGGGAGCTCGGTGAAGAGGATCGACAGGTTCACATCGAAGCGCTGGTCGGAGTATCCCATGGGGCTTCCGCGCTCCTTCCGTATTGCGGAAGTTCATTTCTGTCTGGTGGAAGACTGCCTCCGATCCGCGGAAGCTGTCAAGAGGGGACTGCCGAAAAATCGACCGGCGGCAGTAGGTTGGCCGCGTGCGATTGAGAGTGGAGTTCACGACCGAACCCTTCGATCTCGAGGAGGCCCCGCCGCATGCGCTGGTGGCCCGCGAGGTCATCCAGGGGGCCCCGCTGGACGCGGTCGACGTAGGCCCGTTCGGCAACACCGCCGAGGGCGACGCCGACGCGGTCCTGACCGCCGTCGACGCGATGCTGCGCCGCTCCCTCGGGGCGGGCGCCACCCGGGTCTCGCTCCAGGTCAACGTGATCGGCGGACCGGAGGAGCCCGGCCGGCCGGCGGGCCCGGGAGCGTCGGGGGAGGCGGATAAGTGACCGCGTTCGGGGACGACCCCTTCGCCGCCGCGGTCAAGCCGCTGGTGGACGCCATGGGCGGCGAGATGCTGCCGCCGGACCAGGCGGGGACCGACGACGTGGTCCTGGCCTGGGAGGGCGAGGACGTGGTGGCCGTGCGGCTGCCCCAGCTCGCCGACTCCCTGGACCACATCCTGCTCGCCCTGGAGCGCAAGCGGGGCAGGCCGCTCGCCGAGCTGGACCGCAAGGCCAAGCAGGAGGTCGTACGGATCCTGGAGGCGCGCGGCGCGTTCGCCGTCCGCCACGGCGTCGAGACGGTGGCGAGCGCCCTCGGGGTGTCCCGTTTTACCGTATACAACTACCTGAACAGGGAAAACGCCGCGAAGGGCGAATAGTCCCCCCGGGTCCGGCGGGGTCACACCCGCCGTATCCTCACGCGGCGCAGCCGAGCCGTCACCCGAATCGCCGGGTGACGGCTTCTTTGTTCAACTTATTTCAACAAAGTGTTGACGCTGCGTTGTCGAAGGTCTTAGCTGTTCCGCAGCCCGTCCAGCACAAGGCCACGGAGGCTCCCGTGACTTCGAGTACGACGCCGGGTCTCACCCGGTTCAACGCCTTGGAGGAGGCCGCGGCCACCGCCGCCCTCCACGAGGCCTGTGCCTCTTCGGCCTGGGGGAGCAAGCTGCTCTCCCGGCGCCCCTACGCCACCGTCGAAGCCCTCTTCGCCGCGAGCGACGCCGTGATGGCCGAGCTGAGCGCGGAGGATCTGGCCGAGGCCATGGCGGGGCATCCGCCGATCGGCCGCCCGAAGCCCGGGGACCCCACCTCGTCCCGCGAACAGCGGGGCATGGCGGGAGCCTCCGAGGAACTGAAGGCCGAGATGCTCGAACTGAACCTGGCCTACCAGGAGAAGTTCGGCCACGTCTTCTTGATCTGCGCCACCGGCCGCACCGGTGAGCAGATGCGGGACGCGGTCAAGGAACGGATCGGCAACTCGCCCGAACAGGAGCGGGAGATCGTCCGCGCCGAACTGGGCAAGATCAACCGCATCCGCCTGACCCGCCTCCTGGAAGAGGAAGCCGCATGAGCACGCAACCCGCCGAGAACACCGCGTCGGTGTCCACGCACATCCTGGACACCAGCGTCGGACGCCCCGCCGAGGGCGTCGCCATCTCCCTGTCCGCCCGCCGCGGCCCGGGCGAGCGGTGGGAGGCGCTCGGCGCGAGCGCGACCGACGCGGACGGGCGCTGCAAGGACCTGCCGGCGCTGCCGGCGGGGACCACGCACGTACGCCTCGACTTCGAGACCGAGGCGTACTTCCTGACCAAGCAGAACAACCAGCAAGCCGAGGCGCAGCAGGACGCCCCCGCGAATCGGGACAGCGGCACGAGCGGAGCGTTCTTCCCGGAGGTGGCGATCACGTTCGCCGTCACGCCGGGCGAGCACTACCACGTACCGCTGCTGCTCAACCCGTTCGGCTACTCCGTTTACCGAGGGAGCTAGCAGACATGCCCACCATTCTGGGACAGAACCAGTACGGCAAGGCTGAGAACCGGGTCGTAAAGATCACGCGGGACGGCGACACCCACCACATCAAGGACCTGAACGTCTCCGTCGCCCTCTCCGGCGACCTGGACGACGTGCACTACTCGGGTTCCAACGCCCACTGCCTGCCGACGGACACCACCAAGAACACGGTGTACGCGTTCGCCAAGGAGTACGGCATCGAGTCGGCCGAGCAGTTCGGCATCCACCTGGCGCGCCACTTCGTGACCTCGCAGGAGCCGATCCACCAGGCGCGCATCCGCATCGAGGAGTACGCCTGGGAGCGCATCGCGACCTCCGACGCCAACTCGAAGTTCATCGGCTCCGACGAGGTGAAGCACTCCTTCGTCCGCCAGGGCCAGGAGACCCGGGTCACCCAGATCACCTACGACGGTGAGAAGTGGGAGGTCATCTCCGGCCTGAAGGACCTGGTCGTGATGAACTCCACCAACTCGGAGTTCTGGGGCTACATCAAGGACAAGTACACGACGCTGAAGGAAGCCTACGACCGCATTCTCGCCACCCAGGTGTCCTCCCGCTGGCGGTTCAACTGGACCGACGACGAGCAGCGGATGCCGCACTGGGAGAAGTCCTACGAGCAGGTCAAGAAGCATATGCTCCAGGCCTTCGCGGAGACGTACTCGCTCTCGCTCCAGCAGACCCTGTACCAGATGGGTTCGCGCATCATCAACAACCGCGCGGAGATCGACGAGGTCCGCTTCTCGCTGCCCAACAAGCACCACTTCCTGGTCGACCTCGAACCGTTCGGGCTCAAGAACGACAACGAGGTCTACTACGCGGCCGACCGCCCCTACGGCCTCATCGAGGCCACTGTCCTGCGGGACGGCGTCGAGCCCAAGATCCCGGTCGACATGACCAACCTCTGACGCGGGACGCGCGCCCCCGCCCTCCCGCAGTGGGCGGGGGCGCGCGACACCGGAGGGAACAGCAATGGCACAGCCTGCAAAAGGGTCGGCAGAAGGCCCGTGTTCCACCCCACCGCCAGGTGACGAGGCATCAACTCCCGACTGTCACCCGGTGGATGAGAAGCTCCACCCCTCGCGGCTCGTCCCCGCCGCACTCCAGCACATCGCCGCCATGTACGCGGGCGTGGTCACCCCTCCGCTCATCATCGGACAGGCGTGCGGCCTGGACACCGTGGCCCAGACCCGGCTGATCGCCGCCGGTCTGCTGATCGCCGGTCTCGCCACCATCCTGCAGACCCTCGGCGTCAAGGGCTTCGTCGGCAACCGCCTGCCCTTCGTGAACGCCGCCTCCTCGGCCGGCATCGCGCCGATCCTCGCCATCGCCGAGACCAACGCCAAGGGCGACCAACTCCCCGCGATCTACGGCGCGGTGATGGTCGCGGGCGTCTTCTGCCTCCTGATCGGCCCCTTCTTCGGCAGGCTGCTGCGCTTCTTCCCGCCGCTGGTCACCGGTGTCGTCATCACACTCATCGGCGTCACCCTGATGCCCGTACCCGTCAAGTGGGCGCAGGGCGGCGACGAGACGAGCCCGGACTTCGGCGACATGAGGTACCTGGCGCTCGCCGCCTTCACGCTCGTCGTCATCCTGCTCTTCCAGCGCTTCGGACGCGGCTTCCTGAGGCAAGTCGCCCTGCTCGCGGGCCTGTTCATTGGCACGCTCGCCGCGATCCCCTTCGGGATGGCCGACTTCACCTCCGTGCGGACCGCGCCGCTGGCCGCGCTGCCCACGCCGTTCGCCGCGGGCGCCCCCCTCTTCCAGCCCGCCGCCATCCTCTCGCTCTGCATCGTCATGCTGGTCCTGATGACCGAGTCGGCGGCCGGCATGCTCGCCCTCGGCGAGATCTGCGAGCGCGAGACGGACGGGAAGACCATCACCCGGGGCCTGCGCACCGACGGCATCGCCACGCTCGTCGGCCCCGTCTTCGGCGGCTTCCCGACCTCCGCCTTCGCGCAGAATGTCGGCGTCGTCTCCCTGACCCGGGTCCGCAGCCGCTACGTCGTGGCCGTCGCGGGCGCCACACTCATCGTGCTCGGCGCCTTCCCCGTCCTCGGGGCCGTCGTCAACGTCGTCCCCATGCCGGTCCTCGGCGGCGCGGGCATCGTCCTCTTCGGCTCCATCGCGGTCAGCGGCATCCGTACGCTCTCCGAGGCGGGCCTGGACGACAGCTCCAACATCATCCTGGTGGCCGTCGCGCTCGGGGCGGGCATCATCCCGCTCGCCGCGCCCACATTCTACGCCGACTTCCCCGCCTGGGCGCAGACCGTCCTCGGCTCCGGGATCAGCGCGGGCGCGCTCGTCGCGGTCTCGCTCAACCTGTTCTTCCATCACCTCGGCACCCGTGGCGGCGCGCGGAACGCGGCCGCGGCACTCAAATCCTCCTAGGGCCATGCCGTGCCCCCTCGCCACTCACCCCAAGGAAGCACCATGGCACCTTCCGCGGACCGCCTCGTCATCGAGAACGTCGCCATCGCGACGGTGGACGCCGAGGACACCGAGTACGCCTGCGGCCACATCGTCGTCGCGGGCAACACCATCGAATCCCTCGGCGCGGGCAAGGCGCCGACGGGCCTGGAGAACGTCGTACGCCGCGTCGACGGCACCGGCCACCTCGCCACCCCCGGCCTGGTCAACACCCACCACCACTTCTACCAGTGGATCACCCGGGGCCTGGCCACCGACCACAACCTCTTCGGCTGGCTCACGGCGCTCTACCCCACCTGGGCGCGCATCGACGAGCCGATGACGTACGCGGCCGCGCGGGGCTCCCTCGCGATGCTGGCCCGCGGCGGCGTCACCACCGCCATGGACCACCACTACGTCTTCCCGCGCGGCGCCGGTGACCTCTCCGGGTCGATCATCCGCGCCGCCTCGGAGCTGGGCGTCCGCTTCACCCTGGCCCGCGGCTCCATGGACCGCGGCGAGAAGGACGGCGGCCTGCCGCCCGACTTCGCCGTGGAGTGTCTGGAAGACGCTCTCGCCGCGACCGAGGAGACCGTCGGCAAGCACCACGACCGGTCCTTCGGCGCGATGACCCAGGTCGCCGTCGCACCCTGCTCGCCGTTCTCCGTTTCCACCGAACTCATGCGGCAGGGCGCCGAGTTGGCCCGCCGTCTGGGTGTACGACTGCACACCCACGGCAGTGAGACGGTCGAGGAGGAGCAGTTCTGCCACGAGCTGTTCGGCATGGGCCCCACCGACTACTTCGAGTCGACCGGCTGGCTCGGCGAGGACGTGTGGATGGCGCACTGCGTCCACATGAACGACTCCGACATCGCCGCGTTCGCCCGCACCGGCACCGGCGTCGCCCACTGCCCGTCCTCCAACGCCCGCCTCGCCGCCGGCATCGCCCGCGTCCCCGACATGCTCAGGGCGGGCGTGCCGGTCGGCCTCGGCGTCGACGGCACCGCCTCCAACGAGTCCGGCGAACTCCACACCGAGCTGCGCAACGCCCTGCTGATCAACCGCCTCGGCCCCCACCGCGAAGCGGCCCTGAACACCCGTCAGGCGCTGCGCCTCGGCACCTACGGCGGCGCCCAAGTCCTCGGCCGGGAACGGGAGATCGGCTCCCTGGAGCCCGGTAAGCTCGCCGACCTCGTCCTGTGGAAGACGGACGGCATAGGGCACGCCTCGATAACCGACCCGGTGGCCGCCCTCGTCCTCGGCGCGCCGGCCCCGGTCACCCTCTCCCTCGTCAACGGCAGCCCGGTCGTCGAGCACGGCCGCCTGCTGCACGCCGACGAGGACGCCATCGCCCGTTCCACACGGGACGAGGCACAGCGCCTGGCGCGGATCGCCGCCGGGGGCTGAACCCAAGAACCCCGGTCGGGGGGGACGGCCCCCGACCGGACTTGAGCAGCCGAGCGGGCTGCTCAAGTGCCGCCCCGGGAACGTGGCCCAAAGCTTCACGTCCCCGGGGCGGTCGGCACTACCTGGGCGCACGCACCACCCGCACACCGAGCAATTCCTTGCCCCACGCACCACCTCCCAGAAGCGATGTGCCGGTGTCCAGCCGGTACGGGAAAACAACCGGAGGAGCCACAGTGGCCACTCAGCCCAGGTTCACCAAGCGAGGCAGTACCCCCGACCCTGACCCCGGGGAGGGCTCCATACGAGCGGTCCACCCGGTCGACGAGAAGCTCCCGCCCCTGAAGATGGCGACGACCGGCCTCCAGCACGTGGCCGCCATGTACGCGGGCGTCGTCGCCCCGCCCCTCATCGTCGGCGCCGCCGTCGGCCTGTCCCCGAAGGAACTCACCTTCCTGACCGGCGCGTGTCTGTTCACCGCAGGCCTCGCGACCTTCCTCCAGACCCTCGGCGTCTGGAAGATCGGCGCCCGGCTCCCCTTCGTCAACGGCGTCACCTTCGCCGGGGTCGCGCCCATGCTCGCCGTCGTCGACTCGACGAAGGACAAGGACGACGCGCTCCCCCTCATCTTCGGCGCGGTCATCGTCGCCGGCGTCCTCGGCTTCCTCGCGGCGCCGTTCTTCTCCAAGATGGTCCGGTTCTTCCCGCCCGTGGTCACGGGTACGGTCATCACCCTCATCGGCATCTCCCTGATGCCGGTCGCCTTCGGCTGGGCCCAGGGACCGGTGCCGGGCGCCGACGACTACGGCTCCACCAAGAACCTCGCCCTGGCGGGCGGCACGCTCGTCGTGGTGCTGCTGCTGCGCCGCTTCACCACCGGTTTCGTCAAGCAGATCGCGGTCCTGCTCGGCCTGGTCATCGGCACGCTGATCGCCATCCCGTTCGACGCCACCGACTTCGGTCCCATCGGCGAGGCGGACATCGTCGGCTTCCCGACGCCCTTCCACTTCGGCGCCCCGCAGTTCGCGGCCGCCGCCATCGTCTCGCTCTGCGTGGTCATGGTCGTCTCGATGACGGAGTCGACAGCGGACATGCTGGCCCTCGGCGAAATCGTGGACCGGCCCGCGGACGAGAAGACCATCGCGGCGGGCCTGCGCGCCGACTGCCTCGGCTCGGCGCTCAGCCCCCTCTTCAACGGCTTCATGTGCAGCGCCTTCGCGCAGAACATCGGCCTGGTCGCGATGACGAAGATCCGCAGCCGCTTCGTGGTGGCCGCGGGCGGCGGCTTCCTCGTCCTGATGGGCCTGTGCCCGGTGGCCGCCTCGCTGATCGCGGTCGTGCCGCGTCCGGTGCTCGGCGGCGCCGGCGTCGTGCTCTTCGGCTCGGTCGCCGCGAGCGGCATCCAGACGCTGGTCAAGGCGAACCTGGAGCGGGACAACAACGTCCTGATCGTGGCGGTCTCGCTGGCCGTCGGCCTGATCCCGATCGCGGCGCCGGAGTTCTACCACGCGTTCCCGGAGACCGCGAAGATCATCCTCGACTCGGGGATCTCGACGGGCTGCGTGGCCGCCGTACTCCTGAACCTGGTCTTCAACCACCTCGGCAAGGGCCGTGACGACGACGACGTCACGGCGCCGATGGAGCCGGGCGGCGAGATCGCGCAGACCCGGGTGCCGGGACAGGCGGTGGCGCACTGAGTCCCCGATTACTCCGCGGCCCCGCGGGCCGACGGGGTTGAGGATCAGCTCCGGGCACCCGGGGCGCCCAGCCGCCTGACCATGGCGAGGATCGCGGAGATCTGGCGGCCGCCCTTCTCCGCGTACCGGGTGTCACCTCCGTAGCCCCACCAGTTCCAGCAACCGCGCGGGTTGTCGGGCGAGGTGGTGGCCTGCGGGTACAGGACGATCATGCGGTTGGTGTCGGCGTACTCGTTCAGGTGGGCCTGGCGCATGAACGAGTCCCCGATCTGGCCGTACGTCTGCTGGCATCCGTGCAGGGCGACCATGAGGCGGCACGGCTCCCCGGTGCCGGTCGCGCACGCCCCGGGGATGTACGCGAAGCCGTCCCTGCCCATGCCGGCGGTGGCCGCGCCGCCACCCGGGGCGTAGAGGTTCTGGTCGAAACGGATCAGGGTGCCGTCGAGCGCGGCGGTGGTGGCGGGGTGCGGGGCGGTGCCGAAGAGATGCGTGAGCATGCGGAGCTGAGGATCGTCCCCGCAGTTGTTGACGTAGGGCGACGCGGTGCTCGTGCAGGGCACCTGGCCGAGCGGCGAGACCCAGGCATGGCCCGCCATGGCGGACGTCTCGTACGCGACGTTCGCGCCGAAGTCCCGGTGATAGGTGGCCAGGTCGTCGTTGACCGGTCGGTCGATGGTCCGGTCGGAGCCGCCGTGGTAGAGCCAGACCCGGTCGCCCGACAGGTTGGACACGGGGTCGACCCGCCCGGCGGCCGCGCGCTCCCTGGTCCGCTGCTCCAGTTGGGCCGGGGTCCCGCGCGGCATGAACGTGTCCATACAGGCGTACAGGGCGGTGCTGAGGCTGCCCTGCGCGCAGTCGTAGGCGCCCGCGCTGAAGATCCCGGCGCCCTGGAAGACGGCCGAGTGGGCCACGTGCAACTGGTCGGCGAGGTAGCCACCGGACGAGACGCCGGACACGTACGTCGTCGCGATGTCGTACGCGCGCAGCTCGCCGGGTGTCGGGGAGGGGACGGCGGCCGTGGCGCCGGTGGCGCCGCCGACGGCGAGGACGAAGGCGGCGGCGACGGCGAGGAGGGTCTTTCTGTACCCCATGAGGACCTCCGGTTCGGGCGGGGTCCGCCATTGTGCGGCGCTCGCGGCGGGGCGCACGAGGTGGCCCGGGACCACAGCTCACCTCGGCGGAGTGTGGCCCCGGACCATGGGCGACGCGGCGTGCCGGAGTGCCGCGGGCAGCCGGCTTCGTTCTGTCAGGTCCCGTCTGTGGCCGGGCAGACATCGCGGTACGGCACTTCAGGGATGTACTTGTGCCAGTCGGCCCGGGACAGGCCACCGCCGGCGCGCGCGCAGACGGACGCGGTCAGGCGCTTCGGGTCCACCGGGAGGGAGCGGGGGGCACTGTGCTCGCCCGCGGTGTGGAGCGTGCGGCCGTCCGGGGAGAAGGCGAGGGCGAGCACGGCGTCGCCCGGCGTCGGCAGGGGGCCTCCCAGCGGCCGGCGGGAGGCGGCGTCCCAGAGTTGCAGCGTGCCGAGGTCACCCGCCACGGCCAGGGTCCTCCCGTCGGGTGAGTAGGCCAGCGCGGTGACCGCCTCCGCCCGGGACCCCGGTCGGGCGGCCCCGTACGTCCCGGCGAGTGAGCCGAGGTTCTGCTTCACCTCGCCGTCCCAGAGCGCGACCCGTCCGCCGATCGTGCCCGCCGCCAGTTGCTCGCCGTCGGGGCTGAAGGCGAGTGCGCCGATCTCCCCGTCGGCCAGTCTGTTGGTGGCGGTCCGGCCCGAAGGAAGGGCGACCGTCTGCCCAGGGGCGACGAGCAGCCGACCGTCGGGGCGCACCGCCAGCGGGTGGCTGTCCCGCGACGTCGCGAAGGACCGCAGGACGGCGGCGCCGCTCGGAGCACCGGTCTCGTGGGCAGGCGGCTCGGCGGGGGTCCGCCCCATCCGCCTGCCGGCCGAGACGTCCCAGGTCTCCGTGGGCGTGTCGTCCCCGTGGCGGACCAGCAGGGACCGTCCGTCCCGGGTGAAGGCGAGGCCCACCACCGCGGCGTCCTCGCGGGAGGAGCCGGGCCCGGCGAGCGAGCGGGACCGGGAGTTCCCGCGTACGTCCCACAGCGTGACAGGGCTCTGTTCGCCGGGGTTGCCGTCGGAGTCGATGATGAGCCTCGTGTACGCGAGGGTGGCGCCGTCCGGGGCGACTGCCAGCGAGATACGACAGGTGTCCTCGCTGTAGGGGGACTTCGCTCGTTCGCACCGCACGGCGGGGGTACGGGAGATCCGCCTTCCGCCGCCCGCGACCTGGCGCACCTCGAACCGCGAGGTGTCCTCGCCGCGTCGTTCGAGCGCCAGGACCCGGCCGTTCCCGCTGTACACCGCCTGGGCGGCGGGCTGGCCGCTCCATCCGTCGGCCATCGCCGCGCCGTAGGAGACGGTGCGCACCGCGAGTTCGGTGCTGCCCAGCTCGCTCAGGTAGCGGATCACTCCCGCGCTCACGTCGAAACGCAGCTGCGTGGCGGACTCGTTGGTGAGCGGGACGCGCAAGACCGGTGTCGTGGGGTTCGCCGTCCTCCACAGCAGGATCTCCTCGCCGTCGGTGGCCACGATGAACCTGCCGTCGGGGCTGAAGGCCGCCTCGTCCAGCCCCTTGTGCCGGATACGGGTTCGCTCCCGGTGCCGGTCCAGGTCCCACACCCGCACCTCGTTCGCGGTCAGGGCCAGCAACGCACCGCTGTCCGGGGCGAAACGGAGCGAGGACTCCTCGTCGCACGCGTCGCGCCCGAACGCGCGGGGCCACGGGGCGGACCGCTCCACCTGCTTCGGGTGCCCGGTCAGCTCCCGGATCAGCAAAGGCCCCCTGCGGCCGGAGCACAGGGCCAGCAGCCGGTCGTCCGGGCTGATGGCCCACTGGGACACGGCGGTACGGCGCTGCTCGAAGCTCACGCGCCGACGCTTCGTGTCCCAGAGGGTGATGCCGCCCGACTCCCGCTCCTCCAGCACCATGCGGTCGCCGGGACCGAAGGAGTAGAAGGAGCCGACGTGCCCGAAGGACTGGCCCATCGGCTTCCCGGTCCGCAGGTCCCGCAGCCGGACCTGGTCGTCCGACGTCGTCAGCAACCGGCGTCCGTCGAGGCCGACGGCCATCGCCACCTCGCCGTGGAGGGGGAGGGAGGGGCCCGCGGGCCGGTGCCCGGTGGTGCTCCAGGCCCGTACCGCGCGGTCACCGGCCACGACGACGGTGCGGCCGTCCCCGCTCAACTCGGTCATGCCCATGGGCTCCACACCGGGGAGGCCGTAGACGTCCTGCTCCTGCTGGGACAGGGCGCCCAGCAGCGCCGAGCGGGTCTCGGTCGTCCCGCTCAGCGCCGCGGCGGCCGCGCTCAGCCGCATCGCCGTGACAGGGGCGGAGGCGCGCATGCTGTCGGCCACCGCGGCCACCCGCCGTGCCACCGCCTCCCGGCGCCGCTGTTCACTGGTCCTGCTCTGCTGCCAGGCGACGGCGCCCGCGACCAGCGCGAGCGACACCAGCAGCGCCACCGCACCCGTCACCCCGTGCCGGATCCGCCGCCCGCGGCTCCGGGCCGCGGCACAGGCACGCAGGAAGTCCCGTTCCAGAGCCGTCAGGTCGGCCCGCTGCTCAGCGGTGCGGAAGGCGTCTTCCGCTTCGGTGAGCTCCGCGCCCCTCAGCAGGGTCCCGCTGTCGCGGCCGCGGTCCTGCCAGTGGCGTGCGGCCTGGGTGAGGCGCCGGTGGCGGCGCAACCGCTCCCGGGCCTCGTCGATCCATCCGTACAGCCGGGGCCACGCGGTGATCAGGGCCTCATGGGCGAGGTCGACGGTGGTCTCGTCCAGGGTGATCAGCCGGGCGCGGGCCAGCAGGTGGAGCAGCGCGGACACCTCACCGCCCGCGGGGCCGGTGCCGCCCAGCTCGGTCCGGTCGACGGGGCGCCGCGTGTCAGGGGTGCCGTCGCCCGGGGTGATCAGGCGCAGCAGGACGCGGCGGGCGGCCTTGGCCCGGGGTTCGGTGAGCCCGGTGTAGAACGCCTCGGCCGTCTGGGCGATGGCGCCGTGGACGCCGCCGGTCGCCTCGTACGCCTGGAGGGTCAGGGTGCGGCCCCGGCGGCGGCGCCACGTTTCGAGGAGGGCGTGGGACAGGAGCGGCAGCCCGCCCGGCTCCGCGCCCACCTCTTCGATGAGGCGGTCGGTCAGGGCACGCTCCACGATCAGCCCCGACGCCGTGGCGGGCCCGACGATCGCTTCGCGCAGTTCGGAGGGTGTCATCGGGCCGACGGGCAGGCTCGCCTCCCGGATGACCGCGGCCAGCCCCTCGTGCTCCAGACAGCGGGCGTAGAAATCGGCCCGCACCCCGAGGACCACCCGCAGCCGGCTGTCGTCGTCGCGGGCGGACAGCAGCAGATCGATGAACGCCCGCCGCTCCGCCGGGTCGTGGCAGAGAGTGAACGTCTCCTCGAACTGGTCCACGATCAGCCAGGTCTCCCCGGACGCCGCTGCCGGGGTGAACAGCTTCGCGAGATCCGTCGGCCGTGGCCCGGGGGTCAGGACGCGCACGGCCGCCGGGCGCGACGCGGTGTCCTCGGCCGCACGCAGGCACGGGATCAGGCCGGCGCGCAGCAAAGAGGACTTGCCGCTGCCCGAGGGGCCGAACACGGCCGTCACCCGGTGGGCACGCGCCAGGCCGACGAGGTCGTCGGTCAGGCGGGCACGGCCGAAGAACAGTTCGCGGTCGCCGACCTCGAAACGCACCAGTCCGCGATACGGCGCCACGGCGGCGTCCTCCTGCGGGACGCCGGCCCGGGCCTCCGTCTCCCGCTGCGCCTTTCGCCACCGCTCCTCCCATTCCGCCCCGTCTCCTCCACACGCCTGCGCGTAGGCCAGCGCCACGGCCAGGGACGGCAGTTTCTCCCCCGAGGCGGCCGTCGACAGTGCCGTGACCGAATATCCGGCCTCCCGAGCCATCGCCCGGTAGGTCGGCGTCCCCGCCTTCTGACGCAACGTGCGCAACGCGTGCGCGAACTCCTCCACCGGCCCCTGACCCGGGTCCACCGGCTTCTCACGACGCCCCATCACAGCCTCCCCCGCGGCTCGTCACGCCCCCAGCATGAGCCCTGTGCCCTCCCGGACGACTCGACGGCCGCCGAACTCGATTGTTCAGTGTGGGGGAGGGGCCTGCTGAACAACGGTGCGGGGTGGCTGACTGGTGGTCGTCGGCCCGATCCGCCAGGTCGACGCGGCACTGCCCCGCAGCGCCGCCGTTCTGACGCCGCCGGCCGTGTGCCCGCGGTCTCTCACCACCACGGGAGGAACCCGACCATGAATCTCCGAAAGACCCTCACGTTCTCGACCGCCGCCCTGGTACTCGGTTCCGGCGTGGCCGTGGCGAATCCCGCGGCAGCCGCCCCCGAGAGGAGCGTCCCGGCCCAGGCCGGCTGGCACACCATCTGGGGCAACGCCTGGGTTCCCGCACAGAGCAGCGGCATCTGGAAGTCCGGGGCCTACAAGTCGCCGAGCAAGGCGACGCGGGCCGTGCTGCGGTGCTACAACACGAACGCCTCGATGAAGGTGCGGATCTTCGAGTACCTGGGCGGCGGCCGCCTGCGGAAGGTCGCGGACAGCGGCTGGAAGCGGTGCGACCCGAACGGGGGCGTCATCGCCAAGGGCACGGTCAACAGCACCCGCCACGCGCTCAAGGTCCGCCTCGACGGATACCAGGGCTCCTTCGTCCGCGCGGAGAAGTGGTCCTGAGACCGGCCGGCGCGGGCCGCCGGGCGCGGCCCGTGTCGGCGTACCAGCCGACGGCGAGGACCGTGGCGAGGGCGAGTTCGGCGATGTCCCCGCCGTAGTACATCAGTTGGGACCCGGTGTGCAGATCGCCGGGGGCGACGGGGGAGCCGGGCGGAGGCGCGGCGTACAGGCTCTTGGCGAGGACGGCGTGGGCCCAGCCGGCCGCCAACAGCGTGGCGCCGCGCCAGGCCGGGCTCCAGCGGTGCCGTACGGGATCGAGCTGGCAGACGGCGAAGGCGAACAGCAGCCCGGCGGCCAGGACATGGAGCTGGACGGCGGCGCCGAGAAGCGGGCGGTGGTGGGCGGCGGCCATCAGGCCGGTGCGGTACAGCAGCCACAGGCCGCCGATGTCCAGCGCGGCGGCCACCGGAGGGAACAGCAGCCAGGCGGCGGGTCGCGAGTGCGCGACGGCCAGCAGCGCCCGACGGGGCGGCGCCCCGCCGGGCAGGGCGCGCAGGAGGAGCGTCAGGGGGCGGGCGAGGACCAGCGGCAGCGGGGCGGCCATGGCGAAAACGAGGTGCTGGGCCATGTGGGCGGTGAACGCGCCGCCGGGCAGCGGTCCGGTCAGCGCGTACGCCAGGGCCGCGCAGCCGGCGGTGAAGGAGGCGTCCCGGTGGCGGGGCCAGGCATCACCCCGGCGGCGCAGCCGGGCGGCGGCGAGCAGATAGCAGGCGGCGGCAACTGCCGCGGCCGTGGCGACGAGCGGCCCGAGAGTGCCGCTGCCGGCAGCGGCGTGGGCCGGGATCACGGCGCCGTGCGGGTCCTGGCGCGCGCGGTCAGGGCGACGCCGACGAGGAGCAGGACGAGGCCGGCGCCGTTCCAGGCCAGGTCGTAGCCGGTGACGTCGACGTCGTAGCGGATCTGGTGCAGGCGCAGCAGCTTGTGGTCCACGATGCCGTCGAAGAGCTGGAAGGCGCCGAGGCCGAGGAAGAGCCCGGCCCGGCCGTGGGCGGGGGCGAGGGCGCGGCGCCGGCGCAGATCGGCGTAGAGGACGAACCCGGCGACCAGGGCGAGCAGCTCGAAGGTGTGCAGCAGGCCGTCGGAGAGCAGGCCGATGCCGGAGGTGGAGCGGTCGTAGAAGTGGTGCCAGTGCAGGATCTGGTGGAAGACGATCTCGTCGACGGCGGCCATCACGGCCACGCCGATCAGCGCGCACACGGCCAGCGACCGTCCCGCCTGCACGGGACCGGAGGAAGGGGCGGGGCGGACCGGTTCGCTGGGCATTGCGGCTGACTCCTGGGGACGGGGTGGTACCCAGGGTGGCACAGGGTGCGCGAGGCGCGCGGGGTGCCCGTCGGGCGTCCCGCGCGCCTGCCGCGCCCGCAGGGGGCGGGGGTCAGCCGATGTGGTACGGGTCGCCGTACACCTTCCAGTCCAGCGGCGGGTCGAGGCTGAGGTTCTTCTTCTTGAGGAACACTCGCTGCGCGGTGTCGACGCGGCTGGTGTCCTCGTGCGCCTCCTCCTGCCTCATCGCCCAGACGCGCGCGTCCAGGAAGGCGTTGAGGTACGCCACCTCGTCACCGCCCTGGGCCGGCGGCTTGGCCGAACGGAGCGCGCGCCCCCGGATGTTGCGGAAGCTGGTGGAGTCGCTGCCGTCGCCGTGCATCACGATGGCGTCGTAGTAGCAGAACTGACCGAGTACGCCGATGCCGTCGGCCTTGCCCTGCTTGACGGCGGGGTCGAAGTAGACGCGGTCGCGCTCGTCGTTCTGCGCCTTCTGGAAGGCGGGGTCCTCGGCGGCCTTGCGCCAGTCGCGCGTGAAGTTGGGGTCGAGGCCCTCGTGCGAGTCGGTGCCGTCGACCTCGCGCAGGGCGGGCAGGTACTTGGCGAGGACGTTGCCCGGCTTGCGCCGCGTGTACAGCTCGACGAGGTCCAGCATGTCGCCGGTGCCGGAACAGAAGCCGATGATGCCCGCGGTGTAGCCGCGGCCGTCGTCGATGTCCTCGATGTAGCGGTAGTAGTTCTTCCAGTTGAGGTTGGAGTTCTCGGCGCTGCAGACGAGCTTCATGGCGATCTCCTTCTTCGCCGGATCGTCGAGCCCGAGGGCCCGGGCCGAGGTCGGGGTCAGGGCCGAGGTGGCGGTCGCCGTCCGCGAGGCGAGGAGCGGCCCGGCCACGGCCGCGGCGCCCATCAGGGCGAGCAGGCCGCGGCGGGAGGTGAGGGGGCGCGAGCGGTGGTGCGGGGAGTGGGGGGTTTCCACGAGGGCCTCCAGAAGGGGGAGTTCATCGCTCCACGTACTGTTAGGAAGGTTTCCTACCAGAGATTGAGCGTGACGTATACCCGTCAAGACGGGGTCAGTGTCCGGGGCGCTGCGGTGGCGGAGCCGATGGCCGGGCGTGCCGCCGGGCATCTCGGCGCGACCAGGTTCGACGTCGCCGACCTGGCGGCAGAGCATCAGCCTAATCGCAGCGTCACCTTGACCTACCGGCTGACTGTCGGGCGGAAGGGCCACGCCGCCGAGTGCTGTGCCCGCGCGGCCGCCGTACCTCACCTGCGCCTCACCTGTGATGAACTGTGGCCCGGTTTCGAGACGTTGACCCCGTCTCGAACAAGAGAGTGGGAGGGGCCGTGGGCCTGGGTGGGGGGACGGGGCGGCGGCTGACCGCCGTGGCGCTCGTCATGGCGGTGGTGGCCGGGTGTACGGGGCGGGGCGAAGACGCGGGCGGCGGAAACGACGTGGATCTGCTGCGGAACCACGACTGGACGCGGATGCCGGGCACCACCGCGCGGAACGACGTCCTGCAGGTCGCCGCGTTGGATCGGCGCATCGTGGAGCAGGACTCCTCCGGCGGACAGCCCAACCCGCCGCTGAACGTGGCCGGCCCGCATCTCAGGTCCGACGGCGACTTCACCGTCACCGCGCGCATGACCGGCGTGGGTGACGACGGCGGCGACTCATGGCTGCGGCTGTACGGACGTGTACCGGTCATCTACGACGAGTGGCGGCAGGAGCGGCCCTCACTCCGCGTCGGCGTGACCGCTGACGGACAGGTGAAGGTGCAGGTATGGGACGGCGAGGGCGATGAGCCGGCCATCTCCGAGGATTTCGACTGCGGCTGTTCCGGGACGGTGACGCTCGCCGTGTCGAGCATCGGTGACACCTTCCGCGTGAAAGCCGACGGACGGCGGCTGGGAACCGTGCGGGACCCGGGGGTGTTCGCCGAGGGCACCGTCTGGTTCGGTCTGGAGGCGGACGCGGGCGAGGACGAGCGCCGCGAGGGATGGCGTCTGACGCGGCTGAGCGCGCGGGCGGAGAGCGGTGACTCGCTCCGCGTGATCAAGGCGCCGCGGCTGCGCCAGGAGCAGTCCGACGACTCGCTGCGCACGCGGGCCGCAGACGTGGGGCGGCCGTTCGACGTCGGCACCGCCCTGGCCGAGAACCCGCTGCTCACCGACGCACGCTACCGGGCGCTCGCGGGGAGCCAGTTCTCCATGCTCACTCCGGAGAACGCGTTCAAGCCGCAGTTCCTCCACCCGCGCCGGGGCGCCCACGACTTCCGCGACGCGGACCTGCTCGTACGCTTCGCCCGCGCGAACGACATGAAGGTGCACGCGCACACCCTCGTCTGGCACGAGGCGCTGCCCGCCTGGATGCGGGAGAACGACGACCCC
The DNA here is from genome assembly GCF_055575715.1 of Streptomyces sp. NPDC034037. Classification (NCBI taxonomy): domain Bacteria; kingdom Bacillati; phylum Actinomycetota; class Actinomycetes; order Kitasatosporales; family Streptomycetaceae; genus Streptomyces; species Streptomyces sp. NPDC034037. The sequence continues at coordinate 170,391 of NZ_JBVISC010000009.1, read as the reverse complement.
GAGGAGGTGCGCCGGACCATGCTCCGGCACATCGCCACGGTCGCCGGGCACTTCAAGGGAAAGGTCGCGGAATGGGATGTGGTCAACGAGCCCATGTCCGACGACGAGGAGAGCTACACCAACGGGGACCTCGGGCTGCGCTCCGAGCAGAGCCCGTGGTTCGAGGCCATGGGCGAGGAGTACATCGACGAGGCGTTCAGGGCCGCCCGCCGGGCCGATCCGAAGGCACGGCTGTTCCTCAACGAGTACGGGGTCGAGGAGGAGGGCGAGCGGTGGGACGCCCTCTACGCTCTGGTCGAGCGGCTCAAGGAACGCGGCGTACCGATCGACGGCGTGGGTTTCCAGAACCATGAGTACGAGCCCGGCGACCGCGTCGACCCGGAGACCTTCCGCGGCCATGTGCGGGATCTGGCGGAACTCGGGCTGCAAGCGCGGGTGTCGGAGATGGACGTCCCCATAGGTGAGGACGAGGAGGACGGGCGGCAGACCCAGGCGGATGAGATGGCGGGCAAGCTGCGGGTCTGCCTGGAGGAGCCGAACTGCACATCGTTCTCCACCTGGGGATTCACCGACCGGTACGGTTCCACCGCCGACACCCGGATCTATCCTCCGCGCACGGCCGATTCCCTGCCGTGGGACGCGGCCCTGCGGCCGAAGCGGGCGTACGAGCGTCTGCTCAAGGCCTTTGACGAGGCGTGAGGGTCAAAGAGCGTCTTGTTCCGCCAGGGGCGTTTGACGAGGCGGAGCCGCCGGAGAGCAGGTACCCCGTCAGCGCCGTCGCGAGGGCCGCCAGGCCGGCCACCGCGAAGCCCGCCGACGGGACGGACGCGTCGATCGCCAGCCCGGCCATCGGTGACCCGAGCGCGAGACCCGCGGCCTGCGCCGAGGACTGCAGGCCCGTCGCCTCGCCCCGTACGCCGGCCGGCGCCAGCCCGCTCACCCCGGCGGACACCGCGGCGAAGGTCGGCGCGGTGAGCAGCCCGCTGCCGATCACGGCCACGCACAGCCAGGGCCACTCGTGCGCGAGCCCGGCGGGAAGCGTCACGAGCCCCAGCAGGCCGAGCAGCAGCCACGTGGGCAGCGTCCGGGGCAGCGCGCCGTACAGCAGCCCCCCGGCGACCGAGGCCCCGCCGAGCACGGTGATGACCACGGCGGCCCACGAGACCTGACCCGCTTCCGCGAGGGTGGCGACGATGGCCAGATCCACGGCGCTGACCAGCGTCGTGACGCCGAACGCCATCGTCAGCACCGCGACCATGCGCGCGTCCAGCCACGCGCGCCGCCGGGGCCGGGCCACCGCGCCGGCCGCCACCTCGCCCCGGGCGCGCAGCGGCGGGTCGAGCAGGGCGATCCCGGCCCCGCCCGCCACGATCGCCGCCCCGACACCCCAGGCCACCGCCTCGGGGGACGTCTTCGCCGCGCACAGGACGACGATCGCGGGGCCCAGCATGTACGACAGTTCGCCCTGCACCGACTCCAGCGCGAACGCGGCCCGGCGCTGCCCCGCCGTCGTCATCGCGGTGATCGCCTGCCTGGCCACCGGCTGGGCCGGCACCATCAGCAGGCCCGCGGCGAACGAGGTGCCCAGCAGCACCCCGTACGGCTGGAGCGGCACGGTCAGCCAGAACAGAGCCTGCGTGAAGGAGGTGGCGACCAGCACGACCCGCAGGCCCCGCCGGTCGACCACCCGGCCGAGCAGCGGCCCGCCCAGTGCCAGCCCGACCGTCAGCGCCGCCGCGATCCCGCCGGCGGCCGCGTAACTCATGTCCAGGCTCAGCACGACGTACATCGTCAGCGCCATCACGTCGGCCGTGATCGCGACGCGTGCGAGCAGCGAGACGGCCAGCAGCGGTGCCATGCCCGGCACGGCGAGCACCTGTCGGTATCCGGTCACCCAGCCGACGCTAGATCGTCCAACGCCCCATAGGTAGAGGCGTATTCACTTGAGCCGACATAATGAATCTTTATGGCCAAGGACTTGGAGACCGCCTTGCTGCGGTCGTTCGTCACCGCCGTACGGGCGGGCAGCATCAGCCGTGCCGCGACCGAGCTGGGGCACACCCAGCCCGCGCTCAGCCAGCACGTGCGCAGGCTGGAGAGCGCCGTCGGGCGGCCGCTGCTCCACCGGTCGCCGTCCGGCGTCTCGCCGACGCGGGCAGGGGAGGAACTGCTCCCGTACGCCGAACGCATCCTCTCCCTGTGCGCGACGGCGCTCACCGAGACCGGGCACGCGCTCACCGGGCGCTGCGGCGTCGGGCTCCTCGAAGACCTCGCCGCGTCGCAGCTCCCGCAGGTCCTCGCCGATCTCGCCCGGCTGCACCCGGGCGCGACGTTGGAGGTGCTGAGCTGTTCCAACGCCGAGATGCGGGTGGCGTACGACGCGGGCCGCATCCAGCTCGTCCTGGACGAGGCGCGGTGGGTGCCGGGGCCGCCGCGCTGGACGGTGCGCCGCCCGCTGGTGTGGGCGGTCGGCCCGGGCGTGGACGTGCGGGCCGATCCGCTGCCGGTGGTGCTGTTCTCGGAGCCGTGCGTCTGGCGCAGGTCGGTCCTCGACTCGCTGGAACGCGCCGGCCGGCGTCCGCGCGTGGTCTTCGAGAGCAACAGCCTCGTCGGTGTGCTCGCGGCGGTACGGGCGGGGCTGGGTGTGTCGGCGCTGCTGCCCGCCAACCTGGAACCGGCCATGGCCTGCCACGACACGGCCGCCCTGCCCGCCCTGCCCGACATCGAGCTGGGCCTGGCCCGCCACCCGCGAACGGCAGGCGATCCGCTGATCGACGCCGTGGAGACGGCACTGCGCCGCACCCTCTGACCGGCTTCGGCCCGACCCCGGCTTCGCCCGCGGCTGCGGGGGCATGGGTAACTCCTTGGCCCGCTCGTTCTCGATGGCGCACACAGGGGGAGTACCGATGCATGACCGAGGAACCGTCCGGGGCGGCACCCGCGCGCGAGGGCTGGCGACGCTCGCCCTGGTGGCCGGCACCTTCTACCTCTTGTACGGGGTGGTCGGAACCCTGACCGGTGCGGGGGTTCAGGAGTCCTGGGTCCGCCCGCTCCCCATGCTCGTCGCCGTCAGCCTCGGCATGGGCGTGGTCAGATACCGGCGGGGATGATTCCGTCGGCGCCGGGCTCTCCCACGGGTTCGGTCAGGGCCTGGAGGATGCGGGGGGTGACCCGCTGCGGCAGCTGTCGGGCGTCGTCATGGGTGCCGTGGCTGGCCCGGAGCGCGGCCAGCCCCTCGAACAGCGAGATCATCAGGCGGCTCAGGTCGGTGACGGCGATGGTCGGACGCAGGCCCAGCCGGGCCAGTGCCGCTGTCAGCAGCTCGGCCAACCCCTCGACCAGCCGCTCCTCGCGCTCGGCCAGCTCGGCGGCCAACTCCGGGTGGCGGGCGGCGTGCAGGGTGAACTCCATGGAGGCCAGGAACCACTGCGGCTCGCGGGCCCGCTCACCGAATCGGGCGAGCAGCTGGTCGAGGCTGCCCGGCCCCACCGAGGCCTCCCGCAGCGCGGCGAGCAGGCTGTCGGTGTGCACGTCGTAGAGGGCGAGGAAGAGTTCTTCCTTGTCGCGGTAGTTGGAGTAGAAGGCCCCTCTGGTCAGCCCCGCGCGCTCGACGATGTCGCTGATCGAGGTGGCGTGGAAGCCGCGCTCGGTGAACAGGGTCTGGGCGCTGTCGAGGAGCGCGGCTCGGGTCACGGGCCGGCGCTTGGTCGGAGTCTTGGGCACGCGGGGGGCCTTTCCTGGGGCGGGAACGAGCAGCCTAAGGCGTGTGGTGAAAGTAGCGTCGCCAGGCAGGCGGGACTTTCAGAGCACGCCCTGAGCTTGTGCTTCAACCCCAGTCTCCGCTGACTCCTCGGCACGCTCTCAGTCGGAGCCGGCTGGTGCCGGGCCGCTGACGCCGTCCGTCCCGGATACGCCGACGAGCCTGTGGCATACGACTGCTGACACGAACTGAGGTAAACCGCCAAGTGACCGCACAAACCAGACTTTTGTGGATATCGTGAATCGTCCGTATTAGAGGTATCTACGAAGGAGTGCTCATGGGTCTGCCTGTCGTCGGAGGTCTGATCGACAGCGTGATCGGCATCGTCCTGGGTGCGGTGAACGGCATCGCACCTCAGGCCGGCGCCCTCTTGCGAGGATTGGGCGTCCCGGTGTGAGCGGTCCGGGGCTCATACCCTCGGTTCGGCCTCTGCCGTCGGGCGGCCCGGTCCCGGCCGGCAGCGCGTGGTGCGACGGCCGCCGACCCCCGCCGACAGGGTCCGGGCCGTCGCACACCCGTAGGACCGGCCGCACGTACGCCCGCTAAGCGCCCGGGGACCGGTAGTCGTCATAGAACCCCTGTCCCGTCTTCGCTCCCAGGTGGCCGGCGTCCACGTAGCGGCGCAGGAGTTCGCGCGGGCCCTCGGGAAGGTGGGGGTTCTCGGCGGCGTAGTGGTTCTCGATGTCGAGCACGACGTCGAGGCCGACCTGGTCCATCATCCGGAACGGTCCGGCCTTGAGGCCCATGTTGATCTCCCACATCCGGTCCACGTCGCGCGGGGTGGAGACGCCTTCGGCGACCACGGCCAGCGACTCGCGCTTGATGGCGGCCCAGATGCGGTTGAAGATGAAGCCGGTGCTCTCCTTGCGCGCCTCGAAGGGGTGGACGCCGTACCGGGGCAGCTCCCTCAGCAGGAAGTCCAGTACCGCGCGGTCGGTCCTGCCGTCGGACATCAGGTCGACGGCGACCTGCTGCGGCGGCATGTAGAAGTGCATGTTCAGCACCCGCTCGGGGTGCGCCACGCCGTCGATGAACTGGCTCGTCGGGTACGACGACGAGTTGCTGGCCAGGATCGCGTCGGGCTCCGCGTCCTGGTCGAGCCGGGCGAACACCTGCTTCTTCAGGTCGAGGCGCTCGGGCACGGCCTCCACCACCAGCCAGGCGCCGGCGAGCGCCGCCGACTCCTCGGTGTGGGCGGAGGCCTTGCCGGGGCGGCCACCGTCCACCGTGGCGGCCACGTCGGCCACGTGCTCGGCGACGAAGGCGGCGGCCTGGTCGCCGACGGCCCGGCTGGGGTCGTAGATCCGCACGTCGCCCCCGCGGGTGGCGAACATCAGGGCGATGCGGCGGCCGAGGGTACCGCCGCCGATCACCGCGACCGGGCGGGATTCGATGGCGGTGGGGAGAGTGAAAGCCATGGCGGTGCTTCTTTCAGAGCGGGGCGAGGCGGGACGCCCTACCGGGGGGCAAGGCGGCGCCCGCTATCTAATACATGGTGTATCGGATACACCGTGTATGCAAATGGACCGCCCAGCGAGCCCCCTGCGGTGTCAAAGGCGCCCGCACCGGCCTACGCCGTGCAGAGCGTCCCCGCCCGGGTCCGCGAGGAGGCCCCCACCCGCATCGCCGGGCCCGGCTAACGAGTCCGGTTGAAGCAGGCCGCCCGGCCACTCTCGTCGGGCGTGGCGCCCGCGCAGGGCGACTGCCATTCCTGGGGGAGCGACGGGGTCGGGCCGGGTTCCTCCCAGCCGTACCGCCGTGGCTCTGTCGACTCGTCCCACCACAGGGTCAGGCCGCCCGCAACGGCCACGATGACCAGCCACAGCGCGACGGCCCACCGCCATAACGTGCGGTGCCCTCCGTGCGGGTGTGCGGACATAGGGCAGCAACTCCTCACGACGAAACCGGCATTCGACTCCCCGCCGTGCCGTCTCAGTAGCCCGGGTACGCGCCCTGGAAGGAGCCGATCGCCACGCCGATGACCGTCGCGTCGACCAGGAGGCCGAAGGCGAGGAAGCACAGGGCGGCGACGGAGTCGCCCGCGCGGCTGGATCGCGTGCCGTATTCGGTCACGGTGCCCGGCTTGCTCGGGTGGTAGGCGACCTGGACCGTCGCGGCACGGCTCTTGACGTCCACGCTCCGGTCCACGCCGTGCATGTCGGTGTACACGAACGCGCCGAACGCGCCGCCCAGCACGCGCGCCTCCCCGACTCTCCTCGCCTCCACCGTGACGCCGTGGCGGCGCAGGTACCAGGAGCGGTACCGCAGCCGCACCATGTCGGCGCCGATTGCCGTGAGCCCCACGCCGAGGGGGCCGAGCACCAGGATCAAGAACGCGAAGGTCCACACACCATGGGCCGCGACAGCCGCGCCGAGACCGGCGTACACGAGGACGACAGCGGTCCCCCACACCCTGAGCCTTCGCTTGTCCCCCTCTCGTCGGGACTCCGTGACGGCACGGGTGGTGACGAGCTTCGAGCCGTCGGCACCCTCGGGGCGCTCGGGAAGGAGCGGGGTGACGGCGTCGGCGAACAGGGCGGCGGCAGCCTCGCTCACATCGTCGACGCGGTGCACGGCAGGCACTGTCCCGGAGGGGCCGGCGAGTTCGAGGGTCAAGGCACGCCCCTGGCAGTGGATGTGATCTATCGCCAGGAGCGGTATCCGGACCTCCTCGGCTTTCCGGTGCAACACCAGCGCGTCACCGTCGAAGCGAAGCTGGTCACCATTGGACGAGCGCAGGACCGGTACAGGCGATGTGATCGACATGCGGCTGATCGTAAGGCCGGGTGCGGATGGTGGCCCCTCACCCGCCGACGGGCTCGCTTCCACCCCAAGTGCCCGCGATCTCCGGCGCGGTGAGCCGCTCCGCGCTGGTTTCTCCCGGGCCTCACGGGCCTTGCTGGCGTTTGGTGGTCAAGGGGCTGCTGCTGTGGGCCGTTTCGGCTTCCTTCGAGACGTGAATTCCACTCAGAAGTCGGAACGACAACAGGCGCTCACGCGAATGCCTCGCGGAACATGAGTATCGCGCCGCCCGCCATCGCGACCCCGACGAGGAGGCCCATGGCGGTTGCATCGCGCTCGTACCCCTCGATCTCGATCCGCTTCGGCCGGGCCGGGTCGTACCGCACTCCGATCTTGTCCCTGCTCGACGATGCGTTCTCCGCCCGGCGGGGTGAACGCGACCACCGGATAGAAGCGGGAGTCACCATCGGAATACGTGGCCTCACGTACCCGGACGATGTCCGCCTCGATCCATCGCCCTCGTGAGTGCAGGCGAAATGAGGCCCATGCCGCAGCGAAACCGCCCAGCGACAGCACGCTTAACAACACGACGAAGAACCCCCATAAGGGCCTGTTCCTTGTCCATGCTCACTCCGCCGGTGACCAGGGGGCGGAGCGCAAGTGGGCGACGCTGTGGCGGGTGCGGTTCTGGGGTGGGGCGTCGGTCGTTTTGCCCAGGGCGATCATGGAGACGATTGCCCAGCCTGGGTTCGGGGCCAGTTCCTTGGTGAGGCCTTCCAGGTCGAAGGCCCGGAACTGGTGCGCGGCCAGCCCCATGGCCTGGGCCTGCACCGTCATGTGCGCGACCGCCTGGCCGAGGTCGTAGTCCGCGAACTCGGAGTAGAGCAGCTCGGTGTCATCGACGTACCGCCGCGCCAGAGTGACGACGAGCAGACTCGCGTCCGTCGCCCAGCGGGCCGAACTCGGCGCGAGGTGGGGGAGGACACGGTCGTGCCCCGGCTCACCGGGCCTGCAGGCGAAGAAGCCCCACGGCTGGGAGTTCCCCGCCGACGGTGCCCACCGCACGGCCTCCAGCAGCAACCCGAGGGCCTCGTCATCGACGACCGCCGACGGATCGAACCGGTAGGGGCTGAAACGTCCCGCGAGCAGCGGATGTATGCCGCTGGGCGGCTCCTGAGGATGGGCCATGTTCCGCTGCAACCGGCCACCCCGCGTGCGTATTCCGGCCTTGATCGCGGCTGCGGTATTGATCGGATCGGCAGTGTTGATCCGGGTTCGGCAGGGCAGACGAGTGATCAACGATGACCGACCGACGCCGATGAGAGAGTGATCGAGACACCGTGAGCGCCCCCGAAGCACCAGAGATACCCGCACCGCCCGCTCCGGAGGCCATCGCCCGGCACCGCGCGCTCTTCCGCGCTATCCACCGCCGCAAACACCCCCGGCTGCGTCAGTCGGACATCACCGTCACCGAGGAAGCCCAGGTCAAGCGGGCGGTGAAGGCGACCGCCCTGGGCAACGCCATGGAGTGGTACGACTTCGGCGTCTACGCCTACCTCGCCGTCATCATCGGCAAGGAGTTCTTCCCCTCCGGCAACGACACCGCGCAGACCCTCTCCTCGCTCGCCACCTTCGCCGCCGCCTTCCTCGTGCGTCCCATCGGCGGCATGTTCTTCGGGCCGCTCGGCGACCGCGTCGGACGCAAGAAGATCCTCGCCCTCACCATGATCATGATGTCGGCGGCGACCCTCGCCATCGGCCTGATCCCGAGCTACGCCTCCATCGGCGTGTGGGCGCCCGTCCTCCTGGTCCTGTGCCGCATGGTGCAGGGCTTCTCCACGGGCGGCGAGTACGGCGGCGCCGCGACCTTCATCGCCGAGTACGCCCCCGACAAGCGCCGCGGTTTCTGGGGCTCGTTCCTGGAGTTCGGCACCCTGATCGGCTACACGGTCGCCGCCGTCCTCGTCACCGCCCTCACCGCGCTGCTCAGCGACGACGCCATGCAGTCCTGGGGCTGGCGCATCCCCTTCCTCGTCGCGGCCCCGCTCGGCCTCATCGGCCTCTACCTGCGGCTCAAGCTCGACGAGTCGCCCGCCTTCCAGAAGATGGAGGACGGCGACGGCCCGGCCGCCGAGCGCCAGAAGAAGTCCTTCAAGGAGTCCTTCTTCGGCCAGTGGCGCGCCATGCTGCTCTGCATCGCCCTGGTCGCCGCGTTCAACATCACCGACTACATGCTGCTGTCGTACATGCCGACCTACCTCACCCAGCTCGGCTTCGGCGAGACCGGCGGCCTGATGTCCATCGTCGTCGTCATGCTCATCCTGATGGCCCTCATCAACTCCGTGGGCCGCCTCTCCGACCGCGTCGGCCGCAAGCCGGTCCTCATGGCGGGCTCGCTCGGCTTCTTCGTCCTCGCCCTCCCCGCCTTCCTGCTCATCAAGCAGGGCGGCACGGCGGCGGTCTTCGCGGGCCTGCTGATCCTCGGCCTCGCCCTGGTCTGCTACCTGGGCGCCATGTCCTCCTCGCTGCCCGCCCTCTTCCCGACGGACGTGCGCTACAGCTCGCTCTCCATCGGCTTCAACATCTCCGTCTCCCTCTTCGGCGGCACCACCCCGCTGGTCGTCGCCGCGCTCATCGGCGCCACCGGCAACGACCTGATGCCCGCCTTCTACACCATGCTGGCCGGCCTGGTCGGCATCATCGCGGTCGCCGCGATGAAGGAGACGGCCCAGAAGCCCCTGGAGGGCTCCCCGCCGTCCGTGGCGACGGACGAGGAGGCCAGGGAACTCGTCCAGACCCAGCGTCAGCCGCGGGACGCGTAGTCCACGAACCGCGCCCACGCGTGGGGCTTCAGCGCGAGCTGGGGCCCTTCGGTGTTTTTGGAGTCGCGTACGTGGATGGCGGTGGCGCAGGGGGCGATCTCTACGCAGTCCCCGTCGCCGCCGCTGCTGTAGCTCGACTTGCGCCACGCCAGGGCGACTTCCACGCAGTCGTCGCCGGAGCCGCCGCTGTAACTGCTTTTGAACCACGCCAGTTCGGGGGTGCCCATCATGCTCCTCGCATCTGCTTCAACAGGCTCACGGAGTCCTCGAACGAGAGAGCCTGTGAGCGCATCTTGGCATACCGCATCTGGAGCATGCTGACCACTTTTGGGTCGGAGATTAATTGGCCGCTCTCCTGCCCTTCGGCGTAGGCGAACCACTTGTTGTCCGGGCTCTCCAGCAGGCGCATGGGTCCGTCAAGTCCTGCATGGGTCTCCCTCACAACCGGCATGATCTGCACTTCGATGTTCCTGTGCTCAACCAGCTCCAGAATGTGGTCGATCAGCTCCATGGTGACGTCGTGCCCACCCGTGCGGCGCAGGAACAGGTGTTCCTCCAGGATGAAGCTGTACTCGGTGTTCGGCCGCTCCGTGAGCAGCCGTTGCCGCTCCAGCCGCGCCACCAACTGCTCCTCGATCTGTTCGTCGCTCAGCGGCGGAAGCTGATTGACGAAGAGCGTCCGCGCGTACGCCGGGGTCTGCAACAGACCCGGGATCAGCCGACACTCGTACGTATAGAGGGCGATCGCCTCTCGCTCCAGGCGGGCCCACTGGCGGAACCAACGCGCGAGCCCCGGCTGGCGCGAAAGCTGGTTCGCCGCGAGCCGCAACGTGCCGAACGCGTCCAGCGCCGCCTCGCAGCGGTCGACGAAGCCCGGTGGTGGGAACCGCCTGCCCTGCTCGATCGAGGCCAGGAAGTGGGAGGAGCACCCCACTTCGTCGGCCAGTGCCTCCTGGGTCGAGCCCGCCCGCTTGCGGAAGCTCTTCAGAACGGCGCCGAAGGTCTTCAGACCGTCCGACGACTCCGGCTCTTTGCTGCTTGACGACATCACGGGAAACCCCCGACGCTCGTATACCGATCCCCGCCAACACCCCCAATGGTCACACTCCGTTACCGCATTTGTCTACCCTTAGTACTCGTACGCTGACGGAGCGTACGGGTTTGGTGGCTGGCGTACGGCTTCCGGCGGGGCCACGGTGGTCGCCATGCCAACCGAAGCCCGTCCCGCCACCCCGCAGCGGGAATTCACCCAACGTCTCAGCGCCACGCCCCGGGGCGCCCGCCTCGCACGGCGACTGTCCCGGTACTACCTGGACGGCTGGGGCATCGCGTACGACAGCGAACTGTCCGACGCCGCCGAGGCGATCGTCGCGGAGCTGGCGGCGAACGCGGCCACGCACGGCCGGGTGCCGGGCCGCGACTTCGAGGTCCGCCTGACACTCGTCATGGACACGCTCCGTATCGAGGTGTCCGACACGCGGACCGAACTCATGCCTCCGCAGACGCCGGAACCCCCGGAGGCCGACGACGAGTCGGGCCGGGGGCTCGTGATCGTGGCGGCGCTGGCCGCCGAGTGGGGCGTGGTGCCGCGCCAGGTCGGCAAGACGGTCTGGGCTCACCTGCCCTTGGGGGAGGAGGCCGGACGCAGGAGAGCCGCGACCGGCGCGAGGCCGGCAGCGGAGATGTCGGCGGCGACCCAGAAGGCGAGCCGGTAGCCGTCGGCGGTGGCGGCGAGGGCGTCCGCGCCCCGGCCGGTGAGGGTCCGTGTGCGGCTCGCGGCGAGCGTCGTCAGGAAGGCGAGGCCGAGCGAACCGCCCACGACCTGCGTGGTGTTGAACAGGCCTGAGGCGAGGCCCGCGTCCTCCTCGGCGGCGCCGCCCATGGCCAGGCCGGTCACGGCAGGCATGGCGGCGGCGAAGCCCGCGCCGAGCAGCAGCATGGCGGGCAGGACGTCGAGGACGTACGAGCCGTCGGCGGACAGGCGGCCGAGGAGCGCGAGGCCGAGCGTGATCAGGGCGAGGCCCGCGAGCAGCGTGCGGTGGGCGCCGAAGCGGCCGATGACCTGCGCGGAGAGGCCGAGCATCAGCACGCCGATGGCGAGGGGGCGGGCAGGAAGGCGACGCCGGTCCGCAACTCGCCGAAGCCGAGGACCCGCTGGAGGTAGAGGGCGCCGATGTACTGGAAGCCGTACACCCCGGCGATCATCAGGACCTGCACGGCGTTGGCGCCGGTCAGGGCGCGGGAGCGGAAGAGGCGCAGTCACAGCAGGGGCCGGGCCGCGCGGGCCTGGCAGAGGGCGCACCGGCTGGGCGGAACGCCACCGCGTGACGATCGCGCGGGCGCGGGCGGCGTACGACAAGGAGCGGGAGCCGGTGGACGCACAAGGGTTGGCCCGTAAATGATGCGAGCCGCCGTCAGGCGCGGCGGGGGCACGGCGCTGTTCCGCGTTGGCCGCGGATCTTGCCGGTCGATCAGGCCCGGGCCCCATCCTGGCGGCGCAGAACTGATCCGCGGGTACACCACCGGAGTGCGCTCGTCGCAGGCGAGCGAGCGCACGGGCACCGGTGATGTGGTGGCCCCCCCCGCCGAGGCCGGGCTACGGCTTGCGGGCCACCGCCCCGTACGCGTCGACCTCCGTCGGGTCCTCGGACTCCGGGCGCCAGCGCGTCACCTGCGTGACGCCCGGCTCCACCAGTTCGAGGCCGTCGAAGAAGGCGCCGATCTCCTCCACACCGCGTACGTAGTAGGGGATCGCGCCGCTCTTGTTGTACTCGTCCGACGCCGCGATCATGCCCTCGCTCGTGGCGGTGGAATCGCTTATCACCAGGTAACTGCCGGACGGCAGGCCCGACATGAGGCGGGAGACCAGGTCGCGGGCCTGCGCGTGGTCGGCGACGTGGCCGAGCGTGTTCAGGATGATCAGGGCGACCGGCCGCGAGAGGTCCAGCGTCTTCGCGGCCTCCCGCAAGATGGCCTCCGGGTCGTAGAGGTTGGCGTCGATGTACGCCGTCTCGCCCTCGGGCGTGCTGGTCAGCAGGGCCCGCGCGTGGGCGAGGACCAGCGGGTCGTTGTCCACGTAGACGATGCGCGAGTCCGGGGCCGCGCGCTGCGCCACCTCGTGCGTGTTGTCCGCCGTGGGCAGGCCCGTGCCGATGTCGAGGAACTGCCGCACGCCCCGCTCCGTGGCCAGGTGACGCACCGCGCGGCCGAGGAAGAGGCGGCTGGTGCGGGCCACGTCGACCAGGCCCGGGAAGATCTCCTTGATGTGGTCCCCCAGCTCACGGTCCTTCTCGTAGTGGTCCTTGCCGCCCACGAAGTAGTTCCAGAAGCGGGCCGAGTGCGGCTTGCTGGTGTCGATGCGGGCGCGCACGTCGGCGGCGGAACCGAGCTGGGGGTCGTTCTCTGTCACGAGGAGCCTCCTGGAAACCTGCGTCATGTGGTGCGACGATCAAGCACCAATCTAGACGGCGATCCAGACGGTGGGGCGCACCGGTCAAGTGCCTGCCCGTGGCCGGATCCCGTCATGCACGTGTCGCAGAATGTGGGCCATGACGACCACGGAGCACGGCACGCACGGCGGCACCTACGATTCGCCCGGTACAGGGCATCCCGGGGACAGGGACAGGGACGGGGACGGGGGCGGCGTTGTCGGCGGGCCGGCCGCCGCCGCGGGCCAGTACCTCATCGGAGGCGAACTCCCCGTGCACCGCATGGGATTCGGCGCGATGCGCCTGCCCGCGCCCGCGTGGGAGGGGCCCGCGCACGACCCCGCGCGGGGCGTCGAGGTGCTGCGGCGCGCCGTCGACCTCGGCGTGAACCACATCGACACCGCGGCGTTCTACTTCTTCCAGGACATCGCCGCCAACGACCTCATCCGCACCGCCCTGCACCCCTACCCCGAGGACCTGGTCATCGCCACCAAGGTCGGCCCCGGCCGGCTGCCGGACGGGAGCTGGACGGACCCGGCCGACCCCGCGGAGCTGCGCAGGGCCGTGCACCGCAACCTCCGCGAGCTGGGCCGCGACCACCTCGACCTCGTCTACCTGCGCTTCCTGGGGAGCGACGGGCCGGGCGAGGACCGCTTCGCCACCCTGGCGGCGCTGCGCGAGGAGGGCGTGATCCGCCACCTCGGCGTCAGCAACGCCTCCCCGCAGCAGCTCGCCGAGGCGCGGACGATCGCCCCGGTGGCGGCGGTGCAGAACCGCTTCAGTCCGCTGGAGCGGCCCGACGCCGAGCTGGTGCACCACTGCGCACGCGACGGCATCGCGTTCGTGCCGTACTTCCCCTTCGGCGGGACCGGCGCCCCCGACCTCGGCCGCGTCGAGGCCGTCGCCGCCCGGCACGGCGCGACCCCCGCGCAGGTCACCCTGGCCTGGCTGCTCGCCGTGTCCCCGGCGATGCTGGCCATCCCGGGCACCTCATCCCCGGCGCACCTGGCCGAGAACGTGGCCGCCGCCGCCCTCACCCTGAGCCCCGAGGACCTCGCGGACCTGGACGCGCTCGGTCAGGACGGCTGAACCACGCCGTCGGCGGCGGGGCGTCACCAGACCTCTTCCACCCACTCCGGGTGGTCGATGAACGGGTTCCGGTTGTGCTGGTACTTGTCGAATATGACCTGGTTGCGGTTCTTCTCGAAGGCGTCCGGCGGGTCCTCGTCGCTCCACTGCTTCAGCACGGAGAGGCGGCCGATGGCGGGCGCGCTGCCGTTGTCCACGCGGTCGTTGGGCTCCAGGTCGGGGAAGCCGTCCTCGCCGTCGTAGCGCACGGCCATGTAGAGGATCATGCGGGCCACGTCGCCCTTGACCGCGTCCCGGGGCTCGAAGGAGTCGCCGTCCGTGAGATTGCCCGGGGCCCCGGCGACCGCGCCGCCGCCGTTGTCGAAGTCCTTGTTGCCCCGGATGCTGTTGACCGTGACATCCTCCGGGCGCAGGTGGTGGAGGTCCGTGCCGGGGCCGGTCGCCGTGCCGAAGTCGCCGTGGGACTTGGCCCACACGTGCTCGCGGTTCCAGTCGCCCTGGTCGCCGCCGCTGCTGCTCTTGCTCCGCGAGGCGCCGGTGTAGAGCAGGATCACGTTCGCGCTGTTGGCCGGGTCCTGGTCGGTGGTCTTCAGGGCGTCCCAGACCTGGCTGTACGAGACCTTGGTCTGCTTGGCGATGATCGTGTGCAGCGCGGACTTCAGGGCGGGCCCCGTCTTGCCGAGCGCGTCACGGTAGTACGTGTCGTCGTAGGCGCCGGCATACGTGGAGGCCGGGGCCGACGGGGCCGCCGGGGCGGGGGAGGCGGTGGCCGTGGTGGGCACGGTGAGGCCGACGAGCACGGCGGCGGCGCTCAGGGCGAGGGGTTTCCAGCGGCGTACGCGCGGGACGTGCATGGGGGGTGGGTCCTTTCCCGGAGGTCTCACGTGCCGTGCGCCGTCCAATGAGCGCGCGTTCTACGCGAGTTGACCGATCAACCATCGGGAGAGTGACATGGATGTGCGGACGGGCGTGTGAACGTCCTGGGTCGGTCGGGTAACGATGTCATGTACGCGTTCACGCGGCGCGCGTGAGCCGTGTCCGGTAGCGGCCACCCTGCGGTGATCTGCCCGAACCCGCTGGTCACAGGCGCGAGGTCAGGGTGCTGCCGGGGGCGGTCAGGTGCGCTTCGGGGAAGCCAGGAGGTAGCGGCCCCCGCCGCGCGGTGCCGTGTGCTCGCCGGTCTGCCAACCCGCCCGTTCCAGCGCCGCCGCACAGGCCCGCAGCCCCTCCGGTGACGGCTCGCGCACGGCGACCGCCTCGGGCTGCGGGGTGTCCGTCACCTCGTAACCCGCGCCGCCGGGGCGGGCGGGAGGCAGACCGGCCGCCTCCAGGGCCAGGGCGGCGGCCTGCATGAGATGCGTGCGCTCCCACGCGCAGGGGCGGTCCCGGGCGCCGTCGGTGTTCGTCATCCGGCGCAGCTCCACCAGGCCCTCCCACGCGCTGCGGACCTCCCGCGCCCGCGCGGCCCCCTCACTGCCGCTCGGCGCGCTCTCCGTGCCGGTGCGGGCGGCGAAGACCCCCGGGGCCGCCACGGGCTCGGCGGGCGAGGGCTCGGCGGCCGGCGCTTCCGCCGCCCCGCGCAGGCGGTGGCCCGCGGGCGTCAGGAAGTACGCGTGCGGAGGCCGCGGATGGCGGAAGGCCAGGCGGGCCCGCACCAAACCCGCCAGCTGGGCGTCGCTGCCGGACAGGCGGCCCGTCTCCGGATCCGCGGCCTCGATGATCCGCAGCTGCGTGGCCGTGGGTGGCTTCATGGCGCCCGCACCCCTTCCCGCGTCGGTCGGCGTCACCTGGTACCGATGGTGCCCTGTGCCACTGACATCACCAGCTCCAGCACGCGCCGGTCGTCGTCGGCGCCCGCCCGTTCGCCGGGCGTCCCGGGGTAGGTGTCCAGGAGCACGTCCGTGGCGCCGAGCCCGGCGAGGGTCGCCAGGTCGTCGGCCACCTGGTCCACGCTGCCGTGGCCGAGCGGGCGGTCGGGGGTGTCCGGCCGGGCGCCGAGCCGGATCTGCAGGCGCGGCGCGAGATCCGGCACGGGGCGGCCCGCGGCCTTCGCCTCGGCCGCGACGAAGGGCAGCGCCTCACGCAGCGCGGCCGCCGTCGGCATGAACGGATGCCAGGCCTCGCCGAGGCGGGCCGCGCGGCGCTGCGCGGCCCGGGAGTTGCCGCCGACCCAGACCGGCAGCCGGCGGGACGCGGGCGCGGGGGCGGTGCGGACACCCTCGTACGAGACGTAGGTGCCGTGGAAGGAGGTCGGGTCCTCGCGCCACGCGGCGCGGATCGCCGTGAGGTACTCGTCGGTCATCGCACCGCGCTCGCCGAAGGGGACGCCGAGCGCCGCGTACTCGGCGGCGGACCAGCCCACCCCGGCGCCGAGGATGAAGCCGGCGGCGTTGAGCCGGTCGAGGTTGGCGGCGAGGCGGGCGGTCTGCAGCGGATGGCGGTAGGGGATCACGGTGATCGTGGTCCCCAGCCGCAACCCCGGCACCCGCCCCGCGAGGTGCGCGGCGAGCACGAACTGGTCGTAGAACGGCGCCGGATAGACCTCGTGGACATCAGGCGTCACCGCGATGTGGTCGGAGATCATCGCGAACTCGAAGCCGAGTTCACGGGCGTCGGCGGCCTGCCGCACGAGGGAGTCGGGGGTGGTGCCGGAGCCGAAGTTCAGGAGGTTCACGCCATATCGCATGACGCCAGTCTTGGAGATCAAGGACGCGGGTGTCGAATCCCGCCGCGCGGACGCCGAACGGGCTTGCCGACGGCGTCCGTTGGGGCGCGCGGCACTTCAGGGGCGCAGGTTCCAGCTGGCCACCACCGGGCGGCCGTGCTCCGTGCTCAGGCGGCTGATCGTGCCCGTGGCCATGAGGAACATCGAACCGCCCGACGCGGGCAGGCCGAGGCGGCGGGCGGTGAGGACGCGCAGGAAGTGGCTGTGGGCGAACAGGACCACGCTGCCCTCGCTGTTGGCGAGCGCCGCGTCCACCTTGGCCAGCATGCGGTCGGCGCGCTCGCCCACCTCCTCGGGGCTCTCCCCGGGGTGCTCCGGCGGGCCGGGGGCGACACCGTCGGTGAAGAGGTACCAGTCGGGCCGGGTGCGGTGGATCTCCACGGTCGTCACGCCCTCGTACGCGCCGTAGTCCCACTCGGCCAGATCGGGGTCGACGGACGCGTCGGGGAACCCGGCGAGCTCCGCCGTCTCGCGCGAGCGCAGGCGCGGACTGGTGAACGCCGCGCCGATCCGGAACCGGTCGACGAGCGGGGCCAGCGAGCGGGCCTGCTTCCTGCCGTTGTCGGTGAGGGGGATGTCCGTCCAGCTGGTGTGCTGCCCGGTGAGGGCCCACGACGTCTCGCCGTGCCGGACGAGGAGCAGATCGCCCATGGTCGCGCCATTCCTGTTCTTGTCGTCGGTGGCCGGACCGTGCGGCCCGGCCACCGACGAGCCTGCCACGCCCCGCGGATCATCCGCGGGGCGGGCCCGCCGAGGGCGCGGCTACTGGCCCTGCGGCGCCCGCGCGGGGCGGCCCGAGCCGCGGGTCAGCGCGTATCCGCCGACCCCGGCGAGGGCCGCGAGGACGCCGCCGGCCGCCGTCCACAGCCAGCGCGAGGACCACCAGCCCGAGGACCAGCCGTCCTCCGGCTCGCTCAGGGCGGCGGGCTCGTCCCGGTCCGAACCGGCGCCCGGCACGAGCGGCTCGCCGAGCGACCCGTCGACGGCCTGCGCGCCCCCCGCGTCGGTCGTGGTGACCTTCGCCTCGGCCCGCACCGGCAGCCCCAGGTCGTCGGCCTTCAGGTCGGTGACCGTGAGCCGCAGGTAGTACGTGCCCGGCAGCGGGTCGTTCGCCCACTGCTCCGACCAGGCCCGGACGGTCCGCAGCGTGCAGGACAGCGAGACCGACCCCGCGTCGGGCCCGGCCGTCCGCTTCGGCGTGCCGAGCCGGCAGGCCTGGCGGCGCCGCAGTCCGTCGTACACGTCGACCTGCCAGGTGGACGCGGCGTGCCGGGCGGCGGCGTCCGGCAGCTTCACCGTGGCGTGCACGGTGGCGCGCTGCCCGGAGTCCACCGGGAACGCCCAGTACAGGTAGTCGCCCGTGGACGCCTCCGCGGTGGCCTCCTGGTCGGGGCGGATCGCGGTGGCGGTACGGAAGGAGGTGCCCGCCTCGGCAGGGGCGGCATCGTCGCTGTCGTCGCTGTCTGCGGCGGCGGCTCCGGGGAAGGCCAGCAGGGCGGCAGCGGCCAGCAGGGCCGCCCGTCCCCACGCTCGGGTCGCATGCATCAGTTGGTCCTCCAGACCGCGAAGCGCCAGCGCGAGAGCCAGCCCCAGACCAGACCGGCGAGGAAGCCCACCAGCACGAGCAGACCGAGCAGCCACCAGCCGTGGCCGAGCCCGAAGGCGGCGACGTCCGAGGCCTCGTCGGGGGAGTCCACCAGGTCGACGGCCAGCTCGACGGGCAGGCCCGGCGTCTTCTTCACCGAGGCGGGGGCGGAGAAGGAGTTGCTGACGCGCAGACAGACCGTCTCGGTGGCGCCGTACTTGTCCTCCTCGTCCATGTCGTCGGCCTCGGGCCTCGGGTAGCGCAGGCCGGTCGAGATGACGTCGGTGCGGCCGTCGCCGGACTCCTGGCCGCGTACGATCTCGCGCCCGCCCTCGGTCTCGGCGCGCAGCAGCACGCCGTAGTCCTGATGGACGGCACGGTCGGCCGCCACGCTCACGGAGGCCCGCAGCTCCTTGCCCGCGGGGACGTCCACCCGGTACCAGCGGTGCTCGCCGAACTCCTCGCGGTCGGTGTACAGGCCCGACTTCAGCCGGGGCGCGTCCGTGCATTGCGCGGCGCCCTTCGCCGCCACGGGGGTGACCACCGGGTCGGCGGCGCGGTCCACCAACTGCTTGACGCGGCCCGCGAGTTCATCGGTGTGCCGGATCGAGGTGTAGGTGCCGCCGGTGGCCTCCGCGATGCAGCTCAGCTGGTCGCGGGTCTTGGCGTCCGGCACCAGGCCGAGGGTGTCGATGGTGAGGTGGATGCCCTTGGCGGAGATCTCCCGGGCCACGACGCACGGGTCGAGCGGCTGGCAGGTGTCCTCGCCGTCGGATATCAGCACGATGCGGCGGCTGCGCTCGGCCGTGTCGTCCGTCAGGTCGTCGGCGGCCTTCAGCAGCGTCGGGCCGATCGGGGTCCAGCCGGTCGGCGCGAGCGTCGCCACGGCGGTCTTCGCGTCGGTGCGGCCCGCCTTGTCGAGGCGCTCCACGGGGTAGAGCAGCTCGGTGTCCTTGCAGCCGGCCTTGCGGTCGTCGCCGCGGTAGTTGGCGCCGAGGGTACGGATGCCGAGCGCGACCTCGTCGGGGGTGGCGTCCAGGACCTCGCCGAACGCCTGCTTGGCCGCGGCCATGCGGGACTTGCCGTCGATGTCGCGGGCCCGCATGGAGCCGCTGACGTCGAGCACCAGCTCGACCTTGGGGGAGGGCTGCGCCGGTTCGTCGTCGTCATCGGCGGCGGCGGGGCCTGCCGTGACGATCCCGGCGGTCAGGGCGGCGAGCAGGGCGATGACCCAGGCCGCCGGCCGTTGTCTTGTGATCATCGCCGGATACTATTGATCTTGCCCCACATCCCCCAAAACGCCGACGTCGCGGCACCCGCGAGCAGCGCCGGGGAGACTGCCCCCAGGCCGGCCCAGAACGCCGCCGACGTGCCGCGAGCAACCACAACACACCCGCAGGCCCGGGGCCGCCCCCAGCCGGGAGGCCAGGGGCGCGGGGAACGGCGCGAGCAACCACGACGCACCCGCAGGTCCGAGGCCGGCCCCAGCCGGGAGGGTAGGGGCGCGGGGAACGGCGCGAGCAACCACGACGCACCCGCAGGTCCGAGGCCGGCCCCAGCCGGGAGGGTAGGGGCGCGGGGAACTGCGCAAACAACCACGACGCGCCCGCAGGTCCGGGGCCGGCCCCGGCCGGGAGGCCAGGGGCGCGGGGAACGGCGCGAGTTCTACGCGAGGGGCCCGGCCGGTGTCACTGACGGTAGCCGCTCAGAAAGCGGCCGATGCGGCTGATCGCCGCGTCGAGGTCGTCGGCGTGGGGGAGGGTGAGGATGCGGAAGTGGTCGGGGCGGGGCCAGTTGAAGCCGGTGCCCTGGACCACCTGGATCTTCTCCTGGAGCAGGAGGTCGAGGACGAACTTCTCGTCGTCGTGGATCGCATGCACCTTCGGGTCCAGGCGCGGGAACGCGTACAGCGCGCCCTTCGGCTTGACGCAGGAGACACCCGGGATCTCGTTCAGCTTCTCCCAGGCACGGTCGCGCTGCTCGTGCAACCGCCCGCCGGGCGCGGTCAGTTCATGGATCGACTGGCGGCCGCCGAGCGCCGCCTGGATGGCGTACTGCGCCGGGGCGTTGGGGCACAGCCGCATGGAGGCGAGCATGGTGAGCCCCTCCAGGTAGTTCTTCGCGTGCTGGCGCGGCCCGGTGACGACCAGCCAGCCGGAGCGGAAGCCCGCCACGCGGTGGGTCTTGGACAGACCGCAGAAGGTCAGGACCACGAGGTCGGGCGCGAGCGCGGCGACACTGTGGTGCACGGCGTCGTCGTACAGGATCTGGTCGTAGATCTCATCGGCGAAGACCATCAGGCCGTGTCGCCGGGCGAGGTCGAGGATGCCCTCCAGGATCTCCTTCGGATAGACCGCGCCCGTCGGGTTGTTGGGGTTGATGATCACGACCGCCTTGGTGCGGTCGGTGATCTTCGCGGCCATGTCGTCCAGGTCGGGGTACCAGTCGGCGGACTCGTCGCACACGTAGTGCACGGCCTTGCCCCCGGAGAGGGTCGTCACGGCCGTCCACAGGGGGAAGTCGGGCGCGGGGACAAGGACTTCGTCGCCGTCCTCCAGGAGCGCCTGGACGGCCATCGTGACCAGCTCCGACACGCCGTTGCCGAGGAAGACGTCGTCCACGGAGACCTCGTCGAGGCCGAGCGCCTGATAGCGCTGGGCGACGGCGCGGCGGGCGGACAGGACGCCGCGTGAGTCCGTGTAGCCGTGGGCCTTGGGGAGCATCCGGATCATGTCCTGGACGATCTCCTCGGGCGCCTCGAAGCCGAAGAGCGCGGGATTGCCGGTGTTGAGGCGCAGCACGCTGTGGCCCGCCTCCTCCAGGGCGTTGGCGTGCTCGATGACGGGGCCCCGGATCTCGTAACAGACCTCGCTGAGCTTGCTCGACTGCCGGAACTCCATGCGCTGCGCCTCCCGTGACGTGAGTTACTTGGTTTTACCAAGTCCTCCCTTGGAAAGTCCAACAACCTGTCTAGACTGCGTCCCATGTCACCTCGCCGAAGCTACGACCAGTACTGCGCGGCGGCCCGGGCCCTGGACGCCGTGGGCGACCGCTGGACCCTGTTGGTCGTCAGGGAGCTGCTGGTCGGCCCCCGCCGCTACACCGACCTGCACGCCGACCTGCCGGGCGTCAGCACGGACGTCCTCGCCTCGCGCCTGAAGGACATGGAGCAGCAGGGCCTGACCACGCGCCGCAGGCTGCCCCCACCCGCCGCCGCGTACGTGTACGAACTCACCGGCAAGGGACGGGAGTTGCTGCCCGTCCTGGAGGCCCTCGCCGCCTGGGGCGCGCACGGCCTCGAAGAGCGCAGGCCCACCGACGCCGTCCGGGCGCACTGGTTCGCGCTCCCGCTGCTGCGCCACCTCGCGCGGACCGGCGCCGAGGGAGTGGTGGAGGTACGGCTCGACGAGGGCCGCTTCCATGTGCGCCTCGGCGGTGGCGACACGGCCTACGGCGACGGGCCCGCCCCGGGTGAACCCGACGCCGGCCTCGCCCTGGACGCCGCCACCTGCGTGGCGGTGGGCCGCGGCGAACTCACCGTCGGGCAGGGCGCGCGCGAGGGACGGATCGAGATCACCGGCGAGGGAGTCCTCGCCAAGGCCCTGCGCGCCTCCTGAACGGGCGCCACCCGGGGCCGGGGGGCCGCCGTACGCCCGGACCGGAGTCGGAGGCGCCCCGGGCTCAGCGGCCCGGCCGGTCGCGCACCCGCCGTGCCCAGCGCCGCAGCCGCCCCTCCAGGTGCGGGCACAGCGGCCCGCCGGACGGGAACGACACCCCCGTCTCGCCGCCCATGGCCCGGAAGAAGCCCCGGCCCGCCCGGGACTGCATCGTGGTGTTCCACCGGTACCCGGGAAGCGCCGCCAGCAGCGTGTGCAGCGCCTCCCTGCCCCGGCCCTCCCGCTGGTGCGCCTCGGTGATCCAGATGTTCTGGACACGCCCGGTCCGGCACCGGTGGCAGACGCGGAACCGCAGCTGCCCGATGGTGGCGCCGGACGCTTCGGACAGGGTGATGCGCATCGCTGCTCCAGGCCGTGGGGGAGGGCCAAGCGGTGCCGCTCATGCTAGAAGCGCCGCGCCGAGCGCGTGAGGTAATGGCAGAATCACGCTCCGGAGTGGTCGAACGCACGGTCGGGAACGCATGGTCGGGAACGCAGGATCGGGCCACCGGGGCGCCGGGGAATGGGCCGGGGCCGCCGGGGGAAAGGGGTGGTTACCCGCCCGGCGGGTAAAATGGCGGGTGCATCCCCGACCCGTTCACGGCTCAGGTGTCCGGCCCGCCACGCGACGGGCGCAAGGAGAGACCGGATGATGGGTGCAGACGAGCCCGTACGAGGCGCTCCGGGCGCGAGGGACGCGCGAGGCGCCCAGGGTGCGATGGCCCAGGGCGCGATAGCCGCGCGAGTCGCCCAGGGCGCGATGGCCGCGCGAGTCGCCCCGGCGGCCGTGGCGGAGCCGCCCGGCTCCGGTGGCCTGCTCGACGTCCTGAACGTGGCCGCCATCGTCCTGGACGAGGAGGGCCGGATCCGGTTGTGGAGCCCGCAGGCCGAGGAGCTGTTCGGCTACAGCGCCGCGGAGGCCCTCGGGGAGTACGCGGGCCCGCTGCTGGTCCACACGGACCACCTGGACCAGGTGCTCGAACTGTTCGCCGAGGTCATGCGGGGCGGCGGCAGCTGGGCCGGAGTCTTCCCCGTCCGGCACAAGGACGGCGGCACGCGGTGGGTGGAGTTCCGCAACATGCGCCTCCAGGACAAGAGGCAGTCGCTGTACGCCCTGGGCCTGGCCACCGACCAGGGCACACTGCGGCAGGTCGAACAGGACCTCGCGCTGTCCGCCCGGCTCGTCTCCCAGTCGCCGATCGGCCTCGCGGTGCTGGACACCGGCCTGCGCTACCTCTCGGTCAACCCGGCGCAGGAGCGGATGAACGGCGTACCGGCCGCGGAGCACGTCGGCCGGCACGTCCAGGAGGTGCTGCCCGGCCTGGACCGGTCCATCGAGAGCTGCATGCGCGACGTCCTGGCCACCGGCGTCCCGATCCTCGACCAGTACGCCATCGGCCGCACCCCGGCCGACCCGGACAACGACCACGCCTGGTCGGTCTCCTTCTACCGCCTGGAGGCCCCCAACGGGAAAGTCCTCGGAGTGGCCACCTCCAGCGTGGACGTCACCGAGCGGCACCGCACCGCCGAATCGCAGCGGCACGCCGCCCTGACCCTCCAGCGCAGCCTGCTGCCCCGGCCCCTGCCGTGGCGGCCCGGACTGGAGGTCGCCACCCGCTACTGCCCCGCCGAGGCGACCATGGAGATCGGCGGCGACTGGTTCGACGTGATCCCGCTCGGCGGCGACAAGACCGCCCTCGTGGTCGGTGACGTCATGGGCAGCGGAGTGGCGGCGGCCGCCACCATGGGCCAGCTGCGCACCGCCACCCGGACGCTGGCCGACCTGGATCTCGACCCGGCCAAGGTCCTCTACCACCTGGACCGGGTCACCGACGGCCTGGAGACGCTGGCCACCTGCGTCTACGCCATCTACGACCCGTATCGCGGCCAGTGCCACATCGCCCTGGCCGGGCATCTGCCGCCGGCGCTCCTGCACCCGGACGGCACCCGCGAACTGCTCGACCTGCCCACCGGCGCGCCCCTCGGCGGGTGCGGCGTCAGCTTCCACACCACCTGCCTGGAGACCAAGCCGGGCGACCAGCTCATCCTCTACACGGACGGCCTGGTCGAGACCCGCGACGAGTCGCTCGACACCCGCCTCAAGGTCCTCCTGGACGTCCTCGACGACGCCGACCGCCCGCTCGAGGAGACCTGCGACCTGCTTCTGGACACCCTGCGCCACGCGGGCGACCACGACGACGTGGCCCTGCTCATCGCACGGGCCACGTCCTGCCCGGTGCCGCACCGGGCGTGAGCACCTTAGGCGGACTGCACCCCGGCGATGGACCGGGGCGCCACGACCTGGTCGATCAGGCCGTACTCCTGCGCCGCCTGGGCGGTGAAGATCTTCTCCCGCTCCACGTCCTCGGCGACCCGCTCCGGCGTCTGGTGCGAGTGCTCGGCCAGCAGCCGCTCCATGAGCGTGCGCAGCCGCTCGATCTCCGCGGCCTGGATCTCCAGGTCCGACACCTGCCCCTGGGTGCCCTGGCTGGTCGGCTGGTGGATGAGCACGCGGGCGCTCGGCAGCGCCATCCGCTTGCCGCGGGTGCCCGCGGCCAGGATCACCGCGGCGGCGTTGTTCGCCTGCCCCAGGCAGACCGTCTGGATGTCGGGCTTGACGAACTGCATGGTGTCGTAGATGGCCGTGAGGGCCGTGAACGAGCCACCGGGCGAGTTGATGTAGAGGGAGATGTCCCGGTCCGGGTCCAGGGCCTCCAGGCACAGCAGTTGCGCCATGATGTCGTTGGCCGATGTGTCGTCGACCTGGCTGCCGAGGAAGATGACCCGCTCCTCGAAGAGCTTGCCGTACGGGTCCATCTCCCTGGTGCCCTGCGAGGTGCGCTCCACGAAGCTCGGCACGACATAACGACTCTGTATGTCCAGATCCCGGGCACGGGACGAGAATTCAAACCGCTTCACTGAGCGCGACACCTCCATGCGAAAAGGGGGGCAATGGTCCCACGGCCCGTCATTCGGCGGTCTTGCCGGGGAAGGAGCCGCCGCCCGGCGTCCCCGTCGCATTGGTCATGATCTCGTCGATGAGGCCGTACTCCTTGGCCTCGGTCGGGGTGAACCAGCGGTCCCGGTCGGAGTCCTGGGTGATGCGCTCCTGCGTCTGCCCCGAGTGCTGGGAGATCAGCTCGGCCATCTCCCGCTTCGTCTGGCGCAGTTGCTCCGCGTAGATCCTGATGTCGGTCGCGGAACCGGCCAGTCCGGCCGACGGCTGGTGCATGAGGATCCTGGTGTGCGGCAGCGCGAACCGCTTCCCCGGGGCGCCGGCGGTGAGCAGGAACTGCCCCATGGACGCGCAGAAGCCCATCGCGATGGTGACGACGTCGTTCTGGATGTACTGCATGGTGTCGTAGATCGCGAGGCCGGCCATGATCGAGCCGCCGGGGGAGTTGATGTACAGGTAAATGTCTCCCGGATCGGCGGCCAGCGTCAGCATTTGCGCCGTGATCTGGTTCGCGATTTCGTCATCGACTTCCTTGCCCAGGAAAATGATGCGATCGTTCAGGAGACGGTTGTAGATCTGGTCACCGAATGCGGCGCCGCCGTTCGGGCTCAAGGCGTACGGAGCGTTCGACGATGCCGGGTGGTTGAACGTCTGGTTATTCATGTCTTCCCCTGATTCTTGGCCGAGCCCCAGGCATCCCGGGGGGAGCTACGTCGGGTGAGCGAGCGCGAATTCGCCTCCCCAGCCTCGCTTGAAGCTAACACGTTCCCCTGCCACGCACCGGGGTCCGGGGGGCCTTTCTGCTGACAGCAGAGGCACGCTTCAAACCCCGCCCGGGGGTACCGAGTTGGCCCCCGGCGGCGCCTGTCGGCGCGTAGCACACGGTCTCGGACGATCAGCGATGAATTTCGGCCAGATCCGGCGGTGTGCCGCTCCGATCCGAGCGCCCGCGGATCGGAGCGGTCCCCGTCACCTGTCCCTTTTGAGCGTGTGGGGAAAATGGTCCGTCTATCAACCGGTTCCTGCGCAGGTGGGTTTTCGGTCTCGTAGTCGATCAGGTTTCGGCCGCCTTTGCGTATCCGACGGCCGAAAGTGGCGGGAGCGAGAAGCGGAACACCGCATATTTCACGCCACCCGCGAAGGGGTCGGTGATCAATAAGGCCTTGTGTGACCCCTGCATTTGATGTTGCCTCTGCCGGGGCAGCCGGACGACGCCTGACTTCACCAGTACGCGGCCGAAGGTATGCACCTGAGGCCCGCGTCATCAGAAGGGGATCACCATGACCGAGCCTTCGACGACCGCCATGGACGAGCTGTGGAAGCTGGTGTACACCAGCTTCCGGTTCCCGTTCATGCACGCCGCACTCCGCCTGAAGCTGTTCACCCTGCTCAAGGAGCGGCCGGGCACCACCCTCGACGAGATCACCACCGAGCTGGGCCTGGAAGAACGCGCCGGACACACCCTGCTGTTGGGCTGCTGCGCCTTCGACCTCATACGCAAGGAGGGCGACGGCTACCACAACACGGCGGCCACCGACCTCCTGGCGGGCGACCCGGACGGCTTCATGCCCGTCATCGTCCGCTACACCCACGAGATGCTGTACCGGCCGATGGGCTGGCTCTACGAATCGCTGGTGGACAACGACAACCTGGGGCTGCACCGCGAGCTGCTCGCCGGCTCGTCGGCGACCACGCTCTACGAACTCCTCGGCCAGGACAAGAACCTGGAGCAGGTGTTCACCGCCATGATGGAGCACCAGAGCCGCTCGGTGGTCGAGGACCTGGTCAACGCCGTGGACTTCTCCGCCTACCGGCGCGTCCTGGACGTCGGCGGCGGCACCGGCACCAACGCCATCAGCTTCGCCCAGCGCTGGCCGCACCTGGAGGCCACCATCCTGGAGCTGCCCAACGTGGCGGAGATGGCCAACGAGCGGATCGCCGAGGCCAACCTGTCCGAGCGCGTCCGCGCGGTCGGGACCGACATCATGCAGGACGAGTTCCCCACGTCGTCCCACGACTGCGTCGTGTACTCCCGGTTCCTGGAGATCTGGTCCCCCGAGCAGGTCCAGAACCTCTTCGCCAAGACCTACCGCGCGCTGGAGCCGGGCGGCCACATGGTGATCGTCGCCTGCGCCGAGGACGACGACGAGACCGGCCCCGCCCACGCCGCGTTCATGTCGGCGTACGTCCACACCATCGCCTCGCCCGAGGGCCGCACCTACACGCCCCGCGAATTCGAGCAGTGGTTCACCGAGGCCGGATTCGAGCCGGTGGACCGCCAGTACCCCGGCCGGTTCGACATCATCATGCGCGCCCGCAAGCCCAAGGCCGACTGAGCCCCGCCTCGCGATCCGCCGTCCGCGCACGACCCGGGCGCCCCCCCCCGCGCGTCCCACGCCCGCGGCGCGTCCGGCGCCGGGCACGCGTCTCATGCACCGAAGCCACCAGCCGAGGAAAATGGAGCGATCGTGAATCTCCGGCCGCGCAACCCTCTCACGGCCTATCAGCAGGACATCTGGGCAGCGAACTCCCTCTTCCCGGACCTCCCGCAGTTCAACTGCTTCATCACCGACCGGTTCACCGGGGAGGTCGACGTCGACCTCCTCAAGGAGTGCCTGCGCCGTGCGGTCGACCGCAACGACGCGTTCCGGCTGCGGATCGACCCGCAGGACGGCACCCCGGGCCAGTGGGCCGAGGACGAGGCGTTCGACATCCCTACGGTCGACTTCTCCGCGGCCGACGAGCCCCGTGCGGCCTGCGAGGCGTGGATCAAGGACGCGTTCGACGTCCCGATCGAGGTGGAGCGCCGCCGGCTGTTCGCGATCGCCGTCCTCAAGGAGCGCGAGGACGTCGTCCGCACCTACGTCAAGGTGCATCACATCGTCGCCGACGCCTGGGGCCTGAACCTGTTCATGTCCCAGGTCCGCGCCGAGTACGACCGGGCGCGGCGCACCGGGGAGTTCGACGACCCGCCCGCGCCGTCCTACCTGGACTTCGCCGAGGAGCAGCGCCGCTACCAGGCCTCGGACGACCACGAGCAGGACCGCGCCTTCTTCCAGGAGCGGCTCAAGGACGTCGCCCCGGCCTTCTTCCGCCGCGCCGCGCCCGCGGGCTCCCGGCGCAGCGCCCGCCACAGCTTCCTCATCGAGCGCGCCCTCATCGACCGCATACGGGAGCGCGGGCACTCCGTCTTCGCGTTCGTCGCCAGTGCCTTCGCCGTCTACCTCTCCCGGATCCACGGCAGCGACGAGGTCGTCCTCGGCGTACCGCTCATGAACCGGACCACCGCCGGGCAGAAGCAGACCGTCGGCCACTTCGCCAACACCCTGCCGCTGCGGGTCGCCCCCGGCGACGACCGCACGATGAGCGACCTGGTCGCCGACGTGCAGGCCGCCACCCGGGCGCTCAAACCCCACGAGCGGTTCGCCCTCGGGGACCTGCTGCGCTCCGTACCGCTCCAGGGCAGCGGCCCGAAGCGGCTGTTCGACACCACCATCGCCTACCTGCGCTGGCCCCGCCCGCTCGCCGTCCACGGCGTCACGTACGAGACCGTCGTACAGGCCCGCGCCCACGACGACGACGTACTGGCGGTCGTCGTCAACGAACTGGACGACGTCAGCGATGTCCTGGTCGACATGGACTACGCCCTCGACGTCTTCGACGCGGACTTCCCCATCGAGTCGGTGGCCACCCACCTGGAGGCGATCCTCCGGGGCACCCTCGACGGCGCGGACCGCCCGCTGGCCGAGGTCCCGATGCTCGGCGGCGCCGAACGGGCCGCCCTGCTCGCCCAGGGCAGCGGCCCGGTGACCGACTTCTCCGCGCACACCACGCTCCACGCGCTCTTCGAGCAGCAGGCGGCCCTCACGCCCGACCGGCCCGCCGTCCTCGCCCAGGACCCCGCCCAGTCGCTCACCTTCGCGCGCCTCGACGGATGGGCGAACCACGTCGCGCAGCGGCTGCGCGACGACGGTGTGGGCGTCGGCGACCGGGTGGCCGTACTGGCCGAACGCGGCCCGCAACTGGTCGCGGCCGTCCTCGGCGTCCTCAAGGCGGGCGGCGCGTACGTGCCGGTCGACCCCAGCCACCCCGCCGAACGCGTCCGGTTCCTGCTCACCGACAGCGGGGCCAAGACCGTACTGCTGGGCAGCACGGTGCCCGACTCCCTGGTGGGCGACGCCGCCCCGGTGCGCCGCCTGGACGCCACCCCGCGCACCTCGCCCGCGCCGCCCGGGCCCCTCGGCGGCCCGCACGACCTCGCCTACGTCATCTACACCTCGGGCTCCACCGGGCAGCCCAAGGGCGTCCAGGTCGAGCACCGCTCCGTGGTGAACCGCCTGGAGTGGATGCAGCGCGCCTACCCGGTCGGCGAGGGCGACGTCCTGCTCCAGAAGACCCCGACGACCTTCGACGTCTCGGTGTGGGAGCTGTTCTGGTGGGCGATCACCGGTGCCGGACTCGCGCTGCTCCCGCCCAGGGGCGAGCGGGACCCCGGAGCCATCCTCCGGACGGTCGAGGCCCACCGGGTGAGCGTCGCCCACTTCGTGCCCTCGATGCTCGGCCCCTTCCTCGACCTGCTCGAAGAGGACCCGGCCCGGGTCGACGCCATCGCCTCGCTGCGCCTGGTGTTCTGCAGCGGCGAGGCCCTGACACCCGCCCAGGTCACCCGGTTCAACCGGGCGTTCACCGCGGCCGGCACCAGGGCGCCGCGCCTGGTCAACCTCTACGGCCCGACCGAGGCCACCGTCGACGTCACCTGCTACGACTGCCCGGGCGACGCCGGCGAGGAAGTGCGGCGCGTACCGATCGGGCGGCCCATCGACAACATCCGGCTCTACGTCGTCGGGGCCCACGGCGACCTCCAGCCCGCCGGTGTGGCCGGCGAACTGTGCGTCGCGGGCGTGGGCGTGGCCCGCGGCTACCTGGACCGGCCCGAACTGGACGCGGCGGCGTTCGTCGCCGACCCGTTCACCGGCGAGGGGCGGATGTACCGCACCGGCGACCGCGCGCGCTGGCTCGCGGACGGCACCCTCGAATACCTCGGCCGGCTGGACGACCAGGTCAAGATCCGCGGCAACCGGGTGGAGCTCGGCGAGGTCCGCAACCGCCTGACCGCCCTCCCGGGCGTCCGGGACGCCATCGTGGTGGACCGCAGCACACCCGCCCGCGGCCTCCACCTCGTCGGCTACTACGTCGCGGAGCAGGACCTGCCGGCCGCGGAGCTGCGGGCCCGGCTCCTGGACGCGCTCCCGGAGTTCATGATCCCGGCGTTCTTCGTACGGATCGACCGGATCCCCCTCACCGCGAACGGCAAGGCCGACCGCCGCAGGCTGCCCGCGCCCGCCGCGGAGGCCGACACCAAGGCCGCGGCGCCCGCCAACGAGACCGAGGCGAAGATCGCGGCGGCCTGGGCGGCCGTCCTCGAGACCGACGTGATCGGCGTCGACCAGGACTACTACGCCCTGGGCGGCGACTCGATCCTCATGCTCCGCATCCAGGCCGAGGCACGCCGTGCGGGCGTGCACTTCACCCTGGCCGACATGGTCCGCAACCCCACCGTGGCGGCGCTCGCCGCGACCGCGACCACCGCGTCCGAGGACGAGCGGGACGCCCCGCTGGAGCCGTTCGCGCTCATCTCCGGCGTCGACCGCGCGCGCCTGGCCGGCCTGGACGACGCCTACCCCGCGACCCGGCTGCACCTCGGCCTGCTCTACCACAGCCGCGAACACGAGAATTCCGCCGTCTACCACGACGTCTTCTGCTACTCCCTCAAGACGGTCTGGGACGAGGCGGCGCTGCGCCGCGCCTTCGACGACCTGGTGCGGCGCCACCCCGTGCTGCGCTCCGCGTTCGACCTCGGCGGGTACTCCGAGCCCCTGCAACTGATCCACCCCGACGTCGACGGCGGCCTGGAGATCGTGGACCTGCGCGACCTCCCCGACGCACGGGCGCGGGCCGAGGTCGACCGGCACGTCCAGGAGCGGCGCTACCACGCGTACCGCCTGGACCGCCCGCCGCTCTACCTGTTCCGCGCGCACGTCCTGAAGGACTCCCTGGAGCTGGTCTTCAGCTTCCACCACGCGATCCTGGACGGCTGGAGCGTCGCCACCGTCGTCCGCGAACTCCTCCAGGACTTCGCCCACCACGCCGGACAGCCCGTCCCCGCCGTCCCCGCCGGACAGCTGCCCTCACCCGCCCTCTACGTACGCGAGGAACGCCGGGCCCTCGCCTCCGACCTCAGCAAGCGCTACTGGCAACGCCTGCTCGACGGCGCGGAACTGCTCCAGATCGACGGACTGCGGCCCTACGAACCCGCGGGCGACGAAGGCGTCATCGTCCACGAGGTGGAGCTGCCGGACGGCCTCGACGCCCGGCTCCGCGACCTGGCCCGCGACCACGGGCTGCCCGTCAAATCCCTGCTCCTGGCCGCCCACTGCCTGACCCTGCGGCTGTTCTCCGACACCCCGGACGTCACCACCGGCCTGGTCACCGGCGGACGGCCGGAGGAAGCCGGCGCCGAACGCGTCACCGGACTCTTCCTGGAGACGCTGCCGCTGCGCCTCGACCCCCGGCCGCGCACCTGGCTCGACGCGGCCCGCGAGGTCTACCGGCAGGAGCGCGACAGCCACCCCCACCGGCGCTACCCGCTCAGCGCGATCCAGGAGGACCGCGGCGGCGACGTCATCTTCGAGACGGCCTTCAACTACGTCAACCCGCATGTCCTCACCTCGCTGTTCGAGGACACCGACATGGAGCTGACCGAGCTGCGGACCTGGGAGGAGACGAACTTCAAGCTCCTGCTCAACGCGATCACCGACCCGATCGACGAGCGCCTGTGGCTGCGGATGGACTGCGACGGCCACACCTTCTCCCGCTCGCAGGTGGAGAGCATCGGCCGGACCTACCTCGCCGTCCTGCGGCGGATGACCGAACACCCCGACACGGGCGTGGACTTCGGCTTCCTGTGCGACCCGAGGGCGACGGCGGCCCTGCGGCCCGGCGCCGACGCCGGCGGGGACACCTCCCGGAACGTCATCGCCCGCATCGCCGAACACGTCGCCCGGACCCCGGACGCGGTGGCCGTCTCCCGCGGAGCACGGCAGTGGACGTACGCCCAGCTCGACCGGGCCGCCGACCGCATCGCCCGCGGCCTGATCGCCGCGGGCGCCCGGCCCGGCTCGACCATCGGCATCGCCATGGACCGCTCGCCCGAGACGCTGGCCACCGTGCTCGGCGTCGGCAAGGCCGCCGCCACCTGCGTCCCGCTCGACGTCAGCTACCCGCCGGCCAGACTCGCGGCGATGGTCACCCGCGCCGACCCGCTGCGGATCATCACCCACGAGAGGCACACGCACCTCTTCGAGGACTCCTCCCGGCTCCTGTCGGTGGACGACCTGCTCGCCGCGGAACCGGCGCCCGACGCCGGCCCGCTGCCGGAGATCACCGGCGAGACCGTCGCCTACCTGCTCTTCACCTCCGGGTCCACCGGTGAACCCAAGGGCGTGGAACTGCCGCACCGGGTGCTCGCCAACTACATGGAGTGGCAGATCCCCTCCGCCAGCGGCGCCGCCGGCGGCAAGACCCTCCAGTTCGCGCCGCTCAGCTTCGACGTGGCGTTCCAGGAGATCTACTCCACGCTGTGCGGCGGCGGCACCCTCCACCTGCTCGCCGAGGAGGAGCGCCGGGACATGCCGGCGCTGCTGCGGCTGCTGGACCGCGAGGAGGTCGAGCGGGTCTTCATGCCGTGCGTCGCGCTCCAACAGCTCGCCGAGACCTCCCAGATGCTGGGCATCCGGCCCCGCGCGCTGCGGGTCGTGATCTCCTCCGGCGAACAACTGCGGATCACCGACGAGATCCGGCGGTTCTGCGCCGCACTGCCGGGCACCGTCCTGGAGAACCAGTACGGGCCGACCGAGACACACCTGCTGACCCACCACACGATGACCGGCGACCCGGCGCGCTTCCCCGACCTGCCGCCCATCGGCGTCCCGCTCCCCGGGATCCGGGTCCACCTGCTCGACGGCCTCATGCGGCCCGTGCCGCCCGGCGCCAAGGGCGAGGTCTACATCGGCGGCGTCTGCCTCGCCCACGGCTACCGCGACCGGCCCGACCTCACCGAGGAGCGCTTCGTGCCGCACCCCTCCGGGGAGCCGGGCGCCCGCCTCTACCGCACGGGGGACCTGGCCAGGGTCATGCCCGACGGCAACCTCGTCTGGCTCGGCCGCGCCGACTCCCAGGTCAAGGTGCGCGGTTACCGCGTCGAGCTGGCCGAGGTGGAGATCGCCATCGCCAAACTGGCCGAGGAGCAGCCCGGCATCCGGGAGGCCGCGGTGGTGGCCCGGCGCCGGGAGGGCGCCGACGCGTTCCTCGCGGCGTTCCTCGTCGGCGACGCGGCGGCCGTGGACCTCGACGAGGTACGCACCCGCCTGCGCGGCGCCCTGCCGGACTACATGGTGCCCTCGCACCTGGAGTGGCTGCCGCGCCTGCCCCTGACGCCCAGCGGCAAGCGGGACGACGCGCTGCTGCGCCGGATGCCGCTGGCCGCGCCGGCCGCGGACGCCGCCTTGCCGGCCGACGAGCACGAGACGGCGCTGGTGGGCATCCTGGCGGAACTCCTCGAACTGCCCTCGGTCGGCGTGCGGGACAACTTCTTCGACATCGGCGGCACCTCGCTGACCGCGATGCGGCTGGTGATGACCATCGAGAAGCGCTACGGCGTCAGCGTCCCGCTCTCCGCGTTCGTCGCGGCGCCCACCGTGGCCGGGCTCGCGCAGCGGCTGCGGGCCGGGGACTCGGCGGCGGAGTTCGACCCCGTCGTGCCGATCCGCACCCAGGGCGACAAACCGCCCCTGTTCCTGGTCCACCCGCTCGGCGGCCACGTCCTGTGCTACGTACGCCTGGCCCGCCACCTGCCCGACGACCAGCCCGTCTACGCGCTCCAGGCCGCCGGGACCGTGCCCGGCACGGAACCGCTCACCTCCATCCCCGAACTGGCCGAGACCTACCTGAAGGCGATGCGGCGGGCCTGCCCGCACGGCCCGTACGTCATCGGCGGCTGGTCGTTCGGCGGCTTCATCGCCTTCGAGATGGCGCGGCAGCTGCGGCGCACCGACCCCGGCGCCCTCCACAGCGCCGTGCTGATCGACCCGATCGCCGTCAAACAGGGGGAGCGGCCCGACGTCGAGGACCACTCGCTCCTCGAATGGTTCTTCTGGGAACTGCTGTGGATGGAGCGCGGCGGGAACGCCCCGGTGATCTCGCTGCCGGACGGCCTGGACGAGGAGGCGACGTTCGACTTCATCGTCGGACACGCCACGGAGGCGGGCGTGCTCCCGGCGGGCAGCTCCCGCGCCACCGTGCGGCGCCTGTTCACGATGTTCAAGGCGCACTGGCACGCGATCCTCTCCTACCGTCCCGAACAGGGCGACGAGGACCTCACGCTGCTCCGCGCCACCGCGGAACTGCCCCCGATCCTCCAGCCGATGCACGGAGCCGCACAGAGCCTGCACGAGGACCCCACCAACGGCTGGGGAGACCTGACCACCGGACACCTCCAGGTCGTGGACGTCCCCGGGGACCACCTGGTCCTCCTGGAGGAACCGCACGTGAACGTCGTCGCCCAGAAGATCCGAGAAGCGATGGCCGGACGGCTCGACCGTCACCCGGCCGACGGGAGCGGGAAATGACCCAGCAGGAGAACTCCGGGCGCGCCACGCCCAAGGCGCTCATCATCGGAGCCGGGATCGGCGGGCTCGCCACCGCGGCCACCCTGCGCCGGGCCGGCATCGAGGTACAGATCTTCGAGAAGGCGCCCGAGCTGCGCCCCGGCACCACGGCCGTCTCCTTGATGTCCAACGCGATCCTGGCGCTGCGCACCCTGGACATCGACATCGCCCCCGGCCTCGCCAAACGCGGCGAGGTGTTCGACGAGTTGAAGTTCCGCACCCGGCGCGGCCTGCCCATCAGGGCACTGCCGTTCCGCGACCTCGCCGACCGGCTCGGCGCGGCCAACTACGCCGTGCACCGCGCCGACCTCCAGCAGACACTGCTCGACGCCATCGGCGACGACCAGGAAATCGAACTGAACGCCTCCGCCACCGGGTTCACCACCGGCGACGACGGCGTCGAGGTCACCTTCGAGGACGGCCGCACGGCCACCGGCGACATCCTGATCGGCGCCGACGGGTTCAACTCCGCGATCCGCCGCCAGGTGGCTCCCGCCGACGACGGGCCCCGGTCCGGCGGCTACGCGTGCTGGCTGGCGACGGTGCCCTTCGACCACCCGCGGCTGACCAAGGGCTACGCCGCGCACTACTGGGGGCGCGGCCAGCGCTTCGGCCTCGCCGACATCGGCCACGGCCGGGCCTACTGGTGGGCGACGAAGAACGTGCCGCCCGGCGCGTCGGGACACCTGCGGCGCGGCAAGGAAGGCCTCGCCGGCCTCTTCGCCGGCTGGGCCGACGAGGTGCGGGAGGCGATCCGCGTCACCCCCGAGGAGACGATCGTCCGCATCACCGCCCAGGACCGCCCCTTCCTCGCGCGCTGGGGCACCGGACGCATGACCCTCCTCGGGGACGCGGCGCACCCCATGCTCGTCAGCCTCGGCCAGGGCGCGGCGCTCGCCATCGAGGACGCCGTCGTCCTCGCCCAGCACCTCAAGGGGGCGACGGACCTGCCCGCGGCGCTGCGCGGCTACGAGGACGAGCGCAGGCCGCGCACCGAGGCCCTGGTCGGCGCGGCCCGCGCGCTCAGCCTCACGGAGCAGCTGGAAGGGCCGTTCTCCGCCCTGGG
Source organism: Streptomyces sp. NPDC034037 (assembly GCF_055575715.1). NCBI lineage: Bacteria > Bacillati > Actinomycetota > Actinomycetes > Kitasatosporales > Streptomycetaceae > Streptomyces > Streptomyces sp. NPDC034037. The sequence continues at coordinate 134,837 of NZ_JBVISC010000009.1, read as the reverse complement.
CCGCGACCTCTACTTCCGCTTCGCGCCCATGTCCAGGTTCACCAGCCAGAACGAAGCGGTCCTCACCTGGCCCCCGCAGGGCTGACCACGGTCCCCGCAGGGCTGACCACGGCCCGTGCCGGAGCGAGCCGTGGTCTCCGGGGAGCCGCTGATGACGCCTCGCGCCGCGCCCGCGGACCCGTGCGGACGCGGGCGCGCAAGACCCCGATCCGATCAAGGAGTTGTCCATGCAGACGCCACTCGCCGTGGTCACCGGCGGTACGAAGGGCATCGGCCTGAGCCTCAGCCGCAGGCTGCTGTCCATGGGGTACCGGGTCGTCGCCCTGTACCGCGGCGATCAGGAGGCCGCCGCGGCCGCCGGCAAGGAACTGGGCGACGGTTTCACGGCGCTCCGGTCGGACATCGCCGAGAGCCAGGAGGCCTTCCGCACCGCCGAGCAGATACTGGCGGAGCACGGCACTCCACAGGTGCTCGTCAACAACGCGGGCCGCAACATCGACCGGCCCTTCCTGGAGATGACGCCCTCGGACTGGGACCAGGTCATCCAGGCCAATCTGTCGGCCCCCTTCTACCTCACCCGGGCCCTGGCGCCCGCCATGCTCGACGCCGGCGGCGGCAGCATCGTCAATGTCGCCGCCACCACCGGTATCCGGCCGCGCCTGAACGGCACCAACTACTGCGCGAGCAAAGCGGGCCTGCTCCACTTCACCAAATGCCTCGCCCTGGAACTCGCCCCCACGATCCGGGTCAATTCCCTGATCCCCGGGATGATCGACACCGAGGAGATGAACACCCGGTTCAGGACGGACGAACCGGAGTTCCGTGACCGGCTGCTGGCCGAGATCCCGCAGGGGCGCATCGGCAGCCCCGAGGCCATGGCCGACGCGCTCGAATTCCTCGTCAGCGACAAGGCCTCGTACATCACCGGACAGAAGATGATCGTCGACGGCGGCCAGTTCATGTGGTGAGGGCCCACCCGCCCGATCCGGCACCGACCCCTCAACGAAAGGCACGTCACATGCAGTCACGCATGGAACGCTACGAGAACTTCCTCACCAACGAATACCGCAAGGGCTTCCTCAAGCCCGAGGAGTACTCCCTCGCGGACATGACGGACGACCTGCGGCTCAAGATAAAGTCCGGACAGTTCAAGCGGGTCGTGTTCACCGGAATGGGATGCTCGGCCATCGTCTCCGACGTCGTGGCGGCCTTCTTCCAATCGGCGGGCAGCGAACTGGAGTTCCACGTCCTCAACGATTACGACCACCGGTACCTGCTCCCGTCCTCCGTCATGGACGACGAGGGGACGCTCATCATCCTCAGCTCCTACAGCGGCCACTCCAACGAGCCGGTGCACGTCTTCCACCAGCTGCGGCACGCCCACGACCGGATGCTGCTGCTCACCTCGGGCGGACGCCTCGGCGCCCTCGGCGAGGAGGCCGGGGTGTCGATCGCGCGCTGGACGCTGAGCGAGCCGGACCGCGAGTACCCGCTGTTCCACGTCGGGCAGTACTTCGCCATCCTGCTGGACATGTTCCTGGAGCTGGGCCTGATCGAGCAGGACCACCGGCAGGAGGTCCGCCGGCTCCCCGGGCACCTGGAGGCCGACTTCACCGAGGCGCACCGCGAGCTGGCCCGCACGGTGGCCGAGCGCAGCCGTGACGCCAACGTCATCATGCTGGCGTCCCCGAAGTGGCACGAAAGCCTGCTGAAGCTCGGCAAGATGCACCTCAACGAGATCGCGATGGTGCCGGCGGCCCGCAACTACTTCCACGAGTTCTGCCACAGCGAGGTCGCCACGCTGTCCGACCCGACCAGGAAGCACAGCCTGATCGTCTTCCGGGACGAGGACGACGACGACTACACCAAGGCGAAGATGGAGAACCTGGTGGGGCTGCTCACCAGCGACCGCCCGGAGAACCGGAACATCGAGGTCTCCGTGGTGCCCCTCGCCGAACCCACCTTCACCCGCAAGTACTTCACCGCGCTCGAATTCATCCAGTACCTCACCCTGGACCTCGGCCGGGCCCACGAGACGCGTTCTCGCGAACTGATCTCCGAGGCCGCGGGAAACCCCTGGTACCACGGGGACACCATCCGCGCCGAGGAAGTCGCCGGCTGACGGGGCGGTACGGGGCACGACACGAGCCGGGACGGACCTCGGGGCCACCGCCGAGGGTGGCCCCGAGGGCGCGATCAGCGATGGGCCGGCTTGACCCACCCCTTCTTGACCAGCTGGTCACAGTGCCACTTGCCGTACGCCCGGCTCTCCCCCTTCTGCGCGGTCGCCTTGAGGCAGTCCGCGTACGGGAACGGGGGCCCCTGAACGAGGGAGGCGGGGGCGGCGGGGGCGGCCTGGGCGGTCACCGCCGACAGGCCGAGCCCGCCGGCGGCCACGGCCAGGGTCAGGGCGATGCTGATGCGACGCACGAGGTTCTCCTTCTTCTCACGTTCTTCCCACGCCGAAGCGGAACGCTCCGGCCGGCCACGCCGTCGTGCCGCGACCATCGGCCGCACAAGATCGGCGACTGCTCAACGAGGAAGACCGCGATCAGGACATCACCCATCCGCATTGCTTCTCCGGTCACGCGGGAATCCGCGAGGGTCGTCCTCGCCACTACACTTCTCCCGAGTCGGCCGTGGAGGAGAGGGGTGGCCCGGAAAGTGTTGAGAGAGGTCACCGCGACCCGTTACGTCGAGCCCCTGCGCACCGGCGGCTCCGTGCCCGGTGTCGTCGAGGCCGATGACCTCGGTACGTACGTCGTCAAGTTCACCGGGTCGGCCCAGGGCCGCAAGGCGCTCGTCGCCGAGATCGTCGTCGGCGAGCTGGCGCGCCGGCTCGGGCTGCGCTTTCCCGAGCTGGTCCTCGTCCACTTCGACCCCGCGGTCGCCGCCGACGAGCCGCACCAGGAGGTGCGGGACCTGCTGCGCGCCAGCGCCGGCCTCAACCTCGGCATGGACCTGCTGCCGGGCGCGCGGGACTTCACGCCGGACGCCCTGGACGTGGACCCGCTGGAGGCCGGCAAGGTCGTGTGGCTCGACGCGCTCACCGCCAACGTCGACCGCACCGTGCACAGTTCGAACCTCATGGTGTGGCCCACCTTCGGCACGCGCCCGCCGCAGCTGTGGCTCATCGACCACGGCGCGGCCCTCGTCTTCCACCACCGCTGGGGGGCGTCCGCGCCCGACAAGGCGTACGACTTCCGCCACCACGCCCTCGGCGGATACGGGCCCGACATGGCCACGGCCGACGCCGAACTGGCGCCGCTCGTCACGGAGTCCATGCTGCGCGAGGTCGTCGCGCTCGTGCCCGACGCGTGGCTCGCCGACGAGCCGGGGTTCGCCTCGCCGGACGCGGTGCGCGAGGCCTACGTGACTCATCTGCTGGCCCGCGCCCGCTCCTCCGCCGACTGGCTGCCGACCGACTTCCCGACCCGCGGCGAGCTGGCCGCCGCCGACGCCCGCCGCGCCGCCGCCACCGAGCAGGGCCGCCCCGACTGGCTCAAGCGCGTACCGGACCTGCACGGCAAGCCCGCGGCGGAACAGGACTGGTCGGCGCACCTCGGCTGACGGCGCGCGCCCACCGGGAGGGGAGCGCGCGCCGTCAGCCTGCCGCCCGAGGGCGGAGAGGGGGTCAGCTCTTGGGCATCAGGACGGTGTCGATGATGTGGACCGTCGCGTTGGAGGTCTCGACGTTGCCGCAGACCACCTTGGCGGAGTCGTTCACCTTGAACGACTCACCCGAACCGGCCGTCGTCAGCTTGCTCTTCTCCAGCGTCTCGTAGGAGCCCTTCGCCAGGTCGCCGGGGGTGAGCTTCTGACCCACCACGTGGTAGGTGAGGATCTTGGTGAGCTGGGCCTTGTCGCTGAGGACCTTGTCCAGGTCCGCCTTCGGGATCTTCGCGAACGCGTCGTTCGTCGGGGCGAACACGGTGATGTCCTTGGCGCTGTTCAGCGTGTCGACGAGGCCGGCCTTCTTGACCGCCGTGACCAGGGTGGACAGCTCGGGGTTGTTCGAGGCGGCGGTGGCGACCGGGTCCTTGGCCATGCCGTCGAAGCTGCCCTTGCCGCCCTCGGGCACGGCCGAACAAGCGGGGCCGAAGGGCTTCGTCATGCTCGCCATGTCCTCGGAGGGGCTCTCGTCGGCCTTCTTCTCCTTGGCCGACGACTTGGACGCGTCGGACGACGAGCCGCTGTCGCCGTCGTCCGAGCAGGCCGTGAGGGCCAGCGGGAGGAACGCCACCGAGGCGACGGCGACAGCGGTACGGCGCAGACGGCGGGAAGTGGTGTTCATGATTATTTTCTCCTGAGACATGAGGTGTTGGGTACGACGGGGTGTGAGGTGCGAGTGGGGGCGCGGGCAAGCGCCGTGCCGTGGGGTTCAGTCGACGGTGACCACCACCGAATGCCATCCGCTCGCCCCGTCGGGGATCGTGCGGGTCCGCTCGTCGGTCTGGACCGTGCCCGTGCGGTCGGTCGCCCGCACGCTGAGGGTGTGACCGCCGGAAGTGGCCTGCCAGGGGAAGGACCACAGGCGCCAGGTGTCCCGGGTGTTCTCGGCGGCGAGGTCGGCGGGCCGCCAGGGGCCGTCGTCCACGCGCATCTCGACCTTGTCGATGCCCCGGTGCTGCGCCCAGGCGACCCCGGCCACCATGACCGTGCCCGCGCGGGGCCGGGCGAACGGCTTGGGGGTGTCGATCCGCGACTGGGTCTTGATCGGTGCCTTGCGGGCCCAGTCCCGCTTCACCCAGTACGAGTCGTAGGAGTCGAACGTGGTCAGCTCGATGTCCTTGATCCACTTGCAGGCCGACACATAGCCGTACAGCGCGGGGACCAGCATGCGTACCGGGAAACCGTGCGTGAAGGGGAGCGGTTCGCCGTTCATGCCCACGGCGAGCATCGCGTCGCGGCCGTCCATCACGTCGTCCACGGGAGTGCCGATCGTCATGCCGTCCACGGAGCGGGACACCAGCTGGTCGGCGGGGCCGCCCCGGGACGGGGGCCGCACACCGCACTCCTCCAGCAGCTCCGCCAACGGCACCCCGAGCCAGCGGGCGTTGCCCACGTAGGGGCCGCCGACCTCGTTCGAGACGCAGGTCAGGGTGATGTCCCGCTCGATCAGATCGCGCCGCAGCAGGTCCGCGTACGAGATCGTCCGCTCGCGCGCGACGCCCTTGCCGTGGATCCGCAGCCGCCAGGTGTCGGCGTTCACCTTCGGGACGACGAGCGCGGTGTCCACCCGGTAGAAGTCCTTGTTGGACGTGACGAAGGAGCTGAGACCGGGCACCTTCGGCCGTACGTCCCGCGGCACGGCGGCGGCCGCCGAGGCCGGGGCGGGGAGCACGACGCCCGCGCGCGAGGCGACGGCGTCCTTGCCGCTCGCGGCGTTCAGCGACTTGCCGAGGACACCGGCGCCCGTCGACGCGGCGGCGGCCGCGCTCGCGGCGAGCAGGAAGCCCCGCCGGTCCCACTCGCCCCGGGGAGCGGGGTCGAGTCCGGCCGCCGCGGGGACCGGGCGCGGGATGAGACGGCCCATCAGTACGTAGAGGAGCACGGCTCCGACGGCCGCGCCCACGAGCGAGGGCATGGCGTCGAGAGGGCTCGTGGAGTCCGGGCGGGTGACGGCCGCGAGGGCGCCCACCACACCGAAGAGCAGGACGCCCGCCGAGCCCGTCCGGCGCCGGCGCAGGGCCAGCAGGCCGAGCACGAGCGCGAGAAGGGCCAGGACGGCGAGGATGCCCAACTGGAGGACGAGCTTGTCGTCCGTCCCGAACCGTTGGATCGCCCAGTCCTTGACGGCCGCGGGCGTGCGGTCGATGGCCGCCCCGCCGACCGCCACCACCGGGCCGGACTCGGGGCGCACCGCGGAGGAGATCAGCTCCGCCGCCGCGAGCGCCGCGAACCCGGCGAGTGCCCCGCTGAGGGCACCGGCCAGGAGCCGCCACCAGTCGAGGCGCCGCCACGGGACCTTCCGTTCTGTCTTCACGAGGGGTATTCGGTGCCGATGGCCGCGCGGATTGGTCGATTACCCGATCGAGTGAACGATCGGACGTCAGGCCGGGAAAGCCACGAGTGCCACCGGCGCCGAGGTCGGCTCGTCCGAGCCGCCCGCGGGCTCCACCGTGACGCCCATGCCCCGCGCGTCACCGACCTCGCCCCGCATCAGCACGGCCCCGGTCGGACGGTCGGGGTCCATGAGGCCGGCCGGACGCATGGTTCCGCCGTCGTCGAACCAGAGTTGGTAGACCTTGCCCAGCGGCGGCCGCGCCATCCCGTCGGCCACGAACACGGCCTTGTCGCGGCTCTTGGACACGACGACCGTGCCCCTGGCCCCGCCGTCGAACGTGCCGGTGCGGGACTTGGCGTCGGGGGCGGCCAGCACCTCCGCGAGCTCCCTCGACTGCTCCCCGGCCCGCTCCTGGACCTGCTGGGCCTGCTCGCGCGCGTCCTGCGCCCGCTGGTGCTGCCAGATCGCCGTGCCGCCGAAGGCGACGGCGGCGGCGAGGCACGCGGCGAGGGCCCAGCGGGGCGCCTCCCGGGCCACACGTGCCCTGCGCGGGCCCGCGCTGCGGCCCGCGGCCCGCCCCGTGCCCGTGCCCGCGTCCTCGGCCGGGCTCGGGTCCGGTTCGCCGTGCGGGACGTCCTGGCGGACCGTGGCGATGCGCGCGAGGACCTCCTCCTTCATGGCGCGCCGGGGGGCGACGGCCGAGGCCATGGCGAGCCGCGCGACGGTCGCGGTCAGCTCCCGCACCTCCTGGGCGCACGACGGGCACAGCGCGAGGTGTTCCTCGAACCGGTCGCGTTCGGCGTCCTCCAGGGCGTTCGCGGCGTAGGCCCCCGTGAGGGTGTGCAGATCGGCCGTGGTGCTCACGCGTTCACCCCCAGGCAGTCGCGCAGCCGGATGAGTCCGTCGCGCAAGCGGGTCTTCACCGTGCCGAGCGGCAGGGCGAGGAGTTCGGCCACCTGCCGGTAGGTCAGGCCGCGGTAGTAGGCGAGCGTCACGGACTGACGCTGCACCTCGGTCAGGGAGCGCAGGCACCGGCGTACCTGTTCGCGCTCCAGATGGGTCTCGACCTGCTCGCTGACCTCGTCGAACTCCGGGGTGCGGGAGAGCAGGGCGGCCTTGTGCTCACGGGCCGAGGCCGCCTCCACGGAGCGGACGCGGTCCACCGCGCGCCGGTGGGCGAGGGTCAGCACCCAGTTCATCGCGGTGCCGAGGCCCGGCCGGTAGCGGGGCGCGGTGCGCCACACCTCGACCAGGACCTCCTGGGCGACCTCCTCGGACTGGGCGTGGTCGCGCAGCACCCCGCGGACGACGCCGAGGACGGGGCCCGCCACGGCGTCGTAGACACCGGGGAAGGCCTCCTGGTCGCCGCGGGCGACGCGGGCGACCAGTTCTTGCAGGTCGGGTCCGGGCGCTGACCGGGAGCCGATGCGGACGACTTCATTCACGCGGTGTTCCTTCGGGACGCGGGTCGGCGTACACGACTGATACGTAGCCGAGGGCCCCGCGGATTGCCCGGTCAAACACACGATCCGCCCCCGGCTCTGTGCGGTGCCGGGGGCGGATCGGGAACGCGCGCGGGGGGACGTACCCGCGAGAGGTGTCAGCGGAGCTGCTCGTACGCCGGGAGCGTGAGGAAGTCCGCGTAGTCCTCGTCCAGGGAGACCTGGAGGAGGAGGTCGTGGGCCTGCTGCCACTTGCCGGCGGCGAAGGCCTCGTCGCCGATCTCGTCGCGGATGGCGTCCAGCTCCTTCGCCGCCACCTCGCGGGCCAGGTCCGCCGTGGCCCGCTCGCCGTTCTCGAAGACGACGCCCGCGTTGATCCACTGCCAGATCTGGGAGCGCGAGATCTCGGCGGTGGCGGCGTCCTCCATGAGGTTGAAGATGGCGACGGCGCCGAGGCCGCGCAGCCAGGCCTCGATGTAGCGGATACCGACCTGGACGGCGTTGACCAGACCCTCGTACGTGGGCTTCGCGTCGAGGGAGTCGATGGCGATCAGGTCGGCGGCCGCGACCCGCACGTCCTCGCGCAGCCGGTCCTTCTGGTTCGGCTTGTCGCCGAGCACCGCGTCGAAGGACTCCATGGCGATCGGGACCAGGTCCGGGTGCGCCACCCACGAGCCGTCGAAGCCGTCGCCGGCCTCGCGGTCCTTGTCGTTCTTGACCTTCTCGAACGCGACCTTGTTGACCTCCGCGTCCTTGCGGGAGGGGATGAACGCCGCCATGCCGCCGATCGCGTGCGCGCCGCGCTTGTGGCAGGTGCGCACGAGCAGCTCGGTGTAGGCCCGCATGAACGGGGCGGTCATCGTCACGAGGTTGCGGTCCGGCAGGACGAACTTCTCGCCGCCGTCACGGAAGTTCTTGACGATGGAGAAGAGGTAGTCCCAGCGGCCCGCGTTCAGCCCGGAGGCGTGGTCGCGCAGCTCGTAGAGGATCTCCTCCATCTGGTACGCGGCGGTGATCGTCTCGATGAGGACGGTCGCGCGGACCGTGCCCTGCGGGATGCCGACGTAGTCCTGCGCGAAGACGAAGATGTCGTTCCAGAGGCGCGCCTCCAGGTACGACTCCGTCTTCGGCAGATAGAAGTAGGGGCCCTTGCCCAGCTCGATGAGGCGCTTGGCGTTGTGGAAGAAGTACAGGCCGAAGTCGACGAGCGCGCCGGGGACCGGGCGGCCGTCGACCTGGAGGTGGCGCTCGTCCAGGTGCCAGCCGCGCGGGCGCATGACGACCGTGGCCAGCTCGGCGGCGTCCTTGAGGGCGTACGACTTGCCGGTGCGCTCGTCGGTGAAGTCGATGCGGCGCTCGTAGGCGTCGGTGAGGTTGAGCTGGCCGAGGACCACGTTCTCCCAAGTGGGCGCGGAGGCGTCCTCGAAGTCGGCGAGCCAGACCTTCGCGCCCGAGTTCAGGGCGTTGATGGTCATCTTGCGGTCGGTGGGGCCCGTGATCTCCACGCGCCGGTCGTTCAGCGCGGCCGGGGCCGGGGCGACCCGCCAGGAGTCGTCCTCGCGGATCGCGGCGGTCTCCGGGAGGAAGTCCAGGGTGGAGGTGGTGGCGATCTCGGCACGGCGCTCGGCGCGCCGGGCGAGGAGCTCGTCACGCCGGGGCGTGAACAGCCGGTGCAGCTCGGCCACAAAGGCGAGGGCCGCGTCGGTGAGCACCTCTTCCTGCCGGGGCAGGGGCTCTGCGTCGACGATGGCCAGCGGCGACGGCGCTAGTGCGGACATGAGCTGTCACTTCCTTCAGAGAGCTGCACGGACGGTGCCGGGCGAGCCGCCGGGCAGACGCGATGGCACTGAGTGCCACAGGAGCCGAGGTACGGCTGCGGGGCCCCGTCCGAGGGAACGGGCCTTCTGGTCAGTGGATACTAGTTTCCTCATGGTGGAAGTTCAATCGTTTGTTGATGTCGAGATTCTCTTCATCGACAGAACGTGTCGCTGAGTGCCACCCCGGTCACTCCAAGTGGATCAGGTCCTCCGCCGTGTCGATGTCGTACGCGTCGGCCACCTCGCCGCACTCGGTCAGCGTGACCGCTCCGGCGTGCGCCCGCAGATAATCCCGGGCCCCGCGGTCGCCGGCCGCCGTCTCCGCGATGCCCGCCCAGTGGTCGCGGCCGAACAGCACCGGGTGCCCGCGCCGCCCCTGATACGCGGCCGCCGCGAGCGTCGCCGGCGACCGGTAGGCGTCCCGCACCCGTGCCGCGGCCACCGCGCCGATCCCCGGCTGGTCGACCAGCGACACCAGCACGGCCCGCGCTCCCGAGTCCCGGAGCGAGGCGAGACCGGCCCGGAGGGAGGAGCCCATGCCGTGCGCCCAGTCCGGGTTGTCCACCAGCACGCAGCCCGGGAGCGAGGCACGCGCGCGTACGGCCTCGCGGGAGGCGCCGAGCACCACGTGCACCGGCGCGCAGCCCGCCTCGCGCAGCACCCGCGCCGCGTGCTCCACCAGCGGGCGGCCCCGATGCTCCAGGAGCGCCTTCGGGCGGCCGCCCAGACGCCGGCCGCCGCCGGCGGCGAGCAGCAGCCCGGCGACCTCGCCCGCCCCGGCGGGCGGTCCCTGCACCGCTTCTGTCGTCATGACTCCTGCATACCCCGCGCCGCGGGGGCGCCGCCGCCCGAAAGTGGCGCGTGCCGACCCGGGGGCGCTTTACTGACCTGCGGCCCTGGTGCCTGACCAGCACCGAAGGCCGGGAACGACGCACGAGAACAGAACAGCGCACGTGGGCGTGCGCGGGGGAGAGCTGTGTTGCGGGGCATGGAGCAGAGGCGGACGACGGGCGACGACGGGGACCCGCGGGTGGCGAAGCTGTGCGCCGCCGTGGCCCGGCTGCGCCGCGAGCTGGCGGCGCACCCGGTCGAGTTCACCGACCGGGCCATAGCCGAGGACGAGCTGGCCGCCCTCGCCGCGATGGCCGCCGCCGGCACCCCCGAACTGCGCCGCCTGCGGCGCTCCCTGCTGCTCGTCGCGGGCGCGCTCGGCTCGGTCAGCGCCCTCACGACGGCGCTCGCGGAGGTACGGGACGCGGTGGAGACGTTCGGCGCGCCGCGGGGGCGCTGATACGGGGGGTTGCGGCATCGCGGGGGCGGTGGTGGCGGGGGCCGGGGTTTGCCACCCCGGTGGGCGGCGGTGGGGAGCGGGGGTCTCATCCCGCCCAGGGGCAGAGGTGGCGGATCGCGTCACGCAGCTCGGGGGTGGCGGATTGGGGGGGTGTCGTGTCGCTCAGGGGCGACCTGTGGTCGGGGGTGTCGCCGCGCCCAGCGCTGGGGTGGCAGTCCGGGGTGTCTCGCCGCCCAGCGGGGGCTGTGGTCCGGGTGCCACGCCACCCAGGGGCGGGCTGCGGTCTGGGGTGGCGCCGTGCGCCCAGCGCCCCGGCTGCGGTCCGGGATGTCACGCCACCCAGGGGCGGCGGTCCGGGGTGGCGTCAGGGGTTCGCAGGTCTTCGGTCAGCGTCGCCGCCAGGCGGATCGCCGCTTGTTCCGCCTGGGCGGGCGGCAGCGTGTACGGGACGCGCAGGCGGTGCTCGTGCGTTCCGGGATCCGCGCCGAAGCGTGAGCCGCCCTCGATCCGTACGCCGTGCGCGAGCGCCGCGCGGGCCAGCGAGGACGCGATCGGCCGGCCCAGGTCCACCCAGAGCGAGAGCCCGCCCGGCGGCACCCGCCAGCGCCACTCGGGCACATGGCGGGCCAGCGACGCCGCGAGGGCGTCCCGCTGCGCCCGCAGCCTCGGCAGCCGCGCGCGCAGCACGTCGTCCACGCCGCGCAGCAGACGCAACGCCACCAGCTGCTCGATGACCGGCGTCGACATGTCGACCGGAACACGGGCCATCGCCAGCTCCGTGATCAGCTTCGAGCCCGCCCGCACCCAGCCGATGCGCAGCCCGCCCCAGTGCGACTTGCTCAACGACCCGACCGTCACGACCTGTTCGCCCGCGCCGTGCGGCGCCAGCGAGGCGAACGGCGCGGGCGGCGGCACGTCCAGCGCGATGTCGGCGATGGTCTCGTCGATCAGCAGCCAGGTGCCCGTGGCGCGGGCCGTCTCCAGGATGCGTACGCGCTGCTCACGCGGCATCAGGGCGCCGGTCGGATTCTGGAAGTCCGGCACGAGATACGCGAGGCGGGGCGCCGCCTGCCGCAGCGACGACTCGATGAGCCCGCTGTCCCAGCCGTCCTCCGTGACCGGCACGGGCACCGCCCGCAGACCTGCCCTGCGGATCGCGTCCAGCGCGTTGGGGTACGAGGGGTTCTCCACCAGCACCCGGTCGCCCGGCCGCCCGAGGAGCGCCAACGTCAGGGACAGCGCGTGCTGGGCGCCGGTGGTGATCAGGATCTGGTCGGGGAGTGTCGGCAGGCCCCGCCGGGTGAAACGCTCGGCGACGGCCGCCCGCAACGCCGGTATCCCGTACGGGTGGTAGCCGGGCGTCGGCGCGTGCTCGGCCAGCATCGCGGCCGCCGCGCCGAGCGCCTCGGTCAGCTCCGCCTCCGGGGCGCCGGGCGCCGCGATCGCCAGGTCCAGCACGTCGTCGCCGGCCGGGAACACGGCCACGCTGGAGGGCCGCCGCCCCGCCGGCAGCTCGGTCCAGGTGCCCGCGCCCCGGCGGCTGCGGGCATAACCGCCCTCGCGCAGCACGTCGTACGCCGCCGTGACCGTGGCCCGGCTCACCGCGAGCGCCGAGGCCAGCTCACGCTCGGCGGGCAGCCGGGTGTGCAGCGGGACGCGGCCGTCCAGCAGCAAGGTGCGCACCCCCTGGGCGAGCGCGCGGTAACCGGGGCGCTCACCGGCGATCCCGGTCAGCAGACCGGCCAGCCGGCCGCTGCCCAGGCTCCTGTCCAGGCGGTGGACCACTCGTGCCTCTGCCATGCCAACTCCCGCTGATTGGCCCTGCTCTCCAGGCCAATCAGCGTACAGACTCCCCTTCAGCCGGCTTCGAACAGCTCGTTTCGGCCAGGGAGGGACATCGATGGCACCGGGGACAGGGATGGAGCACGCGGGACGCGTCGTCGTGGGAGTGAGCGGATCGCTCGCGAGCCTGGCGGCGCTGCGGGTAGCCGCGAAGGAGGCCCGGCGCGGGCGCCGCGTCCTCGTCGCGGTGATCGCCTGGGAGCCGCCGGAGGGCGAGGCCCTGTATCTGCGCCGCCCGGACCCGCGATGGGCCCGGCACTGGGAGGCAGAGGCGCGCGCCCGCCTCAACCGCGCCTTCGACGAGGTCTTCGGAGGCGCGCCGCCCGGCGTCGCGGTCGAACGCCGGGTGATCAGGGACAGCCCGGCCCGCGCCCTGAGCGCGCTCGCCGCCCACCCCGACGACCTCCTCGTCCTCGGCACCCGCCCCGGCAGGCGCCGCCCGAGCCGCGTCCACCGCCGGGCCCGCGCCCGCACCGCCTGCCCGGTCCTGACCGTCCCGTCCCCGCGACCGCCGAAGGGCCTGCGCAGGGCGCTGCGCGGCATGCGGGCGGCGGACTTCGCCCTGGTGGGGGAGTGAGGCGGGCCTCCGGGGCGGGGGTGTCAGGGGCGGCTGCGGATCAGGCCGCGGGCCGTCGCGGCCGCCACCGCCGCGGTGCGGGAGTCCACGCCGAGCTTGGCGTAGATGTGCACCAGATGGGACTTCACCGTGGCCTGGCTCAGGAAGAGTTCCCTGCTGATCCGCTGGTTGGACAGGCCGTCCTTCACCAGGCGCAGCACCTCGAGCTCCCGGCGGCTCAGGGCCTGCGCCGGGGTCCGCATGCGGTCCATCAAACGGTGCGCGACGGCGGGCGCGAGGGCGGAGCGCCCCGACGCCGCCGTGCGGACCGCCGCGGCCAGCTCCTCGGGCGGCGCGTCCTTGAGGAGATAGCCCGCCGCGCCCGCCTCCACCGCCGCGAGGATGTCCGCCTCCGTGTCGTACGTGGTCAGGACCAGGACCCGGGGCGCACCCTCGCGCGCGGTGATCGCGGCCGTCGCCGCCGCGCCGTGCATCCCGGCTCCGAACTGAAGGTCCATCAGAACCACGTCGACACCGTCCGGTCCCGCCGCCGCGGCCCGTTCCACCGCCGCCTCCGCCGTCGCCGCCTCCGCGACGATCTCGAAGTCCGGCTCCGCGGCGAGCACCGCGCGCAGACCCGCGCGTACGACGGGATGGTCGTCGGCGAGCAGCAGACGCACCGTCGCCCCGGGCGCCCGCGTCACGCCGCCGCCCCCGCCGGACGGGCGGGCAGCGGCAGCGCGATCGCCACCGCGGTGCCCTGGCCCGGTGCGGACTCGACCGTGAAGGTGCCGCCCAGCGCCCGGGCCCGCGCGCGCATCGCGGGCAGCCCGAAACCGCCGTCCCCCGCCCCCTGCGGCGGCTCGCCGGCCGCCGGATCGAAACCCCTGCCGTCGTCGACTACGTCCAGCGTGACCGACCCGTCCATGAACGTCAGCGTGATCTCGGCGCGGGCCGCCCCCGCGTGCCGCACCGCGTTCGCGAGGGCGGACTGCGCGACGCGCAGCAGCGCCACCTCGTACGGCGTGGGCAGCTCCACCGGCGTACCGCTGACGGAGAACCGCACACGGGGGCCCGCGCTCGACGCGCACAGCCGCTCCAGGGCCCCGGCGAGCGAGCCGGCCTCCAGACCGGGCGGGGAGAGCGCGCGCACGAAGCGGCGGGCCTCGGCCAGGTTGTCCTGGGCGGCCGCCCGCGCCCGCTCGATGTGCGGGGCCGCCGGGGAGCCGTCCGGCAGCGCGCGCTGGGCGGCCCGCAGCAGCAACTGGATGGAGGACAGGCCCTGCGCGAGGGTGTCGTGGATCTCCCGGGCCAGTCGCTCCCGCTCCGCCAGGGTGCCCGCGGTGCGCTCGGCGGCGGCGAGTTCGGCCCGCGTGGCCACCAGTTCGTCGATGAGCCGGCGGCGGTGCTCGCTCTCCCGGTACAGCGCCGCGTACCCGAGGACCGTGGCCACGGCGACGGCCGCGCCGAGCAGCGGCCCGATGAAGCCGCCGGGGGTCACCGGCGCGCCGTGCAGCAGGAAGCCGCCGATGGCGGCGGCCGCCGTGGCGAGGACCGCGGGCAGCGCCCAGCGGACCGGCAGCAGCCACAGCTGGAGGAAGTACAGCGGGAAGGCGACCCACAGCCCGTCCGGGGACAGTGCCAGCAGCACCAGCCAGGCCGCGCCCAGCGCCGCCAGCCACCAGGCCGCCGCGCGCCGCGAGCGGGCCACGGCGGGGCTCAGCGTGCCGGCCGCGTAGACGGCGGCCACGAGGAGCACCGCCGCGACGACGGCCGCGGGCCGCGCCGCTCCCGGCGAGTGGGCCGAGCCGTCTTGTGCCAGCGCCTTCACCGCGGCGAGCGCCAGCAGCCCCGCGAGGAGGGCGTGCAGGCACAGGCGCAGGGCGAGGGCCACGGGTGTGCGGGCGGCCGGGTGCGTGGGCGTGGGGACGAGGGTGCGGGACATGGGGTCTCGGAGGTCCGGGGCTCGATGAGTGCGGGGCGGGGACGGGGGCTGGGGGCCGGCTGGGGCGTACGCGTGCCCCTTCCACCGTACGGGCGGAGCCCCCCGGCCCCGTCAACCGAAAGGTTGAAGTGCGGCGCCGCCCTTCGATCCGGGTGAACCGTGCTGGGGCGCGATGCCCCGCCCGTGCTGCCGGCCGCAGGGTGGGGCCATGTTCGTCGCATGGAGAGACCTGCGGTTCGCCAAGGGGCGGTTCGCCCTGATGGGGGCCGTCGTCGTACTGATCACCCTGCTCGTCGGTCTGCTGTCCGGGCTGACCGCCGGGCTCGCCAGGGAGAACACCTCGGCCGTCACCGGGCTGCCGGCCGACCACCTGGCGTTCGCCGCGCCGCCCGACGGCCGGTCGGTCTCCTTCACGAACTCGCTGGTGGAGCGGCGGGCCTGGGAGAAGTGGGCCGCACGGCCCGGCGTGCTCTCCGCGCAGCCCATCGGCATCAGCACCCTCGGTGCCACCGCGGGCAAGCGTTCGGCGGCGGTCTCCGCCTTCGGCGTCCCGCCGGACGCCGGCATCGCGCCGGACGGTGTCGCGCCGGGCGACGCGGTGCTCTCCGAGCAGGCGGCCGAGGACCTCGGGGTCCGGGTCGGCGACCGCGTCCGGCTCGGCGGCGGCGCGGTGGGGGAGCGGGTGGCGCGCGTCGCGTCCGACGCCTCGTACAGCCATACACCCGTGGTGTGGATCTCCCTCGACGACTGGCAGCGGCTCGGGCGCGGGGGCGGCCGGGGCCCGTCCGGGGAGCAGCAGGCGACGGTGATCGCGCTGCGGACCGGCGACGGGGTCGATCTGGCCGCCGGGGACCAGGCCGCGGGGACCGCGACGAAGTCGCGCGACGGAGCGCTGTCGGCCATCGGCTCCTACCAGGCCGAGAACGGCTCCCTCCAGTTGATGCGGGGCTTTCTGTTCGTGATCTCCGCGCTGGTCATAGGGGCGTTCTTCACCGTGTGGACGATCCAGCGGGGCGCCGACATCGCCGTCCTGAAGGCGCTGGGCGCCTCCACGCCCTATCTGCTGCGGGACGCGCTGGGCCAGGCCGTGGCGATGCTCGTCGTCGGTACGGCGGTGGGGTCCGGGATCGCGGCGGCGGCCGGCGGGGTCATCAGCGGCGGCGACGTCCCGTTCGTGCTGGAACCGGCGACCGTGCTGGGGCCCGCCGGGGTCATGATCGCGCTCGGTGCGGTCGGGGCCGGTCTCTCCGTGCGGCGGATCACCGCCGTCGATCCGTTGGTCGCGTTGGGGAGTGCCCGATGAACATCTCTTTGCTGCTGAAGGACGTCACGCTCACGTACCCCGACGGGTCGGGGCGGCTGACCGCGCTGGACGGCGTGGGACTGGAGGTGCCGGCGGGCACGATGACCGCGGTGGTGGGCCCCTCCGGTTCCGGCAAGTCCAGCCTGCTCGCCGTCGCGGCGACGCTGGTCACGCCCGAGCGGGGGCGGGTCGTGGTGGACGGCGTCGACACGGCGACGCTGAGCCGGGCCGAGAAGGCGGAACTACGACGGCGACGCCTCGGCATCGTCTTCCAGCAGCCGCACCTGCTGGGCTCGCTGACGGCGCTGGAGCAGCTGGAGCTGATGGCGCATGTGGACGGGCGGCGCCCCGGTGGCCGGGTCCGCGAGCGGGCGCGGGGACTGCTGGCGGCGGTCGGCCTCGCGGACCAGGCAGGGCGCCGCCCGCACCAGCTCTCGGGAGGCCAGCGCCAGCGGGTGGGGATCGCGCGGGCGCTGATGAACGGCCCCGCGGTGCTGCTGGTCGACGAGCCGACCAGCGCGCTGGACCATAAGCGCGGGGCCGCGGTGCTGTCGCTCCTCGCGACCCTGACGAAGGAACGCGGCACGGCGACGGTCCTGGTCACCCACGACAGAGCGGGCCTGACCCACGCGGACCGAGTGACGGAACTGAGAGACGGCCACCTCCACCACGGAGCAACGGGTGGGTGGGTGGGAGACGACCGCCGCGAAGCGGCGGCTCACTGCGACCGCAAGGGCGGGGAAAACCCGCAACCCACCCACCGCGAAGCGGACAAGGCAGGCCCCCCAGCCCCCGCCCCAGGCTCAGGAGCCAGCTCAAGGCTCAGGAGCCAGCCCCCGCACTGACCAACGCCGACGAAAGCTCCACCGCCACCTGCTGCAACACCGGCACGATCCGCTCCGTGGCCGCCTCCGTGACCCGCCCGGCGGGCCCGGAGATGGAGATCGCCGCCGCCGTGGGCGAGTTGGGCACCGGCACGGCCAGGCACCGGACGCCGATCTCCTGTTCGTTGTCGTCGACGGCGTACCCGGCCCGGCGGACCTCTTCGAGCGCGGCGAGGAACCCCTCGGGCGTGGTGATCGTCTTCTCGGTGGCCGCGGGCATCCCGGTGCGGGCGAGCAGCGCCCGGACCTCCTCCGGCGGCGTGTGCGCGAGCAGCGCCTTGCCGACGCCCGTGGAGTGCGGCAGGACCCGCCGGCCGACCTCGGTGAACATGCGCATGGAGTGCTTGGACGGCACCTGTGCGACGTACACGATCTCGTCGCCGTCGAGCAGGGCCATGTTGGCCGTCTCGCCGGTCTCCTCGACGAGCCGGGCGAGGTAGGGCCGGGCCCACGTGCCGAGCAGCCGCGAGGCCGATTCGCCGAGGCGGATCAGGCGCGGGCCGAGGGAGTAGCGGCGGTTGGCCTGCTGGCGTACGTACCCGCAGGCGACCAGCGTGCGCATCAGGCGGTGGATCGTGGGAAGGGGCAGGCCGCTGCTGGCGGAGAGCTCGCTGAGACCGACCTCGCCCCCGGCGTCCGCCATCCGTTCGAGCAGATCGAAGGCGCGCTCGAGCGACTGGACGCCGCCGCTCGCGGCGGGGGTCTTCGGGGCGGCGACTTCAGCAGGGGCGTCGTTGGCGCTTGACGTCGGCACGGCGCGTTCCTTTCGGTGCTGGCGGGCAAGGAAGCAGCCTACCGGGCAGTTCTTCGCGGGGGTTCTCGCGCGTGGCGGCGTCGTCGCCGGTCAGGGGGGACTTTGCCCGGTTCTTCGCGGGGTTGTCCCAGGGCGCCTCGACCTGCGGCTGTGTGGAGCTACGTTCTGGCAGGTGGAATTCTAATTCCACCTTGTGGAAACGTCCAGTCGCGGCCCCATGGCGGACGGCTGCCCGGGGTCCACTCTTGACGCCACCCGGTCGAGCGTGAAAACTCCTTCAACAGAACGTTGAATTCCGTTAAGCGGAAACAAAAGGTCTGTGAAGCGGAACAGAAGAGAGGGGACACGGGTGTCCGAACAGGGCGTGGACGTGGACGCGGGCGTCGATGCGGGTGCGGAGCTGGTGCTGCGCTCCACCCGCGTCGTGACCCCGGAAGGGACGCGCGCCGCCTCGGTCGCCGTCCGTGGCGGGAAGATCGTGTCCGTCGGCCGGTACGACGACGCGGTGCCGCGCGGGGCCCGGCTCGAAGACTTCGGCGACGACGTCCTGCTGCCCGGCCTGGTCGACACCCACGTCCATGTGAACGACCCCGGCCGCACGGAGTGGGAGGGCTTTTGGACCGCCACCCGCGCCGCGGCGGCGGGCGGCATCACCACCCTCGTGGACATGCCCCTCAACTCCCTGCCGCCGACCACCACGGTCGACAACCTGCGGACCAAGCAGGACGTCGCCCGGGCCAAGGCGCACATCGACGTCGGCTTCTGGGGCGGCGCCCTGCCCGACAACGTCGCGGACCTCAAGCCCCTGCACGACGCCGGCGTGTACGGCTTCAAGTGCTTCCTGTCGCCCTCGGGCGTCGAGGAGTTCCCCGAGCTGAACCAGGACCAGCTCGCCGCCTCCATGGCCGAGATCGCCGGCTTCGACGGGCTCCTCATCGTCCACGCCGAGGACCCGCACGAGCTGGACGCCGCCCCGCACACGAGCGGCCCCAAGTACGCCGACTTCCTCCGGACCCGGCCCCGGGTCTCGGAGGACACCGCGATCGAGGGCCTCATCGCCCTCGCCCAGCGGATCGGCGCCCGCGTGCACGTCCTGCACCTGTCCTCCTCGGACGCGCTGCCGCTGATCGCCGCCGCCAAGCGCGAGGGCGTCCGGCTGACCGTGGAGACCTGCCCGCACTACCTGACCCTGACCGCCGAGGAAGTCCCCGACGGCGCCAGCGAGTTCAAGTGCTGCCCGCCCATCCGGGAGGCCGGCAACCGGGACCTGCTGTGGGCGGCGCTGGCCGACGGCACCATCGACTGCGTCGTCACCGACCACTCGCCCTCCACCGCCGACCTGAAGACCGAGGACTTCGCCACCGCGTGGGGCGGCATCTCCGGACTCCAGCTGAGCCTGTCCGCGGTCTGGACCGAGGCGCGCGAGCGGGGGCACACCCTCGACGACGTGGTGCGCTGGATGTCCACGCGCACCGCACAGCTGGCCGGACTCGGCCAGAAGGGCGCCATCGAGGCCGGCCGCGACGCCGACTTCGCGGTCCTCGCGCCCGACGAGACCTTCACCGTGGACCCCGCGGAGCTGCACCACAGGAACCGGGTCACGGCGTACGCGGGCAAGACCCTCAGCGGCGTCGTGAAGTCCACCTGGCTGCGCGGCGAACGCATCCTGCACGGCGGCGAGTTCAGCGAACCCGCGGGCCGACTTCTGGAAAGGAACAACTGAAACAGTGACGGCGATACCCTCCTACACCGGCGACGCGAGCCCCTACGGCGGCGGCGAGCCCTACGCCGACTACCGCACGGCCGACTTCCCCTTCACCCAGTACGCCAACCTCGCCGACCGGCAGCTCGGCGCCGGTGTGATCGCCGCCAACGACGAGTTCTTCGCGATGCGCGAGAACCTGCTGCTCGCGCACCCCGCCGTGTTCGACCCCGAGCACTTCGGACACAAGGGCAAGGTCATGGACGGCTGGGAGACCCGCCGCCGGCGCGGGGTCTCCGGCGAGCACCCCTGGCCCACCGACGAGGACCACGACTGGGCGCTCGTACGCCTCGGCGCCCCCGGCGTCATCCGCGGCATCGTCGTCGACACCGCCCACTTCCGCGGCAACTACCCGCAGGCCGTGTCCGTCGAGGCCACCAGCGTCGAGGGCTCCCCGACGCCCGAGGAGCTGTGCGGCGACGACGTGAAGTGGACGACGCTCGTCCCGCGTACGCCCGTCGGCGGACACGCCGCCAACGGCTTCGCCGTCGACGTCGAGCAGCGCTTCACGCACCTGCGCGTCAACCAGCACCCGGACGGCGGCATCGCCCGCCTGCGCGTCTACGGCGAGGTCGCCGCCGACCCGAAGTGGCTCACCGCGCTCGGCACCTTCGACGTCGTCGCCCTGGAGAACGGCGGCCAGGTCGAGGACGCCTCCGACCGCTTCTACTCCCCGGCCACCAACACCATCCAGCCGGGCCGCTCCCGCAAGATGGACGACGGCTGGGAGACCCGCCGCCGCCGCGACCGCGGCAACGACTGGATCCGCTACCGGCTCGTGCAGCAGTCCGAGATCCGCGCCGTCGAGATCGACACCGCCTACCTCAAGGGCAACTCGGCCGGCTGGGCCTCCCTCTCCGTGCGCGACGGGGAGGACGGCGAGTGGGCCGAGGCGCTGCCCCGCACCCGCCTGCAGCCCGACACCAACCACCGCTTCGTCCTGGACACCCCGGTCGTCGGCACGCACGTACGCGTCGACATCTTCCCCGACGGCGGCATCTCCCGCCTGCGCCTGTTCGGTTCGCTGACCGAGGACGGCGCGGCCCGGCTGGCCGCCCGCCACCAGGAGCTGGGCGGCTGACCCCGCCCCGCGACGCGGGGCGCACCGGGAGGACAGCCCCGGTGTGCCCCGTACTCATGTCCGGCGTGCGTCAGGCGGCGTGCCCGCCGTCGACCGACAGCTCGGTGCCGGTGACGTACGCGGCGTCGTCCCCCGCGAGGTAGGCGACCAGGGACGCCACCTCGTCGGTGGAGCCGAAGCGGCCGAGCGCCGTCATGGCGCTCTGGCCCTCGGCGAAGGGGCCGCCCGCCGGGTTCATGTCCGTGTCGATCGGGCCGGGCTGCACCAGGTTCGCCGTGATCCGGCGCCCGCCGAGCTCCCGTGCCAGCGCCTTGTTGAGGCCGATCAGCGCCGCCTTGCTCGTCGCGTACAGCGTGGCGCCGGGGCCGGGCACGCGCTGGGCGATGCAGCTGCCGATGGTGATGATCCGGCCGCCGTCGCGCAGCCGTCCGGCCGCGGCCTGCGAGGCGAGGAACACCCCGCGGACGTTGATCGCGAGGACCCGGTCCACGTCGGCGAGCGTCAGGTCGCCGATGGGGCCGAGGACACCGATGCCGGCGTTGTTGACCAGGATGTCCAGGTGGCCCAGGTCGTCGGCCGCGCGCTCCACGGCGCCGGCGGCGTCCCCGGCCTCGGCCGCGTCGGCCCGGATGGCGAAGCCGCGGCGCCCCATGGCCTCGATCTTTGCTACGACCTCGTGTGCCGCCGCCTCGCCGTGGACGTAGGTGAGCGCCACGTCCGCGCCTTCCCGCGCCAGGCGCAGCGCGATCGCCGCGCCCATGCCGCGGCTGCCGCCGGTGACCAGCGCCGTCCTGCCGGTGAGAGCGGCGGTGCCGGTGGGGTCGGTGAACCGGGTGGGAGTGGACATGTCCGTACCTCTTCCGCGTATGCGCCCCACGTGGTCCGCGGGGGAGCCACCGTGTGCGTCAGGGTTTTCCGCCGATCAGGGCGGTAAGTGCTTGCGGGTTCAATGAAACGCGGTGGGGTGGGCCGGGGCTGGCGGGAAACGGACGCCGATCTTTGCGGCGTTCGTCGGGCGGCGATGAGTTCGGGCCGGTGGCACGGTCTGAGTAGAGGACAGCACCGCACATCCAAGGAGAGGCGTCCGCCATGAAGCTCACCTTCACCCAGTTCCTCACCCTGGACGGGGTCTTCCAGGCCCCCGGCGGCCCGGACGAGGACCGCAGCGGCGGCTTCGAGCACGGCGGCTGGTCGGTGCCCTACGGCGACGAGGACTTCGGCGCGTTCGTGGAGGAGGTCTTCGCCCAGGCCGACGGGTTCCTCCTCGGACGCGGGACGTACGACATCTTCGCCGGGTACTGGCCCGCCGTGACCGACCCCGGCAACGTGGTGGCGACCAAGCTCAACACCCTGCCCAAGTACGTCGCGAGCACCACGCTGACCGGCGCCGACTGGCCCCACACCCGGATCATCGGCCGCGACGACCTCGCCAAGGACGTCACCGCGCTCAAGGAGCAGCCGGGCCGCGAACTCCAGATGCACGGCAGCGGCGACCTCGCCCGCTCCCTGCTGGCCCACGACCTCATCGACACCCTGCACCTGCTGACGTTCCCCGTCGTCCTCGGCACCGGCAAGCGGCTCTTCACCGAGGGCTTCCCGCCCGCCGCCTTCCGGCTCACCCGCTCGCGCACGACGTCCAAGGGCGTCGTCATCAGCACGTACGAGCGCGCGGGGCGGCCGGAGTACGGCAGCTACTAGCAAGCGGCGGCGAGCGGATACGAGCGTGTATGCGCGGGGTCAGCCCTCCTTCTGGCTCTCCGCGGCGGCGAACAGCGCGATCGCCAGCACGACCATCGCGATGCTCGCGTACAGCTCGTAGCCCTCCAGGAAGCCGAGGCGCCGCAGCAGGCCCCAGCCGTACCGCTCGTCGGTGAGGTCGTGGACCGCGCCGCCGACGCCCTGGACCAGCAGGAGGAAACCGAACAATTCCAGTAGCCGTTTCATGCCGGAGATCCTCGCCCCGCACCTTGGCCGCGCACATCCGCCACCGGGCGAGGATCCGGCCCGCGTACGGTCCGAAAGTCTGCGACCCCTGCTACTTCGGTCGACGACCGCTTACGGAGCGCGCCCCGGGGCCTCGCCCGTGCGTAGATTTGCCGACCATGAGCGGTACCGAACCCACAGCGCGCCCCGAGCCCGCCGAACCCCGTGCCGTGCCCGGGCTCCTGGCCACAAGCGCCTGGGCGCTGCCCTCCGCCCTCGCCCAGAAGCTCCACCCGGACCGGGCCGAGCGGCCGGGACGGGCGGGGCGGTCGGGACGGGCGGGGCGGTCGGCGCGCAGGCCGCGACGGACCGTACGCGACTGGTTCACCGACTTCGGCTGCTTCGGCGCGGCCGTCCTCATCGGGATGTTCGGCGCCGACACCATCACCACCAATCCCCACGTCTCCCAGGGTGTCGCGGACCTCGACCAGGTCCTCGGGGCGCTCGCCTGCGCCGCGGTCTGGCTGCGCAGGCGCTGGCCGGTGGGCCTGGCCCTCGTGATGGTGCCGGTCGGCATGGCCTCCGAGACGGCGGGCGGCGCGACGGCCGTCGCCCTCTTCACCCTCGCCGTGCACCGGCCCCTCCGCCACGTCGTGTGGATCGGCGGGGCCTCGATCGCGGTGATCCCCGTCGCGTGCTGGATACGGCCCGACGTCGAGCTGCCGTACGCCGTGGCGGTCGCCTTCGGGGTGCTCGTCACCCTGACGGTCATCGGCTGGGGCATGTTCGTGCGCTCCCGCCGCGAACTGCTGCTCAGCCTGCGCGAGCGCGCCGTCCGCGCCGAGAACGAGGCCGCCCTGCGCGCCGAACAGGCCCAACGGCACGCCCGCGAGGCCATCGCCCGCGAGATGCACGACGTCCTCGCCCACCGCCTCACCCTGCTCAGCGTCCACGCCGGCGCCCTGGAGTTCCGCCCCGACGCGCCCCGCCCCGAGATCGCGCGCGCGGCGGGCGTCATCCGGGAGAGCGCCCACGAGGCGCTGCAGGACCTGCGCCAGGTGATCGGCGTCCTGCGCGGCGGCGGCACGGACGCCCCGGGCCGCCCGCAGCCCACGCTCGCCGCCCTGGACGCGCTGGTCGCCGAATCCCGCGAGGCGGGCATGAAGGTCGTCCTCGACAGCCGCGTCGGGGACCCCGCGGGCGTGCCCGGCGCCCTCGGCCGCACCGCGTACCGCATCGCGCAGGAGGCCCTGACCAACGCCCGCAAGCACGCCCCCGGCGCCGAGGTCACCGTCACCGTCGCGGGCGCGCCCGGCGAAGGCCTGACGCTGACCGTGCGCAACCCGGCGCCGCCCGGCGACGTGCCCGGGGTGCCGGGCTCCGGACAGGGCCTGATCGGGCTCACCGAACGGGCCCAGCTCGCGGGCGGCCGCCTCGTCCACGGACCCGGGCCCGACGGCGGATTCCACCTGGAGGCCTGGCTACCGTGGGCGCCATGAAACCGATCAGGCTGCTGCTCGTCGACGACGACCCGCTGGTGCGCGCCGGACTCTCCTTCATGCTCGGCGGCGCCGACGACATCGAGATCGTCGGCGAGGCGGGCGACGGCACCGAAGTCGCCCCGCTGGTCGGCCAGGTGCGGCCCGACGTCGTCCTGATGGACATCCGCATGCCCACGATGGACGGCCTCGCCGCCACGGAGGCGCTGCGCGGACGCCCCGACGCCCCCGAGGTCATCGTCCTCACCACCTTCCACGCCGACGAACAGGTCCTGCGGGCCCTGCGGGCGGGCGCCGCCGGCTTCGTCCTGAAGGACACACCGCCCGCGGAGATCGTCGGCGCGGTGCGCGCGGTCGCCGCGGGCGAGCCGGTCCTGTCCCCGGCGGTGGCCCGGCAGCTGATCGCGCGGGTGACGGACGCCGACCCCCGGCTCGACCGCGGGCGCCGCGCGCTGGCCCGGCTCGACGCGCTCGGCGAACGCGAGCGGGAGGTCGCCGTCGCCGTCGGCCGGGGCGGCTCCAACGCGGACATCGCGGCACAGCTGTTCCTGAGCGTGGCCACCGTGAAGGCCCACGTGTCCCGCATCCTGACGAAACTGGACCTCAACAACCGGGTGCAGATAGCCCTGTTGGCGCATGACGCCGGTCTGCTGGACCAGGACGCGGGTCTGCCGGACCAGGACGGCTGAGGGGCCCGCAGGGCGTCTCAGCCCCCGGAAACCTCGGCCAGGTCCACCAACCGCCGCTCCCGCCGCGACAGTTCGCACGCCTCGGCGATCCGCAGCGCCTGCAACGCCTCGCGGCCGTCGCAAGGGTTCGCCCGCTGACCGCGCACGACCTCGATGAAGGCGGCCAGTTCCGCCTCGTAGGCGGGGGCGAAGCGCTCCAGGAAGCCGGGCCAGGGCTTGAGCGGCGCGGCCGGGCCCGTCGGCTCCGCCGAGGTCAGGGGCGTGCGGTCGTCCAGGCCGACCGCCAACTGGTCGCTCTCCCCGGCCAGTTCCATGCGTACGTCGTAACCCGCGCCGTTCAGCCGGGTCGCCGTCGCCGTGGCGAGGGTGCCGTCGTCGAGGGTGAGGACCGCCGCCGCGGTGCCGACGTCGCCCGCCGCCCGGAACATCGCGGGCCCCGCGTCGGAACCGGTCGCGTACACCTCGGTGACCTCGCGCCCCGTCACCCACCGCAGGACGTCGAAGTCGTGGACCAGGCAGTCGCGGAAGAGCCCGCCGGACAGCGGCAGATACGCGGCCGGGGGCGGCGCCGGGTCCGAGGTCACGGCCCGCACGGTGTGCAGCCGCCCGAGCCGGCCCGAGCGCACGGCCTCGCGCGCCGCCGCGTACCCCGCGTCGAAGCGCCGCTGGAAGCCGAGCTGCAACACCGTGCCCGCCGCCTCGACCTCGGCGAGCGCGGCCAGCGTGCCCGGCAGGCCGAGCGCGATGGGCTTCTCGCAGAACACCGGGAGCCCGGCGCGCGCCGCCCTGCCGATCAGCTCGGCGTGCGCCGATGTCGCCGCCGTGATCACCACGGCGTCCACGCCGACGGCGAAGACGTCCGCCACGGAGGGGGCGGCCACCGCACCGGTCCGCGCCGCGAGGCCGGCCGCGCGCACGGGGTCCGCGTCGGCGACGACGAGCGAGGTCACCTCGGGATGCCGGCTCAGGGCCGCGGAGTGAAATGTGCCGATGCGGCCCGTTCCGACCAGTCCGATACGCATGGCCACACCCTCGCCACGGCCGCCCGCCCTGTCAATCCCTTGTCCTGACAAATACATCGTCCGGACAACAGAACGTCCGAACTTCCCGTCATCATCCACCGGGACTACGCTCGGCCCGTGTCCAAACCAGTCGCCAAACCAGCTCAGGACAAGCGGGTCACCGACCCCGCCCTGACCCTCAGGCTCGGCGTCGACCGCAGCAGCCCGGTACCGCTCTACTTCCAGCTCGCCCAGCAGCTGGAGGCGGCGATCGAACGCGGCGCCCTCACCCCCGGCAGCCTGCTCGGCAACGAGATCGAGCTGGCCGGGCGGCTCGGCCTGTCCCGGCCCACCGTCCGCCAGGCCATCCAGTCCCTCGTGGACAAGGGCCTGCTGGTGCGGCGCCGGGGCGTCGGCACGCAGGTCGTGCACAGCCAGGTGAAGCGCCCCCTGGAGCTGAGCAGCCTCTACGACGACCTGGAGGCGGCGGGCCAGCGCCCCGGGACCCGCGTCCTGCGCAACACCGTCGAGCCCGCCTCCGCCGAGGTCGCGGCCGCGCTCGGCGTCGGCGAGGGCGAGGAGGTGCACCGCGTCGAGCGGCTGCGCCTGGCCCACGGCGAGCCCATGGCGTATCTCACCAACCACCTCCCGTCCGGTCTCCTCGACCTCGGCAGCGAGCGCCTGGAGGCCACCGGCCTCTACCGCCTGATGCGCGCCGCCGGCCTGACCCTGCACAGCGCCCGCCAGTCCGTCGGCGCCCGCGCCGCCACCGCCGAGGAGGCCGAGCGCCTCGCCGAGCCCGTCGGCGCCCCGCTGCTCACCATGCGGCGCACGACGTACGACGACACGGGGCGCGCGGTCGAGTTCGGCGCGCACGTCTACCGGGCCTCGCGGTACTCCTTCGAGTTCCAGCTCCTCGTACGGCCGTAGGGTCCGCACGTCGTCCCGTCCCCTGTCGTCCACGTTCGACAGAATGTTCTGACAAAGCCATTGACGCTGCCGAGCGGCCGCCGCTAGAACTCCCCCAAGCACACCGCCCGCGGTACCCGATGAACGCACGCGCGAGCCGTGTGGTCGATACTTGGGCGGCCGGGGTCGGGTATCCCCACCGGCCGCACCGAGGAAGCAGAAACAAGAAGGGCACGGCGTCGTGACAAGGGTTCGGACAGGGGTACGCGCGGTGGGCGCCGTGCTGGTGGCGGCGCTCGGAGTGTCCCTCGCGGGGTGCAGCAGCACCGGCGGCAAGCGCGCCGAGGACGCCCGCAAGGCAGCGGCGGCGGGCGGGAGGGCCGCGGTGGACACACCGCGCTGGACCTTCGGCATGGTGACCCACTCGGGTGACGGCGACACGTTCTGGGACATCGTCCAGAGCGGCGCCGAGCAGGCCGCCGTCAAGGACAACATCAAGTTCCTGTACGCCCATGACGACGAGGCCCAGCAGCAGGCCCAGCTGGTGGACTCCTACATCGACAAGAAGGTCGACGGGATCATCGTCTCGCTGGCCAAGCCCGACGCGATGAAGGGCGCCCTGGCCCGCGCGGAGAAGGCCGGCATCCCGGTGATCACCGTGAACTCCGGCTCCGCGGAGTCCAAGAAGTTCGGCGCGCTCACCCACATCGGCCAGGACGAGACGATCGCGGGCGAGGCCGTCGGCGAGGAGCTGAACAAGCGCGGCCGCAAGAAGGCGCTGTGCATCCTGCACGAGCAGGGCAACGTCGGCCACGAGCAGCGCTGCGAGGGTGCCAAGAAGACCTTCGAGGGCAAGATGCAGAACCTGTACGTGACCGGCACCAACATGCCCGACGTGCAGTCCTCCATCGAGGCCCGCCTGCAGACCGACAAGTCGATCGACGCGGTCGTCACGCTCGGCGCGCCCTTCGCGGACGCCGCCGTGCAGGCCGCGGACGGTGCGGGCAGCAAGGCCGAGGTCGACACCTTCGACCTGAACGAGAAGGTCGCCGCCGGCCTGAAGTCCGGCTCCCTCGGCTTCGCCGTCGACCAGCAGCCCTACCTCCAGGGCTACCAGGCCGTCGACCTGCTGTGGCTGTACAAGTACAACGCCGACGTGCTCGGCGGCGGCAAGCCCGTCCTGACCGGCCCGCAGATCGTCACCAAGAACCAGGCCGACGAGCTCGAGGACTACGCGAAGCGGGGCACCCGATGACCGCCACCGCCCCGGCACCGGCCCCGGACACCAAGAGCGACGAGCGCCTCCTGAAGACCTCGCCGCTGAAGAAGCTGCTGGGCCGCCCCGAGCTCGGCTCGGTCGTCGGCGCCGTCGCCGTCTTCGTCTTCTTCGCGATCGTCGCGGACAGCTTCCTGCAGACCAACAGCCTCGCCACGGTCCTGTACGCCGCCTCGACCCTCGGCATCATGGCGGTGCCGGTGGCGCTGCTGATGATCGGCGGCGAGTTCGACCTGTCGGCGGGCGTCCTGGTGACGACCTCCGCGCTGATCTCCTCGATGTTCAGCTACCAGATGACGGCCAACATCTGGGTCGGCGTCCTCGTCTCGCTCGTCGCCACCCTCGCCGTCGGGGTCTTCAACGGCGTCATGCTGACCCGCACCGACCCGCCGAGCTTCATCATCACCCTCGGCACGTTCCTGATGCTGACCGGCATGAACCTCGGGTTCACCAAGCTGATCAGCGGCACGGTCTCCACCAAGTCGATCGCGGACATGGAGGGCTTCTCCTCCGCCAAGAAGGTCTTCGCCTCCACGATCTCCGTCGGCGGCGTCGACTTCAAGATCACCATCGTGTGGTGGCTCGCCCTGATCGGCCTCGCCACCTGGATCCTGCTGCGGACCCGCGTCGGCAACTGGATCTTCGCGGTGGGCGGCGGCGAGGACGCGGCCCGCGCGGTCGGCGTCCCGGTCGCGGCCACCAAGATCGGCCTCTACATGGGCGTCGCCTTCGGGGCCTGGATCTCCGGCCAGCACCTGCTGTTCAGCTACGACGTGGTCCAGTCCGGCGAGGGCGTCGGCAACGAGCTGATCTACATCATCGCGGCCGTCATCGGCGGGTGCCTGATCACCGGCGGATACGGCTCCGCGGTCGGCGCCGCCGTCGGCGCGCTGATCTTCGGCATGGTCAGCAAGGGCATCGTCTTCGCCGAGTGGAACCCCGACTGGTTCAAGTTCTTCCTCGGCGTGATGCTGCTCCTGGCCACGCTGCTCAACCACTGGGTCCGCAAGCGCGCGGAGGCGACGAAGTGACCACGGACACGACCACGGCGGACGCGGCGCCGACGGCGGAGCGGACCCCGCTCGTCGAGCTCGACGACGTCAGCAAGTACTACGGCAACATCCGCGCCCTCGAAGGCGTCTCCCTCGAAGTCCACGCGGGGGAGATCTCCTGCGTGCTCGGCGACAACGGCGCCGGCAAGTCCACCCTCATCAAGATCATCGCGGGGCTGCACCAGCACGACGCGGGCGACTTCCGCGTCGAGGGCGAGGACACCCGCCTCGGCTCGCCGCGCGAGGCCCTGGACCGGGGCATCGCCACGGTCTACCAGGACCTCGCCGTGGTCCCGCTGATGCCGGTCTGGCGCAACTTCTTCCTCGGCTCCGAGCCGACGAAGGGCGTCGGCCCCTTCCGGCGCATGGACGTGGACCTCATGCGCCGCACGACGCGCGCGGAGCTGCTGCGCATGGGCATCGACCTGCGCGACGTCGACCAGCCCATCGGCACGCTGTCGGGCGGCGAGCGCCAGTGCGTGGCGATCGCCCGCGCCGTCCACTTCGGCGCGAAGGTCCTCGTCCTGGACGAGCCGACGGCGGCGCTCGGTGTCAAGCAGTCGGGCGTCGTCCTCAAATACGTGGCCGCGGCGCGGGACCAGGGCCTCGGCGTGGTCCTGATCACGCACAACCCGCACCACGCCTACCTGGTCGGCGACCGCTTCGTCCTCCTCAAGCGCGGCGCGATGTCCGGCTCCTACACCCGCGACGAGATCACCCTGGACGAACTGACCCGCCAGATGGCGGGCGGCAACGAACTGGACGACCTCCGCCACGAACTGGAACGCGGCTAGGCCCCTCCGGGGAAGCGCCCCGCAAGGGGCGCGGGGAACTGCGCGCTCAGCCCACGAAAAGCCGCAGTCGCCCCGCGGGGTGACCACGCAGACGCGTCCGCGGCACAGCCGTGGCTGGTCGCGCGGTTCCCCGCGCCCCTGCCGGGCACTCCGGCGTACCCGGGGTGCCCGTTGTGCGCGCCCCCGCGGGCGTGAGGCAGAATCGCCGCAATGAGCACCTACCGCGACCTCGCGCACCGCGGCTCCGCCCGAGCCACCGTCCTGCGGACCGTGGGCACGCGTGAGCGCCGATCCCATCTGACGGCGCCCCGCGTCAACACCGTCGGCATCGACATCGGCGGCACGAAGGTGATGGCGGGCGTCGTCGACCCCGACGGCAACATCCTGGAGACGCTCCGCACGGAGACCCCGGACAAGTCCAAGAGCCCCCGCGTCGTCGAGGACACCATCATCGAGCTGGTCCTCGACCTCTCCGACCGGCACGACGTGCACGCGGTCGGCATCGGCGCGGCCGGCTGGGTCGACGCGGACCGCAACCGCGTCCTGTTCGCCCCGCACCTGTCCTGGCGCAACGAACCGCTGCGCGACCGGATCTCGGGCCGCCTCGCCGTGCCCGTGATGGTCGACAACGACGCCAACACCGCCGCCTGGGCGGAGTGGCGCTTCGGCGCGGGCCGCGGCGAGGACCACCTCGTCATGATCACGCTCGGTACGGGCATCGGCGGCGCGATCCTGGAGGACGGCCAGGTCAAGCGCGGCAAGTTCGGTGTCGCCGGCGAGTTCGGGCACATGCAGGTCGTCCCCGGCGGCCACCGCTGCCCGTGCGGCAACCGCGGCTGCTGGGAGCAGTACAGCTCCGGCAACGCGCTCGTCCGCGAGGCCCGCGAGATGGCCGCCGCCGACTCCCCGGTGGCGTACGGCATCATCGACCGCGTCAAGGGCAACGTCCCGGACATCACGGGCCCCCTCATCACCGAGCTGGCCCGCGAGGGCGACGCGATGTGCGTCGAGCTGCTCCAGGACATCGGCCAGTGGCTCGGCGTCGGCATCGCGAACCTCGCCGCCGCCCTCGATCCCTCCTGCTTCGTGATCGGCGGCGGTGTCAGCGCCGCCGACGACCTGCTGATCGGCCCGGCCCGCGACGCCTTCCGCCGCCATCTGACGGGCCGCGGCTACCGCCCCGAGGCCCGCATCGCCCGCGCCCAGCTCGGCCCCGAGGCCGGCATGGTGGGCGCCGCCGACCTGGCCCGCCTGGTCGCCCGCCGCTTCCGCCGCGCCAACCGCCGCCGCGTCGAGCGCTACGAACGCTATGAGCGCTACGCCGAGGCCCGCCGCACCGACGACCGCACTTCGCAGGGAACCCCGTAGATGACCGTGCCCCGCCAGCCCTCGCCCCCGGACCTCCCCGGCGCGCCCGAGCCGGGCCGCGACGCGGGCAGGGCCGAGGACCGCCGCCACATGATCCGCCGCCGCTGGCTGACGGCGACGATCATCGTGCTGCTGATCGGCATCCCCGCCGGGTATCTGGTGATCTCCGCGAACCAGAGCCGCAACAGCGGCCGCGACAAGGAGGACAAGTACTCCGCGACCGGCCTCACCGAGGGCTGGCCCTCCAAGGTCCAGCGCCGCCTGTACGACGTGCCGGTCCCGCCGTACTCGGCGGAGGTCGCCTACTACGAGACGAACAACTGGCGCACCAGCCGGCTGTACGTCCAGTTCCTCACGAGCAACGAGGGCCTGGCCACGTTCCTCAAGGAGATCGGCACGAGCGAGACCAAGCTCAAGCCGAAGGACTTCACCATCGGCAAGCGCGACCGCAACGTCGTCGGCTGGGAGTTCACCGGCCCGGGCCCGTGGTCGGGCCTCACCCACGAGCAGAAGGACCCGGCACCGTCGCACGACGTGGTGGTGGACCGCGCCAACCCCGAGCACCCGATGGTCTACGTGGTGTCGATGACGACCCCCTGACCCCGCTCGGGCGTGCGAGCCGCCGGTCGTCCCGGCCCCGCCCTCTCAGCCCCGGCCGCCCCGCCCCTCGTACACCGCCGCCGCCACGGCCAGGTCCTCCCAGGCCATCCCCGCCGACTTGAACAGCCGGGGCCGGCCGTCGGCGGGCCGTACCTCGCCGCGCACCAGGGCGGCCAGCGTGTGCACGTGCGCGAGGTCGAAGGCGCCCTCCGCGGCCGCGAGCACCAGGTCGCCGCACTCCCGGCGGGCCACCTCGTGGGATTCCGCGACGACCGTGGCGCGGGCCACCAGACGGGCGTCGACCTCGCGGGCGTCCGGCTCGTGGGAGCCCACCGCGACGACCGTGGCGTGGCCGGGCAGGAGGGCGCTGTCGAAGAGGGGTTCGCGCGCGGTGGTGCAGCAGCAGACCACGTCCGCGTGGGCCACGGCCCCGGGGTCCGCCGGTGCCGCCGAGAGGCCCGCCGCCCGGCAGCGCGCCACGAAGGCGGCCATCCGCTCGGGGTTCCGGGCCACCACGTCGACGTGCTCCAGCGAGGGCCGCACCGCCCGTACCGCCGTCACATGGCCCCACGCCTGCGGCCCCGTACCGAAGACAAGGAGCCGTCGGCTGTCGGGGGCCGCCAGATGCCGGACCGCAAGGCCGGACACGGCGGGCGTGCGCAGCGAGGTCAGCGCGATGCCGTCCAGCAGCGCCGCGGGGGCGTGGGTCGCGCCGTCCAGGAGGACGTACAGCCCCTGGACGCGGGGCAGGCCCCGGCCGGGGTTGGCGGGCGTGACGGTGGCCAGCTTCACGCCGGTGTACGAGGCGGTGGACGACGGCATCAGGAGCAGCTGGCCGCCGGGCACGTCCACGACCCCGCGCGCGGGCTCCGCCTCCGGGTCGAGCCCGGCGAGGAGGACCGCCTCCAGGGCGTCGATCGCGGCGGGCATCGGGACGAGGCGCGCCAGGTCCGAGGCGTCGAAACGGGGCAAGTCCGCGGCGGGCGTCCGGTCATTCATACGATCTTCCACACCCCCCATCTGCCCACTCACCGCCGGCTCCACCCGGCCGCGCACGCACCCGGAGTACGCCGGCCAGGGGGCCGGGGGCTACGCTCTGACGCTTGCGGCAGGCGAACCGGTGTGCACCGGCGGGGGGAGAGCGGCGTTGATCGTCTGGGTGAACGGAGCATTCGGCAGCGGGAAGACCACCCTGGTGGAGGAGTTGCGGCCGCGCTGGCCCGAGACGCTGGTCTTCGACCCGGAGATGATCGGCTTCGTGCTGCGCAGGATCGTGGAGGTGCCGACGGGCGACTTCCAGGACCTCCGGCTGTGGCGGCGGCAGGTGGCCGCCATGGCGGTCGGGCTGGTCGAGGAGTACCGCCGCCCGCTCCTGGTCCCCATGACGCTGGTCGACCCCCGTTACGTCGAGGAGGTCTTCGGCGCGCTGGAGGACGCCGGCGTCGACCTCCACCACTTCTTCCTCGACGTCCCCCGGGACCTGCTGGAGAAGCGGATCGAGGGGCGCGTCTTCTTCCCCGACGACCCCGGTCGGGAGGAAGAGGTCCGGCGCTGGAGCAAGGACAGGATCCGGGCGTGCACGGCCGCGACCGCCACCCTGCCCCGCGACACCGTGTTCCTGGACGGCCGGCTGACACCGCGTGAGCTGGCCGACCAGGTACTGGGCCGGGTCCAGGACCGACCGGAGCACACAACGGGCCGGAGTCGGTGAACTCCGACCCGCCGCATGCCCGTTGACCCCTACTCGCCCCCGATGCCCGGGAGGCTCGCGCCCAGGCCGACCGCGCGGAGCTTGGCGGGGTCGAGGATGCGGTAGGTGCGGTTCGTCCGCCCGGACGAGGAGTCGGCGAGGATCTTGTGCTCGCGCAGCTCCTTGAGGGATTTCTCCACGGTGGAGACGCCGAGGCCGAGGGCGTTGGCGAAGTCGCGCTGGGTGGGGCCGGTCACGGTGTTGGGATCCAGGGCGCCCGAGAGGATCTCGGCACCGAGGTCCTGCTGGTAGGCGAGGTGGGACAGGAGCCGGGCCACGCGGTGGAGCGGCTTGCAGGCGTCCGTGCCGTAGATGTCCTCCACCTCCAGGACGTAGGTCATCAGGCGCTGGTGGATCATGCGGACGACCGGCAGATTGCGCACCGCGATGGAGCGCAGCGCTCCGCGCGGGATGCGCACCGTGCGGGCGGCGGACAGGAACTGGACCTGTTCGAGCCTGCTGACGGACGGCACGTCGGTGAACAGGTCGAGATTGCCGAGGACGTAATTGCCGCCCCAGATGCGCCCGTTGACGAGCACCGTGCCGAACAGCACGAACTCGATGTACTGCGGGTTCAGCGGCTCGGGCTCGGCGGATCGCTGGTGCCGGTAGAGCGTGCTGAAGCGGGCGACCTCGTCGGCCACGTCGTGGGGGAGGCCCTGCTGCAAGTAGTAGTGCTGCAGGACGCGTTGGGCACGCGCGGTGCGGGGCTCGACCGTGCCGGCGCCGGGCGCCTCGAACGCCGGGGCCGGGCGGGGCAGGGCGAGCGAGGCCGGTGCGGGGTGCGGCGAGCGGGCCGTGGTGCGCTCGCCGGTCCCGTCGTTCCTGGTGCGGGCGTCGCTCACGGCTGCCCCGCCCCGAGGTCGGTCCGCGCGGCGGCGGCCGTGGCGTGCACGGCCACGGGCGGCGTGACAGGCTCGGTCAGGAGCCTGGTGATGGGCACCATCGACCCGACGAGGGTGCCGATGCCGACGATGACGGCGACGACGCGGGCCGGCGTCGACTTGAGCCGGTCGACGGCGAAGGCGATCGTGGCGAACACGATCAGGAAGATCGCCACCAGGACGACGAGCCGGACCAGGTCGGTCTCGGGCTCGGGCGGGGGCTCCAGCAGGATGCGAGTAACCGGGACCAGCGCCCCGACCAGGGTGGCGAGCGCGGTGACGAGGGCGGCGACCCGGACGGGCCGGGACTGGAAGCGGTGGACGACGAAGGCGATCGTCGCGAAGACGATCAGGAAGATCGCCAGGAGGGCGACCAACGGAGCCGTGGCGGACACGAGCAGTTCTCCCGGGTACTGGGACGGACGGGGACTGCGGCTGCTGCCCGGCTTCCCTCCGGTGGCTGATGCCGGAGGGAGGACGAGCCCGGCACGGGTGCCGGATGCCGCTGGACTGTTCTTCGCTCTACATGCGGTGGCCGGGCTTCGGCACCCGTGACAGGCTCCATCGACCGGTTAATCGCTGACGATACCGAAGTCCGACAACGTGCCCAACTAAGGCCCCCCGAGAGGGATTTGAAGATCAATCACCGAAGTGGGACGGAAACCGCCAAACGGCCAATTGTCGGCTTTTCGCAGGGTTAGTTCGCCGCCGGGAAACCCGTATGCGGAGGGCTTTGGGCGCGTCCGCCCCCGGAACCCCTCCGGATACGGCAAAAGGAGCCACCAAGTTCGGTTACATATCCAGTGCTGGACACGGGCCCTGGACTGGCCTTCGCTCAGCATCATCGGGCATTTGCCCGGAGGGTTGGCCCCCTTCGGGTGCCCGATGTTCCTCGTCACCGATGGCCCCGCCGACGGCGGGGCCATCGGTGTTTTCCCAGTTCATGCCGGGCGGGCCCGCCAGGAGAACCGTGCCCCCTCGCCCGGGTCCGCCCCCCGCCGTGCACCGGAACGGGATCTTCCGACTACTTTCGATCATGACTCCTCACGCGGATCGAATGTACGGACGAAGCGGACCAAAAGGGGCCCTGCTCCGAGATTGCGGAATCGGCTACAGGCTGTAAGATGCCGCGCCCTTCATCACCCGACGCGATCGTCGCGTACTCGCCAGTAATCGAATGAGCAGGTGAAACGCCGGTTTAGGGGATCTTGTGGGCCCGTATGTCGTCTTTGAGGCGAAACCACGCTCTGTCGATACCGAGCGCGTTGCCGAGCGCGTCGCGGTGGGCGATGGGCCACGGAGCCACCCCTGCCGGTCGACTTCGAAAGGCGCGGCCGGATGCCTGCCGACGGGTGACGGCGCACGGCCACGCGGGTGAGGTGTGCGGCCGGGTCATTGCCCGGGGCGGCCCGGGGGCGTTGATGTGGGCTCGTTCCGCTCCCTCGCCACCTGGAGGTTCCCTTGCCGCGCACCCCTGCCCGCACCCGGCTGTTCCGCGCCGGTGTCCTCACCGCCGCTTGCGCGATGCTCACCGGCACCGCGCTGACCACCACCGCGCAGGCGGCCCCCGTGGCCAAGCCCAAGGAGAAGGTGAAGGTGCTCGACTGGCTGTCCGTCAAGCAGTCGGACACCAGGCCTCACCACCTGCGCGTCGGCACCGACTGGGTCATCCACTCCCACCTCTACACCAACCGCAAGGGGCACCTCGGCAAGAAGATCGGCGACGCCTCGTCCCACTGCAGTGTGGTCGCCACGGACCACCGCGGCTATGTCTCCCTCTGCCACCGGGTGCTGCGGACCGACGACGGCGGCATCAGCCTGAGCGACACCATCGACCACTCCGGCCCCACGCCGTACAGCGGCCTCTCGGCGGTCACCGGCGGCACGGGCAAGTACCGCGAGGCCGAGGGCCAGGCGGAGATCACCCTTCACCCCGGCGTCACCCGGTACCGCATCATGCTGGACGACTGACCCGCATGCGGGGAGACGACTGACCCGCACGCGGGGGGACGCTGACCCGCGCGCGTAAGGGGCGTGACGGCGCGCCCCGCCCCAGAACCCGGCCGGCCTGCTGCGCCCAGGCCGGCCGGAGGGGCGGCCCGTCGAGTCGGCCGGAGGGGCCGGTCGCTACGGCGTGCCGCAGAACTCGGCGTCGACGATCTTGCGCCTGAACCCCGTGTCCCAGCCCGAGTTGTAGTTGAAGGCCAGCTGGTGGCGGCCGTCCTCGGTGGACAGCGCCATGGAGAGCCACCCCACCATGCCTCCGCCGTGCCCCCACAGCGTCGTACCGCAGCTGGTCTGGAGCCGGGTGAGCCCGAGGCCGTAGGACACGCCGGGGGACTCCGGCGCGGACACGGTGGTCTTCATCGCCTTCAGCTGCTTCGGCGGCAGCAACTCGCCACCCAGCAGGGCGCGGTAGAAGCGGTTCAGGTCGCCCGCCGTGGAGATGATGTCGCCGTCGGCCCAGCCCTGCGACCCGTTCATCTCGGTGATGTCGTCGATCCGGTCGGGCGCCGACGCGAACAGCTTCGCGTAGCCGCGGCTGCTGGGCCGGGGCAGGCGAATGCTGTTGCCGGGGTTCGAGGTGTTCTTCAGCCCCAGCGGCCCGATGATGCGGTCGCGGACCTCTTCCTCGTACGTCCGCCCGCCCACCTTCTCGATGATCAGTCCGGCCAGGACGTAATTGGTGTTGGAGTACGAGTGCTTGGCGCCCGGCTCGAAGAGGGGCTGGTGGGCGAGCGC
Source organism: Streptomyces sp. NPDC034037 (assembly GCF_055575715.1). Lineage (NCBI taxonomy): Bacteria > Bacillati > Actinomycetota > Actinomycetes > Kitasatosporales > Streptomycetaceae > Streptomyces > Streptomyces sp. NPDC034037. Next base: position 97,666 of record NZ_JBVISC010000009.1, on the reverse strand, counting down.
CACCCGTACGTGCTTCCTGGGCGGCAGGGTGTCGTAGCGGTGCTCCAGGTAGCCCTCCAGCAGGTACGTCCGCTGGTACTCCGCATCGGCGAGGTAGTCGAACAGGCCGCTGGTGTGGTTGAGCAGCTGCCGGACGCGGATCCGGCGGCCGTCGTTGCCGTTGCCCCGCACCACGCCGGGCAGATGCCGCTCCACCTTGTCGTCGAGGTCGAGTCTGCCCTCCGCCTCCATCTGGAGCAGGACCGTCGCCACGAACGACTTGGTGATGCTGCCCACGCGGAACTTGTCGTTCTTGCCGCGCGGCGCGCCCGTCGTCCTGTCGCCCACGCCCGACGCGGCCTTCCACGCGCCGCGGCCGTCACGTGCCTGCGTCGTGATGCCGGGGATGCCCGACGCCACGGCGTCGTCCATGGCACGCTGCGTGGCCCGATGCCCGGTCCCCGCCGCGGGCCCCGGGTCCGCCGCCTGGACGGGCGCCGCGAAGGCGGTCACCGCCAGAGCGGCCGCCGCCATGCCCGCTCCGAAGACCTTCGTGCTCCTGCGTAAAGCCATTGCGTGCTCCTTGCGGTCCTGTACGCCGTCTGGGTCCGGCCCGCCCGCAGAACTCGTCGCGAAAGGGCCGTGTGGGTACCAAGACCACGCGCGGGGCCAAAGGGGTTGAGACGGACGGGGTCGGACCCGGCCCGAGACCGCGGGCGGACGGGCAGGTTCCGCCCCAGCGGCCACTTCGGGAACGAATTTTCGATGGGATGCGTGGAGTCCGTATCGCCGGGCACAAGAGCTATCGCACCGAGGTCCTGCTGGACTTCTGAGTCGGCCGGGACCTTCCGGCCGAGGAGCAACACTCAGGCCGTTGTACCGCGTCCGAGTCGGACTTGACGATGGGAACTCGAAATGATCATTCTTGGACTTATTCTGCTGATCATCGGCCTGCTTGTCGGTATGGGGCTGCTGACCACCATCGGCAGCATCCTGATCCTGGTGGGCGCCATTCTGTGGATCCTGGGCGCGACCGGTCGCGCGGTCGGTGGACGCAAGCATTTCTTCTAGAGCGAGGGCCCTGCTAGAGCGCGGGCCTTAGGGCGAGGGCTTCTTCTGGCACGAGGATGAGAGCCCGGTCAGAGACAGGTGGGCACCCCGTGGATCCGTCCACGGGGTGCCCACCTGTCTCTGACCTGTTCCGTACCGGTGCCCGGGACGCGGAGTGCCGAGGTGCACAGGGCCCTGGGGCGGCCGTCCACATGTACGCCTGGGTCCAGCGGGACGGTACCCGGGACCATGCCGATGTCGACGGCTACCGAGTCGGCGGGCAGGAGCGGCACGAACTGCGGCCGGATCGCCCGGTGACCGCGTGAGATCCGCCGCCGGTGTCCACAGGTGTGAGGAGTCAGGAGGGGGGTACCCCCCAGCAGCAAGGATCATGGTCCACTGATGCGTCGACGCGGACCCTGAAAGCGCCATACGGAGGAAGTCGCGGGTGTTCTCGGTGCAGGTCACGCATGAGGCGCGGGGTGCGGTGTTCGTGCTGCGCGGAGAGCTCGACTTCGAAAGCGTGGTGCAGCTCCAGGAGGCCAGTGCCCAGGAGCTGGCCGGGAGCCGGGACACGGGACCGGTGGTGGCCGACTGCACCCATCTGACGTTCTGCGACTCCTCCGGCATCGGCGCTCTGCTGCGGCTCTTCCAGGGCCTGGCGGCGCAGCAGCGGGTGCTGCGCGTGGCCGCCGTGCCCGGCCCGGTGGCCCGGCTGCTGTCCTTGACGGGGCTGGACCAGGTCTTCGGCGTGTACGCCGACGTCGAGCAGGCCCTGGCCGTGGACAACGCCCGAGGTGACCTCGCGGATGCCGGCCCGGACGGTCCGGCACGGCCGAAGGAGAGGCAGAACATATGACGCGCGTACCGGGGCAGCACGCCTCACCCTCTGCCGCGACGGCAGAAGCGCGCGCCGCGGCCCCCACGGACGCGGACCACGATCTGCGGGCGCTGTTCGGGCACTCCTCGGCCGTGTTCGCCTCCCTGGCCGGGCCCGCGCACATGCTGGAGAGCGCGAACGAGGCCTTCTTCGCGGCGATCGGCGGCCCCGAGCGCACCCGTACCGGAGTGCCGCTGGCACAGCTGATGCCGGAACTCGTCGAGCAGGGCTTCATCGGGCTCCTGGACCGGGTCTACCGCACCGGCGCGCTCTGCACCCGGCGGGAGGCCCGGGTGGTGCTGGGCGTGGGCGCGAAGGCGCGCGAGGCGTTCTTCGACTTCAGCTACGAGCCCCGCGTGGACGTCGGCGGCAACGTCCTGGGCGTACGCGTGATCGGGGTGGAGACCACCCAGGTCATGCAGGCACAGCGGCTGACGGCCGAGCACCGGGTGCTGCTGGAGCAGATCGCCCGCCAGGCACCCCTGCCCGAGGTGCTGGAGGGCATGGCGCGTGCCATCGAGGACCTGGCGCCCGAGGAAGTGCTGGTCTCGGTCCTGCTCGCCGACCCCGACGGCCGCCACCTCCGCCACGGCGCCGCCCCGAGCCTGCCCGACTTCTACAACGAGGCCATCGACGGCATCGCCACCGGCGAGGGAGTGGGCTCGTGCGGCACCGCCGCCCACCGCCGAAAACCGGTGATCGTCGCCGACATCGCCACGGACCCGTTCTGGGACGACTTCCGCGACCTGGCGGACAAGGCCGACGTGGCCGCCTGCTGGTCCACCCCGATCCTGGCCCGTGACGGCTCGCTGCTGGGGACCTTCGCGATGTACCACCGCGTCCCGCGCGCCCCGCAGGAGGCCGACCTGGCACTCGCCCGGGTCTTCGCCGGAACCGCCGCCCTGGCGGTCGAACGCCATCAGGCCGAACAGGCACGCATGCAGGCCGAGGCCCGTGAGAAGGCCGCCCGCGGCGATCTCGCCTTCCTGCTGAACGCCAGCACCGCCCTGTCCTACGGCCTGGACGCCGCCCAGACCTTCCAGCGCCTGGCCGCCTCCTGCGTGCCGCGCCTGGCCCCGGTGTGCGCCGTGGACGTCATCGAGGCGGGGAGAGTGCGCCGCGTCGCCACCGCCGCCCCCACGCCGGACGAGCAGGCCCTGCTGGCCTCGCACATTCCCGTCTACGATGCCGCCGACGACGCCGTCGCCCGCGTCCTGGCCTCCGGTGCCAGCGAAGTCGCCCGCCGCACGCCCACCGGGCCCGGGCCCTGGCACGACCTGGGTGTCACCGGCTATCTGTGCGTCCCCCTCCTGGACCGGGGCAGCGCGTTCGGCGCCGTGACCCTGCTGTCCACCGGCGAGCACACCTTCGACGGGCACACCGTCGCCCTGGCCGAGGAACTAGCCTCCCGCGCCGCCCTGGCCGCACGCAACGCCCGCCAGTACACCCACCGGGCCACCCTCGCCCGCGATCTGCAGGCCGGCCTCCTCCTGCCCGACCTGCCCCAGGTGCCCGGCGCCGAAGTGGCCACCTACTACCGCCCCGCAGGCGAGGGTCTCGACATCGGCGGCGACTTCTACGACGTCTTCCCCCTGGACGACGGCCGCTGGGCGTTCCTGCTCGGCGACGTCTGCGGGCGCGGCGCCATCGCCGCCACGACCACCGCGCTGGTCCGCCACACCGCCCGCGCCGTCGCGCCCCTGCTGTCCGGGCCCAAGGCCGTCGTCGAGGCCGTCAACCGCGCCCTGGTCAACCGGCCCGCCGGGCACGGCACCGGCTTCGTCACCCTTGTCTACGGCCAGCTCACCCCCACCCCCGAGGGCCTGGACGTCGAACTCGTCCGCGCCGGCCACACCTTCCCCCTCCATGTGGACGCCGACCGCGCCGTCCACCCCGTCGACGCGCCCGGCCTCTTGCTCGGCGTCGGCCCCCACACCCACCTCACGCCCCATCACCTGCGGTTGCGCCCCCACGAGAGCCTGGTGCTCTACACCGACGGCATCACCGAGGCACGCTGCCGCGGCGACGAACTGTTCGGCGAGGAGCGCCTCACCGAAGCGGTGGCCGGCGCACCGGCCCGGCCCGCGGCCCAGCACCTGATCGATGCCGTCACCCGGACCGTGCACGCCTTCACCGGCGGCCAGGACATCGACGACGACCAGGCCATCCTGGTCCTGACCGCCATCGGACCCGGCCGGCCCGAGCGGCCTCCCGCGAACGTCGGGAGTTAGCGGGGCAGCGCTCTCGTCGAACGGATGGCGTGGTCAAGCCGGGGCGGACACTTTTTCCAGCCGTGCCATCGCTTCGGGGGACAGGCGGAGATCGTCGGAGCCCAGGATGTCGGTCAGGTGCCCCAGGGTGCGAGGGCCGATGACGACGGAGGTGACGTGTTCGCGTTGCAGCAGCCAGGCGACGGCGACCGCCGCCGGAGGCGTCCCGAGGTCGGCTGCGACGTCCGAGACCACCTGGGCGATGTCGAACTTGCGTTCCGTCAGGAGAGTAGTGGCCCAATACCGCCCCAGCCGCTCGGACCGCGCCGTCACTCGACCCAGACGGCTGTCCTGCGCGGCCCCTGTCGCCCCGACGCCCCGCTGATATCGCCCCACCAGGACGCCTGCCCCCAGCGGGCTCCAGGTCAGTGTGCCCGTGCCGTAGCGCGCGCCGACGGGCAGGACTTCCGATTCAGGCTCTCTGGCGGCAAGTGAGTACTGGAGCTGGTGGCTGATGAAGGGGGTGCCGCCGACTCGCTCGGCGGCCCACTGCGCCTCGACGAGCTGCGCGGCGCTGTAGTTGGAACAGCCTATGTAGCGAACCTTCCCGGAGCGGACGAACATGTCCAGCGTCGCCATGATCTCCTCGTGCGGAGTGTCCGGGTCCGGCAGGTGACACTGGTAGAGGTCCACGTATTCGGTGTCCAGCCGGCGCAGACTCGCCTCCAGCGCCCGGGTGAGGTGGGCCCGGGACAGTCCGCGGTCGTTCGGGCCCGCTCCCTGGGGCTGGCCGGCCTTGGTCGCCAGCACCACCGCATCACGGCGTCGCTTGAGCACCGAGCCGAGGATCTCCTCGGCCTGGCCGTCGTTGTACTTGTCCGCAGTGTCGATCACGTTGTGGCCCGCGTCGAGGAAGGCCCCGACCATCCGGTCCGCCTCGTCCGGCGAGCAGATCATCGTCCCGCCCGACGCCCCGAAGTTCATCGTGCCCAGCGTGAGGGGGGACACCTTCAGCCCCGACCTGCCCAGCGTGCTGTATCGCACCTCTCCCCTTCCCCGCACATTCGTGTCATCGCGCTCCGTCGTGGCCTTGGCCTCGCGGCGCCGCACTCCTGGCGCGGCGCCGCGCGACGTTCAGGCGGTGGGGGTACCGAAGTGCACCGACAGTCCGCAACGGACCCAGGTGTCCGACTTGTTGCGGCATACCTGGTGGTGATGGCCGGGGCTGATGCGCAGCAGCGCCACGTGTCCCTGGAGCGGGTAGGCGACCTCGGCGGCGCCGCTCTGTGACTCCACCACGAGTTCCCCGCCGTCGCCCGGCGTCCAGCCGTCGGCCAGGAAGAAGATCACGGCGAAGTGGCGGTCGTCGAAAGTGTCCGTGTGCCGTCGCAGGTAGTGGCCCTCGGTGTAGCGAGCCATGTCGACGCCCTTGACGGTGAGCGGGGCGCCGTAGGCGTCACTCAGCGCGGAAGCCACCTCGGGGCTCTCCATGGCCGAGATCAACGCGCGCACCGCGTAGGCGTCCGCCGGCAGTCTGCGCAGGCAGTCGTTGTGGGAGAAGTGCTGCTCCGGCGGTGCCGCCGCGAACTCCTCGTCGCTGCACATGCGCACCGACTCGTCGGGCAGGATCAGCCACTTCTCCAGCGTCCATGCTTCCTGCTGCTGCATGCCGCGATGGAAGTAGGCGGCCTCTTCCGGTGACAGCAGCGGGAGGGTGGTGAGCACGGCCGGGCCGCCGGGCCGCAGCTCCTCGACGGCCCCACGCATGGCGTCGCCCGTCAGCAGGTCGACGACCCGCCGGCGATACGCCACGGCCTCCGCCTTCAGGGGGTCGGTGGTGTGCTGCACGGTGGTGGACATCTCGGGTCCTTCCTCTAGGCAGGTCGGGGGGGAGGGAGCGAGGACGCGGTGTCACGCGCGGTTCATCGGGGCCTGACGACCCGCCCCTCGTCCCACATGGGCTCGGCGGACTCGTAGAGGCGACCGTCGGACCCGAACACCACGAACTTGTCGAACTGTCGCGCGAACCAGCGGTCGTGGGTGATGGCCAGAACGGTGCCGTCGAATGCGCGCAGGCCCGCTTCCAGCGCCTCCGCGGACACCAGGTCCAGGTTGTCGGTCGGCTCGTCCAGCAGCAGCAAGGTGCAGCCCGAGAGCTCCAGCAGCAGAATCTGGAAGCGAGCCTGCTGGCCTCCGGAGAGCGACTCGAAGCGCTGGTCCGCGGCGCCGTCCAGCTCGTACTGGCGCAGCGCCCCGATGGCGGACCCGCGGTCCATGCCCTGGCGACCGCCCTCACCCCGGTGCAGGAACTCGACCAAGGTACGTCCGAGGAGTTCGGGCTGCTCATTCGTCTGCGCGAACCAGCCCGGCACGACGCGGGCGCCGAGCCGGACGACCCCGGTGTGGTCCACCTGCTGACCTGCGAGCAGACGCAGGAAGTGCGACTTGCCCGATCCGTTCGAACCGAGGACGGCGACTCGCTCGCCGTAGTCCACGGCCAGGTCGAAGGGTTTCATCAAGCCGGTCAGCTCCAGCCCCTCACAGATCAGCGCGCGCACTCCGGTGCGGCCGCCACGAAGCCGCATACGGACTTTCTGCTCGACGACCAGTTCCGGGGGGCGCGGCCCTTTCTCGAAGCGGGCCAGCCGGGTCTCGGTCGCCGCGAGCTTCGAGGCCATGGCCGGGCTGGACTTGGTCTGCTCGCGCAGGGTGAAGACGAGTTGCCGCAGGCGTTCGTGCTCCTCGTCCCAACGTCGGTGCAGCTCGGCGATGCGCTCCAGCCGGCCCCGGCGCGCCTCCGGGTACGTCGACCAGGTGGTGGCGCTGTCCGGGCCGCCGTGCACCCAGGCGCCATGTGCCTCGAGAGTGATCAGACGGGTGGCCGTGTTGGCGATCAGCTCCCGGTCGTGACTGATGAGCAGCACCGTCTTGGACGTGCTCGCCAGTTCGGACTCCAGCCACCGTTTGCCCGGCACATCGAGGTAGTTGTCCGGCTCGTCGAGCAGCAGCACACCGTGCGGGCCGCGCAGCAGCACCTCCAGTGCCAGGCGCTTCTGTTCGCCGCCGGACAGCTCGGCCACCTTCCGGTACTGGCAGCGTTCGAAAGGGATGCCGAGCGCTTGCGTGGTGCACACGTCCCACAGCGTCTCGGCCTCGTAGCCGCCGACGTCCCCCCAATCGGCCAGGGCCTGGGCGTACGCCATCTGCGTGGGTTCGTCGTCGCGCTCCATCATCGCCAGTTCGGCTCGGGCGACCGCCCGGCCCGCGGTGCGGACGTCCGGAGCGGAGAGGTCCAACAGCAGGTCGCGGAGCTCCGTCTCGTCCCGCACCGACCCGATGAACTGTCGCATGACACCGAGGCCGCCCGCGCTCGTGACGGTGCCCTCGGCGGGCTTGAGGTCGCCGGCAATCATGCGCAACAAGGTGGTCTTACCGGTGCCGTTCGCACCGATGAGGGCGGTTTTGCTGCCCTCGCCGACGCGGAAAGAGACGTCGTGGAAGAGCACCCTGCCGTCGGACAGCGTGCAGCTCACATCGCGTACATCGATGAATGCCATGTCAGAGTTCCTCACCGACGGTTGTGATCGGGGCGGGGGCGGGCCGGTCGGGCTCCGCGGGGGCGGCCACTTGGCGCAGCCGGTGCACTCCGGTGAAGACGAGCCACAGGCAGCTGGTGCCCACGCCGACCGAGGCGAGGAGCATGGTGCCGCCGAGGCCGAGACCCAGTGCGACCAGCCCGGGGGCGAGCAGCGCGCCGATCGGCTCCACGCCGAAACTGACGAACTTGATGATGGAGGTGGCGCGACCCAGGTAGGCGTGCGGCACGAGGGCCTGCTTGACCGACTCGCTGAGGATGAGGTTGACCACCACCGCCCCCGACCACACGGCTCCGGACAGGGCGACGAGGACGGCGCCGGGCACCGTACCCACTTGCCCGGCCAACGGCACCAGGACCGCGGCGCCACCGGGCAGAGCGTAGGCGACGGCGAGAACAGGGCCGTAGCCGAAGCGATGCGCGAGCCGCGCACTGATGGCGGCGCCGGCCAGCCCGGCCACCCCGCTGGCCACGCTGAGCAGACCGATCAGGAGGGGACTGAAGCCGAGCGAGCGAACCAGGAACAGGATGTAGAGGGCGAAGAACATGGCCGTGAAGAAGTTGAAGTGGGCCGCGGCGAGAACCAGCGGACGCTGTACCCGGTCGCGCAGGACGGTCCGCAGTCCGTGCCGGATCGCCTGCCAGTGGTTGTCCTCTTCATGTTCGTGCTCGTGGGTCTTGCTGACGCTGCGGGGCGCGCCGGTCAACGCGAGGGTGCTGGCGAGGTAGCTGAGCGCGTCCACGGCCACGGCCAGGGGCGCGCCGAGCAGCTGGATGAGCAGCCCGGCGACGCCGGGACCGGCGGTCTCGGCCACCGAAACACTGCTCTGCATCCAGGAGTTGGCCGGAATCAGGCGGTCCTTGCCGACGAGCGCCGGAATGTAGGACGCCATCGCGCTGTCGAAGAGCAGCGAGAGGGCACCCGCGCCAAAGGCCACCACCAGCAGCAACGGCAGGTTCAGTCCGCCCAGGAGCCAGGCGAGCGGTACCGCGGCCAGCAGGAGGCAGCGCAGGAGATTCGCGACGATCATCGTGCCGCGTTGTTCCCAGCGGTCGGCCCACACGCCGATCGACGGCCCGAGCAGGAGCACGGCCAGCGAGCCACAGGCGTTGAGCAACCCCATGTCGAAGGCGTCCGCGTCCAGGGAGATCACGGCCACCAGGGGCAGAGCGAAGAAAGTGATCTGAGTTCCCACCAGGGAAATCGACTCACCGGCCCAGATCCGGTGGAAGCCCGTACCCGCTAGGGAGGACCGGCGCATAAATAGTTCCTTTGAGTTCATGTGCGCAACGCCACCGACGCTGCCCCGACCGTCCAGCAGTAGTCCTCAGTCGTGCATCTCGACTGTCAGGTCGAAGAGTTCACCCTGCACAGCCCGCACGAAAGGATAGTCGCCGCGAGCCAGCCGGCTCGCGTCCGCGAGTCGCCGTTCCGGCCAGTCGTCCCCGCCGCAGGGCCATCGCAGCTCGAAGCGGTTGACGCCGTCCTGCAGCACCCCCGGGCCCACCGACAGGTCGGCGGAGGTCCAGGAGGCGACGGACGGAAGATCACCGAGGGGATGTCCGTTGACGACCACCGCCACCGGGTCACCTTGGCGGATCGCCGCGGGGACCCGATACGTCAGGCGCACGGTCGCCGTGCCGGCCGCCGCGCGGAATCCGAGGTGCGTGACCGGGCCGAACCCCTGGAAGAAGGCTCGCTCCGGACGGTGGTCCACGGACTGGAAGGCGCCGTCGATCAGGCCCTGCTCCGCTGTGCGCAGCACGTCGACGGTGCCGCCGACGGCGCGGCCCCGCGGTACGAGGGTGTCCTGGCGGCCGACCACCTCGCGCAACGCCTGCTGAAGGCTCCACATACCGAGTGTCTCGGCGGACCGGGACAGCATCGGGGCGAGGTAGCGGGCGGCGTGCGGGCGGGCGGTCAGCTCCGGCACGGCCGCCGAGGCCCACACCGGCCCGGTGCTCTCCAGCAGTCGGAGCAGGGACGTGGCGAAGATCCGGCCCTCGGGCACCGTGACGGCGCTGGCGACCAGCGACACGACTCGGTCGTACCGCTGGGCGTAGTAGCTGTTGTGGATCGCCGCGAGGAGGTCGCCGATCGCGCGGTCGGGGGCCGACAGGGTCTCCTGCGGCGCGGTGCGCCCCGGGGCGTGTCCGGCGATGACGTCGGCGACCGCGGCCGCCGTCGTCTCGATGCCGGTCGAGCTGAGGTGGCAGTAGTCGAGGAACTGGGCCGTGTCGGGCAACCCGTCGTCCGCGCGCAGCAGTTCGGCGAGGTCCACGGTGCGAAAGCCGCGTCGCGCGGCGCCCTCGACGAGGGCGGTACGCACGCCCGAGGTGATCCGCGGGGTGTGGGTGGCGAGGAGGCCGCAGACGGCGTCACGGGCGTCGAGCAGGGCGGCACGCGCACCTCGCGGGTCGTCGGCGCGGCCCGCGGCACGGGCCCGCAGGTATCCGGTGACGGGACTGGTGCCGGCGTCGAGCCGGGCCATCGCCGCGGTGACGGTCAGGACCCGCTCGTCGTCCCCCGCGTCGAAGGCCGCCTCTGCCTCGGACCGCAGCTCGGACCAGGTGAGGAGGTCCTTCGCCGGCAGCGGGGGCAGTTCGAGCTCGGGATCGTGGACCCAGTCCCGGAGATTGAACTCGGGGATGACGACGACCACTTCACTGCCACACGCCCGGGCCGTTCGGGACAGGCGGTCGAGGAGCTGTTCGATGCCGGGCGCGACGACCCGGTCCAGGTAGGCGCGGCGCATCGCGAGGTAGTCGCCGACGCGCAGCGCTTCGGCCAGCAGGTCCAAGTGGGCCGGGGTATGACGGGAACGGACCCAGTTGTTCCCGGCGTAGACGACGATGACCTCTGGTTCCGCCTGCGGGAGCTGGTGCAGGGTCTGTGCCAGATCGCGCAGGTCGGCGCCCGTGTGCGCGAGATCCACGACCTGGTGGCGAGCGCCGGCGGCGTCCAGTTGCCGCTGGAGGGCGACAGCGGGCGTGAGGAGCGGATCGAGCAGGAAGCCCCGGGCGCTGGACTCGCCGAGCAGCACCACCCGGGTGGCGTCGCCGGCGGCCGGGACGTGCTCGACATCCGCCCAGCTCCGCAGTTCTTCCGGTGGGAGATCCCGGCGGTGCAGTGCCGGGCCGTCCGGGGTGGGCGCCACCCGCCAGGCGCCCAGCACCCCGCCGTCGGGTGATGCGGCCACAGCGGCCTCGGGTGTCGAGGTGGTCGCGGCGGTGGACCTGACACCAGCGGTCTCCAGGCCGAGTTTCTGGAGTTCGGCGAGGATTTCGGCGCCTCGTCCGTCCGCGAGCAGGCGAGCCAGGTTGTCGGCGCGGTGTCGCAGGGAGTCCTTGGGCATGGTCGGCTCCTCGCCTGTCTCAGAGGAAGGTGTAGACATCGCGGCTGATGGCGGGGCGGCGGAACGGCTGCTGGCGGTCGACCTCGGTGAAGAAGCGGTCGGGCAGGTCGGCGGAGCGGACCGTGACGTCGTCCAGGACGAGCACGTCGAGCCGCGACCGGACGAAGCACGCGAGCGCGTCCGCCGGACCGCACACGATGGGCTCACCTCGCATGTTGAACGAGGTGTTGAGCAGGATCGGGTAGCCGGTGCGCCGGCCGAACGCGGTGAGCAGGCCGTGGAAGCGCGCGTCGTCGGCGCGGTCGACGGTCTGCACCCGTGCGCTGCCGTCGACGTGGGTGATGGCAGGGAGGGCGGCGGGTTCCCGGACCGTCGCGGTGTCGAGCATGAACGGCGAGGCGACCGGCAGGTCGAAGAAGTCGCCGCACCGCTCGGCGACGACGGCGGGGGCGAACGGGCGGAACGCTTCCCGCTTCTTCACCAGGGCGTTGATGTGGTCGCGCATGTCCGCGCGGCGCGGGTCGGCGAGGATCGACCGGGCGCCCAGGGCACGCGGACCGAACTCCATGCGCCCCTGGTACCAGCCGAGAACCAGGCCCCTGTCGAGCCACTCGGCAGCCTGCTCCAGCAGGCCCGCCTCGTCCCCTCCGTGGTCGTGGTACGGCACGCCCGCGGAGTCCAGCCAGCCACGAGGGTCGGTGGTCTGCGGGCGCGGGCCGATCCGCATGTCCCGCACCCGCCGGGGGGTGTACGTGCCGGTGAGGCGGTGCCCGACCAGGGCGGCCGCCCCGATGGCGCCGCCGGCGTCACCCGCGGCGGGCTGTACGAACATGTCGCGGAACGGGCCCAGCTCACGGATGCGCCGGTTGGCCACACAGTTGAGGGCGACCCCGCCGGCGTAGCACAGCTGGTCGCTGCCGGTGGCCTCCCGCAAGTGGGTCAGCTTGGCGAGCAGCAGCTCCTCCAGCAGCGCCTGGACGCCGGCCGCCAGGTCGCAGTGGTGGCCGGAGATCTCGGACTCGGGCTCCCGCGGCTCCATGCCCAGGAGTTCGGCGAGGGCCGGGGTGTACATCGGGGAGGCGCCGCTGACGTCGAAGTAGGTGAGATCCAGCTGGAACTGCCCGCCCGGCAGATCGGTCACGAGTCGGCGCAGCAGGTCGAGCCGGCGCGGGGTGCCGTAGGGCGCCAACCCCATCACCTTGTACTCGTCACTGTTGACCGCGAAGCCGAGGAACGACGTGAGGGCGCTGTAGAGGATGCCGAGCGAGTGGGGGAAGGAGACCTCCTCGAACAGGTCGATCCCGTGTTCTCCGCCGCGGCCGTAACTGGTCGTGGTCCACTCACCGACCGCGTCCGCGGTGAACAGCGCCGCCTCGCGGAACCCGGACTGGTAGAAGGCGCTCGCGGCGTGGGCCTCATGGTGCGAGACGCAGGTGATCTCACCTTCGTGGCCGAGAAGTTCACGGATCTGATGGAGCGGGCGCTCCGCGTCGAGACGGTACAGCGCCCGGGGGGTCGCGGTGGGCAGATCGGGAAGCCCCATCCACAGCTGGCGTCCGAGCTTGCGCACCGGGTCCTCGTAGTAGGCGACGTGGTCGATGTCCTGGATGCGCACCCCCGCTTCGCGCAGGCAGGCCCGGACCGCGCGGACGGGCATCGCGGAGTCGAAACGGGTCCGGGTGAACCGCTCCTCCTGCGCCGCGGTGACCAGTTCACCGTCCACCATCAGTGCGCACGCCGAGTCGTGGTACAGCGCAGAAAGGCCCAGAACGATCACGAGAGTCCTCCTGCGTGTAGCGGACAGCTTTCCGGTGGTGTGCTCGGGTCCTCGGCGGCCGGACCGTCCGTGGCGTGCCGCGACCCTGGCGTCGGGCCGGCCGCCGGGGGGATCCCGATCACCTCGAGGACCTGTCGGCGGCCCAGACTCGCGCATCGGCCCACGGCCAGCCAGAGCATCGCGTCGCGAGCGGTCAAGTCGGCGATGAGGGCGTTGGTGGGGCCGAACGAGTAAGGCGTGGGGCCGGTTTCCGTCTCCAGGCGACATTCGTCGGCGGTCAGCCGGGAGCGCCGCTCCTCCTCGAAGCAGAACCAGCAGTGCCCGCGGCGGGGGTCGAGCAGCGGTCCCCAGTAGCCGCTCTCCAGGCCGACGCCCGCGCCCAGCACCGCCACCTCGCGCTCGCGGGCCCAGGTCCAGACGGTGTCCATCAGGTCCGGCGGGGTGTCGGCAGCGACGACGAGCAGGTCCAGCGGCCGGCTCAGCACGTCGAGGTCGGCAGGGCGCTCCACACGGCATCGCACCGGCCGCAGATCGAGGTCGTCGGCGAAGCCGGACAGGGACGCGGCGGCGGCCGCGGCCTTGGGGCGCCCCACGTCGGAGCGGCGGAACAGGTACTGGCGATTGAGGTTGTGCGGGGCGACCGTGTCGTGGTCCACGAGGTCCAGCCGTCGCACCCCGCCGGCGACGAGATGCTGGGCGACCAGAGCGCCCACTCCTCCGACGCCGAGCACGGCGACCCCGGCAGCCGCCAGTCGTCGCTGAGCGGCCGTGGGCTCCGTGGTCACCGTGGACCACCAGCCCACCTGCCGGTCCCAGATGTCTTCGGAGGGGACGTGGGCCGACTCGCGGGTGAGCCACCCCAGTTCGTCCAGTGCCGTCAGCAGGCGCCGCACCGAGGGCTCGGCGTCGTCCCCCCGCAGGACGTGCTCTTCGGCGCCCTCGCGAAGCCGGGCGAGGGCGTCCTCCACAGCCTGCTCCCGGCCGCGGATGCGCAGCATGCGGGGGCCGCGGGCGACGAGCGTGGGTTCGTCCGGAGCCGTCGGGGCGACGACGGTGACGGTGTCGAGCAATCGGACCAGGTCAGCCACAGGTGACCTGCCCGGATGCGGGGACGGCGGTGAGCATGGCGGCTCGGTCGAGGTTGGCCAGCAGCCGGTTACCCACCTCTTCGGTGAGGGCCTCGGTGAGCGTACGCGGAGTGAAAGGGGTGCCGTCGAGGAAGGGCCGGAGGAGGCGGGCGGCCCGGGCCGGGACGACGGCCCGTCCGCGCGTGCGCATGTTGGTGCACACCAGGCCGGACTCCGCCTCGAACAGGTCGAGGTCCTCCACCGGCACCCGCAGCGCCTCGTCGGGCGCGTAGGCGCGGCCGGCGTCACGGGTGTGGCCCCGGCTGTTCAACGCGTGCACATGGTCGGCGAACGCGCGGTAGCGGGCGTGTACCTCGGCGCGCTGCTCCTGTGTCATGGCCGGGTCGTTGCTGACCAGGTGGTTGAGGGCGTACTGCGCCTGCCCGGTGGTGGTCGAGGGGATGCTGACGTCCAGCCCGAACTGCTCCGGGGCCCGGCCGACGTTGGAGGAACGGGTGGGCTCGAAGGGGAACACCGACACGGACCGCATCCCGTCGGCGAATTCCTCCAGGTCGGACAAGGCGGTCATCGCCTCCTCGTACGTGGTGGTGGGAAGGTCGGGGATGAGGTTGACGACCAGCGGCAGTCCCACGTCCCGGGCGTCCCGAAGGAAGCGCAGGTTCTCCTCCCGGTCGGCGGATTTGTGCACCAGTTTCAGGACGCGGGTGATGGTGGTCTCCAGACCGACGACCAGGAACTCGCATCCGGACTCCACCATCAGCGCCAGCAACTCCTGGTCGAAGCGGCGGTCGACCATGGCGAAGGAGGTCCAGCGCAGGCCGACTTCCTCCTCGACGAGAGCAGTGCAGACCCGGCGGGCGAAGGCGGGCGGGATGGACTCGGTGATGAAGCTGAACCGCGAGACACCGTGGGACCGGGAGAGATGCCGCAGCTCCGCCACGAACCGATCCGGCCGCCGCCCGCGAAACGGCGGGCTGCCGTCGTACAGTTCGATGAAGTCGCAGTAGTCGCACTTGCCCCAGTAGCAACCGCGGGCCTGGGTGATACCGATGACCGGGTCAGCGAGCCTGGCCAGCGCCTCGGGCGGATACATCGGCGCGGGCAGCGCGTTGACGGCCGGCCCGGCCCCGGGCTCGTTGTGCCGTACCCCCTCGGGGGTCAGGCAGGAGACGCCGCGGACAGAGCCGGGGTCCCATGTGCCGTCGCGGGCCTGCAGGGCCAGCTCGTGGAGCGGGAACTCGCCGTCGAAGCGGACGACGGCGTCCACCGCGGGCCAGGCCGCGAGCAGCCTCTCCAGCTCGCTCGGGTGCATCAGACTCAGCGCCGGACCGCCGAAGACGACGGGAGTGTCCGGACGCAGGCGTTTGAGGCACTCGGCCAGCACCAGGGCCGGCAGGAGTTGGGGGCCCATCGGCACCGAGACCCCGAACAGGGCCACGCCGTCCGGGACCCGCTCGGCCAGCTCCGCCTGGTCGTAGAAGTCCTGGTACGGCACGGCGGCCCGCAGGGCCGGCTCCCTCCGCTCCAGCACGTCCTCGCCCGGGTCGACGAGGTACTGCTGGGCCATGAGCTGCAGGACATGGCCATAGGGGGAGTCGGGGCCGAAACGATGACGGCCGTCAGGTCCGACCATCCGGTCCCGCGACCTGGCCAGCCAGCGTCCCGCGGCCGCCGCGGAGGACTCAGGGGCGGGGCGCGGACCGACGGTGCTCCGATCGGACTCCCGGGAGTGCAGGAGCCAGAGGGCGAACTCCTCGTTCAGATCGGTCTGGACCGTGCCGATCCCCTGCTGCTCCAGGTAAGCGGCGAGAACCGCCGTCGAGGGGAAGAAGCTGCCGAAGTTCGACTCGACCAACGGAGGGAAGAGCAGCCACACGTCTGTGTCCTCGGGAGTCACTCATGTTCCCTTCACTCCAGCTCGCACGGCGAGCTCCACTGGTGTGCTGTGCTGCGTTGCACGCGATACGGCGGACCGCAGCCCGGGCTCCGGCCGATCAGCCGGCCCCCAGGCACATCAGGCCCGCCCGGGAGACGGTGAGTCCGCTGAGGCGTCGACCGCGCAGGTACCAGGCGCGCACCCGGACCAGGGGGATCTTCGGCAGGAGCGCGCACCAGCGGTCCGATGCGCGGGCCCACAGCCGGGCCGCCTCCCCGGGCTCCGGGCAGCTCTCGGCGGCGTCCAGGGCGGCATCCAGCACCGGGTCGGCCAGGCCCGAGCGCCGGGCCGCGCGGCCGGTGGACCGCCAGTCGGAGAGCGAGCCGGCCGGGTGCGAGAAGGCCGGAGTGGTCAGCGAGTACAACAGGCAGAAATCCCGGGTGGCCGACGCCTTCACGTATGCGTCGAAGGACAGTTGGCGCGTGACGACCTCGGCCCCGAGTGCCGCACGGAGCTGGGCGGCGACCTCCTCCGCGATCTCGGCGTTCGGGTCGAAGGCGGAGTAGGCGATCTCGATCGGGCCGGCTTCCCCGGCGGGGCGTTGAGCGCCTTCTTCGGGTTGAGCGCCTTCTTCGGAGGGGATGGCGTCCGGGGCACCTTCCCCCAGGGCCTCGATGCTCGGCCACCGCCAGGGTTCCGCGAGGCCGGCCGTCACGGTCTCCAGACGGGCGCGGTCCAGCACGGCCGAGACCCCCCGCCGGGCGGCGGCCGACCTGAGCCAGGGACGCGGAGCCCGTCGGCCGAGGTCGAGACTGCCGAAGATGTCCACCGGCTGTCGCACCGCGCCGGGGTGCGCGGTCAGCTCCGTCACCTCGGCGACGCCGAATCCCGTGGGAGAGGTGGCATCCAGTTCCCCGGAACGGAAGAGGCGCACCGCCTCGGCGGCCAACGGCACATGCTCGAACCGGACCGAGTCGAGCGCGTCCGCGTGCCGGAGTTCCGGGCGGCGGTCCAACACCACCGCGTCCGTGTCCCAGTCGGCGACGGTGTAGTCGCCGAGAGCGGGGGCGCCTACTCCGTCAGGGCCGCGCCGCAAGGGGGCGAAAGCGGGAAGGGAGAGCAGCGCGGGAGCGAATGCGACCGGTCGGCCGAAGCGGAATTCCACGGTGTCGGCGCGCAGAGCCCGCACGGGCTCCTTATTACCTGCGGCGGTATCGCCGAGGAAAAGCGCCGCGCTGTTGGAACGGCTGGTCAGCGCATGGTCAGCGGCTTCGACGACATCCTCTGCCCGTAAAGGATTTCCGTCGGACCATCGAAGGTCCGAGTCGAGGGCAATACGCCAGCGGCGTCCGTCGTCCAACATTTCCGCACCCACCGCGCACCCCTGAGCGGGCACGTCGTCCTCGGTGAAAAGGCGGCGCAGTACGGATTCCGCTATCAGGCGACCGCTGTAATCCACAGGAAGACGAACATCTCGGTGCAGCGGCATGGCGTCGAGGGATATTCTGGCCGTAGTGATCGTTTGCTCCATGGATTTCATTGCCCATCACTGCGACCCCGGCGCCGTCGCGGCGGAACCGGGGTCGCGGCACGAGGATTAACAGCGGTTGACGGTCACAAGC
Source organism: Streptomyces sp. NPDC034037 (assembly GCF_055575715.1). Classification (NCBI taxonomy): domain Bacteria; kingdom Bacillati; phylum Actinomycetota; class Actinomycetes; order Kitasatosporales; family Streptomycetaceae; genus Streptomyces; species Streptomyces sp. NPDC034037. Next base: position 80,233 of record NZ_JBVISC010000009.1, on the reverse strand, counting down.
TCCTCGTTGAGGTTGACCAGATCGAAGTCGAGCTCCTCCGACAGGTCCTGCACCTCGGTGGTCTCTTCCACGGTGGTGTCCTCAGCCATTACGAACTCCGTTTCTCGCGCGGAATGGTCGTGAGCGGACGGAGTGGAAAAGACATGGAACACCGGCACCAAGTAATGAGAAGGTGCAGATGTTTGCATACTCTCGCAACCCCGTTGCCCATCGAGAGCGTTCCACCTCGTCCGAGGGCTGTCAATGGATTAACTTTCTGCCATACCGCCATATCCTTTTTGTTCGGTATGCCCTGATTTTGCAATGATTGCAACAAGCTCCGGCTGAATCGTTTTCGAAAGTTTTTCCATTCCGGAAGTTTATCCACGCCCTGGCATGACTTCCGGTGTGCCATGCGCTCGGAGGCGTATTTTGGGAGCATGAGGATTCTGGCGGATTCTGTCGCTCACGTCGAAGATCCGGACACCCTTCGAGCGAGGCTGGCGGCGGACGGCTACCTGTACTTTCGCGGTCTGTTGCCCCCGGCCCCGGTCGCCGCGGCCGCGGACATGGCGCGCGCGGTGCTGGTGGCCCGCGGCTGGGCCGACACCGGGACAGGCCCCGCCGGCGGCACACCGGGGGCGGTCGACGCACGCGAGACAGTCGGGGAGCTGGCCTATCGGCGCGCCGCGGGTTCGGCGGAGCTCAATCGGCTGCCGTACCTCAGGCCCCTGCGCTCGCTCGTGCGGAGCCTGCTGGGGGAGGACGCGTTCTCCTATCCCGTCAAGGTGCTGCGCGCCGTCCACCCCGAGGGCGACCGGGTACCGCAGGGCCGGTACGTGCACCAGGACTACATGGGCCTGGTGGTCGAGGACATGCTGACCAGTTGGATCCCCCTGATGCCGATCCCGTGGCAGCTCGGAGGACTCGCCGTGCTGCCCGGCAGCCACCTCGGCGCCCCGCTGCCGGCCCAGGTGCTGGACATCGAGCGGGCCGAGGCCGAAGGCTGGGCGAGCACCGAGTTCTCGATCGGCGACGTGCTGCTGTTCCACTGCCTGACCTCGCACGCCGCGTTGCCCAACCGCAGCGACCGGCTGCGCCTGTCGCAGGACTGCCGCTGGCAGTCGGCGCACCAACCCGCCCCCGCGCGGATGATCTACGGTTCGAAGGCCGAGCGCGACGGCGAAGCCATGCACCGGCTCCTGGGCGCGCAGCCGTGGTGGGAGCCGGTGCCCGCCACCTTGCGCTTCCAGGCGGACGACGTGCGCGACGGCGGGAGCGTGGCACGGTCGCGGTTCTTCCCGGTCGCCCACCCCGAACTCTGGGCCGAGGGCGTGCGCACACCGCCCGAGAGGCGCGACCCGGTCGCTCGGGTCGGCCTCGGTACGTCACCTACCCGGTCCGGGTGAAACGGGCCCCACGCCGGGCCCCGAGCGGCCCGGGCGGCACCCGGGCCCGCCGCTTCACGCTTCACGCCGGCGGTCGAAGCGCTTCGATGACTTTCTGGACAGGTGTCATCCGGCCCGACTATTGTGCGGGTTCAGCCACAATTGTCGTCGCATGATGCGCTGTCGAAGCGCTTCTTCACCTGGAGTCCGATGGTCACCCTCGCCGAAGTAGCCCAGCATGCCGGAGTCTCGGCCAGCACCGTGAGCTACGTCCTCAGCGGCAAGCGGACCATCTCCGCGGTGACGAAGCAACGAGTGGAGCGCAGTATCCAGGAACTCGGCTACCACCCCAACGCGGGGGCAAGGGCGTTGGCGAGCAGCCGGTCCAACATCCTCGCGTTGATGATGCCGCTGCGCACCGACATGTACGTGCCCGTGATGATGGAGATCGCCATCGCCGTCGCCACCCACGCGCGGGAGCACGGGTTCGACGTCCTGATGCTCACCGGCGAGGAAGGGCCCGCCGCCGTGGAGCGGGTGGTCGGCAGCGGTCTCGCCGACGCCATCATCCTCATGGACGTCGAGCTGGAGGACGCCCGCGTGCCCCTGCTGCGCGAGAGCGGGCGGCCCGCCGTGCTCATCGGTCTCCCCGCCGACACGACCGGCCTCACCTGCGTCGACCTTGACTTCGCCGAAGCCGGGGCCCAGTGCGCGCAGCACCTGGCGGACCTGGGGCACCGGCAGATCGCCGTGATCGGCGAGGCGCCGGCCGTGTACGAGCGCAAGACCGGCTTCGCCGAGCGGACCATCGACGGCCTGCGCACCCGCGCCCGCGAGCTGGGGCTCGGCGTGCTGTACCGGCCCAGCGAGGGCGGGTACGCCACGATGGCGGGCACCCTCGGCCAGATCTTCACCGAACGCCCCGGTGTCACGGGCTTCGTCGTACAGAACGAGCAGGCGCTGGAACCCCTCCTCGGTCTGCTGCGCCAGGACAGGCGCGCCGTCCCCGAGGACATCTCCGTCGTCGCCGTCTGCCCGGAACAGGTGGCCCTCCAGGCCTCGGTCCGGCTGTCCTCGGTCACCGTCCCGGCCCGGGAGATGGCCCGCCACGCCGTGGAGCGCCTTGTCGCCAAGATCGAGGGCGACACCGAGGACGAGGTCCTCCTCCTCGCCCCCGAACTCGTCGTCCGCGCCAGCAGTGGCCCGGCCCCCGCCGGGGCCTGACCGCCGGACCCCGACCCTCCTGCGGCCCTCAGCCGGCGAACCCGACCCGCGCCAGCCGTATCCCGCCGCGCAGCGTGAGCCGTACCTCGTGCACTCCGGCGGGCACGGCGACCGGCGCGCTCACGGTCGTGTAGGCGTACGGTCCCGCCGTCCCCGGAGACAGGTCGAGCGCCGCCAGCACCGGGCCGTCGCCCAGTGCGCATTCGACCCTGCCCTCGCCCGCGGCCTCCACCGTGATGCCGGTGGCCCCCGGCCCGAAGTCGCAGTCCCAGAAGGTGAGGTGGCCCGTTCCGCCGTCCACCGGGGTCACGGCGTCCCCCGAGGTCTTCGTGCGGTCCACCAGCCGCGTACCGCGCTGCGCGTCGTAGTCCGCCGCCTCCAGGCCGCCGGTCGTCACCGGCCGGGGCGCGGCCGGTTCGCCGTCGAGGTGGAGGGTCGTGGTGAGCCGGACGTCCTCGCTCGACGCGCCGAGCAGGATCTCGTACGCCCCCGGTGCCACCCGCTCGCGGCCCAGCGCCACGTCCCAGAACGCGAACGTCGGCACCGGGACCTCGAAGGCGACCTGCGCCACTTCGCCGGGCGCGAGGGACAGCCGCCGGTGTGCCAGGAGTTCCCGGCGCGGTCGGGGCAGCGGTGACCCGACGGCCCGTCCGTAGAGCTGGACCACCTCGTCCGCGGTGGCCCCGCCGGTGTTGGCGACGGTGCAGGACACGTGCACGGTGCCGTCCTCGACGCGCGTGCGGAGGCCGTCGTAGGAGAAGGACGCGTACGACAGGCCGTGCCCGAACGGGAACAGCGGCGTGCCCTCGAAGTAGAGGTAGGTCTGCCGGCTGCCGATGATGTCGTAATCGCTGAGGGCGGGCAGGTCGAAGTCCCCGGCGTACCAGGTCTGCGGGAGCCGTCCGGCGGGGGAGACGTCACCGGCCAGTACCCGGGCCAGAGCCGTGCCCGCCGCCTGGCCGCCGTGGGCCGTCCACAGCAGGGCGGGGATCTCCGCGTGGTCGAGCGCGTAGGGGTACGAGGAGACCAGCGCCAGGACCGTGTCCGGGTTGGCGGCGCGGGCGGCCCGCAGCAGGCGTTCCTGGTGGGCGGGCAGGGCGAGGGTCGTACGGTCCTCGGTCTCGCGTCCGTTGATGTGCGGGTCGTTGCCCGCGACCACCACGACCACGTCGGCCCGCGCGGCGGCGCGCCGCACGGCGTCCTCGCCGCGCTCCACGACCACGACCTCGAAGACTTCCCCGGCGTCCTCCCCACAAGTCCCGGAAATCTCCTCGCCGTCGGCGGCAACCTTCAGCCCGTCGGCGGCCACATGGAGGAGATGACCCGTTCCCAGGTGCCGGAGGAGGTGTCCGCGCGCGTGAGGTTCCAGGCGGAACGTCTCCTGCACGACCCAGCCGCCCGGCTGGTCGGCGGAGGCCCGGACCCGGCGGTCCTCGGCGACGGAGAGGTAGCGTCCGTCGGGAGCGCGCAGGGTCAGCACGCCCTCACCCCAGTCCACGAGGGACAGTTCGGTGCCCCGCGCGGAGACGGTCAGCGCGGGCAGGTCCGTCCGTCCCGTCAGCAGTGCCGGGTCGAGGGCGCCTTCCGCGCCGCGCACCGCGCCGTCGGCGGCCGCCTCGGGGACGTGCACGAAACGGCCGTCGGAGGTCTTCAGCAGGACGCGGTCCACGCCCTCGGCGTACTCCACCCGGTCCGCGCCGAACCGCTCGCGCAGCCCCGACAGCGGGGTGCTGCGGTGCAGGAGGGTGCCGCTGTACCAATCGAGCTTGCACTCGTCGGCGAGCGGACCGGCCACGGCGACCCGCGCGCCGGGGGGCAGGGGCAGCAAGTTGTCGCTGTTCCTGAGCAGGACGATCGCCTGCTCGGCCGCCTCCTGGGCGAGCGCCCGGTGGGCCGGGGTGTCGAAGGCCGCCGCGTGCGTGCCGCCCTCCGGGTCGAACTCACCCAGGCGCACCCGCACCGAGAGCTGACGGCGCACCGCCGAGTCGAGGTCGGCCTCCGTGAGCAGGCCGCGTTCCAGGGCGCCTTGCACGCGGGCGGCGATCCGCGAGCCGTCGGTGCCGTGGTCGGTGAAGCTGTCGACGCCGGCCAGCAGGGCGGCGGCGGTCGCCTCCTCGTGGGTGTCGAAGTAGTGCTCGGCGTCGACCAGGTTGGAGGGGGCGCCCGCGTCCGAGCAGACCAGCAGGTCCTGCTCGGTCCAGGTGCGCAAGTGCTCGCGCAGGTACGGCGAGACGTGGTTGGGGCGGCCGTTGACCAGGTTGTACGCCGGCATCACACCGGCGACGGCCCCCGCCTCGACCGTCTCGCGGAAGGCGCGCAGGTCGTACTCGTGCAGCACGCGCGGACGGACGGAGACGGACATGACGGCGCGGTCCGTCTCGTTGTTGTGGGCGAGCCAGTGCTTGAGGACGGGCGCGGTGCGCCAGCGCGCGGGGTCGTCGCCGCGCAGGCCGCGGGTGTAGGCGGTGGCGATGGCGGAGGTGAGTTTCGGGTCCTCCGAGTAGCCCTCCTCGTTCCGGCCCCACAGGGGGTGGCGCAGCAGGTTGACGGTCGGGGCCCAGACGTTGAGGCCCACCCGGTCGTCGCGGGCGGCCATCGCGCGGACCTCCTTGGACACCGCGTCGCCCACCCGTCGTACGAGATCGGTGTTCCACGTCGCGCCCAGGCCCACCGCCTGCGGGAAGACGGTCGCGGCACCCATCCAGGCCACGCCGTGCAGCGCCTCCTGACCGGTGCGGAACGCGGCGACGCCGAGCCGCTCCACGGCGGGCGCGAACTGGTGCAGGAAGCCGATCTTCTCCTCGCGGGTGAGCCGCGACAGAAGGTCGTCGACGCGCTTCGCCACGGGCAGTCGCGGATCGCGGAAGGGCAGCGAAGCGAGCGTCGTTCGGGTAGACACGTGGGGTCCCCTTGAGCTGGAGCAGGCAACGGATGCGAAGCGCTTCGATGCTCCGTACAGACCGAGGTGACTGTCAAGGGACAACCGCCAACGCGTCCGTGGGAGCCCAAAGATGAGGGCCCCGTCCCGTTGCGGAAAGTTCGGAGCGACTCTTGTGCGCCTATGGGTGTTCACTTAATCTCGCAGCAACATTGAAGCGCTTCGATTCGCCGCTCCGCCGACGGGTGCCCCGGTGTGCCACGAAGGGTTGACGCCATGACGCCGAATTCCTCCTCCCCCGGGACCAGCACCGGACCCAGCCGGAGAAGCTTCCTCGCCTCCACGGCGATCGCCACCGCTGCGGTCACCGGAGGAATGCCGCTGCTCGCCGCGTGCGGCGGATCGGGGGGCGACAAGAAGCGCGAGGGCGCCACCTCGGGCAAGGACGCCGCCAAGCTGCTCCCCGCCCACGTCCCCAGCACGGTCGCCCGGCCGGACATCCCGGCGAAGAACGGCTCGGCGGCCGGGTACACCGACAAGGTCGACCTCGCGGCCCTCGTCGTCTCCGTCCCCCACAAGCTCGGCACCGGCGCCCCCTTCAAGATCATGTCCCCGCTGTGGGGCACACCGCCGAAGCCCGACTGCGCCTACTACAAGGCGGTCGACGCGGCGGCGGGCACCAAGGTCACCTGGCAGAACCAGGACGGCATGACCTACGCCGACAAGGTGGGCGCCGTCCTCGCCTCCAGCTCCCTGCCCGACGTGATGGTCCTGGCCGACTACCACATGGGCGGCAAGATCCGGCAGGCCATCGCCTCGAAGTTCCTGGATCTCGGCCCCTACCTGGCGGGCGACAAGGTCAAGAAGTACCCGAACCTGGCCGCGATCCCGAGCGACGCCTGGCGCATGAGCATCTTCGGCGGTGCGCTGCGCGGCATCCCGATGCCGCTGGCCCCCGCGAACCGCATCGTTCCGTACTACCGCAAGGACATCTTCGACAAGAAGGGCTGGACCGCCCCCACGTCGGCCGACGAGTTCCTCAGCTGGGCGAAAGAGGCCACCAGCAGCAGGGCCAAGGTGTGGGCCTGCGGGGACATGAGCTGGATCTCGCAGAGCATCTTCGGCCTCTGCCCGGGGTGGAACATCGACGACGACGGCAAGGTGCGGTTCCAGATCGAGCGGCCCGAGTACCTGGAGTCCCTGGAGTGGACCCGCAAGCTGTTCGCCGCCGGCGTGGTCCACCCCGACGACAAGGCGCGCTCCGGTGACCCCATCCAGCGCTTCACCGCCGGACAGATCCTGGTCTTCAACAGCGACACCTCCCACTGGTACACGCTGTCCGCCGAACAGGGCGCCGGCAAGTCCGACTTCAGGATCGAGGGCATGGACATCTTCGGCGCCGACGGCGGCAACCCGAGGCTGTGGGCGTCCTCGCCCGCGAGCATCTGGTCGATGATCCGCAAGGACGCCCCCAAGGAGGTCGTGGAGAACGCCCTGGCCGCCGCGAACTTCGCCGCCGCGCCGTACGGCACCAAGGAGCGGATGCTCGTCGACTACGGCGTCGAAGGCACCCACTACACGGTCAAGGACGGCACCCCCGTCAAGACCGCCCGCGGCAACAGCGAGTTGATCAACGCCTGGCCGATGCTCGGCGGCCCGGCCCCCTTCATCGCCCATCCGGACCTCCCCGAGATCGCCCGCAAGCAGGTCGAGTGGCAGCAGCGGATGGGCGCCTTCATGAAGAAGACGTCGACGTACGGCATGAACATCATCGAGCCCAGCCGGTACGCCAACATCGCCTCCCAGCACGAGCAGTTGCAGCTCGACTTCGTGCGCGGCAACAAGAGCCTGGCCGACGTGCAGTCCGCGATCTCCACCTGGCGGTCCTCCGGCGGCGACAAGCTGCGCGACTGGTACAAGGAGCTCTTCGACAAGAACGGCAGCGGCAACTGATGGCACTCACCGCCAGAAGCAGACCGGGCCGGGCCCCCGCTCCCGCGGCCGCCGGAGAGCCGCCCTCCGGCGCCCCCGCGGACGCGACACCCCACGAAGGGGCCGCGCGCGCCCCGCGCGCCCCGGGCGCGGACGGCAAGGGTGGCAAGGGTGGCAAGGGCGGCAAGCGGAAGAGCGTGCCGGGCAAGGTGCCCTGGCGGCTGCGCCTGCGCCGCGACCGCACGCTCATCCTCATGACCATGCCCGTCATCCTCCTGCTCCTGGTCTTCCACTACGTCCCGCTGCTGGGCAACGTCACCGCCTTCCAGGACTACGACCCGTACGTCGGCAGCAACGGCCTCGCGGCGATCTTCGAGAGCCCCTGGGTCGGCGTCGAGCAGTTCACGCGGATGGTCGAGGACCCTCTCTTCTGGGACGCCACCCAGAACACGCTTCTGCTGTTCGGGCTCCAACTGGTGCTGTTCTTCCCGATCCCCATCGCCCTCGCGCTGCTCATCAACTCCGTGATCCGCCCCCGCGTGCGAGCCGTCGCGCAGGCGATCATGTACCTCCCGCACTTCTTCTCCTGGGTGCTGGTCATCACCGTCTTCCAGCAGGTCTTCGGCGGCGCGGGCATCGTCGCCCAGACCCTCCAGGCCCATGGCTGGGACGGCTTCGACCTGATGACCGACGCGGACCTCTTCAAGTACCTGGTCACCGCACAGGCCGTCTGGAAGGACGCGGGCTGGGGCATCATCGTCTTCCTCGCCGCACTGTCCGCCGTCAGCACCGACCTCTACGAGGCCGCCGCCATGGACGGCGCGGGCCGGTGGCGGCGCATGTGGCACGTGACACTGCCCGCGCTGCGCCCGGTGATCGCCCTGCTGCTGGTCCTGCGGGTCGGCGACGCACTGAGCGTCGGCTTCGAGCAGTACCTCCTCCAGCGGGACGCGGTCGGTGCCGGAGCCAGCGAAGTCCTGGACACGTATGTGTGGAACGTCGGCATCCAGAACGGCGACTTCAGCTACGCGGCGGCGGTCGGCCTGGCCAAGGGTCTCATCGGAGTCGCCCTCGTCCTGGGCGCGAACAAGTTCGCCCACCTGCTGGGCGAGCAGGGGGTGTACAAGAAGTGAGCCTCAACACGCAACTGATCCGCAGCCTCAAGGCACCGCCCCGGCCCGTGTGGGAGGAGCCCCCGAGCAAGGTGGGACTCACCGCCAAGAGCGGTTTCCTCGTGCTCTGCTGCCTGGGCGTGCTGGCCCCCCTGTGGATCGTGATCGTCACCAGTCTCTCGCCCAAGCGGGTCATCGACGAGGTCGGCGGGCTGGTGGTGATCCCCCGGGGCATCACCTTCGTCAACTACACCGAACTGCTCAGCGGCGGACAGGTCAGCCGGGCCATCACGGTCTCGGTGGGCGTCACCCTCTTCGGCACCCTGTTCTCGATGACGGTGTCGGTTCTGGCGGCCTACGGCCTGTCCCGGCCCGGGAGCCTGGGCCACCGCTCCTTCCTGATGATCATCATGGCCACGATGTTCTTCGGGGCCGGCCTCATCCCCACGTACCTGCTGGTGCAGACGCTCGGCCTCACCGACAACTACCTGTCGCTGGTCCTGCCGAGCGCGGTCAGCGTCTTCAACATCCTCGTCCTGCGCGCCTTCTTCATGGGCATCTCCCCCGAACTGGGCGAGTCGGCCCGCATCGACGGGGCAGGAGACCTGCGCATCCTGCTGACCATCGTCCTGCCGCTGTCGCGAGCGGTGGTGGCCGTCATTTCGCTGTTCTACGCGGTCGGCTACTGGAGCGCCTGGTTCAACGCCTCCCTCTACCTCAACGACCACGAGATGCTGCCGCTCCAGAACATCCTGATCCAACTGGTCCAGAAGAACACGGAGATGCCCACGGGCCTCCAGCAAGCCGTGCGCACCGGCCAACTGTCGGCCCTTGGCCTCCAGATGGCGGTCATGGTCCTGGCCCTGATCCCCGTCGCGGTCGCCTCGCCGTTCGTCCAGCGCCACTTCAAGAAGGGCATGCTGACCGGCGCGATCAAGGGCTGAGGTCCCTCGGCCGCTCGGTCAGTGCGGGACTGCTACTGCTGCGGGGAGAGCCCCTGCTCGTGCAGCCACCGCACTTGGCGCGCGGCGTTGCGGCCGTACCCGCCGCCGTGGTCGCCGAAGGGCCAGACGGACATGGTGCGGTCCTGCCCGGCGTAGTGGTTGAACGCGGCGTACACCGTGGCGGGCGGGCAGATCGGGTCCATGAGCGCGACGCTGAACAGGGCCGGAGCAGTCGCCCGGGTGGCGAAGTGGACGCCGTCGAAGTGGTCGAGCGTCGCGAACGTCTCCTCGACGAGGTGCGGGCTGTGCCGGCGCAGGTACTCGACGATCTCCAGGTAGGGGCCGCCCTCGCTGGTCCGCGTCGCCTCCCGGTAGTGGCACAGGAACGGCACGTCCACCAGCGCCGCCGCCACCTTCTCCGACGCCAGCGCGGCCACCGCGAGGGTCAGGCCGCCGCCCTGGCTGCCACCGGCCGCGACGATGCGGCTGCTGTCCAGGCCCGGCAGTTCGGCGACGGCGTCGACGGCGCGCACGCAGTCCGTCATGAGACGCCGGTAGTAGTGGTGGTGGGGGGAGTCGATGCCCCGGGTCATCACACCCCCGACCCACTGGGGAGCGTCGCCCTCCCCGCGGTCGGGGGTGTCGTGCCCCTGCCCCCGGCTGTCCACGACGAGCTGGGCGTAACCGGCCGCCGACCACAGCAGATGATCGGTGGGCAGCCCGCGCCCCCCGGAGTACCCGGCGTAGCTGACGACCACCGGCAGCGGCCCCTCGGCGGCGCCGCGCGGGCGCAGCAGCCAGGCGGCCACCGGCTCGCCGTTCCAGCCGGGGAAGCGCACGTCGTCCACCTCGACGGTGTGCAGCAGGTGCTGCCCGGTGACGCGTTCGGTGCGCACGGCCCCGCCGTGGGAGCGGGCCTCGGCGAGGGTCTTCTGCCAAAAGGCGTCGAAGTCGGAGGGGAGGGACAGCTCCGGACGGTGGTCGCGGAGTGCGTCGGAAGCGAAGACGGTCTCGGACATGGCGATCCTTGGGGGCCGGAAAGGTGAGGGATGACAGGGAAGGGCACTGGCCGTCCCGGCGGCCCGGGGGAGGCGGGCGGCCGGGACGGCTCAGTCGTCGAGGGGTTCGTAGTCGAACCAGTCGAAGTGGACGGTGCCGTCGGCGGCGTACATGCCGAGGACCCGCCCGGTGAAACCGCCCGCGACCTCGGTCGAGAGGTGACGGCCGTCGAGAACGGCCAGCTCGGTGACCGTGCCGTCGGCCTCCTCGACGCCCAGCGACAGGACGTCGGGCCCGGTGCACGGACCGTGCGGGAGCGGCGGGTCGACGGCGGAGACGGTGAGGGTCACGGGGCCCCGCGGCGCGGGCCGCGTGGCCACCACCGTACGCAGCGAGCCGATGCGCGCCACCACGCGGATCTCTTCGGCGGACGCCTCGATCGCGTAATGGTGCTGTTCGTCCAGGCGTACGCCGAGGCCGCCGCGTCCCTGACCGGGGTCCATGAGGGCACGGGCCCGGAACGCCGCGTGCTGCTGCCGGCGCCCGGTGAACATCACGTCCGGCGCGTCGAGAGACGTACCGCGCGCACGCAGGGTCAGCCAGCCGGGGCGCTCCTCGGTGGAGCAGTGCGCGTCGGACCGCTCCCGTACGGAGATCCAGCCCGGCCGCAGCGCGGCGTCGTCGAAGTCGTCCCGGAGGGCCTCGACCGGCCCGGGGCGCAGCGGCCACGGCACCTCCGGCAGCTCCAGGTCGACCTCCCCGACGACCGGCCAGCCGTCCACCCAGGTCACCGGCGTCAGAAAGGTCTCCCGCCCGAGCACGTGCCAGCCCGGCGTGCCGCCGCCCGGCCGGACCCCGAGCAGCACCATCCACCACGAGCCGTCCGGGCCCTGGACCAGGTCGGCGTGCCCGGTGTTCTGGACGGGCCGGTCGGTGCCCCGGTGGGTGAGGACCGGATTGTCCGGGCAGGGCTCGAAGGGCCCGGTGGGCGACGTGCCCCGGGCGATCGACACGCCGTGGCCGCGCTCGGTGCCGCCCTCGGCGATGAGGAGGTACCAGTACGCGCCGATCCGGTACAGGTGCGGCGCTTCCGGTGCCTTGGCGCCCGGCCCGCCCGCCCAGACCCGGTGCGGATCGCCGTACGTCTTCCCGGTGGCCGGGTCGATGCGGACCTGCCACCCCCCGGCGACCGTGCACCAGCAGGTGCCGTCCTCCTCCCAGGCCAGGTCGGGGTCGATGCCGGGCACGTCGGGCGCCCGGATCGGGTCCGACCAGGGGCCTGCGGGGTCGGTGGCCGTGACGATCAGATTGCCGCCGTCCTTGCTGCAATTCGTGACCATCAGCCAAAACCGCCCGCCGTGGTGGCGCAGGGTGGGGGCGTAGATGCCGCCGGACGACGCCGCGGTGGCGAGCGGAAGCTGCCCGGGACGGTCGAGGACGTTGCCGATCTGCGTCCAGTGGACCAGGTCGCGGCTGTGGAAGAGCGGGATCCCGGGGAAGTACTCGAAGCTGGAACACGCCAGGTAGTAGTCCTCACCGACCCGGCAGACGCTGGGATCGGGGTGGAAGCCGGGCAGCACCGGGTTGGCGGGCCGTGCGTCGGTCCGGTCCGGAAGGGGCGACACGAGGGTCCTTTCGTCGGGCGTGCGGCGGGGTTCGCGGGAAGGCGCGGGACGGGGGCGGGCCCGGGGCCTGTTCGCGCGGGGTGCGGGGTGCGGGTGCCGGGCGCTTGCGTGAGCCGGGATGGGGCCCGCCCGTGCGGCCGTTGCGCCCGGCGCCCCGCTCAGTGCCCGCGCAGCACCACGCAGCCGCCCGGCGGCAGTTCGTGCGCCACGGCGTCCGTGAGCAGGTCGTGGCCGGGGTCGGGCAGCGGTACGGCCCCGTCCGTGTGGTTCAGCACAAACGTCCAGCGGCGCCCGTCGGCCGCACGCCGTACCACGCCCTCCACCCCCGCCGGAAGCCCCGGGACCTCCGGTTCCACCCCGGCCTCCGCGAGCAGCCGTGCCATCAGCGCCGCGTAAGCCGTATCGTCCAGCCGGGTCGAGAGGTACCACCCCTGACCGTCGCCCGACCGGTGCCGGGTGAGGGCGGGCCCCCCCGCGAGCATCCCGTGGGTGTACGTCACGACCGCCTGCGCCCCCTCGGTGTGCACGCGCTCGCTCCAGTCCGTACCGTGTGAGCCATCCGACAGCGTGACCAACTCCCCCTGTGCCAGGGGCCGGTACTCCTCCCCGCGAACCCCCAGCGCCTCGCGCAGCGGCTTGGCCGGCCAGCCGCCCGGCCGGGCCTGCAGCCGCTCGTCCACCAGCCCGGTCGCGTGCTGGACGAGAAGGGTGCCGCCCCCCGCCACGTACCGGCGCAGGTTCTGTGCCCCTTTGTCCGTCAGCAGGAACAAGGCCGGCGCCACGACGAGCGAGTAGCTCCCCAACTCCTGCTCCGGATGGGCGAAGTCGACGCCCACCCCCGCCTCCCACAGCGTGCGGTGCGCCCTGAGGAGCGCCCCGTGGTAGTCGAGCCGCGCGGAGGGCAACCCGTCCACGCCCAGCGCCCACCAGGCGTCCGGGTCATCCAGTACGGCCACTGAGGCGCTGACCGTCGACCCGGCCAGCTCACCCAACCGCCCCACCGCATCGCCCAGTTGCGTCACCTCGCGGAAGATCCTGCTCTCGGGGCCCGCATGCGGGACCATCGCCGAGTGCCAGGTCTCCGCACCCGCCCGGGACTGCCGCCACTGGAAGAACAACGCGCCCTCCGAACCCCGGGCGATGTGCCCGAGGCTGTGGCGCAGCATCTCGCCGGGCTCCTTGCCCAGGACGCGGTCGCCGGCGTACACGGTGTTGGTGCCCTGCTCCATCAAGAGCCACGGCCGCCCGCCCGCGAGCGAGCGCGTGCGGTCCGCGTGCACGGCCACGTCGGCGGCGGCGCCCAGGCCGGGGGAGGTCGGGTACTGGTCGGAGCTGACGACGTCGAGTTCGCGGGCGAGGGCCCACAGGTCCACGTGCTGGTACGCGGGGAGCATCAGGTTGGTCGTCACCGGGCGGTCGCTGTACGCCCGGATCGCGTCGCGCTGCTCGCAGCAGGAGGCGATCACCTCGTCCGACCAGTAGCGGCGGAAGTCCACCGCCTGGCCCGGGTTCTTGTGCCACTGCGTGGCGCGCGGCGGCAGCACCTGCTCCCAGGAGCTGTAGCGCTGGCTCCAGAACGCCGTTCCCCAGGCCTCGTTGAGGGCGTCCAGTGAGCCGTGCCGCGCCCGCAGCCACACCCGGAAACCGGCGGCGGTGTGGTCGCAGTGGCACAGCGTGGCGTACTCGTTGTGGACATGCCACATCGCGAGCGCGGGGTGGTCCCCGTACCGCTCGGCCAGGGCGGCGGCGATCCGGCGGGCCGCGCGGCGGTAGGCCGGCGCGGCCAGGCAGTAGGTGTCGCGGCTGCCGTGGACCAGACGGGTGCCCTCGGGGGTGACGGGCAGCGCGTCGGGGTGGGCGAGGGTGAACCACGGCGGGGGAGAGGCGGTCGGGGTGGCGAGGTCGAGGGCCACGCCGTTGGCGTGCAGGCGCTCGATGTGGGCGTCGAGCCACCCGAACTCGTAACGCCCCTCTTCCGGTTCGAGCAGGGCCCAGGAGAAGACGCCCACGGTGGCCAGGTTGACCCTGGCCCGCCGCATGAGCTCGTCGTCCTCTTTCCACACGGCCTCGTCCCACTGCTCGGGGTTGTAGTCCCCGCCGAAGGCCAGGCCGCCCAGGCGGTCGGTGATGCTGCGAGTGGTCATGGGGGTTCCTCGGGTCGGGGGAGGAGCCTGCGGGGGGTGACTTCCGGCAGGGGCAAGGGGAACGTCACGGGGGAGGGGGCGGCTCAGAGGAGGAGTCGAAGCGCTTCAACCGCGCATGCAAGGTAACGGAACGGCCTCACGCAAAACAAGAGTTACTGCCGCATGGACGTCACCGTGACCACCCATCGGGCGAAGTCGCGCCCCACCCATCAGGCGAAGTCGCCCGGCCCGGCGGGCGAGGCATCCGGCCCGCAGCCTCCAGGGAAGCGCATCGATATCATCGTCCTCTCCGGCAACCGCGGTGGACCCCGCCCGGCGCAGTACGCTCACCCGCACCCCACCCCACCCCCGCTCCCGAGGTGCCATGAGCGACCACCCGCGCGCGCAGACGACCCTTGTCCGCCTTGACGCCCCGCCCGAGCCCGCGGCCATCGGCATCGGCGTCCACGGTCCGGCCGGGCACGTGGACGAGTTCCAGCTGCCCGACATGTGGCAGTTCCATCTCTACGGCTACGAAGCCGACTTGACCGTGGACGACGTCGAGCACCGCCTGCGCCCCGGCACCGTCAGCCTGGTGCCGCCCGGCACTTCCGTGCGCTTTCGCTACCGGGGCCGCTCCGAACACCTCTACGTCCACCTGCGCCTCGGCACGACGGGCACGGCCCGCGAGGTGCCGACCGTTCAGCACGCCGGGGCGCAGGTCCCCGTACTCGACCGGCAACTGCGCCAGGCGCTGGCCGCCTGGCCGCACACCCCCGGCCGGGCCGCCGCCGAGGTGTGGGCGGCCCTGTGGGGCACGGCCGAACTGGCCCCGCCCCAGGACGGGAAACCGCAGGTCCCGCACCCCGCCGTGGCCACGGCGGTGGCCCTGATCGAGGCACGGCTCGCCGAACCCCTCTCCGTGCCCGACATCGCCAAGGCGGCCGGCGTCTCCCACAACCACCTCACCCGCCTCTTCGGCACCGCCCTGGGCGACACCGTCGTCGGCTACATCCGCACCCGCCGGATGGAGCGCGCCCAGCACCTCCTGCGGGCCAGCACCCTGTCCATCTCGCGGGTCGCGGCCGCCGTCGGCATCCCCGACCTCCAGGCGTTCAACAAGGCCTGCCGCCGCGAACTCGGCGCCTGCCCCCGCACCGTCCGGGCCTCCTGGACCGGCGTCCCCACGGAGCAGCCCAGGGTGAAAATCGACCACTAGACGGTGAACACGGCCCACCCACCCAGTGGCCGACCGCTCCTAGCGTGAACGCCATGACGACACAGACCGAGCACCGCACCCCCATCGACGGGTCGGCCGACCGGGGCGGCACGCTCCTGACCTCCGTGCAGATGGCGCGCTTCGTGGCGAGCGGATCACTGCGCCTGGACGCGGTGGTCCCGGCCGAGATGAACGCGGAAGCGCTGAGCGAGCTGGAGGCGGGTCTCCCGTCGGTCGCCTACGGAACCCCGCTCCCTCAGGCGTACGCACCAGGCTCTTTCCCCCGCCGTCTGCTCGAACTCCCGAAGGTGGCAGGCGCGTTGCACAGCCTGGTCGGCGTCGAGCCGACGGTGGACCACCACGCCGTGCACATCCGCGAGCCGCACAACGGCGAGGCCCAGCCCCTGCACGCGGACGCCATCATCGACGTACGCCCGGACGCCTTCGACGTCCAGCTGATGTACTACCCGCAGCAGGTGACGCTGGAGATGGGCGGCACCCTCAGCGTGCCCGGCAGCCATCTGCGCCGCACCAACGAGTCCGACACCGGCCGCTACCAGAACCTCCGCGGCCAGGACCGGCTCGTCTGCCCGGCCGGGACGGTGGTGTTCCTGCACCACGGACTCTGGCACGGGGGCCGGCGCAACGACAGCGACATCCGGCGCTACATGTACAAGATCCGCTTCAACCCGACGCAGCGCCAGCGCCTCCTGTGGGACCACTCCGACCTGCACGACCCGCGGGTGCGTGCCGAACTCGACGCGCACTTCCCCTGGTACGAGCAGGCCACCGGCCGCCTGGAGCGCTACAACCGCGTCCTGCTGTGGCGCGAGCTGACCGCGGACCCCACGTTCGACCTCGACCACTGGGTCACCAGGGTCACCAACCGCCCCGAGGTGCCCTCCGCATGACCAGCACCACACCCCAGCACACCACCGACGCCCCGCTGCCGCGCCAGCGCCTGCTGGTCCTCTACCTCTCCACCTCCGCGCTGGACGCCCCGGTCATCGGCTGGTCCCGCTACGACGGCACCGGGCAGACCTCCCCGACGTCCGGCGACAGCGACGAAGCACCGTACGAGACGGGCGTGGCGGCCCTGCGCGACGGCTGGCGCCTGATCCAGGCCTCGCCGCTCATCCCGCCGGGGCGGGGCAGCGAGTACGACGTGTCCTTCCTCAAGCACGAGTTCATCTTCGAGCAGATCGTGGACGTGCGCGGCTGACGGCCGCGCGCCCGGGACCGATTCCGCGGCGCACCCCCGCACGTCCCACGCCCGCCCCGCCGGAGCGGTCCTCACAGCTCCGTGACCCGGGGCAGCGGTCCCCCCTCCGGAGTCGATACCGTCACCGCCCCGTTCCCGGCGTCCCGCCTCACCCGGTACGTCGCCGCCGTGCGCCCCTCGCGGTCCGGCAGGACGACAGTCGTCTCCCCCGTCCCGGGCGCCACCAGCAGGGTGAGGCCGTCCGCCCAGTCGCCGTCCGGGCGTTGGTCGTCGGCACCGAACGCGATCACCGCGCCCGGCCGGACGTACAGCGGCAGGCTGTCGAAGCCGTGCCGCTCCCGCCGCCAGCACGGCCCCTGCACCTGCTCACCGGTGAGCAGATGGGTCCAGGTGCCTTCCGGGAGGTAGAACTCGACGTCACCGTCCTCGGTGAACACAGGGGCCACCAGCAGGTCCGGCCCCAGCATGTACTGCCGGTCGAGCGCCCGGCACGTGGGGTCCCCGGGGAACTCCAGCAGCATGGGCCGCATCAGGGGCACACCCTCGCGGTGCGCCTCGGTGGCGGCACCGTACAAATACGGCATCAGACGGTGCTTGAGCAGGGTGAACCTCCGCGTCACCTCGACCGCCTCCTCCCCGAACTCCCACGGCACGCGGTACGAATCCGAACCGTGCAGCCGGCTGTGCGAGGACAGCAGGCCGAAGGCCAGCCAGCGCTTGAAGACGGCCGGATCGGGCGTGCCCTCGAAGCCGCCGATGTCGTGCGACCAGAAGCCGAAGCCGGACAGCGACAGGGACAGCCCGCCGCGCAGCGACTCCGCCATGGCTCCGAACGACGCCCAGCAGTCTCCGCCCCAGTGCACGGGGAACTGCTGGCCGCCCGCCGTGGCCGACCGGGCGAAGAGCACCGCCTCACCGGCCCCGCGCTCCTTTTCCAGCAGCTCGAAGACGACCTGGTTGTAGAGGTGCGTGTAGTAGTTGTGCATGCGCTCCGGGTCGGAGCCGTCGTGCCAGCGGACATCGGTGGGGACGCGTTCGCCGAAGTCCGTCTTGAAGCAGTCGACACCCTGGTCGAGGAGGACCTTCAGTTTCCCCTGGAACCAGGCGCAGGCCCGCGGGTCCGTGAAGTCGACCAGGGCCATGCCGGCCTGCCACAGGTCCCACTGCCAGATGTCGCCGTTCGTCCGCCGCACCAGGTGCCCGAGTCGCGCGGCCTCCTCGAACAGGGCGGACTTCTGGGCGATGTACGGGTTGATCCACACGGAGACCCGCAGGCCCCGGTCCTTGAGCCGGGCCAGCATGCCCCCCGGGTCCGGGAAGACGTCCGGGTCCCAGGTGAGGTCCGACCACTGGTACTCGCGCATCCAGAAGCAGTCGAAGTGGAAGACGGACAGCGGAATCTCCCGCTCCGCCATCCCGTCCACGAAGGAGGCCACCGTCGCCTCGTCGTACTCGGTGGTGAACGACGTCGTCAGCCACAGCCCGAACGACCAGGCGGGCGGCAGCGCGGGCCGTCCGGTGAGCGCGGTGTAACGGCGCAGCACGTCCTTGGGGGTGGGCCCCGCGACGACGTAGTACGTCAGGGACTGGTCCTCGACGCTGAACTGCATCTGCCCGACCGACTCGGACCCCACCTCGTAGCCCACCCGCCCCGGATGGTCGACGAACACCCCGAACGCGCCGTCGGAGGTCAGGTGGAGGCTGAACGGCACGTTCTTGTACGCCTGTTCGCTGCTGGTGCCGCCATCGGCCTGCCACATGTCCACGACCTGGCCGTTCTTGACGAACGGGGTGAAGCGCTCGCCGAGCCCGTAGACCTGCTCGCCGACGCCGAGGGCGAGCTGCGCGGCCATGTGGTGGGAGCCGTCGCCGGTGGTGAGGAACGCCGTGCCCTTGCGGCCCGCCCGGGTCACCTCGCGCCCGTCCGCGTCGCGGAAGGACAGCGACCACGGGGCGGCGGCGTCCAGCCGGACGGACAGGGCGCCGCTCTCCAGCGCGACAACGTTGCCTTCCGTCCGCACCCGCCCCGCGGAAGCCTGTGCGCCGGGCAGCGCGAAGTCAGGGCCGGGGTTCCGCTTGCCCGTGTGATGCGTCAGGCGTACGCCGATGACTCCCTCGGCGGGGGAGAAGCAGTCGGTGGTCAGCAGGGGGGTGTTGAGGGTGTCACCGCGGTGCCGTACGCGCTTGACGGCGGCGTACGCGGTGAACCGGTCGGTGCTCGTACGGATGTCGCGGACCTCGGTGGCGTACGAGGCCTGAACCCCGTCGCGCATCAACCAGAAGCCGTCGGTGAACTTCATGTTCTTCCCAGGGAAGCAGGGGCGGGACGGGGCGGCAGAACAGCTCGGCAGAGCTGCCGCCCCCGCCATTTGAGCGCACGCAAATCGAAAGGGCAAGGGTCGAAGGGGCAATTTGTTGAAGCGCTTCGACGGTGCTTTTATGAGGGAGTTGAGGGCTCTTGCCCGCGTGGTACCGGAAAGGAGGTCCAGCGCTTCGACGGTGCGGGTGCGGCTCTGCCCCGGCCCGAGATCCCCCGGGGGCCGGCGCCGGGCTGGGGTCACAGGCGCCGCAGGCGGATCACCCGGCTCGCGTAATCCCCGCCCGGCAGACCCAGGTCCAGACCCCGGGTGGTCAGGAGCGCACCGTCGTGGACCATCTCGCCGGCCGGCTCCTCGTACCGGGCGTCGGCGCGCAGACCGGGCAGGACCAGCGGGACGGGCGGCCGGCCGAAGCGGGACGTGGGACGGCACGCGATGACGACGTGCTCCGAGCCGTCCCGGGCCGCGTAGTGCACGCCCCGGACGCCGCCCTCCCCGGTGAGCCGGTACTGGTCCCCGTGCTGGACCAGGCCGCGGATCTCCTTGTACTCGGCCACCAGCGCGGCGGTCTCCGCCTTCTCCTGGGCGGTCAGCGCGGTCAGGTCGCCGCCGAGGCCGAGCGCCCCCGCCATCGCCACGTGGAACCGGAAACGCAGCGGTGTCGCGCGTCCGGTGATCGCGTTCGGGCTGTCGGTGACCCACGCCGACATCGCCTGCGCCGGGAAGAGCTGGCTGAACCCGTGCTGGATGCCGAGCCGGTCCACGGGATCGGTGTTGTCCGAGGTCCAGATCTCGTCGGTACGGGCCAGGACACCGAGGTCGGCGCGCCCGCCACCGCCCGCGCACGCCTCGATGCGCAGGCCCGGGTGGTCGCCGCGCAACCGGTCCATGATCGCGTACACCGCGCGGGTGTGGTCGATCCACAGCCGGTCCGGGTCCCGGTGACCGCTCCAGCCGGCCTCGGTGACGACGCGGTTGGCATCCCACTTCAGGTAGTCGACGCCGTACTCCCGGACCAGGCCGTCCAGTGTCCGCAGGACCCACTCCGCCGCGTCCGGCCGCCCGAGGTTCAGCATGAGCTGGTTGCGCAGCTCGGTGGCCTGCCGGGTCGGGGCGTGCACGACCCACTCCGGGTGCTCGCGGTACAGGTCGCTGTCCGCGTTGACCATCTCCGGTTCGACCCACAGCCCGAACCTCATGCCCAGCCGGCGCACCTCGTCGGCCAATGGGCGCAGACCGCGGGGGAAGACGTCGGGGCTCGGCGTCCAGTCGCCGAGTCCCGCCCGGTCGTTGCGGCGCGCGCCGAACCAGCCGTCGTCCAGTACGAAGAGTTCGGCGCCGAGGTCGGCGGCGATCGTGGCGAGTTCCCGCTGCCCGCTCTCCGAGACGTCGAAGGCGGTGGCCTCCCAGGAGTTGTAGAGGACCGGCCGGTCCTCGTCGGGTCGGGGCAGGACGTGGGAGCGGATGTGACGGTGCCAGGAGCGGCTGGCCGCGCCGAACCCCGAAGGGCTGTAGAGCCCGGCGAAGACCGGCGTGCACAGGCGCTGGCCCGGCTCCAGTGTCCAGCTGACGCCTTCGTGCCCGAAACCGCCGCTCCAGGTGGTACGGCCCACCGGGTCCCGGGACAAGGTGATGCGCCAACTGCCGCTCCAGGCAAGGGCGGTGCTCCAGACCTCGCCCCGTTCCTCGTCGGCGGTTCCGTCGTCCAGGGCCAGCCATGGGTTCGCCTGGTGGCTGGTGACGCCGCGGCGGCTCGTCAGAACGGTCTCGGCTACAGGGAGCCGGTCGCGGCGCAGCTGGAACTCGCTGCTCCAGCCGCCCACCAGGTGGCTGAGCCGGTAGTCGGCGCGGTGGGGGAGCGTCCAGGAGGCGGAGTCGCAGCGCTCGACGGTGAGGGGCCCGCGGCCTGGTCCGCCCTCGTGGTCGTCCGCCGCGTCGGTCCCGGTGTGGGTGACTTCGGTCCAGCGCTCGATGACGTCGGTGTCGCCGCGCACGCGGTAGCAGAGGGCCGCGGCGAGGGGGTAGACGCGGTCCACGAGGTGGATCCGTAGCGTTCCCTCGTCCTCGACGCTGTGTCCGTCGAACCGCCACTGGGCCCCTCGCACCCCGTCGGAGAAGCGCACTTGGAGCCCGGCGGGGCCGAACCGGGCACCGGTCTGGATGCCCAGCTCATCGGGTGCGGCGTCCGCGTCGAAGCTGCTGCCCGTGGGCGGCTGGGCCTCGGGCAGCGCGGCCACCTCGGAGGCCGTCAGGGGAGCGCCCCAGTAGACGTGCCGAGGGCTTCCGTCCTGGCCGACGCGCAGCGCGTACAGGCTGTGGGCGGTCCGCAGCAGACCGAGACCGGTCGTCGGGTCGAAGGAGACGGGCGGGTGGGTCAAGGTGAATCCCCTTATGGGCAGCGGCAGTTGGTGCCCGACGGTAGGTCGCGAAGCCCTGGGATTCAATACTTGACGAAGTTATTTAATGACCTCTAGGTTCCCCCCGTGCTTCCTGAACAGAGCGCCAAGACACTGGCGGCGACACCTGCGGCGTCCGCCGTCCTGGCCCTCCTGCTGACCGAAGGCCCACTGAGCCGGGTGGAGACGGCCCGCCGTCTCGGTCTGTCGTCGGCAGCCGTCACCAAGGCCGCGCGGCCCTTCCTCGACGCCGGGTACCTGCACGAACTCGCCGCCCAGCGGACCGCACCGGGAGCCGGACGCCCGGTCAGCCCGCTGGCCGTCACCACGCAACGCGAGTTCTTCGCCGGGGTGAAGGTCATCGCCGACGGCGCGGCCGACGGCCCCCACGGCGAGATCGTCGGCGTCCTCTGCGACCTGCGGGCCCAGGTCCGCGCCTCCCTGCGGCGGCCCCTCCCGGACCACGGCCCCGAGGCCGTCGTCCTGGAACTGGCCGCGCTCGTCGATCAACTCCTCGACACCGAGGCGGACTTCCGTGCCCGCACCCACCATCTCGGCATCGCCGTCGCCGGTGACATCGACAGATCCCGAGGGCTGGTCCGGCGGTCGGCCGGCCTCGGCTGGCGGAACATCCCCCTCGCACAGCTCGCGGCCGACGCGACCGGGCTCGACGTCACCGTCGAGAACGACGTCAAGGCGCTCACCGTCGCGGAGCACTGGTTCGGCGAGGGCGCGGGAACCGACTCGTTCGCCCTCGTCACCGTGGGGTCCGGCATCGGCTGCGGCATCGTCGTCGACGGCCGCCTGCTCACCGGCGCCCACGGCGTGGCCGGAGAGATCGGGCACCTGTGCATCGACCCGAACGGCGCGCGCTGCCGCTGCGGCGCCCGGGGCTGCGTCGAGACCGTCGCCGCCACCGGGGCGATTCTGGCGGCGGCCCGGGACGCGTCCGACGACCCAGACCTGGACTTCACCCGCGCCGTGGAGCGGGCGCGCGCGGGCGACGAGCGGGTGAAGGAGGTCTTCGCCAGGGCCGGAACGGCGATGGGCCTCGCGGTCGCGGCGATGGTCAACGTCTGCGGCCCCGAACGGATCGTGGTGTCCGGCGAAGGGCTGGACACCTACGACCTGTTCGAGGAACGCATCTGGGCCTCGTTCGCGGCACACGCCTTCGGAGCCGCCGCTCAGGCCACGGTCCTCATCCGCCCCCACCCCTTCGAGCAGTGGGCCCGCGGCGCCGCCGCGGTCAGCATCCAGGCCCTGTTCCCCCAGGGCCGCACCCCCCGCTCACGGTGACCGCGCGCGGAACGCGCTGAACGTACACGCGGCCTGACGTGTCGGGGGCAGTGGCTGCCTGTTACCGGAGGGCGGACCACTTCTGGCTGCTCTGGCCGTTGCAGGTCCGCAGGACGGCCGGAGTCCCGTTCGCCGTCCCGGCCCCGTCGACGTCGAGGCACAGCCCGGCATGGGCGTTGCGGAGCGAACCGTCGGAACCGGCGGTCCACTTCTGGTTGTTCTGGCCGTTGCAGGGCCAGATGATGACCGGCGTGCCGTTGGTGGTTCCCTGGTTGGAGGCGTCCAGGCACTTGTCGCCGTAGACGCGGACCTCGCCGCCGGCCCAGGTGGTCCACAGCTGGTTGGCGGCGGTGTGGCAGTCCCAGATCAGCGTCTTGGTCCCGGCCGCCGTGGCGGCACCGTCCACGTCCAGGCAGCGGCCGGAGCCGGTACCGCGCAGGCGTGCGGTGGTGGCGGCCAGAGGACTGCCGCCCGTCACCTTGAACACGGCGACACCGTGCGCGGGGACACTGGCCGATATCTGCCCGGAGGTGGTCGACGCAGCGCCCGACCACAGGTCGGTGAGGGAGAACGAGCCGCCGGACAGCCCGACTTGGGAGGCCGTGGTGGTGACGGTCGCGGTGGCGCCGCCCCGGTTGAACAGGCCGACCGCCACGGATCCGTCGGACAGCGGCTTGGCGAACACCTCGGTGGCGCCGTCGTCGCGGACCCGGCGCCCGCCCGCGCCCAGCGGGTCCTGGTTGACCGCGAGCAGGCGCGGGCTGCGCAGGATCGCGCTCACGTCGGCGGACATGGTGCGGATGTCGTTGCCCGCCATCAGGGGGGCGCTCATGAGCGCCCACAGGGCGAAGTGGGAGCGGGACTCGGTCAGGGACAGGCCGGGGCGGCCCACGACCAGCATGTCAGGGTCGTTCCAGTGCCCGGGTCCCGACTGCGCGGCGAGCGGCGCGGTGACGTCGAGGACGTTGCCGACGCCCATGGGGTAGCTGTTGGTGTTGTTGTTCTGCCAGATGTCGAGCAGGTCCTCGGTCGTCCGCCACAGGTCGGCGACCTCGCCCCAGTTGTACTTGTCACCGGCGGGGGAGTGGAAGCTGTTGGGGTTGATGCTGTAGACGATGGGCCGGCCGGTGGCGCGCAGGGCATCGCGCATCAGGGTGAACTTGGCGACCTGCTCGCGGAGGGTGCCGCTGCTGGAGCACCAGTCGTACTTGAGGTAGTCCACGCCCCAGGAGGCGAATGTGGTGGCGTCCTGCGCCTCGTGGCCCTTGCTGCCGGTGGAGCCGGGGTAGGTGCCCACGCCCTGGGCGCACGTCTTCTCGTTGGGGGCCTGGTAGATGCCGAACTTCAGTCCTTTGCCGTGGATGTAGTCACCGAGCGCCTTCATTCCGCCGGGGAACTTGGTGGGGTTGGCCCGCAGGTTGCCGGCCGCGTCACGCCGCGGGTCGAACCAGCAGTCGTCGACCACCACGTACCGGTATCCGGCGTCCCGCATGCCCGAGGACACCATCGCGTCGGCGGCCTCGCGCACCTGCGCCTCGGTGATCCCGCACCCGAAGCTGTTCCAGCTGTTCCACCCCAGCGGAGGGGTGGGCGCGGGGCTGCCCGGTGCGGCCTCGGCGGCCGTGGCGACGGTGTCAGAGGCGGAGGCAGAGGCGGTGGCGGTGGCGGTGAGCGCCAGTGCGGTGGCTGTGAGGAGACGCAGCAGTCGTCTGCGCAGGGAAACCATGGGAGGTCCTTCCCGAGAGGCGGAGCGGAAGCCGCTCCGCCTCTCACAAGGGGCAGGGTCACGCGCGTGCGATCACACGCGCGCGGGTCAGCGCCGCAGGGTGAGCAGGGCCGGCCGGTAGGGCAGCTTCAGGTAGTCGGTGCCGTCCGATGAAGGGGACCTGCCCTGGTAGAGGAACTGGAGGTTGCAGGGGTCGACGGTCATCGTCTGGTCGGGGTTGGTGCGGACCAGGTCGCCGTGGCTGATGTCGTTGGTCCAGGTGGCACCGCTGTTGGCCTTGCCCGCGAAGGGGCTGCTCTCGCTGCCGGCCTGGACGGTCCACGGACCGTTCAGACTGGAGGCGGTGAACGAGCGGAAGTAGCGGCCGCCCGCCCCCCTCGCCTCAACGATCATGAGGTACTGGTTCTGGCCCTGGACCTTGTAGACCTCCGGCGCCTCGAACAGCTTCTCCTCGGTGTCGCTCATCACCGTCGTGTACGACGAGCCGAAGCTGCCCGGGAAGTTCCCGATCGGCATGGTCGACTTGAAGATGCTGCCCTTGTCGTTGGCGAAGAACAGGTACATGTTCTGGCCGTCGGCGATCACGGTCGGGTCGATCGGGCCGCCGGTGGGGACGCTGCCGGTAAACAGCGCCTGCGGCGCGGACCAACTCGCGGGATCGGTCGGGTCGTTGGACGTGCGGTACGTGAAGGGCCAAGCGGTTCCCCACCCGTTCGAGACCAGCACCCAGATCTTCTTGGGGGCGAAGTAGAAGAGCTTGGGCGCCACCGCGGACCCGCTGATCTTGGTCTGGCCGGTCGAGGCCATGTCCGACCAGTTCGTGAAGGGACGGAACATCGTGGCACCCCACGACGTCCCGTCGGAGGTGGTCGCGTAGACCAGGTGCCGGCCGTTGTACGTCACCGTGGTGAAGTCCTTGAGCGCCACCTGACCGTTCGCCGGCTGTGCCAGCGGACCGGTCGACGTCCACCGGTAGGCCGACGGAAGGGAACACGAGGGGGGCGTGCCGGCCAGGCCGGTCCACTTCTGGGCGTCGGCGCCGTTGCAGTTCCACAGCCGCACCACCGTGCCGTTGGCCGTGGCGCCGCCGCTGACGTCCAGACACAGCCCGGACTCCACGGCGACGATCGTGCCGTCGGCGTTCACCCGCCACTGCTGGTTCGTACCGCCGTTGCAGGACCAGATCACCGGCCGGGTGCCGGCCGTGGTCGCGTGGCCCGGGACATCCAGGCACTTGTCGCCGTACACCGTCAGCTGGTTGCCGTCCGTCAGCGTCCACTGCTGGTTGCTCCCGCCGGAGCAGTCCCAGATCTGCACGCCCGTGCCGTCGGTCCGGGCGGCGCCCGGTACATCGAGACACCGGTTGGAACCGGCACCGCGCACGGCACCGGTGGTGGCCGCCTGAGAGGGACTGACGACGAGCGTCGCCGCGGCGATCAAGGTCGCGAGCACCACGGACAGTTGTCTGCGGCTGAAACGTAGCCTGCGCAATTCGGACCTCATTCGTTGAGTGAGCGTTCCCGGTCCGGCCCCGCCCCCGGCTGTCTGGACCGTCGACCCGGTGGACCTTCCCCGCATCGCCCTTGACCGGTATTTCGAACGTGGGTCGAGTTACCGGACGAGGAGTGGCGCCGAACGTAGAGGGTGTCCCGTGCGGAAGTCAACGCATGTGACAGGGCGGCTTTTTGCGGCCCCGGGACGGGGGGTCAGCCGCCGGCCAGGGTGGTCCACTTCTGCTGGGGGCCGCCGTTGCAGTCCCACAGCACGCTGCGTGCCGTCGGCCGTGGAAGCGCCCGGCACATCGAGGCAGCGGCCGGAGGCGGGGTTGCGGTAGCCGCCGTCGTAGGGCTGCCAGACCTGGTTGGGGCCACCGTGACAGGACCAGAGCTGCACCTTGGTGCCGTTGGCCGTGCTGCCGCCCGCGGCGTCGAGGCATTTGCCCAGGGAGCGCAGGGTGCCGTCGGTGTAGGCCGACCAGTACTGGTGGGCGCCCTCCCCGCAGCTCCATGTCTGGACGGCGGTTCCATCGGCGCTCTGGGCGCCGTTGACGTCCAGGCACTTGCCCGCCACGCCGGACCGCACGCGGGCGGGCGCAGGGGCGGGATTCCTCAGCCACCCGGCGCTGTCCGCGGACCGGACACCGCGGTGGAAGGCGTCGGCCATCTTCTGGTAGCCGGAGTCGTTGGGATGCAGCGGGTCCGCCAGGTCGGCCGCGGTCAGCGCGCTCATGTCGACGAACGCGACGTGTTTGCCCGCGGCCTGGGCGTCACTGACGATACGGCGGGTGGCCTGGTTGTACGTGCCCCGGAACCGCTCCTCCGAGCTGCTGGTGGACACCACCAGGGAGGCGACGAGGACGGTGGCGTCGGGGACGTCGGCGGTGATCCGGCCGACCAGCGACCTCAGCCGGCCGATGGCGCTGTCGACCTCGGAGGCCCCTTGGAGGTCGTTGGTACCGATGTGCAGTGTCACGACGTTGGGCCGGTAGCGGGTCAGCGAGGCGTCGGCGAGCGCGGCGATCTCGTCGATGCGGTACCCGGGGTGGCCCTCGTTGTCCGGATCGGACATCGAACCGCTGCGCACCGTGCCCACGAAGTCGAGCGGATGGCCGTCCGACACGAGCCGGTCCCGCAACGGCGCGCGGTAGCCGTTGCCGGTACTGCTTCCCACACCCCAGGTGATCGAGTCGCCCAACGGCATGACCCGCAAGGGCGTGGTGGAGGCGGCGGAGGCCGGGGCCACACCCGTCGCCGTCACCCCGAACGTGACAGCGACAAGCGCGATCAGGGAGAGAAACCAAGACCTTCTCATGCAGTCTCCTCAGTTCTGTGAGTGAGTGCTCCAGCAACAGGGCCGGCCGCCGTCCGGCCGCACTCCCGTGCAGGGCGGTTGCCCGGGACGGGCGTCAGGCGGGCTCCCCGTACTGCGCTCCGCGTCCGTTGGTGGCGACGTAGACCCGCCCGTACACCCGCGGGTCACCGCTGATGGCGGCTCCGGTCCAACCCCATTGGTGCTGGTCGTCGTTGATCCGCGTCCAGGTCTTCGCCTGGTCGTCGGAGCGGTGGATGGCGTTGGCGCCCTCGACGGCACCGACCAGGTAGATCGCCGGGTAGGACGCACCCCGCGCGGCCTTGCCGAAACCCAGGGTGTGCGCGGCACGGCAGCTGCCGACCTCGGCGAAGGTCGCGCCCGCGTCGGTCGACCGGTGAAGGCCGTCCCCCTTGAGGCTGAGCCACAGGTCGCCGGAGCGGCCCGGAGCAGCCGTCAACTGGAACTCGCTGTCGCCCGCGCTCAGGCCACCGGCTCGCGCGGCGAAGGTCCGGCCGCTGTCGGTGCTGGCGAACACCGTGCCGGTCGCGGTGTCGAAGGCGTAGAAGCGGGCCGGGTCCACGGGATCCGCGACCGGAGCGGCACCCTTCGGGAAGGAGGCGACCTCGGACCAGGTGGCGCCGTTGTCCGTCGAGCGGAATCCGAGGTTCGCCGCGCCGAAGGACCACAGCAGCACGCTGCCGTCGGCGTTGGTGGCGATCGGCCCCGGCGCGTCCTCGGCGTGGGCGGGTTGCGCGCCGAAGGGCGCCCAGGTTCTGCCGCCGTCGTTCGAGAAGGCGCCGTTGCCCTCGTTGCCCCAGCCCGCCCGGACCACGTACGACGGCTTGCCCGCCGCCAGCGACAGGCCGGTGCAGGTGGCGAACACCGGGTTCGACGCCATGCCGCGCGACGGCGACGCCGTGAGCCGCTCGTGGTACATCACACCGATGTCCCCGGACCCGCTGAGCAGGTGCGCCTCACCGGTGGGCGGCGAGACCAACTGGCGGATGGACGCCTCCTCCAGGCCGCGGATCTGCGGGGCCCAGTGCGTGAGGTCGCGGGTGCCGTAGAGGGTCGCGCCGGTGCCGTAGACGACATGCTGCGAGTCGTACGGGTCCAGGGCGAGGGCCTGGATCCACCAGCCGAACTTGGGCTTGTCCGTGCCCCACTTGAGGTAGGGGGTCTCGGAGACGTCGAGGACGGCCCTGTCCTTCAGGGACGTCCAGGTGCGGCCGCCGTTCGTGGAGCGGAAGACGGTGTCCGTCTCGGCCCAGCGGTTGTTCGTGGAGACGACCACCGTGCCGGGGCGGCGGGCGTCGACGGCGACACCGCCGTAGCCGAAGGAGTCGACGGACCCGTCCCTCGAGGTTCCGCCCGGCTTCACGGGCGTGACCTCGGTCCACTTGCCGTCGGCGGTGCGCAGCTTGTGCACGCTGCCGTCGGACTGGCCGTTGGGCCCCGGCGCGTTGGCGTACGTCACGTACAGCTCTTGCGTGTGCCTGTCGTACGCGGCGCGGATCGGCACCTTGGCCGCCGTGCCGGCGGGCTGCCCGGGGACGGCCTCCCAGGTCGCGCCGCCAGAGGTGCGGTACAAGTGGGGACGGCCGGCGGTGCCGTCGGAGTCGCCCCAGCCGGCGTAGACCGTACGGCCCGCGGCGACGAGGAACGTGACGCCCTGACCGGTGGCACCGGGCGCCGCCGGGAAGCTCGCGGGCCGCCAACTGGCGCCCCGGTCAGTCGACTTGAGCAGGCCGTCGTGCCGGGTGCCCAGCCACAGCGTGTCGCTGTCGCGGGGGTCGACGAGCAGCCGCTCTCCCGTACCGCGTCCGTCCTCGTTGCCGCCCAGCTTGACGGTGAGGTCGGTGCGCTTCCAGGTGGCACCGCGGTCCTCGGAGCGCAGTACGGCCCCGTTGCCGGCCCACGACTGGGTGTACGCGCCGAGGGCGAGGTACAGCCGGTCCGGGTGGGCGGGGTCGACGGCCAGGGCCTCGACGCCGAGCAGGTTCCAGTCGTCCCAGCCGAGATGATCGGTGAGCGGGACCCAGCGGTCGGTCCGGTCGTCCCAGCGGTAGGCGCCACCGATGTCCGTACGGGCGTAGGCGAGGCCTCGGCGGGAGGGGTGGAAGAGAACGCCGGTGACGAACCCGGTCCCGCCCTGGACGACGTTGCGCCAGCGGTAGACGGGGCCCGCGGCCTCGGCACCGCTCCCCGCTGCCTCGGCACGTCCTCGCAGGCCCGGCAGGGCGGCGACCGCGGCCGTGGCGGCGGTCCCGGCGAGTGCGGCTCGTCTGCTGAGGTGGAATGCGCGCATGACTCTCCTCTTTCCGTGCAGGACAAAGGGGGAGGCCGCGGGCGCTCCCGTACCCGACCGCGGAGAACAGGGGGATGGCTGTCGGTACAGCGCGGGAGGGCTGAACGGCGAGGGCCGGCAGAAAACGCGGGTGACGCATTCGAAGCGCTTCGACGTGGCTGCCAGGCTAGGCGAACGCCCAGGGGCCTACAAGGGTCGGTACGGAGATTCCTCCCCTGCCTCTGTCTGGCATCGGAACTGCTCCTCCAACGGGGTTGCCTGAACCAGAATTTGATGGGTCGCGAGGCTTGTCGGACGGAACGGTGTGTCGCTAACCTCGCGTCTGTTCAAGCGCTTCGACACGTCCCGCACGGTGGAGGAAGCATGAGCAGACAAAGGCGCCGATTCGCGGGCGCGGCCGCCCGCCTGGCGGGGGCGACACCCGTCGGCAGGGCCGGAGGGTGGTTGAGGAGGGCGGCCACTGCGGTGGCTGTGGCCCTGAGCGTCATGGCGGGCGGCGTGACGTCTGCGTCACCGGCGTCCACGGCGACGCTGACCCTGGTCGACAACTTCGGCCACAACCCGACGAACCTCCAGATGTACGAGTACGTGCCGGCCAAGCTGCCCCGTCATCCGGCCGTGCTCGTGGTCGCGCACTGGTGCACCGGCTCCGGCCCTGACGTGTACCAGAACACCGAATTCGCGTCACTGGCCGACCGGTACGGATTCATCGTGGTCTACCCCTCGATCACGGGTGACATCAAGTGCTGGGACGTCGCGTCGGACGCCGCGCTGAAGCACGACGGCTCCAGCGACCCGGCCGGCGTGATGTCCATGGTGCGGTGGGAGGTCGCGAAACGCGGCGCCAACCAGCACCGGGTCTACATGACCGGCATCTCCTCCGGCGCGATGCTGACCAATGTCATGCTCGCCGACTACCCGGACGTGTTCAAAGCCGGATCGGCGTTCATGGGCGTGCCGTACCACTGCTTCTACACCGGCACCTTCCGCGGCTGGAACAGTGACTGCTCCACAGGCAACATCACCAAGACCCCGCAGGAGTGGGGCGACCTGGCCCGCGCCGCCCACCCCGGCCACACCGGGCGGCGGCCGCGCATCCAACTGTGGCACGGCACTCAGGACGAGGCCCTCGACCACCACAACCTCGGCGAAGAGATCAAACAGTGGACCAACGTCCACGGTGTCGGCCAGACCCCGGTCTTCACCGACCAGCCCCAGCCGAACTGGACAAGGACCCGTTACGGTGACGCCGGCACGCAGCCACCGGTCGAGGCCAACAGCTTCCAGGGCTACGGCCACGAGCTGCCCAAACCCGGCATGGCACTGCTGGCCCTGAGATTCATGGGCCTGGCACGCTAGGCCCGCGAGGTCTTCGACCTGGTCAGACAGGTCCCCCGTACCCCCACGCTATAGGGGCGTCCGGGAGACGTGAGGGGGTCTGGGGCGTGAGTGAGACACCGTCGAACACCCTGCAATACCGCTTTGACGGGCCGGAGGACGCCCCGGTCCTGATCCTTGGTGCCTCACTGGGGACCACATGGCACAGGTGGGCGAGTGCGTCCTGTGGGGTCTAGGTGGTCCAGGTCAGGGGCGTAAGAGCAGGTCAGGGCCTTGCGGTCCAGATATGTCAACGTGGTTGGTGACTAGGCCGCCCCACCGGAACGAAGTTCGCCGCGTTCGAACAGGCCCCGGCAACGAGCCAGAGCAGCGAAGTCGCATGGCTCCGCCTCGTCGCCAAGGCTTACGTCAAGACCACCGCCGACCCGGCACACACACCCTGCTCGCCGCTATCGGAGCACACGCATGAGCACCACCGCAGCTCGCACCATCACCGACGCACTCCAACCCCGCAACGTCCTCCTCGTCGGCATGCTGGGCATCGGCTTGGCCGCCGCCGGCGACTGGACCGGCCTCCCCTGGGGGCTCCTCGGCGCCGTCTGCGCCGGGATCATCCCCGCGGCCTACATCGAGTGGCACCGCAAACGCGGAACCTGGGGCGACAGGCACGTCGTCGACCGCACGCAGCGCGCCCCGATCTTCTTCGTGATCCTCGGCTCCATCGGCCTCGGCTCCGTGGCGATGATCCTTGGCCACGCGCCCACGGGTATCCTCGTCGCGATGATCGCGCTGTGGGCGATGACCGTCGTCCTCCTGGCAGTGAACTCCGCCTGGAAGATCAGCGTCGACTCCGCGGTCGCCTCCGCAGTCGTCGCGATGCTGGCGGTCATTGCCTCCCCGTGGTGGATCGCCGCGTACGTGCTCGTCGCCGCCGTGTGCTGGTCGCGCGTCGCGCTGACCTACCACTCCACCGCCCAGACCGTGGCGGGCGCCTCGCTCGGCGCGGCCACCACCGCAGTGTTCCTCCTGACGTAGACCGGCCGCGACCTTGTGGAGGCGACGTTGGGCCACGAGATCTCCCGTGGCCCATCGCGGTTGCGGCCCCCCAAGGGGGACAGTATCGGCCGTTCGACGGTACGGCACCGCTCAGGCCACAGCGTCGCCGAGGACTGCACGCACGGCCTTCTCGCTCACGTACGGGCCGCATTCCCGGCCCCTCCCCGGGGGTTCCACTGCACCGCCCCCGTGCTTGTGAGGATGAGCCGACCGCCGCAACGCCCCACTCGCCGACCGCATCATCGTCCCCGACCAGGGCCGCATTTCCGAGAGCGGTACCTACCGGGACCTGGTCAATCAGGCCGGAGGCTTCTGCGAGATGCTCAAGCTCCAAGGAGCCGGCGTGCCTGCGTGTGCTCACCGCACCGAGGTGTACTCATCGTTCTGTCCGCCGACGTCGCGGTCGCTGTGAGGGGACGGGGGAGTTCCGCCGTGTGGGCGATGCGCAGCAGAGCCCGCACCAGACGTTCGCGCTGGACGTCGAGTTCGGTGACATGCGGTTCGCGACCGGGAGACTGGCTCGCACAAGCGCGATGTCGGCAGCGCTCACGGGCGGGTGGGCTCCGGAGCGCGTTCCGCGCCGGTCCGGTCTGGATTTGGCGGGCACGGAAGCGATGCGCTGCCGAGCGCTGTACATGGGAACGGTCGTACTTTTCTCTCATTGAAGTCGGCGCGCTGTGCCGGGCGGCATCGTCGTTGCGACTGAGGCGTGCGTAAGTGGGGGCTGCGCCGCAGCGCTGGGGCAACTGAGCGCGACGACTTGCTGTACGTACTGAGCAGCCGCCATCGGCCGCGCTCAGCCGCAGCGCTGTGCGGCACAGGCGGGCCTTCAACGCGCCCTGGACGGTTTTTCTTTGCCTGCCTTCTCGTTCTTCTGCGCCTTCTTGACCTTTTTCTCTTTTGCGGGCTTACCGGCCTTCCCGCCGGGCGATTCCGTCTTCGCCTGTCCTGCCGTGTGGGGAGCTCGCTCTGTGGGGGCCGCTCGGGGACCGGCTGACCCGGCGGGTCCCCTGGCGGCTGCACCAGGACCGGTCGTAGCGCTGACGGATCGTTCCCGCCCGGCCGGGGGAGGGGCAGTGGCGGAACGGGTGCGTGAGTCGTGGGCGGCGTCACCGGACGACGTGGCGGAGGTCTCCTGAGCGGATGACGGCGGGGGCGTGGGATACGTGTCGTTCCGTCCCTCGGAAGAGCTGGGGGAATCGGATTTCGCGGAGGGGCCGCTGGTGGTTCGTTTCCCGCTCTCGTTGTTTCCCTGGTGCCGCGGGCTGTCGGAGATGCCGAGGGTGACGGCCAGGACAGTGGCGAGTGCGGCGGTTCCCCCGGCGACCAAGGCATGGCGCCGGGCGGGTGTGGCCTTCGGCGTGACGGCGACCGCGGCGGCGGCCGAGGGGGCGGTGCGCGCGGGGTCCGTGTGCGTGGGATTCGTGTCCCGTGCCGGAACCGGGTGCGAAACGGCGTTCGTGACGTATGCCGCAGAAGAGAGGAGTGCGGGCCCCGTCGTGCCGGTGAGAGTGCCCAGTGCCGTGGCGCAGTCCTGTGCCGACGGCCGAGTTGGTTCGTCCAGGGCCGTCATGTCCCGCAGCAGATGCCCGAGTTGTTCCGGCAGAGAACTGGGCAATGCGGGTTGGCGGTGCAGTCGTGCGATCGCGGCCTCCAGGGGCCCGCCGTCGTATTCGAGCCTGCCTGTGAGGCATTCGAGGAGCACCAGGCCAAGAGCGTAGATGTCGGCGCGCTGGCCGACGGGCCGGCCGAGCACCTGCTCGGGAGACAGGTAGGCGGCGGTGCCCATGAGTGCGCCGGTAGCGGTGTGAGTGGTGGCGTCGAGCAGCCGGGCGATACCGAAGTCGGTCAAGTGCGGGCGGCCCGAGGCGTCCAGGATGATGTTGGACGGTTTGACGTCACGGTGCACGACCCCTGCCTCGTGGGCATGGGCCAGCGCCTCGGCGAGTGCGGCGCCGAGTGCGGCGGTCTCCCCGGGGGTCAGGGTGCCTTCGGCGATGCGGTCTTTCAGCGTGGGCCCGTCGATCAGCTGCATGACCAGGTAGGCGTGGCCGTGGTGTGTTCCGGCGTCGTAGGCGGTGACCAGCGCGGGGTGCTGCAGCCGGGCCAGGATCACGGCCTCGCTCTGGAAGCGCTCCTCCATGCCGATGTCGGTGCCCGGCCGGAAGACCTTGACCGCCACCGGCCGCTTGAGACGCAGGTCCACACCGCGGTGTACGTCGGCCGCACCGCCCGAGCCGATGAGCGCGTCCAGACGATACCGACCGGCCAGCACTTCGGCGGAGAACCGCGAGGTCAGTGCGAGAGCCGACTCACGGAGTCCCATGCCATCTCCCATCGCTGCAAAGGCGGGGGCTCGTCCAGGTGGTGGTCGACACGGCCCCGAACGCAAGTACCCCGGAAAGATTGAGCCATCCCTGGCGCCGCCAGCCGACGCTTGCTCGGGCCCGCGGGGGAGAGGCGTCGACGCTGCCGCCGCAGAGCGCCCGGCGAACCGATGTCGCCGACGACCGGGTGCGCGAGCCGGTGCCGGTACGCCGACTCGTCCCTGCTGCTGCCGTGGGCCACGAACGGCTGGCGATGACACCCCCTGAAGGACGTGCAGGCGCAGGGTGAAACCGACGAGAAGCGGCGGCCTGCTGCCGACTGTCCAACGCGGTACCCGATGTGCGAGTGGCGTGCGACGAATCTCACCCGCTGACTGGAACAGGGCACTCGCTGGGTGCCAAGAGTCGATGTGTCGTCTCCGTGCATGACGTGCCGGCGACCGGTTTCCGCGCGTCTGACGCGACCGGAGCTGAAAAGTGCCCCCGGCCAGACCGCTGTGCGTGGCCGTGCCCAGTGTCCGGTACTGCTTGCCCCTGCATACGTCAGCTCTACGTCGCCCCGGACAGGACGGAGTTACGGCGCCCGATGGTGGAGGCGTGGGCCCTGCCGTTCGAGCACGCCCTTCCCGTACGCGCCTTCGCGTCGTACCGACGGCAGCGCAACTTGCCGGGCCTGTTGAGGTCGGCCACCACCAACGGGCACGTCGGGTACGAGTCCTGGCTGGAGCGCGACCAGGTCATGCTGCTGGACTTCGACCCGTCGGTGGTGGGGATCTCCTCGCAGCCGTTCCGGCTGCTCCGGTCGGCGGCGAACGGGCGGCCGGCGATCCGCCGTCGCGAGAGGGCTGAGGTGAGCTACGTTCACCCCGGCGATGTGACATCTCGTGACAGATGAGAGGGTCTGGCGGGTGAGTGAGACACCGATGAACACCCTGCAATACCGCTTTGACGGGCCAGAAGACGCCCCGGTCCTGATCCTGGGTGCCTCACTGGGTACCACATGGCACATGTGGGACCGCCAGATACCCGAGCTGACCCGGCACTGGCGGGTCTTCCGGTTCGACATGCCCGGGCACGGCGGCGCCCCCGCACACCCGTGCGGGTCCGTCGGGGAGCTGGCCGGGCGGTTGCTCGCGACCCTCGACGAGCTGGGCGTGCGGCGCTTCGGGTACGCCGGCTGCGCCTTCGGCGGGGCCATCGGCGCCGAGCTGGCGCTGCGGCATCCGCAGCGGGTCGCCTCGCTGGCGCTGATCGCCGCGTCGCCCAGGTTCGGCACCGCCGACGAGTTCCGCCGGTGCGGTGTGATCGTGCGCAGCAACGGCCTCGACCCCATCGCCCGCTCCGCGCCCGAGCGCTGGTTCACGCCAGGTTTCGCCGCCGCGCAGCCCGCGATCACCGACTGGGCCGTGCAGATGGTGCGCACCACCGACCCCGGCTGCTACATCGCGGCCTGCGAGGCCCTCGCCGCCTTCGACGTGCGCGCCGAACTGGGCCGGATCGGCGTGCCCACGCTGGTCCTCGTCGGCTCCGAGGACCAGGTCACCGGCCAGGGCGAGGCCCGCACCCTCGTCGCCGGGATACCCGATTCGCGGCTCGCCGTCGTGCCCGGCGCCTCGCATCTCGCGCCCGTGGAGCAGCCCGCGGCCGTCACCGACCTGCTCGTGCGCCACTTCTCCACGGCCTGGCAGGACACGCAGACGGCGATCATCACACCCACGCTCGGCAAGCCCGTCACCACCCCGCCGCCCGCAGCCCCCGTCACGCCCATGGCTCCCGTGGCACCCGTGGCGGAGATCGCCTCGCCGGAGCAGCCCGAGGCCGTGGCCGGCCCGGTCAGGAGCGACCCGTACGAGGCGGGGCTCAAGGTCCGCCGGGAGGTGCTCGGCGACGCCCACGTGGACCGGGCGCTGGCCGCCGCCGACGACTTCTCCGGCGACTTCCAGGAGCTCATCACCCGCTACGCCTGGGGCGAGGTGTGGAACCGCCCGGGTCTGGACCGCCGCTCCCGCAGCTGCGTCACCCTCACCGCCCTCGTCGCCGGCGGCCACCTCGACGAGCTGGCCTTCCACACGCGGGCCGCCCTGCGCAACGGCCTCACCCCGGCCGAGATCAAGGAAGTGCTGCTCCAGGCCGCCGTCTACTGCGGCGTTCCCGCGGCGAATTCGGCCTTCAAGGTCGCCCAGGCCGTGATCCGTGAGGAAACCACGCCCCCGGAGTAGCAGGATGGGGGGATGACTGGCATGACGAACCCCGCCGACAGCTCCTCCTCGCGCGCGAAGCGCATGACCTTCACGAAGAAGTCCCACGCGTGCGTGCGTCTCGAAAAGGACGGACGCACGCTGGTCATCGACCCGGGCGGCTTCAGCGAGGGCGACGCGGCTCTCGGCGCCGACGCGATCCTGGTCACCCACGAGCACCCCGACCACTTCGACGAGAGCCGGCTGCGCACCGCCCTGGAGGACCGCCCCGACACCGAGATCTGGACGCTGAAGTCGGTCGCGGACCAGCTCACCGCCGCCTTCCCGGGCCGCGTGCACACCGTCGGGCACGGCGACACCTTCACGGCCGCCGGGTTCGACGTCCAGGTGCACGGCGAGCTGCACGCCGTGATCCACCCGGACATCCCCCGCATCACCAACGTGGGGTACCTCGTCGACGGCTCGGTGTTCCACCCGGGCGACGCCCTGACCGTCCCCGACCAGCCCGTGGAGACCCTGCTGCTCCCGGTCATGGCGCCCTGGAACAAGATCTCCGAGGTGATCGACTACGTACGGGAGGTCAGGCCGCAGCGCGCCTACGACATCCACGACGCGCTCCTCACCGACCTCGCCCGGCCGATCTACGACCACCAGATCGGGGCCCTGGGCGGCGCCGAGCACCTGCGTCTGACGCCGGGGGAGACGGCCGAACTCTGACTGTCGGTGGCGGCCGGTAGGTTGTGAGGCATGCGCATCGCGACCTGGAACGTGAACTCGATCACCGCTCGGCTGCCGAGGCTCCTGGCCTGGCTGGAGAGCACCGGCACGGACGTGCTGTGCGTCCAGGAGACCAAGACGACGGCCGAGGGCTTCCCCGCCGCCGAGCTGCGCGAGCTGGGCTACGAGTCGGCGGTCCACGCCACCGGCCGGTGGAACGGCGTCGCGCTGATCTCCCGGGTCGGCCTGGAGGACGTCGTCAGGGGCCTGCCGGGCGACCCCGGGTACGAGGGCGCGGACGAGCCCCGCGCCGTCTCCGCCACCTGCGGCCCGGTCCGCCTCTGGTCGGTCTACGTGCCGAACGGCCGCGAGGTCGACCACGCCCACTACGCCTACAAGCTCCAGTGGTTCGAGGCCCTGAAGGCCGCTGTCGCCGGGGACGCGGGCGGCTCGCGCCCGTTCGCCGTCCTCGGCGACTTCAACGTCGCGCCGACCGACGACGACGTCTGGGACCCGGCGCTCTTCGTCGGCGCCACGCACGTCACCCCCGCCGAGCGCGCCGCCCTCGCCTCCCTGCGCGAGACGGGCCTGACCGACGTCGTGCCCCGCCCCCTGAAGTACGACCACCCGTACACGTACTGGGACTACCGCCAGCTCAGCTTCCCGAAGAACAAGGGCATGCGCATCGACCTCGTGTACGGCAACGAACCGTTCGCGAAGGCCGTCACCGACTCGTACGTGGACCGCGAGGAGCGCAAGGGCAAGGGCGCCTCCGACCACGCACCGGTCGTGGTCGACCTGGACCTCTGAGCCTCTCAGGGCCCCCTCAGGGCACCAGCTGGCGCAGGTCCACCGAGTCCGCCAGCGCCGCGAGCCCCGCGTCCCCCGGATGCAGGTGGTCCCCGCTGTCATAGGAGGGGAGCAGCCGCGCCGGGTGCGCGGGGTCGCGCAGCACCTCGTCGAAGTCGAGCACGGCGTCGAAGTCCCCGCCGCCGCGGAGGTAGGCGTTGACCGCCTCCCGCCGGGTGTTCGCCGCCGCCGTGCAGAGCGACTCGCCCTCGCAGGGCGCGATCGTCGCCGCCACCGCCCGCAGCCCCCTGGCCCGGGAGCGCTCCGCGATCTCCCGCAGGCCCGCGATCACCTCCCGCGCCGAGGCCCCCCAGCGCACGTCGTTGACCCCTTCGAAGACCACGACCGTGCGCGCCGACGTCTGCGCGAGGACGTCGCGGTCCAGGCGGTGCAGGGCACTGACCCCGCCCGTGTCCGTGGAGACGCCGTCGCCGGGATAGCGGTCGGCGACCACGCGGTTGGCCGAAATCCCCTGGTTGAGGACGCCGTAGCGCGGAACCCGCGACTGGTTCAGGAGCCGGGTGGCGAGGACGTCGGGCCAGCGCCGGTTGGCGTCCGGCGTCGACTTCACGCCGTCGGTGATGGAGTCGCCGAGCAGCACCACGGAGCCGGGCCCGCCCCCTACGTCGACACCCGTGAGCAGCGGCCATGTCGTGATCGTCGAGGTGTACGCGGCCGGGGAGGCGTCCGCCGCGTGGTCGCCCGGCCCGCTGACGTACGAGCGCTGGACGGCCTGGCTGTGCACGGGCGCCGTCGCCACCGGACCGGGCAGATGGAAGCTGACCAGCAGGTTCGTGTCCGCGGGCACCCGGAACTCGAGCGGATCGCTGACCGCCCGGGCGCCCGCCGGGATCTCCGTGCCCGCCCGGCCCCGGAAGGAGAGCCGCCGCGGCACGCCCGCGGCCGTGGCCCCGGCCCGCTGCACCGCCACGGTCGCGGAGCCGATCCGTACCGGGGCCGCCGCGAAGGTGTTGGCCAGCCGGACGCGCACCCGCGGCCCGCCCGCGCTGGTGTGCACGACGAGCCGCACGGTGCGGTCGCTCCAGGGCCCCACCGCCGTGTACCCGGCGCTCGCCGCCGACCAGCTGCCGGTCCACCCCTGGGTCCGCGCCCTTACCGAAAGGGCGAACACGTGCAGGTCAGGGGCGCCCGGGTCGGGCGGCAGGGTGACGGAGGCCACCTCGCGCCCCCGGACAAGCGGCACGGTCACCACGTACAGCCGTGCCTTCTCGGCGAGCTGGCCGCCGGGTGTGTTGATGTGCGGCAGGGCGACGGCCTTGGTGGCGAGCGGGCCCGAACGCCAGTCCGGTGCGGTGAGCCGGTAGCGGCTGAGCGAGCCGTCCCGGTAGCGCACCGTCCCGGTGCCGCTCGCCGCGCCGCCGGTGCCCGCGACCAGGAAGGCGAGAGCATGGCCCCGGCCGCGCACCCGCACCGACTGGCCGTCGGCCCGCACGTTGTCCCGTTCGCCCGGCCGGGTGCGCGGCCGGGCGAGCCGCGCTCCGTCGAGGTCCAGGGAGCGGCCGGGGGTCCAGCCCGCGGCCCGAAGGTCCCGCGCCGAGAGCGAGCCGCCCGCCCCGTCGAAGTCGGCGGCACCGGGCCGGGCGTCGTCGCTGACCGCCCTGTTGTCGAAGAGCCGCTCCAAGGGGAGTGGCCGGGGCGAAGCGGCCGTGGTGTGCGCCGACGCCACGGGCACGGCACCCGCGAGCAGGGCGAGCACGGCGGCCGTTCCCCAGATGTGTCGGCGCACGACGGACCCTCCCGAGGGTGATGGTGGATGCGCCATGAAGCTAAGGAGGCGTCGGAGGCGCGTCAATGAGCGGGGCGGGAACACGACGCGAACTCGTCGCACGGGGCACGCGAACACGCTGCCCGCCCGCTTCATGTGACGTCCGGTCACCGCCCGCCGCCGGCTCCCGCCCCCTCGGGCCCGCGGATGGTCCACCCGGCGGCCCCCGAAGGGTGATTCGGAGGATTTCGTGATCAACTGATGCCGGTTACCTTTGGGACACCACAGCGGCAGCGTCCGGCCGCGCGACCGGTGGCGCCACTCGACGGAGAGGCCGATCATGAACATTCCGTTCCTCGCCAAGTGGCGCCGTCGGCACGTGGTGGCGGACCCGGCCGACGGGCTCGCGGCGGCCTTCGCGCGGAACCCGGACGCCGTGGCCGAGCTGTTCTCGGAGTGCGAGCTGCTGCGGTCCCAGGCGGCCGCGGCCGGCCTCGAACTGGACGACTCCCCGGCCTCACTGACCGCCCTCGACCAGCTGCTGCCCCGCTGGCGCGACGACCCGGAACTGCTGCCCTGGCTCGGCAACGACGCCGGGCTGTACCTGGGGACGGTCGTGGTGCGCACCGTGCCGGGCGCCGTCTGGCACGTGTGGCCCGGCGGCAGCCCCGTCGTACGGCTGAGGTCCGGGCGGGACATCCCGGTCGTCGAGGCGGGGCTCGACTGGGCGGTGCAGGGGGCGCCCGAGCTGTCGCAGATCTACTCCGAGGCCTCCGAGACGTAGCCGCGGCTGCCGCAAATACGGTTAATGCCCATGCGTGCGTGTCGTCCATTAGGTCCCGTTTTCACGTGGATAGTTTGCGCGGACGTACACAGCTGAGAGTGGGCAGGTCTCGCCATGGCCGTCGATCCGTTGATCGAACTGCGCGATGTGAACAAGTACTACGGAGAGCTGCATGTCCTCCAGGACATCAACCTCACCGTCGGCAAGGGGGAGGTGGTCGTGGTCATCGGCCCGTCGGGGTCGGGCAAATCCACACTGTGTCGGACGATCAACAGGCTGGAGACGATCCAGTCCGGGGAGATCAGGCTGGACGGCAGGCCCCTGCCCGACGAGGGCAAGGCGCTCGCCCGGCTCCGCACCGAGGTCGGCATGGTCTTCCAGTCCTTCAACCTCTTCGCCCACAAGACCGTGCTGCAGAACGTCTCCCTGGCGCAGACCAAGGTGCGGGGCCGCAAGAAGGACGAGGCGGACCGCCGCTCCCGGGAACTCCTTGAGCGCGTGGGCCTGTCCACCCACGCCGACAAGTACCCCGCGCAGCTCTCCGGCGGCCAGCAGCAGCGCGTCGCCATCGCCCGCGCGCTGGCCATGGACCCCAAGGCGCTGCTCTTCGACGAGCCGACCTCGGCCCTCGACCCCGAGATGATCAACGAAGTCCTGGAAGTCATGCAGCAGCTCGCCCGCGAGGGCATGACCATGGTCGTCGTCACCCACGAAATGGGCTTCGCCCGCTCCGCCGCCAACCGCGTCGTCTTCATGTCCGACGGCCGCGTCGTCGAGGACCGGGCCCCGGAGGACTTCTTCACGCACCCGGAGAGCGAACGCGCCAGGGACTTCCTCTCCAAGATCCTCAAGCACTGACGGGGGCGACGCTCGTGAAGAGACACACCATGCGCACGGCCCGGCTCGCGGCCGCACTCGTCCTCGCCGCACTCGCCTGCGCCGCCTGCGGCAAGGAGGGCAGCCCGCCGACGAAGGGCCCCGCGGCCGGGAAACTCCCCGAGTACCGGGTGGCGGCCGGCTTCGAACTGCCCCGGTCGTCGACCTGGCGCAAGGCCAAGAGCCGCGGCCGGTTCATCGTCGGCGCCAAGGAGGACCAGCCCTACCTCGGCGAGAAGGACCCCGCGACGGGCACCTACTCCGGCTTCGACATCGAGATCGCCAAGATGGTCTCCGCGTCGCTCGGCCTCGACCCCCGGCGCATCGAGTTCAGGACCATCGCCTCGGCCAACCGCGAGACCGCCCTGCAGAACGGGCAGATCGACTTCTACGTCGGCACGTACACCATCAACGACAACCGCAAGAAGCTCGTCGGCTTCGGCGGCCCGTACTACCTGGCCGGCCAGGGCCTGCTCGTGCGGCACGACGAGAAGGACATCACCGGGCCGGGCGACCTCGACGGCAAACGCGTCTGCTCGGCGGCCGGGTCCACCCCCTACCAGCGCATCCAGCAGGACTACCCGAAGGCCGACCTCGTCGCCTACGACACCTACTCCGTCTGCGTCGACAACCTGCTGACCTATCAGGTCGACGCCGTCACCACCGACGACGCCATCCTGATCGGCTACGCGGCCAAGGTGCCCGACGAACTCAAGGTGGTCGGCAAGCCGTTCTCGAAGGAGCCGTACGGCATCGGGGTACCCCGGCGCGACAACGCGCTGCGCCTCGCCGTCGACGACGCCCTCGGCGCCGGCGAGAAGAACGGCGACTGGAAGAAGGCCTACGACGCCACGCTCGGGCTCTCCGGGGTACCGGCGCCGAAACCGCCCGCCATCGACCGCTACCCGGCGAACTGAGGAGGCCTCGTGGACGTACTGACCGACAACTTCTCCACGTTCGGCGACGGCTTCCTCGGCACCGTCGAACTGACCGTCTACGCCTCGCTCCTGGCCCTCGTGCTCGGCTTCCTGATGGCCTCGTTCCGCGTCGCGCCCATCGGCTCCTTCCGCGCCTTCGGCACGGCCTGGGTGACGGTCCTGCGCAACACGCCGCTCACCCTGCTCTTCTTCGCCGTGCTGCTCGGCCTGCCGCGCTTCGGGCTCGTGCTGCCCTTCAAGGTGTTCGCGGTCCTCGCCCTCGGCTGCTACACCTCCGCCTTCATCTGCGAGGCGCTGCGCTCGGGCATCAACACCGTGCCCAAGGGGCAGGGCGAGGCGGCCCGGAGCCTTGGGATGTCCTTCGGGCAGACCCTGTCGACGGTGGTCCTGCCGCAGGCCTTCCGGGCCGTCATCGCACCGGTCGGCTCCAACCTCATCGCGCTCGCCAAGAACTCCGCGATCGCGGGCGCCTTCAGCGTCACCGAACTGCTCGGCACGTACAAGACGCTCAACGAGCTGGGCTACAACATCATCTGGACGTTCGTCTGGATCGCCCTCGGCTACCTCATCATCACCCTCGCCATCAGCGCGATCTTCAATGTCCTCGAAAAGCGCTGGGGAGTCGCCCGATGAAAGCCCTCGCCCACGACTCCACCGCCCTGTACGACTTCCCGGGCCCGAAGACGGTACGGCGCCACAAGCTCTACGGGGCGCTCTCCACCCTGGCCGTGCTCGCCCTCGTCGGCTGGCTCGTGTATCTGCTCTTCGACACCGACCAGTTCACCGCCACCAAGTGGACGCCCTTCGAGTACCAGGGCATCCAGGAGCTGCTCCTGCGGGGGCTCGGCAACACGCTCAAGGCGTTCGCGATCTCCGCGGTGCTCGCGCTCGCGCTCGGCGGGCTGCTCGCCATGGGCCGGCTCTCGGACCACCGGCCCGTGCGCTGGGCGGCCACCGTCCTCGTGGAGTTCTTCCGCGCGATGCCCGTCCTGGTGATGATCTTCTTCGTCTTCGTGGCGCTGAAGGTGCAGCCGCTGCCCGCGCTCGTCACCGGGCTCACCCTCTACAACGGCTCGGTCCTCGCCGAGGTCTTCCGCTCCGGCGTCAACTCCATGGAGCGCGGCCAGGAGGAGGCCGCGTACGCGCTCGGGATGCGCAAGACCCAGGTCATGACGCACGTCCTCGTGCCCCAGGCCCTGCGCGCCATGCTGCCCGCCATCATCAGCCAGTTGGTGGTGGCCCTCAAGGACACCTCGCTCGGCTTTCTGATCACCTACGAGGAGTTCCTCCACGCCGGGAAACTGATCGCGTCGAATCTCGACTACGATTTGCCCTTCATCCCCGTGGTCATGGTGATCTCACCTGTCTACATCGGGATGTGCATGCTGCTGTCGTGGCTCGCCCAGTGGGTGTCCAAGCGTCAGCGGCGCAATCCCAAGACGGAGGCCGCGGAAGTCGCGCCGGCCGAACCAGGGACGCTGCTGCCCGGCGGGCGGTAGCGAAGGCAGGCCCACCCGGCAGCAGCCGGAGATCACTGCTCGCGCAGGGGGACGGACACGTACGACGGGTCCGCCTCCGGTGAGGAGAAGGTCAGCTGCGCGCCGGACGGGTTGTGCTCGATGTAGAGCGGGTCGACCGTGTCGACGACCAGGGCGAGCCGGTGGCCCGCCGGCACGTCGTAGGCCGTGGAGAACAGCTCCAGGTCCACGCCGAACGGCTCGCCGGGCGTCTTGCCGTGGAAGGTGTACGGCGCGTTGCTGACCAGCTTGCCGAGGCCGAGCGGGCCCACGTCGTACAGGTACGCGACGAGGGTGCCGCTCTCCTCGGTGCCGGTGAGCGTGGTGTGCACCTTCACCGTCCCGCGCACCCGCTGCGTGGCGGAGTACCGCTCCGACTGCCACACGCCCGTGTAGCGGCGCGGCAGCAGCGGCACCGAGGCGGTCGGCGGGATCTTCAGGAACTGGTCCAGGGCGTTGGACAGGATCGCGAGGCCGCCGTTGGCGCCCGAGTCGACGTTCGTACGGATCGTGGTGGAGCCCGCCATGGCGATCTTGGCGCGGGTGGGGCCCACCGCCTTCCAGTCCGGATAGCCCTCGTAGCCGCCCGTGGAACGGGACTTGAGCTGGAC
Source organism: Streptomyces sp. NPDC034037 (assembly GCF_055575715.1). NCBI lineage: Bacteria > Bacillati > Actinomycetota > Actinomycetes > Kitasatosporales > Streptomycetaceae > Streptomyces > Streptomyces sp. NPDC034037. Next base: position 35,796 of record NZ_JBVISC010000009.1, on the reverse strand, counting down.
GGGCTGCTCCTTGTCGATGCCGTTGGCCTCGCCCTTGAGGTAGTGGTCGAACCAGCGCCGGGTGGAGGTCCAGGTGTCGTTGGGCAGACCGAGCAGGCCGGTCGCCTCGGCCGTCGCGTGGTCACCGGGCCGGAACTCCAGGCGCTTGGGTCCGGTCAGCCGCTCGTAGAACTCGGCGTACTGGTTGGGCGGGAAGAGCGTGTCACCCCAGGCGTTGCCGAGCATGATGGCCGCGCCGTTGTCGTTGATCTGGTCCAGGCGGGTCACGGGGGAGCGCTTGGCGCCCCAGGCGATCATCTCGTCCTCCTTGTCCAGGTTGGAGGCGAGGAAGTCCTTGAGGGTCTGCTGGAGTTCGGCGCTCGGCCGGCCGGTGAGGGCGCCGGCGCCGCCGAGGAGGGCGGCGGCCTGAGCGTGCTGGGTGCGCCCGCTGTAGATCGAGTCGATCAGGTCGGCCCAGCCGCTCAGCGCGGCGACGGCCTTGATCCGCTTGTCGTGCCCGGCGGCCAGCAGGCTGATGCCCGCGCCGTAGGAGACGCCCGCCATGCCGACCTTCGACGGGTCGGCCGGGGTGTTCGCCAGCGTCCAGTCGATGACCTTGGAGGCGTCGGCGAGGTCCTTGGGGCCCGCGGTCTCGATCTCGCCGCCGGACTGCCAGAAGCCGCGTGAGTTGTAACTGACCACGACATAGCCGGAGTCGGCCAGTTTCTGGGCCTGGGCGACGTACTCGATCTGGGGCATGGCCCAGCTGGTGGGCAGCACGATCGCGGGGTATCTCCCGCCGGGCCGCGCGTCGTTCGGCGTGAAGACGTTCGCCTTGAGGATCGTCCCGCCTTCGCCGGGGATGTCGACGAAGCGCACGTCGGCGGAGCTCGCGGCCCGCGGCGCGGCGGCCGGCGCCGCCTGGGCCGCCGGGGCGAGACCGAGGGCGGTCCCGGCGACGAGGGCCGCCGACACGGCCCCCACGGTGGTCGTACGCAAGGCATGGTGCGGCAGTCCCACGGGTCACTCCTCACTCGGACGGTGCAAAGTGACCCGACGGTAACCGCAGGGCTTTACCGGGGGTAACCCGTGGGTAAGTTACGCCCCGGTAACGATTGTTGACGGTCGTACCGTCAGCTCAGGGCGCTCTTGGCCTGCCAGTCGGCCCAGGAGAGGTTCCACTCGCCGTAGCCGTTGCCCGGGTCCGGGATGCCCTTGGAGCCGCTGCCGGTGACCTCGAAGGGGTCGCCCGGCCGCACCTCGCGGTAGAGCCAGCCCGCGTCGCCGGTGCTCATGCCGACGCAGCCGGAGCTGTGGTTGGTGTTGCCGAAGTACGCGACGTTCCAGGGCGCGGCGTGCGCGTACATGCCCGACCAGGTCAGCCGCATCGAGTAGTCGACCATCTTGTCGTAGCTGTCGCTGCCCGACAGGCCCACGGTCTCGGAGCGCATGTTGATCGTGCCCTCCTTCGACATCAGGACGGACGTGCCGCCCCAGGAGGCCTTCTCGCCACCGGGGGTGCCCGCCGACATCGGGAGCGACCTGACCGTCCGGCCGTCCCGCACCAGCGTCGCGGTCTTGCTGTCCAGGTTCACCTTCACCACCTGGCTCCCGCCGACGGTGAAGCGGGTGGCGTAGTCGCGGACGAACCAGTCGTCGCCACCGGAGTCGACGCCGCTGAGCCGGGCGTCCAGCTTCACCTGCGTGCCCGACTTCCAGTACTCCTTGGGCCGCCAGTCGACGCGGTCCTTGCCGTCGTAGTTCTTGATCCAGCCCCAGGAGCCGGTGGTGCCGTTCGAGGTCGTCACCTTGAGCCGCTTCTCGACCTCGGCCTTGTTGCGCACCGGGTGGTCGAAGGTGATCGACAGGGGCTGGGCGATGCCGACGGTGGTGCCCTTGCTCGGGGCGAGCGTCACCTTGTTGACCTTGTCGGGCGGGGCCGTCCCGAAGGACGCCTTCGCGCTGCCGCCCCCGTCACCGACCGCCTCGACCCGGTACGCGGTACCGGGCGCCGCCACGCGTCGCGACGTCCACGTGGTGCCGTTCGCCGCGACCTCGCCGGGCAGCTTCCCGCCCTTGGCGTCGGTGACGGTCACCTGCTTCAGCCTGCCCTCGGCCAGCTTGACGATCACCGGGCCGCCCGCCTCGGCCTGCCGCCCCGTGAGGTTCACCGAGATCCGCGGTTTCTCGTCGGCCGCACCGGCGCCGGACGAGCCGCCGCCGCCCGAGCAGGCGGTCAGGGCGGCGGTGAGGACCGCGAGGCCCGCGGCAGCCGCGTGGCGGGTGCGAAGGGGGCGTCGGCGGCTCGAAGAGCTCTGCGGGGACAAGGAAACGTACCTCCATGCGAATGTGGACCGCACGGGAAGAGGCCGCGGAGCGGGGACGGGTTGCCCCATGTCCGGAAATTGACTGCCAGGTCACAGATGGGGCCTTTGCGGGATCGACGGTCCGTGCGGATGGTGTCACGTGCCGCGATGGGAGGCGCGGACCGGGGCGGGCAGCGGGGCCCGGGCGGCGTGCGTCACGTCCCCGACCAGCTCGACGACGTCCGGTCCGTACGCCTGGGAGTTGACGACCTTCAGGAGCAGCACGAAGGAGCGGCCGCCGTGCTTGCGCGCCAGCTTCTCGTGGTGGCGGGCCAGGTAGCGGGCGGCCGCCTGGCTCGTGACCGCGCGCCGACCGCACAGGAGGAAGACGGGCCGCGCGTCCCCGTCCTGGTCGGCGGTGAGCCGCGCGAGGATGACGTACTCCGTCAGGCCGGCCTCCAGGCGGTAGCGCTCGGCGCCGATCTGGAACGCTCCCCGATCGGGGACCGGCTCCGGCTCGGTGTTCACCCGTACGCCCGGCAGCAGCGAGTGCAGGTGGGCCGCCATCCGGCGGGTCGCGGTTGACCACGAGCAGCGACTCGGCGTTGTCCGGCAGCCCGAAGAAGGCCTGCTCGCGGCGGAGCCCGCGCCCGCGCAGCCGGCCGCGCGCGAGCCAGCCGAGGACGATATCGCGCACCCCTTCAGTCATGGGGGCGCATGCTAGGGCATGTTTCGAAAGTCCCGTCTGCCTGGCGGCGTCTGGCACGCACGCTCGCGGCGTTGTCGGGATCGCCCCGATACCACCAGTATCGGGGCGACCCTCCGCCTTGCGATCGCACGCACCAGACGCCGCCAGGCCCGCCCTGCGGGCGGACGACGCTACTTTCGAAACACGCCCTAGCGCCCTTTCGGAGCAGTGTTCGAGGCGGTCCTGACGGAAGGGCTCGCGCGAAGTTACGCTGCGCGGACGGCTGTTGACTGGAGGTACGAATGCGTCGCGCTGTCGCACGTCATCTGACGCTATTGGCGGTCGGAGGGGTATTGGTGTCGGTCGGTGCCGCCACGCCCCCTTCGCCCGCGCGTTCGGCGGAACACACCCCGGCGGCCCCGAAGAAGGCGCCCGTCGCCGTCGGGTACGGGGGCGCGGTCGCCAGTGTCGACCCGGACGCCTCGGCCGCCGGCATCGAGGTCCTGCGCAAGGGCGGCAACGCCGTGGACGCGGCCGTCGCCACCGCCGCCGCGCTCGGCGTCACCGAGCCGTACTCGGCGGGGGTCGGCGGTGGTGGGTACTTCGTCCACTACGACGCCGGGACCCGCAAGGTGAGCACCATCGACGGCCGCGAGACGGCCCCGCGTACCGCCGACTCCGGGCTGTTCCTGGAGAACGGCAGGCCGATCCCCTTCGCGGACGCGGTCACCAGCGGCCTCGGCGTCGGTACGCCGGGCACCCCCGCCACCTGGCAGTCGGCGCTGGACGCCTGGGGCACCGAGAAGCTCGGCACGCTCCTGAAGCCCGCCGAGCGCCTCGCGCGCGACGGCTTCGAGGTCGACGCGACCTTCCGTGCGCAGACCGAGGCGAACGAGAAGCGGTTCAGGGATTTTCCCGCCTCGGCGAAGCTGTTCCTGCCCGGCGGCAAGCTCCCGGTGGTCGGCTCCACGTTCAAGAACCCCGACCTGGCCCGTACGTACGCGGAGTTGGGCCGCAAGGGCGTGGGCGCCCTGTACCACGGCGAGCTCGCCAAGGACTTCGTGCGCACCGTCAACAAGCCGCCCGTGGACCCGGCGTCCGGCCGCGTCGTGCGCCCCGGCGACCTCTCCCTTCGGGACCTCGCCTCGTACGGCGTGAAGCGGCAGAAGCCCACCAGGACCACCTACCGCGGGCTGGACGTCTACTCCATGGCGCCCTCGTCCTCCGGGGGCACGACCGTCGGTGAGGCGCTGAACATCCTGGAGCGCACCGACCTGTCGAAGGCCTCCAAGAAGAAGTACCTGCACCGATACATCGAGGCCAGCCGCGTCGCGTTCGCCGACCGGGGCCGCTGGGTCGGCGACCCCGCCTTCGAGGACGTACCGGCGAAGGAACTCCTCTCGCAGCGGTTCGCCGACAGCCGTGAGTGCCTCATCAAGGACGACGCGGTGCTCAAGAGCCCGCTGGCGCCCGGCGACCCGCGCCGGCCCCGCGCGTGCGCGACGGCGGACAAGGCGGCCCCCACGACGTACGAGGGCGAGAACACCACGCACCTCACGGTGGCCGACAAGTGGGGCGACGTCGTCGCCTACACCCTCACCATCGAGTCGACGGGCGGCAGCGGCATCACGGTGCCGGGGCGCGGCTTCCTGCTCAACAACGAACTGACGGACTTCTCCTTCGCGCCCGCCGACCCGGCGGTGCACGACCCGAACCTGCCGGGCCCGGGCAAGCGCCCGCGCTCCTCGATCGCGCCGACCATCGTGCTGAAGAACGGCCGGCCGGTGGTGGCGCTCGGCTCGCCGGGCGGCGCGACGATCATCACGACCGTGTTGCAGACCCTGACCGGCTTCGTGGACCGGGGCCTGCCCCTGGTCGAGGCGATCGCCGCGCCGCGCGCGAGCCAGCGCAACGCCGCGCAGACCGAGCTGGAACCGGGCCTGTGGGACAGCGGGCTGCGCACCTCCCTGGAGGCGCTCGGCCACTCCTTCAAGCGCAACCCCGAGATCGGGGCGGCGACGGGCGTGCAGCGGCTGCCCGGCGGGAAGTGGCTGGCGGCGGCAGAGAAGGAGCGCAGGGGCGGCGGCTCGGCGATGGTGGTCCACCCCTCCGAGTGACCGCCGCGCGCGGGGGCCTCGCACGGTCAGGGCCCTCGGTAGCAGGGCCCTCGGGCCCCGGCGCACGGCCCTCGGGCCCCGGCGCGGGGCCCTGGGCGCACGGCCTCCGGCGCCGGGCCCCGACGCGCGGCCCTCGGCGTACAGCCCTCGGCGGTAGGGCCCTGAGCCCTCGGCGCCCGGCGCCCGGCGCGCGGCCCTCGGCGTACGCCCCGGGGTCACAGGGCCGTGAGGATCCTTGGGCCGGTCTCGGTGATCGCGACGGTGTGTTCGGCGTGGGCCGCGCGGCTGCCGTCGTTCGTGCGCAGCGTCCAGCCGTCCGGCGCCGGGTGGTAGTCGTCGCCGCCGCCCGCGATCACCATCGGCTCGATGGCCAGCGCCATGCCGGGCCGCAGTGGCATGCCGCGGCCGGGGCGGCCCTCGTTCGGCACGCCCGGGTCCTCGTGCATGCGCCGCCCGATGCCGTGCCCGCCGAACCCTTCGGGGATGCCGTACCCCGCCGCGCGGCAGACGGTGCCGATGGCGTGCGCGATGTCACCGATGCGGTTGCCGACCACCGCCGCGGCGATGCCCGCCGCCAGAGCGCGCTCCGCCGTGTCGATGAGGCGCAGGTCCTCCGGGCGCGGGGTCCCCACCGTGAAGCTGATCGCCGAGTCGCCGGCCCAGCCGCCGAGCTGCGCACCGAAGTCGGCGGAGACCAGGTCGCCGTCGCGCAGCCGGTACGCCGTCGGGACGCCGTGCACGATCGCGTCGTTCACCGAGGTGCACAGGACGGCGGGGAAGGGGACCGGCGCGAAGTCCGGGCGGTAGCCGAGGAAGGGCGAGGAGGCGCCGGCCTCGCGGAGCACGGCGTGCGCGGTCGCGTCGAGGTCGAGCAGGGACACGCCGACCGCGGCGGCCTCCCGGACCGCCGTCAGGGCCTGTGCCACGACGCGGCCCGCCTCACGCATCGCGTCGATCGATTGTTCCGTCTTGAGTTCCACCATGCCCATTACTATACCGGTATTTAAATGGGGGCCGTACGATGGCCGCATGGTGCGGACACCCTTGACCCCCGAAGAGCGCGAGCGCGGCGAGCGGCTCGGACGGCTGCTGCGGGACGCGCGGGGCGCGCGAAGCATGGTCTCCGTGGCCGCGGAGGCGGGACTCTCCGCGGAGACCCTGCGGAAGATCGAGACGGGACGGGCGCCGACGCCGGCGCTGTTCACCGTGGCGGCGCTGGCCACCGTGCTGGGGCTCTCGCTGGACGAGCTGGTCGTACGGTGCGAGCCGGCGCCGGCGTGACGACTCCCCGGCGCGCCTCGCTCCCGGTGGTCCCCGTAGGCCCTCTGGGCCCCGAGGGGCGTGAGAACTATCATGGAAAACTGCGTGTAGCCGTCCCGTGACACGGCAGGTGTTATCTTCCGGACCGGAAGACTCCAGGTCTCCACGGGGCGGTGCTGAACTGATGACAGTGGGACAACTCCCGGACCAGGTGGGGGAGTTCGCGAGGTACTTGCGGGAGCTGGTGGGGCGGCTCGACCAGTCCACCGGCTGGTGCGGCGTGTTCTGGCACCGGGACCCGGACGGCATGCGGGCCTGCCTGGAGGGCACGGAAGTGCCGCCCTGGGACGTGGTGCAGGCGCTGCTCCACGACCTCGCGGCGGACCGGGGCACCCCCGAGGACCAGCGGGAGACCGACCGGGCCCGCGTCCTGCACCGCGCGTCGCTCACCGCGTACGACACCCGGCCCGGCGCCCGCGACCTGCTCCGCGCCCGGCTCGACGCGATGCTCGGGGAGCAGCGGCTCGCCCTGGAACGCCAGGCGGACCTGAGCCGGCAACTTGCCGAGGCCACCGGCCCCGAAGAGGCCGACCGCGTCAACCTCGACCTGGCGTGGGTGCGGGACGACCACGAACGGGCGACCGCCCGCTGCGTGGAACTCCAGGAGCGGCTGGCCCGCCTGGACGCGGCGGAACGCTCCGCGTGGCACGCCCCCGGCCTCTCCTCGGGCGAGGACCGCGCCTCGCACCTCCACGGACTGCGCCCCGGCCTTCGCCCGGAGGACGCCGCCGCGCGGGCCCACCAGGGGTCCCCCGGCCCGGCCTCGGGGCACGACTGGGCAGCTGCCCAGGTTCCCTCGGACGACGCGCAGGCCACCGACCTCCCCCCGGGTGAGGAGGGGATCGCCCAGACCCTCCTGCGCCTGCGCCACGAGGGCCGCACCGGCGAGGCGCACGCCGTCCTCGCGGAGGCGGCGGCCTGGCCCGCGGCCGACCTGCCCCCACTCGCCGAGGAACTGGACCGCGCAGGCCTCGCCGCCGACTGGGCGACCCTCCTGTGGGAGGCAGCCTCGCTCCCGCCCGACCGGCTGGTCGCCCTCGCGGACGCGCTCGCCGGCGCGGGCCGCGCCGACGACTGCCGCACGCTGCTGCGCCAGGGCGTGACCCGTCCCGCCCCCGAGATAGCCGAGGCGCTCCTCGCGCTGATCGACGCGGGCCGTGAGCGCGAGGCCCGCGCGCTCCTCGACTCCTACGTCCGCGTCCGCACCCCCGAGGACGCGGCCCGCTGCGCGCTCACCGACCCCGAGCGCCTCGTGCCGCTGCTCCTGGAGACGGCCCGCGCGGTCTCCGAGGCGCACCACTGGGACCTCCTGCACGCCCTGCGCGTGGCGGGGTTCACCGCCTGACGTCCGCGCCCGTCTCGTCCGCATGGGTACGAAACGTGATCGACTCCGCCGGTCGGTGACGATGGTCTTGCTCAGCCCGTCACCACGGGCATACGTTCTCCTGACCCACGTAGCGAGTCTACGGGCGTAGAAGCTCTCTGACATCTTCTCAAGGCCGGGAGGACACGTCCTCCCGGGGCAGTGAAGGAGCAGCTCATGGCCAGCGTCGTACGCGCCGCACTAGTCCAGGCGACCTGGACGGGCGACACCGAATCCATGATCGCCAAACATGAGGAGCACGCCCGCGAGGCGGCCCGCCGGGGCGCGCGGGTCATCGGGTTCCAAGAGGTCTTCAACGCCCCCTACTTCTGCCAGGTCCAGGAGCCCGAGCACTACCGCTGGGCCGAGCCCGTGCCGGACGGCCCCACCGTCACCCGCATGAAGGCGCTCGCCCGTGAGACCGGCATGGTGATCGTCGTCCCGGTCTTCGAGGTCGAGCAGTCCGGGTTCTACTACAACACCGCCGCCGTGATCGACGCCGACGGCGACTACCTCGGCAAGTACCGCAAGCACCACATCCCCCAGGTCAAGGGGTTCTGGGAGAAGTACTACTTCAAGCCGGGCAACCTCGGCTGGCCCGTCTTCGACACCGCCGTCGGCAAGGTCGGCGTCTACATCTGCTACGACCGCCACTTCCCCGAGGGTTGGCGCCAACTCGGCCTGAACGGCGCGCAGATCGTCTACAACCCCTCCGCCACCCACCGCGGTCTCTCCGCGCACCTGTGGCAGCTGGAGCAGCCCGCGGCGGCCGTCGCCAACGAGTACTTCGTCGCCGCCATCAACCGCGTGGGCCAGGAGGAGTACGGCGACAACGACTTCTACGGAACCTCCTACTTCGTCGACCCGCGCGGCCGGTTCGTCGGGGAACCCGCGAGCGACAAGGCGGAGGAACTCCTGATCAGGGACCTCGACCTCGGGCTCATCGAAGAGGTGCGCCAACAGTGGGCGTTCTACCGGGACCGACGCCCCGACGCCTATGAAGGGCTGGTACGGCCGTGAGTGAACTGTACGACCGCCACCGGGCGGTGCTGCCCGAGTGGCTCGCGCTCTACTACCAGCGGCCCCTCGAACTGACCCACGGCGAGGGCCGCCACGTCTGGGGCGCCGACGGCAGGAAGTACCTCGACTTCTTCGGCGGCATCCTCACCACCATGACCGCGCACGCCCTGCCCGAGGTCACCAAGGCGGTGAGCGAGCAGGCGAGCCGGCTCATCCACTCCTCGACGCTCTACCTGAACCGGCCGATGGTCGAACTCGCCGAGCGCATCGCGGCGCTGTCCGGCATCCCCGACGCCCGCGTCTTCTTCACGACCTCCGGCACCGAGGCCAACGACGCGGCCCTGCTGCTCGCCACCGCCCACCGCCGCTCCAACCAGATCCTGGCGATGCGCAACAGCTACCACGGGCGCTCGTTCACGTCCGTCGGCATCACCGGCAACCAGTCGTGGTCCCCGACCAGCCTCTCGCCGCTCCAGACGCTGTACGTGCACGGGGGCGTCCGCAGCCGGGGGCCCTACGCCGGTCTGCGTGACGCCGAGTTCACCGCGGCCTGCGTCGCCGACCTGCGGGACATGCTCGGGCAGGCGCGCGGGGGAGCGGCGGCGCTGATCGCCGAGCCGATCCAGGGCGTGGGCGGTTTCACCTCGCCCCCCGACGGGCTGTACGCGGCGTTCCGCGAGGTCCTGGCCGAGCACGGCGTCCTGTGGATCTCCGACGAGGTGCAGACCGGCTGGGGCCGCACGGGCGAGCACTTCTGGGGCTGGCAGGCCCACGCGGCAAGCGGCCCGCCGGACATGCTGACCTTCGCCAAGGGCATCGGCAACGGCATGTCGATCGGCGGTGTCGTCGCCCGGGCCGAGGTCATGAACTGTCTGGACGCCAACTCCATCTCGACGTTCGGCGGCTCCCCGGTCACCATGGCGGCGGGCCTCGCCAACCTCACGTACCTCCTGGAGCACGACCTCCAGGGCAACGCGCGACGCGTCGGCGGCCTGCTGATCGAGCGGGTACGGGCGATCTGCGCCCAGCTGCCCGTCGTACGCGAGGTGCGCGGGCGCGGCCTGATGATCGGCATCGAACTGGTCGAGCCCGGCACCGACCGGCCCAACCAGCGGGCGGCCGCCGCCGTCCTCGAGGCGGCCCGCGAGGGCGGTCTGCTCATCGGCAAGGGAGGCGGCCACAACACCAGCGTGCTGCGCGTCGCCCCACCCCTGTCGCTGACCGTCGCGGAGGCGGAAGAGGGCGCCGCGCTCCTCGAACAAGCCCTGCACAGCGCCTAGGGCATGTTTCGAAAGTCCCGTCTGCCTGGCGACGCCTGGCACGCACGCTCGCCGCGTTGTCGGGATCGCACGCACCAGACGCCGCCAGGCCCGCCCTGCGGGCGGACGACGCTACTTTCGAAACACGCCCTAGTTCATCTCGCCGCCCGGCCGCCGGAGCCCGCCGGCCGACCGTGCTCTTCGTCGGACACGACGTGAAGGGACTGCTCGCCCATGACTCGGACTCTCATCACCGGCGGCCTGGTGATCACCGCCGGCGAGGAAGTGCACGCGGACGTGCTGGTCGAGCACGGCCGGGTGGTGGCCATGGCGCTGCCGGGAAGTCAGCGGTGGACCGCCGACCGGGTCATCGACGCCGCGCAGAAGTACGTGATCCCGGGCGGTGTCGACGCGCACACGCACATGGAGCTGCCCTTCGGCGGAACGTTCGCGTCGGACTCGTTCGAGACGGGCACGAGGGCGGCCGCCTGGGGCGGCACCACCACCATCGTCGACTTCGCCGTCCAGAGCGTGGGGCGCAGCCCGCGCGAGGGGCTCGACGCCTGGTTCGCCAAGGCCGACGGCAAGTGCGCCATCGACTACGCCTTCCACATGATCCTCTCCGACGTCGACGAGCGGTCGCTCAAGGAGATGGACCGCCTCGTGGAGGAAGGCGTCACCTCGTTCAAGCTGTTCATGGCGTATCCGGGGGTCTTCTACTCGGACGACGGCCAGATCCTGCGGGCCATGCAGCGGGCGTCGGTGAACGGCGGGCTGATCATGATGCACGCCGAGAACGGCATCGCCATCGACGTCCTGGTCGAGCAGGCGCTGGCCCGCGGCGAGCGAGACCCCCGCCACCACGGCGAGGTGCGCAAGGTGCTGCTCGAGGCGGAGGCCACGCACCGCGCGATCCAGCTCGCCCGGGTCGCCGGGGCCCCGCTGTACGTCGTCCACGTCTCCGCCGAGGAGGCCGTCGCCGAGATCGCCGCCGCCCGCGACAAGGGCCTGGACGTCTTCGGCGAGACCTGCCCCCAGTACCTCTTCCTGTCCACCGACAACCTCGCCGAGCCCGGCTTCGAGGGCGCCAAGTACGTGTGCAGCACGCCGCTGAGGCCGCGCGAGCACCAGGCGGCCCTGTGGCGGGGCCTGCGCACCAACGACCTCCAGGTGGTCTCCACCGACCACTGCCCCTTCTGCTTCACCGGCCAGAAAGAGCTGGGACGAGGCGACTTCTCCAAGATCCCCAACGGTCTGCCGGGGGTGGAGAACCGCATGGACCTGCTGCACCAGGCCGTCGTCGACGGGCACATCGACCGCCGCCGGTGGATGGAGATCGCCTGCGCCGCCCCGGCCCGGATGTTCGGCCTCCACCCCAAGAAGGGCACCATCGCCCCGGGCTCCGACGCCGACATCGTGATCTACGACCCGCATGCCGAACAGGTCATCTCCGCCGAGACCCATCACATGAACGTGGACTACTCGGCGTACGAGGGCAGGCGGGTCATGGGGCAGGTGGAGACGGTCCTCTCGCGCGGCGAGGTCGTCATCGACCGCCGCACCTACACCGGACGGGCCGGGCACGGCGTGTACACGCCGCGCTCCACCTGTCAGTACGTGGGCTGATTGGCAGGGGCTGATCAGTAGGTGGGCCGAACCTCCTGGGGGAGCAGGCACTCGATCAGGTAGTCGCCGGTGTCGGGGTCGACCGTCACGCCGTGGGTCTCGCTGCGAAAGCCCGGGAAGCGGCGGTCGAACGTCTCCAGGGCGGTGAGATAGCGCAGCAGCGCACCGCCCTGGTCGCCGACGCTCTCGCCCGGCATCAGCACCGGGATGCCGGGCGGGGTGACGGTGACCATGGCGGCGGCGACCCGGTGCGCCGCGTCGGCCAGCCGGACGCGTTCGGTGCCGCCGCGGACGAGCCGCTGGTAGCACCACTGCGGCGGGGCGACGGGCTCGGGCAGCTGCTGGAAGGCGTCGTCCAGCAGGGCGACCAGGCGGGCCGAGCGCAGCTGGTCGTGCATCTCCTGGCACAGCCCGCGCAGGGTCAGGCCCGCGTACCGGCGCCCGTGTGCGGCGACGAGGTCCGGCAGCACCCGGTCGAGCGGGGTGTCCTCGTCGTGGAGGGCCTTGAAGTCCATCAGGGCGTCGAGCAGCGTGCCCCACTTGCCCTTGGTGATGCCCATGGAGAACAGGACCAGGGTGGTGTAGCTGTCCGTCTTCTCCACGACGATGTCGCGCTGGGCGAGGTAGGCGGTGAGCACCCGGGCGGGGATGCCCCAGTCGCCCATGCGGCCGGTGGCGTCGATCCCCGGGCAGGTCAGGGTGACCTTGATGGGGTCGAGCAGGCAGTAGCCGTCGGTCAGGCCCGGGAAGCCGTGCCAGTCCGCGCCCGGTTCGAGCCGCCAGCAGGCGGGTTCGGTGCGCAGCAGGTCGGCCGGGGCCTCGTCGAAGGGCATCGGGGCGCCGCCGGCCGGATCCGTCACCGTCCCGGGCTGCCACACGCCGAAGAACCAGGGCGGCCGGTCCCCGGCGGCCTGGATCCGGCGGCCGATGCGCACCATCTCCTGACGGAAGCGGACCGCCTCGCTCACCGCCTCGTCGACCAGCCAGTGCCCCTGCGCCCCGTCCATCATCGCGGTGGCCACGTCCAGGGAGGCGATCATCGGGTAGAGCGGCGAGGTCGTGCCGTGCATCATCAGGGCCTCGTTGAACCGGTCGTGCTCCACGGGCGCCCGGGGCGCGGGCCTGACGTGCACCATCGCGCCCTGCGAGAGCGCCGCCAGCAGCTTGTGCGTGGACTGGGTGGCGAAGACGGTGGGCCGGTCGGGGCCGGGGAAGCTCTCCTGGTCCACCGACATGCCGTACCGCCCGGCGTACAGCGGGTGGAAGCGGGCGTGGGCGAACCACGCCTCGTCGAAGTGCAGCCGGGGCGTGCTGGCGGCGAAGGCTTTGGCGGCCGTGGCGGCGTCGTAACACAGGCCGTCGTAGGTGGAGTTGGTGAACACCGCGTACTGGCAGTCCGGGGTCCGCAGGTCGCGGGTGAGGGGGTTCGTGGCGATCCGCGCGGCCACGGAGCCGGCGGCGATCTCGGCCGGGGGCAGTGGCCCGGCCAGACCGTAGCCGTTGCGTGTGGGGATCAGGAAGACCGGCCGGGCGCCGGAGACGACGAGGCCGTGCAGCACGGACTTGTGGCAGTTGCGGTCGACCAGCGCGACCTCGTCGCGGGTGACGCTGAAGTGGCCGACCAGGCGGTTGCACGTGGAGTCGCCGTGCAGCACGAAGTAGGTGAGGTCGGAGCCGAACACGCGGGCCGCGTTGCGCTCGGCCTCGCCGATCGGGCCGGTGTGTTCGAACAGCGACCCCAGCTCCTCCACCGAGATCGACAGGTCGCTGCGCAGGAGGCGTTCGCCGAAGTAGTCGTGGAAGGCCCGCCCCACCGGTGACTTCAGGAAGGCGACGCCGCCGGAGTGCGCCGGGGTGTGCCAGGAGTACTCGTGCGCGTCGTCGAAGTGGCGCATCGCCTTGAAGAACGGCGGCAGGAGCGCTTCCCGGTAGGCGCGGGCGGCGGTCGCGATCCGCCCGGCGACAAAGCCCGGGGTGTCCTCCAGCGGCCACACGTAGCCGACCACGGTCTGCGAGACCCACAGCGGCAGCTCACGCAGGCCCTCGTCCGCCATGACGAGGAAGACCGGCAGACCGGTGAAGCGCCGGCCGATGCGCCGCAGCACCTCGGCGCCACCGGTGGCCCCGTCCCCGCCGAGGCCGTCCGTGCCGGGCCCCGCGGGCAGGTCCCAGGCCACCAGCGCGGCGGCGAGACCCGCCTCGGTCCGGAGCACCGCCTCGGCGTCCCGGGCACCGGCCACCCGGCGCACGTCGAAACCCTGGGACGCGAGCGCGTCACGGACCCGGGCCAGCTGGCCCACGCCCGCGCCGTCGTCCCGGGAATGCTCGGGCACGGCGACGAGAACCACGTTGTCCGACATGGTGCCCCTCTTTTCCGGGCGTACGGCGACGCCCCGCCCAGTCTCCGCGGCCCGCGACGCGGCGGCTCGCCGGGCGGGGGCCAAATGACCCCAATGGAGGGAAAGACGGCCCACGACCGGCCGACCGGGGTCAGGCGGAGGGGGGCCATTCGGAGGCGAGGACCGCCCAGTTCTGCGTGTCGTGGCGCGTGCCCTCGTAGGGCCAGGACTCGCGCTGGACCCCTTCCAGCGTCATGCCAAGGCGCTCGGCGACCGCCGCGCTGCGGGCGTTGTCGCCGCGGCAGCACCACTCGGCGCGGTGCAGGCCGCGCTCGGTGAACGCCCACTCCAGCAGGGCGCGGCACGCCTGCGTGACCAGGCCGCGGCCCTCGGCGGCCGGTTCCAGCCAGCAGCCCACCTCGCAGGTGCCGGCCGCCGCGTCGAAGGACACGAACAACACGCCGCCGACCAGGGTGCCCTCCAGCCAGATGCCGTAGAGGCGGGCGCCGTCGGCGGCCTGCCCCTCGGCGTACCGGCGCAGGGTGGCCCGGGCGCCGTCCACGCCGGTGGCCACGAAGGCGCTCCCCACCCAGGGCCGGATGTGCTCGCGCGCCCGGTCCAGGTGGGCGGCGAACTCCTCGGCGTGCCATATCTCCAAAGGGCGCAGGCGGGCGTCGCCCCGCAGCGGGAGGGAGAACATCGGGACCCCATTCACACAACAAGCGTTACGGTTATGTACCGTAGCAGCATGCCACGTACCAAGGGCGATCACGAGGCCCGCCGCCGCGACGTCTCCGAGGCGGTGTGGCGGGTGCTGGCCGCGCACGGCTTCGGCGGGCTGACGATGCGCGCCGTCGCCGCCGAACTCGGCGCGAGCACCGGCCTGCTCACCCACTACTTCCGCACCAAGCGCGACCTGGTCGCCCACGCCCTGGACCTGCTGGACCGGCGCACCGCCGCCCGCCCCCGGCGTACGGCGGGGGAGGGTCTGGCCGCCGTACGGGCCGCGCTCCTCGACATCCTGCCGCTGACGGACGCGGCCACCGACAGCAACCGCGTCTGGGTCTCCTCCTGGGACACCGCGCTCGCCGACCCCGAGCTGAGCGCCGGCCACGCCCGCAGGTACGCGCGGGGCCGCGAGAGGCTGCGCGACCTTGTCGAGCAGGCCCAGCGGCTTGGTGAACTGGCCCCCGGGGACCCGGCGAGCGTCGCCGCCGGCGCCCAGGCGTTCGTGCTCGGCCTGGTGGTGCAGTCGCTGCTCGACCCCCCGGCGTTCCCGCCGTCCCGACAGGTCGAACTCCTCGACGCGCACCTGGCCGCGCTCACGGTCGCGCACGGCGTCCCGCCGGGCGGGCGACCCGGCGGCTGACCCCGGCGAGGTCCTCTTGCCAAGGCCTGGGGGGAAGTCCACGATTGTCCCTTCCCGGATCACCCGGGGAGATCGGTTCGGTACGTGGGCCAGTGCCCCGACCAGGAGGTCCCGCCGTGGATTTCGGACTTGTGCTGCAGACCGACCCGCCCGCCTCCACCGTCGTCGGGCTCATGCGGCGGGCGGAGCGCAACGGCTTCCGCTACGGCTGGACCTTCGACTCCGCGGTGCTGTGGCAGGAGCCCTTCGTCATCCACAGCCGCATCCTCGAACACACCACGCGGCTCACGGTGGGCCCCATGGTCAC
This sequence comes from Streptomyces sp. NPDC034037, assembly GCF_055575715.1. Classification (NCBI taxonomy): domain Bacteria; kingdom Bacillati; phylum Actinomycetota; class Actinomycetes; order Kitasatosporales; family Streptomycetaceae; genus Streptomyces; species Streptomyces sp. NPDC034037. The sequence goes on along the minus strand of NZ_JBVISC010000009.1, from coordinate 20,103 downwards.
CAACCCGGGCACCAGGACCTGGGAGGTGACCGCCTCCACCTTCGCCACGCTCAACGACATGTACGGCAACCGCACCGTCTGCGGCATCGGGCGGGGCGACTCCGCGATGCGCGTCGCGGGCCGCCGGCCCAACACGCTGGCCCGGCTCGGCGAGGCGATCGACGTCATCCGCGACCTCGCCGAGGGCCGCGAGGCGGACGTCGAGGGGCACCCGTTGCGGCTGCCCTGGGTGCGGGACGGGCGGCTGCCGGTGTGGATGGCGGCGTACGGCCCGAAGGCGCTCGCGCTCGCCGGCCGGAAGGCGGACGGGTTCATCCTCCAGCTCGCCGATCCCTATCTGACCGAGTACATGGTCAAGGCGGTGCGCGACGCGGCGGCCGAGGCGGGGCGCGAGCCGGCCGACGTGAAGATCTGCGTCGCCGCCCCGGCGTACGTGGGCGACGACCTCGCGCACGCCCGCGAGCAGTGCCGCTGGTTCGGCGGCATGGTCGGCAACCACGTCGCCGACCTCGTCGCCAGGTACGGCGAGCACTCCTCGCTCGTGCCGGAGGCCCTCACCGCGTACATCAAGGCGCGGCAGGGCTACGACTACAGCCACCACGGGCGGGCCGGGAACCCCGACACCGCGTTCGTGCCCGACGAGATCGTCGACCGGTTCTGCCTCCTCGGCCCCGTCGAGGCGCACCGCGAACGGCTGCGGGAGCTGCGGGAGTTGGGCGTCGACCAGTTCGCGGTGTACGCGATGCACGACGCCCGGGAGGACGTCATCGACGCCTACGGCACCTCGCTCATCCCCGAGTTCACCTGAGCGGCGCGTCGGGTGAACCCGGGGATGAGGGCGGCACTCCGGGTGAGCGGGGCGCGTTTGGACCTCCGCCGTGCGTCCGCCACTTCTCGTCGATCCTGCGCATCAGCGGCGGGTACACCAGCCAGTGCCGGAACGGGGCGATGGCCGCCATGTAGGCCCTCCCGAAGAGCCCGTTGGGCTTCACCAGGACGGCCATCTGACCCCGGTGGCCACCGGAGCCGTCCGGCACCCACGTCAGGTGCATCACCGCGTGCACGGTGCGGTTGCCCATCTCGGACGCCCACTCGTCGTCCGTCAGGAAGACCGGCCTGAAGGGCAGCGTCGTGAACTTCGGGCCGGTCGGGCCCTCGCGCAGGTCCCGCGGGAGCCGGTCGCGCAGCGTCGGCACGCGCGTGCCGACGCCGGTGGCCGGGTCGTCCCAGCCGAACAGCTCGCCGAGCTTCCAGCGGATCTTGAAGAGGGCGCGGGCCACCGGGGAGGGGCTGTCCGAGGTGTCGCCGTCGACGGTGTCCTGGATCAGCAGCGGAAAGTCGCCGGGGCCGCCGGGCGTCGGCAGCGCCCACACGTCGTAGAGGCGGAAGTCGGGGGCTATCTCGTGGATCCGCCACGGCCGGGACGTGTGCGCGCTCTTCGGGAGCTTCATGACGGTGCCTCCGTCTGGTCGGTCGGCCGCCCGGCGGGGCGGTGCGACAAGGGGTCGAGCCCGAGGACGCCCGCGACGGCGCGGACGGTGAGCAGCTCGTCGTGCGGTTCCTGGCCGGCCAGGGCGATCACCGTGCCGTCGAGCGCGCCGACGAAGGCGAGGGCGAGGGTCCGGGCCGGCGGGCCGTCGGGCAGGGCGCCGGCGCGCCGCGCGGCCTCGATGAGGCGGGTGCAGCGCGTGACGAGCTTTTCGTACGCCTGCTCGATCTCCTGGCCGACGGGGTGGTCCTGGCCGCTGAACTCCAGCCGGAGCGCGCTCGCCACCCGGGCGCCGGTGTGCCGGCAGTAGACGGCGTGGCCGCGCGCCAGGGTGAGCAGGGCCGCCACCGGGTGCGCTTCGCGCTCGACGCGCGGCGCCACCTCCTGGAGCCAGGTCTCCCCGATCCACCGGATCACGGCCAGGGTCAGGTCCTGCTTGTCCTTGAACTGGTGGTACAGGGCGCCGCGCGTATAGCCCGCGTCGCGGGCGACCTGCTCGAGCGCGAGGTTGCCGTAGCCGTAGCGCGACAGGCCTCGGGCGGCCGAGACCAGGAGCGCGCCGCGGGTGCGGGCGCGCCGCTCCGCCTGGGTGACTCTCCCTTCACCTACATCCATGTATGTATGTTACTGGGCGCGTCAACACCCGACGGGGCGGCCCCCGTTCGGCTCAGGGCACCCGGGCCGTCCATTCGGCGGTGGCGAACTTGGTCCGTACGAGATCCCGCGCGCGGGCCAGCTCCGCCTCGGTGACCTGCCCCTGGGCGAGGCCGTACCGGGAACGGAAGGAGTCGATCATGCGGTCGATGACGGCCTCACGCGGCAGACCGGTCTGCCGGCGCAGCGGGTCCACCCGCTTCTTGGCGCTCTTGGTGCCCTTGTCGGACAGCTTCTCCTTGCCGATGCGGAGCACGTCGAGCATCTTGTCCGCGTCGATGTCGTAGGACATCGTCACGTGGTGCAGGACCGCGCCCGGGCCGCCGCCCGGCGCCACCATGCGCTTCTGCGCGGCGCCCGCGATCTTCCCGGCGTCCGTCGCGATGTCGTTGAGCGGCTGGTACCACGCCTTGATGCCCATGTCGGCGAGGGCACCGAGCACCCAGTCGTCCAGATAGGCGTAACTGTCCTGGAAGGAGAGCCCCTGCACGAGGGCGTCCGGGACGGACAGGGAGTACGTGATGGTGTTGCCCGGCTCCACGAACATCGCGCCGCCGCCGGAGATGCGGCGCACGACCTCGATCCCGTGCCGGGCGGCGCCCTCCGCGTCGACCTCGTTGGCCAGCGACTGGAAACTGCCGATGATCACCGATGGGGCGCCCCACTCCCACACCCGCAGCGTCGGCGGGCGCCGCCCCGCCGCGACCTCCTGGGTCAGCACCTCGTCCAGGGCCATGTGCAGGGCGGGCGGCTGCGCCCCCTCGTGGACGAGCTGCCAGTCGTAGTCGGTCCAGTCCGTGGCGTGGGCCAGCGCCCGGCGCACGGCCACCCCGATGCCCTCCGACGTCAGGCCGTACATCACGGTGCCCTCGGGGAGCGCCGCGTCGACACGGGCGGCCAGGCCCGCGGCGTCCGTGTCGGCGGGGGCGCCGTCCAGGGCGCCGTTGATCGCCTCCAGCGCCTCGTCCGGCTCCAGGAAGAAGTCACCGGCCACACGGGTGCGCCGCAGCTCACCGCCCTCGACGTCCAGATCCACCACGACCAGTTTGCCGCCGGGGACCTTGTACTCACCGTGCACCGTGCTTCCTCCAAGCCCGCGGGGCGCCCCGCTGTTCCGCATCGTCCCTCCACGCTAGCCGAGTGCCGGAATGTCCTCCCCGACGGAAGATGGGGCAAGGACGACGCACCACGCGGTGCCGGACCGACGTCGGGACGAGGGCGAGCAGGTGGAGGAGACCGTGAGCGTGCACGCGCGAGAGGGCGCCGAAACGGGCCGGCATGTCCTGGTGACCGGGGCGACGGGGTACATCGGCGGCCGCCTGGTGCCCGAGCTGCTCGACGCCGGATACCGCGTGCGCTGCCTGGCCCGTACGCCGCAGAAACTCCGTGACCACCCCTGGGCGCCACGGGCGGAGGTCGTGAAGGGCGATGTCACCGACGCCTCCTCGCTGGCCGAGGCGCTGCGGGGCATCGACGTGGCGTACTACCTGGTGCACGCCCTCGGCACCGGCAACCGCTTCGAGGAGACCGACAGGAAGGCGGCGCGGACCTTCGCGGAACAGGCCCACGCCGCCGGCGTCCGCAGGGTCGTCTACCTCGGCGGCCTCACCCCGGCGGACGTACCGCCCGAGACGCTCTCGCCGCACCTGCGCTCCCGCGCGGAGGTCGGCGAGATCTTCCTGCGCGGGAAGGTCCCCGCGACCGTCCTGCGCGCGGCCGTCATCATCGGCTCCGGATCCGCCTCCTTCGAGATGCTGCGCCACCTCACCGAACGGCTCCCGGTGATGGTCACGCCGAGCTGGGTCGGCACCCGCGTCCAGCCCATCGCCGTGCGCGACGTCCTGCGCTACCTCGTCGGCAGCGCGCGCATGCCGTCCGACGTGAACCGCGCCTTCGACATCGGCGGCCCCGACGTCGTCACGTACGAGCAGATGATGCGCCGGTACGCGACGGTCGCCGGGCTGCCGCACCGCCTCATCGTGCGCGTGCCGATGCTCAGCCCCGGCCTCTCCAGCCTCTGGATCGGCCTCGTGACCCCCGTGCCCCGCGCCCTGGCCCGGCCCCTCGCCGAATCACTGCGGCACGAAGTGGTCTGCGACGAACACGACATCGCGCGGTACGTGCCCGACCCGCCCGGCACCCCCGTCCCCTTCGACGAGGCGCTCAGCCTCGCCCTGCGGCGCGTGAAGGAGGCGCAGGTCACCACCCGCTGGTCGTCGGCGGCGCTGCCCGGCGCGCCGAGCGACCCGCTGCCCACCGACCCCGACTGGGCGGGCGGCAGTCTCTACACCGACCACCGCCACATCACCGTCGACGCCCCGCCGGACGCCCTGTGGCGGGTCATCGAGGGCATCGGCGGCGACAACGGCTGGTACTCCTTCCCGCTGGCCTGGGCGGTGCGGGGCTGGCTGGACCGCGCGGTCGGCGGCGCCGGGCTGCGCCGCGGCCGCCGGGACGCGGCACGGCTGCGGGTCGGCGACTCCCTCGACTTCTGGCGGGTCGAGGAGATCGAACCGGGCAGGCTGCTGCGGCTGCGGGCGGAGATGCGGCTGCCCGGCCTGGCCTGGCTGGAGATGCGCGCCGACCGCGACGACGACGGCCGCACCCGCTACGGCCAGCGTGCCCTCTTCCACCCGCACGGCCTCCTCGGCCACGCCTACTGGTGGAGCGTGTCGCCCTTCCACGCGGTCGTGTTCGGCGGCATGGCCCGCAACATCGCCAAGGCCGCGTCCAAAGAGGCGCGGCGGGACGAAAGACAGGCGTCACCCTCGACGCCGCCCCCGGCCGCCGTACCGGCGCCGGACCCACAGGAGTAGCGCCATGAACACCTCCGTCGTCCTGTTCACCTCCGACCTGCGCGTCCACGACCATCCGCCGCTGCGCGCCGCCCTCGCGGGCGGCGACGCCGTGGTCCCGCTCTTCGTCCGCGACCGGGCCATCGAGGGCACCGGCTTCGCGGGGCCGAACCGGCAGGCGTTCCTCGCGGACTGCCTGGCCGACCTCGACCGGCGGCTGCGGGAGCGCGGCGGGCGCCTGGTGGTGCGCGGCGGCGACCTCGTCGAGCAGGTGCGGGCCGTCATGGCGGAGGCGGCCGCGGGCGACCTCCACCTGGCGGCGGGCGTCAGCCGGTACGCGCACCGCCGGGAGCGGCGCCTGCGCGAGGCGCTGGAGGCGGACGGCCGCCGGCTGCACGTCCACGACGGTGTGATCACCGTGCTCCCGCCGGGCGGGGCCACCCCGGCGAACTCCGACCACTTCGCCGTCTTCACCCCGTACTTCCGCCGCTGGTCCGCCCAGGGGCCCCGCCCGGTGCTCGGCGCCCCGCGCGCCGTGCGCGTCCCCGACCACGTCCGCTCGGACCCCCTTCCCGGGCGCGACGCCGTCGCGGGCCTCTCGCCGGGGCTCGCGCGCGGCGGCGAGAGCGAGGGCAGAGCGCGGTGGAAGGCCTGGCTGCGCGGCGGCATCGACGCGTACGGGCAACGCCACGACGACCTCGCGGGCGACGCCACCTCCAAGCTGTCGCCGCATCTGCACTTCGGCACGCTCTCCTGCACCGAACTCGTCCACGGGGCCCGTTCCCGGGCGACGCCGGGCGCCGAGGACTTCGTCCGCCAGCTGTGCTGGCGCGACTTCCACCACCAGGTGCTCGCGGCCCGACCCCGGGCGGCGACGGCCGACTACCGCACGCGCGGCGACCGTTGGCGCTCACCGGAGTCGGCGGCGCGGGACATCCGCGCGTGGCAGGAGGGGCGTACGGGATATCCCGTCGTCGACGCCGCCATGCGCCAGCTCCTGCACGAGGGCTGGATGCACAACCGCGGCAGGTTGCTCACCGCGAGCTTCCTCACCAAGACGCTCTACGTCGACTGGCGGGTGGGCGCCCGGCACTTCCAGCGGCTGCTGGTCGACGGTGACCTCGCCAACAACCAGCTGAACTGGCAGTGGATGGCGGGGACCGGCACCGACAGCCGCCCCAACCGGGTCCTCAACCCCGTGCTCCAGGGCAAGCGGTACGACCCCGACGGCGCGTACGTCCGGCGCTGGGTGCCCGAACTCGCCGAAGTGCGCGGCGCCGCCGTCCACGAGCCGTGGAAGCTGACGGCCGCCGAGCGAGCGCGCCACGACTATCCGGAGCCGGTCGTCGACCTGGCCGACGGGCTCGCCCGGTTCCGGCGGGCCCGTGGCCTGGACTGACCTCGCGTCAGGGGGCGGGCGCGATGCCCCAGGCCGCCGCTCTGGCCGCGGCCGCCGCGCGGTTGGGCAGGTCGAGCTTGGCCAGGATGTGCTCGATGTGGGTGCCCACGGTGCGCGGCGTGACGTGGAGCCGCTCGGCGATCTCGCGGTTGGTGCGGCCGGCGGTCAGCTCGGCCAGCACCTCCAGCTCGCGCGGCGAGAGCCCGCCGGGCCGCTGATGCGGCGCCGCGGTGGAACGGGTGCCCGCGTCGAGGGTCGCGGCGAGGGCCTCCGTGAGGAGCGTGACGACGGCGCGCGCCGGGTCGGGGGTGCTCCGTGGCCGGCGGGTGCTGACGTTCAGCATGCCGACGTACCGTCCGTCTTCGGCGAACAGGCACTGGGCCACCCCGTCCGCGATGCCGAGCGGGGAGAGCACCTCCTGGAAGCCGGGGGACGCCGCGAGGAGGTGCCCGGGGACGTCCCCGAGCCAGAGGCCGCCCCGGGCCGGCCCGCGGAGCACGGCGAACACGGGGTCGTGGTGGAGGCGGGTCTCGATGTACGCCGTGGCGTCGGCCGGGTAGCTCCCGGCCAAGGTGATGTGGCGCCGGCGCCGCGCGTCCCAGCGGGCCAGGGAGGCGTGGTCGTACTCCACCACCCGCGACAGCGCCGTCAGGACCGTGTCGACACCGGCCGCGCCGCTCGTGGCGCTCCGGGCGGCCGCGCGGACGTGGACGGCCGCGTCGAGGATGTCCGCCGTGCTCCGCTTCCCTGCCATCCCCCAAGGATGATCTTGTGCGCGGAGGACGTCAATCGCCCAGGGTGTCGTGCACGACCCGCCCGTCCATGACCGTCAGGACGACGGGCATCCGGGGGATGTCGTGGGGATCGGCGCCCAGCAGGTCCCCGTCGAGCACGCACAGGTCGGCGACCTTGCCCGGCTCCAGGGAGCCCTTCCAGTCCTCGGCGAAGTCCTGCCACGCCGCGTCGATCGTGTACGTACGGATCGCCTTGGCCAGGCCGATGCGCTGCTCGGGGCCGCTGACCCGGCCGGCGGCCTTCGACTCGCGCAGCACCATGGTGGCGATGCCCTGGCGCCAGTCCGGGTCGGTGACCGGGGCGTCGGATCCGCTGGCGACCCGCACGCCGGCGTCGAGGGCGTCGCGGTAGGGCCACGCGTACGCGGCCCGCTCGGCGCCGACGAACTCCTCCTCCATGTCGGCGACGGTCCACTTGATGGTGGGGTTCATGTTGACGCCCAGGTCGTGCGCGGCCAGCACCTTCATGCTGTGCGGGGTGAGGAAGTCGCCGTGGATGAGGTAGTGGCGGGCGTCGGGCCGCGGGTGTTCGGCCAGGGCCGCCGCGAAGGCGTCCGCGACGGTGTCGCAGGCCCGGTCGCCGGTGACGTGGACGCCCAGCTGATGGCCCGCGACATGGGCGTACCGGATCATGGCGTCGATCTCGGCGGTCCGCTCGGTGTCGCTCGCGCCGCCCACGCACAGGGCGCCGCAGCCGCCGCCGACGTACGGCTCATGCATCCAGGCCGTCTTGTTGGGGACGATGCCGTCGGCGAATATCTTGACGCCGTGGACCGCGAGGCGGCGCGGATCGGTGTCGCCGTACTCGCCGAGGGTGCCCAGAGCGCGGGCGAACTCCTCGGCGGTGCCGGCCATTGCGGTGGGCAGGAGCAGGACGCCGAGGCGGGCGGTCAGCTCGCCGTCGGCCAGCAGCCGGCGGTAGACGTCCAGGGTCCCGGTGCCGAGCGCGCCGCGCATGATGCCGTCGCCGCCGGGGCCGAGCCCGGGCTCGGTGTAGCTGGTGACGCCGAGTCCGGCGAGCGTGCGCAGGGTCGACCTGATGGCGTCGGCGCGCTCCTGCCGGCTCAGCGGGGGCAGCGCGTTCTGCACGAGGGCCTGGGCCCCCTCATGGAGCAGCCCGGTCGGCTCCCCGGCGCCGTCCACGACGATGGCCCCGCCGGGCGGCGCGACGGTGTGCCGGTCGATCCCGATGAGTTCCAGGGCCTTGGAATTGACCCAGGTGGCGTGCCCGGAGAAGGAGTAGAGGACGACGGGGTGCTCCGGGCTCACGGCGTCGAGGTCGTGCCGCGAGGGCGTCCGGGCGGGGTCGCGGACGCACTCCGCGAGGTAGCCGGTGTCCCAGCCGTGCCCGGTGACCCACTGCCCGCGCGGCACGCGCCCGACGGCCTCCCGCACCGCGTCGGCCACGTGCGCAAGGGAGGCCACGGCGGGGTGCCCGAGGTCCAGGGAGAGCGGCGGTGACGCCATGCCGAAGGCGCATCCGTGCAGATGGGAGTCGTTGATCCCGGGCAGCAGCGTCGCCCCCCGCAGCTCGACGACGCGGGTGCCGGGCCCGACGAACGGCGCGACATCGTCCCGCCCGCCGACGGCGCTGATGACCCCACCGGTCACCGCCAGGGCCGAGGCTACGGAGAACTCCGCGTCGACGGTGACCACTTGGCCGCCGACGAACACCAGATCCGCGTACGTGTCCACAGAAGCGTCCTTTCCCGGGCGGCCGGCACGACGCCGGCCCACAAACGATCTTCCCGAGGACTATGACGGGACTCCGGTGCGAGGCACATCGGTCGTTTCACCGATACGTCCCCAAGGGGCGCGGGGAACTGCGCGACCGGCCACGGCGTGTCCGCAGACGGCGAACGACGGAAACCCGGGCAGACGAGGTGCCGCGCGTGGGCGTTCGGCGGGGACGGTTGATCGCGGGCGCCGCTCCCCGGTTCAGGGCCGCGCGCCGTGGCCCGTCGCGCGGAGGGCCTCTTGCGCCGCGGCCAGGCGGTCCTCCTCGGCACGGCCGTCGGTGGAGGTGCCCGCGACGGCGTCCGCGGGGGCGCCCACGACGGCGTCCGCCCAGGCGAGCAGCCGGCGCAGATGGGGGTCGGTCGCGGCCGCGGTGACACGGGGCTCGCCCACGACCACCTCGCCGCTCGTCCCGTCGAGGGCGATCAGGGTGCCCTCGGGCAGGGTACGGCCGCCCACCCGGACACAGCCCTCGGCGGCGTCGACGGTCAGGCCGAAGGCCCCGACGACGGCGGGCTTGCCCATCGCCCGCGCCACGACGGCCGCGTGACTGGTCGGTCCGCCGCGCGCGGTGACGACCCCGGCCGCGGCGGCCAGGCCGTGCATGTCGAGCGGGGAGGTCTCGGGGCGCAGCAGGACGACCGGCCCGCCGGCCGCGAGCCGCGCCGCGCTGTCGGCCGTGGTGGCGATCCGGCCGACGGCGACTCCCGGTGAGGCGCCGAGCCCCCGGGTGAGGACGTCACCCGGCTCCACGGCCGTGATCCGCGGGGTTCGTACCTGGGCGAGGTGCTGGGGCGCCACGCGCAGCAGGGCCTCGGCGCGGTCGATCGTCCCCGCCTCGGCCAGCTCCACCGCGACCCGGACCGCGGCACGCCCGACGAACCGCCCGGGGCGCACCTGGAGGATCCACAACTCACCCTCCTCGAAGGTGAATTCGACGTAGCAGGCGTCGCGGTAGTGCTCCTCCAGCCGGTCCAGGGCCGCCAACAACCCGACCCACACGTCGGGCTCCCGCTCGGCCAGCTCGTGCAGGGGGCCGGTGAGCGAGGTGCCGGAGACGACGTCGTCGCCCTGCCGGCCGAAGAGGACCTCGCCGAACGGGAGGCGTTCCCCGGTGTTGGGGTCCCGGCTGAAGGCGACGCCCGTACCGCTGCGCTCGTCGCGGTTGCCGAACACCATCGCCTGAACGGTCACGGCGGTGCCGAGGTCGCCGGGGATGTCGTGCAGGGCGCGGTAGGTCTTGGCGCGAGGGGTGTCCCACGAGGAGAACACCGCCTCGACGGCCAGTGCCAACTGCCGGGTGGCGTCCTCCGGTACGGGCTCGCCGCTCTGTTCCTGGATCAGCCGCTCGACCTGGTGGATCGCCGTCTCCAAGGCACTCACCTGGCCCTCCTGGCCGGCGATCGCCCGTTCGACCGCCGCCAGGGCCTCCTGACCCACGCCCACGACCTCGGAGGCGTAGCTGGTCAGGAACCGCAGCCGGGAGTCCAGCGCGAAGCGCTGGTCGCCCCTCTCCGCGGCCAGCGCGGCGGTCGCCTTGGAGGTGAGTCCGAGGTTGAGCACGGTACTCATCATGCCGGGCATCGACACCGGCCCGCCGGAGCGGACCGACACGGCCAGCGGGCGTTCGGAGCCGCCCAGCGTGCGGCGTGTGGCGGCCTCCAAGTCGCGTACCGCGTCCGCCAGTTCGGCGTCCAGGCCGTCGGGTGACCGGCCGGTGCGGAGGTAGGCGCGGCAGGCCCGGGTGCCGATGACGAACCCGGGTGGCACGGGCAGTCCCAGACGCCGGAGCACGACGAGCCCGTGCGCCTTGCCGCCGAGGACGTCCGCGCTCTCCTCGACCTCTGCCGAGAGCGGGTGGATCCAGGTCATCGCTTCGTCACCTCTGCGTCGCCTCTGCTGATTCGGCTGCGGGGAGCGGGATGCCACGGGCCGGGGAGCCGGGGGCGAGGGAGTCGGGGGCTCAGTGGCGCGGGATGCCGAGGGTGGCCAGCAGATCCTCGTGGAGCTGGAACCACACCGTGTGGTACGAGGCGGTGCTGTCCGTCACGTACTCCAGCGCCCCGGACCTGGCGCGGGCGAGCGCGTCGCCGAGCCGGACGGGGTAGCGCTGGAACCGGAGCAGCGCCGCGGACAGCTCCGCGCACAGCGGTTCGGCACGCTGGTGGAACTCCGTGAACCGGTCGAGGACCCGGGCGTCGTACGCGGAGTCCTTGTGGTCGTTCATCGTCATGGTGCCGTTGACGGTGCGGGTCTGCCAGGCCGTGCACAGGTCGAGCAGTTCGGGGTTGAGGACGAGGAACCGGTCGAAGGCGGCGGAGAGCGCGGGCCGCACCCCGGCCGCCGCCACCTCGTCGGCGATCCGCTCGGCGTCGGCGGCGCGGCCGGCGTCCGTGAGGCCCCAGCCGCCGAAGTCGCCCGCGGTGCGCGTGACGAGTCCGGCGACGGCGAGGTCGATCAGTTCCGACTCGACGTCGGATTCGGACAGTCCCGTCGCCCCGGCGACTGCGGACAGGCCCGAGAAGCCGATGCAGCGAAGGGCGTGGAGGACCAGCAGATCGGTGCTGGTGGCGTGGGAGGAAACGGGCTGGGTCATGGCGCGGCCCCATCGGGTTCGGTGTGGGAGACGTCTGCGGTGATGCGGTCGAAGGTGGCCGCGGCGTGCGCGGCACCCGGTCCTTGGGCTCGGGTGACGATCGTGTCGTGCCGGACGCGGACCGCGTACTCGGTGGTGTCGTCGGCGTCGGGAACACCGACGGCCGACGCCACCAGGCCGCGGTCGTCCAGGACGAGACGCAGGCGCGGCCGGTCCTCGGGTTCGAACACGCGCCACAGGCTACGTGCGAAGTCGCCGATTCTCAGCCGGACGAGGCGTCCGATCTCGGCGGGGTCGGCCGTGGTGACGGCCACGGTGATCAGATCGCCGGCCCGCGCGGCGCGGACTGCCTCTTCCGCGGCTTCCAGGCGGCGGGTGCCGAGGACCGTGATGACGCCGTCCCCGGCGAAGCCGACCGGCCGCCCGTCGAGCAGGTCCCGCAGCTCCCGCGGCGGGTGCCACGGGTCACGGCAGGCTCGCGCGGGCGGGACGTAGGGCAGGTGCGGCGGATTCCAGGTGTCGGCGAGGGGGAGCCCCGCCAGGTGCGCGCACGCCTGGGCGATGTCGAAGGGGTCGCCGAAGCCCAGTGCCGGATCCGCCGAGGCGCCCGGGCCGTCCAGCAGCCGCAGGACCAGTTGGGCCCGTCGTACCTGTCGGGCGGGCGGCGCGTCGGCGCCCGCGTGCGAGTCCAGGGACTCCAGCGCGAGCGCCAGCAACAGCGCCTCCAGGCGCGTCACTTGGCCGAACGCGGCGCGCATCGGTTCGTCGTCCAGCACCTCGGCCAGGGCCCGCAGCCGTACGCGGCCGACGGCGGGGGTGTGCTCGGCCAGCGGCAGCCGTTCGAGCCAGCTGCGGGCGAAGGCGCCGAGCACCTGGGCGGTGGAGGCTCCGGCGGAGGGCGCCGGACAGGCGAGCTCGACGGCGTCGTCGTGCTCCGCGGCGGCGCCGCGTTCGACCATGTCGATCAGCACCGCCAGATAGAGGGCGCGTTTGCTCGGGAAGTTCGAGTACACCGCGCCCCGTGTCAGTTCGGCCCGTTCGGCGATCCGGTCCACCTTCGCCGCGGCGTAGCCGCACGCGGTGAACTCGGCCTGCGCCGCAGTCAGCACGGCGGCGCGGGTGCGCTCCTGCTGCTGGGCCCGGGTCAGCCGGCCCATCCGCGACTCCTTCCGTCGGTGCGTGGCCGTTCGGCGCCTAGCCGTTGCGGCCCCGGAGCGCAAGTGTTCGCGCTCACGAAGGAAGATACACGGAACATCCCGATGGTGGCACCATCCGAGATTGGCGGCTGCCGCGTCCCGCCCGCGGGGAGAAGTCGACACAGCGACAGCGGCCGCAGCCCGGGGGCGCCGCCCTAGGCCGGAAGCAGAGGTTTAATTCTCGGAAAAGTGGTTTTCGCCGTTCGCCCGGCGTGCCTCCGCCGAATTTCCCTCGAAGAATTCTTGCCCGACTTCCCCGGCGTTGGGATGCTCGATCGATGGCCGAACGATCAGCTTATGAGTTACTCAGTCGCGATGAGATCGACGCCATCGCGCGCTGCGCCGTCCTCGGTGCCTACAGGCCGCGTCCCCGCCATGTTTTCGGGCTTTCCTTTATGGCGGTGGTGCCGGGAATTGTGTTGATGGTGTGCGCCATGGCATTCCGGCTCACGCGCCGGCGTTTGCTGCGTCGGCTCCGGCGGGCCCACGGCGGCACCCCGTTCAGATGGCCGGACCTGCTCGCCGAAGTGCGCCGCCGGGATCGGAACGCCGCTCTCCGTACGTGATGACCGCATGTTTCGCCAGCCTGGACCACGCGGGCCACAGGGTCGGTACGCCCCCGGGCCGCCGCCGTGTCACCCGTGCGCGACCGGGGTCAGAGGCGTTGGAAGCGGTTCAAACCAGCAGTCCGTGAGGGCTGTACCGAATGCTCTCATAGGCGCTTCGTCTTGACAGACATCGGCCGAAAGCGATCAAATTTGCGCAGTGTCACGGTGTTCCGTAACCGAGGGGCGAGCAATGAATCCGTCGGGACGGGGATATTCTGCTACGGGGGCGAGGTTCGTATGCGACGGCTGCGCGGACTGCGGTTTTGTTTCACCGTAACGGCTATTTCCGTATCCGTCTCCGCCCGGCCGGAATTATCGCGGTGACGTGACGCGGAAACGGTGTGGGGAAAGGTGAGGCGGTGCGCCCGAGCGGCGCCCGGGCCGGCCGCCGAACCGTAGCCGTTCTATCGACTTATCTCCTCCGCCCGCTCGGCCTGCCGCGTCGCTGAGTCACCGCGGAACCACACGTCACAGCGGGAGCGGCCGCGTCCGGCTGCCCATTTCCACCGACGCACGATCGCCCTCCGGCCCTCTCAACCACGCACCCCGAGGTGATTGATCAATGATCGGTAGGTTAAAAGCCCATGCCGTTCGGACGGCGGCGGTGCCCGGTGTCGATGTTCCGGGACGCGAGGGCGGGACGGGCGCGGCCCCGGGCGCCGGGGGCGCGCAGTCGCCGGCCACCGAGTACGTACCCGTCGAGACCCTGCGCACGACGGGCGGCCCGCGCATCGGCGGGGAGGACGAGGAGCACGTCCACCTGCTCGCGGCCCTGGACACACCGCTCCCGCCCATCGTGGTGCACCGCCCCACGATGCACGTCATCGACGGCGCGCACCGCCTGCGCGCCGCCCTGCTGCGCGGCGACGACCGCATCATGGTCCGCTTCTTCGACGGCCCGGAGGCAGACGCCTTCGTCCTGGCGGTCCAGCTCAACAGCGAGCACGGACTGCCGCTCTCGCTGTCCGACCGCAAGGCCGCCGCCGCCCGCATCGTCGCCTCCCACCCGCAGTGGTCCGACCGCAGGATCGCCGAGGTCGTGGGCCTGGCCGCCAACACGGTGGGCGCCGTGCGGCAGCGTACGACTGCGCAAAATGAGCAACCGAACGCCAGCATCGGCCGGGACGGACGGGTGCGCCCGCGCAACGGAGCCGAGGGGCGGCTGCGCGCGGGGGAGTTGATGCGGGCCAACCCGGAGGCCTCGCTGCGCGAGATAGCCAGGCTCGCGGGGATCTCGGCGGCCACCGCCAGCGACGTGCGGGCCCGGCTCAACCGGGGCGAACCCCTGGTCACGCCGCAACAGCGGCAGGCCGGGACCCGGGAGAACCCCTCCGGGGCGGTGGCCCGGCGCTCCTTCCGGCCGGACGGCCAGGCCAGCGACGTCCTGCTGGTGAGCCTCAGCAAGGACCCCTCGCTGCGGCTCACCATGGCCGGCAAGGTCCTGCTGCGCGCGCTGCGGGTCAGCTCCGTCGACGCCGACGGGTGGGCCCGCATCGTGGACGCGGTGCCGCCCCACCGCCAGGAAGTGGTGGCCCGCCTCGCCCGGGAGTGCGCCAACGCCTGGCAGTGTCTCGCGGACAGGCTGTCGGAACGGACGGCCGAGAGACCGACCGAGGCGGGCTGAGCCGCTGCCCCCGGCCCGCGCCCGCGCACCCGGCGGGGAGCACCGAATGACGCAGGGACCGGCCGCGAGGTGCGACCGGTCCCTGCGTGTCCCTGCATGTCCCTGCGGGCGTAGGGCTCGCGCGTACGACTCATGCGTACGGCCGGCGGTTACGGCCCGTCGGTGCTCGCCGCGCTCACGGCGCGTCGAGGAACGCGCGGACGTCACGGGCGAACTCCGGGGTGCCCAGGAGGTTGTGGCCGCGGCGGGGGTACCGCACCAGCCGGGCGCCCGGTATCCCGGCCGCGGTCTCGTCGAACATCTCCTGGGGCCACATCCGGTCGCGGCCGCCGCACACCACGAGGGTGGGCGCCCGCACCTCGCCCAGCCGGTCCCGGACGTCGAAGCCGTCCTCGGCCAGCAGCGTCGCCTTCAGGTCGCAGATGTCGCGCGGCGGCGGATCCAGCCGTCCCGCCAGCCACAGCGGAAGCATCAGCAGCCGCTGCAGCACGGGGTTCGCGGTGAGGGCGGGGGCCGCCCGGTGCATGCCGGAACGACCGCGCTCGGCCGCCGCCAACAGGTCCCGGTGGAAGCGCCTGCCGACCGGGCCCAGGGTGTACGCGGCGCAGGCCAGCACCAGCCGGTCGACCACGTCGGGGTGGTCGAGCGCCAGTTGCAGGGCGATCGCGCCCCCGGTCCCGTGGCCGAGCACCGGCACGGGACCCGGGAAGTGCGCGCGCAGCGCCTCGGCGTGCTCCGCGGCCAGCTCGCCCATCGTCGTGCCGACCGGCGTGCCCGGGCGGCGGTTGGTCCAGAAGACCTCGTACCCGGCGGCGACGAACGGCGCCACCAGCAGCGCCGCTCTGCGCCGCTGCGCACCGGGCGGCGGCACCGTGTGCGTCATCGTGAATCCGGACAGGTGGACCAGCGGCTTCCCGGAACCGAAGGCCAGATGGGGAAGGCCGGTGCTGAATGTGCCCTGCTTGGTCGCGATATCCATGGGACACCTCTCGTACTCGATGTGTTCGGCGCACGGGCTGTACCGCACGCACTTGGCACAGCGGGCCGACGAACTCGTCCGGGCTTTCCGAGCGTTCGTGGTCACATCCCCTGTGCGCGGCTACGCTGACGCTCGAACCGGGGCCACCAAATATCGCACGGAACAGGCGAATTGGCGGGTCGAGCCGGTTCCGGAGAAAAGGCGAGGTGTCAGATTGTCCGCCGTACTGCGTTCCCATCACCTGGGTCCCTTACCGGAATTCATGGCCGGTGCGCACACCGTTCCGGTGCAGCGCATACGCACGCCTCCCGGTGACGAGATGTGGTTGGTGAGCGACTACGCCCTGGGCCGCCGGGTACTGTCCGACCGGCGCTTCAGCAGGGCCGCCGCGGCGGCTCCGGGAGCCCCTCGGCTCAACTCGGCGATGCCCTCGCCCACCTCGATGATGAGCCTGGACGGCGCCGACCACGCCCGGCTGCGCAAAATCGTCGCGGCCGCCTTCACCACCGGAAAGATGACCGGCATGGCCCCGCTGGTGCGGGGGACGGCGACGGAGCTGCTGGCGGACATGAACCGCCGCGGCAGCCCGGCCGACCTGGTGTCCTCCTTCGCCGAACCACTTCCCGTGGCCGTCCTGGGCAACCTGCTCGGGGTGCCCGCGCAGGACCGGGGCATCTTCGACTCCTGGGTGGAGGTGCTCTTCGACATCACCGCCAGCAGCGACCTGGAGAAGAGCCGGCAGCGGCTCCTGCTGGTCGACTACATGTCCACCCTCATCGACCGCAAGCGCGTGCGGGACGACGACGACCTGCTCACCGACCTCATCCGGGCGCACGACGGCGACTCCTTGACCAAGGCCGAACTCGTCAGCCTCGGGCTCGCCCTGCTCACGGCGGGATACGAGACGACCGTCGGGCAGATCGGCCTCGCCGTCCTCGCCGTACTCCAGGAGCGCATTCCCCGCGAATTCGTCAAGGACGAGGAGCGGGCGGACGTACTGGTCGAGGAATTGCTCCGCGTCACCCCGTCCACGGCCATCAGCTTTCCGCGAGTGGCTCTCGAGGACGTCGAACTGGGCGATATCCGCGTGCGTGCGGGGGAAGCGGTGGTGGTCTCCTTGCTGCACGGAAATCGTGACGACAAGGTATTCGCCGAACCGGACGTTCTGCGGGACGGCAGGTCGTCGGCCCATCTCACCTTCGGGCACGGAATTCACCGCTGCCTCGGCGCGCCGCTGGCGCGGCTCCAGGTGCGCACGGCGCTCCTCGAACTGTTCGCGTGCTTCCCCGAGTTGCGGTTGGCCGAGGACGAGCCCGCGGCGCCCGCCGTCGTGTGGAAGGACGGACTGATCACCCGGGGACTCGGCTCGTTGCGCGTGGCGTGGTGAGGCCTCGCCCGCCCCGGTAGGGGCCCGGAACCAGTGCGACCAGTGCGACCAGCGATCAGCGGAACCAGTGGGATCAGAAGGGGCAGGGAACGAAAGTGGCTGCACACGTGGCGGACGGCATGACGGAGCCGGAGACGGCGCAGGACGAGCCGATCGCGATCATCGGCATGGCGTGCCGCTTCCCCGAGGCCCCCGCGCCCGGCGACTACTGGCGCCTGCTGCACGAGGGCCGCTCGGCCATCCGCCGCTCGCCCGAGACCGGCAGGCACGAGGGCACGCTTCCCGGCCGTGACCGGTTCGACGCCCGCTTCTTCGGCATATCGCCGCGCGAGGCCGCCGCCATGGACCCGCAGCAGCGACTGGCGCTCGAACTGGCCTGGGAGGCCCTGGAATCGACGGGAGTGCTCCCCGCCGTGCTGCGCGGCAGCTCCACCGGCGTCTTCCTCGGCGTCTCGGCCAACGACTACGCCGGTGTCATCCGGCGCGAAGGGGCGGCCCCGCTCACCCACCACGCCCTGGCGGGGACCCACCGCAGCGTCATCGCCAACCGCCTCTCGTACACCCTCGACCTGCGCGGGCCGAGCCTCACCGTCGACGTGGGGCAGGCCTCGTCCCTGGTGGCCGCGCACCTGGCCTGCGTCAGTCTGCGGAGCGGCGAGTCGTCGCTGGCCCTCGCCGGAGGCGTGCAGCTGAACATCACCGAGGACGGCGCGGAACTCGCGGAGGCCTTCGGCGGGCTGTCCCCCGACGGCAGCAGCCGTGCCTTCGACGCCCGCGCCAACGGTTTCGTGCGGGGCGAGGGCGCCGGTCTCGTCGTACTCAAACCGCTGGCCAAGGCGCTGGCCGACGGCGACCGCGTCCACGCGGTGATCAGGGGCAGTGCCGTCAACCACGGTGGCCACGGCGCCGGGCTGACCGTACCCGGCGCGGCGGCGCAGTCCGATGCCCTGCTCGCGGCCCACCGGCAGGCGCGGATCACCCCCGAGAAGGTGCAGTACGTCGAACTCCACGGCACCGGCACGAAGGTGGGCGATCCCATCGAGGCGAACGCCCTCGGCGCGGTCTTCGCCCCCCGGCGGCGCGGCCGCGAGCCGCTCCGGGTGGGCTCGGTCAAGACCAACATCGGCCATCTGGAGGCGGCGGCGGGCATCGCCGGCCTGCTCAAGGTCACCCTGGCCCTGTCCCACGGCGTCCTCCCCGCCAGCCTCAACTTCGAGTCCGCCAACCCCGAGATCGATCTCGACGGCCTCGGCCTGAGCGTGCAGACGCGGGCCGAGCGGTGGCCCGCGCCCGAGGGCGTGGAGCGGGTGGCCGGGGTGTCCTCCTTCAGCATGGGAGGCACCAACTGCCACGTCGTCGTCTCGGCAGCCCCGCGGGCGACGCCGAGCGCCGTGCCCGCTCCGGGCCGGCCCGCCGACGGCGGGCAACCTCCGACGCCGCCCGTGCCGTGGGTGCTCTCGGGGCGTGGCACACAGGCCCTGCGGGACCAGGCCCGCAAGCTCCGGGAGCACGTCGTGGCGCACCCCGCCTGCCGGACCGAGGACATCGGCCACTCACTGGCCACCACCCGAACCGCCTTCGACGAGCGGGCCGTTGTCGTCGCGGCGAGCCGCGCGGACTTCGTGGCGGCCCTCGACGCCTTGGCTCTCGGCACGACGACGGACGCGGTCGTCACCGGCAGCGCCGCGTCGACGACCGGGCCGTTGACCCTCGTGTTCCCGACGACGGCCGACGCGTGTCTTGACGCCGGGCGCGCGCTGCTGTCCTCCTCGCCCGGGTTCGCCGCCGCCCTCGCCGATTACGACGCGCTGTTCGCGCCCTACGGCCTGTCCTCCGTCGCCGAGGCGCTGCGCGGCACCGGGACCGAGACGTCCGGCCCGGAGACAACGGCGGCCTGCGTGTACGCCGTCACGCTGGCGCTCGCGGGCATCTGGCGGGCGTACGGGGTCCGCCCCGACGCGGTGAGCGCCCCGCACGGGCCCGGCGCGGTGGCCGCCGCGGTCAGCCGTGGCCTCTTGGCGCCGGAGGAGGGCGCGCGTCTGGTCGCCGCGGGTGAAGTGCCGCCCGAGGGTGCGGAGTTCACCGGGGAGGCCGCCGCCGACGCCTGGTGGCTGGACGCCACGGGACGGCTCGGTGTCCGTACGCCGGACGCGGGGGCCTGGAGCACCCCGGACGGTGCACTGTCCGAGCCCGACCTCATGGCGACCGCCGCGCAGTTGCACGTACGGGGTGTCCGGATCGACTGGAGCCCCGCTTTCGCCGGCACGCGGCCCACGGTCGTCGAGCTGCCCACGTACGCCTTCCAGCGGGAGTCGTACTGGTGGCCCGAGGCGGGCGCGGAAACGGCCGGGTCCCCGGCGTCCGGGGCCGCGGCGTCGGGGTTCACGCCCCGCGCCGGGGTCTCCGCCGAGGAGACCGTCTTTTCGGTGGTGCGCGAGGTGCTGGGTGGCGGTGCATTCGACGGCGGAGCGGCGTTCAGGGACGCGGGCTTCGATTCGATGATGCTGGCGGAATTGCGGGACCGGCTGTCCGAGGTGACCGGCCTGGACATTCCTTCGACAGCGGTCTTCGATCACCCGACCCCGCTGACTCTCGCCGATTTCCTGGCCACACTTCAGAGTGACGCCACCAACAATTCCACCAACAACGAAACCAGTAACCCCACTCGTCACTCCACCCGCGAAGCCATCGCCAATCCGGTGGGAGATCACTCGGCTGATCCGGTGGTGATTGTGGGGATGGCTTGTCGTTTTCCTGGTGGGGTGGTGTCGCCGGAGGGTTTGTGGGATGTGGTGGTGTCGGGTGGGGATGTGGTGTCTGGTTTTCCGGGGGATCGTGGGTGGGG
>NZ_JBVISC010000008.1:0-390511 GCF_055575715.1 Streptomyces sp. NPDC034037 | reverse complement strand
CGGTTACATTCCGAACCCGGAAGCTAAGCCTCACAGCGCCGATGGTACTGCAGGGGGGACCCTGTGGGAGAGTAGGACGCCGCCGAACTAATTTTAAACGGGAAACCCCCGCACCATTATGGTGCGGGGGTTTTCTGCGTTTACGGTCGAGGCATGCGATACGACCTGGTCATCTTCGACAACGACGGCGTCCTCGTGGACAGCGAGCCGATCTCCAACACGATCCTCGCCGGCTATCTGACCGAGCTGGGGCACCCCACCTCCTACGAGGACTCCCTGCGCGACTACATGGGGGCCGCTGTCCACCGCGTACACGATCTGGTGTTCGAGCGGAGTGGGCAGCGGCTTCCCGCGGAGTTCGACGACGAGTTCCACGCCCGGGTCTTCGCCGCGTTCGAGCGGGAGCTGAAGCCGATGGACGGGGCCGTCGACGTGCTGCGGGAGCTGGCCGCGGACGGCGTGGCTTATTGTCTGGCGTCCTCCGGGAGTCATGAGCGCATCCGAGTGGGGCACCGCAAGACCGGGCTCGACGCCTGGTTCGACGAAGAGCGGATCTTCAGCGCGCAGGACGTCGGCCGGGGGAAGCCGGCCCCCGATCTGTTCCTGCACGCGGCCGAACGGATGGGCGTGGCGCCCGCGAAGTGTGCCGTCGTGGAGGACAGCCCCCTCGGGGTGCGGGCCGCGCTGGCCGCGGGGATGGACGTCTACGGGTTCACCGCCATGACACCGGCCGAGCGGCTGGAGGGGGCCACCGAACTCTTCGTGGACCTCCGGGACTTGCCCCGGCTGCTGGCCTGAGGTCAGCAGAGCTGGACTGACATTTGTCACGCCCAGGTCCGGACGATCGTTCCTGTCGGGCGACAGGTGCCGGCGGCGAAGCTGTGGGTGTCACGGAGAAACGGGACGCACACAGCCACGACGGAGGAACCCGACCATGAGCCAGCTCGCCGCAGAGGCCCCCGCCCGCGTCCCGGCCACCCCGGTCCCGGCCACCCCGGCCCCCGCCGTCGCGGACGACGCCCGCAAGGCCCGCATCGAGTCGCTGAAGCCCCTCGTCCTCGACGCGCTGCTGCCGACCGCCGCGTACTACCTCATCAGCAAGGGATTCGGGACGAGCGCCCTGGCGGCGCTGGCCTGGAGCAGTGTGCTGCCGGCCGGGCGCACCGCGTGGGGGCTCGTCAAGGAGCGGCGGCTGAACGGGCTCGCCGCGCTGATCCTGACCGCCAACATCGTCGGGCTGCTGCTCGCCCTCGTCGCCGGCGACGCGCGGCTCATGCTGGCCAAGGACAGCGGCATCACCGCCACCGTGGGGCTCGCCGTCCTGGTGTCGGTGTGGGCGGGCAGGCCGCTGATGACGGCCGCCCTGCGGCCCTGGGTGACCAAGGGGAACGCGGCGCGGATCGCGGCCTGGGCGGAACTGGGCACCGAGCGGGGGCGGTTCGCGCGGCTGGAGCGGAGGTTCTCGGCGGTGTGGGGCGTGGCCCTCTTCGGAGAGGCCGCGCTGCGGGTCGCCGGGGCCTACACGCTGCCCGTCGACACCATGGTGTGGGTGGGCGGGGTGATCGCGGTGGTGACGATCACGCTGACCGTCCTGGTCACCGGCGCCCTGGTCGTCGGCCCCATGGAGCAGCTGGTCACCGAGCGCGTCCAGGAGCGCAACAGCGCGCGTGAGAACGCCCGAATCAGCTGAGTGATCCATCTACCGCCGGGTAGTGCGGGGCCCTACGCTCTCCAGCCATGACTGATGTGCTGCGGCGCGGCAGGGCCTCGCTGGCGTTCGCCTTCCTGGTGCAGGGAGTGGCCTTCGCCCTGCTGGTGACGCGGATCCCGGCGATCCAGGACCGGTACGGGATATCCGACGGGCTGCTGCCGGTCTTCCTCGCGGCGGTGCCGATCCTGGCCGGTGCCGGCAGCGTGGGCACCGAGCGGCTGATCAAGAGGGTGCCACCGAGCCGGGTGCTGAGGTGGTCCCAGCCGGTGGTGCTGCTGTCGCTGCTCGGTGCCGGCGCCGGGGAGGCGATGTGGCAGGCGGCGGTGGCGCTCGGGGTGTTCGGGCTCTCGGTGGGGGCGCTCGACGCGTCGATGAACATGCTGGGCGTCAGCCTGCAACAGGCCTACGGGCGCAGCATCATGCTGGGATTTCATGCCGCGTACAGCCTGGGCGGGATCGCGGGGGCCTCGCTCGCCTGGGCGGGGGCGCACTGGGATCTGGCGCTGTTCGTGTCGTATCTGCCGGTCGTCGCGGTGCTGCTGCCGGCGGCCCTGGTGGGGAGCCGGTGGTACGTCGACGCGGGGGCCCCGAGCGGTGGGGGCGGGAAGGGCGGGGCCGTCGGGTTCAAGCTGCTGCTTCCGCTCTGCCTGGTGATGACCTTCGCGTACATCGGGGACTCGACGGTCTCCAACTGGAGCGCCAAGTACGCGCAGGACGTGCTGGGGGGCTCGGAGGAGGTCTCGACGGTCCCGTACAACGCCTACATGGTCATGACGCTGCTGGGGCGGGGGCTCGGGGACCTGGGGGTGCGGCGGTTCGGGGCGGTGGCCGTGGTGCGCGGCGGGTCCGTGGTGGCCGCGCTGGGCTTCGCGGTCGTGGCGGCGGCGCCCGGGGCGTGGGCGGGGGTCGCCGGATTCACGGTGCTGGGTCTTGGGCTGTCGGTGATCGTGCCGCAGACCTTCGCGGCGGCGGGCCGACGTGCCTTCGAGACACATGGGCCCGGGGCTTCGGACGCGGCCGTCGCGCGACTGAATGTCTTCAACTATGTGGGCTTTTTGATCGGTTCGCCGCTGGTGGGCGGGCTCGGGGACGCGTGGAACTACCGGGGGGCGATGCTCGTTCCGATGGTGTTGGTGCTCGTGACCCTGGGGTACGCCCGTGCCTTCGCCTCCGAAGCGGACCGATACGGTGACGGGCATGAGCGGCCGCGCACAGCTGATGTGGGACGAGGCAGTAACGGGCTATGACTTCGGACCGGGTCACCCCATGGACCCGGTCCGGCTCGGCCTGACGCGAAGTCTGGTCGGCGCCTTCGGGCTCGACCGGGAGATGGACGTGGTCACGGCCAAGCGCGCCGGCGACTCCACCCTGCGGCTCGTGCACCGCGAGGATTACGTGGCGGCGGTCAAGGCGGCCTCGGCGGACCCGGCGTCCGCCCGCGGGGAGTACGGCCTCGGCACGGAGGACGACCCGGCCTTCGCGGGCATGCACGAGGCGTCGGCGCTGATCGCCGGGTTGTCCGTCGGGGCGGCCGAGGCGGTGTGGCGCGGCGAGGCCCTGCACGCGGTGAACTTCTCCGGCGGGCTGCACCACGCCATGCCCGGGGGCGCCTCGGGGTTCTGCGTCTACAACGACCCGGCGCTGGCCGTCGCGCGGCTCCTGGAGCTGGGCGCCGAGCGGGTCGCGTACGTGGACGTCGACGTCCATCACGGCGACGGGGTGCAGGCCGCGTTCTGGGAGGACCCGCGCGTCCTGACGATCTCGCTGCACGAGCATCCCAGCACCCTCTTCCCGCAGACCGGTTGGCCGCAGGAGACGGGCGCGGCGGGCGCGCCCGAGGGCTCCGCGGTGAACGTGGCGCTGCCGGCCGGCACCGGCGACGCGGGATGGGTGCGGGCCTTCCACGCCGTGGTGCCCGAGCTGCTCGCCCAGTTCCGGCCGCAGGTGCTCGTGACCCAGCACGGGGCGGACACCCACTTCGAGGACCCCCTGGCGCACCTGGCCGTGTCCCTGGACGCGCAGCGGGCGGTGCAGGTGGCCTGCCACGAGCTGGCGCACGAGTACGCGCAGGGGCGGTGGGTCGCCCTGGGCGGCGGGGGATACGCGGTGGTGGACGTGGTGCCGCGCTCCTGGACGCACCTCGTCGGCATCGCCGCGGGACGGCCCGTCGACCCGGCGGCGGTGATTCCGGAGAGCTGGCGGCAGGAAGTGTACGCCCGCACCCGGCAGTTGGCGCCGGCGCGGATGACGGACGGGCGGTGGCCCGTGCGGTGGCAGGAGTGGGAGGCCGGGTACGACCCCGCCGACCGCCTCGACCAGGCCGTCCTGGCGGCCCGGCGGGCCGCGTTCCCGCTGCGGGGACTGCTGGCCTAGGCCCGCCCGCCCAGGGGCTCACGCCCGCATTGTGCCGCTGTTAGCCCAACTGTGGGGGTTTTCCGGGGTTTTGGGGACCCGGGGCGGCCGATGCGACAACATCGACGCGTGTTGACCACCGGCGCCCTGCGCGCGCACCTGTTGGCGGCTCGGTTGGCCGGGCCCGTGGCCACCTCCCGGGAGGAGAGCCTGCGCAGCTATCGGCTCTTCGCGGCGAGGGACCCCCGGGTACTGCTCGGGCTCGACCCCGAGCGGAGCTGGGGCCCGGGCGACCTGCTGCGCCTGATGGCCGACAGGTGCGGGGTCTCCGCCGACCCGCGGCACACCACGGGGGCGGACGTCATCGACCCGGAGCGGACGCTGAGGGCGCTCGACGCGTTCGCCGAACGCCTCTCGGACGCGGCGCGAAGGCGGCTTCCCGTACTCTTCGGAACCGGGCACCCGCAGCGGCTGCTGGGTTTCTACGCCACGTTGGCCGAGGCCCTGTCGGCGGCGGGATGCACTGTCCTCACCCCCGCGCAGGGCGACAGTGTCGACATAACGACCCGGTTCGGCCTACGTACGTACAACCTTGACTACGTACAAGGCGTCGCGCTGGTGCGCGAACCCGGCGCGCGTCCCACCGGGAGTGCGACCGGCGCACACACCCACTCACCGCTCCCGGTTCGGGCCGCCCTGGATGCCGCCGCACAGGCCGGCGGGCCCCTCCCCGAGCTGGTCGTCGGAGACCACGGATGGGTCTGCGGAGCAGGTCAGCTGGGGTTCGAGACGATCGGTCTCGCCGATACGGACGACCCCGCCCTGTTCGTCGGACAGGCCGAGGGGCTGGTGTCCGTCGTCGTTCCGCTTGATGACGCTGTGCGGTCTGATTACTACCGACCGCTTACTCGCTATGTACTCAATCGAGCGTGTCTGTCACAGTAGGCGGCCGATCGCTGCTCCTCTTCCCCACTCGCATCATCCGCCCCTAGTCTGGGGAGTGAGCGCGCAGCGACGAAGAGTCACCGGAAGGGGAAGCCGGTGCCCGTCATGTGCGGAAGGTTCAGGTGGGGTGTCATGGCTGAGAACCAGAGGCCGCTGAACGAAGTTCAGTTCCTGACCGTGGCGGAAGTCGCCTCGGTGATGCGAGTGTCCAAGATGACCGTGTACCGCCTGGTGCACAGCGGTCATCTGCCCGCCATCCGGGTCGGAAGGTCCTTCCGGGTTCCGGAACAGGCGGTTCACGAGTACCTCCGCGAGTCGTATGTGGGGGTCGAGGCAGGCTGAGCGCGGGGGCCCGCGGGCCCCCCGCCACCCGGTCCGCGAGGATCCATTGGCCCTCGATTACGTCCCTCACGCCGGGACGGGTAGGCTAGGCCGACGTAGGTCGTGTGGGCCCAGTCTGCTGCCCCGCACCGAGTGAAGAGAAGTGAGCGAGGGTAGTCGTGGGCTCTGTTATCAAGAAGCGGCGTAAGCGGATGGCCAAGAAGAAGCACCGCAAGCTGCTGAAGCGCACTCGCGTTCAGCGTCGCAACAAGAAGTAGGCGATCGCTGTACCGCGTGTTTCGAAGCCCTCCCGCCACCGGCGGGAGGGCTTCGGCATGTCCGGGGCCCGCCGGCGCGGTGATTGAGGCGCGGGAGCTTGGTCCGTACGTACCCGTGTGTCCGTCGTCACTTCCCGCGGCGCGCGGTCGTCACAGCGAAACACCGACCCGCTAGCGTGGGCCGGGACACATGTCGGCGGTGTGCGGCGAGGGTGGGGAAAGGCAGGCGCTGATCTTGGGCAAGGTCGTGCTCGTGACCGGAGTGGCCCGGCAGCTGGGCGGACGGTTCGTCCGGCGCGTCCAGCGCGATCCCGAGGTCGACCGGGTGATCGCCGTCGACGCGCTGGAGCCCGAGCACCAGCTGGGCGGCGCCGACTTCGTCCGGGCCGACATCAGGCAGCCCGCGATCGCCAAGGTGCTCGCCGAGTACGACGTGGACACGGTCGTCCACATGGACGTCACCGCCACCGCGCTCGGCCGGGGCGGCCGGGGCGCGGTCAAGGAGACCAACGTCATCGGCACCATGCAGCTCCTCGGTGCCTGCCAGAAGTCGCCCACGGTCAAGCGGCTCGTGGTGAAGTCCAGTACGAGCGTGTACGGCTCCGCGCCCAAGGACCCGGCCGTCTTCACCGAGACGACGCCCCCCAAGGCCCTGCCCAGCGGCGGCTTCGCCAAGGACACCGTCGAGGTCGAGGGCTACGTCCGGGGCTTCGCCCGGCGGCGCCCCGACGTGGCGGTGTGCGTGCTGCGCTTCGCCAACATCCTGGGGCCCGCGGCCGACTCCCCGCTCGCCGAGTACTTCTCGCTGCCCGTCCTGCCCACGGTGTTCGGCTACGACCCGCGCCTGCAGTTCGTGCACGAGGACGACGCGGTCGAGGTGTTGCGCCTCGCCTCGCACGAACCGCGGCGCGGAACGCTCAACAGCGGCACGTTCAACATCGCGGGCGACGGCCAGCTGCTGCTCTCGCAGTGCTCCCGGCGGCTCGGCCGGCCCACCGTGCCGGTGCTCCTGCCGGCCGTCACCTGGGTCGGCGCCGCGCTGCGCACGGTCGGCATGACGGACTTCTCGCCGGAACAGATCCGGCTGCTCACCCACGGCAGGGTCGTGGCCACCCGGCAGATGCGCGAGACACTGGGCTTCAGACCCACGTACACGACCGCGGAGGCCTTCGCGGACTTCGTGCGCAGCCGGGGCCCCGGACTGCTGCCGCCGAGTGCCCTCGCGGGGGCAGTGGACCGGATCGCCGCGCTGCCCTTCGCGGGCGGCCCCCACCGCGCCAACTGAGGAGAGCGTCAACGATGGCGGACGCCAAGGTCATTCCGTTCGACGACGACCGCTCGCGCACGGGTGCGCAGCGCGCGGCGCGCCGCAGGGCCGCGCCCCGGCGCCCCGGTGAGCCCGCGACCGTGAGCGAGGTCAAGGTGCTCCCGGGCCAGCAGACGGGCCACCCGGCCGCCCGGCCGGCCGAGGAGCCCGGCGCCGGGGACCCGGGACCCGAGGAGCGGGCGCCCCGCTCCGGGGGCGACTGGGACCGCCGGATCGCCGGCGGCCTGGCCTTCCTGCGGCGGCGCCTCACCGGGGAGTACGAGGTCGACGACTTCGGCTACGACGAGGAGCTGACCGACCAGGTCCTCATGTCGCTGCTGCGGCCCCTGTACGAGAAGTACTTCCGCGTGGAGGTGAAGGGCGTCGAGAACATCCCCGCCGAGGGCGGGGCGCTGATCGTCGCCAACCACTCCGGGACGCTGCCGCTGGACGGCCTGATGATGCAGGTGGCCGTGCACGACAACCACCCTCAGGGCCGGCATCTGCGGCTGCTCGCCGCCGACCTGGTCTTCATGCTGCCGGTCGTCAACGAACTGGCCCGCAAGGCCGGTCACACCCTGGCGTGCGCGGAGGACGCCGAGCGCCTCCTGGAGCGGGGCGAGCTGGTCGGGGTGATGCCGGAGGGCTTCAAGGGCATCGGAAAGCCGTTCGGCGAGCGCTACAAGCTCCAGCGGTTCGGCCGCGGCGGTTTCGTCTCGACGGCACTGCGGACGGGCTCCCCGATCGTGCCGTGCTCGATCGTCGGGGCGGAGGAGATCTATCCGATGATCGGCAACGCCAAGACGCTGGCGCGCGTCCTCGGCCTGCCCTACTTCCCGATCACGCCGACGTTCCCCTGGCTGGGGCCGTTGGGGGCGGTGCCGCTGCCGACGAAGTGGACGATCCAGTTCGGGGAGCCGATCGCGACGGACGGCCATCCGCCGGAGGCGGCGGAGGACCCGATGCTGATGTTCAACCTCACGGACCAGGTCCGCGAGCAGATCCAGCACTCCCTGTACAAGCTGCTGGTGCAGCGGCGGTCCGTCTTCTTCTGACCGCCGGGCGCGCGCGTGCGCCTCGGGGGCGCTCCCCGTGTGGAGGGCGCCCCCGAAGGCGTACCGCGGAGGGCTACTTGGCGTCCTCCCCTTCGATGCCCAGCTCCGGGAGCAGGCCGGGCAGGAGCGGGGGCAGGGTGATGTCCGGCTTGGCCGAGGGGCGGTCCTTGCCGGGCTTGCTCCTGCCGTCCGACGGGGCCGGTGTCGTCTTGTCGGCAGGCGGATCGAGCAGGTCGCCCACGCTGCCGCCGAGGACGTCGTCCCCCGGGCTGCGCGGAGTGGCGGGTCCGGGCTTGCGCTCGCCGCCCGTGTCGCCGTTCTTCCGCTCGCTGGCGCCGCCCGAGGGGGTGGAGGAGCGCCCGTCCGTGCCCTGGGAGCCACGGGGGCTCTGCGGGGCCCGGTCGGTCGCGCCGCCGTTCTCGGGC
This sequence comes from Streptomyces sp. NPDC034037, assembly GCF_055575715.1. Lineage (NCBI taxonomy): Bacteria > Bacillati > Actinomycetota > Actinomycetes > Kitasatosporales > Streptomycetaceae > Streptomyces > Streptomyces sp. NPDC034037. The sequence continues at coordinate 382,118 of NZ_JBVISC010000008.1, read as the reverse complement.
TTGCGGGGCAGCAGGCCCCGCAACGGCTCGACCTCCTCGTCCATGGCGTCGAAGACGGAGTCCACCTGCGCGCCCACGTCCCCCAGTTGGACCGGCAGCCGGTTCTGGAGGTCGCTCCAGCTCTCGCGGTGAGAGCGGGAGAACGCGGAGAGCGCCTGGAGAGGACCGAGCGAGCCGTCGCGCTCGTATGCCTCCAGGAGCAGCCGGTGACCCTCGGACGCGTCGTGCCGCATGCCGGAGAGAGCACGCCTGATCTCTCCGAGCGACTCGTGGTCGAGGGTGCCGGAGCGGCCGCGCTCCATGAGTCTTCGCGCTTCGTTCAACCGGGTGGAGGCCTGGTCGAGGTAGAGCTCGCCGCGGTCGGTGTCGCCGTCGGCCATGCCCAGCTTGAGATCTTCCATCCCGCGCTTGAGACCGTAGAGCGAGTCGCCCGGGAGGGCGTCCGAGCTGGCGGCGGCGACCCCGCCGAAGGCGCCCGCCGCGACACCGACGGTCAGGCCGCCCGCCGCGAGGCCCTTCGACAGGCGGGAGCGGGGCCGCAGCTTGTGCAGCGGCCCCGCCCGGTGGGCGCCCTTGCGGGAGCGCTGTTCGGGCACCGCGGCACTGGCGGTGCCCTCGAGGAGCATGGCCTCCATCGCGGCCACGAGCTGGGCACGCTGGACGACCTTGACCTCGGGGTCGAGGGCGGGTTTGGGCAACGCGTCGAGCCCCTCGGCCAGGGCCAGCATGCGGCCCTGCTCGGGGGGATCGGCGCGGGCCGCGGTGGTTTCGGGGGACTTGGCGCATGCGGTCGCGGGCGCGGCTGCGGACGCGGAGTCCTCGGACTGCTCGGCCGCCGGGTCCTGGTCGGAATGCTCCTCCAGGGCCTGGGCGAAGGCGTTCGCCCGCCGGTGGGCCGATACGTTCGCGATCACTGGCGGCACCTCCTCTCGTCATGACGGTCGACTCCCCAGGGGGTCCTGAGGGTTGCTTGGCCTGAACGCTTCCACACGATCGAGTGATCGTGTCGGTTCAGGTGGCGACCACAGGGAGCCTGCATCCCGCACAACGAGCGTCGCGGCACTTGGGTTACGGACGTCAGGATGATCGGACCGCGAAGAATCGACGAAGGGCCGTGGCGGCCATCTGGCCGCCACGGAGGGTGAGTTGGGCGTGACACCGCGTGCTGAGGTCAGCGCGCGTCGTCCGGGAGCAGGCGGGCGAGGGTGCGGACGGCGCGGTACTGCAGGGTTTTGATCGCGCCCTCGTTCTTGCCCATGACGCGTGCGGTCTCGGCCACGGAGAGGCCCTGGAGGAACCGCAGGGTCACGCACTCCTGCTGCTGGGGGTTGAGGCGGCGGACGGCTTCGAGCAGGGCCGCGTTCGACAGGGACTCCAGGACGGAGTCCTCCGGGCTGCGCTCGACCTCATTGGCGTCGAGCATTTCGCCGGTGGTCACTTCGAGACGGAAACGGCTCGACTTGAAGTGGTCGGCGACCAGATTGCGGGCGATCGTGACCAGCCAGGCGCCGAAGTCGCGGCCCTGCCAGGTGAAGGTGCCGATCCGGCGCAGGGCGCGCAGAAAGGTCTCACTGGTGAGGTCCTCGGCGGTCGCCTTGCCGCCCACGCGGTAGTAGATGTAGCGGTAGACCGTGTCGCTGTACTGGTCGTAGAGGCGGCCGAAGGCGTCGGCCTCGCCGGCCTGGGCGCGCTCGACGAGGTCCATCATGCGCGCGCTGTCGCTGTCCGCGGCGGGACGGCGGGGGGTGGGGGTCGAAGTGGCGGCAGCGGCGCCGGAACGGGCCCGTCTGTTGACAGCCGCACCGCCGTCCGCCAGGGCATAGCACGGCCCGGCGGGTGCGGGGACGGCGAGGGCGGGGACGGCGGGGACGGCGTACGCGGTGGGGACGAAGCCGCGCAAGCGGTCGATGACCGTTGCGCGCAGCGTAGCCAGGCCCGAGGCGTCAACCCCGACGTGTGGGTACACGGGACTCCCAGAGGCAGAGCTTCCATCACGTGCAGTACGGAACCTTTCACTCGTCGTAGCGACGCGAGGGGTCCGTCGTGCGTTTGAGGAGAATAACGCTTTGTACAGGCAGCGCTACACCGAGTTGCTAAAATCGCCGATTGCGTCGCTTCTGTGACGGAACGGAGTCGGTTCAAGTGCCGGAGAGTGAGCGGTTGTTGATCGAAAGAGTTCACATTCCGTCACGACGCGGGGCGTGTTGTGGCCGAGTTCCACCGCCGGGACTGGCCGCGCGCGGGGCGGGGTAGGACCGGGGAATGGCTGGTGACCGGCGCTGTTGCCGGTGGGCGGGGGCCGCTCGGTCAGTGCCGGCGGCGGTGCAGGGCGATCGCCGCGGCCGTGCCGCCCGCGAGCGCGCCGACCCCGGCCGCGGCGGGGATGCCGACCTTCGCGGCCTTGCGGCCGGTGCGGTAGTCGCGCAGCCGCCAGTCCCGCTCGCGGGCGTGCTTGCGCAGCTTGGCGTCGGGGTTGATCGCGTAGGGGTGCCCGACGAGCGAGAGCATCGGGATGTCGTTGTGCGAGTCGCTGTACGCGGCGCATCGGGCCAGGTCCAGGCCCTCGGCGGCGGCCAGGGCGCGCACGGCCTCGGCCTTGGCGGGCCCGTGCAGGGGCTCGCCGACGAGCTTGCCGGTGTAGACGCCCTCGACGGACTCGGCGACGGTGCCGAGGGCACCGGTCAGGCCGAGGCGGCGGGCGATGACCGTGGCGATCTCCACCGGGGCCGCGGTGACGAGCCAGACCTTCTGGCCGGCGTCGAGGTGGGCCTGGGCGAGGGCGCGGGTGCCGGGCCAGATGCGCTCGGCCATGTACTCGTCGTAGATCTCCTCGCCGATGGTCATCAGCTCGGCGACGCGGTGGCCCTTGACGATGGACAGGGCGCTGTCGCGGGCGTCCTGCATGTGCTCGGGGTCCTCGACGCCCGCGAGCCTGAACCACGCCTGCTGCCAGGCGAAGCGGAACAGCTCCTGGCGCTCGAAGAACTTCCGCTTGTACAGGCCGCGGCCGAAGTGGAAGATCGCGGCGCCCTGCATCACGGTGTTGTCGAGGTCGAAGAAGGCGGCCGCCTCGACGTCGCCGACGACGGGGAATTCCGGCTCGCCCGGCCCCTCGGGCAGTTTCCGCCCGGCGAGCTCTGCCAGCTCCTGGGAGGACTTGCGGGCGGCCTCGGCCGAGGCCTCGCCTGCCAACACGCTCCGCGCCGTGGCGGAGCGCCTACGGGGGGTGAGCCATCCGAGAGCGGCCATGCCGTGAGCATAGCCAGTTCGCCGGGTGCTGCCGGAGCCGGTGGGATGCGGGCCCGTGAACTCTTCGGGGCCGGGCCGTGAAAGGGCGCGCGGCGGGTGCGGACGCCGGGCGCGTCGGCGGGGCGAGAATGAGGGGCATGAGCCCGATTTTTCGTCGTACGGAGAAGAAGAAGCCCGCGGAGCGCACGGTCACCCTGATCGGGAAGCCGGGCTGCCATCTGTGTGATGACGCACAGCTGGTGATCGAGAAGGTCTGCCGGGAGCTGGGCGCCTCGTGGGAGAAGAAGGACATCACGCGGGACGAGGAGCTGCACCGGGCCTACTGGGAGCAGATCCCGGTCGTCCTGGTGGACGGGGAGCAGCACACCTTCTGGCGGGTGGACGAGGCCCGGCTGCGGCGCGAGCTGGCGGGCTGACCGGCCGAAGTTACTGACCGGGTAGTCCAAACTGACTACTGAGTCGTTTACGCTTTGGGGCGGTTTTGGTCTCGGGGGCGATGATCGTGAGGGAGAGTGTGCGGTTTTGCCCCCATCCAGTGAGCAACGATGTCGCCTGCGCTTCGGTTCCATGGTGGCGCGTCGGAGGCGCGTGACCCCGGTCACGTTGGCCGGGCAAATCGGACACAATCTTTGTGCACGCGTTCACAAAGACATAGCCTGCATTCGACGGGGCGGTCTGGGGACGTGTGACCGCCTGCAGCCCCGCTCTACCCGCAGGAGCACCGTGGCAACTGGCCGAACTCACCGACCGGCGACCCGCAGCCGAGGGATTCCCGAGGCCACCGTCGCCAGGCTTCCGCTGTACCTCCGAGCCCTCACGGCGCTGTCGGAGCGCTCGGTGCCCACGGTCTCCTCCGAGGAGCTCGCGGCCGCCGCGGGAGTCAACTCCGCGAAGCTGCGCAAGGACTTCTCCTACCTCGGTTCCTACGGGACGCGGGGTGTCGGGTACGACGTCGAGTATCTCGTGTACCAGATCTCCCGCGAGCTGGGCCTGACGCAGGATTGGCCGGTTGTCATCGTCGGCATCGGCAATCTCGGCGCCGCCCTGGCCAACTACGGCGGGTTCGCCTCGCGCGGTTTCCGCGTCGCGGCCCTGATAGACGCCGATCCGGCAATGGCCGGAAAGCCCGTCGCCGGGATGCCCGTGCAGCACACCGACGACCTCGAGAAGATCATCGAGGACAACGGTGTCTCGATCGGTGTCATCGCCACCCCGGCCGGCGCCGCCCAGCAGGTCTGCGAGCGGCTCGTCGCCGCCGGCGTGACCTCCATCCTGAACTTCGCGCCGACCGTGCTCTCCGTGCCGGACGGTGTCGACGTGCGCAAGGTCGACCTCTCCATCGAGCTGCAGATCCTCGCCTTCCACGAGCAGCGCAAGGCCGGTGAGGAGGCCGCCGCGGACGGCGTCGTGCCGCCCGTCGCCGCCAAGCCGCACCGCAAGGGACCCGACGGGGACGTCCCCGCCGTGATGCCGGCATGAGTCTCCTGGTCGTAGGGCTGAGCCATCGCAGCGCCCCGGTGAGCGTCCTGGAGCGGGCCGCGCTGCCCGCCGACGCGCAGGCCAAGCTGCTGCACGACGCGGTGGCCGCCGAGCCCGCCGCCGAGGCCGCCGTGCTCGCCACGTGCAACCGCATCGAGCTGTACGCGGACGTCGACAAGTTCCACGCGGGCGTCGCCGAGCTGTCGACGCTGCTCGCGCAGCACAGCGGCGTGGGCCTGGACGAGCTGACCCCTTATCTGTACGTCCACTACGAGGACCGTGCCGTCCACCACCTCTTCTCGGTGGCCTGCGGCCTCGACTCGATGGTGGTCGGCGAGGGGCAGATCCTCGGGCAGATCAAGGACGCCCTCGCGCGGGCGCAGGAGCTGCACACCGCGGGCCGTCTCCTCAACGACCTGTTCCAGCAGGCCCTCCGGGTCGGCAAGCGGGCCCACTCCGAGACCGGCATCGACCGGGCCGGGCAGTCGCTCGTCACCTTCGGCCTCGAACAGCTCGCCGTGCGTACGTCCGTCGAGACCTGGGCCAAGGGCAAGCGGGCCCTGGTGATCGGCGCGGGCTCCATGTCCTCGCTCGCCGCGGCGACGCTCGCGCGCACCGGGGTCGAGGAGATCGTCGTCGCCAACCGCACCCCGGAGCGGGCCGAGCGGCTCGCCGCCATCCTGGCCGAGCAGGGCGGTACGGGCGTGAGCGCCCGCGCCGTGCCCTGGGACCAGGTGGCCCACGAACTGACACGTGCCGATGTGGCGGTCTCCTGCACCGGCGCCACCGGCCTCGTCCTGACGGCGGACGTCGTCGCCTCGGCCGTCGAGGGGCGCGTCCCCGCGGGCAGCCGGCCCGGTGACGTACCGGCGCAGGCGCGGCACGGATCGGCCGGGCACCTCGCGCAGCCGACCGTCGCCGACGAGGGCTGCCCGGTCGACCTGTCCGTGCCGCGCGGTTTCTCCGTCGCCGGTGAGGCCGCCGTCGCCGGGATGGACGCCGCGTCCCTGGAGCAGCACGCCGCCTGGGTGGACAACGCCCCGGCCGAGCGGCGCGAGGACAGGAGCGACCCGCGCGCCGAGGCCGAGGCGATCGCCGCGCTGGTCGCGGCGGCGAGCGTTCTCGGGCGGCTGCCCGAGCGGCGCAGGCCCGTGTCGTCGGCGGGCGCGGCCCGCCCGGCGGTGCTCGCCCTGCTCGACCTCGCCATGCCCCGGGACATCGACGCCGCCGTGCACCGGATCCCCGGCGTGCGCCTCGTCGACATCGAGTCGCTTGCGGAGGCCTCCGCCGACGCGCCGATGGCCGCCGACGTCGAGCAGGTGCGCGGCATCGTCTCCGACGAGGTCGCCGCCTTCGGCGCCGCGCAGCGCGCCGCGCACATCACGCCGACCGTGGTCGCCCTGCGCACCATGGCCGCCGATGTGGTGGCGAGCGAGATCGCGCGGCTCGACGGACGGCTGCCGGGCCTCGCGGACAAGCAACGCGCGGAGATCACGCAGACCGTGCGCCGCGTCGTGGACAAGCTGCTGCACGCGCCGACGGTGCGGGTCAAGCAGCTGGCCGGCGAGCCCGGCGGCGCCGGGTACGCGGACGCGCTGCGCACCCTCTTCGACCTCGACCCGCAGACGGTCGCGGCGGTCAGCAGGGCCGACCACCTGAGCGCCGACCAGGTGTCCGCCGACCACTTGAACAACGAGAACGACGACCCGAATAGAGGCCGGGCATGACCGAGAGGGCTCTGAGGCTCGGGACCAGGCGCAGCAAGCTGGCCATGGCCCAGTCGGGCCAAGTGGCCGAGAAGGTGCGGCAGGTGACCGGCCGTCCCGTCGAGCTCGTGGAGATCACGACGTACGGCGACATCTCGCGCGAGCACCTGGCGCAGATCGGCGGCACCGGCGTGTTCGTCACCGCCCTGCGCGAGGCGCTGGTGCGCGGCGAGGTCGACTTCGCCGTGCACTCGCTCAAGGACCTGCCGACCGCGCAGCCCGAGGGGCTCGTGCTGGCCGCGGTGCCGGAGCGCGAGGACTGCCGGGACGTGCTGATCGCGCGCGACGGGCTGACCTTCGCCGAGCTGCCCGAGGGGGCCCGCGTGGGCACCGGTTCGCCGCGCCGCATGGCGCAGCTGAACGCCTACGCGCGCAGCCACGGGATGAGCGTCCGGACCGTGCCGATCCGCGGGAACATCGACACCCGCATCGGATACGTGCACAAGGGGGAGCTCGACGCCGTCGTGCTCGCCGCCGCCGGACTGAGCCGCATCGGCCGGACCGGCGAGGTGACCGACTTCCTGTCGGTCGACACCGTTCTGCCCGCCCCCGGCCAGGGGGCACTGGCGATCGAGTGTGCCGCGGACAACGCGTCACTCGCCGCCGCGCTCGCCGAGCTCGACGACCCGCACACCCGGGTCGCCGTCACGGCCGAGCGGTCCCTGCTCGCCGCCCTGGAAGCCGGTTGCAGCGCACCTGTGGGTGCGCTGGCCGACTTTCCCCCACTCTCGGCTTCGCCCGAGCGGGGGGACCCCCATGCCGACGAACAGATTGTCAAGGAAATGCGCCTGCGCGGTGTCGTCGGTACGACCGACGGCTCGACGCTGGTGCAGCTGTCCACCACCGGTCCCGTGCCCGAGACGGAGGCCCGAGCCATGGCGCTGGGCCGTGAACTCGCGGTCGAGATGCTCGCCAAGGGCGCGGCCGGTCTGATGGGGGAGCGAGCACTTTGAGCCCCACCTCGAACCTTCCCGGCATTCCCGCCCACGGGCACGTCACCTTCCTCGGTGCCGGACCCGGAGATCCGGGACTGCTGACCCTGCGCGCCGTCGAGGCGCTGGCCCGAGCGGATGTGCTGATCGCCGAGCCGGATGTGCTCGACGTCGTCCGTGTGCATGCCAAGGGAGGTGTGGACACACCCCTGCCACCGGCGACTGACGACACGTCAGCGACCGCGGACACGGCGACGATCCGAGTCGCCGCCAATCTTGTCATGGAGGCCGCGAGGGGCGGCAAGCGGGTCGTGCGCGCGGTCAGCGGCGACCCCGGCCTCGACGCGTACGCGGCCGAGGAGATGCTCGCCTGCGCCGCCGAGGGCATCTCCTTCGAGGTCGTGCCGGGCATCGCGGCCGCGGTCGGTGTGCCCGCGTACGCCGGTGTGCCGCTGCGGGACGCGCAGGGCACGGACGTGCGCTTCGTCGACGCCCGTACGGCCTCCGAGCGCTGCTGGAGCGAGGTCGGCGCGTCCGACGCGACCGCGGTGGTCTCCACGTCGCTCGACTCCGTCGCGGCCACCGCGGGCGAGCTGGTGGCCGCGGGCCGCAAGCCGGACACTCCGATGACGGTGACCATCGGCGGCACGACGACGCGCCAGCGCACCTGGAACGCGACGCTCGGCACCATCGCGCAGGTCCTCAAGCAGGCCAAGGTGCTGCCCTCGCCCGACGGGGGCCGGTCCGTCATAGCCGTCGTCGGCGAGCGCTCGGCCGCCGCCCAGCGCGAGCAGCTGTCGTGGTTCGAGTCGAAGCCGCTGTTCGGCTGGCGCGTGCTGGTGCCGCGTACGAAGGAGCAGGCGGCCTCGCTCTCCGAGCAGCTGCGCTCCTACGGCGCGGTGCCGCACGAGGTGCCGACCATCGCGGTGGAGCCGCCGCGCACGCCCCAGCAGATGGAGCGCGCGGTCAAGGGCCTGGTCACGGGGCGCTACGAGTGGATCGCCTTCACGTCCGTCAACGCCGTCAAGGCGGTGCGGGAGAAGTTCGAGGAGTACGGGCTCGACGCGCGCGCCTTCGCCGGGATCAAGGTGGCGGCCGTCGGCGAGCAGACCGCCGCCGCGCTGATCGCCTTCGGCGTCAAGCCCGACCTGGTGCCGAGCGGTGAGCAGTCGGCCGCGGGCCTCCTGGAGGACTGGCCGCCCTACGACCCGGTCTTCGACCCGATCGACCGCGTCTTCCTGCCGCGGGCCGACATCGCCACGGAGACGCTGGTCGCCGGGCTGATCGACCTGGGCTGGGAGGTGGACGACGTCACGGCCTACCGGACCGTGCGGGCCTCGCCGCCGCCGGCCGAGACGCGGGAGGCCATCAAGGGCGGCGGCTTCGACGCCGTGCTCTTCACGTCCTCCTCCACGGTGCGCAACCTCGTTGGCATCGCCGGCAAGCCGCACAACGTGACCGTCATCGCCTGTATCGGCCCCGCCACCGCGAAGACCGCGGAGGAGCACGGGCTGCGGGTGGACGTGATGGCTCCCGAGCCGTCGGTCCACAAGCTCGCGCAGGCGCTGGCCGACTTCGGTTCGCAGCGGCGGGCGGCGGCGCTGGACGCCGGGGACCCGGTGACGCGGCCGAGTGAGCGACGGCCCGGTTCGCGCCGGCGACGCACCGCGCCGTAGGTTCGTGGGCGGGCCATCGTGCCCGCCCACCCACAGCAGCAGCACGAATCCAGGTGACGTCAGTGACGAAGTACGGATCTTTCCCCGGAACGCGGCCGCGGCGGCTGCGGACGACGCCGGCCATGCGGCGCATGGTCGCCGAGACGCGGCTGCACCCGGCCGATCTGATCCTGCCCGCGTTCGTGCGCGAGGGGATCGGCGAACCGGTGGCGATCGGCTCGATGCCCGGCGTCTACCAGCACACCCGCGACACCCTGAAGAAGGCCGCCGTCGAGGCGCTGGAGGCCGGCGTCTCCGGGATCATGCTCTTCGGGGTCCCGGAGGAGTCCAAGAAGGACGCCGCCGGGACGGTGGGCACCGACCCCGACGGCATCCTCCAGCTCGCGCTGCGGGACGTGCGCGCCGAGGTCGGTGACGAGCTGATCGTCATGTCGGACCTGTGCCTGGACGAGTTCACCGACCACGGGCACTGCGGGGTCCTGGACGCCGAGGGCCGGGTCGACAACGACGCGACCCTGGAGCGGTACGCAGAGATGGCGCAGGTCCAGGCCGACGCGGGCGCCCATGTGGTGGGCCCGAGCGGCATGATGGACGGTCAGGTCGGCGTCATCCGCGACGCGTTGGACCAGGCCGGGCACGAGGACGTGTCGATCCTCGCGTACACCGTGAAGTACTCCTCGGCGTTCTTCGGGCCCTTCCGCGAGGCGGTCGGCTCGTCCCTGAAGGGCGACCGCAAGACGTACCAGCAGGACACGGCCAACATCCGGGAGTCGCTGCGGGAGTTGGCGCTGGACCTGGAGGAGGGCGCCGACATGGTGATGGTCAAGCCGGCCGGTCCCTACCTCGACATCCTGGCGAAGGTCGCCGAGTCGGCGGACGTGCCGGTGGCGGCGTACCAGATCAGCGGCGAGTACGCGATGATCGAGGCCGCCGCCGAGCGGGGCTGGATCGACCGCGACAAGGCGATCATGGAGTCTTTGACGGGGATCAAGCGCGCGGGCGCGGACATGATCCTCACGTACTGGGCCACCGAGGTGGCGCGGCGGCTGTAGCGCAGCCCCCGCCGCCGGCGGCCGGGGCGTCGTCCAGGTGGCGGGTGCGGTAGCTGTCGGCCTCCAGGGTGATGACGTCCGCGTGGTGGGCCAGGCGGTCCACCGTCGCGGAGGCCGTCGCGCCGTCGCCGAACGCCTCGTCCCAGCGGCTCAGCGGCCGGTTGCCGGTGACGATCAGCGAGCCCCGTTCGTAGCGGTGCGAGACGAGCTGGAAGAGGAGGCGGGCGGCCTCCGGGTCGAGGGGCACATAGCCCACCTCGTCCACGACGAGCACCGGGTACGCGTCGAGCCGGGTCAGCTCCTCGCGCAGCCGCCCCGCGGCCCTGGCGTCCGCGAGCCGGGCGCCCCACTCGGCGGCGGTCGCGAACAGCACCCGGTGGCCGGCCTGGCAGGCCCGTACGCCGAGGGCCACCGCCAGGTGCGTCTTGCCGGTGCCGGGGCCGCCGAGCAGCACGACGTTCGCCTTGCGGGTGACGAAGTCGACCTTCCCCAGCCGGGTGATCACCTGCGGGTCGGGCGCCCGCAGCCGGCCCTCGTCGAACATCTCCAGGAGCTTGCGCGAGGGGAACCCGGCGGCCGCGACGCGCTGTTCGGCGCCGGTCCCCGGCTCCGCCGCGTCCCTTGCCCCGTGCTCCCGCTGTGCGGGGATGTCGACCGCCCGGGGCTCCGCCTTCGCGGTGCGCGCCTTGGCCTCGTGCGCCGCCATGGGCCCGGACATGTAGGCGAGGATGGCGGCGGAGGCGATGAACGCCATGTGGATGACCGTCCCCCACATCAGGTCGTGCCGGGGCGTGTGGTGCACGTCGACGAACATCTGGAGCAGATGGACCGACGAGATGCCGACGATGGCGGTGGCCAGCTTGACCTTCAGCACGTTGGAGTTGACGTGCGAGAGCCATTCGGGCTGGTCCCGGTGGCCCTGGAGGCCGATCCGCGACACGAACGTCTCGTAGCCCCCGACGATCACCATGATCAGCAGGTTGGCGATCATCACCACGTCGACGAGCTTGAGCACCGCGAGCATGACGTGCGTCTCGTCCGCGTGGCCGCTGATGACGTGGTGGATGAGGTGCCACAGCTCGTTGAAGAACTTGTAGACGTACACGCCCTGCGCGGCCACCAGGCCGAAGTACAGAGGTGCTTGGAGCCAACGGGTCGCGAAGAGCGCGCACCCCAGGGTGGTCATGTTCGACGGGGGCGGGACGGAGCGGGACACGAGACCTCCAACGGCCGTGAGGCCCGTCATTCTTGTGGACCGCCGCCGATCAGCTGAATTCCGGCCACCCGTTGGGGTGAATAGACATCCAGTCGGACAGGTCTTTCTTTCGCCTTTCTTTGCCTTCCGTCGTCTTCCGTCCGCGTGCCGTACTTCTCAGTCCTTCGCCGCCGGGCTCTGGTCCTTTCCGATCAGAGTGACGAGGCGGGAGAGGCCGTCGGCCGCGTGCCCCTCGTCGATCGCGCGGTCGAGGAGGGACTGGAGCGGCTCGAACAGGTCGCCGCGCAGGCCCTGTTGTGCGAAGGCCGTCAGGAAGTTGGGGAGCGCCGCCTGGTTGACCGCGAGCGACGACACGTCCGTGCGGTGCCGCCCGGAGTCCAGTGCCTCGGCCATGCCGGGCACCAGGCCGTCCGTCATCGCGGCGATCCAGTCCCTGAGCAGTGGCGCGAACTCGCGGGCCGGCACGCCCGCGCTGCCGATCAGGGCGTAGGCCTGCACGACGCCCATCACCATGCCGTACATGCCGGTGAGCAGCGACAGGTCGTACAGGGCGGCGCCGCCGGGGTCCTTGCCGACCCATCGGGTCCCGGCGAGCGCCGCCAGCGTGGGGCGGTGCGTCTCGTACGCCTCTTCGTCGGCGCCGCTGTAGAGGATGTACGCGCCGGGGGTGGCGATCATCTGGGGGACGGCCATGATGCCGCCGTCGAGGTAGGTGATGCCGCGCTCGGCGGACCAGTCGGCCAACTCCCGTGCCTGGGCCGGGGTTCCGTTGGTGAGGTTGACGACGGTCCGCCCGGCCAGGGCCTCCGCCGTGTCCTCCAGCAGGCCGCGTACGGCGGAGTTGGTGGTGAGGCAGACGAGGACGAGAGGGGCGGCGCGGACGGCCTCGGCCGCCGTGTGGGCCGGGAGGGCGCCCTGGGCGGCCAGGGGTTCCGTCTTGGCGGTGGTGCGGTTCCAGACGGTCGTGCGGTGGCCCGCCTCGAGCAGGGCGGAGGCGAGCGCGCCGCCCATCAGGCCGAGGCCGAGGACGGTCACGGGCGCGGGACGTGCGGTGCTGCGGGACACGGGGGCTCCTTCAGAGGTGGTCCGGGGATGTCTCCGATCCTGGTGGGGCCCTGCGGAGAGGACAAGTACCGACTAATTGGTGCGGTACTCACCAAAAGGTCAGTGAGCCGGTGGCGGCGCCGGTGCGGGCGCCGAAAGGCAACGGGCCCGTGCGGCACGGGACATGGCTGATCCTCGGCGTTGTCCGGGCGGGGGAGCGGGCGGCGCGGCGGCTGTCGCGGGCGGCGTGCTTGGATGGCCACAGCTTGTGCGGTGGTGCGTCCCGGTCGCCAGAGGCGCAACCCCGGCACGCGGTACCGGAATGGGGGAGGACGGGGATGGATTCGCTCGCGGAGCTGCTGCGGGAGCTCAAGGAGCGGTCGGGGTTCAGCTACGGGGTGCTGGCCAAGCGGCTCCACATGAGTACGTCGACCCTGCACCGGTACTGCAACGGCGACGCGGTGCCGGTGGACTACGCCCCGGTGGAGCGGTTCGCCCGGCTCTGCAAGGCCTCGCCCGAGGAACTGGTGGAGGTGCACCGGCGGTGGATCCTGGCGGATGCCGCGCGCGGTCAGAAGGCGGGGCCGCGAGGGGGTGCGGCGGCCGTGCCCCCTTCCGTGTCCGCGCCGCAGGATGAGCCCGACGCTGCCCCCGCCCCCGAGTCGGAACCCGCCGCCCCCGAGCCGGCGTCCGAGGCCCGCCCCGCCGCTGAACCCGGGACGCCCGAAGCCGAGTCCGCTGCCGCGCCCGGCGTTTCGGACCAGCCCGTCGGAGGGGGGAGGCGGCGCATGGCCGCCATGGCCGCCGCCGCCGTCGCCGCCGTCGTGGGGATCGGCTCCGCCGCCCTCGCCCTGAGCGCCGACGACGACGGCGGCCACCGGCGCGCCGAGGGAGCCACCGCCCCCGCGAGCACCTTGCCCCGGGCGGGGGACGCCAAGGGCGAGGAGCGCGAGGACCGGGGCGAGGTGGACAAGGACAAGCCCTCCGCGCCGCCCTCGCGCAAGGAAGGCCGGGACGGCCCGAAGCCGGACGCCTCGCGGGAGGGCGGGGCCGGCCGCGACCACACCTCGTCCGCCGGTGGCACGCAGAACACCGACCTCGACGAACCCCTGACGGCACGCACCAAGCCGTACGTCTACGAGGACGCCTGCACCCAGCACTTCCTGGTCGACCGCAAGCCCGGCGAGGTGCCGCAGCCGCCCCCCGAACAGGACGCGCCCGCCTGGGTCGCCGACCTCGGCGCCGTCTCCTCGGGCGAGCAGTTCATCGAGGTCACCGTCCAGGGCGCCGGCGAGGAGACCGTCGTACTCCAGGACATGGACGTACGCGTGCAGAGCACCAGCGCGCCGCTGGCCTGGAACGACTACGCGATGGAGACCGGCTGCGGCGGCAACGTCTCCACCAAGTCCTTCGGCGTCGACCTCGACGACGCGGCGCCGCGCACCGAGCCCCGGGCGGGCCAGCGCGACTTCCCGTACAAGGTCAGCGAGAACGACCCCGAGGTCTTCTACATCAAGGCCGCCACCAAGGCGCACGACGTGCGGTGGTACCTGGAGCTGCGGTGGTCGAGCGGCAAGCGGCACGGCACGCTCCGCGTCGACGACCAGGGCAGGCCGTTCCGCACCAGCGGCCGGGAGGGGCGCACCACGTACGGCTGGCCGCTCGGCAGCACGAAGTGGGGCCGTCAGCCCGGTTGAGCCCTTGCGGAGAGGTGCCGTCCGTATCCCGGAACGGCGGGTGTAGGCAGCACGGACGTGCTTAGGGTGCGGGCAGAGTCGTCCGATCCGAAGGAGTCACCGCCGTGACCGTCGCCGAGCACGCCCCCGCCGCCGCCCCCATGCCGCCGCTCGCCGCGCGCGCCGCCGCGGTCGGGGGCTCGCCGGTACGCGACATCCTCGCCGTCACCGCGCGGCCCGAGGTCATCAACTTCGCGGGCGGCCTGCCCGCCCCCGGCCTCTTCGACGCCGAGGGCATAGCGGCCGCCTTCCGCGCGGTCCTCGCGGAGGTGCCCGAGCGCGCGCTGCAGTACTCCACGACCGAGGGCGAGCCCGCGCTGCGGGCCGCCGTCGCCGCGCGCACCGCGGCGCGCGGCCTCGCGACCGACGCCGACGACGTGCTGGTCACCACCGGCTCCCAGCAGGCGCTCTCGCTGCTCGCGACCGCGCTGATCGAGCCGGGCGACACGATCCTGGTCGAGAACCCCTGCTATCTGGCGGCGCTCCAGGCCTTCGCCTTCGCGGGCGCGCGCGTGGTGCCGGTGCCCGGCGACGAGCTGGGCATGGACCCCGCCGCCCTGGACGAACTCGTCGCCCTGCACCGGCCGAAGCTGCTCTACACCGTGCCCACCTTCCAGAACCCGACCGGACGCACCCTGCCCGCCGCGCGGCGCGCCGCGGTGGCCGAGGTCGCCGAGCGGCGCGGGCTGTGGATCGTGGAGGACGACCCGTACGGGGAGCTGCGGTTCGAGGGCGAGCGGGTGCCGTGGATCGCCACGTACCCGGGGGCCGAGGGCCGCACCGTCCTGCTCGGCAGCTTCTCCAAGGTCATGGCCCCCGGCCTGCGGCTCGGGTGGCTCCGGGCCCCGCGGGCGCTGCTGCGGGCCTGCGCGGTGGTCAAGCAGGCGGCGGACCTGCACACGCCGACCGTCAACCAGCTCGCCGCGGCACGGTACTTGGCGGACTCGGACCTGGACGCGCACGTGGCCAAGGTCGCGGGGGTCTACCGGGAGCGGCGGGACGCGATGCTTTCGGGCCTCGCGGACGCGCTGCCCGAGGGGTCCGGCTGGCTCCGGCCCGAGGGCGGCATGTTCGTCTGGGCGAAGCTGCCCGAGGGGTACGACACGGGGGCGCTGCTGCGGGATGTCGTCGCGCACGACGTGGCGTACGTGCCGGGGGCGCCGTTCTTCGCGGGGGCGCCGGACGTCTCCACGGTGCGGCTGTGCTTTGTGACGCAAGGCGTCGAGGAGATCGCCGAGGGGTTGCGTCGGCTGCGGCGTGCGTTCGGGGGGTGAGATCTGCGGGTCCGGTGGGGCTGGTCGCGCAGTTCCCCGCGCCCCTCATGGGGGCGCCCCTCGCGGGGCGCCCCACTCGGCGCCTTCAGAGGCGCTCGGGGGTCCTGATGCCCAGCAGGGCCATGCCCTGGTGCAGGGTGCGGGCCGTGATGTCGCACAGGAACAGGCGGTTCTCCACCTGCGCCGGGCTGTCCGCCTTGAGGACCGGGCACTTGTCGTAGAACGAGGTGTACAGCGACGCCAGCTGGTAGAGGTAGGCGGCCAGCTTGTGCGGGGCGTACTCGGCGGCGGCCTCCGCGAGCGTGTCGCCGAACGCGTCCAGGTGCAGGCCCAGCGCCCGCTCCGCCGGGTCCAGCGCCAGCTCGGGGTGGGCCGCCGGGCCCGTCCCCGCGCCCGCCTTGCGCAGGATCGACTGGATCCGGGCGTACGCGTACTGGAGGTAGACGGACGTGTCGCCGTGCAGGGACACCATCTGGTCGAGGTCGAACTTGTAGTCGCGGTTCGCCGACGTCGACAGGTCCGCGTACTTCACCGCGCCGATGCCGACCTGGAACGCCCGCTCCTGGATCTCCTCCTCGGTGAGGTCGCGCGCCTTCTCGCGCACGACCTCCGCCGCGCGCTGCACCGCCTCGTCCAGCAGGTCCTGCAGCCGTACGGTCTCGCCCTCACGCGTCTTGAACGGCTTGCCGTCCGCGCCGAGCACCGTGCCGTAGCCCATGTTGTGGGCCGTGACCTGGTCGTTCAGCCAGCCCATGCGGCGGGCCGCCTCGAAGACCATCTTGAAGTGCAGCGACTGCCGCACGTCCACCACGTACAGCAGGGTGGTGGCGTGCAGGCCGAGGACGCGGTCGCGGATCGCCGAGAGGTCGGAGGCCGCGTACCCGAAGCCGCCGTCCGCCTTCTGCACGATCAGCGGGACCGGCTTGTCGTCCTTGCCCTTGATGTCGTCGAAGAACACGACGAGCGCGCCCTCGGAGCGCACCGCGACGCCCGCCTCCTCCAGGAGCCGCGCCGTCTCGGCCATCATGTCGTTGTACGCCGACTCGCCGACGATCTCCTCGTCGCGGACCTCCATGTCCAGCTTCTCGAAGACCGAGTAGAAGTAGACCTTCGACTCGTCCACGAAGCGCTGCCACATCTCCAGCGTCTCCTTGTCGCCCGACTGGAGGGCGACGACCCGCTTGCGGGCCCGGTCCTTGAAGTCCTCGTCCGCGTCGAAGACGGCGCGCGAGGCCTTGTAGACCCGGTTGAGGTTGCTCATCGCCTGCTCGCCGTCGACGTCGGCGGCCGGGGCGAGCCGGTCGGGGTTCTCCACCAGGTACTGGATGAGCATGCCGAACTGGGTGCCCCAGTCGCCGATGTGGTGGCGGCCGATCGTCTTCTCGCCCGTGAAGTCCAGCATGTGGCGCAGCGCGTCGCCGATGACGGCGGACCGCAGGTGGCCGACGTGCATCTCCTTGGCCACGTTCGGCTGGGCGTAGTCGATCACGGTGGTGCCCGCGTGCGGGTTCAGCGGCACGCCGAGCCGCTCGCCGTCGGCGGCACGGGCCGCGAGGGTGTCCATGATCGCCTTGTCGGTGACCGTCACGTTCAGGAAGCCGGGGCCCGAGACCTCGATGTCGGCGAGCAGCTCGCCGCTGTCGATCCCGGCGACGACCCGCGTGGCCAGCTCCCGGGGATTGCCCTTGAGCTTCTTGGCGAGCGCCAGGATGCCGTTGGCCTGGAAGTCCGCCCTGTCGCTGCGTCGCAGCAGCGGATCCGCGGCGCCCGCTTCCGGCAGGGCTGCCGTCAGGGCGTCCGCGAGGCGCTGGTGGACGGAGGCGGTGAGGGACGTGACCGAGGCCATGAATGGGTGCCGTTCTGCTCGGGTGTCTGGGTGTGCTCAAGCTGTGAGAGCCGAGTATCCCACGCGGTGAAAAGCGGTTTTCGCCCTCCGGGAACGACCTGGGAGAATGGCTGCGTCAAGCGGTACTCACGTAGAAGAAGAAAGGCGTGCCGATCGTGGCTCAGAGCACTGATTCCACCGACTGGGTCTCCCGCTACGCGGACGAGGTCATCGCCGAGTCGGAGCGTCGTGCCCCGGGCGCGAAAGACGATGGCGCCGCCGCGCCGGTGGTCGTCGTCGCCTCCGGTCTCTCCCCCTCCGGCCCGATCCACCTCGGCAACCTCCGCGAGGTCATGACCCCGCACCTGGTCGCCGACGAGATCCGCCGGCGTGGGTACCAGGTCCGCCACCTGATCTCCTGGGACGACTACGACCGTTACCGCAAGGTGCCGGCCGGCGTCCCCGGCGTCGACGAGTCCTGGGCCGAGCACATCGGCAAGCCCCTGACGTCGGTGCCCGCCCCCGCCGGGTCCGCGTACCCGAACTGGGCCGAGCACTTCAAGGCCGCCATGGCCGAGGCGCTCACCGAGCTGGGCGTCGAGTACGACGGGATCAGCCAGACCGAGCAGTACACCTCGGGCGCCTACCGCGAGCAGATCCTGCACGCCATGCGGCACCGCGGCGACATCGACGCGATCCTCGACCAGTACCGCACCAAGAAGGACCCCGCCAAGGCCGGCAAGGGCAAGCAGCAGAAGCCCGTGGACGAGGCCGAGCTGGAGGCCGCCGAGGGCTCCGGCGCGGCGAGCGAGGACGACGGCAGCGGCGGCACCGGCGGCTACTACCCGTACAAGCCCTACTGCGGGAAGTGTGAGAAGGACCTGACGACCGTCGTCTCCTACGACGACGAGTCCACCGAGCTGGTCTACACCTGCACGGCGTGCGGCTTCGGCGAGAGCGTCCTGCTCAGCGAGTTCAACCGCGGCAAGCTGGTCTGGAAGGTCGACTGGCCCATGCGCTGGGCGTACGAGGGCGTCGTCTTCGAGCCGAGCGGTGTGGACCACTCCTCGCCCGGGTCGTCGTTCGTCGTCGGCGGGCAGATCGTGCGGCAGATCTTCGACGGCGTGCAGCCGATCGGCCCGATGTACGCCTTCGTGGGCATCAGCGGCATGGCGAAGATGTCCTCCTCCAAGGGCGGCGTGCCGACCCCGGCCGACGCGCTGAAGATCATGGAGGCGCCGCTGCTGCGCTGGCTCTACGCCCGCCGCAGGCCCAACCAGTCCTTCAAGATCGCCTTCGACCAGGAGATCCAGCGGCTCTACGACGAGTGGGACAAGCTGGAGGCCAAGGTCGCCGACGGCTCCGCGCTGCCCGCCGACGCCGCCGCGCACTCCCGCGCGGTGCGCACCGCCGCGGGCGAGCTGCCGCGCACCCCGCGGCCGCTGCCGTACCGCACGCTGGCCTCCGTCGCCGACATCACCGCCGGCGCCGAGGACCAGACGCTGCGCATCCTGAGCGACCTCGACCCCTCGACGCCGCTGACCTCCCTGGAGGAGGTCCGGCCGCGCCTGGACCGCGCCGAGAACTGGATCACCACGCAGGTCCCGGCCGACGCCCGCACCGTCGTGCGCTCCGAGCCCGACACCGAGCTGCTGGCGTCCCTGGACGACGAGGGCCGCGAGTCGCTGCGGCTGCTCCTGGAGGGCCTGGACTCGCACTGGTCCCTGGACGGCCTCACGCACCTCGTGTACGGCGTGCCGAAGGTGCGGGCCGGGTTCTCGGCGGACGCGACGGCCAAGGAGCTGCCGCCGGAGATCAAGGTGGCGCAGCGGACGTTCTTCGCGCTGCTGTACCGGCTCCTCGTGACCCGGGAGACCGGGCCGCGGCTGCCCACGCTGCTGCTCGCCGTGGGCGCGGACCGGGTGCGCAAGCTGCTCGGCGCGTAGCGCTCGGCGCCGGCGGGGCGGGCGGGGACTCCAGGTCCCGCCCGCCCCGCCGTGTGTCTGCATCTTTCGGGTGACCGCCGTTTCCACCCCAGGCAGGACGTCCCCGGGTGATCCGCCCGAGATCGTGGACGCATGAAGGAAATCATCGCCATCGTCGGATGGGTCGTGGGAATCCAGGGCGGCCTCGGCGCCGCGGGCCGCCTCTTCGGGGACGGCCCCTGGGGGCTGCTGCACAAGTGGTGGGACATCCCCACTCCCCTGTACGTGGTGCTCTTCGCCGTCGGCGCCGCTCTCGCCGTCTACGGGGAGCTGGGCAAGGTCCGGGCGCGTGCTAGGAGCGGCGCCGCCGGCGCAAGGTGACGAAGGCGAGCGTGGCCAGGGCCGCCAGGGCGGCCGCGCTGATGGTGACGGTCACCGGCGACCAGTCGCCGCCCTCGGCCTCGGCGGCGCACTCGGGGCGTGGGTCCGACCCGGCGTCCGCCACGACCTTCACCCTGCCGTTCGTCCTCGCCTCGTCCGGGGGGACCGGCCGGTCGAAGCGCAGGGTGTACGCGCCCGGTTCCGCGTCGCAGCGGACGGTGGCCCGGCCCCGCCAGGAGACCTTGCCCGAAGGGGCGAGCCGTACCGGCCCGGCGAAGGCGTCGGAGTGGACGGTCACGCGATGCGCGTCGTCCATCTGGTCCATCAGCTCCGGGTTCAGGACGGACAGCGTGACGCTCTGCCCGGGGGCCACCGAGCCGGGTGCGACGTGGAGTTCGCCCGTTCCGCCCGACTGGGCCGCGGCGCCAGGAATTGCCGTCAGTGAAAGGGCGAGGGCGAACACTCCAGCGATCACGGCGGGTTTACGTGGCATAAGGTGCAGTCCTCGGGTTCGGCCGCCGGAGTTTGTTTTCCGGTTCGCTGGGTCCGTTCTTTGCGATCTTAACCAGGGGGAGTCCGGCCACCCGCCGACCATGGGTGCGCCGGCAGAAAGGCAGTTGTGGGCATTTCCCGTTGGGCCCGGGCCCTCGCCATGGGGATAGGCGGCGGATTGCTCGCCACCTCGGTGACGGCCACCGCTTTCGCCGCGGCGCCCGCCGCGCCGGAATCGACGTACGAGGACACGCCCGCGCCGAGCCCGACAAAGGGCGACGAGAACGAAGACGCGCCGGGCCGGAAGAAGGCCGTTCCGGAAAAGAGCGGCGCGCAATGGGGGGCGCCGGCCGCGGAGCGGTTCTGGACCGCCGAGCGCATGGAATCCGCGACACCGCCCGAGGGGGCGACGGGGCGGACGGTCCCGAAGGCCGAGGGGGCGGCGGGGCGGCAGACGGCCGAGGGGCCGGCCGGGCGGGAGGCCTCCGTGCGGCGCGGGGCCGTCGCGCGCGGGGCGCTGCGCGCCGAGACGTACCCCGAGGGCGCCAAGACCATCGGCGTCCTCTACTTCGTGGACAGGGACATGGCCACGCACAACTGCACGGCCAGCGTGGTGCACAGCCCCAAGGGCAACCTCGTCCTCACCGCCGCGCACTGCGGCAACGGCAACAAGTACGCCTTCGTGCCCCAGTACCGCACCGGCAAGTCCCCGGCCCGGCAGCCGAACGGCATATGGGCCGTCGACCGGGTCTTCCGGGACCCGCGGCACACCGACCGGGGCCCCGGCTCGGACCTCGACTTCGCGTTCGCGACCGTCAAGGCCGACCGGCGCGGCCGTCAGGTCGAGGAGGTCACCGGCGCCAACACGCTGACCAGGACGCCCGGTTACCAGGTGCCGGTCACCGTCATCGGCTACCCCTCGGCGCGGAACGCCCCCAAGGACCAGGCGATCAAGTGCCGGGTGAAGACGGCCCGGCTGCCCGGCTACAAGCAACTGCGCATGGCGTGCCGCGGGTTCTACGGCGGCACCTCCGGCAGCCCCTGGCTGATGAACTACGACGAGCGGACCGGGACCGGCCAGGTCGTAGGCAACCTCGGCGGGGTCGGCGGCGGCGGGGCCACCGACGCCGTCTCCTACGCGCCGTACTACGACGACGAGGTCTTCAGGCTCTACGACGACGCCGTGGGGGACGTCGCCGTGGTCGAGCGGCCCCCGCTGCCGCCCACCCTCGGCACCGGCGAGACCTGGCAGTACGCCAAGCGGCTGGCCACCGGCGAGTACACCGGGGGCGGCGGGGCCGACCTGCTCGTGGTGTGGGCCGACGGCGAGGTCACCCTCCACCCCGGCGACGGGAAGGGCGGGTTCACCGCCGAGCGGCGCCTGGTGAAGCCCAACGCCACCTGGAAGCACGCCACCGACGTCACGGGCGGCGACTTCGCGGGGACGGACCTCTCCGACCTGCTGGTGCGCTGGTCCGACGGCGAGGTCACGCTGTACCAGGACGTGTCCGCCGCGGGGCTCGGCAAGGAGACCAGGCTGGCCGCCGCCGGGTCCGCGTGGAAGAAGGCCGCCCAGCTCACCGCGGGCCGCTTCGGCGCCGGCGAGAAGAGCGACGACGTCGTCGTGCGCTGGGCCGACGGCGAGGTCAGCCTCTACAGCGACGTGGACGTGCGCGGCTTCAGGAAGAAGACGCGGCTCCAGAAGCCCGACGCCACCTGGCAGCGCACCGCCCTGCTGACCGGCGGCGACTTCACCGGCACCGGCCTGTGGGACCTCCTCGTCCGCTGGAGCGACGGCGAACGCACCGTCCACAAGGACGTCAGCACGGCCGGCACCGGCACCAGGACCCGCATGGGAGCGCCCGGCGCCCTGTGGAAGAACGCCAAGGTGATGACGGCGGGCGCCTACACCGGGGGCGGCCGTCCCGACGACCTGATCGTGCGCTGGAGCGACGGCGAGGTCAGCCTCTACGCCGATACGACGACGAAGCTCGGCCGCGAGGTCGGCCTGGTCCCGCCGAAGGTGCCCTGACCCGCCCCGGGGTCACGCGATGTACTCCGCCTCCGCGTCCAGGTCCTGCTGGTAGCGGCCGCGGAAGTCGTGCAGGTACGGGCGGAGGGTGCTCTCCGTGAGCGGTCCGCCCGCCTGGCCCGTCACCCCGTACAGGTCCATCAGGTACAGGCCGAACTGGCGGGCGTTGGGGTACTCGCCGTGCTCGCTGACGTACTTGCGGAACGCCGCGAAGTACGCCTCCTCGCGGGTCACGTCCTCGGGCAGGCCGGGGATGTCGGGGGCGGCCTCGGACTCGGGCTGCTGGGGCTGCGGTTGGGGCTGGACCTGGGCCTGGGCCTGCGGCTGCGGCTGGGATTGCGGTCCGGGCGCGCGCCCCGGCTCTCGCTCCGACCCAGGCCCCGACCCCGGCTCCCGCCCCTGCTCCGGCTCCGCGACGCGCTGGTCGGCGTGCTGCCCGTCGTCGTAGGGCGCCTGCTCCTCGTACCACTGGTCGTACGGCTCCTCGGGGGCGTACGACGCGGGGTGCCGGGCGAACCACGGGCTCTCGTGCGGCAGGATTTCCGGCTCGGGCTCGGGCTCGGGTCCGGGTCCGGGTCCGGTCTCCGGGTGGGGGCGCGGGGCGTGCTGCGGCTGCGGCTGTTCGTCCCGGGGCCCGGAGTCGTGGTGGGGGTCCCGGGCCCGGGGGAGTTCCGGCTGCTGCGGGGACGTCGCGGGGACCGGGGGCAGCAGGGCGGGCTCGATGCCGGCGGCGGCCAGCCCGGCGGGGGCGGTCTCGGCGAGGGGGACGCCGTAGCGGGCCAGGCGCAGCGGCATCAGGGACTCCACCGGCGCCTTGCGGCGCCAGGCACGGCCGAAGCGGGAGCGCAGCCGGGCCTGGTAGACGAGACGTTCCTGCTCCAACTTGATCACCTGGTCGTAGGAGCGCAGCTCCCACAGCTTCATCCGGCGCCAGAGCAGGAACGTCGGCAGCGGCGAGAGCAGCCACCGCGTGATCCGCACGCCCTCCATGTGCTTGTCGGCGGTGATGTCGGCGATGCGGCCGACCGCGTGCCGGGCCGCCTCGACCGCGACCACGAAGAGCACCGGGATCACCGCGTGCATGCCGGTGCCGAGCGGGTCGGGCCAGGCCGCCGCGCCGTTGAAGGCGATCGTCGCCGCCGTGAGCAGCCACGCGGTCTGGCGCAGCAGCGGGAAGGGGATGCGGATCCACGTCAGCAGGAGATCCAGGGCGAGCAGCACGCAGATGCCCGCGTCGATGCCGATCGGGAAGACCGCCGAGAAGTCGCCGAAGCCCTTCTTCTCGGCGAGTTCGCGCACCGCCGCGTACGACCCCGCGAAGCCGATCCCGGCGATGACGACCGCACCGGCGACGACCACCCCGATGAGTATCCGGTGCGTGCGTGTCAGCTGCATCGCGGCCACCCGCGAACCCCTCCCTGTTCGGCCTGTGTCGGCTTGTTGCGATCGATAGCCTGGCACACGTGTACGGAGGGTCGGTCGGCCGGTACGCCGGGAGCCCGGCCGTTTCGGGCCAGGCTCCTTCAACTGCTGTGTCTGACGGGCGTGTTCAGGACTTCGACTTGGCCTTGGTGGTGCCGGACTTGCCGTCGTCGGACTTCGCGGAGTCCTTCTTGGCGTCGTCCTGCTTGGCGTCGTCCTTCTTCGGGTCGTCCTTCTTCGGGTCGTCGTCCTTCTTCGGCTTCTCGTCGGAGTCGGCGGGCGCCTTGCCGCCGCCCTCATTGGCGGAGACGACCGCCGCCGCGGCCTCCTTCGCCGCCTTCTGCGCGGCCTTCGACAGGTCACCGGCGTCGGGGGACTTGTCGCCCGCGAGACCCGCGCCGTTGTAGTCGACCGTGACGACCGCGTTCTCCACGCGCGTCACGAACGTCTGCTGCTTGAAGGTGTCCTTGTCCTTCTTCAGGTCGTAGCGCACCAGCGTCGCCTGGTCGCCGACGCCCTGCACCGGCTCCGCCTTGACGCCCTTCGCGTCCTTGGTCGCCTGCGCGTCGGCGACCTGCTTGGCGAAGTTGTCCTGCGCGCGCTTGGCGCCGCTGCCCAGGGAGGGGTCCGACTCGAAGCGCATCAGCGACACGCGCAGCCAGCGGAACTGCGAGCCGTCCACGCCGTTGTTGTCGAGGCTGTCCCAGGAGCAGCTGCCGCGCAGCGCCGTGTCCGTGGACGTGCCCGCCTTGCCCTTGTCCTTGGCCTGCGGGACCAGCTCCTGCAAGGTCTTCTTCGACAGGACGTCGCAGGGCTCGGGGAGCTTGGCGTACGCGGCCTTCTCCACGGACGGGGGCTTGTCCGCGCTCTTGTGGGAGGCCGAGGCCTTGGCGCCCGTGTCCTTCTTGGCCCCCTCGGAGCCGGAGTCGGAATCGGAGGAGCAGCCGGAGGCGACGAGGATCACCGGTACGGCGGCCGCGCTGACGAGGATGCGGCTCAGACGCTGGCGCTGTCGCTGTGCAGGTCGGTGCATGGTTCCTTCACTCAGTTCGTCTCGTGACGTCCGGTTCGTCTCGTGACGTCGTCGGGTCCGAGGGGCCACGGTACGCGTACGGGGCGACGGGCGGCTCGCTTCCGGGGGGCCCGGCCGCCGTGCTCGCCCGCCGGGTCCGCCCGCTACTCGTCGAACGCGTCGGCGAGCCCGTCGGCCAGTTCCCGCGTCTTGTCCTGCATTTCCTTGCTGTCGGGGACGTCGGTGCGCCGGCCGGGCTGCTCGTCGTACTCGATGGTCACGATGACGTTCGACGTGCGGAACACCACAGTCACGGTGCGGTGACGGGTGGCCGAAGCGGCGGTGGTGAGGGCGTCGTCCAGGAAGGCCTCGTCGCCGAGGTCGTCCAGGGTGCGCGGTTCCAGGCCGGCGGGCGGGGTGGTGGGCCGGGTGGCGGCGTCGTCCGCGCCCTCGTCCTTCTCGCCGTCGCCGTCCGGCTTGCCCTTGTCGTCCCCCGTGCCCTTGCCGTCGTCGTCCGGGCTCTTGCTCTTGTCGCTCTTCCCGCCCTGGGCCTTGTCGCCCCCCGCCTTGTCGCCCGCCGCCGTCTTCTCGGCGTCGCCGGATCCCTTCGAGGGGGAGGAGTCGGGACTCTCGCCGTCCCCGCCGTCGCCCTCGTCCTGAGTCCCGGAGCTGGGGGGCGCCGACAGGCCCGCCTCGCGCAGCTTGGTCGCGTAGACCTCCGCGGCGCGGTCGTCGTCGCTGACCGCGCCGTCGAAGGAGACGACCCGCTCGAAGTCGACGAGGAGGTGGTGCGAGGCGCCGGCGGACTCGACCTTCCAGCGGCAGCCCACCCGCCGGTCGGTGTCGTACGTGACCATGGGCGTGCCCTCGTACGCCTTCTCGCGCTGCTCGGTGTCGGTCAGCTCCTTGATGCCGGGCAGCATCGCGTCGAGGGTGCCGGGGTCGACCTCGCCGCAGGGCTCCGGGAGCGTGCGGTACCTGCCGGGCTCGGCGGGAGCGGCGGAGCTGCCGGTGTCGCCGGGCTTGGAGTCGTCGGAGGCGCCGTCGCCACCGGAGCCGGAGGTGCAGCCGACGAGCAGCGCCGCGAGGAGCGCGGCGACGCCGGGTGCGTGGACCTTCCGCTGCACCGTGATGGCTCCTCTCATAGGGGATATTCGGTTGCCGCTGACGGGCGACCGGTGGACACAATGTCTATCGCACGCGCTGCCGTGGATGCCGGTCCGTCCCCCTTTTCGTCGACCTCGGCTCCGGTATTTGCGCTTCACGCACTTCAGGGCTTGTAGTGGATTACGGGGGAAAGAGGGCGAAATGTCTTACGTAGAGGTGTCCGGGGCGAAGGTGCCGATCCGGATGTGGGCCGACCCGGCGTCGGTCGAGGAGTCCGCGATGCGGCAGCTCCAGAACGTGGCGACGCTGCCGTGGATCAAGGGCCTGGCCGTCATGCCGGACGTCCACTTCGGCAAGGGCGCGACGGTCGGCTCGGTGATCGCGATGCGGGGCGCGGTGTGCCCGGCGGCGGTCGGCGTCGACATCGGCTGCGGGATGTCAGCGGTCAGGACGTCGCTGACGGTCAACGACCTGCCGGGCGATCTGTCGCGGCTGCGGTCGAGGATCGAGCAGGCGATCCCGGTGGGCCGCGCGATGCACGACGACCCCGTGGACCCTGGGCGCTTCCACGGCATGGCGACCGCCGGCTGGGACGACTTCTGGGGGCGGTTCGCCGGGGTCGCGCGGGCGGTGCGGTTCCGCGAGGAGCGCGCCACCAAGCAGATGGGGACGCTCGGCTCGGGCAATCACTTCGCGGAAGTGAACATCGACGAGGACGGTGCGGTCTGGCTCATGCTGCACTCCGGTTCGCGCAACATCGGCAAGGAGCTGGCCGACCACCACATCGGGGTGGCCCAGGGGCTCCCGCACAACCAGGGGATCATCGACCGTGACCTGGCGGTCTTCGTCGCGGACACCCCGCAGATGGCCGCCTACCGGAACGACCTCTACTGGGCGCAGGAGTACGCGAAGTACAACCGCGCGATCATGATGGCGCTCTTCAAGGACGTGATCCGCAAGGAGTTCAAGAAGGCGAAGCCGGTGTTCGGTCAGGAGATCTCCTGCCACCACAACTACGTCAGCGAGGAGCGGTACGACGGCATGGATCTGCTCGTCACCCGCAAGGGCGCGATCCGCGCGGGCAGCGGCGACTTCGGGATCATCCCCGGCTCCATGGGCACGGGCTCGTACATCGTGAAGGGCCTCGGCAACGAGGCGTCCTTCAACTCCGCCTCGCACGGCGCCGGCCGCCGCATGAGCCGGAACGCGGCCAAGCGGCGCTTCTCCACGCGGGACCTGGAGGAGCAGACGCGGGGCGTCGAGTGCCGCAAGGACGCGGGCGTCGTGGACGAGATCCCGGCCGCGTACAAGCCGATCGAGCAGGTCATCGACCAGCAGCGGGACCTCGTCGAGGTGGTGGCGAAGCTGAAGCAGGTCGTCTGCGTGAAGGGCTGACGGCCCCGGGCGCGGGTGGGCCGGCGCCCGTGCGCCCGGGTGCCTGGACCGTCAGGGGCGGCCGGCGACCTTCAGGGGCGTTCGGCGCGTTCGGCCGCGTGGCGTTCGCGGGCCGCGGCCAGTGCCGTGTCGAAGTCGCGCTGGGTGTCGTCGCACCAGTGCAGCAGGTCCGCGAGGACGCGCTGGAGCGTCTCGCGGGGACTGTCGCGCCAGCCCTCCTCGGAGAGGGCGTACGCCTGCAGGGCCTCGGTGGCCCGGCGTGCGGCGGCGGTGTGGGCGTCGGACGCGTCCGGCATCACAGCTCCCGGTGGATCTTGGTGTTGGAGGCCTGGGCGCGGGGGCGGACCACCAGGAGGTCGATGTTGACGTGCGGCGGGCGGGTGACCGCCCAGGTGATCGTGTCGGCCACGTCCTCGGCGGTGAGCGGCTCGGCGACGCCCGCGTAGACCTTCTCGGCCCGCTCGGCGTCGCCGCCGAAGCGGGTCAGCGCGAACTCGTCCGTCTTGACCATGCCGGGCGCGACCTCGATGACGCGGACCGGGGTGCCGACGATCTCCAGGCGGAGGGTCTCGGCGAGGACGTGCTCGGCGTGTTTGGCGGCCACGTAGCCGCCGCCGCCCTCGTAGGTGCCGTGGCCCGCCGTGGAGGACAGGACGACGACCGTGCCGTCGCCGCTGGCGGTGAGCGCGGGCAGCAGGGCCTGCGTGACGTTCAGCGTGCCGATGACGTTCGTCTCGTACATCCGGCGCCAGTCGGCCGGGTCGCCCGCGGCGACGGTGTCCGCGCCGAGCGCGCCGCCCGCGTTGTTCACCAGGACCGCGACCTTCTTGAAGGCGGTCGCGAACGTGTCCACCGCCGCGCGGTCGGTGATGTCGAGCGCGTACGCCATCGCGTCGTGCCCGGCGTCGGTCAGCTCGGCGGCGAGCGCCTCGATGCGGTCCTTGCGGCGCGCGGTCAGGACGACGCGGTAGCCGGCGGCGGCCAGGCCGCGGGCGGTGGCGGCGCCGATGCCGCTGCTGGCGCCGGTGACGATCGCGATGCGCTTGGCTGCGGCGGTCATGGTGCGCTCCTTGGGCTGGGAGAGGTCAAAGGGGGCCGGTGGCCATGGGGTTGGCCCGTGCCGTGAGCCAGGATAGGTCGGCGCCTCAGCGGCCACGCGGCGCGTACATGATCACGGCCATGCCGGCGAGGCAGATGAGCGCGCCGGTGACGTCCCACCGGTCGGGCCGGTAGCCGTCCGCCGCCATGCCCCAGGCGATCGACCCCGCGACGAAGACCCCGCCGTACGCGGCGAGGACGCGGCCGAACTCGGCGTCGGGCTGGAGCGTGGCCACGAAGCCGTAGACGCCGAGCGCGAGGACGCCGGCGCCGATCCACGCCCAGCCGCGGTGCTCGCGCACGCCCTGCCAGACGAGCCAGGCCCCGCCGATCTCGAAGAGGGCGGCGAGCACGAAGAGGACGACGGACCGGACGTTCCACATGCCGCCAGCGTGCCACGCCCTCGACCCGCCCCCCGCGCCCCTCATGCCCCGGGCCGGCCACCGTGTCCCGCGCGCCCGGGGCGGCCACCGCGTCTCCGGCGCCAAGGCGTGCCGCCGGTCACCTGGGGCGGTTGCCGCACCCCTCCGCGTGAGGGCGCGCTGCTAGTCGCCTGGGGCGGCCCACACGCCCCGGATCTCCAGGCGTGCCGCACCGGGGGCGGCTACCGCGCCCCCGCGTCAAGGCATGCGGCCACCGCACCCCCGGACATCCAGGCGCACCACCCATTACCCGGGGCGGGCGCCGCTACCCCCGCACCAGGGAGTGCGGCCAGTGGCCTGGGGCGGCCCCCGCGCCCCGGTGCCAAGGCGTGCCGCCGGCCACCCGGGCCGGCCACCGCACCCCGGATGACCGGGAGCACCACCAGCCAGCCCCCAAAGACACCAAGGCGTGCCGCCAGCCCAGCCCCCAAAGACACCAAGGCGTGCCGCCCCTCAGCCCCCGGCGCGGGGTGCCGCGTCCCCGGTGTTCAAGGCGTACCGCCAGTCGTTGCAGGGGTGCCATCGGCCCTTCGGGTATTCGATCAGCGCCTCGCCCCGCAGGGTGAAGCCCGCCTTGCGGCAGACCCCGTTGGACGCGCCGTTGTCCGTCGCGGGGAACGCGTGCAGGAAGGCGTGGCGGTCCGCCGCTCTCGCCTCGCGGATGATCAGGCGGGCCGCGTCCGCCGCGACGCCCCTGCCCTGGAACTCCGGCAGGACGCCCCAGCCGGTCTCCCAGACCGTCTCGCCCTGCCAGGTCGTCTCCCAGTACCCGATCGAGCCGGCCGTCTCGCCGTCCAGCGTGATGCGGAACATCCGCCCCTTGTCGTCGAGGCGGAGATAGCGAAGGTGCCGCTCCGCCAGCTTCTCCGGGGTCTCGGGGCCGCCCAGGTGCGCCGTCATCTCGGGGGTGTTGAACCGGGCGAGCAGCGCGGGGCCGCCCTCCTCCGACCAGGGTGCGAGGCGCAGGTCCGACCGCTGTGATCTCTCCATGGCCTCACGGTAGGGGTGGGGTCTGACAGCGGCCCCGGCGTCGGCACCGAGGGGGGAATAGGCGGGGCCGTGCCCTCGTTCTGTGGGTATAGTTGAAGCATCAACAACCTGCGAAGGGTGAGCCAGCCATGCAGTTCGGAATCTTCAGCGTCGGTGACGTCACGGTCGACCCGACCACCGGGTGCGCGCCCAGCGAGGCCGAGCGGATCAAGGCCATGGTGGCGATCGCTCTCAAGGCCGAGGAGGTCGGCCTCGACGTCTTCGCGACCGGCGAGCACCACAACCCGCCGTTCGTCCCCTCGTCCCCGACGACCATGCTCGGCTACATCGCCGCCCGCACCGAGCGGCTCGTCCTGTCCACCTCCACGACCCTCATCACCACCAACGACCCGGTGAAGATCGCCGAGGACTTCGCGATGCTCCAGCACCTCGCGGACGGCCGCGTCGACCTGATGATGGGGCGCGGCAACACTGGCCCCGTCTATCCGTGGTTCGGCAAGGACATCCGCGACGGCATCGACCTCGCCGTCGAGAACTACGCGCTGCTGCGCCGCCTGTGGGACGAGGACGTCGTCACCTGGAAGGGCAAGTTCCGTACGCCGCTGCAGTCGTTCACCTCGACACCCCGCCCGCTGGACGGCGTCGCGCCCTTCGTGTGGCACGGCTCGATCCGCTCCCCGGAGATCGCCGAGCAGGCCGCGTACTACGGCGACGGCTTCTTCCACAACAACATCTTCTGGCCCGCCTCGCACACCAGGCAGATGGTCGAGCTCTACCGGCGCCGCTACGCCCACTACGGGCACGGCACCGAGGAGCAGGCGATCGTCGGCCTCGGCGGCCAGGCGTTCATGCGCAAGAACTCCCAGGACGCGGTACGGGAGTTCCGGCCCTACTTCGACAACGCCCCGGTGTACGGACACGGGCCCTCGCTGGAGGAGTTCACCGAGCAGACCCCGCTGACGGTTGGCTCGCCGCAGCAGGTGATCGAGCGGACCCTGTCCTTCCGCGAGACGGTCGGCGACTACCAGCGCCAGCTCTTCCTGATGGACCACGCGGGGCTGCCGCTGAAGACGGTTCTGGAGCAGCTCGACATCCTCGGCGAGGAGGTCGTGCCGGTCCTGCGCGAGGAGTTCGCCAAGAACCGCCCCGCCTCGGTCCCGGAGGCGCCCACCCACGCCGCCCGCGTGACCGCCGCCCACCACAGCCCCCAGGAAGAGGTGACCGCATGAAGCTCGTCGTCGTGTCCGCGGGGCTGAGCCAACCCTCGTCCACCCGGCTGCTCGCCGACCGGCTGACCGCCGCCACCGTGCGGCGGGCCGCCGCCGACGTCGAGGTGATCGAACTGCGGGACCTGGCCACGGAGATCGCCCAGCACCTGGTCACCGGCTTCCCGCCGGCCCGACTGGCCGCGGCGCTCGACGCGGTGGCCGGCGCGGACGGGCTGATCGCGGTGACCCCGGTGTTCTCGGCCTCGTACAGCGGTCTGTTCAAGTCGTTCTTCGACCTCATCGACAAGGACGCCCTGACCGGGAAGCCGGTGCTGGCCGGCGCGACCGGCGGCACCGCGCGGCACTCCCTGGTCACCGAACACGCCCTGCGTCCGCTCTTCACCTACCTGCGGGCCCTGGTCGTGCCGACCGCCGTCTACGCGGCGTCACAGGACTGGGGCGAGGACGGCCTCGCGGCCCGGATCACCCGCGCCGGCGAGGAACTGGCCCGCTTCATGGCCCCCGTTGAGGGAGCCGAGCGGCCTCGCACCCCCGACACCGACACGACCGCGGCGATCGCCCCTCGCTCACTCACCGGCGCGATCACCTCCGTGGACCCGACCGCCGGCTTCGAGGTCGTCCCCTTCGAACAGCGCCTGGCCGCCCTGCGCACGGGGTGAGGCGAGGGCGGTCACCGCCCCCCGGGCGTCCCTCAGGGCCACACCAGGCAGTAGGCCTGATGCCCCGCGTCATGGAGGCGGTGGCTGAAGTCCTGCCATTCGTGGAGGAGGCGGTAGACGTTGAAGGCGTCGCGGGGGCCGCCGCGGTCGGGGACCGTGGACCATATGAACGCGGCGGCGCCCACCGATTCCTCGCCGACGCCGCGCAGCGGGTCCACGACCGTCATGGGGAGCTTCACCACGGCGTAGTCGGGGTGCAGGACGACCAGTTCGAGCGGGGGGACCTTGTGCAGGGGTATGCCCTCGATGCCCGTGAGGACCATCGCCGCCATCGTCTCCGGCTTGATCTTCGTGAACATGCCGCCCATGCCCAGTTCGTCGCCGCCCAGTTCCTCGGGCCGCATCGAGATCGGCACGCGGGCGGCGGTCGCGCCGTCCGGGGCGCCGAAGTACTTGTACGTCACCCCCACCCCGCCACTCCTGCTGCTCACCCGGTCCGGCCGGGACTCGATGGACTCGCCCCGCACCTGCTCGGGCGCCTGCGCGGGCTGCGCCCCCGCCTCGCGTCGGTGCCTGCCCCGCCGGGCACGCCGCGGACCCAGGCCGTCGGTCCCCTCGCCCAGTCCGCCACCGCGATGCATATCTCCACCCGACTGCTTTCCAGGGCGGCACGGCCCTGTCTTTTCTAGGCCTCGCGGCCCCCGCCACGCAACCCGATCATCGTGTCAGTGACCTCCCCCACGTGCACCCGCTAAAACGTGGAGTGAAACACCTGTCCGCAGGATGTCCGCACCCTCTGACACCATGGCTCGTGTGAGCTTCCCGTATAGCGCCCCAGTTTCGCAGACTCTTTTCGACCGTGCGGCGGCCGTGACGCCCGGCGGTGTGAACTCTCCCGTGCGCGCGTTCCGCGCTGTGGGCGGTACGCCCCGTTTCATGGTGTCCGGTACCGGTCCGTACCTGACCGACGCCGACGGCCGCGAGTACGTCGACCTCGTGTGCTCGTGGGGTCCGATGATCCTCGGCCACGCCCACCCCGAGGTGACCGCCGCCGTCCAGGAGGCCGTCGCGCGCGGCACCTCCTTCGGCACGCCCGGCGAGGGCGAGGTCGCCCTCGCCGAGGAGATCGTGGCCCGCGTCGAGCCCGTCGAGCAGGTGCGGCTGGTCTCCAGCGGCACCGAGGCGACCATGTCCGCCATCCGCCTGGCCCGCGGCTTCACCGGCCGCGCCAAGGTCGTCAAGTTCGCCGGGTGCTACCACGGGCACGTCGACGCCCTGCTGGCCGCCGCCGGTTCGGGCGTGGCGACCCTCGGCCTGCCCGATACCCCGGGCGTCACCGGCGCGCAGGCCGGCGACACCATCGTCGTCCCGTACAACGACCTGGACGCCGTGCGCGCCGCGTTCGCCGCGCACGAGGGCCAGATCGCCTGCGTCATCACCGAGGCCTCGCCGGGCAACATGGGCGTCGTACCGCCGGGCGAGGGCTTCAACCAGGGCCTCGCCGACCTGTGCCGGGCGAACGGCGCGCTGTACATCTCCGACGAGGTGATGACCGGCTTCCGCACGTCCAGGGCGGGCTGGTACGGCGTCGACGGCGTCCGCCCCGACCTGTTGACCTTCGGCAAGGTCATGGGCGGCGGCTTCCCCGCCGCGGCCTTCGGCGGGCGCGCCGACGTCATGGCGCACCTCGCCCCCGCCGGGCCCGTCTACCAGGCGGGCACCCTCTCCGGGAACCCCGTCGCGACCGCCGCGGGCCTCGCGCAGCTGCGGCTCCTGGACGACGCGGCGTACGAGACGGTGAACTCCGTCTCCGCGCGGCTGCGCTCCCTGGTGAGCGAGGCGCTGGGCAAGGAGGGCGTCGCGCACACCGTGCAGAACGCCTCCAACATGTTCTCCGTCTTCTTCACCGACCGGCCGGTGCGCGATTACGAGGACGCCAAGAAGCAGGAGTCCTTCCGCTTCACCGCGTTCTTCCACTCGATGCTGTCGCAGGGCGTCTATCTGCCGCCCTCCGCCTTCGAGTCCTGGTTCGTGTCCGCCGCCCACGACGAGCGGGCGATCGAGCGGATCGCCGCCGCCCTGCCGGGTGCCGCGCGCGCCGCCGCGGAAGCGACGGAGGCCACCGCGTGAGCGCCGCCGCCGACGAACTGACCGTCGTCCATGTGATGCGCCACGGCGAGGTGCACAACCCCGACGGGATCCTGTACGGGCGGCTGCCCGACTACCACCTCTCGGAGCTGGGCCGCCAGATGGCCGACCGGGTCGCCGAGCACCTCGCCCGGCGCGACGTGACCCACGTCGTCGCCTCGCCGCTCGACCGCGCCCAGGAGACGGCCGCGCCGATCGCCAAGGTGCACGGCCTTGAACTGGCCACCGACGCCCGGCTCATCGAGGCGGAGAACGTCTTCGAGGGCAAGACCTTCGGCGTCGGCGACGGCGCCCTGAAGAACCCCGAGAACTGGCGGCACCTGGTCAACCCCTTCAAGCCGTCCTGGGGCGAGCCGTACGTCGAGCAGGTCGTACGGATGATGGGCGCGCTGGACGCGGCGAAGGACGCGGCCCGCGGTCACGAGGCGGTCTGCGTCAGCCACCAGCTGCCCATCTGGATCGTGCGCAGCTTCGTGGAGAAGCGGCGGCTGTGGCACGACCCGCGCAAGCGGCAGTGCACGCTCGCCTCGCTGACGACGTTCACCTACCGCGGCGACAAAATCGTTTCCGTGGGCTACTCCGAACCGGCCCGGGACCTCGTCCCCGCCCATCTCCTCGCGGGCGCCAAGCCGGTGAAGGGCAAGAGCAAGGCGTTCGGGGCCTAGCCGCCATTTCGGGAACACCACGCCCGTCGTCCATTGACGTCGCGTAATCGCACCGCAACTGTACGTCCCTTTTGGGGAAAGTGCGGCAAATAACCGCGATACGCAGGAACCGCACTCTTCTTCGCGCCCTCTAACAGGTCGTTCCTCTTGCCCGCCGGACAGGGCAGGACGGACGGAACGCAAAGGGCGCGACGAAGGGGATGGAATGCGCGACATCAGCCGCAGGGGAATGCTCGGACTCGGGGCCGGCACCGCGGCCGCTCTCGGGCTCGCGGCATGCGGCTCCGGAGGCGACGGGGATTCCGCGGGGCCGGCGGACCACGCCGGGAACGGGAAGGGCGGCCAGGCCAGGCGCCCGGCCAAGCTGATCGGCGACGGCTCGACCGCGTACACCGGCAAGCAGCCCAGGCAGCCCGCCAAGCCGGTCCCGCTGGAGCCCGGCGAGACGCCCCCGCAGTTCGTGGTCTTCTCCTGGGACGGCGCCGGCGAGGTCGGCAACGGCCTCTTCCCGCGCTTCTTGAAGCTCGCCGAGGAACACGACGCGCACATGACGTTCTTCCTCTCCGGGCTTTACCTGCTGCCGGAATCCAAGAAGCGCCTGTACCGCCCGCCGAACAACGCCGTCGGCGCCTCGGACATCGGTTATCTCACCGACGGTCACATCAAGGCCACGCTGAAGTACGTGCGGCAGGCCTGGCTCGAAGGCCACGAAATAGGCACGCACTTCAACGGGCACTTCTGCACGGGCAACGGAACGGTCGCCAAGTGGACCCCCGCGCAATGGCAGGACGAGATCGACCAGGCCAAGTCCTTTGTGCAGAAGTGGCGCACGAACACCGGCTGGAGCGAGCTGCCGCCGCTGCCCTTCGACTACGACAAGGAACTCGTCGGCGGCCGCACGCCCTGCCTGCTCGGACAGGACAACCTGCTGCCGACCGCGAGGAAGCTCGGCTGGCGCTACGACGCGTCCTCGCCCGGCGGCCGCCAGCGCTGGCCCCAGAAGAAGATGGGCGTCTGGGACCTGCCCCTCCAGGCGGTGCCCTTCCCCGGCCACTCCTTCGAGGTCCTGTCGATGGACTACAACATCCTCGCCAACCAGTCGCAGAACTCCACGAAGGCACCGGCCCACAACTACCCGGGCTGGCGCAAGCAGGCCACCGACGCCTACATATCCGGGTTCAAGCGCGCCTACGAGAGCAACCGCGCCCCGTTCTTCATCGGCAACCACTTCGAGGAGTGGAACGGCGGCATCTACATGGACGCCGTCGAGGAGGCCCTGAAGCACATCGCGGGGAAGAAGGACGTACGCCTCGTCTCCTTCCGGCAGTTCGTCGACTGGCTCGACGTACAGGACCCGAAGGTCCTCGCCGAGCTCCAGGGCCTCGACGTCGGACAGCGGCCGGCGGGGGGCTGGAAGGGGCTCGCGAAGGCCGCCTGAAATGGGACTTTCCGCAACCGCGGGGGGTGCGGAAGATCCCCGGAACAGACATGCGAAACTTTTCACATGAGTGCCGCCAGCCGCGCCCCCCAGAGCACGCACCACCGTCGTAGCCGTCGCCTCGGCGGCCGCCGCGGCCGGGCCGCCCTGCTGGCCACCGGGGCCGCGGTCGCCGCGCTGACCCTGTCGGCCTGCGACTTCGGCGGCACCTCGGGCGGCTCCGGCAACACCAACTTCGTCGCCGGGTCCGACGGCATCGCCACCGCCGCCAAGGCGGACCGCAAGCCGCTGCCCGACCTCGACGGCAAGACCCTCGACGGCAAGCCCCTGAACCTCACCGAGGCGTACAAGGGCAAGGTCCTCGTCATCAACGTCTGGGGCTCGTGGTGCGCCCCCTGCCGGGCCGAGGCGCCGAACTTCGTCAAGGTCGCCAAGGAGAAGAAGGCCGAGGGCGTCGAGTTCGTCGGCATCAACACCCGCGACCCCGAGCGCGGCCCGGCGACCGCCTTCGAGGAGGCGCACGACGTGCCCTACCCGAGCGTGTACGACCCGACGGGCAAGCTGATGCTGCGCTTCCCCCAGGGCACGATGAACCCCAACTTCATCCCCTCGACGCTCGTCGTCGACCGGGACGGCAAGATCGCCGCGCGCTCGCAGCAGCCCCTCAACGAGGCCAAGCTGCGCAAGATGATCGACCCCGTGCTCGCGGAGAAGTGATGTCGACCCTCGCCGCCATCAGCGGACCGAACCAGACGGTCATGAGCGGGGCGCTGCTCCTGGCGATCCCGCTCGCCGTGCTCGGCGGGCTCGTCTCCTTCTTCTCGCCGTGCGTCCTGCCGCTCGTGCCGGGCTATCTGTCGTACGTCACCGGGGTCAGCGGCCAGGACCTCGGCGAGGCACGGCGGGGCCGGATGGCCGCCGGCGCCGCGCTGTTCGTGGCCGGTTTCACCGTGGTCTTCGTCAGCGTCACCGTCTTCTTCGGGGCGCTGGGACACACCCTGAAGGAGCACCAGAGCACCATCAACACGGTGCTCGGCGTGGTGATGATCGCGCTCGGGCTCTTCTTCATGGGGCTCATGCCCTGGCTCACCCAGCGCGAGTTCCGCTTCCACCGGCGCCCGGCCGTCGGACTCGCCGGCGCCCCCGTCGTCGGCGCCCTCTTCGCCGTCGGCTGGACCCCGTGCGTCGGCCCGACCCTCGCCTCGGTCCTCGCGCTCTCCGCCGACACCGGCAACGCGCAGCGCGGCGCGCTCCTGGGCGTCGCGTACAGCCTCGGCCTCGGCATCCCGTTCATCCTCGCCGCCGTCGCCTTCCGCAAGGCGCTCGGCGCCTTCGGCTGGGTGAAGCGGCACTACGTCTGGGTGATGCGCGTCGGCGGCATCATGATGATCGCGACCGGCCTGCTGCTCGTCACCGGAGTGTGGGACAGCATGGTGCAGCAGATGCAGGTCTGGACGAGCAGTTACACCGTGGGGATCTGATCCATGAGCAAGACCGAAGCCCCCGAGCGGCGGGACGACCTGGGCGCCGCGGGCGAGCACCTGTCGACCGCCCCCCAGGAGGAGTCGCCGAACCTGCCCGCTCTCGGGGTGATCGGCTGGCTGCGCTGGTTCTGGCGCCAGCTGACCTCGATGCGGGTCGCGCTGATCCTGCTCCTGCTGCTCTCGCTGGGCGCCATCCCGGGCTCGCTGATCCCGCAGCGCAACGTCGACGAGCTCAAGGTCCAGGACTTCATGGACCGGCACACCACGCTCGGGCCCCTGTACGACAAGCTCCAGCTCTTCGACGTCTACAGCTCGGTGTGGTTCTCCGCGATCTACATCCTGCTGTTCGTCTCCCTCATCGGCTGCATCGTGCCCCGCACCTGGCAGTTCGTCGGCCAGCTGCGCGGCCGCCCGCCGGGCGCCCCCAAGAAGCTGACGCGGCTGCCCGCGTACACGACGTGGCGCACCGAGGCCGGGCCCGAGCAGGTGCGCGAGGCCGCGCTCACGCTCCTCAAGGGGCGCCGCTTCCGGGCGGACCTCACCGGGGACGCGGTCGCCGCCGAGAAGGGCTACCTGCGCGAGGCCGGGAACCTCGTCTTCCACATCGCGCTGATCGTGATGCTGATCGCCTTCGCCGCCGGCCAGCTCCTGAAGTCCGAGGGCGGCAAGCTGGTGATGGAGGGTGACGGCTTCTCCAACACGCTCTCCCAGTACGACGACTTCAAGTCCGGCAGCCTCTTCGACACCGACGACCTGGCGCCGTTCCACTTCGTGCTGGACGACTTCAAGGGCACGTACGAGAAGACCGGCCCCAATCGCGGCACGCCCCGCACCTACCGGGCGGACGTGACCTACAGCGAGGGCGCCGACGGCCCCGAGAAGAAGAAGTCGATCGAGGTCAATGAGCCGCTGGAGGTCGACGGCTCCAAGGTCTACCTCATCGGCCACGGCTACGCCCCCCAGGTCACCGTCCGCGACCCCAGGGGCAAGGTCGTCTACCGGGCCTCCGTGCCGCTGCTGCCCATCGACCAGAACGGCACCGCGACCGGCGCCATCAAGGTCCTGGACGGCTACCGGGACAAGAGCGGCGCCAAGGAGCAGCTCGGCTTCAACGCCTTCTTCGTGCCGACCTTCGCGGGCGAGGGCAAGGGCCAGATGTTCTCGCAGTTCCCCGCGCCCGACTTCCCGGTGCTCGCGCTGTCCGCGTACCACGGGAGCCTCGGCGTCGACTCCGGTGTCCCGCAGAACGTGTACCAGCTCGACACCCGCAAGATGACGAAGTTCGAGGACGCCAAGGGCGAGCTGTTCAAGGAGCGGCTGCTGCCCGGCGAGACCATGAAGCTGCCGAACGGCGCCGGGTCCATCACCTTCGAGAAGGACCTCAAGGAGTGGGCGACCTTCCAGATCTCGCAGGAGCCCGGCTCCGTGTGGGCGCTGGCCGGCGCGCTCGCCGCGATCGCCGGCCTCGCCGGGTCGCTGTTCATCCAGCGCCGCCGCGTGTGGGTGCGGGCGGTGCGGGGAGCCGACGGCGTCACGGTCGTGGAGATGGCGGGCCTTGGCCGCAGCGAGTCCGCGAAGCTCCCCGAGGAACTGTCCGACCTCGCCGCCCACCTGCACGAGAAGGCGCCGAGCGCGCCCGACCCCGACCCGGACGCCCCCGCAGCCTCCGACCCCGACCCCGATGTAGTACCTGCCGAAGGGGCTGAGAAGTGAATCTCGCCACCACCCTGGCCGCCGAACCCAACGAGAACCTCGCGCACATCAGCAACGTGCTGATCTACTCCGCGATGGCCGTCTACCTCCTGGCCTTCTTCGCGCACATGGCGGAGTGGCTCTTCGGCAGCCGCAGCAAGGTCGCCCGCACCGCCGCCGCGCTCACCCCGGGCAGGACCGCGGCCGCGGCGCCCGCGGTGACCGTCCGGGCCAAGGGCGCCACCGCCACCCTGGAGCGGCCGAAGGTCGTCACGCGCTCCGTCACCGGCGCCCGGGACGTGCCGGACGGGCCCGGCGCGGCGGCCGGGGACGAGAAGGGCGACCTGTACGGCCGGATCGCGGTCTCCCTCACCGTGCTCGCGTTCCTGCTGGAGTTCGGCGGGGTGCTCACCCGCGCCCTGTCGGTGCGGCGGGCCCCGTGGGGCAACATGTACGAGTTCAGCATCACCTTCTCCACCGTCGCCGTCGGCGTGTACCTGGTGCTGATGGCGCTGAAGAAGAACATCGCCTGGCTCGGCCTGCCGCTGGTCACCACGATCCTGCTCGACCTCGGCCTCGCCGTCACCGTCCTGTACACCTCCAGCGACCAGCTGGTCCCGGCCCTGCACTCGTACTGGCTGTGGATCCACGTCTCCACGGCGATCTTCTGCGGCGCGGTCTTCTACGTCGGCTTCGTCGCGACGATGCTCTACCTCTTCCGGGACAGCTACGAGGCCAAGCTGCAGAGCGGGGGCCGGCCCGGCAGGTTCGCGACCTCCGTGCTGGAGCGGCTGCCCGCCGCGGCCTCGCTGGACAAGTTCTCCTACCGCCTGAACGCGGCGATCTTCCCGCTGTGGACGTTCACGATCATCGCGGGCGCGATCTGGGCGGGCGACGCCTGGGGCCGCTACTGGGGCTGGGACCCCAAGGAGGTCTGGTCCTTCATCACCTGGGTCGCCTACGCCGGCTACCTGCACGCCCGCGCCACGGCGGGCTGGAAGGGCCGCAAGGCCGCCTACCTGGCCCTGATCGCCTTCGGCTGCTGGCTGTTCAACTACTACGGCGTGAACATCTTCGTCACCGGCAAGCACTCGTACGCGGGGGTGTGACCCGCGCCACGCCTGGCCGTAGGCCGGCTCGGTGGTGGCCCGGGTGAAGCCGCGGACGGTGGTCACCTCCTCGAAGGTGACCACCAGGCGCGGCTCCGTCAGTCGTCGCTGCCCTTGTCCCGCTTCTTCTCGTCGGGGTCCTCGTCGCGGGCCTCGTCCTTGAGGGACTTCAGGAACTCCGGGTTGTCGTCCGGCGCGACCCAGCGCGTGCGGCCGCGAGCGGCGCCGGCGCCCGGCGCGTGCCGCACCTTGCCCGTCACGAGCCATGCGACGGGCCCCAGCAGCACCTCGCCGAAGAGCAGCACGATGATGACCCACACCACCTTGGGCAGATGCCTGACCTCCTTCTCCGGAGTGTTCAGGACATCGATGAAGGCGTAGATCCACACCGCCAGGACCAGCAGGAACGGCAGATACCTGAGCATGGTGGAGCGATCCCCCAAGTGGCGACGGCGAGGGGCGTGCGGCCCCCCGGTGACGGGGCCAGGGTAGCCGGTGCCGGATACTGGAACGCATGGCTTACGACGATCTTCGCTCCCTGCTCCGTGCACTGGAGCGCGAGGGCGATCTCAAGCGCATCAAGGCCGAGGTCGACCCGTATCTGGAGGTCGGTGAGATCGTCGACCGGGTGCAGAAGGCCGGCGGCCCCGCGCTCCTCTTCGAAAACGTCAAGGGCTCCGCGATGCCTTTGGCGATGAACGTGTACGGGACGGACCGCCGCCTGCTGAAGGCGCTCGGCCTGAAGTCGTACGGCGAGATCAGCGAGAAGATCGGCGGCCTGCTCAAGCCGGAGCTGCCGCACGGCTTCGTCGGGGTGCGCGAGGCGTTCGGCAAGCTCGGCGCGATGACGCACGTACCGCCGAAGAAGGTCAAGGAGGCGCCCGTCCAGGAGGTCGTCCTCACCGGCGAAGACGTCGACCTGGAGCGGCTGCCCGCGCTCTTCACCTGGCCCGAGGACGGCGGCTCCTTCTTCAACCTCGGCCTGACCCACACCAAGGACCCCGACACCGGCGTGCGCAACCTCGGCCTGTACCGCCTCCAGCGCCACGACAAGCGCACCATCGGCATGCACTGGCAGATCCACAAGGACAGCCGCAACCACTACCAGGTGGCCGCCCGCAGGGGCGAGCGGCTGCCGGTCGCGATCGCCTTCGGCTGCCCGCCCGCCGTCACCTACGCCTCCACGGCGCCGCTGCCCGGTGACATGGACGAGTACATGCTGGCCGGGTTCATCCAGGGCAAGCGCGTGGAGATGGTCGACTGCAAGACGGTCCCGCTCCAGGTGCCCGCGCACGCCGAGGTCGTCATCGAGGGCTGGCTGGAGCCCGGCGAGATGCTGCCCGAGGGGCCCTTCGGCGACCACACCGGCTTCTACACGCCGCAGGAACCGTTCCCCGCACTGAAGATCGACTGCGTGACGATGCGGAAGCGGCCGCTGCTCCAGTCGATCGTCGTCGGCCGCCCGCCGACGGAGGACGGGCCGCTCGGCCGCGCCACCGAGCGCTTCTTCCTGCCGCTGCTCAAGGTGATCGTCCCCGACATCGTGGACTACCACCTGCCGGAGTCGGGCGGCTTCCACAACTGCGCGATCGTCTCGATCGACAAGAAGTACCCCAAGCACGCGCAGAAGGTCATGCACGCCATCTGGGGCGCCCACATGATGTCCCTGACGAAGCTGATCGTCGTCGTGGACAAGGACTGCGATGTGCACGATCTGCACGAGGTCTCGTGGCGGGCGCTCGGCAACACGGACTACGCCCGGGACCTGACCGTCGTCGAAGGCCCGGTCGACCACCTCGACCACGCCTCCTACCAGCAGTTCTGGGGCGGCAAGGCGGGCATCGACGCGACGCGCAAACTGCCCGAGGAGGGGTACACGCGGGACGGGGGCTGGCCGGAGATGGTCGTGTCCGACCCGCAGACCGCCTCGAAGGTGGACCGTCGCTGGAAGGAGTACGGACTCTCGTGACCTCAGCATCCGCCGCGCTCCCGCAGCAGCCGGGCCGGACCAAGGCCTTCCTGCGGCTCGTCATGATCGAGCACTCGGTGTTCGCGCTGCCCTTCGCCTACATCGCCGCGCTGACCGCGATGTTCCGGCTGGACGGGAACATCCACTGGGTGCGGCTGCTCCTGGTGACCGTCTGCATGGTGGGCCTGCGCACGTTCGCCATGGCCGCGAACCGGATCATCGACCGGGAGATCGACGCCCGCAATCCGCGGACCGCCCACCGCGAGCTGGTCACCGGCGCGGTGTCCGTGAAGTCGGCGTGGACGGGCGCGCTGATCGCGCTCGCCGTGTTCCTCGGCGCGGCCGCCCTGCTCAACCCGCTGTGTCTGGCGCTGGCGCCGGTCGCGGTGATCCCGATGGTCGTCTACCCCTACGGCAAGCGGTTCACGAACTTCCCGCAGGCGATCCTCGGCCTCGCCCAGGCGATGGGGCCGGTCGGCGCCTGGATCGCGGTCACCGGCGAGTGGTCGTGGCAGGCGGTGATCCTCGGCCTCGCGGTCGGCGTGTGGATCGGCGGCTTCGACCTGATCTACGCCTGCCAGGACGTGGAGACGGACCGCGAGGTCGGCGTGAAGTCGGTGCCCGCGCGGTTCGGCATCCCGGCCGCCATCCGGGGCGCGCGCGGCTGCCACCTGGTGACCACGGCGCTCTTCGCCTGGTACGCGCTCGACACGGACGCCGGTGTCTTCTTCTGGCTGGGCCTCGTGATCGTCGCGGGCGCCTTCCTGTACGAGCACTCCATC
The DNA here is from genome assembly GCF_055575715.1 of Streptomyces sp. NPDC034037. NCBI lineage: Bacteria > Bacillati > Actinomycetota > Actinomycetes > Kitasatosporales > Streptomycetaceae > Streptomyces > Streptomyces sp. NPDC034037. Next base: position 339,418 of record NZ_JBVISC010000008.1, on the reverse strand, counting down.
GTGAAGCCGCACGACCTGTCCCGCCTGAACCGCGCCTTCTTCCAGGTGAACGGTTTCATCGGAATCGCCCTGTTCGCGTGCGCGCTGCTGGACCTGCTGGTACGCGGCCTCACCGTCTGACATCCCACTCGGTAGGCTTCACAGCGTGAACCCAGGAGATACGCAGCGTAGGCCTTGGATCGTGGGGGTGTCCGGCGCGTCCGGTACGCCTTATGCCGCTGCCGTCCTGCGCGCGCTGCTCGCCGCGGGGGAGAGCGTGGACCTCGTCGTGTCGCGGGCCTCGCGGCTGACGCTGCTCGACGAGACCGGCATCTCCTTCCGGGACGCGCACTGGCGCGAGGACCTGCGGCAGTGGCTGGCGCGCGGCGCGGACGGCAAGCCGGACACGTTCGACGTCCGCGAGGAGTGGCTGGCGGACGTGCGGTACTGGGCGGCCGGGGATCTGGCCGCGGGCCCGTCCTCGGGCTCGTACCCGGCCAAGGGGATGCTGATCGTGCCGGCGTCCACGGCCGGCGTGGCCGGGGTGGCGCTCGGGCTCTCGAAGGACCTGCTGCAGCGCGCGGCGAGCGTGACGCTCAAGGAGGGCAGGCCGCTCGTGGTCTGTGTCCGCGAGACGCCGCTGAACGGGCAGACGCTGAAGCACCTGGTGAGCCTGGACGAGGCGGGCGCGATCGTGCTGCCCGCCTCACCGGCGTTCTACGCGGGGGCGACGCACATCCAGGATCTGGTGGACTTCGTCGCCGGCCGGGTGCTGGACGCGGCGGGAGTGCCGCACACCCTGTACCGCCGCTGGAAAGGGGAGCTGGGGGGCGCTTCCCGTGCCGACTGAGCGCGCCCCCGAAGGGGCGCGGGGAACTGCGCGAGCAACCACGACGAAGCCGCGGTCGGCACCGCCCCCCACCCCCACGGCGGGACTACCGCTTCTTGGCGCCCCGCGGCTTCCGGGTGGCCTTCCGCGGCGCCGCGACCTCCGCACGCGAGCGGTTGGCCAGGTCCTGGAGCTCGCGCATACGGGCGTAGGCCATCTCGATCGAGTACACGGGGTGACTCACTCCTGAAGGATCGTCGTTGATCTGCTGAGATTGAGAAAGATTCACAGGGTGCAGACCCTGTTGCGCCTTAGATTCTACACATAGACTCGCGGTATCGCTGAATAATGAAAGGCATCGCACCTATGGACGCCGTGGACAGGCAGCTCATCCAGGCCCTGCGGGAGAACGGCCGCGCCTCGTACGCCGAACTGGGGCGGCTCGTGGGCCTCTCCGGGCCGAGCGTCACGGACCGGATCAACCGTCTCGAAGCGGCCGGTGTCATCACGGGCTACCGCGCGACCGTCGACTCGGCCTCGCTGGGCCTCGGCGTCATCGCCCTCATCGGCATCTCGCTCTCCGACGCCGCCGACCACGAGGACGTGGCCCGCCGCCTGAAGGACCTGCACGAGATCGAGGACTGCTGGTTCATCGCCGGCGACGACTCGTACATGCTCAAGGTCAGGGCGAGCGACGTGGACGGCCTGGAGAAGACGATCCGCCGGCTCAGCGGCACGCGCGGGGTCTCCCGGACGCGTACGACGATCGTGCTCTCCACCAAGTGGGAGAACCGCGTCGGGGAGCTGCCCGAGGAGGAGTGAGGTCCGGGGCGTACCGTTGGCGCAGGTTTGTCGTAGGTCGTAGGTCGCTGGAGAGGTAAGGGCGAGGGCATGGACGCAGGTCTCAAGCGCGAGCTGGAGCAGAAGGTCCGGGACGGCGAGCGGCTGTCCCGCGAGGACGGCATCGCGCTCTACGAGTCGGACGACCTGGCCTGGCTCGGCGGCCTCGCCCACGAGGTGCGCACGCGCAAGAACGGCGACGTCGTGCACTTCAACGTCAACCGCCACCTCAACATGACGAACGTGTGCACCGCCTCCTGCGCCTACTGCTCCTTCCAGCGCAAGCCGGGCGAGAAGGACGCGTACACGATGCGCATCGAGGAGGCCGTCCGCCTCGCCAAGGCGATGGAGGGCGAGAACCTCACCGAGCTGCACATCGTCAACGGCCTGCACCCCAACCTGCCGTGGCGCTACTACCCGCGTTCGCTGAGCGAGCTGAAGAAGGCGCTCCCGAACGTCTCCCTGAAGGCCTTCACCGCCACCGAGATCCACCACTTCGAGACGATCTCCGGCATGTCGGCCTCCGACATCCTGGACGAGCTGATCGAGGCGGGCCTGGAGTCGCTGACCGGCGGCGGCGCGGAGATCTTCGACTGGGAGGTGCGCCAGCACATCGTGGACCACCGCACCCACTGGGAGGACTGGTCGCGCATCCACCGCCTGGCGCACGAGAAGGGCCTCAAGACCCCGTGCACGATGCTGTACGGCCACATCGAGGAGCCGCGCCACCGCGTCGACCACGTCCTTCGCCTGCGTGAGCTCCAGGACGAGACGAACGGCTTCCAGGTCTTCATCCCGCTGCGCTACCAGCACGACTTCGTGGACATGAAGGACGGCAAGGTCAGGAACCGCCTCCAGGCGCGCACGACCATGGCGTCCGGCGCCGAGGCCCTGAAGACGTTCGCGGTCTCCCGCCTGCTCTTCGACAACGTCCCGCACGTCAAGGTCTTCTGGGTCATGCACGGCCTGCAGACCACGCAGCTCGCCCTCCAGCACGGCGCCGACGACATGGACGGCTCGGTCGTCGAGTACAAGATCACGCACGACGCGGACAACTTCGGCACGCCGAACAAGCTGACCCGCGAGGACCTGCTCGACCTGATCCGCGAGGCCGGCTTCCGCCCGGTCGAGCGCAACACGCGCTACGAGGCGATCCGCGAGTACGAGGGCCCCGACCCGCTGCTGCGCGAGACCCCGCAGGCGATGCGGGTCTGACCCCCTTGCCGGGGGCGGGCTCCGCCATGCTTCACTGGAGAGGCTCGTCCAGCCAAGAGCCCTTTCGGAACGGAAGAGTGGATTGACATGCTCCGCTACACGCTGATGCGCCTCGGGATCTTCGCGGGCTGCTTCCTGGTCGTCTGGGGCCTCGTCTACTCCGGGATGCTGCCGCGCGGCCTCGGCGACTCCAACATGCTGTGGGTCGCGCTGCTCGCGCTCATCGTCTCGGCGCCCATCAGCTTCGTCGTGCTGCGCAAGGAGCGCGACCGCGCCTCGGCGGACGTCGTCGCCCGCGTGGACCGCGCCAAGGCCTCGCTGGACGCCAACCGCACGCAGGAGGACGGCGTGGACGACCTGGCCCGCGCCCAGCGCTCGTAACCTCCGTCACACTCTCCCCGGACCCCGGTCCGGAGCATCCCGCTCCGGACCGGGGTTCCGTGCGTTGCGGGGTCCCGGCCCGGCCCCGCGCCTCAAACAAGGCCTTTGATGTTCTCAAAGTACGAGTGTTAACGTGTTTGTCATGAAGACAGCAGCAGCGCACCGCAACGCCATGAGCGTCCCGCTCGTGGCGCGCCTGCATGTCGATCTCTGCCGCTGCATGTCCGCGGCCTGTCACGCCTGAGCGTGTCCCCCGACGCAGCGGCCCCGCTGACCCTTCGCGGTCGCCGCTCCCGTACGTCCCCCACCCCCTGACTTACCTCACCGGAGTGTGTCCGTGTCCGCGAACTCCGCGACGCCCGCCGACCAGGCGGGCGACACCCGAAAGCCCCAGTCCGGCTTCCGGATACCCAACTTCCTCAAGATTCCCTTCTGGGCGCAGATCCTCGGCGGTCTGGTGCTCGGCGTCCTGCTCGGCTGGCTCGCCCGCAGCCAGGACATCTCCTGGCTCGTCACCACCCTCTCCAAGGTCGGCGACACCTTCATCGGGCTGCTGAAGCTCGCGGTCGCCCCGCTCGTCTTCTTCGCGATCCTGGTGTCGATCACCAACCTGCGGAAGGTCAACAACGCCGCGCGCCTGGCCACCCGCACCCTGCTGTGGTTCATGATCACCTCGCTGATCGCGGTGGCCATCGGCCTCGCCATCGGCCTGCTGACCAACCCCGGCTCCGGCACCGGCCTCACGCCCAAGGACGGCAAGGCGCCCGATCACGCGGGCTCCTGGATCGACTTCCTGACCGGGATCATCCCGACGGACGTCATCACGCCCTTCACCGAGCTGAACGTGCTCCAGATCGTCTTCATGGCCGCCGTCGCCGGTGTCGCCGTACTGAAGATCGGGGACAAGGCCCAGCCGATCCTGGAGCTGTCCGAGTCGGTCCTCGCGCTGCTCCAGAAGGCCCTGTGGTGGGTCATCAAGCTCTCCCCGATCGGCACCATCGGCCTCATCGGCTTCGCCATCGCGGACTACGGCTGGAACCTCATCAGCAAGTACGCGACGTTCACCGCGGACATCTACGTCGGCTGCGCCCTGGTGATGTTCGGCGTCTACCCGCTGCTCCTCGCGTTCGTCGCCAAGGTCAACCCGCTCCAGTTCTTCAAGGGCGCCTGGCCCGCGATCCAGCTGGCCTTCGTCTCGCGCTCCTCGGTCGGCACCATGCCGATCACCCAGAAGGTCACCGAGCGGCTCGGCGTCCCGAAGGAGTACACCTCCTTCGCGGTGCCCTTCGGCGCCACCACGAAGATGGACGGCTGCGCCGCGATCTACCCGTCGATCGCCGCGATCTTCGTCGCGCAGATCTTCGACGTGAACCTGGGCATCAAGGAGTACCTGCTCATCGCGTTCGTGTCGGTCGTCGGCTCGGCCGCGACCGCCGGTCTGACCGGCGCCACGGTGATGCTGACGCTGACCCTGTCCACGCTCGGCCTGCCGATGGAGGGCGTGGGCCTGCTCCTCGCCATCGACCCGGTCCTCGACATGATGCGCACCGCCACCAACGTGGCCGGCCAGGCGCTGGTCCCCGTGATCGTCGCCGCCCGCGAGAGGATCCTCGACCGGGAGGCGTACGAGAGTGCCTCGGCGTCGCCGCTCGACGACGCGGACGACTTCGAGGACGCGCCGCGGGCGGTGCCCGCGGCCGCGTAACCCTCGCGAGCGCCTCCGCGCGAATGTCCCGCCCCGTCCCGGAGCTGCTCCGGGGCGGGGCTCTCGCCTGCCACGGGGCCACGGGCGGGCACGGAGAGTGAGGGGGCGCGGGGGGACGGGGGCGCTTAGGGTGGGGCGGGGGGAGACCCCTGGGAGGTTGCCGTGCGTGGAGCTTGCGCAGTCGCCGGTCTGACCGTACTGGCCGTGGTGGGAGCGGGCGTGCCGGGCGTCGCCTCGGCGGCCGGCGACGACGATCGGCCCGACCTCTCGCGGTACTACACGCAGAAGATCGAATGGGCCGCCTGCAAGGGCGGCACCAAGGCCATGGCGGAAACTTCCGGGCACATAGATGACGTCCGGTGCGGCAAGGTGAGCGTCCCGCTCGACTACGCCAGACCGGCGGCCGGCACGGTGGACCTCGCGATGATCCGCATGAGGTCGAGCGCGCGCGAGCCGCGCGGCTCCCTGCTGCTGAACTTCGGCGGCCCCGGCGGCCCCGGCGTCTCCGCGCTCGCCGGGTCGCAGAAGGAGTTCGGCTTCCTCAGCAAGGGGTACGACGTCGTCTCCTTCGACCCGCGCGGCGTCGGCCTGAGCGCCCCCGTCAGCTGCGGCGACGCCGACGGCGACACCGAGCCCGAGCTGGGGGAGAAGGACGATCCCGCCGCCGTGCTCGCCGAACTGCGCAAGGCCGCCAAGGAGTGCGAGGCCCACTCCGGTCCCGTCCTGCCGCACATGGGGACCGTGAACGTCTCGCGCGACCTGGACGTCATGCGGGCCGCCCTCGGCGACAAGAAGCTCAACTACCTCGGTTTCTCCTACGGGACGCGGATCGGCGCCGTCTACGCCGCCCAGTTCCCGAAGAAGGTCGGCCGGATGGTGCTCGACGGCGTCGACACGCTGACCGAGCCCGTCGCCGAACAGTCCCTCGTGCTCGCCGAGGGACGCCAGACCGCCCTCGACAACTTCCTCACCTGGTGCACCGGCAACGCGGGGTGCGTCTTCGGCACCGACGCGCGCGCCGCCCGGCACTCCATGGTCCAGCTCATCCAGGACATGGACGCCATGCCGCTGCGGTCCATGGAGGGCGAGGAGTTCACGGGGCAGGACGTCGTCGGCGTCCTCGGTCAGGCCCTGTACAGCAGGCAGGCGTGGCCCGCGCTGTCGCAGGCGCTGGGCGCGCTGCTCGCGGACGGCGACCCGCGCGCGCTGATCCGGATGAGCGGCGGGCTCGCGGGCGGCGTGGGCGCCGCCCAGCTCGTGGGCGACGAGGTGCCCATGGACAACATGTCCGCCGCCCTCATGGGCGTGACCTGCGCCGACGACCCCGACCGGCCGGACGCCGCGCGCGTGGCGAAGGAAGTGGGCCGGCTCAAGAAGGAGTTCGAGGAGGCGTCCCCCGTCTTCGGCAAGTCGATGCTGATGCCGGTGCTGCTCTGCTTCGGGCGTCCCCCGGGGACCCGGTACATCCGCGACGACGTCCGGGACGTGAAGACGCCGAAGCTGCTGCTCGTCGGCACGCGCGGCGATCCCGCGACGCCCTACCGCTGGACGGAGGAGACCGCCCGCCGCCTCGGCCCGCAGGCCGTCGTCCTGGACAACAAGGGGGACGGGCACACCGGTTACCTGGCCTCCACGTGCGTGCGGGACAAGGTGGACGGCTTCCTGCTGTACGGCGAGACACCGAAGAGCGGCACGTCCTGCGCGGCGGAGGCGGACTCGGCGCAGTGACGTCGGGGCACGGGGGGTCTCGTCCCGGGTGTCGTTCCCGGGACCTTCTCCCTGCCGGGGATGCGCGTGGGGCTCTTGGTGGCGGGGCTCACCCTGTGCGCGACCACCGCCCTCGCCGCGTGGCTGCTGCCGAGGGACTGACCCCGGCCGGCCTCGGCGCCGGGCAGCCGGCGGCGAGTTCCGTCACGAACGGCCACCCCGCCGCAAGGGCGGCACCGCCCCGCCCTCGACCGTGAAGGCCACCTCGTGCACGGAGTTCCGCGCCCCCGGCGGCGGCTGCACGCGGCCCGCGGCGTCCGTGGCCCGCGAGCGGACCGTGTGCGCCCCCGGTGCGAGGGTGCGGCGCAGCGAGAAGCCCTGCCAGGTGGGGTCGGCGCCCAGGGCGTCGAGGGCGGCGGGCTCCCAGGGGCCGCCGTCCACGGAGACGTCGACGCGCACGACCTCCGTGGTGCTCCAGGCCCGCCCCCGGAAGCCGACCGTGCCACGCGGCAGGCGCGCGTCGGGGGCCGGGGCCAGCAGCTTGCTGTTGACGTCCACCTCGCGCACCGGCTGCGCGGTGTCGGTGCCCGGCAGCTTCCGTGTGTAGAACGTCGTCGTGAACATGTGCTCCGGGCGCTCGTCCGTCAGGACGATCCGCGTCAGCCACTTCACGGAGTTGGTGCCGAACATGCGGGGCACCACGGCACGCAACGGGAAGCCGTGCCGAGTGCGCAAGGGTTCGCCGTTCATGCGGTGGGCGAGGAACACCTGGCGACGCGCGGTCTCCAGCGGCAGGTCCTTGACGTACGACAGGCCGTCCACGCCGTGGAAGGAGCCGGTGTCCGCGCCTTCGAGGACCACGTGCCGGGCGGCGGGCAGCGGGGCCGCGCGGTCCAGGAGCGCGGCGAGGGGGAAGCCCGTCCACTCGATGTTCGCCACCGCGCGTGTCGGCACGTCGGGCCGCAGCGGACTGCCGAAGCACTCGTGGACCGCGGTGAGCTGCCGGGCCGGCAGGGCCAGGACGGCGGACAGGTCCAGCCGCAGGGGCCGCTCGACCAGGCCCTCGACGGTCAGCGTCCAGGCGCCGGCGTCGATCTCCGGGATGCCCAGGTGCTTGCGTACGAAGAGGTTGTCGACCGGCGTCACGAAGTCGGGCCCGGGCGCGGGGTCGGCGTGCGAGGGGTCCTCGGGCGGGGGCGTCGGCGACACGGTCATCGGGCGGCCCCCGCCACCGGGAGGGCCCTGTCGGGTGTGGCCGCCGGGGCCGTCGGCTGTCGGCACGATGAGATTCCCCCTTTTCCCGAGATCCTTTCGGACGAACCTCCAGAGCCTATGAGGGACGGGGCGGAGCCGCCCACTCCTTTTCCCGCGTGCGCAAGGGGCGGTCCCCCCCATCGCGAGCGGCGGCCCCCAGGAAGCGGAGGCCGCCGCAACACAGCGCGTACGCCTAGCAGTTGCCGCGCGTCGGCTTCCCCTGGAAGCGGTCCGCCAGCCACTGTGTCGCGAGCGGCGACTGCGTGATGACACCGCTGACGTGTTCGCCGAGCGGGATGGTGTGCCACTCCACGTCCGCGCCCCGCGCGCACCAGTCGGCGCGGACCTGCTTGCCCACGCCGTAGGGGATCAGCTCGTCGGCGAGCGCGTGGTACAGGTAGACCGGGGCGTCCGGCTTCACCGTGCCGACCCGCGAGGCGCGCAGGCGCTGCTGCCAGTCGGGCTGGTCGAGCGGATCGCGCGTGGTCATCGAGTCGATCGTCTTGAACGAGCCGAGCACCGCGCCGTCCGCCACGCAGGAGTTCCGCAGCGCGCCGACGAGCGACCTGCCGAGCGGGTTCAGGTAGCTGTCGAGCCGCAGTTCGGGGAAGGCGGCGTCCTGGCCGATCGCCGCCATGAAGATCAGGCCCGAGCCGTACGAGCCGTCGTTGAAGTCCGCCACCTTCATCAGGTCGCCCGGGACGCCGCCGGTCGCCGTGCCTCTGACGTCGAGTTCGGGGGCGTACGAGCCGTGCAGTTCGGCCGCCCACGAGGAGGCCTGGCCGCCCTGCGAGTAGCCCATGATGCCGACCGGGCTGTCCTCGCCGAGGCCCGCCTCGGGCAGCCGGATCGCGGCGCGGGCCGCGTCGAGCATGGCCTGGCCGGCGGAGCGGCCGACGGTGTACGTGTGGTCGCCCGGGGTGCCGAGACCCTCGTAGTCGGTGACGGCCACCGCCCAGCCGCGCAGGGTCAGCTGCTGGATGAGATTGGCCTCCAGGCCGGTGCCCTCGGGGAAGTTCGCGCTGGGCGCGCAGCGGTCGGCGACACCGACCGTCCCCACGGCGTACGTGATCAGGGGGCGCGGGCCCGCCCTGCCGTCCTGCGGCACGATGACGGTGCCGGACACGGTGGTGGGCGCCCCCTTGGCCGTGGTCGAGCGGTAGTGGACCTTCCAGGCCTTGGTGCCGGTCGGCTGGCCCGGCAGCGGGTGGAAGGCGCTCGGCTCGGCGCTGACGATGTCGCCGGGGGACGCGTCCTGCGCTGCGTGCGCCGCCCCGAGGGGGGTGACGGCCGACAGTCCGAGCGCGGCCACCACGGCCCACGCCCGCCATCCGGTGCGTATGTGCATGCGGCTCTCCCAACGGTGCACAGGGGCTGGGGACTTCGCCGTCGACGGTAGTGACGGGCGGGTGGGCCGGGGGCTGACCGGGGCGCTCAGCTTCGTTGACCGCGCGGTGCGGGCGTCGCGGCGGACGCGGCGGGCCGTGCCGTCCCCGTGCGGTGTGCGCCCGACGCCGTGTCCGTGCGGTAGGCGCCCGGCGTCGTGCCCGTCCAGCGGCGGAACGCCCGGTGGAAGGCGGTGTCCTCGGAGAAGCCGAGGCGTGCCGCGAGGTCGGCGATCGGCTCGTGGCCCTCCATGAGGCCGGCGATCGCCGCGTCCCGCCGCACGGCGTCCTTCAGCCGCTGGTACGAAGTGGCCTCCTCGGCAAGGCGGCGGCGCAGCGTCGCCGGGCTCACCGCCAGCCGGGCCGCGACCTCGCCGAGCGAGGGCAGGCGCGGTGCGGAGCGCAGGGACCGCGCCAGGGCGCGCCGCACCTGCTCGGCGACGGTCGTGCCGTACTCGCGGCGGCTGAGCAGCTCGAAGGGCGCGCGGCGCAGCATCTCCTCCAGCGCGTCCTCGTCCCTGACCAGCGGCGCGTCCAGCCAGTGCGGGTCGAAGCGGGCGCCGGTGCGCTCGGCGCCGAACCGCACGGGGCAGCCGAAGAGCAGCTCGTACTCGTCCCGGTGCGGGGGCGGCGGATGCCCGAACTCCGCGTGGCGCAGCGGGATGCGGCGGCCGATCAGCCAGCTGCACAGGCGGTGCCAGATGATGAGCAGGCACTCGGCGAGGAAGTAGTCCTGGTCGAGGTCGCCGCGGACCCCGAACACCGCCTCCGCGCCCCGGTGTTCCAGGACGAGGTCGGGGCCGCCGGGGAACAGCCCGTAGAAGGTGACGCCCCGCTCCACGGCGGCGCCGAGATCGCGGCAGCCGAGCGAGGCCCGGCACATCATGGCGAAGGTGCCGGGCCTGCTGACGGCGGAGCCGAGGCCGAGGAACTCGTCCTGCGTGACGCGGTACAGCTCGTGGAAGAGCCGGGCGAACTGCGGGGCCGTGACGCGGGCCCGGTCGTCGCCGAGGAGCAGCGGCGGGATCTGCGCGACGCGCAGCAGCGGCACGGTGTCGACGCCGTGCCGTTCGGCGCCGCGCAGCACGGCCCGTACATGGTGCACGGTGATCGTCCGCCTCGCCATGCCATGACGGTAGCGCCGCGTTGAGCGCGTGGGCCAGCGCCGTTGACGTTTCGCGTCATCCCGCCCGCCGGGCGGGCCGCCTAGCGTCGTACGCATGCGGCAGACGCGGAAGGAACCTGTGGCGGCGGCGGAACTCCCCCAGACGCTGGCCCTGTTGACCGAGTGGGCGGCCGACCGGCACGGCGAGGGGCCTGCCCTGCGCTTCCGGCGCGGCGGGGCGTGGACCGACCTCTCCTACGTGGAGCTGCGGGAGCGCGTCCGCCGGACGGGCCGCGCCCTGATCACCCTCGGCGTCCGCCCCGACGACCGCGTGGCGATCCTGGCCGAGACGCGCCCCGAATGGACCTACGCCCACTTCGGCGCGCTCGCGACGGGCGCGGTCGTCGTCCCCGTCTACCCGACGGCGGGCGACGAGGAGACCGCGTGGGTCGTGCGCGACTCGGACGCGGGGACGGTGCTCTGCGAGAACCCCGCCCAGGCCGCGAAGATCGACCGCCTGCGGGCGGAGGGACGGCTGCCGGGTGTCCGGCACGTCGTCCTCCTGACGGAGGACCCGCAACCGGCGCCCACGCCCGCGCCCGGGGAGGCGGCCGGAGCCGCCGGCCCCCAGGACGGCGCCGGGCCTGGGTGCATGCGCCCCACGCCGTCACCCCCCGCCCGTCTCCGCGATCTCCCGCTCGCGTCGCTCGACGTGTTCCTCTCCCGGGCCGCGGGCCGTGCCGCCGGGGATCTGGCCACCGTCATCTACACGTCCGGCACCACCGGGCTCCCCAAGGGGTGTCTGCTGACGCACGGCAATCTGCTGGCCGTGCAGCGGGCCACCGTGCCGCTCGTCGACGGGGGGCCCGGGGACTCGACGTACCTCTATCTGCCGCTCGCCCATCTCCTCGCCCAGCTCATCGAGTTCACGACGCTGGCCCAGGGCGGCACCCTCACGTTCTTCGGCGGGCGCGTCGAGGACGTCGTCGCCGAACTCCAGGAGGCGCGCCCCACCCACCTGCCGTCCGTGCCCCGGCTCTTCGAGAAGGTGCGGTCCTTCGTGCTGTCCCTCGCGCAGGCGCGAGAAGGCGGCCGGGAGCGGTTCGAGGAGGCCGTCCGCATCGGGGTCATGGCCGCCGACGGCACGCTGCCGCCCGAGCTCCAGGACGCGTACGAGGCGGCCGACAAGGAGCTGTACGGCCTGGTCAGGCAGGCGCTCGGCGGCCGCCTCCGGTGGGCGCTCACCGGCGGCGCGCCCATCGCCCCGGACACCGTCGACTTCCTGCGGGCCTGCGGCATCGCGGTCTACGAGGGGTACGGGATGACGGAGTCGGCCGGGGTCCTCACCCTCAACCACCCCGGCGCCGTGCGGTACGGCACGGTCGGCCGCCCGGTCGACGGCGTCGAACTGCGCATCGCGCCGGATGGGGAGATCCTGGCCCGGGGCGCCATGGTCTTCGCCGGCTACCACAACGATCCGCGGGCGACGCGCGCGACCCTGGACGACGAAGGGTGGCTGCGCACCGGCGACTTGGGGGCCCTGGACGAGGACGGCTACCTCACCATCACCGGCCGCAAGAAGGACCTCATCATCACCTCCGGGGGCAAGAACCTCACCCCCTCGCTGAGCGAACTGGCGCTCCAGACCTCGCCGTTCGTCTCCCGGGCCGTCATGGTCGGCGACCGCCGCCCCCATCCCGTCGCCCTGATCACCCTGGACGCGGAGGAGGTCACCGGTTGGGCGGCCCGCGAGGGGAGGGAACTGGCCACGCCCCTCTCCCGCGACCCGCGCGTCCGCGCCCTGGTCCAGGAAGCCGTCGACGCCGCCAACGCCACGGTCTCGCGCCCCGCCCGCATCCGGGACTTCGCCGTGCTTGACGAGGACTTCACGGTCGAGAGCGGCCTGCTGACCCCGAGCCTGAAGGTGCGCAGGCAGGCGGTCACGGAGCGGTACGCGGACGTGCTGGAGGAGTTGTACGGGTCAGGAGAGCCCGGCGAGGCGTAGCAGCGCCGTCGTCGCCGCCGCGCCCACCACGACGAGGGCGAACGGCGCCCTGCGCCAGGCGAGGAGCCCGGCGGCCAGCACACCGGCGGGCCTGGCCCAGCCCGCGAAGTCGCCGCCGTCCATGAGCGCCCCGGTGGCGAGCAGCGCGACGAGCAGGACCGTGGCGCCCATGGCCAGCAACTCCTGCACCCGGGCCGGTAGTTCGACGCGCCCGTGCAGGACGGGCCCGGCCAGGCGCAGGACGTACGTCCCGGCGGCGAGGGCGAGGACGCAGGCGAGCGTGGCGTTCACGAGTCGCTCCCGGGGGCGGTGGTGGTGGCGCGTGGGCGGCGGCGGGGTCCGCGGCGCGCCGCGAGCAGGCCGAGCAGGGCGAGCAGCACCGGCACCCCGGCGGGCAGCAGCGGCGCCGCGACGACGGCGACGACCGCGCCGGCCGCCGCGGCCCGCCGCACCGGACCGTCGGCGCGCAGCGCGGGCAGCACCAGCGCGAGCAGCACCGCGGGGAACGCCGCGTCGAGGCCGAACCGCTCGGTGTCGCCGAGCGCCGCCCCCGCGAGGGCGCCCGCGAGCACACTGAGGTTCCACGCCACGAACAGGCCGACGCCGAATATCCAGAACGCGGCCCTGCGCTGCCGGGCCCCCCGCTGGGCGAGGACGAAGGCCGCCGACTCGTCGGTGATGAGGTGGGCGCCGATGAGCCGCGCCGGCCAGGAGCGGCCGAGGTCCTCGGCGATGGCGAGGCTGAACGCCGCGTTGCGGGTGTTGAGGAGCAGCCCGGTCGCCGCCGCGGCCACCGGCCCGCCGCCCGCGGTGAGGATGCCGACGGCGCTGAACTGGGCGGAGCCCGCGTAGACGAGCACCGACATGACCACCGGCACCCACAGCGGAAGGCCGCCCGCGACGGCGATCGCCCCGAAGGAGACGCCGACGACGGCGTCGGCGAGCCAGACGAGGGCGCAGTCGCGCAGCACGCCGGGCGGCAGGTCGGAGAGCCGTACGAGGCCGGAGGCGGCCGGCGGGCCGTCCTCCGTTCGCCCGGCAGGGTCTTCTGTTCGGTGTGGCGAACGCATGCGTCGTAGGATGAGCGGAGAGACGTATGTTCGTCAAGGCGAACGATTGGTCCGCCACAGCGAACGATCGGGTGGTGGCGGGTCGGGCCCGGAAGGTGGAGGGGCGAGCAATGACTGAGCGGACCGGCGAGGCGGGCGGGGCGGGCGGGGCCGGTGAGCGGGGCGAGGCCCCGCCCCGCATGCCCCGCGAGTGGGTGGCGACGGCGCTGCGCCGCGAGCGCGCGAGGGCCGGCCTCTCCCTGTCCGAACTGGCCAAGCGCGCCGGCATCGCGAAGTCCACCCTGTCCCAGCTGGAGGCGGCCACCGGCAACCCCGGCATCGAGACGATCTGGGCGCTGGCCGTGGCGCTCGGGGTGCCGTTCAGCGTGCTCGTGGAGTCGCCCGTACCGGCGGTCACGGTGATCCGTGCGGGGGAGGGGCCCTCCATGCGGGCCGAGAACGCGCCGTACGTGGGCACCCTGCTCTCCCCGGGCCCGAACGGCGTGCGGCGCGACATCTACCACGGGGCGATGGAGCCCGGCGCGGCGCGCGAGTCGGAGCCGCACATCCCGGGCTCCGTGGAGCACCTCGTCGTCAGCACGGGGCGCCTCGTCGCGGGCCCGCGCGACGCCACGGCGGAGCTGTCCCCCGGGGATTACATGTCGTACCGCGGTGATGTCCCGCACCTGTACCGGGCGCTGGTCCCGGGCACCACGTTCGTCCTGATCATGCAGCACACCTAGGCGGCCGCGGCGCCCCCGGGCAACCGGGACGCCCCAGGTGGCGGGAGAAAGGCAGGAGCCCCGCTTCCTCCGCTCGCGCGAAGGAGCAGGGCTCCTTGGGTACTGCATCCATGTCCGGATCAAGTCACCGGAGGAATCACACGCCCCACTCGCGTGGGACGCGTTGATCACATCGGGGTGACGTTCTCCGCCTGCGGACCCTTCGGGCCCTGCGTCACGTCGAAGGAAACGGCCTGGTTCTCCTCAAGGGAGCGGAAGCCGTTCGCGTTGATCGCGGAGTAGTGGACGAAGACGTCCGGGCCGCCGCCTTCCTGGGCAATGAAGCCAAAGCCCTTTTCAGCGTTGAACCACTTCACGGTTCCGGTAGCCATAAGCCCTCCTTGGGCCAAAGGGTTGCCCTGCTCCAGAACCAGCGATTGTTAAAACAACTGCGTAAGTCTGAAAACGACGAGAGCCTACGGAGTTACATGCTCCGCAGGCTCTGTACTGCAAGGGAAACCAAACTGCAACTTGCGGCGAGCTTAGCACGCGGGCAGGGGAATGCAATAGGGGGCAAGATCACGTCACCCGGAGGTTTGAAGGGCCCCCGACGGGGTTGACAAAGGGGCTGTCGGAGGGGTCGGCGAGGGGCCGACAGGGTCCCCGGGGGACCCGGCGCCCGCACCGTACCGCATGGGGGGCTAGCCTCCCCGATGTGGACAATTCTCCCCTGGACGCCTTCGCGGGGGCAGGCGCCGAACAGCTGCCCGACTCCCGTCGCACCCCTCGGCCGCGCGTCGGCCACATCCAGTTCCTGAACTGCGTCCCCCTGTACTGGGGGCTCGCGCGGACGGGCACGCTCCTCGACTTCGAGCTGACGAAGGACACCCCCGAGCGGCTCAGCGAACAGCTGGTGCGGGGCGAGCTGGACATCGCGCCGGTCACCCTCGTCGAGTTCCTGAAGAACGCCGACGACCTCGTCGCCTTCCCCGACCTCGCGGTCGGCTGCGACGGTCCCGTCATGTCCTGCGTGATCGTCTCGCAGGTGCCGCTCGACCGGCTCGACGGGGCGCGCGTGGCCCTCGGTTCGACCTCGCGCACCTCCGTGCGGCTCGCCCAGCTGCTGCTCGCCGAGCGCTACGGCGTGCGGCCCGAGTACTACACGTGCCCGCCCGACCTCGGCCTGATGATGCGGGAGGCGGACGCCGCCGTCCTCATCGGCGACGCGGCGCTGCGCGCCAACCTGATCGACGGGCCGCGGCTCGGCCTCGACGTGTACGACCTCGGCGCGATGTGGAAGGAGTGGACGGGCCTGCCGTTCGTCTTCGCCGTCTGGGCCGCGCGGCGCGAGTACGCCGAGCGCGAGCCGGAGGTCGTGCGCGCGGTGCACCAGGCCTTCCTCGCCTCCCGCGACCTCTCCCTGGACGAGGTCACGAAGGTCGCCGAGCAGGCCGCCCGCTGGGAGGCCTTCGACGCCGAGGTCCTGGAGCGGTACTTCACGACGCTCGACTTCCGCTTCGGCGAGGCCCAGCTGGAAGGCGTCACCGAGTTCGCCCGCCGGGTCGGCCCGACGACCGGATTCCCGGCGGACGTGCGGGTGGAGCTGCTGAAGCCGTAGGAACACCGAAAGGAATCGGCCATACGTTATCGGGCAGGCCGTCCGCCGCACCCGTACCCCCTTTCCGGCCGCCCCCGGGATATCGCCGTCGACGGCCCGGTTCCGAATGGCACCGGGCGCCCGGATTGCGTACGGGCGTAAAGGCCCAATCCGGTCATTGCCGCCCGGGGGAGGGCAAGCGGGACCGTTCGGGAGGCAATGGAGCGCCGTTCGGGCGGCAATAGCGCCCGCCCCCACCGGGCGATGCGCGCCGCCCCGCCGGGCAATGCGCCCCATCCCTGCCGGGCAATGCGCGCCGGCCCGGAGGGGAATGCGCCAGGAGCCGCTGCCCCGCCCCTTCGGGACTACGCTGATCCGCAGTGCTGAGGCGCGCGGGATGTCCGGGGGCGCGCCCGGGGGAGGCCACGCTCATGCAACCGCTCGACGCCGACGAACCCGCCGTGATCGGGCCCTACCGGCTGCTCGGCCGGCTCGGCTCGGGCGGCATGGGAAGGGTCTACCTCGGCCGCAGCGAGGGCGGCCGCACGGTCGCCGTCAAGATCGTGCACCCGCACTTCGCGCTGGACGAGGAGTTCCGCGCCCGGTTCCGGCGCGAGGTCGCGGCCGCGCGGCGGGTCGGCGGCGAATGGACCGCGCCCGTCCTGGACGCGGACCCCGACGCGGCCGTGCCCTGGGTCGCCACCGGGTACGCGGCGGGGCCCTCGCTCACCGAGGCGGTCAGGGAGGGCGCGCCGCTGCCCGCGCACTGCGTACGCGTCCTCGGCGCCGGCCTCGCCGAGGCGCTGGCCCACGTCCACGCCCTCGGGCTCGTGCACCGCGACGTGAAGCCGTCGAACGTGCTGCTCACCCTCGACGGGCCGCGCCTGATCGACTTCGGCATCGCCCGCGCCACGGACGGCACCGCCTCGCTCACCGCCACCGGCGCCTCCATCGGCTCGCCCGGCTACATGGCGCCCGAGCAGATCCTCGGCCGGGGCGTCACGGGCGCGGCGGACGTCTTCTCGCTGGGGGCCGTGTTGGTCTACGCGGCGACGGGGGAGTCGCCCTTCCCCGGCGACTCGTCGGCCGGGCTCCTCTACAAGGTCGTCCACGAGGAGCCGGAGCTGGGCGCGCTGAGCGGCGGTCTGCGCGACCTCGCGGCGGCCTGCCTCGCCAAGGACCCGGCGGCGCGGCCCGCCCCGGCGGAGCTGGCCCGCCGCCTCGCCCCCGAGGGCGCCGCGCGGCTCGTGGCGGCCGGATGGCTGCCGGGGCCCGTGGTGGAGCGGGTGAGCCGCAGCGCGGTGCGGCTGCTGGACCTGGACACGGGGGCGGGCGCGGGCGCGGCACCGGTGGACGCTCCGTCCGGGCCGGTGGCGTTCGACGCCCCTTCCGTCGACGGCACGTTCGGCCCGCCCCACCCCTCGTACGCGGACGCGGGTGCGGGCGCGAGCGTGGGCGGCGTCGCCGCACCCGGCACCGGTACCCGAGCGCCCGGCAAGCTGTCCGTGTCGGTGGCCGCGACCTCCGTCCCCGAGGGCCCGGGCGGCAGCGGCCGCAGGGTGAGCTGCACGGTGGCCCTCGCCGTGGCCGGGGCGATGGCCGCCGTCACGGTGGGCTCGGTGTTCCTCCTGGGGCTGCTGCCGAAGGACGACGACTCGACGAGCGCGGGGGACGGCAGCGGTCAGCCCCCGGCGGCGACCGGCGCGCCCCACCCCACGGCGACGGACGGCGCCGGCCAGGTCCCCGCGGCCTACCTCGGCACCTGGCGCGGCAAGGCGACCGCGAGCGGGGGCGCCATCCCCCTCGGCACCTTCGAGGTCACCCTGCGCCGGGCGGAGCGGGGGCAGCGGGTCGGCAAGGTCGTGCAGCGCGACCCGATCGGCAACACCTGCACCGACGTACTCACCCTGAAAGGGGCCTCGCCCAAGGAGCTCGTGGCGACGGGCAAGGGCGTCGCGAGCAACGGCGGCCAGTGCGCCCGGACGACCCACACCGTGTATCTGCGCCCCGACGGCAAGGACCTCGTGTACACGTCGGACGATCCGGCGGCGGGCGACCCGAAGGCCCGGCTGTCCCGGGTGCGGTGACGCGGGCGCCGGTACCGTGCCCGGCGCCCGTCCCTACAACGGCGTGGTCAGCGTGGCCAGTTCGCCGTTGCCCAGGTGCAGCATCCCCTTGCCCGGGGCCACCGGTCCGCCGACCACGCTGCGGGAGATCCGCAGGCCGATGAGGTCGCCGCTGGAACTGTCCTGCGGGGAGAGCAGGATGCCCCGGCGGCCCTTCTTCGCGTCGACCTGCCAGCCCGAGAAGCCGCTGCACACGTCCTCCTCGTCACCGGCGAGGACCAGCGCGAGACCCAGGTCGGTGCCGCGCTGGATGATGCGCTTGAACTGGCTCGCGGCGTCCGCGTCCTCCAGGATCTCGGCGTCGTCCACCAGGACGGCGACGGGGTCCTCCGGGGACGCGTCCGCCGCGTCGATCAGCTCCTCGAACTCGTCCTCGTCTATGTCGTCCCCGGTGAACACCTTCAGGACGCCCTCCTGACCCTCCAGCTGACGCAGCGGCGACTGGCGCGGGGCGGCGATCACCAGCCGGGCGCCCTGGGCGCGGAACGAACGCGCCATGTTGAGCAGCACCGTGGAGCGGCCCGACTTGGCGGGACCCGCGATGACGAACGCGGGCACTCCCTGCGCCAGGTCGGGGCCGTGGCCCATGACCTCGTCACCGCCGATGCCCACCAGCGCCCACAGCTTGGAACGCGAGGCCTGCGGGTCGCGCAGCTCCCACGCCTCCTCGAAGGAGATGCGGCTCGGCAGCGTGTCCACCCGGAACGGCCTGCGGTGGCGCGGCACGTCGGCGTCGCGCGCCAAGGCCCGCTCCCCGATCGCGGCGAGCGCGGCGGCCTGCCCCTGACCGGTGACGTCGTCGCTGAGCAGCGCGAACTGCGTCTCCGTACCCGACTCGTTGCGGAAGGCGCGGCCCGGCGCGATCTCCTCGGGCACCTTGCGCGCGGGGATGCCGAGCATCGAGAAGTCGGAGCGGTCCGCGAGGCGCAGGCCGTACTTGTCCTCGGTGAGCGAGGAGATGCGGCCCACCAGGATCTGCCGGTCGCCCGTCATCACCATGTGGATGCCGACGCTCGCGCCCTCCCGCATGATCGTGGTGATCTCGTCCGTGAGCGACCCGTGGTCGATCTCGCCGAGGGTGGGCAGCCAGCCCTCCCAGCGGTCGAGGAGCACGACGAGGTGCGGCAGCCGCTCGTCCTCGGCGGCGTCGGCGCGCTGCTCGCCGATGTCGGCATAGCCCTTGTCGGCCAACAGGTCCTGGCGGCGCGACAGTTCGCCCTTGAGCCGGCCGACGAGGCGCATGACCCGCTCGGTCTGGTTGCGGCCGACGACGGCACCGCAGTGCGGCAGCCGCGTCAGGGCGTTGAGCGCGCCGTTGCCGCAGTCGATGCCGTACAGATGGACGTCGGCGCTGGAGTGCGTACGGGCCAGGGACCCCGCGATCGTCCGCAGCACCTGCGAGCGGCCCGAGCGCGGGGCGCCGCCGATCATCAGGTGGCCGAAGGTCGCGAAGTCCACGACGACCGCGCGGCGCGCCTGGTCGGCGGGCAGGTCCTCGATGCCGTACGCGGCGGGCGCGAGGGCGCCGGGGGCCGTGCGGGGCGCGGGCACCGGGATCTCGTCCAGGAGCAGCTTGTCGGCCAGCGCGGGCAGCCAGGGACTGTGCTGGGCGGGGATGCCGAGGGTCCGGTTGGCCTCGATGACCGTGTCGACCAGGACCTTCAGGTCCGTGATCTCCTCCTCCTCGCGCGCCTCGGCCTTCGGCTTCACCAGCGAGGCACGGCCGAGCGCCGACCAGTCCAGCGCGTCGACCCAGGGCGCGAGCACCGTCGGGTCGGCGGCGCCGGGGCGGCGGCCACCGACGCGCCCGGACTGGAAGGGCACGAGCGAGGCGTGCCCGAGACGCACGTAGGCCCGCCCGGGGGTGTTCTTGGAGATGTGCCCGGCCTCGGGGGAGTCGATGACGTCGCTGGACTCGCCGCCGTCGGTCACGCGCAGCGCGATGCGCAGGTTGGTGTTGGCGCGGATCTCCGGGGAGACGACGCCGGAGGGCCGCTGCGTGGCGAGCAGCAGGTGGATGCCGAGCGAGCGGCCCCGCTGGGCGATGTTCACGAGCCCGGTGACGAAGTCGGGCAGGTCGCGGACCATGGAGGCGAACTCGTCGATGACGATGAGGAGCCGGGGCACGGGCGCGTGCGAGGGGTCGCGCCGCACGAGGTCCTGGTAGTCCTCGATGTCCTTGGCGTCGGCGTCGGCGAGGATGTGTTCGCGCCGCTTCAGCTCGGCGCCCAGCGACTCCAGGGCGCGCTCCACGAGGTGCGCGTCGAGGTCGGTGACCATGCCGACGGTGTGCGGCAGCTTCACACAGTCCTTGAAGGCCGACCCGCCCTTGTAGTCCACGAGGACGAAGGTCATGTTCTCGGGCGTGTTGGCCACGGCCAGGGCGGCGACGATCGTCTGGAGCAGCTCCGACTTACCGGAACCGGTGGTACCGGCGATCAGGCCGTGCGGACCGTCCTTGCGCATGTCGATGCCGAACGGACCGTCGTACGACTCACCGATGACCGCCATCGTCGACTGCCCGCCCGCCTGCCAGCGGGCCATGATCGCGCCGGGCGTCGGAGGTTCCAGCTGGAGCACGTCCAAAAGGCGGCTCGACGCCGGCAGCGCGGAGTCCTCGCTCTCGCCGCTGATGTCCCGCAGCGGCGAGACGGCCCGCGCCAGGCGCAGACACCAGGAGGGCGAGACGAAGTCGGGGCGTACGTCCTTCAGGCGCTCGGCACCGGTCATCTCCACGCGCAGCCGCAGCTCCCGCGGCCCGTCGCCGCCGACGGGGTCGGGCTCGCTCCGGTGCCAGGCCTGGAACGAGGGGAAGCCGCCCGCGACGGGCGGTCGGGGCAGCCCGCCCGGCTGCGGCCCGGCCGGCCGGCGCGCGGCCTCGTCCGGTTCGCGGGGCTTCGGCTCGGCGACGACGAAGGCCTGGCACTCGCCGGGCAGAAACCGTTCCTCGGTGTCGAGGCAGAGCGCGTACATGTGCACGGCCGGGCCCTCGCGCAGCAGGCGCACGACGCCGGGGAGGGAGCGCAGGCGCCGTGAGCCGTCCCAGACCACCACGATGTCCGGGTCGGAGAAGGCGGCGCCCTGGCTCTTGTTGTCCTCCACGGCCTTGGTCCGCGCGTCGAGGATCTGGGTCAGCTCACCGATGCGGGCGCCGACGGTCTCCGCGTCCGTGCCGATGAGTACGTTGATGTCCTGACCGCCCGAGGGGCGCGCGTGCGGCAGCCAGCGCACCCAGTCCCAGCTCTGTCGGGCGGAGTTCTCGGTCAGGACGTAGAACTGCACGTCCATCGGGCTGTGCAGCGTCGCGGCCTGCGCGACGGCCCAGCGGCCGAGCGCGGTCGCGCTGTCGCCGGGTCCGGCGATGCCGATGACGCCGAGGCCCTTCAGGGGGAGCGCGACGGGCGCGTCCTCTATGTGCCAGGTCACCTGGCGGCGGTGGTCGTCCTGCTCGGGGTCGTCGAGGACGACCTCGGAGGGCAGCCGGCCGGTGCCGACGCGGATCAGCAGATGGTCGGCGTCGGTCCGCCGCCGCTCCCACAGCCGGGTGCGGGGGCCGGTGCCGAGCGCGAGGACGGCCGCCGGGTCGGGGATGGCGTGGCGCCGGTCCATCCGCTCGGCGACCAGGGCGTCCTGGGCGTCCTTCTCGATCCGGGCCTTGGTCTCCTTGTACTCCCTGACCTGCTTCGCATGGGACTTGCGCCCGTGCTTCTTGTCCATGAAGTAGTTGCCGAAGAGCATGATCGGGCTGAGCCCCGCCATGATCAGGTAGTACCAGCGATTGAAGATCATCGCGGCGATAACGGCACCGACCAGCGGGAACAGCGCCATCAGCCAGGGCAGCGGCCGCGCCTCGAACTCCCGGGGCGGGCTCGGCAGCCGGAAGGTGGTCTGCCGCTCGGGCGGGCGCAGGCGCGGGGGCCGGTTGTAGTCGAGGCCCGCGCCGTCCTCGGACCACTTGAGGGCGGCGTCGGGAGGGGAGTACCGGGTGAGTTCCAGCAGGGTGTTGCCGAGGGCGAGCTG
Organism: Streptomyces sp. NPDC034037; assembly: GCF_055575715.1. Lineage (NCBI taxonomy): Bacteria > Bacillati > Actinomycetota > Actinomycetes > Kitasatosporales > Streptomycetaceae > Streptomyces > Streptomyces sp. NPDC034037. The sequence continues at coordinate 317,499 of NZ_JBVISC010000008.1, read as the reverse complement.
GGCGCCGAGGGGCCACCGCACGGTGTCGACCCGACCACCCCCGCCCCCCTTCGCTCTCCCCTTCTCCTGCCGGGCGCGAGCCTTCACCTGCTTGCGCCGCGCCTTCTCCCGCCGCTTGTGCCGCTTGTCCTTCTCCCGCTCGGTCAAGGAGGGGTCGAGGGCGCCGTCCGGGTCGGGTTCCGGCTCCTCCTTCTCCTCGCCGAAGGGGGCGCCGTCGAGGGTGACGCCCTCCTTGTCCTTCTCCTCGCCGTGCAGGGTGACCTGGCAGGTGCCGTCGGTTGCAACTGACAACGTCAGGGCGCGGGCGGGCAGTTCCGGGTCGTCGATGCGCAGGGATGACGCGGGGCCGCTGCCGATGTCGTAGCGCCCTATGCCGAGCCGGTGCACGGAGCCGGCCGAGGGCCCGCCGGCCACGCGCAGCTCGACGAGTCCGGCGGGCTCGCCGGGCAGGCAGCCGGCGGGGTCGTGGAGGCTGACGACGGCGCCCTCGCGCAGCGGCGAGGTCACGACGGTGGCGCCGGGATCGACGGCGTACCCGTCCACGTAGATCGTCGGGGCGTTGCCGGCGGGGGAGTGCGGGCCCTGTCCGATCGGGATGATCTGCGCGCCGCCGCGGCCGACCTGCCGGCCCAGTTCCACCGCGATGTCCCGCACGGTGGACTCGGGATCGGCGTCGAGGACCACGTCGGCAAAGTCCCCGCCGAACGGATCGACGACGGTCAGAGTCAGGCGCACGACGGTCCTCCCCGGAGCTGGACAACGGGCCCGACGATATCCGCTCCACCGTTCCCTCGGGCAACGGCCCGGACACGGTCCCACCGCCCAACGGCACGCGCGGTCATGGCAGACCTGTGACTCGACCGGACTGGGCTCCCCTCCGCCCCACCCGTAAGCTGCTGGCCCAAGAGCGGACGATCACACCATCCGCTCAACGGGAGCCACGGGGGTTGGCCCTGGGGCGAGTTGATGAGGAGAGAGCCACATGGCCAAGGACCTTGATGTCACATATCAGGACATGCGTGACGCGGCCAAGCACGTGGTCAAGGAGAAGGACAAGCTCACCGAGAAGCTGGACGGCCTGAAGAAGTACATCAAGCACCTCGTCGAGACGGGCTTCGTCACCAAGAGCGCCTCGAAGGCGTTCGACGAGAACTTCGACGAGTTCGTCGAGGGCGCGAAGAAGACCCTCGAGGGCCTGGACGGCATGGGCGACTACCTGACCAACGCGGCCGACAAGTACGAGCAGATCGACGACGAGCTGGGCAAGGCCGCGCGGAAGTAGCGGCGGGGCGTGAACGCTTCGGAAACGGGGGGACGGGCAGTGCCGACCGTCCCCCCGTTTTCGTTGCTCCCGATGGCGTGGGCGGCACGATGGACGAAGGGGGCGCCCGATGGGTGAGTACACGAGGATCGACGATCTGGACGTCATCCGTGAGATGGGCCTCGGCCTCGGACGGATCAAGGACGCTTTCGACGGCCTGGGGAAGCTGAAGGGCCAGTACGGGGACGACTTCGGCGAGCATGATCTCGCCTGGCAGTTCGGGGACTTCGTGGAGAACTGGGAGAGTCACCGCGAGGAACTGGGCGAGGAGATCAAGAGCCTGGCCGAGATCGCGAAGGGTGCCGCGAAGACGTACGAGAAGATCGACAGTGAACTGGCGAAGGCTCTTCGCGAAGCCGACAAGAGGAAGAGGTCCTGATGGGCGCCGCGCGCCCCACGGACTGGCAGCCGCTGGCGGACCAGGACCCGGTGCCGGGCGATCCCGATCGTCTGGAACAACTGGGCCGCAAGCTGCGCAAGACCGCCGATGAGTTGGAACGGCAGGTACGCCATCTCAAGGCGGCGTCCGAGGTGGAGTCCTGGGACAGTGACGCCGGGAAAAGCTTCCGTGAGAAGGCCAAGAAGTGCCGCGGCCGCCTGGAAGCCGCACACAAGCGCTACAAGACGGTGGCCGACGCGGTCGGCGACCGGATCGTGGACCACGGTCCCGGCTATGAGGCGAACGCCGCTGCCCCGCCCGGCAGCTATGCCACGGAACTCCATCGCGCCCAGCGGATAGCGGAGATCGCTCGGCGCGAGGCGCAGGAGGCCGAGGCAGACAAGAGCGCCGCGGAGAAAGGCCTTGACGGCCTGCCCGGAAAATCCGGGAAGGATGACGGCCCCAAAGGGGGCGGCAAGACCCAGAAGGAGGAACTGGAGGACCGGGCGGAAGCCGCCGGGAAGTCCTTGGAGGCGGCCCGGGAGAAGCTCCGGAAAGCGCAGAGCATCCGCGACGAGGCGGCTCGCAAGGCGCGCGAGGCCATCGACGAAGTCATCTCTCACGACGCTCTCAAGGACGGCTTCTGGGACGACTTCGCCGATGTGGTGAAGTTCGTGGCGGACTGGACCGAGAAAATTTCCAAGTGGGCCGGCATCGCGGCTCTCGCGGTCGGCTGGATCCCCGTGATCGGCCAAGGTCTCGCAGGTCTGCTGGGTGCCATCTCCATGGTCGCCACGCTCGTCAATATCGCCTGCACGGCGATCCAGGTCGGCATGGGTGACGAGTCGTGGACAGCGCTGGCCACGGCGGCGGTGGGGCTGCTGATGATGGGGGCGGGCAAGGCGATGTCCAAGGTGAGCGGCCGGTATGCCAAGGGGCTGCTGGGGCGCCTGAGGACCGCCAAGGGCGGTAAGCAAACGCCCAGGCAGAACAAGCGCAACCGCCACAAGTTCAACCGTGAAGCCGGGCACATCAAGGGCTTGCAGAAGGGTGACATCTCGAAGTCGGTCCGCGAGCCGGTCACCGAGCTCTTCAAGGGATCGACCTGGAAGGACGCGTTCAAGGGCGGTTACCGTGAGTCGGCACAGGTGCTGCGGGACCGTGGAAACGGGAGCCTGATCAAGGGCGGTATCAAGTCCGTGTCCTTGTCGGATGCCGCCGTGGCGTCGGATCTCAAGGAATTGAAGCACCTGGGCAAGAGCATGGGTGACGGGTACGCGGTGAACAAACTGTCGAGCCGAGCGACAGCGCTGAACGTTGCCGGCAGTGGAATAACCGCTGGTGGCCTTCTCATTGATGAGGTGAGCTGATGAACGAAGAAGAGACCGATCCGGCGGAGAACTCACCCGGCTTGGAAGAGGACCACGTCGTCGATTTCGATTTCGACGACGGGTGGCTGCCCCTCACCCTCCATGAAGGCACCCGGGCAGAGGCCCGACGGGTGGCTTCGGGCCTGGTGGAGCAGTTCAATCCACTCCAGCTCGGTGTCAGCAGGTCCGCGCTGCGGGAGGAGCTGGAGCAGCTCGCCCTGGACGCGTTCGAGTCGGGCCCGGTCCTGACGACCGTGGCGTACACGGAGGGCGGCATCCTGCTCGCCGAGCTGTCGGTCTTCGTACACGGAGAGGACGACGTCCGGCGGCCCTCGCCACAGGAGTATCTGCCTCACCTGATGAAGTGGTCGTACGCCGAGGTCAAGGGCGAAGCACAGGTCTCCGACGTCGAACTGCCGCTCGGCCCGGCGATCCGCATCCAGGCAGTGCTGGCCGAGAAGCGCCGCTTCGGGTGGGGCAAGAAACTCAGCGAGGTCCTCCGGTACGCGGTCTGGCCGGCTGGGCAGGAGGAGATCTTCGTCGTGGAGGCAAGGTGGCTGAATTTTGAGCGGACAGACGAATTGACCGACCTCGTGGACCGCCTCATGCCGACCATGCGCCTCCTGGCGGTCCCCGCCGAACCCGCCACGGACACCGCCATCGAATCCTCCACCGAGAGCTGACATGCCCATCCGGACCGCATGGGAGACACCTCCCAGTGACTACACGATCCTCGTTCCCGACGGCTGGTTCCAACTGCACCTCGACCCCGACGAGCGGGACCGCGGTATCGCCGCCTTGGCCAACCGGCAGTTCGCGGGCATCGACAACGCGCCCGTCCTCAAAGAACGGCTGATGCGGGACCTGCAGAAGCAGGCCAAGGCGGCCTACCGCGAGGGCGGCGTCGAGCTGTACATCTCGCTGCTGACCGTCGAGGGCCTGCCGCTGGCGTCGTCACTGCTCGTGAGCCTGCTCGCCGACGGCTGGCCCGGCTGCGCCACGGCACACGACCTGGCCCGCAGACTCGTGGACACGGGGCATCCGGCTCACGTGAGAAGGCTGGACGCCGCGGGTGACGCCGTGCGGACGGAGAAGACCGAAGCCGCCGACCCGGAGAACCAGATGGGCAACACGCTGGCGACGACGACGGTGACGTACCACGTGCCCATCCCCGCGAGTGAGCAGTGGCTGAGCCTCACCTTCTCCACGCCCCTGGCGGGACTGGCGCCGCGGATGGTCGAACTGTTCGACACGGTCGCGGGAACGCTGCACTGGGAGTAGGACGGATCAGGTGTCGAGGTTGACGAACAGGCTCCGCGCGAAGTCGTCGAACTCGTCGATGTTCGAAGTGATCCAGCCGATGTCCTCGCCGAGCGTTCTCACGATCACGTCGATGCCCAGCGACTCGATGCGCCAGGCGTAGTTGACCGACACGCACATCGCTTCGGCCTTGGCGGCGACAAAGTAGCGGATCGAACGCTTGCCGCGCCCCAGGCGCTCCGTGTCGAAGTCGATGACCTCGGGGTCCTGCGCGGCACCCGGCTCGTGCCTTTGGACCAGTTCGTCCAATGTCACGTCGACGTCACCCTCGCTCGGGCCCGCGTGGACGAGGAAGGTGAGGAACTCCCGTCGCGGGTCCGGGACGTAGAGGAAGATCTGGTGCACCGGCACCGTCCGGGGAATCAGCTCGGCCGCGGATTCGAGCTCGAAGGCCAGCATCTTGACCTGCTTCTTGTCGACCGGCTCGTCGTCGACCAGTCCCCAGAGCAGCTCCGAGGTGCGCCGCGCCCACTTCTTGCGCTCGCGCGCGGCGCCCCGCCCCTCCCCCAGAAGGGGCATGGCGGGCCAGGCGGTGGCGTCGCTGTCCGTGTCGAGAGAGAAGGTGACGGTCACTCGGTCCTCCAGCGGAACGTGGTCATGACGGCGTCGAAGAGCTCGACGAGGATCGCGGTGAAATCGCTGTCGGGATCGCCGTCCCCGACCGTGCTGAAGCTGACGACCAGCCACCCCGCTTCCTCGCCGGACGACGGCACCTGTACGACGTAGTCGACGTGCCGGGACGGCGCCTCGGCGCCCTTCTCGGGGTCGGCGGGCATCGTGCGCTCCTTGCGCATCCCCGCCGATCCGTCCAGCTCCGCCGGCTCCGAGCCGGTGAGCAGTTGTCTCAGCACATCCTGCCTGCCGATCCCCCCGCCCAGGGCGGTGTCGACCTTGGCCACGACGATGGATGCGGCGACGAGGTAGCCGTGCATCGGTTCCGTCGGCAGGTAGAGGTCCACCCCGTCGCGGTGCCGCGCTTCCTTCACCGAGGAGTTCAGCCGCCGGTACAGCTCCATGCGTGCCTCCGCCACTTTGTCCTTGGGCAGCTCCGGGGCAACCCGCTCGGCGGCGTCGTCGACGATCCTCTTGACCGCTTCCTGGGTTCCTTCTCTCAGGGGGACCCGCGTCCACCCCGGCGGTATGACGAGGGTGTATCCGACTGCGTTCTTGGTGTCAGCCGACGGCATCGCGGCGGTTCCTTCGGTTGAGCACTCCGTACCCGAGCGTGAGGGCGCCGGGCAGGAGAGGACTGACGAGTACGACGGGATGGTGGTGCATCAGCAGAAACAACGGGGCAAGCTGAGCGAGTCCACCGCCGGCGAAATAGAGGACGAATTCATTGCGCCACCCGCCGCGCTTGTGCAGCGCGACGACTCCGACGGACAGGACCGCGACCGCCAGCAACGGCAGAATCTGGGCCGGTACGCGAAAGACACCGCTGAGCGCTTTCGGAAGAGCGCCGGAGTTGATGAGCACTCCACCGATGATGGCGACGATGAGAAACGCGAGCGGAGTCACGACGGCGATCCGCGCGTTTCTGATCACCTTCCGGTCCGCGGGCGAGAGGTCGCCGGCGGATCCGGCCGGTCCGTTGTGCACCATGTGCCTGGCTCCTGCGTCTGTACGTCGTGTCCTGTTCGGACGCCCGCCTCACCAGGCGGACTGGGCCTGCGTCACGCCGTTGTTGCCCTTGAAGTCGTTGTAGGCGCCCCAGCTGGGCTTGTGCGGTACGCCGAGCCCGTCGCTCACGGCGTTCAATGAGTCATTGTCGCCGAGCAGTTTGTCGCCCCAGTCGACCGCCGTACCGGCGTACGTCGATCCGACGGCGGTGCCATAGGCGAGGTTTCCGCCCACCTTGGCGCCGGGCGAGATGCCCTCGCCGAAGAGCCGCTTGTTCTGGCTGATCCCCTTGCGCAGGGCGGCGAGTTCGCCGTCTCCGAGGTGTACCGCCTGCGACCACTTGCCGGGAGGCGGCATCTCATCGGCCACCCTGCCCGCGCGTCCGGCGATTCCCTTGCGCAGCGCGGTCATCTCCTGCCGGATGGCCGCCTTCGTCGCGTCGTCGGTCGCGCCCGCCAGACGATTGGCCAACTGGTTGCGCAGGGATTTGGTGCCCGCGAGGCCCTGCTTGAGCTTGGTGACCCTCTGCACGGTGGAAGCCGCGCGTGTCGTCTTGCTCGCGGCCTTGAGCCCGGCCATGGCACCACGACCGATCCCCATGGTGAGCAGTCCGAAGGCGTCGAACGCGACGTCCATCCAGGTGGCCTTGCCCGCCGCCACCAGCAGCATGCGGCCGAGGACGACCGCGACACCGATGCCGATGACGATGAGATTGAGACCCGGTATGAAGATCGCGGCAATGGCCAGAGCTGTTCCGATCCAGCTGAGGATGTCGAGAAACAGCTTGAATCCCTCGGCGTGCTCTTTGGCCCAGCCCACCAGATCGTCCCAGGCGCTGTCCTCCACCGCGTCGTCGATGGCATCGAGAATGTTTCTGCGGGCCGTCAACGCGTGCTCATGGAAGTGGGAGGTAGCCTTTTCTAGCTGCTTCTTCGCCTCTTTGACCGCCTCTTCGTCCTTCTCGTCGGCCTGCGCCTTGTCACGTGCCTTCGCCGCGAGTCCCTGGGCGTGTTCCAGTTCTCTGGCCCAGGTGTTCAGGTGGCCCGACACCTTCTCGTACCGGCCCTTTGTCTTGTCGAAGCGTCCGGCGAGTTCGTCGGACTCCTCCTTCAGGCCCTTCGCGTACTCGCCCTTGATGTTGTCGTCGTCACCGAGCCGGCGAAGTTTCTTCACCTGCCGGGACAGGGTTTCCGCGATGTCCGAGAGCCGCTTCGCCTCCGCACGGACCGCGACCGGGTCGCCCGGGGTCGGGTCGGATTCGGCGAGCGGGGACCAGTCGACGGGACGGCCGGCCACGTGAGTTCTCCCTTGCTCGGTGCCATGTGCTCTGTGCTGTGCCGCTGGGTACGCGCGGCCTGTTCGCTGCGTCCTTGCTACTTCTTCTTGCGCTTATTGGCCTCGGCCAGTTCCTTGTCGAGCTTCTCGAAGTTCTCGATCGACTGCTCGACCAGTTTCCCGACCTTCTCGATGTTCCCGAGCAGTTCCTTGCGGTGGTCGTCCCAGTTCGAGGTGAACTCGTCCATGGCGCCGGCGACATACGAGGACCCGTACTCGTTCCGCATGTCCTCCTGGTGCCCGGAGCACCCCTTGAACTCCTTGCGGACCGTTCCGAGATCCTTTTTGATCGTGTAGAGGTACTCGTAGTCGACCCCGAGGTCGGTCATGGGCTTCTCCTCGCGTTTTATTCGTCCAAGGGAAGGGCGTCGGCCGGCGCGGCTGCGGGGTCTCCGGGGCGTGAGATCACCGGTTGACGGACTGCACTTCCTCGACCGCGATGTCCTGTACGACCTCGATCGTGCCGTCGGGCATGCCGACCGGTCCGTCCTGGCCCGTGCCCGTCCAGCTGATCTCCCAGGTGAGGGAGGCCTTGAGGGGGAAGGTGGCGCCCTTGGACGAGCGGTTGTAGACGATGCCGCAGGGCGGGGTCTCCTTGGACTTGCCCTTCGCGTACGGCGCGCCGATCTTGCCGTCGACGATGGGGCATTCGCCGCTTGCGGGGATCATCGTGGCGTCGTCGCTGCCCGGGTTGATCGTGAGGGACTTGGGCCGTGCGGTCGTCGTCGCCTCCAGGTGGAAGCCGGGCACGTCGATCGCCGCCTTCGCGCGGACGTCGTCGAAGACGGCCTTGTCGAGCCAGGCCCAGGTGGGCAGGTTCACCTTCGTGGTGCCCTCAGGGGCGAGGGAGACCTTGGTCTTCGGCAGCTGCATCCGCTGGTAGGCGAGGTCGGCCAGCATCTTCGACGTGATGGCCTGCTCGTACTGGGGCGGCGGGGCCTCGCCCTCGTCGACCCAGAACGGGATGTCGTTGCAGGAGGAACGCTTGAGGACGTCCGGCTCGTCGGGGTTCTCGACGGCGGCCCAGAACATGCCCTTGCCGTCCTTGTCGACGTTGTAGTCCTTGTAGCCGGGGGTGTCGGTCCAGCCGTAGTCGTCCTCGTAGTGCCGCTGCAACTCGGAGAGCGCCGCGCCCGCGTGTCCGCCCATGCCGGGGGCGCTCATGGAGTCCTTGAGCTCCTTGGACATTTTCTTCTTGAAGTCCTTGGCACCGAGGTAGGGGGCGTACCAGCAGGGGGGAGGGGCCCAGGTGACGTCGGAGGAAGTGACGTTCCCCCTGCTCTTCCCCTGAGCGACGGCACCGGTGTAGTGGATCTGGGCGGCGGCGTAGATGCCGTTCTGACTGTCCTTGCCCGCGTCCGTCTTCCCCGAGCCGGGGCCGTTCCTGACGTCCTCGTCGGCATGGGCGACTGCGCTCGTCATGAGGGCGGCGGCGATCGACAGCGAAAGGCAGACTCCTGCGGTGAGGCGGTTCACCTGCACTGCCCTGCCTTCTCCGTCACGAACACGAGGGATGCGCGCCACAGGTCGTCCTTTCCGGGGAACTTGGTCATCACGACCCTGAAGAAGTCGTATGAAGCTGGCCCAGCGGCCCCTTTGCGGATCTTCTTCGTCTTGACTTCCTTCGAGTAGAACTTGCTGGAATCCACGCAGAAGGAGACCTCGACCGCGTTGCCGTTCGGGGCCTTCCGTGTCTTCTCCTGGTAGTGGCGACGCGTGCCGGTGGAGGTCAGCCCGGCGTCGACACGACTCTGGATCTGGGTACGGGCGTAACTGATACCCCTGTCCATCGCGTACTCCGCCACAGCCGGGTCGTGGACGGTCTGCTGGGCGACTCCGCGGTAGATGGACCGCACAAAGTGCTGGGCGTCATCCATCGCGGCCGCTTCGTCCTTGTCCGCCGGCCTGTCCCAGTCGAAGACCAGCTTCATGTCCTTCGGCAGGGACAGGTCCACGCCGTCCGGATTGTCGTCCGTGGATGTCGCCGGCTCCGGCGACTTCTTCGGCTTCGTCGTGCCCTGATCGGCGCCCGCGATCTTGTCCTTGTCCGGGGAACTGTCGTCACCCCCGCCGCCGCAACCCGTCAGAAGCAGAACAGCGGTCGCGGCGAGCGCGGCGGTGACGGGCAAGGTGCGGCGGTTCACGGTCGGCTCCCGGTGGGGCGAGGATGTCTCCAACAGCCCGACGTTATCCACGGGGTTGGTGGTTCCGCCAGGGTCGATAGTGGGGCAAGGTGTGCCATCCCGGCGGACTGTCATCGTGTCGTGACGCACTCGGGGCGGACTCCCCGGACGCCCTGGACAACACCGGCGGACCCGGCGGGGAACGGAGAGACGTACTCCCTGCGTCGCGTCCTCCCCGCAGAGGGTCGAGGAGTACGCCCGTCACAGCGGCCCCGCCTACCCGCTGAAGGAGCGGATCGACGGCGGCACGGGCGAGCAGCGGGCGGGCGCACCCGGGGGCGCCCGGAGCCTCGTAGGCTGGCCCCGGCCGGACCGGCGAGGAGCTGGCCGGCCGGTCCGGCACGCCGACGAACCGGCCCGGCACACGCCGACGAAGGGGACGAGAACAGCCATGGCCCGCTACACAGCACCGCAGACCATCGCGCGCGGCGGATTCAGCATCAAGGTGCCGGAGTCGTGGTGGGAGTTCGACGTACGCCCCGAATCCCGTGACGCCGCCATCCGCCAGATGATCAACGACCGCGTGCGGGCCCGCCCCGAGCTGGCCCCCCACCGCGACACCTTCGAGGGCTTCCTGCGCAAGGCCGCGAAGGACGCCTGGCAGTCCGGCGCCCTGTACTGCGGCTGCATGGCGGAGACCTTCGGCGGCGATACGCCGGTCACCGGCTCGGTCACGGTCTCCCTGGTCGGCGCGCGTACGCCGGGCGGCGACATCCTCCCGACCGACCCGGAGCGCATCGTCGCCCAGCTCGGCGTGCGCGAGGCCAAGCGGGAGGGCGACGCGTGGCGCAAGGTCACGACGGTCGACATCCCGGGGGTGGGCCTCGCGGCCCGCACCTACGGCGTCGAGGACATCTCCGTGGAGGGCGACGACCGCACCCTGCGCGTCGTCCTGATGCAGACGTTCATCCCCGTGCCGGGCCAGGAGGGCAAGGTCGCCCTGGTCTCGGGCAGCAGCCAGCTCCTCGAACTGGCGGACTCGTTCTTCGACATCTTCGACGCAGTGACGTCTACGTTCCGCTTCGCGGAGTAGCGGAGTAGCGGAGTAGCGGAGTAGGGGAGTAGGGGCAGCCGGTCCGGCCCGTCAGGTCCGAAGAAGTCCGGTCCAAAGAAGTCCGGTCCGAGGACGCCCTCGTTGACGGCGGGGCCCGTACGCGTCAACGGGGAAGCGTACGGGCCCCGCTCGTCCTCAGCGCCGGTTCAGCACCCGCTTGATCCGCTTGCCCGAGCGCGACTCGTCCAGCGTCTTCCACAGCTTCGACGAGCTGAGCGACGTGTAGACGCCGGGGGCGCCCTGCGCGCCGCAGCCGTCGCCGTAGGAGACGACGCCGATCAGGATCGGGGCCTCGCGGCCGGGGACCTTGCGGAAGATGGGGCCGCCGCTGTCGCCCTGGCAGGAGTCCTTCGCCTCCACGCCCGCGCAGAAGTTGACCTTCGCGTCGTACTCCTTGTAGCTCGTGCGGCACTCCGCGTGGGAGAGGATCGGGACCTTCACCTCGCGCAGGCGGTCAGGGGTGTGGTCCAGCTCCGTGTCCGTGTTGCCCCAGCCCGCGACCGTCGCCTTCTGGCCGGGGCGGATCAGCGCGTCGGTGCCCTGCGTGGGGAGCGCCACGGGGGAGATGCCCCGCACCGGCTTCTCCAGCTGGAGGAAGGCCACGTCGTAGGCCTCCTTGCCCTGGAGGTAGCGCGGGTGCACGACGACGCCGCCCTTGGCGATGTTCCGTATCTGGCCCTGCTTCCTGGAGAGGACCGTGCGGCCCACCGCGACCTGGAGCGTCTTCGGCCCGACAGGCTTGCCCGCGTCGTCGACCAGGCAGTGCGCCGCCGTCACGACCGTGTCGGCGGTGACCAGGCTCGCCCCGCAGAACTGCCGGTCACGCGCGCTGCCGGGGCCCTTCTCCAGTACGGCCGTCATGAACGGATAGGCATCGTTGGGGACTTCGGTGCCGCCGATGATGGCGTGCGCGGCGGGGGCCGAGGTGGCGACCATCGCGAGGGCGGCGCCGGTCGCGGCGAGGCCGGCGGCGAGGGAGGTCCGGCGGGTGGGGGTCCACAGGGGGGTTGTGCGACTCATGGGGGGTTGCTTCTCTTTCGTGTCTTGCGTGGTATCTGAATTACGGCGATCCGCCGGGCAACAGGTGGGGCCGGCACCACATTTGGTCATGCGTTCAACCAAGTGGTCATTCCTCGTGAAACCTTTCGTGCGGAAGGGGAGAGGGGGAATCCGCGGCACCGGTTCACTCCGCCACTCGCGTGGGTTGTCCCGCCACTCGCGTGGGCTGTTCCACCACTTGCGTGGGTTGTGGGGAGGACCTCGGGCGGTTCGGTGGTCGTGACCGCGGCGGAGCGCCGTGCCCCTTCGTGCGTGCGGCCGCGCATGGTGGCGGGCGGGAACCGGCCGCACCCCCGGCGACGTCCCTCTCGGGGGCCCGCGTGGGCCTCATCGCCCGTCCCGTCGCCGCCAGTTGCGCACGGCGGGCCAATTCGCGTACGCACACACCCGCCACGCCTCCGCAATCCGGCAACGGCATCGGAACCGGCGAGCGCGGATTGCGCGTGGATAACGATGAGGCCTGTGAGGTTCGCGATCTTTAACGTGCCTTGAGGGGCTTATATGCTGCTGATACGGTGCGATGACTTGACGCGGGGCCTGGGCTGAACAGCCCGCCCGAGGTGGGGCGAGAGAGTCGCGAGTGTCACAAATGATCGAAATTGACCGATTCTTCTTGGGCGTGCGGGGAGCAGTTGCGTGAAGATCCAGGAGCGTTTGGGGGCGGGCGGCAACCGTTCCGCCGCGCCGGCCCAGCCGGCGATGGGTGAGCGCCTTCCCGCGCCGCCTCGCGAGCGCAAACCCGCGCTCGCCGCCCTGGCCGTCCTCCTCATCCTCGTCGGCGCGCTCGGCGCCACCGTGCTCGTGCTGCGCGCCGGCGACCGCATCGAGGTCGTCAAGGTGACGAAGGAGATCCCGGCGGGCGAGGCGCCCGTCGAGGGCAGGAACATCACCAGCGTGATGGTCGCCGAGGACGACTCGATCCACTACGTCCCGTGGACCAAGGTCGACGCCCTCGTCAAGCTCAAGGCCAAGAGCACCATCCCCGCCGGCACCGTCGCCGTCGGCGAGATGTTCGGCGCCAAGCCCGGCCTGCCCGCCGGAAAGGCCTCCGTCGGCCTCTCCCTCAAGGAGGGCCAGTACCCCGCCGACCTGAAGCCCGGCGACACCGTCGCCGCCTACCCGGTGGTGTCCGGCACCTCGACCGGCAAGGGCTCCGCCGGCAGCGGCAGTTCGAGCAGCGGGTCGAGCGGCGATACGCCGCTGGTCGCTGCCGCCAAGGTGAGCACCATCAGCTCCAACAACGACGCCACCGTCAGCACCGGCAACCAGAACCTCACCCTCCTCGTCCCGCGGGGCGAGGTCGCGGCCTTGGCGAGCGCCGCGTCCGAGGGCAAGGTCGTCGTCGTACGCGTCACCCCCGACAGCAACTAGAGGCGAGCGGAAGAGACATGGCGCTCATCGCACTCGCCGCCGACAAAGGGTCGCCCGGCGTCACCACCGCTGCCGTCGCGCTGGCCGCCGTCTGGCCGCGCCGCGTGCTGGTCGCGGAGACCGACCCCGCGGGCGGCGACCTCGTCTACCGCAGCGCGGCCGCGCACGGCGGACCGCTCAACCCCAACACGGGCATGCTGTCCATCGCGGCCACGGCCCGCCGCGGCCTCGTGCCCGACCAACTGTGGGACCACACGCAGCCGTTGAGCGGCGGGCTCGAAGTCCTCGTCGGACTGGGCAACGCCGAGCAGGCCGCCGGGCTCGCCGGGGTGTGGCCGACCCTCGGACGCGCCTTCGCGCAGCTCGCCGACTCGCCGCACGCGCCCGCCGACGTCATCGCCGACTGCGGACGGATCAGCGGCGACACCCCGGCCGTCGAACTGTTCCCGCAGGCCGCCCTCGTCCTGCTCGTCTCGCGCACCGAACCCGAGGCGCTCGCCCGCGTCCGCGACCGCGCCGCGGCCCTCGCCGCCAAGCTGCACGGCGGATCGCGGGGCGCCGCCTCGCTCGCGACCCCGCTGATCGGCGTCCTGCTGATCGCGGACCCGTCGGCGTCGGCCAAGCTCGTCCACCAGGTCGACGACATGCTGATGGCCGCGCAGACCGGCGCCCGCGTCGTCGGCACCCTCGCCGACGACCCGACGGGCGCCGACCAGCTGGCCGGACGCAAGCGCGGACGGCTCGACAAGTCACTGCTCATCCGCTCCGCCCGCAAGGTGACCGTCGACCTGTACCAGCAGTACGGCGCCGCCTGGAGCGGCCCGGCCGCGCCGCAGCGGCACCAACACGGAGCGGGCCGATGAGCACGCCCGTCGACCACCAGCTGGTGAAGCGGTTCCGGCAGGAGGCCGGCGACCGCATCGCCGAGCAGCGCCGCCTCGACCAGATCTCCGGCGTCACCCCGATGTCGGGCGAGGACGAGCGGCACTACGCCCGCGCCGTCATCGCGCAGATCCTGGAGGAGTACGCCCGTGCGGAGATCAACGCCGGGCGCACCCCGTTCGACGCGGAGACCGAGGAGCAGTACGCGGCCGCCGTGCACGCCGCTCTCTTCGGCGTCGGCCGGCTCCAGCCGCTGCTCGACGACCCCGAGGTCGAGAACATCGACATCAACGGCTGCGACCAGGTCTTCGTCGGCTACGCCGACGGCCGCGAGACCAAGGCCGACCCCGTCGCCGAGACGGACGAGGAACTCGTCGAGCTGATCCAGGTCCTCGGCGCGTACTCGGGCCTCTCGTCCCGCCCCTTCGACTCCGCGAACCCCCAGCTCGACCTGCGGCTGCCCGACGGCTCGCGGCTGTCGGCGGTCATGGACGTCACCCGCCGCCCCGCCCTGTCCATCCGCCGCGCCCGCATGGGCAAGGTCTTCATGTCGGACTTGGTCGGCAACGGCACGCTGACGCCGGAGATCGGCCACTTCCTGGCCTGCGCGGTCCGGGCCCGCAAGAACATCATGATCGCGGGCGCGACCAACGCGGGCAAGACGACGCTGCTTCGCGCCCTCGCCAACGAGATCCCGCCGCACGAGCGCCTGGTGACCGTCGAACGCGCCCTGGAGCTGGGCCTCGACCAATTCGCCGACCTGCACCCGAACGTCGTCGCGTTCGAGGAGCGGCTGCCCAACTCCGAGGGCCAGGGCGAGATCTCGATGGCCGAGCTGGTGCGCCGCTCGCTCCGTATGAACCCCTCCCGGGTCATCGTCGGCGAGGTGCTCGGCGACGAGATCGTCACGATGCTGAACGCGATGTCCCAGGGCAACGACGGTTCGCTCTCCACGATCCACGCCAACAGCTCCAGCGAGGTCTTCAACCGCATCTCCACCTACGCGCTCCAGGCCGCCGAGCGGCTCCCCATCGAGGCGAGCCAGATGCTGGTGGCGGGCGCGGTCAACTTCGTCGTCTTCATCCAGCGGCGCAACAACTACCAGTCCGGCGGCAAGCTCCAGCGCGTGGTGACCTCGGTCCGCGAGGTCAACGGCGTCGACGGCCGCGTCCTGTCCAGCGAGGTCTTCGCGGAGGCCCCCGACGGGCAGGTCGTCGCGCACGCGCCGATCGCCTGCATGGACGACCTGGCCGCGTTCGGCTACCGCCCCGCCGGGCAATGGGGGTGAGCACGACATGAACGCATCCCACCCACTGGCAGCGGGCTCCCTCGGCTCCATGGGCGGCCTCTTCTCGCTGCCGGTCCTGTACGCCCTGCTCTGCGGCGTCGCCGCGGGCGGCGGCATCGCGCTGCTCGCCGTCGCGCTGCGGGGCCTGCCCCCGAAGCCCGAGCACGAGAAGCACAAGGCGAGCGAACGCTGGAGCGAACTGATCCGCTTCGCGGGCCGCCGCGGCTCCCTCGCCGCCGGTGTCGGCCTGGTCGTCCTCCTGCTCACCCGCTGGGCGGTGGCCGGCATCGCGGCCGGCATCCTCGTCTTCTTCTGGGACAAGCTCTTCGGCGGCGCCGCAGAGGAACGCGCCCAGATGAAGCGCGTGGAGGCCCTCGCCGCCTGGACGGAGTCGCTGCGCGACACGATCGCGGGCGCGGTCGGCCTGGAACAGGCCATCCCCGCCTCCGCCCGCGCGGCGGCCCCCGTGCTCCGGCCCCACCTGGACGCCCTGGTGGACCGCCTGCGCGCCCGCACCCCGCTCCCCGAGGGCCTGCAGATCCTCGCCGACGAGATCGACGACGCCTCGGCGGACATCATCGTCGCGGCGCTCATCCTCAACGCCAAGCTGCGCGGCCCGGGCCTGCGCCAAGTCCTCGGCGCGCTCGCCAAGTCGGCGCGCGAGGAGGTCGACATGCGCCAGCGCGTCATGGCGCAGCGCGCCTCGACCCGCCGCTCGGTGCAGATCGTGGTGGCGGTCTCGGTCGCCTTCGTCCTCGGCCTGTCCATCTTCAACCGCGAGTTCGTCGAGCCCTACGGCACACCGGTCGGGCAGCTCGTGCTGGCCCTGGTCTGCGCGCTGTTCGCGCTGGGCTTCTGGTGGCTGCGGAAGCTGTCGACGGTCGAGACGCCGGACCGCTTCCTGGTCAAGGACGAGCCGGGCGTGCAGTTCGTGCGGCCCCGGGGCGCGGCGGACGGCACCGGGCAGGGCCGGCCGGGCGCCGGTCGACCGGGCGTGGGACAGCCGGGCGTGGGACAGCCGGGCGTGGGGCAGAGCGGCCAGCAGGGCCTGCCTCTTCAGCACGGCCTGCCGGGCCAGCCCAACTCCTCCGAGGGGGTACGTCGATGAGCCTGACGATGCCGATCGTGATCGGCGCGGTGCTCGGCCTCGGCGTCTTCGCCCTCGTACGTGCCCTGCTGCCGCCCAAGCAGAGCGCGGTCGCCACGGTGGCCCGCATCGACGCGCTGCGGGCCCGCGGCGCCGCGTACGCCTCGCAGCGGGCCACCGGAGACGTGGAGAAGCCGGGCCGCATCGGTTCGCTGCGGGCCCGCGTCGGCGCGCGCGTCGCGGACCTCTACCTCCAGCAGGGCTGGGAGCAGCGCTCGCTGCGGGCCGACCTCGCGGTCCTGGACCGCAGCTGGGAGAAGTTCCTGGCGACGAAGGTGCTGCTGGGAGCGGTCGGCGTCTTCTTCGGCCCGTTCCTCTTCACCGTCGTCATGGTCCTCGGCTTCAGCCGCAGCCCGATCATCCCGGTGTGGCTCGCGCTGATGTTCGGCGCGCTCTTCTTCTTCCTGCCCGACCTGGAGGTGCGCAGGGACGCGGCGGACAAGCGGCGCGATCTGCGCCGCGTCATCGGCGCCTATCTGGACCTGGTGTCGATGAGCCTCGCGGGCGGCCGCGGTCTGCCCGAGGCCCTCATGGCGGCGGCGGAAGTCTCCGACGGCTGGGCGACGCAACGCATCCGCAGTGCCCTGGCCGACGCCCGCATCACCGGCGTCAGCCAGTGGCAGGCCCTCGGTTCGCTCGGCGAGGAGCTGGGCGTCGAGGAACTGAAGGACCTGTCGGCGTCCCTGGCGCTGGTGGCGGACGACGGCGCGAAGGTGCGCGAGTCCCTCGCCTCCCGCGCGGAGACGATGCGGCACCGCGAGCTGGCCGAGATCGAGGGCAGCGCGGGCGAGAAGTCCCAGTCGATGCTGGTCGCGCAGCTGCTGCTGTGCGCGGGCTTCCTGGTCTTCCTCATCTTCCCGGCGGCGATGCGCGTGTTCCAGGTGTAGCGGCCCGTCACGACGGTGCCGGGCGACAACGGGGCCCGGCACCACCTCCCCCCACCACTCCTGAGAGGACAACACATCATGAACGGCCTGAACGGCCTGAACGGCCTGAACGAGCGGGACTTCCGCACCGGCAACCCCGGCCTCGACCTCGTGATCACCTTCCTGCAGGGCCGCGTGCAGCGCGTCCGCTCGGGCGAGCTGGACCGGGGCGCGTCCGCGGTCGAGTGGGTCATCATCTCGGCGGTCGTCGTGGCGATCGTGGGCGCGGTGGCGGCCATCATCAACGCGGCTCTGGACAAGGGCGCCACGAAGGTCGGCGAGTGCATCGAGGGCGCGGACGCGGGCAAGACCTGCTGATCCGGTGGTGAACGGGGACAGGGAGCGGGGACGCGTGCGCGAGCGTGCGAGACGATGGGTACGCCGCAGGGTGGAGGCCGCCTCCACCCGCGGCGAATCCGGCATGACCGCGATCGAGTTCGTGCTGCTCACCCCCGTACTGTTCTTCATGATCTTCGCGACGGTGCAGTTCGGCCTGTACTTCTTCGCGGACCACGTCGCCCAGGCGGCGGCCCAGGCCGGCGCGCGCAAGGCCCGCGCCACGGCGGACGAGAACGCGGGCGGCTGGCGCGGCGAGGCCCGTGACGTGGTCGACGCCTACATCCGCCAGCTCGGCCCGCAGCTGGTGCTCGACCCGGACGTGCGCACGATCCAGCCGGAGCCGGGCACCGTCGGCGTGGAGATCACGGCGAAGGTGCCGATGGTCTTCCCCGGGCTCGACTTCACCGTGCACGCGCAGTCCTCGGGACCGGTGGAGCGGTTCGTGGAGGACGACGGCTGATGCGCTTTCGGCTGCCGCGGTGGCGGCGTGACGACCGGGGGCTCTCCACCATCGAGGTGGTGATCCTCGCCCCGGTGATGATCCTGTTCATCCTCGTCCTGGTGGCCTTCGGGCAGCTCGTGGACGGCCGGGGCGCCATCGACGGCGCGGCGCGGGACGCGGCGCGCGCCGGCTCGATCCAGAAGGAGCACGGCACGGCGATGGCGGAGGCGCGCAGGGCCGCGCGGGCGGACCTCGCGGACGTCTGCTCGGGCCCGGTCAGCGTCGTGCAGAAGAGCGCCGGCTTCGACCCCGACGTCGACCCCTTCTTCACGGTCGAGGTGAGCTGCCAGGTGCGGGGCCTGGCGATGATCGGCGTCGACGTCCCGACGACCCTGAAGGCCAGCTTCAGCTCGCCGCTGGACCCCTACCGGAGGGCGGCGTGAGAAGGAGAGCCATGACCGACGCCGTACGAGGCTGGGTCGCCGCCCGCCGGGAGGCGCTGGACGACCGGGGCTCGGGGGCGGGCGCCGTCATCATCTTCGCGATCGTGTTCCTCACGCTGTCCGCGTTCGTCATCGACGGCGGGCTGTCCATCTCCAAGCGGGAACGCGCCGCGGACATCGCGGAGCAGGCCGCGCGCTACGCGGCGCAGGACCTCGACACCGAGGGTCTGTACGAGGGGGCCGAGGGCGCCCCCATCAACTACGAGAACTGCGGCGCCCGCGTCCAGGCCTTCGTCCGGGAGGCGGGCCTGTCCGGCGCGGACGTCTCGGCGACCCACTGCGTGACGGCGAACGCCCAACGGGTGGAGGTCCAGGTCCAGATGACCTACAGCCCCGTCTTCACCGGCATGTTCTACGGCGGCGATGTCACGGTGAAAGGGAGCGCGGTAGCGGAGAACGAGGTGGGCTGAGACGGTGCCCGCCGGGGTCGTTCTTCGGCGGCACGACCCCGTTGAGCCACCGCGGGGGCATGTCTCTTCAGCGTCGCCTCATCACACGTATGGCTGACGCACCGTCCGTCCTCGTCCCCCGCGACGGCCCACGTCCATGGTCGACTTCGAGCCTGGCGCCGCTGTCGGGAGCGGGAGTCCGACTCACCGGGCTCCGCACCGGCCCCTAAGGGAGCCGGTGATGAACGCCCGGGACCGGCGTCGGCTTTTCGGCCACCGACGGGCCCGCCTCGAACCTGTGCGGTCGGCCTCGGCGGCTACGGGACATTGACGCAACGCTCCCGGTGCGGCGGCACAGCCTGGATAGCGTGAGCTCCGCTTCAGCGAACCGCACTCTCCAGGAGCTTTCAGTGAACCGCCCTGTGCACCTCGCGACCGATCCGCACTCCGACTCGGCTCCGGTCCGTCAGCCGCTGACAGAGACGCGCGTGTCTCGGCCCGAGGAGGAGAGGCCCGTATGGCAGGACGGCTGAGGGTGGACGGCACGGAGCTGGACAGGTTCGTCAGGCTCTTGGACAAGTCGAATGACGCGTTGAAGAACATGCGCAAGGCGCTGTCCCACGCCACGGTGTCGGGGCTGGGCACAGTCGATCTGGACAGCGCGTGCGAGGAATTCCAGGACGACTGGAAGTACGGCACGGAACAGATCGGCGAGCAGGCCGCGGATCTCGCGAAGATCATCAACAAGAACAAGGAGAGTTACTTCGAGGTCGACAGAGCCCTGGAAGAGGCGATCAGGAGATCCAGGGAGAAAGCTGAGCCGAAGAACGGCGGGAGCACCACGTGACCGTGTCGCTCGGGCTGGGCCACCCCAGGGGCGCCAGTAACCCCGACTTCCCGGCGCTCGGTTTCAATCCGGTCCCCGGAAGTTGCGACGCGGTCGGAGCGCTCCACAAGAAGCTGGTCAACTGCGCCAAGGTCCTCGACGACACCCATGAGGTGGTCACGAAGCTGATGGACGGCAGCTACTGGGAGGGTGACGCGGCGGTCGCCTACCGCGAACAGCTGCGGGGCGGGCCCCTGCCGAAGAACTTGCGAAACGCGGCACGGTCGATCGGCAAGGCGGCCCGGCAGTTGGCGCGCTGGCGCGAGGAGCTGGAGGAGTTCCGTGCGCGCGCGAAACGTCTGAACGAGGACGCGAAGGACGCGCGTGAAGAACTGCGCAAGGCGAAAGGCGTCGCCGACACGGCGGGTGATGGCCCCGACCTGGACGAGGAGAAGGCCTCGGGGCACGAGGGAGCGCGAAAGGCACTGAGTCGTGCCCACGCCCGCGTCGAGGAGGCCGAGGCGGAGTTGGCCCGCGTCCTCGCCAGGGCCAGGAAGCTCGCCCACGAACACGAGGAGAAGGCGCGCCTGCGGGCCACGAAGATCCGCGACGCGACGGGGAAACTCGCCCCGCATGAGCCGGGTTGGTTCGAATCAACGCTGGAATGGGTCAAGGAGAACCTCCCCGACATCCTCAGCACAGTCGCGGCGGTCGTCGGCCTCGTGGCCCTGTTCGTGGTCTCGGGCGGCACGGCTGCGGCGGTTTTGTTGTTGGCCGCGGGGGTGTTGAGTGGGGGTGCGCTTGCGCTGCGGCTCACGCAAAATCCGGAATTATCAGCATCGCTGAAGGACGGTTTGACCAGAGGCGAGTTCGACCAGGATTTCTGGAGCAACTTGGTCACTGTCGGCGGTGACGTCTTCGGTATGGTGCCGGGCATCGCGGCAGTCGGGAAAGGAACGGCGCTGGGAGTGCGAGCGGTCGGTGAGGCGGGTGACGCCCTCTCGCTCGGACAACGAATGTCCAACATCGGCAACTCGACGATGGACCAGGCAAAGGCCGTGACGCGACTGGACAACTCCCTGCTTTCTCTCACCATCCGCGGTGCACGCGCTGAGCCCGTCATCAAGACCGTGCAGACGACGTCCGCGTCGCTGGGCGCTGTGACCGCAACGTCCGGCCTCGTAATGAAGGCGGTGGACGCGGATGAAGACGGCATCAAAGGTGGCGCCGTCGCAGGCATCGACGGCGTGCGCCTAGGAGTCGACGGAGGCGGCGTCCTCGACGTCGCACGACACGTGTTCCGCTGAAACTTGCGGCAAGGAGGACGCTTAAGTGAGGCCTGAGGAATTTCCGATCGCCTGGGATCATTCGGCCACCCGGCGGGCATGGTTCGTTCATATGGCCATGATCCCGTTTCGGTTCATCGCCTGGGTTTCAGTCTGTGTCGGGGCGCTCGCAGCCTTCATTGGATTCCTGTCGGCGGGTTTCACCCCGGTCGTGATCATCCTGATCGGATATGGCGCGTATCGCGCCGTACTCCAGATCGGCTACTTCCCGTGGTCGATCAATATCAAGCGAGTGCTCCAGCAGTATCCCTGGCAATTGCTCGATGACGTCCCGCGCGGCCGGAACAAGCACCCGCGCGCGAATGAAGATGCACTCTGGTTCGAGATCCCCAACCCCGATGCGCCGGAGGACGGAGTGCCCCTCTTGTTCCTCGCCAACATGAGGGTTCTGTGGTGGGTCCGGCGGTTCGGTACGAACAAGACCAAGCCGGAGCTCAAAGCTCAGATCGAGCCTCTGTGGTTCGCGGGTGACCCCCGCTTCTATGCGGTGGTGGCGGCACCGGGACGCGGCCGTGACGTGCCGAAACGGCTTCACTTCCTGTATCAGCGCTCCGCGCGCTGGGATTCCCGTGTTCCCACGGATGGCTGGAACGCCGAGCCCGCT
Source organism: Streptomyces sp. NPDC034037 (assembly GCF_055575715.1). Taxonomy (NCBI): domain Bacteria; kingdom Bacillati; phylum Actinomycetota; class Actinomycetes; order Kitasatosporales; family Streptomycetaceae; genus Streptomyces; species Streptomyces sp. NPDC034037. The sequence goes on along the minus strand of NZ_JBVISC010000008.1, from coordinate 295,795 downwards.
GCTCTGGAGCGTGCCCGTCGGGCCGGGGCACGGGTCCCCGAGGCGACGGCCCGGCAGGCGCCGCAGAGTTGAACCTCCCCCGCCATCCCTCCCTTTACTTCCTATGAGGCATCGACACATGCGGACCGACCTGCCGTCGTTAGTCGTCCACGATTCTGCCCGGGATCCAGAGGCCGACATCTGGTTCGCGGAGCCGGCCGGCTTTACCGCCGTGCCGCTTGATGTTCTGCTGAACGTGCCGGACTCACCCGAGAGTGACCCGTTCCATGTCGCCCTGGGGCCCGTGTTGGACACGGCGCCCGATGAACTCGCCCGACAACGCTTCCTGGCCCACGTCGGCGCCGCGCGACACCTGCTGTCAGCGCTCTGCGAGGCGGGAACGGTCTACTGCGCCATCGGCCTGCACCGCGATGACGCCGACGTCGACAGAGATGCTCCGGGCGAGGAAGCCACCGCCCGAGCCGGGGATGCCGGGCGGCCCCTGTTGTCCTTCCTGACGCTTTCCTGGCGTGACATCGCCATCGCCCCGCCCTCCGTGACGGCGGCCCGAGCCGTCGCATCCGGGGAAGGTGCCCCGCACACCCGCGTCGAGTACGTCGAAGGCCTCGCCTGTGGTCCGGTCAGTCTCAGTGAGACGGTGCGAACACCCGTCGCGGGCGGGCTCGGCGCGGGCCCGCTGCTCCAGATCCACGCCCACCTGCCCCATTCGGACGGCAGGCGGATCGCCGTACTGACCTTGAGTACGCGCGCGACGCACCGCCGAGACGACTACCGCCGCATCCTGCGCGGCGGCATCGAACTGGTCAGCTTCGAGAATCCCTTGCCCCCCGGTGCGGTCTGAACTCCCTGCTACTTGGCCCCGCCCGTGTCCCCCTTGCCGCCGCCCTTGCCGTTTCCGTTTCCGTTTCCGTTCACCTTCACCGCGTCGTTGACCTCCTTCGCCAAGTCGTCGTCGAGCTTCTTGAACTCGCGGACGACCGCGTCGGACAGGGAGGCGAGCTGGTCCAGTTGCTGGCCGATGTCCTCGCGGCCGTCCTCCCAGTTGGACTCGAAGTCGTCCAGGGAGTCGTAGACGCCGCCGTCGCCGATGTCGTCGCGGTAGGACTCGAAGATCTTCTTGGTGCGGTTCATGCGGTCCTTGATGGAGCGCAGCCGACGGCCGTAGTCCTCCAGGTCGGTGATCGGGACCGCGAGGTCGCTCTTGCCCTTGCCCATGGTCATGTCCCCCTCGGGTGCCTCACCGCTCCCCGCCGACAGGGAGCGACGGTCCCGACGCTACCGGGCCGGCCGGCCGTGCGCCTCGTACGCGCCTCCCCTTCGTCGGCGCCGGCCGGGGGAACCGGCCCCGCCCCCACCGCCTCGGCCAGGCGAATCGGGCCTTTGGGGCGCGGAGTTGGTAATCGGGCGGAACCCCCGCCCGTACCCCTGTCTGCCCCTCGGCGCCTTCCGTACCATCGCCTCAGTGGCTCAGTAGGCTCTTGTCACCACCATCCACTCCTCTCCACAGGACACCAGGACTTCCGCCATGGCGCGCACCACCTCACGCTCGACGAGCCCGCCTGATCCGCGGTCGCCGCGGAACCGGACGCCGCAGCCGCTGCCGGGGCGCCGGCGTTCCGTCGGGGACTTCGTCAAGGCCTTCCTCGCCTTCGTCGCCCTCGCGGTGCTCCTGGTGGGCGTGCCCGGCGCGCTGGTGGTGTTCGTGGGATGGCCGCTGCCGAGCGGGGCGCCCTCGTTGAGCTGGCTGCAGCAGGAGATCACCGTCAGCACGTTCATCAACGTGCTGACCGTCGTCGTCTGGTTCGCCTGGGCGCAGTTCACCGCCTGCGTGCTCGTGGAGATAAAGGCCGCGCTCTCCGGTGTGGGGATCCCGAGCCGCGTACCGGGCGCCGGCGGCAGCCAGCTGCTCGCGCGTCAGCTCGTCGCCGCCCTGCTCCTGGTGGGCGCCACCGCCGCGAGCTTCGCGCCGGGGCTCTCGCAGTTCGGGCAGTCGTCGGAGGGCAACCAGAAGCCCGCGTCCGCCGCCGCGCAGCAGACGCCGGGGCTCTTCGGGCAGGAGCAGCGGACCGCCGCGTCCGCCGCCCACGCGCTCGCCGCGCAGGCCGAGCAGGCCGCCCACGCGGACGGCGGCGTCGGCGCCAAGGACGGCGACACGAAGTTCTACCGGATCCAGCCGCCCGAGGGACGCCACCACGACTCCCTGTGGGAGATCGCCGAGCGGCACCTGGGCGACGGCCGCCGGTACAAGGAGATCTACCAGCTCAACAAGGACCGGGAGCAGCCCGACGGGTCCAAGCTCTCCGAGGCCAGCCTCATCCGGCCCGGCTGGATCATGGAGATGCCCGCGGACGCGCACGGCGGCGAGCTGGTCGATATGCCCGACGAGGCGCCGAAGATCTCCAAGGACGTCAAGGAGCAGATCTCCGACTACTCCCGGACCGGTGACCAGCGACAGGGCGACGACCGGCAAGGCAGTGGCGACCAGCAAGGCAGCGGCGAGCAGCAGGGCAGTGGTGACCGGCAGGGCAGCGGCGGCCGGCAAGGCGGCAACGGCCGACCGGGCAGCGGTCACGGCGCCCGTGACGGCGACAGCGGCCCAGTAGACCAGGACACCGCCCACATCGTCCTCCCCGAACAGCGCCCCGCCGCCCCCGCCGAGCCCGCCACGCCGCAGGCCCCGGCCACCCCGGAGACACCCGCGGCGGACGCGCCCGACGGCGGCCAGCTCGACGGCTCCGGCTTCGGCCTGCCCGAGGCCCTCCTCGGCGCCCCCCTCCTCGCCGCCGGCCTCCTCGGCGCCCTCGGCCGCCGGCGCCGCCACGCCCTGTGGCAGTCGGCCCTGGGAGCCGTCGGCGGGCACCGGCAGCCGTCGACGCCGACCGGTGACGCCGCCGATGTGCAGGACGCGCTGCTCGTGGGCGCCGACCCCGAGGGCGTACGCCTGCTCGACCTGTCGCTGCGCGGCCTCGCCGCCTCGCTCGCGGGGGAGAACCGCCCGCTGCCGACCGTCTACGCGGCCTGGCTGACCAACGGCGACCTGCACCTCCAGCTCGCCCAGCCGGCGGGCCGGCCGCCCGCGCCGTGGCAGCTGGGGCAGGACCAGACGTTCTGGGTGCTGGCCCGCGCCGACGCCGAGCGGTACGAGGACGCGGACACCGCCGCGCCCTACCCCGGCCTCGTCAGCCTCGGCACCCTCGACGACTCACGGCTGCTCCTCAACCTGGAGTCCGTGCCCGGCATCGTCTCGCTGAGCGGCGCCGCGAGCGACCGCGCCGCCGTCTTCGCCTCGGTCGCCGCCGAACTCGCCACCAACGGCTGGTCGGACCGCATGACCATCACCCTCGTCGGCTTCGGCCAGGACCTCTCGACGCTCGCCCCCAACCGGCTGCGGCACCTGGAGGACGTGGCAGCCCTCCTGGAGACCATGGAGGCCGAGACGCGGCAGCGGCGCGGCGCGCTCGGTGCCGCCGGGCACGACTCCGTGCTCACCGGCCGCACCGGCCCCGCCCGGCACACCCGCTGGGCCCCGCACCTCGTCCTGCTCGCCGCCGAACCGACCGGCGAGGACGCGCTCAAGCTCGCCGAACTCGCCGCCGACGCCGCCCGCCTCGGCATCGGCTACCTCGTCGGCACGGACTCCGGTGACCTGCCCGGCGCCGCCTGGGAGATGGAGATCACCCGCGAGGGGAAGCTGCTGGCGCCGCTGCTCGGCCTCGAACTGGCGGCGCAGACGCTCCCCGAGGACCAGCAGCGCGCCGTCGTGCGGCTCTTCACCGAGGCCGACCCCGACAGCGTGGACGACCGGGGCCCCACCGGCCCCGACGACGGTCCCGCGGGCGCCGCGCCGCCGTTCCTCGTCGACGTCACCGAGCAGGGGCGGCCCGCGGTCTACGCCCGCCTCGTCGGCACGTACGAGATCATCGGCCTCGACAGCCCGGACGGGGAGCGCAGCGCGCTGATGCACGAGGCCCTCGCGCTGCTGCTCCTGCACCGCGAGGGAGTGCACCCCCGGGTGCTCTCCTCCGCGCTGTGGCCGCGCGGCGTCACCGAGGACGTGCGCGACGCGCTGGTCGAGCGGCTGCGCGAGTGGCTCGGCACCGACCCCGACGGCTCGCCCCGGCTGCGGACCGACCGGAACGGCCGGCTCACGCTCGCCAAGTCCGTCGTCTGTGACCTGGACGTGCTGCGGTCCCTGTACTACGAGGCCACGCAGGGCCGGGGCGCGGGCAACCGTGCCGTGCGCGGGCGGATGCTCACCGACGCGCTGGTGCTCGTACGAGGGCAACTGCTCGCCGACCGGCCGCGCGGGCGGTACGCGTGGCTCACGCACGAGATCATCGACGCGCAGCTGCCGTTGCTCGTCGCCGACATCGGGCTCGCCCTGTCCGAGTTCCACCTGGAGAAGGGGCGCGCGGAGAAGGCGATCGAGGCGCTGAACGCCGCGCTCGGCTCCGCGCCGGGCGATGAGCGGCTCTGGAACGAGTTGCTTCGGGCGACGGCCGCGACGGAGGACCCCACTCGCTTGCGGCAGGTGGCGGCCGACCTGGTTGCCCGCAGCGGCGCGCGCGGGTTGCCGCCCCGCACCGAGGCCTTGCTGGACGAGCTGTTCCCCGCCTGGCGCAGTGAGGCGTCCGCGGCCGGGTGAGGGTCTGGAACCGCCGCTTCGCGGCGGATGTCTCCCACCCACCCGCCCGTGAACCCGCGTCGAACAGGTGAACGTTTTGGTCGCTCTCCTCGCCGTCCTCGGCGGCGCGCTCTGGGGCGTTCTCGCCGGCGCCCTCGTCCCCCGCGCCGCCTACCGGCTCTCCGTCCCGCCCGAGGAGAACCGGCGCCGTGCGTGCCCCGAGGGACACCCCCTAGGGGGGTGGCTGGGGCTCGCCAGGTGCGGGGTGGACGGGGAGTGGTACGGGCCCCGCACCGCCACCCTCGCCGCCGCCACCGCGATCGTCTGCGCGGCCCTCGCCGCCGCCACCGGCGCCCGCCCCGAACTGGGCGCGTGGCTGCTGCTGGCGCCCGTCGGTGTGCTGCTGGCCGTGGTCGACTTCCGGGTGCACCGGCTGCCCGACGTGGTGACCCTGCCGCTCGCCGGGGCGGCGCTCGCGCTGCTGGGGGGCGCGGCGCTGCTGCCCGAGCACGCGGGGGAGTGGACCGGCGCGCTCTACGGGGCGCTCGCGCTGGCCGGCGCGTACTTCGTGCTCTTCCTCGTCAACCCCGGCGGCATGGGCTTCGGCGACGTGAAGCTCGCCCTCGCGCTGGGCGCGGTGCTCGGCTGGTACGGGTGGGGGGTGCTGCTCCTCGGGACCTTCGCCGGGTTCGTCCTCGCCTCGCTGTACGGCATCGGGCTCGTCGCCGCCCGCCGCGCCGGGCGCAGGACCGCGATCCCCTTCGGCCCCTTCCTGATCGGCGGCGCCTTCGTGGGAGTGCTGCTCGGGGCGTACTCCGCCTGACGTCGGGGGCTCCCGGGGGCTGGCGTACGCTGGCTGGCAGTCCGTCCACAACCCTTACGAAAGGGACGCCCCGGTGACCGAGAAGGCCGACCTTCAGTCCGTCCTCGACCGTGCCGCCGCAGGTGGCCGGATCACCCCCGAGGAGGCGCTCGCCCTCTACCGGGACGCCCCGCTGCACGCGCTCGGCGCCGCCGCCGACGCCGTGCGCCGCCGCCGCTACGCCGGTACGGAGCACATCGCGACGTACATCATCGAGCGCAACATCAACTACACGAACGTCTGCGTGACGGCCTGCAAGTTCTGCGCCTTCTACGCCGCCCCGAAGGACACCAAGAAGGGGTGGAGCCGCGACCTCGACGACATCCTGCGCCGCTGCGCGGAGACCGTCGAGCTGGGCGGCACGCAGGTCATGTTCCAGGGCGGACACCACCCCGACTACGGCGTCGAGTACTACGAGAAGCACTTCGCGGCGATCAAGGAGAACTTCCCGCAGCTGGTCATCCACTCCCTCGGCGCGTCCGAGGTCGAGCACATGGCCCGCATCTCGAAGGTCCCCGTCGAGGAGGCCATCCAGCGGATCAACGCCGCCGGCCTCGACTCCTTCGCGGGCGCCGGCGCCGAGCTGCTGCCGGAGCGGCCGCGCAAGGCCATCGCCCCGCTCAAGGAGAGCGGCGAGCGCTGGCTGGAGATCATGGAGATCGCCCACAACCTCGGCGTGGAGTCCACCTCCACGATGCTCATGGGGACGGGCGAGACCAACGCCGAGCGCATCGAGCACCTGCGGATGATCCGTGACGTGCAGGACCGGACCGGGGGCTTCCGGGCCTTCATCCCGTACACGTACCAGCCCGAGAACAACCACCTCAAGGGCCGTACGCAGGCGACGATCTTCGAGTACATCCGCATGATCGCCATCGCGCGGATCTTCCTGGACAACGTCGCCCACATCCAGGGCTCCTGGCTGACCACCGGCAAGGAGGCGGGCCAGCTGACGCTGCACTACGGCGCGGACGACCTCGGCTCGGTGATGCTGGAGGAGAACGTCGTCTCCTCGGCCGGGGCCAAGCACCGCTCGAACCTGCGCGAGATGATCGACATGATCCGCACGGCGGACCGGGTGCCGGCCCAGCGCGCCACCACGTACGAGCACCTCGTCGTCCACGACGACCCGGCGAACGACCCGGTCGACGACCGCGTCGCCTCGCACATCTCGTCCACCGCGATCGAGGGCGGCACGGCACATCCCGAGCTGAAGCTCCTCGCCACCAACTGAGGCCGCCTTGCTGACACTTCACGTCGCTGAGGGCACGCCGGAGACGGCGGTCCTGGTCGAGGGGGCGAGCGTCGCCGCCGTCGGGCCGTACGAGGAGCTGGCCGCCGCGCATCCCGCCGCCCGGGTCCGCCGCTGGCCCGGCATCCTCACGCCGGGCCTGCTCAACCCCTACGGGCCCGAGCTGCTGGAGGCCACCTACCACCCCGATCCGCGCGAGGCCGGGTGGCTGGGCACCGAGCCGATCGGCGGCGAGCGGGCGAAGGCGCTGTTCCGCAAGGACCCGGCCCGGCTCGGCGCGAGCGCGCGGCGCGGGGTGCAGCGGCTCCTCGCGCACGGCACGGTGGCCCTCGCGGGCGAGCTGCGGGCCCGCCCCGTCCTGGACGCGGTCCGCAGGGCCGGCCTGGCGATGGCCGCCCGCCCGCCCCACCTCGCGGGCCCCCCGTCCCTCTCCCCGACCCCGCTGGTCCTGCTGCCCCCCTTGCAGCCGGGCGCCCCCGCCCGCTTCGCCGTCTTCGACGTCCCCGACCGCCAAGCCCTGGTGGAACAGGGCGCGGCAACCTGCGCGGCAACGATCCTCGCCGGCCGCCTACTCCACAGAACAACCTGACCCACCCCGCCCCCCAAGGGGGCGCGAGGAACGGCGCGAGCAACCACAACGCGCCCGCACCGCCAAGAGCCCCCGGCTCCCCACGGCGCCGCCCCCGCCAGGGGAAGAAGACCGGCCTGACACAATGGGCCGGGTGACCCGAGCCACCCTGGACAAGCAGCCGCACGAAGTCGCCACGATGTTCGACGACGTCGCGGAGCGATACGACCTCACCAACGACGTGCTTTCCCTCGGCCAGGCCCGCCTCTGGCGCAAGGAGGTCGCCAAGGCCGTCGACGCGCGCCCCGCGCAGAAGGTCCTCGACCTCGCCGCCGGTACCGCCACCTCCTCCCAGCCCTTCGCCCGCGCCGGCGCGTACGTCGTGCCCTGCGACTTCTCCCTCGGCATGCTCCGGGTCGGCAAGGCGCGCCACCCCTGGATGCCGTTCACGGCCGGCGACGGGACGCGGCTGCCGTTCAAGGACGACACCTTCGACGCCGTCACCATCTCCTTCGGGCTGCGCAACATCCAGGACACCGACGCGGCCCTGCGCGAGCTGTACCGCGTGACGAGGCCCGGCGGACGCGTCGTGATCTGCGAGTTCTCCAGCCCGACCTGGGCGCCGTTCAGGACGGTCTACACCGAGTACTTGATGCGCGCCCTGCCGCCGGTCGCCCGCGCCGTCTCGTCCAACCCGGACGCGTACGTGTACCTCGCCGAGTCGATCCGCTCCTGGCCCGACCAGCCCGCGCTCGCCGCCCGGCTGCGCGACGCGGGCTGGTCGAAGGTCGCCTGGCGGAACCTGACGGGCGGCGTCGTGGCGCTGCACCGGGGATACAAGCAGGCCTGAACGACAAGCGCTCCGTAACGCTTGAGTGGAGAACGCGCATCTGGGCCGGCGGGGAACCGGCCACGGGGCAAGATGTGTCCGTTGATACGACCCGTGCCGGAACTTATCTGGTTCTTATAGGGTCGGTCCTTCCCGCTCGCGGGTGATCTCCTGGACTGTGACGGAGCGTTTGATGGCGTCGTACTGCCCGCACTGTGGGGCATCTGCCCCCGATGAGGCCCGCTTCTGCATGAAGTGCGGCAAGGAACGCCCCCCGGAGCCGACGGCACCGAAGGAACCGCCCGCCTCGACCGAGACCCCGGAAGACGGAGTTCCCGCAGCCCCGGTGCCGCCGCCTCCGCCCGCCCACACCCCCGCGCTCACTCCCGCCCACACCCACACCCCCGCGCCCGCCCACACCCCCGCGCCCGCGCACGCGCCCGCCGGGCCCTCGCCCGTCGGCGCCTTCCTCGGGCGTACGTTCCGCGGCGACTGGGCCGGCGCCGCGCAGGCCGCGCTCTGGCCCCTCGCGCTGCTGCTCATCGGCGCCATCGGCATCGCCATCCCCTCGTACGGCCAAGAGGACGAGGTCGTCGTCGGGTTCGTCGCCCGGCTGCGGGTCGGTCTGGCGCTGCTCCTCCAATCGGTGGGCGGCGGCTTCGAACTGACGGGCAGTGAGCGGGGTCCCGGCCTCGGCGGCTCGAACGGCACCGGCTCGGGCAGCTTCGGCTCCAGCGACCTCGGCTCCGACGGTCTCGGCTCCGACGGCCTCGGCTCGGGCGGCGGATTCGGTTCGGGCGGCGGATTCGGCTCGAGTGGCGGGTTCGGTTCGGGCGGACTCGGCTCGGACTCCTCCGGGTCCGTGTTCGAAGGCACCGCCTCCCTGCACTTCGTCCCGCTCACCGTGACCGTGCTGTGGCTCCTGGCGCTGTTCATCGGCGTACGCGTCCTGCGGGGCCGCCTCGCCGCGCGGGGCCACGGCGGGCGCGGCGGGGGCACGGCGGGCCTCGAAGCGGCCCTGCGCGTCACGCTGTTGGTGACCGTGGGCGTCCTGGCGCTCGCGCTCTTCGCGCAGCCCGAGATCGAGGGCATCGAACTGTCGTCGTCCCCGGCGCTCGCCGCGCTCGGCGCGCTGGTGCTCACGCTCGTCGTCTCCTGCGCGGTGCTGCAAGGGCTCCCCGCGCACCCCGGCGCGCGGTTGGTCGCCCGCGCCGCGGGCACCGCGCTGCGCGCCCTGGTGGTCGTCCTCGTGCTCTGCTCGCTCGTCGCCTTCATCAGCCTGGCCCAGATCGACGACCTGGACCGGGCCACCGACCTCGACGACACCGACATCTCACCGCTTCTGATCGCCCTGCTCCTCCTGCCGAACCTCGCCGTCGCCGCGCTCGGCATCGGCTGGGGAGCGGGCGCGCAGGCGTCGGTGCGGGGCAGCAGCTCGCTGTACGGCGGCGGGCACGAGAGCCGGTCCTTCGGCCTCTCCGAGCTGGGTGACGTCACCAACGACTGGGCGATCGTGGGCGCGTTGGCGCTCGGCCTGGTCTGCGCGCTGACGATCGGCGTGCTCGCCGCGCGGCGCTGCGCGAGCCGGGGCGAGCAACTGCTCTCCGCCGCGCTCTTCTTCGGGCTCGTCCTGCTGCTCGCCGGGGCCGGCGGGATCGGCGTCGAGGCGTCGGGCTCGGCGGCCGCCGGCGGCTCGGGCTTCGGCGGTCTCAGCGGCAACGGCGGTGTGGAGGTCGGACTCGACGTCCCCGAAGTACTGCTGTTCGGCCTGCTGTGGGTCTTCGCGGCGACGCTGCTCGGGCCGTACCTGCTGAGGATGACGGGCCGGCCGACGGCTGTGGCCGCGCCCGCGTACGCCCCCGGAGCGCCGCCGTACGCCGCCCCTGCGGGGATCGCCCCTACGGGGGACGCGGTTGCCGCAGACGTGCCGGTAGGGGTCGCGGCCATGGGCGCCACGCCCACCGGGGCCGAGTCCGGGTCGTCCGGAGCCGCTGAGCCCGCGACCGACGGACCCGCATCCTCCGGTTCCACCGGGGCCGGTTCCACCGGGGCCGGTTCCGCCGGCACCACCCCCCGCGCACTCACTCCCGCCGAAGCCGCCGCCTACGTCACCCAGCGCGCCCCCGGCACACCGGCTCCCGGCACATCGGCCCCCGGCAACCCCGGCCCCGGCAACCCCGGCCCCGGCAACCCCGGCCCCGGCAATCCCGGGCCCGGCACCCACGCCCCGCCCGCCCTGTACCCCGCGTACACCCCCCAGGCAGTCCACATCGGTCCGCAGCAGGCGCCCGCCGAGTCCAAGCGCCGCGGGCGCGCCGGGGTCTGGGCGGGGACGCTCGCCGCCGCCTTCGTCATCGGCGGGGGCGCCACGGCCGGAATCCTGCTCTGGCAGGACAACGCCGACGACAAGGCGGGCGACGCGGGCAAGAACGGCAAGCCCGCCGCCAGTCGTTCGGGGGAGCCGAGCCAGGAACCCAGCCCGGTCGTCTCGCAGGAACCCCCGGGCCCGGAGTCGAGCGACAGCTCGGACACCGAGGCCTCCGGGGGCGGCGAGGACGGTGAGGTCCCCGCGGGCTCCGAACGGGTGACCGACTCCGAGGGGTTCTCCTTCGCGGTCCCGACGGGCTGGACGCGGCAGACCGTGAACCCGGAGCGGCCGGGGCAGATCACGTACGCGGATCCGACCGGGCGCGAGCAGTTCCTCGTCGGCGTCGTCGTGGACGCGCCCTACACCTCGTACGAGAACTTCACGAACATCGAGGATCACACCAAGTCCGCCTCGGACAAGTCGGACTACCGGCGGATCCAGCTGGAGCGGAACACCTTCCGGGGGCGGGACGGCGCCCTGTGGGAGTACACCTACACCGACGAGGTGGGCCGCACGATCCACGCCCTCAACCAGAGCTACATCGCCGAGAACGGCACCGAGTACGCCATCCAGCTGTCCTGGCGCGAGGACTTCTGGTCCGCGGGCGAGGGCGCCCAGACGCACCGGACGGCGCTGCGGACCTGGCGGCTCACGGGGGACTGACCCCCGCCCCGGCCGCGCCCCGCCGCGCTACAGCGTGAGCCGGAAGCAGTACGCCACGCGCCGCGCCCCCTCGCCCTCGGGCGGCGGGGGCGTGGTGAAGGTCTCGCCCAGCTCCATGCCGAGCCGCCGGGTCACCGCGACGGAACGTTCGTTGCCGGCGTCGACCATCGCCACCACGCTCGGCACCCCCCGCTCGCGCAGCCGTTCGACGGTGAGGGTGGCGGCGGCGGTCGCGTACCCCTTGCCCCAGGCCGCGCGCCCCAGCCGCCAGCCGATCTCGGTCTCCCCGACCGGCCCCCAGGGCCGGGTCCAGGGCTGGGCGCCCGTGAAGCCGACGGGCTCACCGGCCTCGTCCAGCAGGGTCCACAGGCAGTACCCCAGTTCGGCGTCGTGTCTGCGCTGCCGGGCGGTCAGCTCCTCGTACACGGACAGCTCCGCGGGCGCGCCCCCGTGGAACTCCATGACCTCGGGGTCGCGGAAGAGCCGGTGCCAGGCGAAGGCGTCCTCGTGGGTCGGGACCCGCAGCCGCACGGCGGGCGGGCGTGCGGCGGAAGGCCGGACGGCGGGAAGCTGTCCGGTCGGCAGGGTGTCGGTCTGCTCGGTCACGTGTGGCCCTTCGGCTGGCTGGTCGCTACCGCCTCATAGACTGCCCATATCCCGTGCCGGTCGGCACACAGATTTCGAGCCTTGGGGAGAACCCGCCGTGACCGAGCCCCTCTCCGAACACTCAGCGGACGTCATCGTCGTCGGAGCCGGGCCCGCCGGTTCGACGACGGCGTACTACCTGGCGAAGGCCGGGCTCGACGTCCTCCTCCTGGAGAAGACCGCGTTCCCGCGCGAGAAGGTCTGCGGTGACGGGCTCACCCCGCGCGCCACCAAGCAGCTGGTGTCCATGGGCATCGACATCTCCGAAGAGGCGGGCTGGCTGCGGAACAAGGGCCTGCGCATCATCGGCGGAGGCATGCGGCTCCAGCTGGACTGGCCCGAGCTGGCCTCGTACCCCGACTACGGCCTCGTCCGCAAGCGCGACGACTTCGACGAGCAGCTCGCCCGGCAGGCGCAGAAGGCCGGCGCCCGGCTCCACGAGCGGTGCAACGTCGGCGAGCCGATCATCGACGACCGCACCGGCCGCGTCACCGGCGTGCACGCCAAGCTCGGCGAGGAGAAGACCCCGGTCACCTTCCACGCGCCGCTGGTCGTCGCGGCCGACGGCAACTCCTCGCGGATCTCGCTGGCCATGGGCCTGCACCGCCGCGAGGACCGCCCGATGGGCGTGGCCGTGCGCACCTACTTCACCTCGCCCCGCCACGACGACGACTACCTGGAGTCCTGGCTGGAGCTGTGGGACCGCCGCGGGCCCGGCGCGGACCGGCTCCTGCCCGGCTACGGCTGGATCTTCGGCATGGGCGACGGCACGTCGAACGTCGGCCTCGGCATCCTCAACTCCTCCAAGGCCTTCCGCGAACTGGACTGGCGCGAGGTCCTCAAGGCCTGGTGCGCCTCGATGCCCGAGGACTGGGGGTACACCCCGGACAACATGACGATGCCGATCCGGGGCGCCGCCCTGCCGATGGCCTTCAACCGCCAGCCGCACTACACCAAGGGGCTGCTCCTGGTGGGCGACGCGGGCGGCCTCGTCAACCCGTTCAACGGCGAGGGCATCGCGTACGCCATGGAGTCCGGGCAGCTGGCCGCCGACGTCATCGTGCAGGCACACGCGCGTGCCACCCCCGCCCAGCGCGAACTGGCCCTCCAGAACTACCCGCAGATCCTCAAGGACACCTACGGCGGCTACTACACGCTGGGCCGCGCCTTCGTGAAGCTCATCGGCAACCCGAAGATCATGAAGATCGCCGCGCAGCGCGGTCTGACGCACCCCGTCCTGATGAAGTTCACGCTGAAGATGCTGGCGAACCTCACGGACCCGACGGGCGGCGACGCCATGGACCGCATCATCAACGGACTGAGCAAGGTGGCGCCGAAGGCGTGAACGACGTGCACGGCGGACCGGCCTCGGTGGACCGCGCGCTCGACCTCCTGGAGGCGATCGCCCGCTCCCCGGAGCCGGTCGGCGCCAAGTCGCTCGCGGGCGAACTGGGCTGCGCCCTCTCGACGGTCTACCACCTGCTGGCCCCGCTGACCGCGCGCGGGCACGTCGCCCGCACCGGCGCCGGCTACGTCCTGGGGCCGCGGGTGCCCGCCCTGTACCGGTCGTTCCAGCGGCACGCGGGCATCGACGCGGGCACCCGGGGGCTGTTGCTCGGGGTGCGCCGGGCCGTCGGCGCCCACGCCTATCTGAGCGTGCGCCGCGGCGGACGGATCGCGGTGGTCGACAGCACCACGGCCGTCACGGCCGACGCCGCCGACCCGTTCGAGGTCGGTCTCGACCAGGGCGCGCACGCCACCGCCCACGGCAAGGTGCTGCTCGCCTCAATGGGCCGGCCGGCCAGGCGCCGCTACCTCGACGAGCACGGCCTGCCCCGGCTGACCGAGCACACCATCACGAGCCCGGACCGCTTCGAGGCCGAGCTGCGCCGGGTGCGGGCGGCGGGCGTCGCGGTGTCGGTGGGGGAGACGGACCCGGCGTACACCTGCGTGGCGGTGCCCCTCGGGGACGGCACGCGGGCGCTTTCGGTCTCGCTGCCGACGGCGCGCTTCCGTGGGCGGCGCTCGGAGTTGGCGCGGGTCCTCACCCGTGCCGCGCGGCACGGTTTTCCGGCAGCGTCGGAATAGCGGGCGGCTCCGGTTGCCGGGGTCGGTGGGCGGGCGGACGCTGGGCCCATGATCTTCATCGCCGTCAAGTTCACCGTCCGCCCGGAGCACGCCGACACCTGGCTGGAGCGGACCGCCGCCTTCACCCGCGCCACGCGCGCCGAGCCGGGAAACCTGTTCTTCGAGTGGTCGCGTAGCGTCGACGACCCCCACCAGTTCGTCCTGCTGGAGGCGTTCGCCACGCCCGAGGCCGGCACCGCGCACGTGGAGTCGGAGCACTTCAAGGCCGGCATGGAGGCGATGGCCGAGGCCGTCGCGGAGGTCCCGCGGATCGTGAACACGCAGGTCCCGGGCGACGACTGGTCGCTGATGGCGGAGCTGACACCGAAGAACGGCCGGCCGTAGACCACTGGAACGGCTGTACGGCCGTCTGAGGGCGCGCGAAGGGCCGGAACCCCACCGGGGGGTTCCGGCCCTTCGTACGTGGCTCCAAGGGGCCGTCAGAGGACGCGCACGGCACCCGACGCCGGGTAACCCGACAGATCCTGGATGACGACGCCCTTGCTGGGGTTGGCGGCGTCGAGGTACTGGCCGTTGCCGATGTACACGCCCACGTGGTACGCGGAGCCCGCGCCACCCCAGTAAAGGATGTCGCCCACCTGGACGTTGGAGAGCGAGACCGGCGTGCCGGCGACCGACTGGTCCTGCGAGACGCGCGGAAGGTCCACGCCCGCCTGCTTGAACGCGGCCTGCACCAGGCTGGAGCAGTCCCAGGCGTTCGGGCCCGAGGCGCCCATCACGTACGCGTCGCCGAGCTGCGCCTTGAGGAAGCTGATGACCGTGCCGACGCTGCCGCTGGCCGGGGCGGCCGAGTCAGAGGCGGAGGCGGAGGTGGCGGAACCGCCGCCGGACGTCGTCTGGGTGGAGAGCGTGGTGCGCTCGGTGGCGCGCGAGGCGCGCTCCTGCTCGGCCTTCTTCTTCGCGGCGGCGTCGGCCTTGCGCTTGGCCTCGGCCTTCTGCTCGGCCTGCGCCTGGTCGGCGCGGGCCTGCTTGGCGGCCTTGGCGGCGGCGGCGTCCCGCTCGGCGTGCGACTCGTAGGTGTCGGCGGCCTGCTGGGTGGCGTCCGCCGACTGCGCGATCTGCGCGGACAGATCGGTGGTGAGCGTGGGCATTTCGATGGTCTCGGACACCGGCTCGGCCGCGTTCGCCGTACCGGCCGCCGCGGCCACTGCCAGGGTGCTGAGGACGCCACCGGCAACTCCGGCGCGCAGGGCGATCTTGGAGGCGCTGCGACGGGGCTTCCGGTGGCTGGGTATGTGAGCGGTGTGGGACATGGGAACAACCGGTACCAGGGACTTGTGGTTCCCATCAAGAAACGTGTGCTGCGCCACAGTTGTCGCTCGCGGGCTCGAATCCCGGGCGTGTCGCTTCTTATTGACGCCGTAACGGGCAATGCGGACACGGTCGATCACGCCTGTGATCATGGGTTTTCTGAGATACGCCCGAATTGCCCTCGGTCTACCACCGGTTGAGACCGTTGGCCAAGCCCGCTTGATTTGGCGTGGGGCTGTTGTGGCGCAGGTCACAGGGGGAGCCCCTCGGGGATCTCCCTGAGATCTTGCCGAGACCTCCCTGAGATCTCCCGTACTTTTCGACTGCCCGGTGCGGGGATTTCGAACCCGGCGCGACGCGTCGGCGGGCGCGCGGACGGACCGGCGACGGGGGTCGCCCCCGGGACCGGCCGGCGCTCCGTTCGTGAATCGGTGCACGTGTCCACTTCCGTCCCCATCTCTGCCGCCAAAGTGTGAACGCGACGCCTTTATCAAGTGAGCGTGCCCAGCGCCAATTTGCCTGAACCGGCCATGGCTTGATAGTGCGACACCTCTTCGACCAGCGGTAACACGCCGAGATGTCACCTCTGGTGATCACTCAGGTGCTTCGCGTACGAAGATCACCGCTCATCCGACTTCATGATCCTTCGTCAGGTGGTGGAGATCACAAAGCCGTTGTCGCACCCCGTGTCGCAGATCACAGACCGCCGGGCATAAGATGCGGGGCAGTTGGGCTTGTGACCTGCTTCACATGAGAGCGATCTTCGTGGGGCCCGGGCTCGGTCCGACGCAACCGCCAACAGTCAGTGCCGACTGAGAGGAGCGAGGAGCGTGAACGCCTATGCGCCCATCCTCGTGCTGGGAGCCCTCGGGGCAGGCTTTGCGATCTTCTCCGTGGTCATGGCCGCGCTTATCGGTCCAAAGCGGTACAACCGCGCGAAGCTAGAGGCCTATGAGTGCGGTATCGAGCCGACGCCGACGCCGGCCGGGGGTGGGCGATTCCCCATCAAGTACTACCTGACGGCGATGCTCTTCATCGTCTTCGACATCGAGATCGTCTTCCTCTACCCCTGGGCCGTCACCTTCGACGCGCTGGGGATTTTCGGGCTCGTGGAGATGCTGCTCTTCGTGCTCACCGTCTTCGTCGCGTACGCGTACGTATGGCGGCGCGGCGGCCTGGAATGGGACTAAAGGTCTGAGGGGCCAAAGAGCATGGGACTCGAAGAGAAACTGCCGAGCGGTTTTCTGCTGACCACCGTCGAACAAGCGGCGGGCTGGGTGCGCAAGTCGTCCGTCTTCCCCGCCACGTTCGGCCTCGCCTGCTGCGCCATCGAGATGATGACGACCGGCGCGGGGCGGTACGACCTGGCGCGCTTCGGCATGGAGGTCTTCCGTGGTTCACCGCGCCAGGCGGATCTGATGATCGTGGCGGGCCGGGTGAGCCAGAAGATGGCGCCGGTCCTGCGGCAGGTCTACGACCAGATGCCCAACCCCAAGTGGGTGATCTCGATGGGGGTTTGCGCCTCATCGGGCGGGATGTTCAACAATTACGCGATTGTGCAGGGTGTGGACCATGTCGTCCCCGTCGACATCTATTTGCCCGGTTGTCCGCCCCGCCCCGAGATGCTGATGGACGCGATCCTCAAGCTCCACCAGAAGATCCAGGGCGGCAAGCTCGGCGTGAACGCGCAAGAGGCGGCCCGCGAGGCGGAGGAGGCGGCCCTCAAGGCACTCCCCACCATCGAGATGAAGGGGCTGCTGCGGTGAGCGACGCGCACGACGAGCGCCCGAACGGCAAGGGCGACGACAAGACCCCGGACGCCACCGGCGAGCACCTGAACGGGGGCGGCCTCCCCGCCCCGCGCGACGCGGCCGGCGACGTCATCCGCGTACGCAAGGGCATGTTCGGCGCCGAGAACGGCGGTGACACCTCCGGGTACGGCGGCCTGGTGCGGACCATCACCCTGCCCGGCGCCACCCCGCGCCCCTACGGCGGCTGGTTCGACGAGGTCGCGGACGAACTGGAGGGCGCCCTGGAGGAACAGGGCCTGCTCCCCGAGAACGCGATCGAGAAGACGGTCGTCGACCGCGGCGAACTGACCTTCCACATCGCCCGCGAGCACCTCGTGCGCGTCGCCCAGACCCTGCGCGACGACCCGGCCCTGCGCTTCGAACTGTGCACCGGCGTCAGCGGAGTGCACTTCCTGGAGGACAAGGGCCGCGAGCTGCACGCCGTCTACCACCTGCGCTCCCTGACCCACAACCGGCTGATCCGGCTGGAGGTCGGTGCCCCCGACGCCGATCCGCACGTCCCCTCCCTCGTCTCCGTCTATCCGACGAACGACTGGCACGAGCGCGAGGCGTACGACTTCTTCGGGCTGATCTTCGACGGTCACCCGGCCCTGACGCGGATCATGATGCCGGACGACTGGCAGGGCTTCCCGCAGCGCAAGGACTACCCCCTCGGCGGCATCCCCGTCGAGTACAAGGGCGCCCAGATCCCGGCTCCGGACCAGCGGAGGTCGTACAGCTGATGAGCACTTCCCACGCATCTGCCCGGGAGACCACCGAGGGGACCGTCTACACGGTCACCGGCGGCGACTGGGACGAGGTCGTCCAGGCCGCCGCGAAGGCCGACGACGAGCGCATCATCGTCAACATGGGGCCCCAGCACCCCTCCACGCACGGTGTGCTCCGCCTGATTTTGGAGATCGAGGGCGAGACAGTCTCCGAGGCCCGCTGCGGCATCGGCTATCTGCACACGGGCATCGAGAAGAACCTCGAGTACCGCACCTGGACGCAGGGCACGACGTTCGTCACGCGCATGGACTACCTGACGCCGTTCTTCAACGAGACGGCGTACTGCCTCGGGGTCGAGAAACTCCTCGGCATCGAGGACCAGATCCCGGACCGCGCCTCGATCATCCGCGTGCTCCTCATGGAGCTGAACCGCCTCTCCTCGCACCTGGTCTGCATCGCCACCGGCGGCATGGAACTGGGCGCGACGACGATCATGATCTACGGCTTCCGGGATCGTGAACTGATTCTCGACATCTACGAACTGATCACCGGCCTGCGGATGAACCACGCGTACATCCGGCCCGGCGGACTCGCCCAGGACCTGCCGCCCGGCGCGGTGGACCAGATCCGCGAGTTCGTGAAGAAGATGAACAAGAACCTTCCCGAGTACGACAAGCTCGCCACCGGGAACCCCATCTTCAAGGCCCGCATGCAGGACGTCGGCTATCTCGACCTCGCCGGCTGCATGGCGCTCGGCGCCACCGGCCCGGTCCTGCGCTCGGCCGGCCTGCCGCACGACCTGCGCAAGTCCCAGCCCTACTGCGGCTACGAGAACTACGACTTCGACGTCCCGACCGCGGACACCTGCGACTCCTACGGCCGCTTCCTGATCCGCCTCGAAGAGATGCGGCAGTCGCTGCGCATCGTCGAGCAGTGCCTGGACCGGCTCGCGCCGGGCCCGGTCATGGTCGCCGACAAGAAGATCGCCTGGCCCGCGCAGCTGGCGCTCGGCCCCGACGGCCTCGGCAACTCGCTCGACCACATCAAGAAGATCATGGGCACCTCCATGGAGGCCCTGATCCACCACTTCAAGCTGGTGACCGAGGGTTTCCGGGTCCCGGCGGGCCAGGCGTACACCGCGGTCGAGTCACCCAAGGGCGAACTGGGCGTGCACGTCGTCTCCGACGGCGGCACCCGCCCCTACCGGGTCCACTTCCGCGACCCGTCCTTCACCAATCTCCAGGCCATGGCGGCGATGTGCGAGGGCGGCCAGGTCGCCGACGTCATCGTCGCCGTCGCGTCCATCGACCCCGTGATGGGAGGCGTCGACCGGTGACCACCACTCCTTCGGAGAAGGCAGCGGGCGTCAGCCTGGGCATGCCCCAACTCCCCGCCCCCGCCTACCCGGACGACGTCCGGGCCCGCCTCGAGGCGGACGCGCGGGAGATCATCGCCCGCTACCCCGACTCGCGGTCCGCGCTGCTGCCCCTGCTGCACCTCGTGCAGTCCGAGGAGGGGCACGTCACCCGCACCGGCATGCGGTTCTGCGCCGACGTCCTCGGCCTGACCACCGCCGAGGTCACGGCCGTCGCGACCTTCTACACCATGTACCGGCGCAAGCCCTCCGGCGACTACCAGGTCGGCGTCTGCACCAACACGCTCTGCGCGGTCATGGGCGGCGACGCCATCTTCGACGAACTCAAGGCCCACCTCGGCGTCGGCAATGACGAGACGACCGAGGACGGCAAGATCACCCTTGAGCACATCGAGTGCAACGCCGCCTGCGACTTCGCCCCCGTGGTGATGGTCAACTGGGAGTTCTTCGACAACCAGACCCCCGAGTCCGCCAAGCGGCTCGTGGACGACCTGCGCGACGGCAAGACCGTACGGCCCACCCGCGGGGCGCCCTTGTGCACGTACAAGGAGACCGCCCGCATCCTGGCCGGCTTCCCCGACGAGCGGCCCGGCGCCGTCGAGGCGAGCGGCGGCGCGGGCCCCGCCTCACTGATCGGACTGCGCCTGGCCAAGGGCGAGGCGCCCCAACGACGCGTCGTCCACCCGCGCACCGCGGGCCCGCAGGACGAGGCCCCCGCCGAGCACCTCAGCTCGCACGACGCACCGCAGCAGACCTCGGCATCCGACCCGGCCAACCCGGCCGGACCGACCGCCGAGGAGGGGGAGTGATGACCTTGGCCGCCGAGATCAACAACGAGACCAGCCCGGAGAAGCTGCTCGCCCCCGTCCTCACGGCCTTCTGGGACGAGGACAAGCCCTGGACGCTGGAGACCTACCGGCGCCACGACGGCTACGAGGGCCTGCGCAAGGCACTCGCCATGGCCCCCGACGACCTCATCGCGTACGTGAAGGACGCGGGCCTGCGCGGCCGCGGCGGCGCGGGCTTCCCCACCGGGATGAAGTGGCAGTTCATCCCGCAGGGCGACGGCAAACCGCACTATCTGGTCGTCAACGCCGACGAGTCGGAGCCGGGGACCTGCAAGGACATCCCGCTCCTCTTCGCGAACCCGCATTCCCTCATCGAGGGGATCGTGATCGCGTGCTACGCGATCCGTTCGTCGCATGCCTTCATCTATCTGCGGGGCGAGGTCGTCCCCGTGCTGCGCAGGCTGCACGAAGCCGTCCGCGAGGCCTACGCGGCGGGCTACCTCGGCAAGGACATCCTGGGCAGCGGACTCGATCTCGAACTCACCGTGCACGCGGGCGCGGGCGCGTACATCTGCGGTGAGGAGACGGCGCTGCTCGACTCGCTCGAAGGCCGCCGCGGTCAACCGCGACTGCGTCCCCCCTTCCCGGCCGTCGCGGGCCTCTACGCATGCCCCACTGTCGTGAACAACGTCGAGTCCATCGCGTCGGTTCCCGCGATCCTCCACCGCGGAAAAGACTGGTTCAAGTCGATGGGGAGCGAGAAGTCCCCGGGCTTCACGCTCTACTCGCTCAGCGGCCACGTCACCAACCCCGGCCAGTACGAGGCCCCGCTCGGCATCACACTGCGCCAGCTGCTCGACATGAGCGGCGGCATGCGCGCCGGACACCGGCTCAAGTTCTGGACGCCCGGCGGCTCCTCGACGCCGATGTTCACCGACGAGCACCTCGACGTCCCCCTCGACTACGAGGGCGTGGGCGCCGCCGGTTCGATGCTCGGCACCAAGGCGCTCCAGTGCTTCGACGAGACGACGTGCGTGGTGCGGGCCGTGACCCGCTGGACCGAGTTCTACGCCCATGAGTCCTGCGGAAAGTGCACGCCCTGCCGCGAAGGGACGTACTGGCTCGTGCAGTTGCTCCGCGACATCGAGGCCGGCAAGGGCGTCCTGGCCGACCTCGACAAGCTCAACGACATCGCCGACAACATCAACGGCAAGTCCTTCTGCGCCCTCGGCGACGGCGCCGCCTCGCCGATCTTCTCCTCGCTGAAGTACTTCCGCGAGGAGTACGAGCAGCACATCACCGGCAAGGGCTGCCCCTTCGACCCGGCCAGGTCGACCCTGTGGAGCGACCGCGCCGACCAGCACACGGAGGTGAACGCATGACAGTGACCACGAACAGCGCTCCCTCCGGGGGCGGCGCGGCGGCCGTACCGCCCGAGGACCTCGTGTCGCTGACCATCGACGGCATCGAGATCAGCGTCCCCAAGGGAACGCTGGTGATCCGCGCCGCCGAACTCCTCGGCATCGAGATCCCCCGGTTCTGCGACCATCCGCTGCTCGACCCCGCGGGCGCCTGCCGCCAGTGCATCGTGGAGGTGGAGGGCCAGCGCAAGCCGATGGCTTCCTGCACCATCACCTGCACCGACGGCATGGTCGTGAAGTCGCAGCTGACCTCGCCGGTCGCCGAGAAGGCCCAGCGCGGTGTGATGGAGCTGCTGCTCATCAACCACCCGCTGGACTGCCCGGTGTGCGACAAGGGCGGCGAATGCCCCCTGCAGAACCAGGCGATGCAGGTCGGCGACTCCGACACCCGCTTCGAGGGCAAGAAGCGGACGTACGAGAAGCCGGTGCCGATCTCCACCCAGGTGCTGCTCGACCGCGAGCGGTGCGTGCTGTGCGCGCGCTGCACCCGGTTCAGCAACCAGATCGCCGGCGACCCGATGATCGAGCTGATCGAGCGCGGCGCCCTCCAGCAGGTCGGCACCGGCGAGGGCGACCCCTTCGAGTCGTACTTCTCCGGGAACACCATCCAGATCTGCCCGGTCGGCGCCCTGACCTCGGCGGCGTACCGCTTCCGCTCCCGCCCCTTCGACCTGGTGTCGTCGCCGTCGGTGTGCGAGCACTGCGCGGGCGGCTGCGCGAGCCGCACGGACCACCGGCGCGGCAAGGTCATGCGCCGCCTCGCGCAGGAGGACCCCGAGGTCAACGAGGAGTGGATGTGCGACAAGGGGCGCTTCGCCTTCCGCTACGCGCAGCGGCCCGACCGGCTCACCGCCCCCCTGGTGCGCAACGCCTCGGGTGAGCTGGAGCCCGCGAGCTGGCCCGAGGCCCTGGCGGTCGCGGCCCGCGGCCTGGCCGCCGCGCGCGGCCGGGCGGGCGTGCTGACCGGCGGCCGGCTCACCGTGGAGGACGCCTACGCGTACAGCAAGTACGCGCGCGTGGCGCTCGACACGAACGACATCGACTTCCGCGCGCGCGTGCACAGCAGCGAGGAGGCCGACTTCCTCGCGGCCCGGGTCGCCGGACGGGGCCTGGACCTGGACGGGACCGGCGTCACGTACACGGCCCTGGAGAAGGCGCCCGCCGTCCTGCTCGCCGGAATCGAGTCCGAGGAGGAGGCGCCCGGCGTCTTCCTGCGGCTGCGCAAGGCCTGGCGCAAGCACGGCCAGCGCACCTTCTCCCTCGCCACGCACGTCACACGGGGCCTGGAGAAGGCGGGCGGCACGCTGCTGCCCGCGGCTCCCGGCACCGAGACGGAGTGGCTGGACGCCCTCGCCGCCGGCGTGGGACTCGCGGACGACGGAGCCGGGGCCGCCGAGGCGCTGCGTACGCCCGGGGCCGTCATCGTCGTCGGTGAGCGGCTCGCGGCCGTGCCCGGCGGACTCACCGCCGCCGTGCGCGCCTCCCTGGCGACCGGCGCCCAGCTGGTGTGGATCCCGCGCCGGGCGGGCGAGCGGGCCGCCGTCGAGGTGGGCGCGCTGCCGTCGCTGCTGCCCGGCGGCCGCCCGGCCACCGACCCGCGCGCGCGGGAGGAGGTCGCGGCCGCCTGGGGCGTCGCCGAACTCCCGCACCGCTACGGCCGCGACACCGGGCAGATCGTCGAGGCCGCCGCGACCGGCGAACTCGGCGCGCTGCTCGTCGCGGGCGTGGAGGTGGCCGACCTGCCCGACCCGGCACGCGCGCGTGAGGCGCTCGACGCGGTCGGCTTCCTGGTCTCGCTGGAGCTGCGGCCCAGCGAGGTGACACAGCGGGCCGACGTCGTCCTGCCGGTGGCCGCGGTCGCGGAGAAGCCGGGCACCTTCCTCAACTGGGAGGGCCGGGCGCGGATGTTCGACGCCGCGCTGAAGCCGGACCACATGACGCGCAGGCTGGCGCCCACCGACGCGCGCGTGCTGCACATGCTGGCCGACGCCGGTGACGTCCACCTCGGGCTGCCCGACCTGGTCACGCTCCGCCGCGAGCTGGACCGACTCGGCGGCTGGGGCGGACCGTACGCGGATCAGCCCCGCGAGACGGGGGCCCAGCCGCCGCGGCCCGCCGCCGGAGAGGCCGTGCTCGCCGGTCACCGGTTGCTGCTCGACCAGGGCCGCCTCCAGGACGGCGACGAGGCGCTGGCCGGCACCCGGCACGCCGCCCACGCGCGCGTGTCCGCCGCCACGGCGGCCGAGGCGGGCGTGAAGGACGGCGACCTCCTCGCGGTCACCGGCCCGGCCGGGTCGACCGCGCTGCCGCTCCAGGTCACCGCGATGCCCGACCGGGTGGTCTGGCTGCCGCTGAACTCGACGGGCGGAGGCGTCGCTTCGGACACCGGCGCGCGCCCCGGCGAACTCGTCCGCATCGGCCCGGCGGTCCTGCCGGAGTCCACCGAGGCCCCGGAGGTGACGTCGTGACGCACACCGTGGTGCCGCTTGCGGCGGAAGACCTGTCCATGTTCGGCCGCGACCCCTGGTGGCTGATCGCCCTGAAGGCGGTCTTCTGCTTCGCGTTCCTGATGGTGACGGTCCTGTTCTCCATCGTGTGGGAGCGCAAGGTCGTCGCGTGGATGCAGCTGCGCATCGGCCCCAACCGGCACGGCCCCTGGGGCATGCTCCAGTCCCTCGCCGACGGCATCAAGCTGATGCTGAAGGAAGACGTGATCGTCAAGCGGGCGGACAAGGTGGTCTACGTCCTCGCCCCGGTCGTCGCGGCGATCCCGGCCTTCATGGCGATCGCCGTGATCCCGTTCGGCCCCGCCGGCAACGAGGTCTCGATCTTCGGTCAGCGCACCACCATGCAGCTCACCGACCTGCCGATCGCGATGCTCTACATCCTCGCGGTCGCCTCCGTCGGCATCTACGGCATCGTGCTCGCGGGGTGGAGTTCCGGCTCCACCTATCCGCTCCTGGGCGGCCTGCGCTCCTGCGCGCAGATGATCTCGTACGAGATCGCGATGGGCGCCGCGTTCGCCTCCGTCTTCCTCTACTCCGGGTCGATGTCGACCTCGGCGATCGTGGAGGCGCAGACCGACCGCTGGTACGTCCTGCTGCTGCCGGTGTCGTTCCTCATCTACATCGTGACGATGATCGGTGAGACCAACCGCGCGCCGTTCGACATGCCGGAGTCCGAGGGCGACCTCGTGGGCGGCTTCAACACCGAGTACTCCTCCATCAAGTTCGCGCTCTTCATGCTCGCCGAGTACGTCAACATGGTCACCGTCTCGGCGGTCTCGGTCACGCTCTTCCTGGGCGGCTGGCGGGCCCCGTATCCGATCAGCACCTTCTGGGAGGGCGCGAACCACGGCTGGTGGCCGATGCTCTGGTTCGTCGTCAAGGTCCAGCTGCTGCTGTTCTTCTTCATCTGGCTGCGCGGCACGCTGCCCCGCGTGCGCTACGACCAGCTGATGAAGCTCGGCTGGAAGGTCCTCATCCCGGTCTCGGTCCTGTGGCTGATGCTCGTCGCCACGGTCCGGGCGCTGCGGAACGAGAACTACGACTTCACCTCGATCGCGCTGTACGTGGGGGGCGGGGTCATCGCGCTCCTGCTGCTCTCCGTGGTCGTCGACATCTTCCGCGACAAGCGGGAGAAGGCGACGGCGGTCGAGGAGGAACCGGTCGCCTTCGACCCGATGGCCGGCGGATTCCCCGTGCCGCCGCTGCCCGGGCAGAGCCTCCCGCCCGTCCCGCGCCGCCGCTCGCGCCAGGAGCGGGAGCTGATTGTCAGTGGCGGGCCGGATACTCACAGTGACACCCGCGGTGACGCCAGTGGCGGCACCCGAAGTGACGGAAAGGAGGCGTCCGATGGCTGAGTCGCACAACGAATCGCCGGCATCGCCGGAGTCACCCCATGAGTCGAACCAATCGAAGCAGGGGTTCCAGAACCCTGTGGCGGGCTTCGGCGTGACCTTCAAGGCCATGTTCAAGAAGCGGCTGACCGAGCAGTACCCGGAGCAGCAGAAGACCACCGCTCCCCGCTTCCACGGCAGGCACCAGCTGAACCGCCATCCGGACGGCCTGGAGAAGTGCGTCGGCTGTGAGCTCTGCGCCTGGGCCTGTCCCGCGGACGCCATCTATGTGGAGGGCGCGGACAACACCGAGGAGGAGCGGTACTCCCCGGGCGAGCGGTACGGCCGCGTCTACCAGATCAACTACGCCCGCTGCATCCTGTGCGGCCTGTGCATCGAGGCGTGCCCCACGCGCGCGCTGACGATGACGAACGAGTTCGAGCTGGCCGACAGCAGCCGCGAAAGCCTCATCTACACCAAGGAGCAGCTGCTCGCCGGGCTGGAGGAGGGCATGGTCGAGAGCCCGCACTCGATCTTCCCCGGCATGGACGAGCAGGACTACTACCGAGGCCTGGTCACCGAGGCCGCCCCGGGGACGGTGCCCCAGGTGGCGCTCTCCAAGGGCGAGACGCCCCAGGAGGCGGCCTCCGACTTCGGGGCCGGCGAACCGGCCTCGCGGAAGGTGGCCGGCGGCCCCGTCGCCGGGAAGCCGGCCGGCGGACGGGCGGCCGGGAAGGTGGCAGGCCGATGACGCAGCTCGCCGCCTACTCCACCTCCACCGGCGAGGCCTTCCAGTTCTGGGTCCTCGGCACGGTCGCCGTCATCGGCGCCCTGTGCACGATCCTGATGAGGAAGGCCGTGCACAGCGCGCTCTGCCTCGCCGGGACCATGATCATCCTTGCGGTGTTCTACCTCGCCAACGGCGCGTACTTCCTCGGCATCGTCCAGATCGTCGTCTACACCGGCGCGATCATGATGCTCTTCCTCTTCGTGGTCATGCTCGTCGGCGTCACCGCCGCCGACTCCCTGAAGGAGACCATCAAGGGCCAGCGCTGGCTGGCCCTGCTCTGCGGCCTCGGCTTCGCGGTACTGCTCTTCGCGGGCATCGGGAACGCCTCGGTGAGCGAGTTCAACGGCCTCGGCAAGGCGAACTCCGGCGGCAACGTGGAGGGCCTCGCGAGGCTCATCTTCACCAAGTACGTCTTCGCCTTCGAGATCACCGGCGCCCTGCTCATCACCGCCACGGTCGGCGCGATGGTGCTGACCCACCGCGAGCGCACGGAGCGCGCCAAGACCCAGCGCGAGCGGGCCGAGGAGCGGGTGCGCGCGGGCAAGCACCTGCCGCCGCTGCCCGCCCCCGGGGTGTACGCGCGGCACAACGCCGTGGACATCGCGGGCCTGCTGCCCGACGGCACCCCGTCGGAGCTGACGGTCAACAGGACGCTGCGCGAGCGCGGCCAGATCCGTGACGTGTCGAGCCAGGCACTGGAGGACCTGCGGGCGCTGGAGCAGCGCTCCGCGGACCGTCTGGAGCGGCCCGACCCGCGCGGCACCGACATCGGGCGGACCGAGGAGGCGTCGAAGTGAATCCGGTCAACTACCTCTACCTGGCCGCGCTGCTGTTCTCGATCGGCGCGACCGGCGTGCTCATCAGGCGCAACGCGATCGTGGTGTTCATGTGCGTCGAGCTGATGCTCAACGCCTGCAACCTCGCGTTCGTGGCCTTCTCCCGGCTGCACGGCAACCTCGACGGCCAGATCATCGCGTTCTTCACGATGGTCGTCGCCGCCGCGGAGGTCGTCGTCGGGCTCGCGATCATCGTGTCGCTGTTCCGTTCCCGCCACTCGGCCTCGGTCGACGACGCCAGCCTGATGAAGCTGTGAGGGGCTGAAAGTGGAGAACCTGATCGCGCTGCTCGTCGCGGCGCCGCTGCTCGGAGCGGCCGTACTGCTGTGCGGCGGGCGGGCGTTGGACCGTGTGGGCCACTGGCTCGGCACGCTGCTGGCCGCCGCCTCCTTCGCCGTCGCCGCCGTGCTCTTCACGGACATGCTGGGCAAGGGCGCCGAGGAGCGCGCCCTGTCGCAGCACCTGTTCAGCTGGATCCCCGTCGAGGGTTTCCAGGCGGACGTCGCCTTCCAGCTGGACCAGCTGTCGATGACGTTCGTCCTGCTGATCTCCGGAGTCGGCACCCTGATCCACGTCTACTCCATCGGGTACATGGAGCACGACGAGCGGCGCCGCCGCTTCTTCGGCTACCTGAACCTCTTCCTCGCGGCGATGCTCCTGCTGGTCCTTGCCGACAACTACCTGCTCCTGTACGTCGGCTGGGAGGGCGTCGGCCTCGCCTCGTACCTCCTGATCGGGTTCTGGCAGCACAAGCCCAGCGCGGCCACCGCCGCGAAGAAGGCCTTCCTGGTCAACCGGGTCGGCGACATGGGCCTGTCGATCGCGATCATGCTGATGTTCACCACCTTCGGGACGTTCGCCTTCGGGCCCGTCCTGGAGGCCACCGGTGAGACCGGCGAGGGCAAGCTCACCGCCATCGGCCTGATGCTGCTGCTCGCCGCGTGCGGCAAGTCGGCCCAGGTGCCCCTGCAGTCCTGGCTGGGCGACGCGATGGAGGGCCCGACCCCGGTCTCGGCCCTGATCCACGCCGCGACCATGGTGACCGCCGGTGTCTACCTGATCGTCCGCTCCGGGGAGATCTTCAACGCCGCGCCGGACGCCCAGCTGGCCGTCACGGTCGTCGGAGCGGTCACGCTCCTGTTCGGTGCGATCGTCGGTTGCGCGAAGGACGACATCAAGAAGGCCCTCGCCGGTTCGACGATGTCCCAGATCGGCTACATGATCCTGGCCGCCGGCCTCGGCCCCGTCGGCTACGTCTTCGCGATCATGCACCTGGTGACGCACGGCTTCTTCAAGGCCGGGCTCTTCCTCGGGGCCGGTTCGGTCATGCACGGCATGAACGACGAGGTCGACATGCGCAAGTACGGCGGCCTCAGGAAGTACATGCCGGTCACCTTCGTCACCTTCGGGCTCGGCTATCTCGCGATCATCGGCTTCCCCGGCCTGTCCGGCTTCTTCTCCAAGGACAAGATCATCGAGGCGGCGTTCGCCAAGGGCGGCACGGAGGGCTGGATCCTCGGCTCGGTGGCCCTCCTGGGCGCGGCCATCACCGCGTACTACATGACACGCGTGATGATCATGACCTTCTTCGGAGCGGAGCGCTGGCGCGACCGCCCCACCGCCTCCCCGGACCAGCCGGACGTGGAGCCCGCCGCGGAGCACCGCGGGGCGCACGAGGAGCCGCATCCCCACGAGTCCCCGAAGTCCATGACGATCCCGATGGTCGTGCTCGCCTTCGGATCGGTGTTCGCGGGCGGCTTCTTCAGCATCGGGGACCGCTTCCTGCACTGGCTGGAGCCGGTCACCCACCACGACCACGGCGACTCGCCGCTGAGCGCCGCCACGGTCACGGGCGCCACCATGGTGGTCCTCGTCATCGGCGTCGCCCTGGCCTACGTCCAGTACGGGCGTCGGCCGGTCCCGGTCACCGCCCCGCGCGGCTCGCTGCTCACCCGGGCCGCCCGCCGCGACCTCCTCCAGGACGACTTCAACCACGTCGTCCTGGTGCGGGGCGGCGAGCACCTCACGCGGTCCCTGGTCTACGTCGACCACAGCCTGGTCGACGGCGTCGTCAACGGCACGGCGGCCTCCATGGGCGGCCTCTCCGGGCGGCTTCGCACCCTGCAGAACGGCTACGCCCGCTCCTACGCGGTCTCGATGTTCGGCGGCGCTGCGGTGCTCATCGCCGCGACCCTGCTGATGAGGGCGGTCTGATACCGATGTCCTTTCCCCTGCTGACAGCGACGGCGGCCCTGCCCGCGGTCGGCGCGATCGTCACGGCGGCCGTCCCGGCCGCCCGGCGGACCGCCGCCAAGTGGCTCGCGCTGCTCGTCTCACTCGCCACGCTGGCGCTGGCCGTGGTCGTCCTGGTGCGGTTCGACCCGGACGGCGACCGCTATCAACTCACCGAGTCCCGCGCCTGGATCGCGGACTTCGGGGTGCGCTACGAACTGGGGGTCGACGGCATCGGCGTCGCGCTCATCGGGCTCACCGCGCTGCTGATCCCGTTCATCGTCCTGGCGGGCTGGCACGACGCCGACCCCCTGGAGACCGCCTCCTCCCGGTGGCGGCCGACGCAGGGCTTCTTCGCCCTGATCCTGGCCGTCGAGGCGATGGTGATCATCTCCTTCGAGGCCACCGACGTCTTCCTCTTCTACATCTTCTTCGAA
Source organism: Streptomyces sp. NPDC034037 (assembly GCF_055575715.1). Classification (NCBI taxonomy): domain Bacteria; kingdom Bacillati; phylum Actinomycetota; class Actinomycetes; order Kitasatosporales; family Streptomycetaceae; genus Streptomyces; species Streptomyces sp. NPDC034037. Next base: position 266,349 of record NZ_JBVISC010000008.1, on the reverse strand, counting down.
GCCATGCTCATCCCGATGTACTTCCTCATCGGCGGCTTCGGGGACCGCGCCCACGCGGGCAGCGACGAGAACGCCTCGGCGCAGCGCAGCTACGCGGCCGTGAAGTTCCTGCTCTACAACCTCGTCGGCGGCCTCATCATGCTGGCCGCCGTCATCGGGCTCTACGTGGTCGCCGGGAACTTCTCGCTCCAGGAGATCGCCGAGGCCCGCGCCAACGGCACGCTGGACATGGCGACCAACACCGAACGGTGGCTCTTCCTCGGCTTCTTCTTCGCCTTCGCGGTGAAGGCGCCGCTGTGGCCGCTGCACACCTGGCTGCCGAACGCGATGGGGGAGGCCACGGCCCCGGTCGCGGTACTGATCACGGCGGTGGTCGACAAGGTCGGCACGTTCGCGATGCTGCGGTTCTGCCTCGGCCTCTTCCCCGAGGCGAGCAAGTGGGCGACGCCGGTCATCCTCGTACTGGCCCTGATCAGCATCATCTACGGCGCGCTGCTCGCGGTCGGCCAGCGCGACATCAAGCGCCTGGTGGCGTACGCGTCGATCTCGCACTTCGGGTTCATCGTCCTCGGCATCTTCGCGATGACCTCGCAAGGGCAGTCCGGCGCGACGCTGTACATGGTCAACCACGGCATCTCGACCGCCGCGCTGATGCTGGTGGCCGGCTTCCTCATCTCGCGCCGCGGCTCGCGCCTGATCGCCGACTACGGAGGGGTGCAGAAAGTCGCCCCGGTGCTCGCGGGCACCTTCCTGGTCGGCGGTCTGGCCACGCTCTCGCTGCCGGGGCTCGCGCCGTTCGTCAGCGAGTTCCTGGTGCTCGTCGGGGCGTTCGCGCGCTACCCGGTGGCCGGGGTCGTCGCGACCCTCGGCATCGTGCTCGCCGCGCTCTACACCCTCGTCCTCTACCAGCGGACGATGACGGGACCCGTGAAGCCCGCGGTCTCGGCCATGCCCGACCTGCGGGTGCGTGAACTGGTCGTCGTCGCCCCGCTGATCGCGCTCCTGATCGGCCTCGGCGTCTATCCGAAGCCGCTCACCGACCTGGTGAACCCGGCGGTCGAGCACACCATGTCCGACGTCCAGAAGAAGGACCCCGAGCCCGAGGTGGAGGCGGCCAAGTGAGCGCATCAGCCGTCCACAGCCTGTGGACAATGGCCGCCGATCCGATCGACAAGATCGACGCGCCGAAGATCGAGTATGGACAGTTGTCGCCGACGCTGATCGTCATCGGCGCGGCCGTCCTCGGAGTGCTCATCGAAGCCTTCGTCCCGCGCAAGGCCCGCTACCACGCCCAGCTGTTCGTCTCCGTCGTCGCGCTCACCGCCGCCTTCGCCGCGGTGGTCGGCCTCGCGGCCCGCGGCTTCGGCACGACGAAGGCGCAGATCGCGGCCATGGGCGCGATCGCGGTCGACGGGCCCGCGCTCTTCCTCCAGGGCACGATCCTGCTCGCCGGGCTCGTCGCCGTCTTCACCTTCGCCGAGCGGCGGCTCGACCCGGTGGCGCACGGCAACCGCGTCGACTCCTTCGCCGCGCAGGCCGGAGCCGTGCCGGGCAGTGAGGGCGAACAGGCCGCCACCAAGGCCGGGTTCACCACCACCGAGGTGTTCCCGCTGGCACTGTTCGCCATCGGCGGCATGCTGGTCTTCCCGGCGGCCAACGACCTCCTGACGCTCTTCATCGCGCTGGAGGTCTTCTCCCTGCCGCTGTACTTGCTGTGCGCGCTCGCCCGCCGCAAGCGCCTCATGTCGCAGGAGGCAGCCGTCAAGTACTTCCTGCTCGGCGCCTTCGCCTCCGCGTTCACCCTCTTCGGCATCGCGCTCCTGTACGGGTACGCGGGCTCCGTGTCGTACGCGACGGTCGCCGACGTCGTCGAGGGCAACGTGCAGACCCTGGACCCGGCGCTCGCCGAGACCATGGGCAATGACGCGCTGCTGCTGATCGGCGTCGCGATGGTGGTGATGGGGCTGCTCTTCAAGGTCGGCGCCGTGCCGTTCCACATGTGGACCCCCGACGTGTACCAGGGCGCCCCGACACCCGTCACCGGCTTCATGGCGGCGGCGACTAAGGTGGCCGCGTTCGGCGCGCTCCTGCGGCTGCTCTACGTGGTCCTGCCCGGCCTGCGCTGGGACTGGCGGCCGGTCATGATGGGCATCGCGGTCATCACGATGCTGGGCGGCGCGATCGTGGCGATCACCCAGACCGACATCAAGCGGCTCCTGGCGTACTCGTCCATCGCGCACGCCGGCTTCATCCTCGCCGGCGTCATCGCCACCACCCCGGAGGGCGTCTCCTCGGTCCTGTTCTACCTGGCGGCCTACTCCTTCGTGACGATCGGCGCCTTCGCCGTGGTCACGTTGGTGCGCGACGCCGGGGGCGAGGCCACGCACCTGTCCAAGTGGGCGGGGCTCGGACGCAGGTCACCGCTGGTCGCGGCGGTCTTCGCGGTGTTCCTGCTGGCCTTCGCCGGCATTCCGCTGACCTCCGGTTTCACGGGGAAGTTCGCGGTGTTCAAGGCGGCGGCGGAGGGCGGCGCGGGCGCGCTGGTCGTGGTCGGCGTGCTGTCGTCGGCGATCGCCGCGTTCTTCTATATCCGTGTGATCGTGCTCATGTTCTTCAGCGAGCCGAAGGCGGACGGCCCCACGGTCGCCGTGCCCTCCCCGCTGACGATGACGGCGATCGGGGTCGGCGTCGCGGTGACGCTGGTCCTCGGCGTGGCCCCGCAGTACTTCCTGGACCTCGCGGGCCAGGCGGGGGTCTTCGTCCGGTAGCCGCTCCGGTTCGCACACATGTCGCCGCCCGGCGTCCCGACCTGGGGATGCCGGGCGGCGGCCTGTGGATAACTTTTCGGCCTGTCGGCGCGGGGCCCTATCGTGGAGGCAGTGGTCGAGGCAGTGGACGAGGCAGGACGTACGGCGGGGGACAGGGCGATGGATGGGACCAGCGGCATGAGCGAGGTGACGGCGTCGGCATCGACGCCGGGTATGGCGAGCGACACGGTGACCGGCACGGCGGGCGCGGTGGCGCAGAGCGATGCCCTGCGCATGCTCCAGCGCGTCTTCGGTTACGACGCCTTCCGCGGCGAGCAGGAAGCGATCATCGACCATGTCGTGGCCGGTGGTGACGCCGTCGTCCTCATGCCCACCGGCGGCGGAAAGTCCCTCTGCTATCAGATCCCCGCCCTGGTCAGGCCGGGTACGGGCGTGGTGGTCTCGCCGCTCATCGCGCTCATGCAGGACCAGGTGGACGCCCTGCGGGCGGCTGGTGTGCGGGCCGGGTTCATCAACAGCACGCAGGACTTCGACGAGCGGCGCGTGATGGAGGCCGAGTTCCTCGCGGGGGAGCTGGACGTGCTCTATCTCGCCCCGGAGCGGCTGCGCCTGGACGCCACGCTGGACCTGCTGTCCCGCGGCAAGATCTCGGTCTTCGCCATCGACGAGGCGCACTGCGTCGCCCAGTGGGGGCACGACTTCCGCCCCGACTACCTCGCGCTCTCCGTGCTCGGGCAGCGCTGGCCGGACGTGCCGCGCATCGCCCTCACGGCGACGGCCACGCACGCCACGCACCGGGAGATCACCGAGCGGCTCGGCATGCCGGACGCCAAGCACTTCGTGGCGAGCTTCGACCGGCCCAACATCCAGTACCGCATCGTGCCCAAGGCCGAGCCGAAGAAGCAGCTCCTGTCCTTCCTGAAGGAGGAGCACGCGGGCGACGCGGGCATCGTCTACTGCCTCTCGCGGAACTCGGTCGAGAAGACCGCCGAGTTCCTGTGCCGGAACGGCATCGAGGCGGTCCCGTACCACGCGGGTCTCGACGGCGGCACGCGCGCGGCGCACCAGTCCCGCTTCCTGCGCGAGGAAGGCCTCGTGGTCTGCGCCACCATCGCCTTCGGCATGGGCATCGACAAGCCGGACGTCCGCTTCGTCGCCCACCTCGACCTGCCGAAGTCGGTCGAGGGGTACTACCAGGAGACGGGCCGCGCGGGCCGCGACGGTCTGCCCTCGACGGCCTGGATGGCGTACGGCCTCCAGGACGTCGTCCAGCAGCGCAAGATGATCCAGGGCAGCGAGGGCGACGAGGCGTTCCGGCGCCGGGCCGCCTCCCACCTCGACGCGATGCTGGCGCTCTGCGAGACCGCCCAGTGCCGGCGGGCCCAGCTCCTCACCTACTTCGGCCAGGATCCGGCCGCGCAGTCGTGCGGGAACTGCGACACGTGCCTGACCCCGCCCGAGACCTGGGACGGCACGGTCGCGGCGCAGAAGGTGCTCTCCGCGGTGGTGCGCCTCCAGCGGGAGCGCGGCCAGAAGTTCGGCGCGGGCCAGATCATCGACATCCTGCTCGGCAAGAAGACCGCGAAGGTCATCCAGTTCGACCACGACCAGCTCTCCGTCTTCGGCATCGGCGAGGAGCTGGCGGAGGCCGAATGGCGCGGAGTGGTGCGGCAGTTGCTGGCGCAGGGCCTGCTCGCGGTCGAGGGGGAGTACGGCACGCTGGTGCTCACCGAGACGAGCGGCTCCGTCCTCGCCCGTGAGCGTGAGGTGCGGCTGCGCAAGGAGCCGAAGCGTCTTCCGGCGGCGCGGGCCGCCAAGGGCGAGCGCAAGGCGAAGGGCGCGGCGGCGGTCGCCGAGCTGCCCCAGGAGGCGGTGCCGGTCTTCGAGGCGCTGCGCGCCTGGCGCGGCGCCCAGGCCAAGGAGCAGGGCGTCCCCGCGTATGTGATCTTCCACGACGCCACGCTGCGGGAGATCGCCACGCTGCGGCCCACGTCCGTGGCGGACCTCGCGGGCATCAGCGGAGTGGGCGAGAAGAAGCGGGCGACGTACGGCGAGGGCGTGGTCGGGGTCGTCGCGGAGTTCACCGGCGGGGCGGACTCCGGCGAGGCTGGCTCCGGCGAGGCGGGCTCCGGCGGGGCGCCCGGCGGGGGTGCGTCGGGCACCGCCGCGTCCGACGGCGACGTTCCGTCGGGGGCCGGTGCGGACGAGCTGGGCTGGGGGGACGAGGAGGAGCCGGACTGGACGTCCTGACGAGGACGACCGAAGGCGGGCCGCGCCGCACCCGGGACTGGCGCGGGACATGCCTCGGGCCCGGCAGGACACCGGGCCCGAGGAGCAGACGGCGCCGCGCGCCGCTCAAGCGTTCAGGTCAGCCGGCCGGCCGGCCAGCCAGCCAGCCGGTCAGTCAGTCAGTCAGCCGCCGCTCAGCGCGCCGCCACGATCCGGCCCGTCACCTCGCCGAGGCCGACCTTGGTGCCGTCCGGGCCCGGGGCCCACGCCGACAGGGTGACCTCGTCGCCGTCCTCCAGGAACGTCCGCTTGCCGTCGGGGAGTTCGAGGGGGTCGCGGCCGTTCCAGGTGATCTCGATCAGGGAGCCGTACTGGCCGGCGGAGGGGCCGCTGACCGTGCCCGAGCCGTACAGGTCGCCGGTGCGCAGCGAGGCGCCGTTGACCGTCATGTGCGCCAGCTGCTGCGCGGCCGTCCAGTACACGGTGGAGAACGGCGGTTCGGAGATCACCTGGCCGTTGAGCGTGACCGTCATGCGCAGGTCGTAGCCGCCCGGCTCGTCGGCCGCCGACTCGGCGGAGTCGTCCAGGTAGGGCAGGAGCGGGTGCGTGCGCTCGGGGGGCGCCACCCGGGCCGCGTCCAGCGCGTCGAGGGGCGTGATCCAGGCGGAGACGGAGGTGGCGAAGGACTTGCCGAGGAACGGCCCGAGGGGGACGTACTCCCAGGCCTGGATGTCCCGCGCCGACCAGTCGTTGAGGAGGGTGAGGCCGAAGACGTGCTCGCGGAAGTCGGCGAGCGGCACGGGGGTTCCGTGCTCCGAGGGCGCGCCGACCACGAAGCCGACCTCCGCCTCGATGTCGAGGCGGACCGAGGGGCCGAAGGTGGGGGCCGGGTCGGCGGGCGCCTTGCGCTGACCGGAGGGGCGCACGACGTCCGTCCCGGAGACCACGACGGTGCCGGAGCGGCCGTGGTAACCGATGGGCAGATGCTTCCAGTTGGGCGTCAGGGGCGTCGGCGAGTCGGGGCGGAACATCTTGCCCAGGTGCGTCGCGTGGTGCTCGGACGCGTAGAAGTCGACGTAGTCCGCGACCTCGAAGGGCAGGTGCAGGGTCACCTCGGAGAGGGGGTGCAGCAGGGGGCGCACGGAGTCCCGGTAGGACGGCACGGTCACCCATGCCGTCAGGGCGCGGCGCACGTCGGACCAGGCGGTGCGGCCCGCGGCGAGCAGCGGGTTCAGCGTGGGCCGGGCCAGGAGCGAGACATAGGGCGAGCCGAGCGCGGCGGCCGCGGCGCCGGCGTCCAGGACGTGCGAGCCGAGCCGTACGCCGACCCTGCGCTGGTCGTCCCGCTCTCCGGCCAGGGAGAACACGCCGTAGGGAAGGTTGTGCGGCCCGAAGGGGTCGCCCTCGGGCAGGCCGAAGGGGTCGCCCCCGGGGAGGCCGAAGGAGTCGCTCCCGGGAAGGCCGGTGGAGTCACCGGCGGCCGGGTCGAGCGGGGTCTGCTCGGACATGCGTACCTGCCTCGCTTTCCATAGGGGTGTGCCACACGTTACGTGTGAAGACCCTGGTTGCGGCAGTGTCCAAAGAGTGCGCCCTGTCCGGAAAGGTCGTGCTGGAGTGTCCGATTCCGGCTTCGCGTCCTTCGGGGCGCGGGCGAGGTGGTGACGCGCGTCGGGTGCCGCACGCGGTTCGCCTCGCCGCGGCCGGCGGAGCACTTGGCGCGTTCGTACGGCTGAGCGGCCGGACACTCGGCCGGGTAAGAATCGGAATGCTGAATTCCGCTTTCTGGTGAACCGTGCCGGTCCTCGCCGTCCCCCTCGCGCACCGGCCCCGCCAAGGCGCTTCCGGCGTGCCTCAGGATCCGTATTCTCTGGATCATGGCCGCTCCCCTCGCGTACGCACTCATCGCCACCGACCTGGACGGGACGCTGCTGCGCGGCGACGACACGGTCTCGGACCGGTCGCGGCGGGCGCTGGCCGCCGCGGACGAGAGGGGCGCGCGGCACCTCGTGGTGACGGGGCGTCCGGCGCCGCGGGTGCGGCCGCTCCTCGCCGAACTCGGGTACGACGGCCTGGCCGTCTGCGGGCAGGGCGCGCAGCTCTACGACGCCGGGGCGCACCGCATGGTCTGGTCGGTGACGCTCGACCGCGAGCTGGCCGAGGTCGCGCTGGGGAAGATCGAGGCGGAGGTCGGGCAGGTCTTCGCCGCCGTCGACCAGGACGGTGTGGACGGCCTCACGCTCATCGAGCCGGGGTACGAGATGCCGCACCCGACGCTGCCCGCGGTGCGGGTGCCCGGGCGGGACGTGCTGTGGGAGGTGCCGATCAGCAAGGTGCTGCTGCGCCATCCGACGCTGGCGGACGACGAGTTGGCGGCGGTGGCGCGCGGCGTGGTGGGCTCGCTCGCGACCGTGACGATGTCCGGTCCGGGGACGGTGGAGCTCCAGCCGTGCGGGGTGACCAAGGCGACGGGGCTCGCGCTGGCCGCCGGACGGCTGGGGCTGACGGCCGCCGACACCATCGCCTTCGGGGACATGCCGAACGACATCCCCATGTTCCTGTGGGCGGCGCACGGCGTGGCCATGGCCAACGCCCACGCGGAACTGAAGTCGGTCGCCGACGAGTTGACCCTGACCAACGAGGCCGACGGGATCGCCGTCGTCCTGGAACGGATGGCGGCCGCGGCCTGATCGGCCCGCGTTCCGACCGAGCGGCCCGCAGTCCCCCGGTTCAGCCCGCGGTCCGGCGGATCCGCCGCTCCCAGGTGCGGTGGAAGACGACCTCGTCGCCGTCCCGGCAGATCACCTCGTCCGTGGTGCGGAAGTCCGCGGCGTCGCAGGTGATCTCCGAGTGCGTCTCGATCCTGGTGTCCCAGGCCAGTTCGGGGCGGTGCAGCCGGATCGTCCGGTCGGAGCGGGCGCGGGCGCTCAGCGGGTCGCTCTCGTGGATGGTGTACGTCTCCACGGCGTCCTCGGTGAACTCCAGGCCGTCGGGGTGGACCCGCGTGCCGCCGGCGCCCGGGACGACCTCCAGGCGCCATTCGCCCCGGGCGACATCGCGTACGACCAGGCGTTCGGGGCGCTCCTCGTCGAGTGTCGCGGGGTGCGTCACGCCGAGCGGCTCCGCCTGTTCCGGGGGTTCGAAGGTGATCGTCGGGTCCGGGCCGCCTGCGCGCACCGGGAGCTCCAGGAAGCTGCCGGCCGGCTCCAGCGTGAAGCCCGCCGTGTCGGCCTGCGGCCAGATCCAGGGCCAGTACGCGGAGGAGACCGCGAGCCGGATGCGGTGGCCGGCCCGGAAGGCGTGGCCGATGCCGGTCAGCTCGAAGGCCACGTCCTCGGTGGCGCCGAGCGGCCAGGCGTCCGCGCGGTCCCGGCCGTGCCGGGCCGAGAGGTTCAGCGCGCCGCGCGTCACCAGCGTGGACGAGCCGTCGGGCGCGATGTCGCACAGGCGGGCGACGGCCTGGCCGAAGGGCACGTCCATCCGCAGCCGCAGCGTCACCCGGGGCCGCCCGAGGACGCGTACCTCGGCGGGGACCTCGAACTCGAAGCACGCCGACCTCGCGTCCTCGTCCCGCTGGTCGGGCGGCAGGTCGGCGGAGCCGCCGCACGGGATGTGGCGGCCCGCGTCCACCCCGGTGTGCTGCGGGGAGGCGACCAGCACCGGGGTGCCCTGGAGGGCGTAGGAGGCGGGGGTGACGTTCGGGGAGGGCCAGGCCGGATCGCCGGCCCAGCCGCCGCGCAGTTCGGCGAGGTCCGCCGCCGGGCGGTGCGAGTCGCTGATCCAGGACCGGAGCTTCGGCTCGGCCATGACGCCGGTGTCGACGCCCTTGAGGTGGTGGTCCCACCAGCGCAGCGTCTCCTGGAGGAAGCCGATCGCCGGACCCGGCGCCAGGCCCTGGTCGGGGTACTGGTGCGACCACGGGCCGATCAGGCCCCGCACCTGGTCGTCGGGCAGCTGTTCGACGAGGCGCAGGACCGTGTCCCGGTACGGGTCGTGCCAGCCGCCCACCGCGAGGACCGCGGCGCCGATCGTGGAGCAGTCCTCGCGGACGCTGCCGTGCCGCCAGTAGGCGTCGCGGGTCTGGTGGTCCAGCCAGGTGTGCACGGGGGGCTCGACGGCCGCCAGGCGCGTCAGCCACATCGCGCGCCACGCGTCGCCCACGAAGCGCGGGTCCGGCGGGCGGCAGGCGCGGGCGAGCGTCGTCGCGGACCACGCGTGCGTGTCCACCGCGAGGACGGAACCACCCATGTAGTGGAGGCCGTTGTCATGGCGGTCGTCCGTCGAGCAGACCGTGACGAGCGCCTTGAGCGGCTCGGGCGCGAGGGCCGCGATCCGGAGGGAGCCACCGCCGTCCCGGGAGAGGCCGAACATGCCGATGCGGCCGGTCGACCAGGGCCGCGCGGCCAGCCAGTTCACCACCTCCACGCCGTCGGCCGCGGCCCGCTCCGCGTACGCGTCCACGGGCAGGCCCTCGCTGTTGCCGTGGCCGCGGGCGTCGACGCGTACGGAGGCGTAGCCGTGGCCCGCGTACCAGGGGTGGCGCTGCGCGTCGCGCGCCGCCGTCCCGTCGGTGAGGCGCTCGGGGAGGTATTCGAGGAGCACCGGCACGGGCTCCTCGGTGACGGGGCGCCACACGCGCGCGTACAGCTTGGTCCCGTCGGCGAGGGGTACGCGGAGATCCTCGTGCGTCGTCTCGTACGGGAAAGCTGTCCGGGTCTTCGGGCGCGTCATCTTCGGGTGCGTCATCTGGGGAACCTCGGTGGACGGAGATGCCGGGTCGGCGACGACTCGTACTCAGCGGGGGTACAGCGGTAGTGCTCAGCGGTAGTACTCAGCGGTAGTACGGGAGGAACAGGATGTTTCCGTTCACCCATGCGACAACCGGCACAGAACAGCTTTCTCGGCCGTATGGGCTGATCAAGAACATACCGGTGGTGATCGGCGGGCGCCCGGTCGGCTTTGTGCGGGCAGGTGCTCGCTGTGATCGAAAGGCGACCGGATACGCTGACTTGAGTGATGGCAGCGACACATCGACAAACCGTGTCATCGACCGAGATCCAATGATCGACCGAGTTCGCCATGTGATCGTCAGCAGACAGGAGAACCTCTCGTGACCGTCGTCGGGCCTTTCGGGCTGAGCGTGCGGGACCAGGCTCTCGAAGCCGATGTCCAGGCAGGGTTGGCGGCTGTCGAGGAGGGCCTCCTGGAGGCCACCAAGAGCGCGGTCCCCTTCATCACGGAGGCCGCCCAGCACCTCGTCCGGGCCGGCGGAAAGCGTTTCCGCCCGCTGCTCGTGATGCTCGCCTCCCAGTTCGGCGACCCGGACGCGCCCGGCATCGTGCCCTCCGCCGTGGTCGTCGAGCTCACGCACCTCGCGACGCTCTACCACGACGACGTGATGGACGAGGCGGACGTGCGCCGCGGGGTCGCCAGCGCGAATCAGCGCTGGGGCAACTCCGTGGCCGTCCTGACCGGCGACTTCCTCTTCGCCCGCGCCTCCTACATCCTCGCCGACCTCGGCCCGGAGGCCGTCCGCATCCAGGCGGAGGCCTTCGAGCGCCTGGTCACCGGACAGATCCTGGAGACGGCCGGCCCCAGCGAGGGCCGCGACCCGGTCGACCACTACCTCGACGTGCTCGGCGGCAAGACCGGTTCGCTGGTCGCCGTCGCCTGCCGGTTCGGCGCGATGATGTCCGGCGCGGACGAGACCGTCGTGGACGTCCTGACCCAGTACGGCGAGCGGCTCGGCGTGGCCTTCCAGCTCGCCGACGACGTGCTGGACATCGCCTCCGACTCCCACGAGTCCGGCAAGACGCCGGGCACGGACCTGCGCGAGGGCATCCCCACGCTGCCGGTCCTGCGGCTGCGCGAGCGCGTGGCGCGGCTCGGCCTGCCCGAGGACATCGCCCTGAGCGAGCTGCTCGCCTCCGACCTCACCGACGACGCCCGGCACGCCGAGGCGCTCGCGGGGCTGCGCGCCCACCCGGCCCTGGAGCAGGCCCGCCGGGACACCGTGCGGTACGCGGAAGAGGCGCGGGCCGCGCTGGCGCCGCTGCCGGAGTGCGACGCGAAGATCTCCCTGGTCGAGCTCTGCGACCTCGTGGTGCACCGGGCGGGCTGAGGGCCCACTGCCGACGGCCGGCGGCGTCACCCCCTACGGGACGGGGGAGGCGCCGCCGCTCTGTGTCATCCCGTGGCAGTACGCCGAGTTGCGCCCGGGGGCTGACGCTTCTGCGCGCCCGATTTGGTCGGATGGACCTCGGCAAGAACCACCACTCCTGACCAATTCGGGTGAGAATGGCGGCGCGGGGTGGACAAAGGCGCGTACGCATGTATGGACGTACCGGCACATGCGGCACGTACCGCACGTACAGGCAGGGCCGCCGCCGACCACGGAGGTAGGGCACACAATGGCACCGTACGGACCGGAACAGGACACCACGAAAGCCGGGGAACCGCGCGCGCGGCGCCGCAAGGCGAGCCGTTACGCGGTCCCCGTCGCGGTGGCGGGGGTGGCGGCGGCGACGATCGGGCTCGTCCCGGCGCTCGCCACCTCGGGCGACCCGGATCTGCCGAAGATCACCGCTCAGGAACTCATCGAGAAGATCGCCGCGTCGGACACCCAGCGGCTTTCCGGCCACGTCAAGATCAGCACGGATCTGGGGCTGCCCTCGGTGGGCGGCCTTGCGGGCGGCGTCGCGGGCGGAGGCGGCGGCGCGGGCCGCGGTGAGGGCGGCGAGGGTTCCGCCGCGGACCCCGCGAGCAAGCTGATGGAGCTGGCGTCCGGCACGCACACCCTGCGGGTCGCGGCCGATGGCCCCGACAAGCAGAAGGTGTCCGTCCTCGGGGACGCCTCCGAGTACAGCCTGATCCACAACGGCGACGAGGTGTGGGGCTACGACAGCGCCTCGAACGAGGCGTACCACGCGCAGGGCGCCGACGAGGGCGCCGAGCGGCGCTCCGGGAAGGGCCCCGGGAAGGGCGCCGAGTTCGGGAAGGGCGCGGCGAAGGGGCTGCCCGCCACGCCCAAGGACCTCGCCGAGCAGGCGCTGAAGGCCGTGGACGGCACGACGTCCGTCACGGTCGACGGGACCGCGCAGGTCGCGGGCCGCGACGCGTACCGCCTGGTCGTCAAGCCGAAGCAGTCCGGTTCGACGGTCGGGCAGATCACGGTCGCCGTGGACGCGGAGACGGGTACGCCGCTGAAGTTCACGCTGACCCCGGCGTCCGGGGGCGCGGCGGTGATCGACGCGGGCTTCACGAAGGTCGACTTCGGCAAGCCGTCCGCGGCCACGTTCGACTTCACGCCGCCCAAGGGTGCGAAGGTCGCCGAGGCCGACGAACGCGGGGCGCGCGGCGGTGACTTCAGGCCGAAGGACGGTGACTTCAAGGGCAAGGGCAAGGGCAAGGAATTCAAGGAGGAGGACCTGAACGACCTGCGGGTCATCGGTGAGGGCTGGGGTTCCATCGCCGAGCTGAAGCTGCCCGGCGGCCAGGGGCTGCCGACGGCCGGTTCGGGCGATGTCCCGCCGGGCGCGCAGAAGCTGCTGGACTCCCTGGGCGACAAGGTCAGCGGCGAGTTCGGCTCCGGCACGGTCTTCTCGACCCGCCTGATCAACGCCCTCGTCACCGACGACGGCACGGTCTACGCGGGCGCGGTCACGAAGGACGCGCTGGTGAAGGCGGCGAACGAGGCGCACTAGCGCGTAGGGCCCACGGGGGGCGCTCGGTGGTGCACGGCGGCGCGGGACGGCACTGTGCACCACCGCGTACTACCGCGACGCGGACGAGCGGGCGGGCCACATGAGGATGAGCGGAAACGACGCCGGTACGGCCGATCCGCGTGCCGCGTGCGTGGCCGAGGGCGCAGCTGGGAGCGGAGCGTTCCCGACGGCACAACCGGGAGCGCGCCGACGGCACAGCCAGGACAGGGACCGGAAGCGTGCCGGGCGACAGCCGGGCGCGTCCCCGTCGGGCACGGCCAGGAACGTGCCCGACGGGACAGCCAGAAGCGTGCCCGCAGGCACAGCCAGGACAGGACGGACCGGAAGCGTGCCGGGTGACAGCCGGCCGACGGGAGGACGCGGTGTCGGGCACGATCGGGGGAACGCCGTCTCTCGCCGGCGGAACATCGCCCCACGTCATCGAGACGCGGGGGCTCACCAAGCGGTACGGCGGACACCTCGCCGTCGACCGGCTGGACCTCGCCGTCCCGCAGGGCAGCGTCTTCGGGTTCCTCGGGCCGAACGGCTCGGGCAAGACGACCACCATCCGCATGCTGATGGGCCTCATCGAGCCGACCTCGGGCACCGCCCGGGTCCTCGGCAGGCCCATGCCGCGCGCCGCCCGCGCCGTGCTCCCGCACGTCGGCGCGCTGATCGAGGGCCCCGCCCTCTACGGCTTCCTGTCGGGCCGCGACAACCTCCTGCGCTACGACTCCGCCGACCCGACGGCCGACCCCCGCACCCGCCGGGCCCGTGCCGAGGCCGCCCTCGACCGGGTGGGCCTGGCCGCGGCCGCCGGCAAGAAGGCTAAGGCGTACTCGCTGGGCATGAAGCAGCGGCTCGGCCTCGCCGCCGCGCTGCTCCGCCCACGCGGACTCCTCGTCCTGGACGAGCCGACGAACGGCCTCGACCCGCAGGGCATGCGTGAGATCCGCGCCCTGGTGCGGGAACTGGCGGCGGAGGGCACGACCGTCTTCCTGTCCTCGCACCTGCTGGACGAGATCGAGCAGATCTGCACGCACGCGGCCGTGATGAACCGGGGCCGCCTGCTCACCCAGGGCCCGGTCGCCGAGCTGGCGGCGGGCGCCCGCGGCAGGCTGGTCGTGACGACACCGGACCCGGGCGAGGCGGCCCGGGTCCTGAAGGAGCGGGGCGTGGCGGATCTGGTCGTGACGCAGGACGGCGTGACGGGCGAGCCGCCGGCGCAGGACGCGGCCGGCCGGGACGTGGATCTGGCCGAGGTGAATGCCGCGCTGGTGGCGGCGGGCGTCCGCGTCCGGGGCTTCGGCCTCGAACGGGCCTCGCTGGAGGACGCGTTCGTGGCGCTGACGGGGGAGGGCTTCGATGTCGCGGGCTGAGACGGGGGCCGTACCGGAGCCGGGCGGGGCGGGCGCACCCGGGGCAGGCGGCAGGGAGGCAGGCGCTCCCGGGGCGGGCGGAGCGGGGCCCGTGCCGGAGCCGCGGCCGAGCTGGACGCTCGGGCTGTTCCGCAGCGAGCTGACGATCACCTTCCGCCGCTGGCGGACCCTCGCGCTGCTCGGCGTGCTCGCCGCCGTGCCGATCGTCGTCGGCATCGCCGTCAAGATCGAGACGAGCGACGGTTCGACCGTCGGCGGGGGCGGCGAGGGCGGCGGCCCCGCGTTCATCGCCCAGATCACCAACAACGGCCTGTTCCTGGTCTTCACCGCGCTCGCGGCGACACTGCCGTTCTTCCTGCCGATGGCGATCGGCGTGATCGCGGGCGACGCCGTCGCGGGCGAGGCGAACGCGGGCACGCTGCGCTATCTGCTGGTCGCGCCCGCGGGCCGCACCCGCCTGCTGCTCGTCAAGTACGCGACCACGCTGACGTTCTGCCTGGTCGCGACCCTGGTCGTGGCCGTGACCGCGCTCGCGACGGGCGCACTGCTCTTCCCGCTGGGCGAGGTCACCACCATCTCCGGCACCCGGCTGGGCTTCGGCGAGGGACTCTGGCGGGCCCTGCTCGTCGCGCTCGTCGTCGCCGCGTCACTGACCGGTCTCGCGGCGCTCGGCCTGTTCGTCTCGACGCTCACCAGCAGTGGCGTCGCCGCGATGGCGACGACCGTCGGCCTGCTGATCACGGTGCAGATCCTCGACCAGATCCCGCAGCTGGACGCCCTGCACCCGTACTTCTTCTCCCACTACTGGCTGTCCTTCGCCGACCTGATGCGCGAGCCGGTCTACTGGGACGACCTCATCAAGAACCTCCGTGTCCAGGGGCTCTACGCGGCCGTCTTCGGCTCGGCGGCGTGGGCGAGGTTCGGCGCGAAGGACATCATGGCGTGAGGACCGCGTCGCCTGCCTTGTCCGAGTCGCCCGCCGGGTCGCCCGCCGTTTCGTCCGTCGTCCCGCCGGCCGTGTCCTCGTACGGGTAGCGGGCCACGGGCGCCTCCCGCGCGAAGAACGTCTTGGCGCGCAGCAGCGCCTGCTCGTCCGCCAGGACGTGGCCGGGCCGGGTGCCGTTGCCGAGCAGGACGCCGCCGAAGCGCATGGGGAAGAAGGCGGCGGTGTGGTTCAGCGTGTCGATCAGCGGTCCGGCCACCTCCTCCTCGGAGTGCGCGAGCGCCGTCACGCCCCACAGGGTGCGGCCCCGCAGCGACTCCTTGAAGTCCAGCTCCGGCGTCTCCAGCCAGGCGTCCCAGTAGTCGAGGTAGCGCTTGGCGGTGGCCGAGAGCGAGTACCAGTACAGCGGCGACGCGATCACGATGTCCGTGGCGTGCAGCGTGGCGTCCAGGAGCAGGGCCTCCGTGCCCTCGGGGCGCGGCCGGGCGCGGGGAAGCGAGTCGTCGTGCCGCAGGTCCTCGAAGTCGGGCAGCGGGTGATCGGAGAGATGGATCCAGCGCTGCTCGACGTCCGAGGGCAGCTGCTCGGCGGCCTTGCGGGCCAGGATCTCGGTGTTGCCGCCGGTGCGGCCGCTGCCGAGGACGAAGAGGAACGAACGGGTCATGGGAATCCTCCTGGAAGTGGCCGGGGACGGCCGAGCGCCGACTTACTTGCGTGTGCACTATATGCACGCGCATCCAAAGTCGTCCAGGGGAATTCAGCCCGTACGCGTCGGCTGCCGGACCACCTCGCCGCGGTCGGGGCGTACGTGGATGACCCACCCGGAGGCGTAGGTGCCGGGCACGGTCTCGCGGGGCCAGTCGCGGGCCCAGGGTGGCGGTGCCGCCCGGCGCAGGACGAGGGCGGTGGGGCGACGCGGATCGCGCGGGCCGCCGCCGGGGGCGCAACCGGCGGTGTGGGCGAGGGGGATGACGGAGGTGTTGCCGTTCAGGGTGCAGGGGGCGCGGGTGCCGGCACCCGGGTGCGGGCCGTTGCCGACGCCGTGCCGCTGGAGGGCTGCGGCGATCCGCTGCCAGTCACCGCGAGCGGCCGCCTGGACGGTCGTGTGGCCCTGGACGAGGAGCATCTGGACGGCGAGATGCCCTCCGAGCACGAGCACCGCCACGCCCGCCACCGCCCACCGCGGCATGACCGTCCGCCCCCATCCGACGAGGGTGAGCAGGCCGAGCGCGGCGACGGGCGCGAGCAGGGCATGGGCGGGCAGCAGGAACCGGGGGGCGGCGTAAGGGACGAGCAACAGATAGGGCAGCGCGACGGCCAGAGCGGTGCCAAGGGCCAGGGCGGTGCCAAGGGGCACGGCGGTGGCAGGGGGCAGCAGGCTGAGGTGGGGCAAACGGCTGGCAGGGGGCAGCAGGCCGAAGCGGGACAGACGGCTGACACGGGGGAGCAGGCACAGGCGGGACAGACGGCTGGCACGGGGCAGCAGGGTGAGGCGGGACAGAGGGGTGAGGCGGGGCAGAAGGGCGACACGGGCGGGGCCCACCGGCCGGCCGACGGGCCGCGCCCGAGCCGCCGTCCCGCTGTCGCGGCGGGTGGCCCACAGGCCGGTCGTCACCAGGACGGTGAGCAGGAGCCACCACTCCGCCGCCACCGGGTGGATGCCGTCGCCGGTGCAGGGGCGGCAGAGCAGCGGGCCGTCGAAGGCCGTGAGGTGGTGGACGAAGGACAGCAGCGGGCGCAGATCGCCCTGCACCTCGCTGGCCTCCGTCAGCCGTTCGCGGACCCCGCCGAAACGGACGTACGCCTCGACGGCCCACGGCAGCACACCCACCGCGAGCCCGCCGAGCACCGCGCCGACCCGGCCCCGCCCCCGCCAGGCGGGCACCAGCAGGGCGGCGAGCAGCAGGGGCAGGCCCACGGCGGCGCCGTCGTTGGGCCGCATCAGCGTCGCGAGGGCGAGCCCGGCCGCGATCCCGGCGTACGTGCGGACGGACTGGCGTGAGCACAGGAACAGGCCGACCGCGCCCACGGCACCCATGGCCGTGTAGTGGTTCGGCATGGCCGCGCTCGCGTAGAACAACGTGATCCACAGCCCGCCGTACAGCGCGGCCCCGACGACGCCCGCCGAGGGCCGGGGCGCGGCACGCAGCCACGGCCGAAAACCCAGATAGAGGGCGGCGGACGAGAGCAGCGTCAGCCACACCCTGAGGAGCGGCACGGAGTCGCTCCAGGCGGCCACGGGCGCGATGAGGAGCGGCACGCCACGGGTGCGGGGCGCGCTGAACGGGGTGGCGGGGGCGTGGGGCGCGTACCGGCTGGCGTAGACGAGTTCGTCCCAGCCGAGGGGGAGGCCGAGCGGGACGAGGACCAGGGACAGCAGGGCGAAGGCACCGCAGACGGCGAGAAGGAGCCGGCGCGGGTCGGCCGCCCCCCGCGTACCGCCCCTCACCGACCGTCCCCGACGACGACCGCCCCTCTCCGCTGCCGCCCGCCACCGCCCCACCCGCCACACCCGGCTCACGTGGTCAGCTGAAAACCACGGACCGCACCTTCAGCCGCTCCGACCCCCCTCCGGTGCGCGGACGCAAGCTGAAGAACTGATCCCCCTCGCAGTCGGCGTGCAGGAAGACGGTCGCCGTGGCGTCGGTGCGGTTCTTCGGCGAGTGGCCGGGAGCCAGGTCGTCCGATCCCACGCCCTTGAGGTTGATGCACCTCCTGCTCGGCGGGTCGTTGAGGAATCCGACCGCCTCATAGCCCTCGTCGGTTGTGTACGTGTAGCGGAACTGGCCCGTGGCGGCGACAGCCGAGGTGGGCACGGTGGTGACGAGCACCAGGGCGCCGAGGGCGGCGGTCATGGCGTGACGAAGGCGCATGGGACCTCTTTCGTTTCCGTTGCCGGGGAGTTGACGTCTCCACCGGCGAGGTCCCCGGGCGGTGGTGACGGGATGCGCGGCGTCCCTCCTTGGACGGGTGGGGAAACGATTCGTCATGCGCCATCCGGGCTACGGGCTACTCCGCTACCAGGCGAGCCGTGGCCTGGGGGGCGATGGGGCCCTGGGGCGGTCAGACCACAGGCTCCGGCTCGTCCCGGACGCCGGGCTTCCGCTCCCCGTCCGCAGCGACGGCCTCGGCAGCGACGGCCTCCGCGCCGAGGGCCTGCGCGGTGATCGCCTCCGTGGGCTCGGTGGCCGGCGTGGCCCGTCGGGCGGCGCCCAGGCGGGCCGCGTTCCGGCGGGCCGTGCGCAGCGCGTCCCACGTCAGCAGCGAGAGGGCCAGCCAGACCAGAGCGAAGCCTGCCCACCGTTCGGGCGGCATCGCCTCGTGGAAGTACAGGATGCCGATCAGGAACTGGAAGACGGGTGCGAGGTACTGGAGCAGCCCCAGCGTGGACAGCGGCACGCGGATCGCCGCCGCCCCGAAGCAGACCAGGGGAACGGCGGTCACCACCCCGGTCGCCGCGAGGAGCGCCGCGTGCCCCGCGCCCGCCGTGCCGAACGTCATGTCGCCTCGCGAGCCGAGCCACACCAGGTAGCCGACGGCGGGCAGGAACTGCACGGCGGTCTCGGCGGCGAGCGACTCCAGACCGCTGAGGTTGACCTTCTTCTTCACCAGGCCGTACGTCGCGAAGGAGAAGGCGAGGCAGAGCGAGATCCAGGGCGGCTGCCCGTAGCCGAAGGCCAGGACGAGGACCGCCGCGAGCCCGACGGCGACGGCGGCCCACTGCACGGGCCGCAGCCGCTCGCCGAGCAGCAGGACACCCATCGCGATGGTGACCAGCGGGTTGATGAAGTAGCCGAGCGAGGCCTCGACGACGTGGCCGGCGTTCACGGCCCAGATGTAGACGCCCCAGTTGAGCGTGATGACCGCGGCGGCGATCACCACCAGCCCCAGCCTGCGCGGCCGGCGGACCAGCTCGCGGGCCCATCCCCAACGCCGTACGAAGAGCATCGCGAGGCCCACCACCACGAGGGACCACGCCATGCGGTGTGCGAGGATCTCGCCGGCCCCGGAGGGCTTGAGCAGTGGCCAGAAGAGAGGCACGAGGCCCCACATCCCGTACGCCGCGAAGCCGTTCAGCAGCCCTATGCGCTGCTCGCCCTTCGACTGTCCGGCTGCTCCGCTGTCCACGGCCCCTCCTCGGCGCACGGCAGTCCGACGCTGCCCTCTCGAAGGTAGCGTCGAGAGGCCGCACCTGTCATGTCCGTATGGGTCGGACACTCATGACGCCGAGGAGTCGGGCGTGGCCCGGCCAGGGCCGCTTCAGCGGCGGAGCCCGGCGGCCACCGCGTCGGCGAGCGGCGTGGTCGGGCGGCCGATCAGCCGGGCCAGGTCCCCGCTGGTGCCCGCGAGGCGCCCCCGCCCGATGGCCGCGTCCACGTCGACGAGGATCGCCGCCATCGGCTCGGGCACTCCCGCGCCGGTCAGCACGGCGAGGTGCTCCTCGGCCGGCACGTTCGCATGGCTGATGTCCTTGCCGCTCTGCCGGGCGACTTCGGCGGCGTACTCGGCCAGGCTCCACGCGACGTCGCCGCTCAGCTCGTAGGCCTTGCCTTCGTGGCCCTCGCCCGTGAGTACGGCGACGGCGGCCGCGGCGTAGTCGGCGCGCGAGGCCGAGGCGATGCGGCCCTCGCCCGCGGAACCGATGACCACGCCGTGCTCCAGCACGGGGGCGAGGTGCTCGGTGTAGTTCTCGTGGTACCAGCCGTTGCGCAGGAAGGTGTGCGGCAGGCCGGAGTCGAGGATCAGCTGCTCGGTGGCCTTGTGCTCGGCCGCCAGGTCGAAGTCGGCCTCCGGGCCGCCGAGGATGCTTGTGTAGGCGAGCAGCGCCACGCCCGCCTCGCGCGCGGCGGCGATCACCGCGCGGTGCTGCTCCACGCGCCGCCCGACCTCGCTGCCGGAGATCAGCAGCACGCGGTCACCCGCGTGGAAGACGCCGCGCAGGGTCGCGGGGTCGTTGTAGTCGGCCGTGCGCAGCTCGACGCCGCGCTCCGCGAGCTCGGCGGCCTTGCCCTTGTCGCGCACGACGGCCGCGATCTGTCCTGCGGGGACCTCGGCGGCGAGCAGCCCCTCGATGACGAGACGGCCCAGGTTCCCGGTGGCTCCGGTGACAACGATGCTCATGTCTGAAATCTCCTCTTCCGATGCGGTCTGCCACTCACTCTAGGCCCGGCACTAACTATGCGTAAGTACACACTTTGAAGTAAGGTACTGGTATGTCCGTAAGCTCGGTAAGTCGTGGCGTCAACGAAGAGATGTGCCCCTATCGCCTGGTCCTGGAGCACGTCACCAGCCGTTGGGGTGTCCTGATCCTGATCGCGCTCGAAGAGCGCTCGTACCGCTTCAGCGAGCTGCGCCGCGAGATCGGCCGCGTCAGCGAGAAGATGCTGACCCAGACCCTGCAGACCCTGGAACGGGACGGCCTGGTGCACCGCGACGCCAAGCCGGTCATCCCGCCCCGCGTGGACTACTCCCTGACCGGCCTCGGCCGCGAGGCCGCCGAGCAGGTCAGGACCCTCGCGGCCTGGACGGAACGGCGCATGGCCGACGTGCAGAAGGCGCGCCAGGAGTACGACCAGAAGGCACGCTAGGGGTACCGCCAGGGGTACGACGAAGCCCGGCTCTGAGGCGTTGAAGGCGCAGAGCCGGGCTCGGTGCGAAGGCGTCCGCCGGTGAGGGCGGGTCTCGGCCGGGGCGGTTCCCGGCCGGGGCGGCCCCGGGTCAGCCGGTGACGGTCCAGGTGTCGCTGCCGGTGAGCAGTGCGGCGAGGTCGCCCTTGCCGTTCTGTTCGATGGCGGTGTCGAGCTGGTCGGCCATGAGGGTGTCGTAGACCGGGCGCCGGATGTCGCGGAAGACGCCGATCGGCGTGTGGTGCAGCGTGTCGGGGTCCGCGAGCCGGGAGAGCGCGAACGCCGTGGTGGGGGAGGCGGCGTGGGCGTCGTGGGTGAGGATGTCGGCCTCGTTGTCCGGGGTGACGGCGACGACTTCCAGGTCACCGGTGGCCGGGTCGCGCACCACGCCCTTCGACTGCTCGGTGCCGAAGCGGATCGGCTGCCCGTGTTCCAGGCGGATGACGGCTTCCTCGGCCTGCTGCTTGTCCTTGAGGACCTCGAAGGCGCCGTCGTTGAAGATGTTGCAGTTCTGGTAGATCTCCACCAGTGCCGTGCCCGGGTGTTCGGCGGCCGCGCGCAGCACCGACGTGAGGTGCTTGCGGTCGGAGTCCACCGTCCGTGCCACGAAGGAGGCCTCCGCGCCGATGGCCAGGGAGACGGGGTTGAAGGGGGCGTCCAGGGAGCCCATCGGCGTGGATTTGGTGATCTTGCCGAGCTCCGAGGTGGGGCTGTACTGGCCCTTGGTCAGGCCGTAGATGCGGTTGTTGAAGAGCAGGATCTTCAGGTTGACGTTGCGGCGCAGGGCGTGGATGAGGTGGTTGCCGCCGATGGACAGGGCGTCGCCGTCGCCGGTGACCACCCATACGCTCAGGTCGCGGCGGGAGGAGGCCAGGCCGGTGGCGATGGCCGGGGCGCGGCCGTGGATGGAGTGCATCCCGTAGGTGTTCATGTAGTACGGGAAGCGGGACGAGCAGCCGATGCCGGAGACGAAGACGATGTTCTCTTTGGCCAGGCCCAACTCGGGCATGAAGCCCTGGACGGCCGCCAGGACGGCGTAGTCGCCGCAGCCCGGGCACCAGCGCACTTCCTGGTCGGTCTTGAAGTCCTTCATGGACTGTTTGGCCTCGGTCTTGGGGACCAGGTGCAGCAGTGCGTTGCCGGAGTCAGTCATCGATGGCCTCCTTGAGAGCCGTGGCCAGCTGCTCGGCCTTGAACGGCATGCCGTTGACCTGGTTGTACGAGACCGCGTCCACGAGGTACTTCGCCCGGACGAGGGTGGCGAGCTGGCCCAGGTTCATCTCCGGGATCACCACCTTGGGGTAGCGGCCCAGGATGTCGCCCAGGTTGCGCGGGAAGGGGTTGAGGTGGCGCAGGTGGGCCTGGGCGATGGGGACGCCGGCCGCGCGCAGCCGGCGCACGGCCGCGGTGATGGGCCCGTAGGTGGAGCCCCAGCCCAGGACCAGGGTGTCCGCTTCCCCGCTGGGGTCCTCGACGTCGAGGTCGGGCACCTCGATGCCGTCGATCTTGGCCTGCCGGGTGCGGACCATGAAGTCGTGGTTGGCCGGGTCGTAGGAGATGTTGCCCGTGCCGTCCTGTTTCTCGATGCCGCCGATCCGGTGTTCCAGCCCCGGCGTACCCGGAATCGCCCATGGCCGTGCCAGCGTGCGCGGGTCCCGCTTGTAGGGCCAGAACACCTCGCTGCCGTCGGCCTGGGTGTGATTGGGGCCGGCGGCGAACTGCACGCGCAGATCCGGCAGTTCCTCCGGTTGCGGGATGCGCCACGGCTCGCTGCCGTTGGCCAGATAGCCGTCGCTGAGCAGGAAGACGGGGGTGCGGTAGGTCAGCGCGATCCGCGCCGCCTCCAGCGCCGCGTCGAAACAGTCCGCCGCGGTCCTGGGGGCCACCACCGGCACCGGCGCCTCGCCGTTGCGCCCGTACATCGCCTGCAGCAGGTCCGCCTGCTCGGTCTTGGTCGGCAGCCCCGTGGAGGGGCCGCCGCGCTGGATGTCCACGATCAGCAGCGGCAGTTCCAGGGAGACCGCCAGGCCGATCGTCTCCGACTTCAGCGCCACGCCCGGCCCGGAGGTCGTCGTCACCGCCAGCGAGCCGCCGAACGCCGCCCCCAGCGCCGCCCCGATCCCGGCGATCTCGTCCTCCGCCTGGAACGTGCGCACCCCGAAGTTCTTGTGCCGGGACAACTCATGCAGGATGTCCGAGGCCGGCGTGATCGGATACGAACCCAAGTACAGCGGCAGATCCGCCTGTCGGGCCGCCGCGATCAACCCGTACGACAGCGCCAGATTGCCGGAGATGTTGCGGTAGGTGCCCGCGGGGAACGCGGCCGCCGCCGGCGCCACCTCGTACGAGACCGCGAAGTCCTCGGTCGTCTCCCCGAAGTTCCACCCCGCGCGGAACGCCGCGACGTTCGCCTCGGCGATCTCGGGCTTCTTCGCGAACTTCGACCGCAGGAACCGCTCCGTGCCCTCCGTCGGCCGGTGATACATCCACGACAACAACCCCAGCGCGAACATGTTCTTGCAACGCCCCGCGTCCTTGCGCGAGAGGTCGAAGTCCTTCAACGCCTCCACCGTCAACGTCGTCAATGGCACCTGGTGCACCCGGTAGGCGTCCAGCGAACCGTCCTCCAGCGGCGAGGCGTCGTACCCGACCTTCTGCATCGCCCTCGGGGAGAACTCATCCGTGTTCACGATGATCTCCGCGCCCCGCGGCACGTCCCCGATGTTCGCCTTCAGCGCCGCCGGATTCATCGCCACCAGCACATTCGGCGCATCCCCCGGAGTGAGGATGTCGTGATCGGCGAAATGCACCTGGAAAGAGGACACCCCGGGCAACGTCCCGGCAGGCGCCCGGATCTCCGCCGGGAAGTTCGGCAACGTCGACAGGTCGTTGCCGAACGACGCGGTCTCCGACGTGAAACGGTCACCCGTCAGCTGCATGCCATCACCCGAGTCACCCGCGAAACGGATGATCACCCGGTCGAGGCGCTGTACGTCTTTTCCACCCGCGGGCCTGCGTTGCTCTCCGACGATTGCCTCGTCGGCCTGCTCGGCTTCGCTACTGACCTGGCTGGTCACTGAACTGGACCTCCCTCAAGGCGGCTGAGGGTAAACGCCGGGACGCCCGGCGTTCCCAAGGCCCACCCTACGTCTGTAAGGGGTGCCTGCCCCGGGTGGCTCGTATTTTGGATGTCCTTTTCAGACGGTTCGCTGTCCTGTTTTGCCATGATGTGCCCGACCCCCCGGCCCTTCGTAGCTGACGCTCCCGCTCATCCTTTGGTTGTAGGACTCTCTACGGCCTGCCCCTGACCGCTGCCTGACCCGGACCTGACACCCCCCGTTCGGGTGCCTCGGCCGGTCAGGAGTTGAGGTAGGTCAGGACCGCGAGCACCCGACGGTGGTCCCCGTCGCTCGGGGACAGACCGAGCTTCAGGAAGATGTTGCTCACGTGCTTCTCGACGGCGCCGTCGCTCACCACGAGCTGGCGGGCGATCGCGGAGTTCGTCCGGCCCTCCGCCATCAGCCCGAGCACCTCCCGCTCCCGCGGAGTGAGCCCCGCGAGGACGTCCTGCTTGCGGCTGCGGCCCAGCAGCTGCGCGACGACCTCCGGGTCGAGCGCCGTGCCGCCCTCGGCCACCCGCACCACCGCGTCCACGAAATCGCGCACGTCGGCGACCCGGTCCTTCAGCAGATAGCCCACCCCCCGGCTGGAGGCGGCGAGCAGTTCGGTGGCGTACTGCTCCTCGACGTACTGCGAAAGGACCAGCACCCCGAGACCCGGGTGGCGGTGGCGCAGCAGCACCGCCGCCCGTACCCCCTCGTCGGTGTGGGTCGGCGGCATCCGCACATCGGCGACGACCACGTCCGGCAGTGCGTCCCGGGCCGCGAGATCCGTGATCGTCTCGATCAGCGCGTCCGCGTCCCCCACCCCCGCGACCACCTCATGTCCGCGGTCGGTCAGCAACCGGGTCAGGCCCTCCCTGAGCAGCACCGAATCCTCGGCGATGGCCACCCGCACTTTGTCCTCCACTGTTCTTGTCCCCCCGCGCTCGTCCGGCGGCCCGGGTCCGACGTCCGTCGCGTCGGCCGACCGTCCGGCACCTCAGTATCGCGCGATCCACGGTCGGCCACCTGGGCCTGTGGATAACTTCCCCGCCCGCCGCGAGGGGGCAGACGAGCGGGGTCGAACGGCCGGGGTCAGACGGGTGGCACAGCGGGTGGCTCAGGCGTGGCGGGGCAGGCGTGCCGAGTCAGGCGTGCCGCCACGGCAGTTCCGCCGTTATCGTCGTCGGACCGCCCCGCGGCGAGTCGACCACCAGGATCCCGTCGACCGCGTCCAGCCGCTCCGCGAGGCCCGTGAGCCCCGAGCCCGCCATGACGTCGGCGCCACCCGAGCCGTTGTCCGTGACCTGGAGCATCAGCCGGTCCTCGGAACGCCACACGTCGACCGCGCCCTGGGTCGCCCGGCTGTGCTTGCTGATGTTCTGGAGCAGCTCGGAGACCGTGAAGTACGCGATGCCCTCGATGGCGGCGGCCGGCCGGCTCGGCAGGTCCACCTCCACCTGGACCGGCACGGTGCAGCGCGCGGCCAGCGCGGAGAGCGCCGCGTCGAGACCGCGGTCGGTGAGGACCGCCGGATGGATGCCGCGGGCCAGGTCGCGCAGCTCTTGAAGGGCGACCTTCACCTCGCCGTGCGCCTCGTCCACCATGCGGGCCGCGGCCTCGGGGTCCTCGGCCAGCTTCTCCTTGGCCAGCCCCAGATCCATGGCGAGGGCGACCAGGCGGGCCTGCGCGCCGTCGTGCAGATCGCGCTCGATGCGGCGCAGATCGGCGGCGGCGGTGTCCACGACCACACCCCGGTCCGACTCCAGCTCCACGACGCGGGTCGCGAGCCGCGAGGGACCCAGCAGTCCCTGCACCATCACGCGGTCCACCGTGGTCAGGGCCCGCAGGATCCACGGCGTGGCCAGCGTTATCAGCAGGCCGGTCGCCGCCGTGACGCCGATCTCGAAGGGGTTGTCGAGGTAGATGCGGTGGCCGTCGTCGCCGTAGAGCTGGATGCCGCCCTGGCCGCCGTACAACGGGAAGAGCCAGAACCACAGCGGGTACGTGAGCATCATCCAGCCGTACGACCAGAAGGCCACTGTCACCACGAACGAGAACAGCGACCAAGGCAGCATCAGCACCGAGTACAGCAGGTGCCGCCAGGACGCGCCGGACTTGAGGACGGCCCCGATGACCGCCATCGCGCCGCCGCCCTGGGGTCGCAGCGGCTCCGGGGCCGCCACGTCCAGGTCGAGCAGGCCCCGGGCCCGCGTCCGCTCCAGGGCGCCGATGCCGCGGCAGCCGGCGAGGGCCCCGGCCAGCACCGGTATGCCGATGAAGGTGATCAGCAGCCCCACGCCGAGGGAGAGCATCGTGACCGCGAAGACGAAGGACATGACGCCTATGGGCAGGCTCAGCAGGGTGTAGCCGAACTCCTTCCAGGTGCGCGCCTCGATCGGGGCGCGCAGCCCCGCCGGGAGGCGGCGGCGCCCGTCCGCCCCACCCGTGCCGCGCAGGTCCGGCCGGTCCCCGTGCGCGTACCCCTGTCCGTACTCCGTGGCCATCGCTGCCGTCCATTTCTGCTGAAGCTGCCTGGTTCCCGTGTTCTTCTGCTTCTAGCCTCGCCGCCGCGGGGGTCCGGGACCATGGAGCGGGTCGGCGTCTTCGGGCGGGGGTTTTCCCTACCTTCCGCGCGAGCCGGACGCTTGGTCCTGCGCCCGGTCGCGCCACGGCAGCTCCGCGGTGATCGTCGTCGGTCCGCCCTTCGGCGAGACGATCACGAAGAGGCCGTCGACCGACCCGAGCCGCTCCGCGAGCCCCGCCAGGCCGGTGCCGCCGTCCGGCCCGGCCCCGCCCCGCCCGTCGTCCCACACCTGTATGAGCAACCGGTCGTCCGCCCGCCACACCTCGACGCTCGCGGATTTCGCCCCGCTGTGCTTGCTGACGTTCTGGAGCAGCTCGGAGACCGTGAAGTACGCGATGCCCTCGATGGCCGCCGCCGGCCGCTCCGGCAGGTCGGCGGTCACCTTCACGGGCACCGTGCAGCGCGACGCCACGGAGGACAGCGCCGCGTTCAGCCCGCGGTCGGTGAGGACCGCCGGATGGATGCCGCGGGCCAGGTCGCGCAGCTCCTGGAGGGCCAGTTTCACCTCGCCGTGGGCCTCGTCGACCATCGAGGCGGCGACCTCGGGGTCCTCCAGGAGCTTCTCCTTGGCGAGGCCGAGCCCCATGGCGAGGGCGACCAGGCGGGCCTGCGCGCCGTCGTGCAGATCGCGCTCGATGCGGCGCAGAT
The DNA here is from genome assembly GCF_055575715.1 of Streptomyces sp. NPDC034037. Taxonomy (NCBI): domain Bacteria; kingdom Bacillati; phylum Actinomycetota; class Actinomycetes; order Kitasatosporales; family Streptomycetaceae; genus Streptomyces; species Streptomyces sp. NPDC034037. Next base: position 239,367 of record NZ_JBVISC010000008.1, on the reverse strand, counting down.
CGGCGGCGGCGGTGTCCACGACCACGCCCCGGTCCGACTCCAGCTCGGCGATGCGCCGCTCCAGCTCGTCCGAGGGACAGAGCAGCCCGCGCACCATCGCCCGGTCGACGTTGGTAAGGCCCCGGACGACGAAGGGCAGCACCGGCCAGAGCACGAACAGCCCCGCGATCGTCACGGCGAAGGTGAGCACCCCCCACGGCAACCGGATGAACGCGTACAGCATGGTGCGCCACCCCACCGGGTCCTTCAGGCTCGACCAGAGCCAGCCGAAGACGCCGATGCCGCCGAACACCGGCATCGGACTCGGCTCCTCGACGTGCACCCCGAGCAGTTTCCTGGCCCGCGCCCGCTCGGCCCTGCCCAGCAGACGCGCCCCCGACAACCCCGCCGCGAGCAGCGGCAGCCCGACGACCGTGACCGTCAGCGGGACACCCACGGCCAGCACGACCACCGCGTAGACGAAGCCGGCGATGCCGAGCGGCAGGTTCACCAGGAGGTGGGCGATCTCCTTCCAGGTGTGCCGGTCGTACGCGAATCGCGCGGGCGGCGGCCGGTCGTCGTACGAGGGCCCGGGCGACTTCGGGTCGTCGGGCAGGGGCAGGGCGCGTGCGGTCATACGCGCCAGAGTGCCCGGCGCGCCGCCGTAACGCCATGAGGTCCCCTCCCGGGTCACCGGGGGGATAACCCCACCCCGCCCCGCCTGAAGCCACCCCGCCCTGCCCGAAGCGTGACACTCTGCTTACTCCGTCTTTAGCAGGCCCTAGACTCCCGTGCGTACAGATCGTCGAACAGGCTCGGGACCACGGGCGGCCAGCTCGGGATCAAGGGCGGTCAGGGAGTGAGGACTGACGTGAGTGAGGGGCTGACGTGCACGTGACGAACGTCGCGGCGAGCTACTACCAGTCGTACTCCGTCGTCGGGCTGCTCGCCGTCGTGGGCGTGCTGTTCGTCGCCGTCGCCTTCGGCGCGGGGCGCCTGCTGCGCCCGGTGGTGCCCACCCCCGAGAAACTCCTGACGTACGAATGCGGCGTCGACCCCGTCGGCGAGGGCTGGGCCCACACCCAGGTCCGCTACTACGTCTACGCCTTCCTCTACGTGATCTTCGCCGTCGACTCGATCTTCCTCTTCCCCTGGGCGACGGTCTTCGCCGCGCCCGGCTACGGCGCGGCGACGCTCGTGGAGATGTTCATCTTCCTCGGCTTCCTCGCCGTGGGCCTGCTGTACGCATACAAGAAGGGCGTCCTCACATGGACGTGAGTGCCGTGACCCCCGCTCCCGTGGAGACCCCCGCTCCTGTGGAGACCCCCGCTCCCGTGGACCTTCCGGAGCCGAAGCGGCTTGGGGTGCTCTCCCGCCTGGCCCCCGAGCCGATGAAGGTGGTCCTCAACTGGGGCCGCCGGTACTCCCTGTGGGTCTTCAACTTCGGCCTCGCCTGCTGCGCCATCGAGTTCATCGCCGCCTCCATGGCGCGCCACGACTTCATCCGGCTCGGCGTCATCCCGTTCGCGCCGGGGCCGCGCCAGGCCGACCTGATGGTCGTCTCCGGCACGGTCACCGACAAGATGGCCCCCGCCGTCAAGCGCCTGTACGAGCAGATGCCCGAACCGAAGTACGTCATCTCCTTCGGCGCCTGCTCCAACTGCGGCGGCCCCTACTGGGACTCGTACTCCGTCACCAAGGGCGTCGACCAGATCATTCCGGTCGACGTCTACGTGCCCGGCTGCCCGCCGCGGCCCGAAGCGCTGCTCCAGGGCATCCTCAAGCTCCAGGAGAAGATCGCCGCCGAGTCGCTGGGGGAGCGGTACGGCAACGGCACGGGCGGTCAGGGCACGGACGGCAAGGGCACCGACGCCAAGGGCACGCGGCCCTCCGCGGCGGCGCTGCGCAGTGGTCTCGTCCAGGGGCCGGCGGCGCCCGAGACCCAGTCGGCGCCCGAGACCCAGTCGGCGCCCGGGACCCGGTCGGCGCCCGAGGCCCAGGCTCAGGAAGGTGACCGGTGACCGGCTGGCTGCCGAGCCCCGTCGAGGAGCTCTTCGGCGCGGAGGCGACGGCCGAGGAGTCGTACGACGTACTGACCGTCGACGTCCCCCCGGCGCAGTGGACCACCTCCCTGGAAACGGCCCGCACCACGCTGGGCTGCACCTACTTCGACTGGCTGAGCGCGGTCGACGAGCCCGGCACGGGCTTTCGCGTCGCCGCCCACGTCGTCGCGCTCTCCCCGGTACGACGCCTCCTCCTGCGGACGACGGTCGCGCACGACGCGCCGGTGCTCGCCTCGGCCGTGGACGTCTACGCGGGCGCCGCCTGGCACGAGCGCGAGACGCACGAGATGTTCGGCGTGACGTTCGAGGGCCACCCCGGGCTGACCCCGCTGCTGCTGCCCGAGACCTTCGAGGGCCACCCTCTGCGCAAGGACTTCGTCCTCGCGGCGCGCGTCGCGAAGGCCTGGCCGGGCGCCAAGGAGCCGGGCGAGTCCGAGCACGGCGGCCCCAAGCGGCGCCAGATGCTGCCGCCCGGCGTTCCCGACCCCAACGAATGGGGCCCCCTGAAGGGTCAGCTCCCGGCCGCCCCGGCCCGCCCGGCGCGGACCGCTCGTGCGGCGGGCGCTGCCGGTCGTGCGGCGGCCGGTGAACGCCCGGTGCGGCGGGCCCGCTCGGTGAGCGAAGGCTCGGCGAGCCAGGCGACGACCCCGCCGGCGACCGGCGCTTCCGGTACCGGGGGCACGCTGCCTGCGGACCAGGCGGCCGCTGAGTCCACCGAGGTCCAGCAGCCGACGGCCCCGGCCCGGCCCCCGCGGCGCTCGCGCAGCGTCAGCCAGGGCTCGGCGTCCCAGCGGGCGGAAGTTACGCCTTCTTCGGAGACGGGTGCATCGCCCACGGACGCGGGCGTCTCGCCTACGGACGCGGGCGTCTCGCCCACGGATGCGGGAACCTCGCCCACGGACACGGCGTCAGCGACACCGACACCGCCGATGCCGGAACCGACTCCCGCGCCCAAGGCGTCCCCGGCGACCGAGGCAGCCCCCGCGCCCGAGGCGACCCCCGCTGCGGAGGCGACCGCAACCCCGGCGACTGACGCGTCCCCGGCCACGGAGGCGACGCCCGCACCCGCCCCCGCACCCGCCGCAGCGCCCGAGCCCAAGCGGCGCCCCGCCCCGCGCAGCTCCGACGCCCCGTGGCACCACGCCCGCCCGACCTTCGACGACGCCGAGCGGTCCGGGGCCGAGGCCGAACAGCCCGAAGGCGCGAAGCCGCCTCGCCCCGCTGAGCCCGAGCCGAAGCCCGAGCCCGAGCCGAAGCCCGAGTCCGAGCGGCCCGTACCCGACCCCGAGCCCGAGCGCCCCGTACCCGACCCCGAGCGCCCCGCGCCCGGCACCGCCGAGGACCCGGAGAACGGCGAACGCCCAGGAGGCACCGAGTGAACGACGCCCTCGACGTCGCCCTGCGCCTCGTCATCGTCTTCGCGGCGTTCCTGGTCCTGCCCCTCGTGGTCGGTCAGACCGAGCACAAGGTGATGGCCCACATGCAGGGCCGCCTCGGCCCCATGTACGCCGGCGGTTTCCACGGCTGGGCCCAGCTCGTCGCCGACGGCGTCAAGTTCGCCCAGAAGGAGGACATCGTCCCGGCCGACGCCGACCGCCGCGTCTTTCAGCTGGCCCCCGCGATCGCCCTCCTGCCCTACCTCCTCGTCCTGGTCGCGATCCCGGTCGGCCCCGGCGAGGGCGCGGTCGGCGAGGTCGTCGACGCCGGCATCTTCTTCGTCCTCGCGGTCATGGGCATCGGCGTCCTCGGCTCCCTCATGGCGGGCTGGGCCAGCGCCAACAAGTTCTCCCTCCTCGGCGGCCTGCGCACCGCCGCCCAGCTCCTCGCCTACGAGCTGCCGATGCTGCTCGCCGCCGCCTCGGTCGCGATGGCGGCGGGCACCGTCTCGCTGCCCGGCATCGTGGACGCGTTCGAGTGGTGGTGGCTGCCCTGGCAGATCGTCGGCGCCCTCGTCTTCTTCGTCGCGGGCCTCGCCGAACTCCAGCGGCCGCCCTTCGACATGCCCGTCGCCGACTCCGAGATCATCTTCGGCGCCTACACCGAGTACACCGGTCTGCGCTTCGCCCTGTTCCTCCTCGCCGAGTACGCCGGGATCGTCGTCCTGTGCGGCCTGACCACCGTCCTCTTCCTGGGCGGCTGGCACGGCCCGGGGGGCGCCGACGGTCTCGGCTGGGTCTGGACCCTGCTGAAGACGGCCGTCCTCGCCTTCGTCGTGATCTGGCTGCGCGTCTCCTACCCCCGCCTCCGCGAGGACCAGCTGCAAAAGCTCGCCTGGACCACGCTCGTGCCCCTCGCCCTCGCGCAGATCGCGCTCACCGGAATCGTGAAGGTGGCGATCTCCTAACCATGTCTCCCGTCCCCGGATCCGGCCTCGCCAAGGGCCTGGCCGTCACCCTCCGCACGATGACGAAGAAGACCGTCACCGAGCAGTACCCGGAGCACCAGCCCGAACTGCCGCCCCGCACCCGGGGCGTCATCGGCCTGTTCGAGGAGAACTGCACGGTCTGCATGCTCTGCGCCCGCGAGTGCCCCGACTGGTGCATCTACATCGACTCCCACAAGGAGACCGTCCCGCCCGCCGCCCCCGGCGGCCGTGAGCGCAGCCGCAACGTCCTCGACCGCTTCGCCATCGACTTCTCCCTCTGCATGTACTGCGGCATCTGCATCGAGGTCTGCCCTTTCGACGCCCTGTTCTGGTCACCGGAGTTCGAGTACGCCGAGACCGACATCCACGAACTCACCCACGAGCGCGACAAGCTCCGCGAGTGGATGTGGACGGTGCCGGCCCCGCCCGCCCTGGACCCCGGCGCCGAGGACCCGAAGGAACTCGCCGCCGCCCGCAAGACCGCCGAAAAGCTGGCAGCCGCCGAAGCCGCTGCCTCCCAGACGTCGGGCAGCACCTCCTCCGAGCCGACGGCCGCCACGGCCGCCACGCCCGAGCCGCCGGCCGGCCCCGAGACGAAGGGCGGGGAGTCGTGAACATCGCCGCCGAAACCCACGGCTTCCTCTCCCCGACCGGCGTCGAGATCGCCTTCCTCCTCGTCGGCCTCCTCACGCTGGGCGCGGCGGTCATCACCGTCACGACCAGGCAGCTCGTGCACGCCGCCCTGTGGCTGGTCGTGGCCCTGGGCGGCCTCGCCGTCGAGTACCTCCTGCTGACCGCGGAGTTCATCGCCTGGGTGCAGGTCCTCATCTACGTCGGCTCCGTCGTGGTCCTCCTCCTCTTCGGTCTGATGCTCACGAGGGCACCCATCGGCCGCTCCCCGGACGCCGACTCGGGCAACCGCCCGGTCGCGCTCGCGGTGGCCCTCGTCGCCGCGTCCGCCCTGGTCTGGGTCGTCGTGGACGCCTTCCGCACCACGGTGATCGACCTGGACGGCGCCGCCCAGGGCTCCACCCGCGTGAGCGGCTCGATCCTCTTCCGGCACTGGGTGCTCCCCTTCGAGGCGCTCTCCGTCCTGCTGCTCGCCGCCCTGGTCGGCGCCATCGCCCTGTCCCGCAGGAACGCCGCGGCGGATGCCCGGGCCACGGACCGCGAGGAGAACCGCTGATGCACCTCCACCTCGCCTATCCGGCCGTCCTCGCCGTCCTCCTCTTCTGCGTCGGCCTCTACGGCGTACTCGCCCGGCGCAACGCGATCCTGGTCCTGATGTCCGTCGAGCTGATGCTCAACGCCGTCAACCTCAACCTCGTCGCCTTCGACGTCTGGCTCCGTGACTCCCTCCACGCCGGCCAGGCGCTGACCCTGTTCACCATCGCCATCGCCGCCGCCGAGATCGGCATCGGCCTAGCCATCGTGCTTGCCGTCTACCGCAACCGCGGCACCTCCGCCGTCGACGCCCTCCGCGACACCGCCGAGCCCTCCGCGCCCGACGAGTCCCAGAAGTCGCAGGAGCCGGACGAGTCGCGGGAACCTCAGCAGTCACCGCAGTCACCGCAGTCACAGCAGTCACCGCAGTCGCAGAAGGCCGAGGCCACCGCGTGACCACGACCACCCTCGCCGTCCTCGTCCCCCTTCTGCCGTTCCTGGGCGCGGCCGCCGGCTTGTTCCTCGGCCGCCGGGCTCCAGGCCTCGTACGCCCCCTCGCGGTCCTGCCCACCCTGACGGCGCTGCTGCTCGCCGTGCTCGTGGCCGTCCGGCAGGGCGGCGGCCGCTCGGTCGACGCCGCGACCGAGCTGACCCCGACCGGTTCGGTCCCCGTCGAACTCGCCCTGCACATCGACGGCTTCGCCGCCCTCGTCGCCGTCCTGGTCGGCGTCGTCGCCTCCTGCGTGCAGATCTACTCGACGGGCTACCTCCGCGAGGACCCGCGCTACCCCTCCTACGCCGCTCTCGTCTCCCTCTTCACCTCCGCGATGCTGCTCGTCGTCTACTCCGGCGACCTGATGGTGCTCCTGGTCGGCTGGGAGGTCATGGGCATCTGCTCGTACTTCCTCGTGGGCCACTACTGGGAGACGCCCGAGGCACGCGCGGCCTCCCTCAAGGCCTTCCTGGTCACCAAGCTCGGCGACGTCCCCTTCCTGATCGGCCTGTTCGCCCTCGCCGCGGACACGGGCTCGTTCCGCGTCACGACGATCACCGCGCGCGTTGCGGACGGCGGCCTGGACCACCCCACCCTGATCGCCCTGCTGCTCCTCGCGGGCGTCGCGGGCAAGTCCGCGCAGTTCCCGCTGCACACCTGGCTGCCCGACGCGATGGCGGGCCCCACGCCCGTCTCCGCGCTGATCCACGCCGCGACGATGGTCGCCGCCGGTGTCTACTTCGTGGCCCGGCTCCTCCCCGTCTTCGCCGCCTCCGGGGCGGCCCTGGTCGTCCTCGCCGTCATGGCCGCCGTCACCATGGCCGGTTCGGCCCTCGCCGCGCTCGCCCAGGACGACATCAAGCGCGTCCTCGCGTACTCGACGATCGGCCAGCTCGGCTACATGACCGGCGCCCTCGCCGTCGGCGACCGCGGCGCCGCCGTCTTCCACCTCCTGGCCCACGGCGCCTTCAAGGCGCTGCTGTTCCTCACCGCGGGCGTGCTCATCCACGCCGCCGGTACCAACTCGCTGGCCGCCATGTCCCGCATGACGGGCCTGCGCGACCGCGTCCCGGACGCCTACTGGACGATGACGGTGGCGCTCCTCGCGCTCGCCGCGATCCCGCCGTTCAGCGGCTTCTTCTCCAAGGAGGCCGTCCTCGGCGCCGCCGAGCACACGGCCACCGGCCAGGCCGGCTCCGTGCCGGCCGCCGCCGGCTGGATCGTCCTCGTCGCCGGTCTGCTCACCGCCCTCCTCACCGCCGCGTACGCGACGCGCCTGTGGCTGCTCGCCTTCCACGGCAGGGGAACCGAGGTCCCCGACCACGGGAAGCAGCCGCTCGCCATGACGGCCGTGCTGTGGGTGCTCGCGGTGCCCTCCCTCGCCTTCGGTACCGCCGTCGGCGTCCTGCCGGACTGGTTCGACGGCCACTCGCTCTCCCCGACGCTCACGACCTCCGTCCTCGGCACGGGGCTTGCGCTCGCCGGCGCCCTCGTCATGTACGGCGCGTGGCGGCACACCACCGCGCGCGCCGCGCGCGTCCCGCTGGGCGCCGTCGCGGCGAGCCCGGAAGGTGACGGCGGGCAGGTCGAGGCGGAGGCCATCGCCTCCCACGCCCCCGCGTACGGAGACGTCGCCTCGGCCGACGACCCGGCGGACCCCGGCCGGCTGCTGCTCGGCCCCCTGCACCGCCACGCCGCCGCCGGTTTCCGCCTCGACGCCGCCTACGCCGCCCTGTTCGTCCGCCCGGTCCAGGCCGCCGCACGCCTCGTCCGCTTCCTCGACCGCGAGGTCGTCGAGACGTACGTGCGCGGCGCGGGCACCGTGCCCCGCTGGCTCGGCGCGGCCGTCCGGCGCGCGCAGACCGGCAACGTCCAGACCTATCTGAGCGCGCTGCTCGCAGGCACGGTCGTCCTGGCCGTCGCCGCCGTCCTTGTCGCCACCGCCGGAGCGTGAGCAGCCGTGATCGGTATGAGTGAGTCCGTGATGCAGTTTCTTCTGGCGTTGATCGTCGTCGGCCCGCTCATCGGCGCCGCGGCCGCCCTGCTGCCGGCGCCGCCCGGGCTGAAGGGAAAGTCGCCCGACCAGGCCGTGCTCCGCCACGGTGTACTGGTGACCGGCGTCGTCCTGATCGCGGCGCTCACCCTCGCGCTCGGCTTCGACCACGACCAGCCGTCGAAGATGCAGGCCACGACCGACATCAGCTGGATCCCCGCACTCGACGTGCGCATCCATCTCGGCATCGACGGCATCTCGCTCCCCCTTCTGGTCCTGACCGCGCTGCTGACCTTCCTCTGCGCGCTCCACAGCTACTTCAAAATGCCCGCGGGCCCGTCCCCGAAGGCATTCGTCGCACTGATCCTCGTCCTCGAGTCCGGCACCCTCGCGACCTTCGCCGTGCTCGATCTGCTGCTGTTCTTCCTGGCGTTCGAGATGGTGCTCATCCCGATGTACTTCCTCATCGCCCGCTGGGGCGGTGAGCAACGGACCCGGGCCGCTTGGAAGTTCATCCTCTACACGCTGCTCGGTTCCGTCGTGATGCTGCTGGGCCTGCTCCTGATCGGGCTCAAGTCCGGCACCTTCGACATGGTGGCACTCGCCACTGACAATCGCCTCGGACTGACCACATCGGTGCAGGTCACCGCCGTTTTGGCGATCGGAATCGGGCTCGCGGTCAAGACACCGATGTGGCCGCTGCACAGCTGGCTGCCGGACGCCCACACCGCCGCGCCGACCATCGGCTCCGTGCTGCTGGCCGGCGTACTGCTGAAGATGGGTACGTACGGGTTCGTCCGCATTCTGCTGCCCATCGCCCCCGACGGAATGCGGGAGTTCGCGCCGTACCTCGCCGCCTTCGCGGTCGTCGGGATCATCTACGGATCGCTGGCCTGCCTCGCCCTCGCCAAGCGCGGCGCGAAGGGCGACCTCAAGCGCCTCATCGCGTACTCGTCCGTCGGCCACATGGGCTTCGTCCTGCTCGGCATCGCGACGATGAGTCCGACCGGTGTGAACGGCGCCCTGTTCGCCAACGTCGCGCACGGCCTCATCACCGGCTTGCTCTTCTTCCTCGTCGGCGCCCTCAAGGACCGCACCGGCACCACCGACCTCGACTCCCTCGCCCAGGAGTCCGGCGCGGCGCTCTACGGCAAGGCCCCCCGGCTCGGCGGCCTGCTCGCCTTCGGCGCCGTCGCCTCCCTCGGACTGCCGGGCCTGGCCGGGTTCTGGGGCGAGATGCTCGCGCTCTTCGGCGCGTTCGAGCCCGCCGACGACCTGAGCCGCCCCGCCTTCCTCACCTTCATGGCGATCGCCGCCCTCGGCACCCTGCTCACCGCCGCGTACATGCTCATCGTCGTACGCCGTGTCTGCATGGGCCCGATGCCGCGCACCACCGCCGAGCCCGCGCCCACGGCGATCGCCGACGTCCACGGCCACGAGTTCGCCGCCTGGACGCCGCTCGTCGCCCTCACCGTCCTCGCCGGACTCTGGCCCGCGGCTCTCCTCGGCCTGACCGACCCGGCCGTGCAGAAGCTCCTCACTGGAGGCAAGTCGTGACCGTGGCCGCCGAAAGCGCCGCAAGCCTCGTCCAGTCCGTCGACTGGCTCGCGATCGCGCCGCCGACCATCGCGGCGGTCGTCGGCCTCGTCGTGCTCGTGGCCGACCTCTTCGTGGGTGACGGCAAGAAGGCGCTCCTCGGCTGGATCTCCGTGGCGGGCCTTGCCGCGGCGGCCCTAGCCCTGCTGCCGCTCCTGGACGACGACCGCTCGACCTTCTGCCTGACCGGCGGCGGCACGCACGCGTGCAGCTACACCGCGGACCGCTTCACCCTGGTCATCCAGCTCCTCGTCCTCGGCGGCGCCCTGTTGGCCGCTCTGCTCTCGATGAGCGCCCTGAAGGACGCCCAGCACGGCGAGGGCGAACTCCCGGCGGGGGAGTACTGGTTCCTGCTGCTGTCCTCGGCCGCGGGCGCCGCCCTGCTGCCCGCCTCACGCGACCTCGCGACGCTCGTCGTCGCCCTGGAGGTGGCCTCCCTGCCCGCCTTCGCCCTGGTGGGCCTCAAGTACGGCGACAAGCGCTCCTCCGAAGCCGCTCTGAAGTTCTTCCTCTCCTCGGTCACCGCGACCGCCGTGACCCTCCTGGGCGTCAGCTTCGTGTACGCGGCGACGGGCACCCTGCACCTCACCGAGATCGCGACGAAGCTCCAGGACCCCGAGGTCACCGGCGGGCAGCTGCACACGCTCGCCCAGACCGGCGTCGCCCTGACCCTCGTCGGCTTCGCCTTCAAGGTGGCGGCCGTCCCCTTCCACTTCTGGGTACCGGACACCTACGTAGGCGCGCCCCTGCCCGTCGCCGCGTACCTGTCGGTCGTCGGGAAGGCCGTCGGCTTCACGGGGCTCATCCTCGTGACGGTCGTCGCCTTCCCCTCGTACGCGGACGTGTGGGGGCCGGTGCTCGCCGTCCTCGCGGCGCTCACCATGACGGCGGGCAACGTCGCCGCCCTGCGGCAGCAGTCCACGCGCGCGTACAGTGCGGTCCGCCTCCTCGCCTGGTCCTCGGTGGGCCAGGCCGGCTACCTCCTGGTGCCGATCGCCGCCGCCGGATACGCCGACAACGAGGCGGGCGCCGAGAAGGCCGTCGGCTCCACCGTCGCGTACGCCCTGATGTACGCCGCCGTGAACCTGGGGGCCTTCGCCGTGGCCGCGCTCGTCGGCCGCGGCCAGCGCCTGAACCGCGTCAGCGACTACCGCGGCCTGTACGCGCGCAACCCCCTGGCCGCCCTCGTACTGGCCTTCTTCCTGCTCTGCCTCGCGGGTCTGCCGCCCGGCATCATCGGCCTCTTCGCCAAGGTCACGGTCTTCTCGGCCGCGGTCGACGCGGGGCTCGGCTGGCTCGCCGTGGTGATGGCCGCGAACGTCGTGATCGCGCTCTACTACTACCTCCAGTGGACCGCGCTCCTGTTCCGCGCCCCCGAGGGCGAGCCGGCCGAGCACCGCGTACCGGCGCCGCTCAAGGCGGCCATCGCGCTGACCGCCGTCCTCGGCATCGCGCTCTCCGGAGCGCCCCAGCTCGTCCTGAGGTTCTCCGACACCGGCCTCTTCTGACACCGCCCCCGGGTGCCCCCGGGCCGTCACCCGCGCGGCCTACACCCGCTCCTGAGCGCACAAGGGAACTAGTGCTCCCCGCCTGGCGTTGACCAGTACGGGAGGGTCCACTGAACAGTGGAAGCACCAGTCGACAGAGGGTTCCCCCACGCACCACCAGGAGGGCGTACCGTGCACCGCCGGCACAACGGGTTGAAGACCGCCGTACTCCTCGGGGGACTGTCCGCGCTCATCCTTGTCGTCGGCAGTTTCTTCGGGCGTACGGGGCTGGGCGTCGGGCTCCTGGTAGCGCTCGGCACCAACGCGTACGCGTACTGGAACAGCGACAAGCTGGCCCTGCGCGCCATGCGGGCCCGCCCGGTGAGCGAATTCGAGGCCCCCGCGCTGTACCGCATGGTCCGCGAGCTCTCCACCCAGGCCCGCCAGCCCATGCCCCGCCTGTACATCTCGCCCACAGAGGCCCCGAACGCCTTCGCGACGGGCCGCAACCCGCGCAACGCGGCGGTGTGCTGCACCGACGGCATCCTGCGCCTCCTGGACGAGCGTGAACTGCGCGGCGTCATCGGCCACGAGCTGAGCCACGTCTACAACCGCGACATCCTGATCTCCTCCGTCGCGGGCGCCCTGGCCTCCGTGATCATGTTCCTGGCCCACTTCGCCTGGCTCATCCCCGTCGGCCGGTCGAACGACAACGAGGGCCCCGGCCTCTTCGGCGTACTCCTGATCGCCCTGCTCGGCCCGCTGGCGGCCTCCGTCATCCAGCTGGCCATCAGCCGTTCCAGGGAGTACGAGGCCGACGCCTCCGGCGCCCAGCTGACCGGCGACCCGCTCGCCCTCGCGAGCGCCCTGCGCAAACTGGAAGTGGGCACCAAGCAGTTGCCGCTACCGCCCGAACCCCGCCTGGAGACGGCGAGTCACATGATGATCGCCAATCCCTTCCGCCCGGGGCAGGGCATGTCCAAGATGTTCTCCACGCATCCGCCGATGGCGGAGCGCATCGCCCGACTCGAGCAGATGGCAGGTCGCCACCAGTGAAGCCAATCCTCAACGTCATATGGCTCCTCCTCTGCGGATTCTGGATGTTCCTGGGATACCTGCTGGCGGGCGTGCTGCTCTGCGTCACGATCATCGGCATCCCGTTCGGCCTGGCCAGCTTCCGCATCGGCCGCTATGCCCTGTGGCCCTTCGGCTACACCACGGTCGAGCGCCGTGACGCGGGAGCGCCCTCGTGCCTGGGCAACGTCCTGTGGCTGGTCCTCGCCGGCTGGTGGCTCGCGATCGGCCACCTCGTGACCGGCTTCCTCCTGTGCGTCACGATCATCGGCATCCCCCTGGGCGTCGCCAACTTCAAGCTGATCCCGGTCTCGCTCCTGCCGCTCGGCCGCGAGATCGTCCGCACCGACCAGCCGTTCGCCGGGCGCTACTGACGCTGACGGGCCGCGTTGTCAGTGCCGTGGTCCACCATGAACTCATGACGGACACCGAGCAGTTGCTGGCCCGCGTCGCCGCCGCGGCGCGCGCCACCCGCCCCTGGGGCTGGGACACCCTGCCCGCGCCCGTGGACGCGGACACGCTGGCACGGGCGGAAACCGCCCTGGGCTTTCGCCTGCCGCCGCTGCTCGCCTCGCTGTACACCCGCATAGGCGACGGCGGATTCGGCCCGGAGTACGGCCTGTTGCCCCTGCTCGAAGAGAAGTCGTCCGGGGCAGAGCCGCCCGTCGTCGACAAGTACCTCGGGATGCGCCACCGCGACGACTGGGACTGGCCCGAGGGCGTGCTGCCGATATCCCACTGGGGCTGCGCGATGTACGCGTGCGTGGACTGCCGTACGGACGAGGGCCAGGTGCTGCTCTTCGAGCCCAACGGCGGCGACCCCGAGCACGCCTGGTTCATCGACTCCCCGAGCCTCGCGTCCTGGCTCACCGCCTGGCTCGACGGCACCGGCTGGTACGAGGACGCCAACGACGGTGTCGAACTGCCGGAGTGGCGGGACGCCGCGGGGGGGCGTGGCCCGCATACAGGCGTGAGGCCTAGGCGCGTACCGCGGTAGGGATGTGGGGGCCTCCGCTCCAGGCACCGCCTGCCCGGAAGCGTGATGCGGCCTGCCCGAAGCGTGCCCCCTATCTGAAGGGTCCCGCCTGCCCGAAGCGTGCCCTCTCCCCGAAGCGTCCCCCCTATCCGAAGCGTCCCGCACCCATGCCCGCGCACGCTGCCCGCCGCGTCAGCGCCACCTTCGTACTCCGTAGGCCACGACCCCTACCGCCAGCACCGCCCCACCGGCCGCCACGGAGGGCACCGGCAGCGCGCACGCCAGCACCACGCAGCCGAGGCCGCCTACCGCGGGCACGGCACGCGTGGCGGGCGCCGAAGCGAGCGTCCACGCCGAGGCGTTGGCGATCGCGTAGTACACGAGCACTCCGAAGGAGGAGAAGCCGATCGCCCCGCGCACGTCCACCGTCGCCGCGGCCACCGCGACCACCGCCCCGACGGCCAACTCGGCGCGGTGCGGCACCCGGAAGCGGGGATGCACGGCTGCGAGCGCCCCCGGCAGATGCCTGTCGCGCGCCATGGCCAGCGTCGTCCGCGAGACGCCCAGGATCAGCGCGAGCAGCGAGCCGAGCGCCGCCACGGCGGCCCCCACCCGCACGGCGGGAACCAGCCCCGGCACACCCGCCGCCCGTACGGCGTCGGCCAGCGGCGCGGTCGCGTCGGCGAGCCCCGCGACCCCGAGGACGGAGAGCGCGGCGACCGCCACGGCCGCGTACACGCACAGGGCGATGCCCAACGCCAGCGGGATCGCCCGCGGAATGGTGCGCGCCGGGTCGCGCACCTCCTCGCCGAGCGTCGCGATCCGCGCGTAGCCCGCGAAGGCGAAGAACAGCAGGCCGGCGGCCCGGAGCACGCCACCGAGCCCGTCCGAGAGCCCCACGTCGAGCCGTCCGGCCCCGGATCCGCCCGAGCCGAGACAGGCGACGACGACCGCCACCAGGACGGCGAGCACCACCGCCACGATCCCGCGTGTCAGCCAGGCCGACTTCTGGACGCCCAGGTAGTTCACGGCGGTGAGCAGCACCACGGCCGCGACCGCCACCGCGTGCGCCTGTCCCGGCCACACGTATGTCCCGACGGTCAGCGCCATCGCCGCACAGGACGCCGTCTTGCCGACGACGAACGCCCAGCCCGCCAAGTACCCCCAGAACTCCCCGAGCCGCTCCCGCCCATAGACGTAGGTGCCGCCGGACGCGGGGTAGCGGGCGGCGAGGCGCGCGGACGCCGTCGCGTTGCAGTACGCGACCACGGCGGCCACCGCGAGCCCGATCAGCACCCCCGAGCCGCCGGCGCCCGCCGCCGGCCCGAGCGCCGCGAAGATCCCCGCCCCCACCATCGACCCGAGGCCGATCATCACCGCGTCGAACACACCAAGGGTCCGCCGCAGCTCTGGCTGCTGTGTCATGCGCCGCACCTTACGGATCACCGCAACCGTGTCACTCCGTAGAGACGTCTTCCCGGACAACAGCGCACAAAAGCTCACCGCGCGGGAAGGCCGGGTCATCACATGGGCGTCATCAGCTGGATCGTTCTGGGGCTGCTCGCCGGGGCCGCCGCCAAAGTGCTGCTGCCCGGCCGCGACCCGGGCGGCTTCATCGGCACGACCGTCATCGGCATCGCGGGCGCCTTCACCGGCGGCTGGATATCCGCCCGCTACCTCGACCGGCCGATCGACAACCACTTCTACGACGGCGCCACCTGGGCGGCGGCCATCGGCGGCTCCCTCGTCCTGCTCGTCGCCTACCGCATCCTCTTCGGCCACTCGCGGCGCTGAGCGGCCGCCGCTCCCACTCGGGGCGCGAGGAAGCCAGGTCAGGGCACTGGCCGGGCGCCAACAGACGCGACGGGGGCGCATCGCCGAGCTGTCCTCGGCGGTGCGCCCCCATCGCGTCCTGTGGACTCTGCCTGGCAACGTCCGCGCAGGTCAGACCGGTTGGCTACCGGTCGTGCAGGTCAGGCCGGTTGGCTACCGGTAGTTCACGAACTGCAGCGCGAAGTCGAAGTCCTGGCCCTTGAGAAGCGCCTGCACGGCCTGGAGGTCGTCGCGGCTCTTCGAGCTGACCCG
The DNA here is from genome assembly GCF_055575715.1 of Streptomyces sp. NPDC034037. Taxonomy (NCBI): domain Bacteria; kingdom Bacillati; phylum Actinomycetota; class Actinomycetes; order Kitasatosporales; family Streptomycetaceae; genus Streptomyces; species Streptomyces sp. NPDC034037. Next base: position 224,092 of record NZ_JBVISC010000008.1, on the reverse strand, counting down.
CAGCTCGTCGCCCTGGACCTGCGCCTTGACGCCCTTCGGGCCCTCATCGCGGATGATCTTGGCGACCTTCTTCGCGTTCTCCTGGGAGATGCCCTCCTCGATCGAGGCGAAGATCTTGTACTCCTTGCCGGACAGCTGCGGCTCGCCCGCGTCCAGCGACTTCAGCGAGATGCCGCGCTTGACCAGCTTGGACTGGAAGACATCGAGGATCGCCTTGACCCGCTCCTCGCCGCTCGCCTCCATCAGGATCTTCTCGCCGGACCACGAGATCGAGGCACCGGTGCCCTTGAAGTCGTAGCGCTGCGAGATCTCCTTGGCGGCCTGGTTGAGGGCGTTGTCGACCTCTTGCCGCTCGACCTTCGAGACGATGTCGAAACTGGAGTCGGCCATGTCCTGTGGCTCCTTGTATCGGGGTGTGCGTACTCAGCGGATACACGGCCGCCTGACGCTGGCCGCATCCGCAAAGCCTAGTCACCGCCGCCACGCCGGGTGGCGCTCAATCGGGTGGCGAAGCACCCCTGTGCATCAGGTATCGTTTACGTCGTTGCCACGGAGCGCCGCGAAAGCGGGGCGAGGCAGCGACCCAGGCGGTGTGCCCGAGCGGCCAAAGGGAGCAGACTGTAAATCTGCCGGCTCAGCCTTCCCAGGTTCGAATCCTGGCGCCGCCACACGAAGGAGACCCTCCCCGACTTGCGGAAACGCAGGACGGGGAGGGTCTTTTCGTGCGCGAGGACTTTCCTCCGCGGGGACTTGCCTCCGCGAGGACTTTTCGTGCACTCCGCGCGCGGGGCGGGGCACAAAATGGGGGCATGTCGTCCCGCCGCAGAAACTGCCCGGAGTGCCGCCGTGAGATCGCCGTCGTCGGCGGACGGTTCGCCCGCCACGACCCGCCCGGCGCGCGCACCAGCGGCGAGCTCGTCTCCTGCCCGGGATCCCGCCGACAGGCCCCGCTGGGCGCCGCACAGCCCGCCCTGGACGGCTACACGGTCCCGGACCTGCCGGGGCAGCTCCCGCTCTTCTGAACGGGCCGCCCCGCGCGGGCCCCCGTCGCGCTGAAGCCGCCGGGGAAGCTCAGTTCCCGGCGACCGACTTGACCGCCACCGACACCGGTACGGAACCGCTGATCAGCTCCAGCGTCAGCCCGGCCGTCGCCGGGGTCTCCACGAGTTCCGCGAGCACCGCGGCGACGTCGTCACGCGGCACCGGCCCGCGCCCCGTCGACGCCTCCAGACGTACGAGCCCGGTGCCGGCGTCGTCCGTCAGCATCCCGGGGCGCAGGATCGTCCAGTCCAGGGCGGCACGCGCGCGTACCTCCGCGTCCGCCTCGCCCTTGGCGCGCAGGTACGCGTCGAAGACCTCGTCCCCCTCGTGCGCGGGGTCCGCGCCCATCGACGACACCACGACGTACCGCCGCACCCCGGCCCGCTCCGCCGCGTCCGCGAAGAGCACGGCGGCCCCCCGGTCGACGGTGTTCTTGCGGGCGGCGTCGCTGCCCGGTCCCGCGCCCGCCGCGAACACGGCGGCGTCGGCGCCGCGCAAGTGCTCGGCGACCTCGTCGACCGACGCCGACTCCAGGTCGCACAGCACCGGTTCGGCGCCGGCCTCTCGCAGATCGGCTTCCTGTCCGGCGTTGCGGATCAGCCCTGCGACCTCGTCACCGCGCGCGGCGAGCAAACGCTCCAGCCGCAACGCGATCTGACCATGACCTCCAGCGATGACAATGCGCATGTCTTCGACCGTACGACAGTGCGGACCCGTCCGCCGCACGCGGAGCACGCGGCTCCCGGGGATCACGCTTACGCGCGCGTTGACAGCCGCCCGGTCGCCCAACCGCCCACGCGCCCCACTCGGCCACGGCGTCACCCCGGCACGCCCCATGACGACCGCTCAACTCACGCTACGAAGGCGTCTCGCCGCCCCTCGGCCACCCAGGGTCGCTCCCCTTGGCCCGGCCCTGCCGGGGCAGGTCCAGGGCCACCGCGGCCGCCGAGTCGCAGTACTCACGCACCGCGCTGGTCCGCGCCACCACGCGCCCCCGGTGCACCACGATCCGGCTGTACGCGAGCGACAGCGCCCCCGCGAGCCGGTCGCCGCGCACCGCGAGCAGCTCGGCCGGGAAACCGGCCTCCACCCGCACCTCGGGCAGCCCCATGGCCGCCCGCGCCGCCCCGCTCACCGTGCCGTAGGCGTCCTCGGGCCGCAGCCCGCCCCGCGAGGCCAGCAGATACGCGGCCTCCAGCGGATCCCCGCGCCCCACAGGGTTCGAGACGTCCCGCATGGTCCCGCTGCCCGCCGCCACCCGCACCCCGGCCGACCGCAGCAGCCGCACCGGCGCCACTCCGCGCCGCTCCGCGCTCCCGCACCCGCCCTGCGGAAGGCAGACCACCGTCACCCCGGACGCCGCCACCTGCTCGGCGGCGCGCGAGGCCACCTCCGCCGGCAGGCGTCCGAGGCCGCCGCACGGGCCCACCGTCACCCCGGCCCGCAGCCCGGCGGCCATCGCCGCGAGCCGCCCGAGCCGCGCCGGATCGTCACCGTCCGTATGCAGGTCGACGGGGCAGCCGTGCTCGGCGGCGAGTTCCAGGACCGCCTCCGTGTACCCCGTCGGGTCGGGGTCGAGATCAGGGCATCCGCCCACTACGGAGGCGCCCATTTTCACCGCGTCCCGCAGCATCGCGAGCCCGTCGGCGCCCGCGACGCCGGTCAGCAGCCGCGGCACCGCGACCGCCGCCAGGTCGACCAGGCCGCGCAGCGAACGCCGCGCCTGGAGCACCGCCTCCATCGGGCCGAGCCCCTGGACGTCGCCGATCCGCACATGCGCCCGCAGCGCGGTGGCGCCGTGCCCGAGCTGGAGCAGGGCGGCCTCGGTGGCCCTGCGCTGCACGTCGGGCACCTCGTACGAGACGGGGCCCGCCACGTCCGCCGTCAGGGCCGTGTCGCCGTGCGTGTGCGGCTCCGCGGCCGCCGGCAGCAGCAGATAGCCGCCGAGGTCCACCCGCGACCCGTGCGCGGCCAGGCTGCCGGCCGTGCCGACCGCCTCGATGCGCCCGCCGCCGAGCCGGACGTCCACCGTCCTGCCGTCGGTGAGCCGGGCTCCGCAGAGCAGCAGCGACCCGGACCCGTCCGCCGGATCGGGACCGGAGGAGCCGGAGGAGTGGGGCTGCTGCGGCTGGCTGTCGGGCATCGCGTTCCTGGGGTTCGGGGGCGGCTGCTGTCGTCGAGGAGGGGCGTCAAGATCACGCAGCGTGTGCCGAGCCTAGGACGGCGACAGGCGCCCTTCGAGGAGGAGCGCAATAGTCGTACCGGTGTGGTGCCACGGGTAAGTCGTACCGGCGTGGTGCCACGGGTTGCCGACGGTTCGGACGGGGCCTCCGCGGACGCCTGAGGCGGTCGTCCAGTCCCCCCGGACGGCCCCGGCGAAACGGATTTGGGCGATCGGCGACCAACCGTGTAATGTCTTCATCGCTCGCCCCAATAGCTCAGTCGGTAGAGCGTCTCCATGGTAAGGAGAAGGTCTGCGGTTCGATTCCGCATTGGGGCTCTGATGTCGAGTGATCCTCGCCTTCGGGCGGGGGGATCCGGCATCGCAGCGGTGTAGCTCAGTCGGTAGAGCAAGCGGCTCATAATCGCTGTGTCACCGGTTCAAGTCCGGTCACCGCTACTCCTGGTAGCCGATTGTGGGGTCGGTCCTTCGATCGGCTACTCTTTTATGCGTTCATCCGTCCATCGTCCGTCCAAGGAGCACTCACGTGGCTGCCACCGACGTCCGCCCGAAGATCACGCTGGCCTGCGTGGAGTGCAAGGAGCGGAACTACATCACCAAGAAGAACCGGCGTAACGACCCGGACCGTCTTGAGATGAAGAAGCACTGTCCGCGCTGCAACGCGCACACTGCGCACCGCGAAACGCGCTGATACTCAGGCTCGTACACGAGGCCGTCCCCGATTGCTGGGGGCGGCCTCGTGTCGTTTTTACGAAAACCAACCACAGGAGGTACCGAGTCCATGGCGCTCGACCAGTCCTTCGTGGGGCGGTCCTATCCGCCCACTGATCCTTATGAGGTCGGCCGGGAGAAGATCCGCGAGTTCGCCGAGGCGGTGGGGGACACCAATCCCGCGTACACCGACGCGGAAGCCGCCAAGGCCCTCGGTCACCCCGATGTGATCGCCCCGCCGACTTTTGTGTTCGCGATCACTTTCAAGGCCGCGGGCCAGGTGATCCAGGACCCGCAGCTGGGGCTGGACTACAGCCGCGTCGTGCACGGCGACCAGAAGTTCGCCTACACGCGTCCGGTGCGCGCGGGTGACCGCCTCACGGTCACCTCGACCATCGACGACATCAAGTCGCTCGCGGGCAACGACGTCCTGGACGTCCGCGGCGAGGTCCACGACGAGGCCGGCGAGCACGTCGTGACCGCCTGGACCAAGCTCGTCGCGCGCGCGGCGGAGACCGCGACAGAGGGGGCCTGAGACGATGACGGCGAAGATTTTCTACGACGACGTCGAGGTCGGCACCGAACTGCCGGCGCAGACGTTCCCGGTGACCCGCGCCACGCTCGTCCAGTACGCGGGCGCCTCGGGGGACTTCAACCCCATCCACTGGAACGAGAAGTTCGCGGTGGAGGTCGGCCTCCCCGACGTCATCGCGCACGGCATGTTCACCATGGCCGAGGCGATCCGAGTGGTGACCGACTGGGTGGCCGACCCGGCGGCCGTCGTCGAGTACGGCGTGCGCTTCACCAGGCCCGTCGTCGTCCCCAACGACGACAAGGGCGCCACCATCGAGGTCAGCGCCAAGGTCGCCGCCAAGCTGGACGACAACCGCGTCCGCGTCGACCTCCTCGCCAAGAGCGAGGGCCAGAAGGTCCTCGGCATGTCGCGAGCGGTCGTACGACTGGCCTGACGGCCACCGGACCGGGCTCCGCGCCCCACGAGAACGGCCCCGCCAGGACCGGCGGGGCCGTTCTCGTACTCTTGAGCACGTGCAGGAACTCCACGACGCCCCCCTCGCCCCGCTGACCACCTTCCGTCTCGGTGGCCCCGCGACCCGCCTGATCACCGCGACGACCGACGCCGAGGTGATCGCCGCCGTCCGGGAGGCTGACGACTCCGGGACCCCGCTGCTGCTCATCGGCGGCGGTTCGAACCTGGTCATCGGCGACAAGGGGTTCGACGGCACCGCCCTGCGCATCGCCACCCAGGGCTTCGCGCTCGACGGCACGAAGCTGGAGCTGGCGGCCGGCGAGGTCTGGACGGACGCGGTCGCCGGCACCGTCGAGGCGGGCCTCGCGGGCATCGAGTGCCTCGCCGGGATCCCCGGCTCCGCGGGTGCGACGCCGATCCAGAACGTGGGGGCGTACGGCCAGGAGGTCTCGTCGACGATCACCGAAGTGATCGCGTACGACCGGAAGACGCGCGAGACGGTGGTGATCGCGAACGCCGACTGCGCGTTCTCCTACCGCCACAGCCGCTTCAAGGCCGAACCGGAGCGCTTCGTGGTCCTGCGGGTCCGCTTCGAGCTCGAGGACGCCCAGGGGATGAGCGCCCCCATCAAGTACCCGGAGACGGCGCGCACCCTCGGCGTCGAGGCGGGTGACCGGGTACCGGCCGCCGTCGCCCGGGAGACCGTCCTGAAGCTGCGCGCCGGTAAGGGGATGGTGCTCGACCCCGAGGACCACGACAGCTGGTCGGCCGGCTCCTTCTTCACCAACCCGATCCTCGGCGAGGCGGAGTTCGCGGCCTTCCACGCGCGCGTGGCGGACCGTCTCGGCCCGGACATCGCCCCGCCCGCCTTCCCGGCCGGGGACGGCCGCGTGAAGACGTCCGCCGCCTGGCTCATCGACAAGGCGGGCTTCACGAAGGGCTACGGAGAGGGCCCGGCCCGCATCTCCACCAAGCACACCCTCGCCCTCACCAACCGCGGCTCAGCCAGCACCGAGGACCTCCTGGCCCTCGCCCGCGAGGTCGTCGCCGGCGTGCGGGACGCCTTCGGGGTCACGCTGGTCAACGAGCCGGTGATGGTGGGCGTCAGCCTGTAGCCGACGATCGGGCCCGAGGTGGCCCATCAGGCCAGGCCCCAGGCCCGCCGAGCCGGGCGCCAATCCGCCACGGGGGTGGCTAGTACGCCACCCCCACCCCCTGCCTCACCGTCGAGGGATCACCGACCATCGCCAGCATCGCGTGCGCCACATCGGCGCGCCCGATGGACCGCCCGCTGCGCGGAGTGCCGCCCACGACCCTGCGGTAGACGCCCGTCACCGGCTTGTCCCGCAGCTTCGGTGGGCGTACGGACGTCCAGTCCGTGGTGCTGCGCGCCAAGTCGGCCTCCATGGCCCGCAGATCGTCGTAGACCTCCTTCAGGACCGCGCTGACCACCGCGCCCAGGGCCCGGTCGAGCAACGGCTGGCGCTCGGCCGGGGGACCGACCGGGGCCGCGCTCACCACCAGGAGCCTGCGCGTCCCCTCGGCCTCCATCGCGTCCACCACGGACCGCGTGAGGCGGGCCGCGACCCCCGCGTCCGCCCGCCTGCGGGCCCCGAGCCCGGAAAGGACCGCGTCCCGGCCGGCCACCGCGGCCCGCAGCGCCTCGGCGTCCCCCAGATCGGCCCGGAACACCTCCAGGCCCTCTCCCGACGCGCTCAGCCGCGCGGGGTCGCGCACCACGGCCGTGACCTCGTGACCCGCCGCGAGAGCCTGCCGGACTATCTCCCCGCCGATGCCCCCGGTGGCCCCGAAGACCGTCAGCCTCACAGTGTTCACCACGCGCCCTCCAGGTGGGTAAGTATTCACTCACCCCTAGAGTGAGTATCCGCTCACCTCACGTCAAGCCTCTTGGGACGGCACATGCAGCAGAAGCCCACCCGGGCCCGCATCCTCGACGCGGCGCACGAACTCATGCTCACCATCGGCCTCGCCCGTGCCACCACCAAGGAGATCGCCAAGTCGGCCGGCTGCTCCGAAGCGGCGCTCTACAAGCATTTCGCCGGCAAGGAGGAGCTGTTCGTGAGCGTCCTCCAGGAGAGGCTGCCCAAGCTCGGCCCGCTGCTGCACCGCCTCGCCGAGGACCCGGGGGAGCGGGGCGTCGAGGAGAACCTCACCGAGATCGCCCGGCTCGCCACCGGCTTCTACGCCGAGAGCTTCCCGATCGCCGCGTCCCTGTACGCCGAGCCCAAGCTCAAGCGGCGCCACGAGGACGCGCTCCGGGAGCTGGGCACCGGCCCCCACATGCCCATCGAGGCCCTGGACGCCTACCTCCGCGCCGAGCGCGCCGCCGGGCGCATCGCCGCGGACGCCGACACCTTCGCGGCCGCCTCGCTGCTCCTGGGCGCCTGCGCGCAGCGGGCCTTCGCCTACGACGCCGTGGCCGCCGAGCCGCAGCCCGTCGAGGAGTTCGCGGCCGCCCTCGCCCGCACACTCCTCACCGGCATCAGCCGCTGAGCCAGGCGTCCACCCCGGACAGCAGCTTCTCCCGTACGTCCACGGGGGCGGCCGAACCGCGGATCGACTGCCGCGCCAGCTCGGCCAGTTCGGCGTCGTCGAAGGCGTGGTGCTCGCGCGCGATCTCGTACTGGGCCGCGAGGCGCGAGCCGAAGAGCAGCGGGTCGTCGGCGCCGAGCGCCATCGGCACCCCCGCGTCGAAGAGCGTGCGCAGCGGCACGTCCTCGGGCTTCTCGTAGACCCCGAGGGCGACGTTGGAGGCCGGGCACACCTCGCACGTCACCCCGCGGTCCGCGAGCCGCTTCAGGAGCCGCGGGTCCTCGGCGGCCCGCACCCCGTGCCCGATCCGAACCGCGTGCAGGTCGTCCAGGCAGTCCCGCACCGACGCGGGCCCGGTCAGCTCGCCGCCGTGCGGCGCCGCGAGGAGCCCGCCGTCCCGCGCGATCGCGAAGGCGCGGTCGAAATCCCTGGCCATGCCGCGCCGCTCGTCGTTGGAGAGCCCGAAGCCGACGATGCCCCGGTCCGCGTAGCGCACCGCGAGGCGGGCCAGCGTACGGGCGTCCAGCGGGTGCTTCATGCGGTTCGCGGCGACCAGCACCCGCATCCCGAGGCCGGTCTCCCGCGAGGCGGCCTCGACCGCGTCCAGGATGATCTCCAGGGCCGGGATGAGCCCGCCGAGCCGCGGCGCGTACGAGGTCGGGTCGACCTGGATCTCCAGCCACCCCGAGCCGTCCCGCACGTCCTCCTCGGCGGCCTCCCGCACCAGGCGCCGGATGTCCTCGGGCTCCCGCAGGCAGGAGCGCGCGGCGTCGTAGAGCCGCTGGAAGCGGAACCAACCCCGCTCGTCGGTGGCGCGCAGCTTCGGCGGCTCGGCGCCGGTCAGCGCGTCCGGGAGCCGTACCCCGTACTTGTCGGCGAGTTCGAGCAGCGTCGCGGGCCGCATGGACCCGGTGAAGTGCAGGTGCAGATGGGCCTTGGGCAGCTCTCGTATGTCTCGTACGCGCTCCATTGGAGGATCTTGCCGTACGCACCAGGTGTGCCGGTAGCGCGATTCCCCCTTCGTGGCCTCCTCCGAACGAAGAAACGGGCCGCCTCTTCGGAAGAGAGACGGCCCGCACGCGCGCGTGGAGCGCTGTCGGACGAGGTCAGTCGCGGGCCTCGGCCAGCAGCTTCTGCAGCCGCGAGACGCCCTCGACGAGGTCCGCGTCACCGAGCGCGTAGGAGAGCCGCAGATAACCGGGCGTCCCGAAGGCCTCGCCCGGGACCACCGCGACCTCGGCCTCCTCCAGGATCAGCGCGGCCAGCTCCACGGAGTCCTGCGGGCGCTTGCCGCGGATCTCCTTGCCGAGCAGGCCCTTCACCGAGGGGTAGGCGTAGAAGGCGCCCTCGGGCTCGGGGCAGACGACGCCCTGGATGTCGTTGAGCATCCGCACGACGGTCTTGCGGCGCCGGTCGAAGGCCTCCCGCATCTCCTCCACGGCGACCAGGTCGCCGGAGACGGCCGCGAGCGCGGCGGCCTGCGCGACGTTGGAGACGTTCGACGTGGCGTGCGACTGGAGGTTCGTCGCGGCCTTCACGACGTCCCTCGGGCCGATGATCCAGCCGACCCGCCAGCCGGTCATCGCGTACGTCTTGGCGACGCCGTTGACCACGATGCACTTGTCGCGCAGCTCGGGAAGGATCGCGGGGAGCGAGGTGAACCGCGCGTCTCCGTAGACGAGGTGTTCGTAGATCTCGTCCGTCATGACCCACAGGCCGTGCTCGACGGCCCAGCGGCCGATCGCCTCGGCGTCGGCCTCGCTGTAGACGGCCCCCGTGGGGTTGGACGGCGAGACGAAGAGCACGACCTTCGTGCGCTCCGTGCGGGCGGCCTCCAGCTGCTCGACGGAGACGCGGTAGCCGGTGGTCTCGTCGGCGACGACCGGGACCGGGACACCGCCGGCGAGACGGATCGACTCCGGGTACGTCGTCCAGTAGGGGGCCGGGACGATGACCTCGTCGCCCGGGTCGAGGATCGCGGCGAACGCCTGGTAGATGGCCTGCTTGCCGCCGTTGGTCACCAGGATCTGCGAGGCGTCCACCTCGTACCCGGAGTCGCGCAGCGTCTTCGTGGCGATGGCCGCCTTGAGCTCGGGGAGGCCGCCGGCCGGGGTGTAGCGGTGGAACTTCGGGTTCTTGCAGGCCTCGACGGCCGCCTCGACGATGTAGTCCGGAGTGGGGAAGTCGGGCTCACCCGCGCCGAAGCCGATCACCGGCCGCCCGGCGGCCTTGAGGGCCTTGGCCTTGGCGTCGACGGCGAGGGTCGCGGACTCGGAGATCGCGCCGATGCGCGCGGACACCCGGCGCTCGGTCGGAGAAGTTGCAGCGCTCATGGCCCCATCGTTCCAGACCTGGCAGGCGCCCGGTGCGGCGGTTTCCAAGAGCGTCACGGCCCTATCTGTTCGACGGCGGGCCGTGGACCACGTACACTCACTGCTCGTTGGCCCTCACCGGCCGCTCCCTCTCGACGCACTCCGTGCACTTGGGCGGATGCGGTAGGTTGGGGAAATCAAAGGGTCGTAGCTCAATTGGTAGAGCACTGGTCTCCAAAACCAGCGGTTGGGGGTTCAAGTCCCTCCGGCCCTGCTACACACTCCTTCGCCAGGATGTGTGCGCATGTACGTACTGCAACGCACCGCCGTGCGGCTCAACCGGGCGCGGCACGGCCACGACCCGGAATCAGGTGAGGACGAGTGACGGACGCCGTGGGCTCCATCGACAAGCCTGATGCCCAGGACGAGGCGCCGGAGTCCAAGAAGGCCCGCAAGGGTGGCAAGCGCGGCAAGAAGGGCCCCTTCGGCCGTCTCGCGCTCTTCTACCGCCAGATCATCGCGGAGCTCCGCAAGGTCGTCTGGCCGACTCGCAGTCAGCTCGCGACCTACACCTCCGTGGTGATCGTCTTTGTCGTCATCATGATCGGTCTTGTGACCGTGATTGACTATGGCTTCAGCCACGCTGTCAAGTACATCTTCGGCTGAGCCGAGAGCGAAGGGCGCCGTTCCTGGCGCCCCTTTCGCGCGTTCCACCCCTCTGTATCCAGGAAGAAGCAGCCACCGTGTCTGACCCGAACCTGAACGACGCCGTCGAGCCTCGCGGAGAGGACGCGGAGTCCGTGGAGGACCAGCTCGACATCGTCGAGGCGGCGGACGCCGAGGAGCCGGATCAGGCCGAGGCCGCCGACGCCGCCGCGGGCGTGCCCGCCGAGGAGGCTGCCGTCCACCTGGAGGGTGACGCCGAGGCCGTCGCCGAGTCCGAAGAGGACGAGGCCGCCGAGGCTGAGATCGACGCCGCCGAGGCCGACGAGGAGCCCGCCGAGGACGAGGCGTCCGACGACGCCGAAGCCGCCGCCGAGGAGCCCGTCGAGGAGGAGTCCGAGCCGGTCGACCCGATCGTCGCCCTGCGCGAGGAGCTCCGCACCCTGCCCGGCGAGTGGTACGTCATCCACACCTACGCCGGTTACGAGAACCGCGTGAAGACCAACCTGGAGCAGCGCGCCGTCTCGCTGAACGTCGAGGACTTCATCTTCCAGGCCGAGGTGCCGCAGGAAGAGGTCGCCCAGATCAAGAACGGCGAGCGCAAGACCATCCGTCAGAACAAGCTCCCCGGCTACGTGCTGGTGCGCATGGACCTGACGAACGAGTCGTGGGGCGTCGTCCGCAACACCCCGGGCGTCACCGGCTTCGTGGGCAACGCCTACGACCCCTACCCGCTGACCCTGGACGAGATCGTCAAGATGCTCGCCCCCGAGGCCGAGGAGAAGGCCGCCCGCGAGGCCGCCGAGGCCGAGGGCAAGCCGGCTCCGGCCCGCAAGGTCGAGGTCCAGGTCCTGGACTTCGAGGTGGGCGACTCGGTCACCGTCACCGACGGCCCGTTCGCGACGCTCCAGGCGACGATCAACGAGATCAACGCCGACTCGAAGAAGGTCAAGGGCCTCGTCGAGATCTTCGGCCGCGAGACCCCGGTCGAGCTCAGCTTCGACCAGATCCAGAAGAACTAGCCGGCGGCCCTCGCGGCCGCCCCGGTCTCCTCTGGACCACATGCCTCCGAACAGGTCAGACGGGCTGCCAAAGCCGGTCTGACCTGCTCGGTTTTTAGCCGCACGACTATACCCGTTATCGTTGTGCGGTATGCCTCCATCCGGATGACCGGATGGTTGGCTGAAACTCTCACTAGGACCCGGAGAGAGCTATGCCTCCCAAGAAGAAGAAGGTCACGGGGCTGATCAAGCTCCAGATCCAGGCTGGTGCCGCCAACCCGGCCCCGCCGGTCGGCCCCGCGCTGGGCCAGCACGGCGTCAACATCATGGAGTTCTGCAAGGCCTACAACGCCGCGACCGAGTCGCAGCGTGGCTGGGTGATCCCGGTGGAGATCACGGTCTACGAAGACCGTTCCTTCACCTTCATCACCAAGACGCCGCCGGCTGCCAAGATGATCCTCAAGGCCGCTGGTGTCGACAAGGGCTCCGGCGAGCCCCACAAGACCAAGGTCGCCAAGGTCACCGAGGCGCAGATCCGCGAGATCGCGCAGACCAAGATGGAAGACCTCAACGCCAACGACCTGGACGCCGCGTCGAAGATCATCGCCGGCACCGCCCGCTCCATGGGCATCACGGTCGAGGGCTGAGCTTCCTCCCCCGTCTGACCTTTCTCCGTGGTAGGGCCAAGCGCTGGCCCGCACCACAACTCCATACCTGAACACACCAGGAGCAGAAGTGAAGCGCAGCAAGACTCTCCGCGCTGCGGACGCCAAGATCGACCGGGAGAAGCTGTACGCCCCGCTCGAGGCCGTCCGTCTCGCCAAGGAGACCTCCGCGACCAAGTTCGACGGCACCGTCGAGGTCGCCATGCGTCTGGGCGTCGACCCGCGCAAGGCCGACCAGATGGTCCGTGGCACCGTGAACCTCCCGCACGGCACCGGCAAGACCGCCCGGGTCCTGGTCTTCGCGACCGGTGACCGTGCTGCGGCCGCGGAAGCCGCTGGAGCCGACATCGTCGGCGCCGACGAGCTGATCGACGAGGTCGCGAAGGGCCGCCTGGACTTCGACGCCGTCGTCGCCACCCCGGACCTCATGGGCAAGGTCGGCCGCCTCGGCCGCGTGCTCGGTCCGCGTGGTCTGATGCCGAACCCGAAGACCGGCACCGTGACCCCCGACGTCGTGAAGGCTGTCAACGACATCAAGGGCGGCAAGATCGAGTTCCGCGTCGACAAGCACTCGAACCTGCACTTCATCATCGGCAAGGTGTCCTTCGACGACACCAAGCTGGTGGAGAACTACGCCACGGCCCTGGAGGAGATCCTCCGTCTGAAGCCGTCGGCCGCCAAGGGTCGCTACATCAAGAAGGCCGCCATCACCACCACGATGGGCCCCGGCATCCCGCTGGACTCGAACCGCACCCGCAACCTCCTCGTCGAGGAGGACCCGGCCGCCGTCTGAATCTGACGGCAGCCGCGTCGCGCACGCGTTCTGTGGACGGGCCCCGCAACCTTTCGAGGTGCGGGGCCCGTCCTGTTTGTGTACAAGCGTTTCGGATACGTCTGTCAACGGGCCCGCGTCGGTGCGCGCGCCTTCCATGAGACCAAGGGGTGGGACGAGATGGACAGTAGGACCATGCGGCGCACGGGCCTGTCGATCGCGGTGGCGGCCGCGCTGACGGGCCTCGCGGCCTGCGGATCGGGCGATGACACGAGCTCCGCCGACAAGGCCGGGGGGTCGAAGGACAAGGGCGGCATCAAGGTCAGCCCGATCGCCGCGCTGCGCAGCGTCGACTCCAGCACGGACGAGGCGGACACCGCGCGGGTCGAGGTGAGCACCGTGATGGGCTCGCAGATATCGACCGACATGAAGGGCGTCATGGGCTGGTCCGACGGTCTCACCGGCGATGTCCGGGCGACCATCACCGGCGGTACGCAGGCCGCGCAGATGAAGCAGCTCGGGCAGACCAGGATCGACTACCGCTACCTGAAGAACGGCTTCTACGCGAACATGGGCGACAAGTTCGCGGCCCAGGCGGGCGGGGGCAAGCACTGGATCGAGTACGACTACGAGACGCTGGAGGAGATGTCCGGCGCCGCGGGGACGGCCCTGAAGGACCAGGCGCAGAAGACCACGCCGAACCAGTCGGTGAAGATGTTGCTGGCCTCCGGCGACGTGCGGCGCGTCGGCAAGGAGAAGGTCCGGGGGACCGAGACGACCCACTACCGGGGGACCGTCGACATCGCCGACTTCACCGGCAAGAACGCCGACCTGGACGAGCGCCGGCTGACGGAGCTGAAGGAGCAGTTCCGGCAGGCCGGGATGAGCACCGAGACGATCGACCTCTGGGTCGACGGCGACAACCTGCTCGTGAAGAAGGTCGAGAAGGCGGACATGAAGACCGGGGCCTTCTCCCAGACCGCCTACTACAGCGACTACGGCACGCCCCTGTCCGTGGAGAAGCCGCCGGCCTCGGACACCGTGAGCTTCAAGGACCTGATGAACAAGCGGCCCGCCGGATGACCCGCGGGCCGGGGTCCGGCCTCTCCGGTACTCTCAGCTACCGGAAAAGGGTATCGATCATATGTTCCTAGGGGTGGGGTCATGACTGTTGGTGTGATGGGTGGAGGCCGGGGACGGCGCGTGGTGGGCGGCGCCTTCGCCACCGTGCTGCTCTGTACCGGGGCGGTGGCCTGCTCGGGCGGGGACGGGAAGTCCGACAAGGCGAGCACGGGCGAGACGCAGACCCGCTCGCAGGTGACCGACGTCATCACGGCCGCGTACAAGAAGACCTCCGCCGCCAAGTCGGCCAAGGTCGAGATGACGATGTCGACCCCGCCCGGCAAGGCCGCCAAGGCGATGGGCGGCGCCGGCGAGATGAAGATGTCCGGTGTCATGGGCTGGGACCCGACCGTCATGGACGTGACGGTGAAGGGCTCCGCGCTCACGGAGGGTGATCCCGACGCCCCCAAGCAGGTCCGGATGCTCTGGCGCGACAACGTGATGTACATGGACATGGGCGCCGCCGCGGCCAAGGACATGGACGGCAAGCGCTGGATGAAGATGGACCTCAACTCCATCGCCGAGCAGGCCGGTGACGAGAAGCTCGCCCAGCAGATGACCGGCGGCCTGGACAGCATGAGCCAGGACCCCGCGCAGCAGCTCGCCATGCTCCTGGACTCGCCGAACCTCAAGCACCTGGGCTCCGCGAAGGTCGACGGCGTGCGGACCCAGCGCTACAAGGGCCGGCTCACCGTCAAGGAGATGATGGAGAGCAACAAGGAACTCAAGAAGGTCCTCGGCGAGAAGGAGCGCGAGCAGCTCTTCAAGAACGTCGAGAAGTCGGGCATCAAGGGCTACGACACCGAGGTCTGGGTGAACGAGGACGACTACCCGGTCCGCATGGACATCGACATCAAGACCCCCGAGGGCACGGTCAAGACCTCGCAGACCTACTCCGACTACGGGGCGGCCGCGAAGGTCACGCCGCCGCCGGCCGGGCAGACGTTCGACCTGATGGAGATGTTCAAGGAGCTCGGCAAGAGCGGCGTCGGCGGTGGCGGCGGCGCCGACGCCGGGACCGCGGCCGAGAGCGGCTTCTGACCGGATTTGCTTGACGAGGACCCGTTCGCGTACGCTTCCGAAGAAGCCAAAGACCGCTGGTCGTTGCTGTGTTCTCTCCCGAGTGTGCAGTGGCCGAAGGATCCGCTGAAACTGCGGACGACCCGCGTAGGTGACCGTGGAAGTGCTCCCGGACGGGATTCTCGTTCGGTGGAGCTCACGCCCCGTGCGCCTGCGCCGGGGCGTCTCGTTTTTCCCAGCCCCTTCTGAGCGGTCCTCATCACCCGGAAGGAGGCCGACGCTCATGCCGACGCCCGACAAGGCTGCCGCGGTAGCCGAGCTCACGGACAAGTTCCGCAGCTCGAACGCCGCCGTGCTGACCGAGTACCGGGGTCTCACCGTGGCCCAGCTCAAGCAGCTGCGCCGTTCCCTCGGTGCGAACTCCGAGTACGCCGTGGTGAAGAACACGCTGACCAAGATCGCGGCCAACGAGGCCGGGATCAACACGCTCGACGACCTGTTCACGGGTCCGACGGCGGTCGCCTTCGTCACCGGTGACCCGGTGGAGTCGGCGAAGGGTCTTCGTGACTTCGCCAAGGAGAACCCGAACCTCGTCATCAAGGGCGGTGTCCTTGACGGCAAGGCGCTGTCCGCCGACGAGATCAAGAAGCTTGCGGACCTCGAGTCCCGCGAGGTTCTGCTCGCCAAGCTGGCGGGCGCCATGAAGGGCAAGCAGTCCCAGGCTGCCGCGCTCTTCCAGGCGCTTCCCTCGAAGTTCGTCCGCACCGCGGAGGCGCTTCGTGCCAAGAAGGCCGAGCAGGGCGGTGCCGAGTAATTCGGCTCGCACACTGACCGCCGCCTGAGGCGACGGTCACAGCGGGCCAAACGTACGCCCGCCTCCAAATACACCCGGCACCTGCCGAATGAGTGGAAGGACGCCATCATGGCGAAGCTGTCCCAGGACGACCTGCTCGCGCAGTTCGAAGAGATGACCCTCATCGAGCTCTCCGAGTTCGTGAAGGCCTTCGAGGAGAAGTTCGACGTCACCGCCGCCGCCCCGGTCGCCGTTGCCGCCGGTGGCGCCGCTGCCGCCCCGGCCGAGGCCGAGGCCGAGCAGGACGAGTTCGACGTCATCCTCACGGGCGCCGGCGAGAAGAAGATCCAGGTCATCAAGGTCGTGCGTGAGCTGACCTCGCTGGGCCTGAAGGAGGCCAAGGACCTCGTCGACGGCACCCCGAAGCCGGTCCTCGAGAAGGTCGCCAAGGACGCCGCGGAGAAGGCTGCCGAGTCCCTCAAGGCTGCCGGCGCCTCCGTCGAGGTCAAGTGACCTCACGAGTCGTCTGACTCTCTTCACCGCACGTACGGCGGAAACGCTGTAACGCGCGGGACGCCAAGGGCGATCACCCATGTGGGTGGTCGCCTTTCGGCGTTCCCGGGACGTGCGCGAGGCCTGCCTTGCGATGTCGGTCCCGGCGAGTATGGTGATCTTCGTTGTGCCTCGGGACAGCCCGTGACGGTGAGTGTCCCAGGGCGACGTCTCGGCAGGGGGGCCTTGACGAACCGCACGCAGCGCGCAATTCTCAGGACGCGTCGTCACAACGATCCGCATCCGAGGCATGGATCGGCGGCGAAGAGGGCAGTATCGATGTGCATCGAGGGCGTGGCTTGCAGCAGGGGTTGAGAACAACGAGGGTCTCCCAGAACCCGCACTGGACATCAGTGGGCCAACTGGCTACACTGACCCTTTGCGCTGCCTGTTAGCTGCCTCCTGCCCGTCACCAGGGGCATGACCATGCTTGAGCACAGTGGACCGAAGCTTCCCTGACCTGGCCGAACAGCCAAGTCAGGAGGGCCTGTCCCTGTGTCCCGCCTGGGACCGGTACGCGCGTAGTGAGTCCGAGCCCTCGGAAGGACCCCCTCTTGGCCGCCTCGCGCACTGCCTCGACCGCGAATACGAACAACGGCGCCAGCACCGCCCCGCTGCGCATTTCCTTTGCAAAGATCAAGGAGCCCCTCGAGGTTCCGAACCTTCTTGCGCTGCAGACCGAGAGCTTTGACTGGCTGCTCGGCAACGACGCGTGGAAGGCTCGTGTCGAGGCGGCTCTTGAAAGCGGACAGGACGTCCCCACCAAGTCCGGTCTGGAGGAGATCTTCGAGGAGATCTCCCCGATCGAGGACTTCTCCGGGTCGATGTCCCTGACGTTCCGCGACCACCGTTTCGAGCCTCCGAAGAACTCGATCGACGAGTGCAAGGAGCGCGACTTCACGTTCGCCGCCCCGCTCTTCGTCACCGCCGAGTTCACCAACAACGAGACCGGCGAGATCAAGTCCCAGACGGTCTTCATGGGCGACTTCCCGCTCATGACCGACAAGGGCACCTTCGTCATCAACGGCACCGAGCGTGTCGTCGTGTCGCAGCTGGTCCGCTCGCCGGGTGTCTACTTCGATTCCTCGATCGACAAGACGTCCGACAAGGACATCTTCTCCGCCAAGATCATCCCGTCCCGGGGTGCCTGGCTGGAGATGGAGATCGACAAGCGCGACATGGTCGGTGTCCGCATCGACCGCAAGCGCAAGCAGTCGGTCACCGTTCTGCTCAAGGCTCTCGGTTGGACGACCGAGCAGATCCTGGAGGAGTTCGGCGAGTACGAGTCCATGCGCGCCACCCTGGAGAAGGACCACACCCAGGGCCAGGACGACGCGCTGCTCGACATCTACCGCAAGCTCCGTCCGGGCGAGCCGCCGACCCGTGAGGCCGCTCAGACGCTGCTCGAGAACCTCTACTTCAACCCCAAGCGCTACGACCTCGCGAAGGTCGGCCGCTACAAGGTCAACAAGAAGCTGGGTGCGGACGCTCCGCTCGACGCGGGCATCCTCACGGTCGAGGACATCATCGCCTCGATCAAGTACCTGGTGAAGCTGCACGCCGGTGAGACCGAGACCGTTGGCGACAGCGGCACGTCGATCGTCGTCGAGACCGACGACATCGACCACTTCGGCAACCGCCGTCTGCGCAACGTCGGCGAGCTCATCCAGAACCAGGTCCGCACGGGTCTGGCTCGTATGGAGCGCGTCGTCCGCGAGCGCATGACGACCCAGGACGTCGAGGCGATCACGCCGCAGACCCTGATCAACATCCGGCCGGTCGTCGCCTCCATCAAGGAGTTCTTCGGCACCAGCCAGCTGTCGCAGTTCATGGACCAGAACAACCCGCTGTCGGGTCTCACCCACAAGCGCCGTCTGTCGGCGCTCGGCCCGGGTGGCCTCTCCCGTGAGCGGGCCGGCTTCGAGGTCCGTGACGTGCACCCGTCCCACTACGGCCGCATGTGCCCGATCGAGACGCCCGAAGGCCCGAACATCGGTCTGATCGGTTCGCTCGCCTCCTACGGCCGCGTCAACGCGTTCGGCTTCGTCGAGACGCCGTACCGCAAGGTCGTCGAGGGCCAGGTCACCGACGACGTCGACTACCTGACGGCCGACGAGGAGGACCGCTTCGTCATCGCGCAGGCCAACGCGCCGCTGACGGACGACCTCCACTTCGCCGAGGCCCGCGTCCTGATCCGCCGCCGTGGCGGAGAGATCGACTACGTGCCCGGCACGGACGTCGACTACATGGACGTCTCGCCGCGCCAGATGGTGTCCGTCGCGACCGCGATGATCCCCTTCCTGGAGCACGACGACGCCAACCGCGCGCTCATGGGCGCGAACATGATGCGTCAGGCCGTGCCGCTGATCACCGCCGAGGCCCCCCTCGTCGGCACCGGCATGGAGTACCGCTGCGCGGTCGACGCCGGTGACGTGATCAAGGCCGAGAAGGCGGGTGTGGTCCAGGAGGTCTCCGCGGACTACGTCACCGTCACCAACGACGACGGCACGTACACCACGTACCGCATCGCCAAGTTCTCCCGGTCGAACCAGGGCACCTCCGTCAACCAGAAGGTTGTCGTCGACGAGGGCGCCCGCGTGGTCGAGGGCCAGGTCCTGGCCGACGGTCCCGCGACCGAAGAGGGCGAGATGGCCCTCGGCAAGAACCTGCTCGTGGCGTTCATGCCGTGGGAGGGTCACAACTACGAGGACGCGATCATCCTGTCGCAGCGCCTCGTGCAGGACGACGTCCTCTCCTCGATCCACATCGAGGAGCACGAGGTCGACGCCCGTGACACCAAGCTCGGCCCGGAGGAGATCACCCGGGACATCCCGAACGTCTCCGAGGAGGTCCTCGCCGACCTCGACGAGCGCGGCATCATCCGCATCGGTGCCGAGGTCGTCGCCGGCGACATCCTCGTCGGCAAGGTCACGCCCAAGGGCGAGACCGAGCTGACCCCCGAGGAGCGCCTGCTCCGCGCGATCTTCGGTGAGAAGGCGCGCGAGGTGCGCGACACCTCGCTGAAGGTGCCGCACGGCGAGATCGGCAAGGTCATCGGCGTCCGCGTCTTCGACCGCGAAGAGGGCGACGAGCTGCCGCCGGGCGTGAACCAGCTGGTCCGCGTCTACGTGGCGCAGAAGCGCAAGATCACCGACGGTGACAAGCTCGCCGGCCGCCACGGCAACAAGGGCGTCATCTCCAAGATCCTGCCGATCGAGGACATGCCGTTCCTGGAGGACGGCACCCCGGTCGACATCATCCTCAACCCGCTGGGTGTCCCGTCCCGAATGAACCCGGGACAGGTCCTGGAGATCCACCTCGGCTGGCTCGCCAGCCGCGGCTGGGACGTCTCCGGCCTCGCGGACGAGTGGGCGCAGCGCCTGCAGGCCATCGGCGCCGACAAGGTAGACCCGGGCACGAACGTCGCCACCCCCGTCTTCGACGGTGCGCGTGAGGACGAGCTGGCCGGTCTGCTCCAGCACACCATCCCGAACCGCGACGGCGAGCGCATGGTACTCCCGACCGGCAAGGCGCGCCTGTTCGACGGCCGCTCCGGCGAGCCGTTCCCGGACCCGATCTCGGTCGGGTACATGTACATCCTCAAGCTGCACCACCTGGTCGACGACAAGCTGCACGCCCGTTCGACCGGCCCGTACTCGATGATCACCCAGCAGCCGCTGGGTGGTAAGGCGCAGTTCGGTGGTCAGCGCTTCGGCGAGATGGAGGTGTGGGCGCTTGAGGCTTATGGCGCCGCGTACGCCCTTCAGGAGCTCCTGACGATCAAGTCCGACGACGTCACCGGCCGCGTGAAGGTCTACGAGGCCATCGTCAAGGGCGAGAACATCCCCGAGCCCGGCATTCCCGAGTCCTTCAAGGTGCTCATCAAGGAAATGCAGTCGCTCTGCCTCAACGTGGAGGTGCTGTCCTCGGACGGCATGTCCATCGAGATGCGCGACACCGACGAGGACGTCTTCCGCGCGGCGGAGGAGCTCGGTATCGACCTGTCCCGGCGCGAGCCGAGCAGCGTCGAAGAGGTCTGACGGGAGTCCGGCCGGGCTCGTCATGAGCCCGGCCGGCCCCAGGACCCCCGTATCAGACCCCATGACTTACAACCCTGAGAGGGATTGACGCATAGTGCTCGACGTCAACTTCTTCGATGAGCTCCGGATCGGTCTGGCGACCGCTGACGACATCCGTCAGTGGAGCCACGGCGAGGTCAAGAAGCCCGAGACCATCAACTACCGCACGCTCAAGCCCGAGAAGGACGGACTCTTCTGCGAGAAGATCTTCGGTCCGACCCGGGACTGGGAGTGCTACTGCGGCAAGTACAAGCGTGTCCGCTTCAAGGGCATCATCTGTGAGCGCTGCGGCGTGGAGGTCACGCGCGCCAAGGTGCGCCGTGAGCGGATGGGCCACATCGAACTGGCCGCCCCGGTCACCCACATCTGGTACTTCAAGGGCGTCCCGTCGCGCCTCGGTTACCTCCTCGACCTCGCCCCGAAGGACCTCGAGAAGGTCATCTACTTCGCGGCGTACATGATCACGTTCGTGGACGAGGAGCGTCGTACCCGCGACCTGCCGTCCCTGGAGGCGCACGTCTCCGTAGAGCGTCAGCAGATCGAGAACCGTCGCGACTCCGACCTGGAGGCCCGCGCCAAGAAGCTCGAGACCGACCTGGCCGAGCTCGAGGCCGAGGGCGCCAAGGCCGACGTGCGCCGCAAGGTGCGCGAGGGCGCCGAGCGCGAGATGAAGCAGCTGCGCGACCGTGCGCAGCGCGAGATCGACCGTCTCGACGAGGTGTGGAGCCGCTTCAAGAACCTCAAGGTCCAGGACCTGGAGGGCGACGAGCTGCTCTACCGCGAGCTGCGTGACCGCTTCGGCACGTACTTCGACGGCTCCATGGGTGCCGCCGCTCTGCAGAAGCGCCTGGAGTCCTTCGACCTGGAGGAGGAGGCCGAGCGCCTCCGCGAGATCATCCGCACCGGCAAGGGCCAGAAGAAGACCCGTGCGCTCAAGCGCCTCAAGGTCGTCTCCGCGTTCCTGCAGACGTCCAACAGCCCCAAGGGCATGGTGCTCGACTGCGTGCCGGTCATCCCGCCGGACCTGCGTCCGATGGTGCAGCTGGACGGTGGCCGCTTCGCGACCTCCGACCTGAACGACCTGTACCGCCGCGTGATCAACCGCAACAACCGCCTGAAGCGCCTTCTCGACCTCGGTGCGCCCGAGATCATCGTGAACAACGAGAAGCGCATGCTCCAGGAGGCGGTCGACGCCCTCTTCGACAACGGCCGTCGCGGCCGCCCGGTCACGGGCCCCGGCAACCGTCCGCTGAAGTCCCTGAGCGACATGCTCAAGGGCAAGCAGGGTCGATTCCGTCAGAACCTCCTCGGCAAGCGTGTGGACTACTCCGCGCGTTCCGTGATCGTCGTCGGTCCGCAGCTGAAGCTGCACCAGTGCGGTCTGCCCAAGGCCATGGCGCTGGAGCTCTTCAAGCCGTTCGTGATGAAGCGCCTGGTCGACCTGAACCACGCGCAGAACATCAAGAGCGCCAAGCGCATGGTCGAGCGCGGCCGCACGGTGGTCTACGACGTCCTCGAAGAGGTCATCGCGGAGCACCCGGTGCTGCTGAACCGTGCGCCCACGCTGCACCGCCTCGGCATCCAGGCCTTCGAGCCGCAGCTGGTCGAGGGCAAGGCCATCCAGATCCACCCGCTCGTGTGCACCGCGTTCAACGCGGACTTCGACGGTGACCAGATGGCCGTCCACCTGCCGCTCTCCGCGGAGGCGCAGGCCGAGGCCCGCATCCTGATGCTGTCCTCGAACAACATCCTGAAGCCCGCCGACGGCCGTCCGGTGACGATGCCGACCCAGGACATGGTCCTCGGTCTGTTCTTCCTCACCACCGACGGCGAGCTGCGGGACACCAAGGGCGAGGGCCGCGCGTTCGGTTCCACCGCCGAGGCGATGATGGCGTTCGACGCCGGCGAGCTCGCGCTCCAGTCGACCGTCGACATCCGCTTCCCGGTGGGCACCATCCCGCCGCGCGGCTGGACCCCGCCGGTCAGCGCCGAGGGCGAGGACTTCGGCGACGAGCGCGCCTACCAGCCGGGCGACAGCTTCCGGCTGCGTACGTCGCTGGGCCGCGCGCTCTTCAACGAGCTGCTGCCCGAGGACTACCCCTTCGTCGACTACTCGGTCGGCAAGAAGCAGCTCTCCGAGATCGTCAACGACCTCGCCGAGCGCTACCCCAAGGTCATCGTGGCGGCGACGCTCGACAACCTGAAGGCGGCGGGCTTCTACTGGGCGACCCGTTCCGGCGTCACCGTGGCCATCTCCGACGTCGTCGTGCCCGAGGCCAAGAAGGCCATCGTCAAGGGCTACGAGGAGCAGGACGAGAAGGTCCAGAAGCAGTACGAGCGCGGTCTGATCACCAAGGACGAGCGCACGCAGGAGCTCATCGCGATCTGGACCAAGGCGACCAACGAGGTCGCCGAGGCGATGAACGCGAACTTCCCCAAGACGAACCCCATCTTCATGATGGTTGACTCGGGTGCCCGAGGAAACATGATGCAGATGCGTCAGATCGCCGGTATGCGTGGTCTGGTGTCGAACGCGAAGAACGAGACCATCCCGCGTCCGATCAAGGCCTCGTTCCGTGAGGGCCTGACCGTTCTCGAGTACTTCATCTCCACCCACGGTGCCCGTAAGGGTCTGGCGGACACGGCTCTGCGTACCGCCGACTCCGGTTACCTCACCCGTCGTCTGGTCGACGTCTCCCAGGACGTCATCATTCGCGAGGAGGACTGCGGCACCGAGCGCGGTCTGAAGCTGAAGATCGCGGTCAAGGGCGAGGACGGTGTGCTCCGCAAGACGGAGAACGTCGAGACCTCGGTCTACGCCCGCATGCTGGCCGAGGACGTCGTCATCGACGGCAAGGTCATCGCGCCGGCCAACGTCGACCTCGGTGACGTGCTCATCGACGCCCTGGTCGCCAACGGCGTCGAGGAGGTCAAGACCCGCTCGGTCCTGACCTGTGAGTCCGCGGTCGGCACCTGTGCCTTCTGCTACGGCCGCTCGCTCGCCACCGGCAAGCTGGTCGACATCGGTGAGGCGGTCGGCATCATCGCCGCCCAGTCCATCGGTGAGCCCGGTACCCAGCTGACGATGCGTACCTTCCACACCGGTGGTGTGGCCGGTGACGACATCACCCAGGGTCTGCCCCGTGTCGTCGAGCTCTTCGAGGCTCGTACGCCCAAGGGTGTCGCCCCGATCTCCGAGGCCGCGGGCCGTGTCCGCATCGAGGAGACCGAGAAGACCAAGAAGATCGTCGTCACCCCGGACGACGGCAGCGACGAGACGGCGTTCCCGATCTCGAAGCGTGCCAAGGTCCTGGTGCGTGAGGGTGACCACGTCGAGGTGGGCCAGAAGCTCACCTTCGGTGCCACCAACCCGCACGACGTGCTGCGGATCCTCGGTCAGCGCGCGGTCCAGGTCCACCTGGTCGGCGAAGTCCAGAAGGTCTACAACAGCCAGGGTGTGTCGATCCACGACAAGCACATCGAGATCATCATCCGGCAGATGCTGCGCCGCGTGACGATCATCGAGTCCGGCGACGCGGAGCTGCTGCCGGGCGAGCTGGTCGAGCGTTCGAAGTTCGAGACCGAGAACCGTCGTGTGGTCACCGAGGGCGGTCACCCCGCCTCCGGCCGTCCGCAGCTGATGGGTATCACCAAGGCCTCGCTGGCGACGGAATCCTGGCTGTCGGCCGCCTCCTTCCAGGAGACGACCCGAGTCCTGACGGACGCGGCGATCAACGCCAAGTCCGACAGCCTCATCGGCCTCAAGGAGAACGTCATCATCGGTAAGCTCATCCCGGCCGGTACGGGTCTGTCCCGCTACCGCAACATCCGGGTGGAGCCGACCGAGGAGGCCAAGGCGGCGATGTACTCGGCCGTCGGCTACGACGACATCGACTACTCCCCGTTCGGCACGGGCTCCGGCCAGGCCGTCCCGCTGGAGGACTACGACTACGGTCCCTACAACCAGTAGGAACCAGGTCCACTGAAGGGCGCCCACCCCGCATCGCGCGGGGCGGGCGCCTTTTGGCGTTGCCGGCCGCCCGCGCCCCTGTCGGATGGTCCTCTTCACGGCCCTCCACAGGGCCTACGCGGCTACCCCGCACCCCGTCGAGGGCAGGCCGCGCACCGCGCCCTTCGTGGGCGCTCGGCTGTCCCTGGGCCTCGTCCTGCGGAAGTCCCCGGCCGGAGGATGCCGAATTGATCAAGGGCTTTCTGCGGTGCTCCTGATCCGTCGGATGCCCGGCGTGTCGGGCTCCATCGCATTTGTTTTGACCAGACTCGATGAGGTAGGTACGCTCAGACCTTGTGCCTGGGGTGTGCCTGGGCTCGTGCGCGTGTCTTCAACCGCATCGCGAGTCCGTCAACAAGGCCACCGCAATCTGCGCCCCTCTCCGCTTGGCGGCGGGAGTCCGCAGCATTCGACACACCCGACCGCGTGGGTCGGGAACGT
Organism: Streptomyces sp. NPDC034037; assembly: GCF_055575715.1. Taxonomy (NCBI): domain Bacteria; kingdom Bacillati; phylum Actinomycetota; class Actinomycetes; order Kitasatosporales; family Streptomycetaceae; genus Streptomyces; species Streptomyces sp. NPDC034037. The sequence goes on along the minus strand of NZ_JBVISC010000008.1, from coordinate 199,188 downwards.
TCCAGGTTAGCTTTACTATTCGGCACACAGAAACCGGAGAAGTAGTGCCTACGATCCAGCAGCTGGTCCGCAAGGGCCGGCAGGACAAGGTCGAGAAGAACAAGACGCCCGCACTCGAGGGTTCGCCCCAGCGCCGTGGCGTCTGCACGCGTGTGTTCACGACCACCCCGAAGAAGCCGAACTCGGCCCTCCGTAAGGTCGCGCGTGTGCGTCTGACCTCCGGGATCGAGGTCACGGCCTACATTCCGGGTGAGGGACACAACCTGCAGGAGCACTCCATCGTGCTCGTGCGTGGTGGCCGTGTGAAGGACCTGCCTGGTGTTCGTTACAAGATCATCCGCGGTTCCCTCGACACCCAGGGTGTCAAGAACCGCAAGCAGGCCCGCAGCCGCTACGGCGCCAAGAAGGAGAAGTAAGAATGCCTCGTAAGGGCCCCGCCCCGAAGCGCCCGGTCATCATCGACCCGGTCTACGGTTCTCCTCTGGTGACCTCCCTCATCAACAAGGTGCTGCTGAACGGCAAGCGCTCCACCGCCGAGCGCATCGTGTACGGCGCCATGGAGGGCCTGCGCGAGAAGACCGGCAACGACCCGGTCATCACGCTGAAGCGCGCGCTCGAGAACATCAAGCCGACCCTCGAGGTCAAGTCCCGCCGTGTCGGTGGCGCGACCTACCAGGTCCCGATCGAGGTCAAGCCGGGCCGTGCGAACACGCTCGCCCTGCGCTGGCTGGTCGGTTACTCCCGCGCCCGTCGCGAGAAGACCATGACCGAGCGTCTGCTCAACGAGCTCCTCGACGCCTCCAACGGCCTCGGTGCCGCTGTGAAGAAGCGCGAGGACACCCACAAGATGGCCGAGTCCAACAAGGCCTTCGCGCACTACCGCTGGTAGTCGCTACCCACATCGAGACCGAGAGAAGACTGAGCCGACATGGCTACCACTTCACTTGACCTGGCCAAGGTGCGCAACATCGGCATCATGGCTCACATCGACGCGGGCAAGACGACGACCACCGAGCGGATCCTGTTCTACACCGGTGTCTCGTACAAGATCGGTGAGGTCCACGACGGCGCCGCCACGATGGACTGGATGGAGCAGGAGCAGGAGCGTGGCATCACGATCACCTCTGCTGCCACCACCTGTCACTGGCCGCTGAACGACGTCGACCACACCATCAACATCATCGACACCCCGGGTCACGTCGACTTCACCGTCGAGGTGGAGCGTTCGCTCCGCGTGCTCGACGGTGCCGTGACGGTGTTCGACGGTGTCGCCGGCGTTGAGCCCCAGTCCGAGACCGTGTGGCGTCAGGCGGACCGCTACGGCGTCCCGCGCATCTGCTTCGTCAACAAGCTCGACCGCACGGGTGCCGAGTTCCACCGCTGCGTCGACATGATCGTCGACCGCCTCGGTGCGACCCCCCTCGTCATGCAGCTGCCCATCGGCGCAGAGGCTGACTTCAAGGGCGTCGTCGACCTCGTCACCATGAAGGCCTTCGTCTGGTCCGCCGAGACCAAGATGGGCGAGGCCTACGACATCGTCGACATCCCCGACACGCACACCGAGGCTGCCGAGGAGTACCGCGGCAAGCTGCTCGAGGCCGTCGCGGAGAACGACGAAGAGATGATGGAGCTGTACCTCGAGGGCCAGGAGCCCTCGGTGGACCAGCTGTACGCGGCGATCCGTCGCATCACCATCGCCTCCGGCAAGGGCGGCGACACCACCGTCACCCCCGTCTTCTGCGGTACCGCGTTCAAGAACAAGGGCGTCCAGCCCCTGCTCGACGCGGTCGTGCGCTACCTGCCCTCCCCCCTGGACGTCGAGGCCATCGAGGGCCACGACGTCAAGGACCCGGAGCTGGTCGTCAAGCGCAAGCCGTCGGACGACGAGCCGCTGTCGGCCCTCGCGTTCAAGATCGCGAGCGACCCGCACCTGGGCAAGCTCACCTTCGTCCGGATCTACTCCGGTCGCCTGGACGCCGGCACCGCGGTGCTGAACTCCGTCAAGGGCAAGAAGGAGCGCATCGGCAAGATCTACCGCATGCACGCGAACAAGCGTGAGGAGATCGACTCGGTGGGCGCCGGCGACATCGTCGCCGTCATGGGCCTGAAGCAGACCACCACCGGTGAGACGCTGAGCGACGACAAGAACCCGGTGATCCTGGAGTCCATGGACTTCCCGGCGCCGGTCATCGAGGTCGCCATCGAGCCCAAGTCCAAGGGCGACCAGGAGAAGCTGGGTGTCGCCATCCAGCGTCTCTCGGAGGAGGACCCCTCCTTCCGCGTGCACTCGGACGAGGAGACCGGCCAGACCATCATCGGTGGTATGGGCGAGCTTCACCTCGAGGTGCTCGTCGACCGCATGAAGCGCGAGTTCCGCGTCGAGGCGAACGTCGGCAAGCCGCAGGTGGCCTACCGCGAGACGATCCGCAAGGCCGTCGAGCGCGTGGACTTCACCCACAAGAAGCAGACCGGTGGTACCGGTCAGTTCGCGAAGGTGCAGATCGCGATCGAGCCCATCGAGGGCGGCGACGCGTCGTACGAGTTCGTGAACAAGGTCACCGGTGGCCGCATCCCCAAGGAGTACATCCCTTCGGTGGACGCGGGTGCTCAGGAGGCCATGCAGTTCGGCATCCTGGCGGGCTACGAGATGACGGGCGTCCGCGTCACGCTCATCGACGGCGCCTACCACGAGGTCGACTCCTCCGAGCTCGCCTTCAAGATCGCCGGTTCGCAGGCCTTCAAGGAGGCCGCGCGCAAGGCCAGCCCCGTGCTGCTCGAGCCGATGATGGCCGTCGAGGTCACCACGCCCGAGGACTACATGGGCGATGTCATCGGTGACATCAACTCCCGCCGTGGCCAGATCCAGGCCATGGAGGAGCGCAGCGGCGCTCGCGTCGTGAAGGGCCTCGTGCCCCTCTCGGAGATGTTCGGCTACGTCGGAGACCTCCGCAGCAAGACGTCGGGTCGCGCAAGCTACTCAATGCAGTTCGACTCCTACGCCGAGGTTCCGCGGAACGTCGCCGAGGAGATCATCGCGAAGGCCAAGGGCGAGTAACGCACCCCAGTTAACGCTTTAGGCTTGACACCATCCGCCGGGGCTCGACCCCGCAGGGCAAGAACCCCGGCGGCTGGCTTCCCAGCAAAGATCACCTGGCGCCGATGAAGCAAGGCGTACAGAACCACTCCCAGGAGGACCCAGTGGCGAAGGCGAAGTTCGAGCGGACTAAGCCGCACGTCAACATCGGCACCATCGGTCACATTGACCACGGTAAGACGACCCTCACGGCCGCCATTACCAAGGTGCTGCACGACGCGTACCCCGACCTGAACGAGGCCTCGGCCTTCGACCAGATCGACAAGGCTCCCGAGGAGCGCCAGCGCGGTATCACGATCTCGATCGCGCACGTCGAGTACCAGACGGAGACCCGTCACTACGCCCACGTCGACTGCCCCGGTCACGCGGACTACATCAAGAACATGATCACGGGTGCGGCGCAGATGGACGGCGCCATCCTCGTGGTCGCCGCCACCGACGGCCCGATGCCGCAGACCAAGGAGCACGTGCTCCTGGCCCGCCAGGTCGGCGTTCCGTACATCGTCGTCGCCCTGAACAAGGCCGACATGGTGGACGACGAGGAGATCATGGAGCTCGTCGAGCTCGAGGTCCGTGAGCTCCTCTCCGAGTACGAGTTCCCGGGCGACGACCTCCCGGTCGTGCGTGTCTCGGCGCTCAAGGCGCTCGAGGGCGACAAGGAGTGGGGTGAGTCCGTCCTCAACCTGATGAAGGCTGTCGACGAGTCGATCCCGGAGCCCGAGCGCGACGTCGACAAGCCGTTCCTGATGCCGATCGAGGACGTCTTCACGATCACCGGTCGTGGCACCGTCGTCACCGGTCGTATCGAGCGTGGTGTCCTCAAGGTCAACGAGACCGTCGACATCATCGGCATCAAGACCGAGAAGACCACCACCACGGTCACCGGCATCGAGATGTTCCGCAAGCTGCTCGACGAGGGCCAGGCCGGTGAGAACGTCGGTCTGCTCCTCCGTGGCATCAAGCGCGAGGACGTCGAGCGCGGCCAGGTCATCATCAAGCCCGGTTCGGTCACGCCGCACACCGAGTTCGAGGCCCAGGCCTACATCCTGTCGAAGGACGAGGGTGGCCGTCACACCCCCTTCTTCAACAACTACCGCCCGCAGTTCTACTTCCGCACCACGGACGTGACCGGCGTCGTGACCCTCCCCGAGGGCACCGAGATGGTCATGCCGGGCGACAACACTGAGATGACCGTTGAGCTCATCCAGCCCGTCGCGATGGAAGAGGGCCTGAAGTTCGCCATCCGTGAGGGTGGCCGGACCGTCGGCGCCGGCCAGGTCACCAAGATCAACAAGTAAGCTTCCCGCTTGCTTGAGGATCGGGGAGACCCGGTCGCTCTGAACTGAGCGCATCGCAGTACACGCGGTAACGGAAGGGCCCGTACGACTTCGGTCGTACGGGCCCTTTCGCGTGCGCGGCGCGCTCACTGATAGCAGGGCAGGCCCGTGGTCGAGATCGTCCACTCGGCGATCGTGACGTCCTCGCCGTAGACGAAGTCCTTACGCGTGGCATAGCGGGGGCCCTCGGGGGTGGCGTGGATGTCGGTGAGGACGGCGCCCGTACCGGTCCGGGGATCGAAGATCGCGTAGACCGGGATGCCGAGCAGGGCGTAGTCGCGGGTCTTGCCGACCCAGTCGTTCTCGGGGTTGGAGCGGGACACGACCTCGATGGCGGCGACCAGGGTGCGGGGGTCGATGGACGCTTCTACGTTCAGATCGGCCCAGGCGATCACGGTCACATCGGGGTGGCGCAGGATGCCCCCGGGTTCGTGCTCCACATCAGGTGTGCCCGTGTGGGCCAGCAGTTCGTCCGGCATGACCTTTTCCAGGCGGCGGCTGATGTGGGCCGCCGTCACTTCGTGCGGGCCTCCGGGCGACATCATGTCGTGCACGATCCCTTCCGTGGTGATCTCGAATTTGCCGGGCAGCGTGTCCCGCATCCGATCGACGGTGTCGCGCATCGCCCGGTACTGAGAACTGCTGTTCCGCGTTTCGTCCGGGGTGAGGGTCATGGCGTGCGCTCCTCGTCTGTGCCCAGGGGCAAGGGTCGTCACGTTCATGCTAGGCGGCCCCCTGTGGATCGGATCGGCAGTCGCGGCAGCGCCCCGGGGTGGGGGCGCGGAAGGCGCGGTCGCAGGAGTCGCAGTTGTGCAGGGGGTGGCGTACGGAGGGCGCGGTGGGGGTGCCCAAGGGGGGCGGGGGTGGCAGCAGGGCGGTGGTGCTGGGTGAGGTGGTTGCCGATCACCGTGAAGCGGGTGGTGTGGCGGGTGTTCTCGTGCCGGATGCCGGAGGGGTGGGCCGCCGAGGGCCTCCGGCGCGGGTCCGGGCGGCGCGTGTCCGGGCGGCTGCGGGGGCGCGAGGTCGCTCGTGCGTGGGATTGACTGCGCCCGGAGGCGGACCGGGCGTGCGGGGGCACGCTAGGGTTTCGGGTGTCCATCGGGAAGCTCTCTCTTCCTCGGTGGTCAGGCCCTCGCCATTGGGATTGCCGTCCCGGCGGGGGCCGTCGCATGTCTGCGGTTGTTGTGCCTGCTGGGGCCGAGAGTAGGGGAGCCGGGGGGCCGGAAATCCAGCTGAGCCCGGGATGTTCACCCGCGTGAGTGAGTGGGGGTGCGGGGCTGACGTGGGGTCGCGGCGACTCGGCGCGGGGCGGTGGGGTGGGGGTTCTTTCTCCCTCACGTTCCTTGGGGAGATCACCCGCCGCACCGGAACCCGCCGCACCGGAACCGACCGCACAGGAACGCACAGGAACGCGCCGCACCGGAGCACGGGGAGCCGGGTCCCGGTGGGCGCGGGGCGCAGGGAGCAGGACGCGGGGCGCGAGGGGTCCCGTCGGCGGCGGCTCCGCGTGACCCCGGGTTTGACCTCCGTCACCCGCCGGGTACGCTTTTCCGCTCGATTGGCCCCCGGCATGCCTCGTATGGCAGACTGTCGGGGTTGCTCGGTTGAGTGCCGATGCTGTGCGCCTCCCGCCGGGAGGACCGGAAGCGAGTCCCACAGTACTCGTCGCCCCAACTGCCGAGGGGCCCCGCAAAGGGCCCGCAGGCAGCGCTGTGGCGGAAGTACGGGAATCTTTCGGGAAGTGCAGCGCGGTGGCTGAACCAGGCGCCCGGTGGGTTTCTTCCCCCGGACCCGCGGTCATCTGGGCCGCAGCCCCTAGCAGGGAAATCCTTCGGGAGATTCTTGTGGACGGGACTGCGACACGCCCGACCGCGTGGGTCGGAGGAAGTAGAAAAAAGGGCCTTCCGGGAGCCAGAGCCTTCGAGACAAAGGACTACACAGTAGCCATGGCGGGACAGAAGATCCGCATCCGGCTCAAGGCCTACGACCACGAGGTCATCGACTCCTCGGCGAAGAAGATCGTCGAGACGGTGACGCGCACTGGTGCGTCGGTCGCGGGCCCGGTGCCGCTGCCCACTGAGAAGAACGTGTACTGCGTCATCAAGTCGCCGCACAAGTACAAGGACTCGCGCGAGCACTTCGAGATGCGCACGCACAAGCGCCTGATCGACATCCTCGACCCCACCCCCAAGACCGTTGACTCGCTGATGCGCCTGGACCTTCCGGCCGGCGTTGACATCGAGATCAAGCTCTGAAGGGCGAGCGACAGATGACCAAGCAGATCAAGGGCATCCTGGGCGAGAAGCTCGGCATGACCCAGGTCTGGGACGAGAACAACCGTGTCGTCCCGGTGACCGTGGTCAAGGCCGGACCCTGCGTCGTTACCCAGGTCCGTACGAATGACAGCGACGGCTACGAGTCGGTCCAGATCGCCTTCGGCGAGATCGACCCGCGCAAGGTGAACAAGCCCCTCAAGGGCCACTTCGCCAAGGCCGACGTGACCCCCCGTCGCCACCTCGTCGAGATCCGTACCGCTGGTGCCAGCGAGTACACCCTCGGCCAGGAGCTGACCGCCGAGACGTTCGAGGCCGGTATCAAGGTCGACGTCACCGGCAAGAGCAAGGGCAAGGGCTTCGCCGGTGTGATGAAGCGTCACAACTTCCACGGCGGCAAGGCCTCCCACGGTGCCCACCGCGTGCACCGCAAGCCCGGTTCCATCGGTGGCTGTGCCACCCCCGGCCGTGTCTTCAAGGGCATGCGCATGGCGGGTCGCATGGGCAACGAGCGGGTCACCACCCAGAACCTGACCGTCCACGCCGTTGACGCGGAGAAGGGTCTGCTGCTCATCAAGGGCGCGGTCCCCGGTCCGAACGGCGGCCTCGTCCTGGTCCGTACCGCGGCCAAGGGGGCCTGAGGTAACCCATGAGCACCATTGACATCCTTTCGCCGGCAGGCGACAAGACCGGGACGGTCGAGCTCCCCGCGGAGATCTTCGACGTCGAGAAGATCAGCATCCCGCTGATCCACCAGGTCGTCGTCGCGCAGCTGGCCGCGGCCCGTCAGGGCACGCACAAGACCAAGACCCGCGGTGAAGTCCGTGGTGGTGGCAAGAAGCCTTACCGCCAGAAGGGCACCGGCCGCGCGCGCCAGGGTTCGACCCGTGCGCCGCAGTTCGCCGGCGGTGGCGTCGTCCACGGCCCCGTGCCGCGTGACTACTCCCAGCGCACTCCCAAGAAGATGAAGGCTGCCGCCCTGCGTCACGCCCTCACCGACCGGGCGCGCAACTCCCGCATCCACGTCGTCTCCGGCGTGGTCGAGGGCGAGATCTCGACGAAGGCCGCGAAGAGCCTGCTCGGCAAGGTCAGTGAGCGCAAGAACGTGCTCCTGGTCATCGAGCGCTCGGACGAGCTTTCGCTGCTCTCCGCCCGCAACCTGCCCCAGGTGCACATCCTGGAGCCGGGCCAGCTGAACACGTACGACGTGCTCGTCTCGGACGACGTGGTCTTCACCAAGGCCGCCTTCGAGTCCTTCGTGTCCGGCGCCCCGTCCGGCCGGAACGACGAGACCGAAGGGAGCGAAGCCTGATGGCCATCCGTCACCAGAGCATCGCGTCCAAGGCCGCGAAGGCGGCCAAGGCCGCGCGTGTCGCCAAGGCGAAGCGCATCGCGACCGAGGGCAAGATCGCTGTTGAGCCCACTCCGCTGAGCAAGTCCTTCTCGGACCCGCGCGACGTCCTCGTCAAGCCGGTCGTCTCCGAGAAGTCGTACGCGCTGCTCGACGAGGGCAAGTACACGTTCATCGTGGCCCCCGGCTCCAACAAGACCCAGATCAAGCAGGCCGTCGAGGCGGTCTTCTCGGTCAAGGTCACCGGAGTCAACACGATCAACCGTCAGGGCAAGCGCAAGCGCACCAAGTCTGGTTTCGGCAAGCGTGCCGACACCAAGCGCGCGATTGTGACCCTTGCTGAGGGCGACCGTATCGACATCTTCGGCCAGGCCTCCTAACGGAGCGCCCTGGTCCGAATATCGGACGAGGACTGAGAAATGGGAATCCGCAAGTACAAGCCGACTACGCCGGGCCGTCGTGGCTCCAGCGTCGCCGACTTCGTCGAGGTAACGCGGTCCACGCCGGAGAAGTCGCTGGTTCGCCCGCTGCACAGCAAGGGCGGCCGTAACAACGCCGGTCGGATCACCGTTCGTCACCAGGGTGGCGGACACAAGCGCGCCTACCGCGTGATCGACTTCCGTCGTCACGACAAGGACGGCGTGCCGGCCAAGGTCGCGCACATCGAGTACGACCCCAACCGCACCGCGCGCATCGCGCTGCTGCACTACGCGGACGGCGAGAAGCGCTACATCCTCGCCCCGCGCGGCACGCAGCAGGGTGACCGGATTGAGAGCGGCCCTGGCGCCGACATCAAGCCCGGCAACAACATGGCGCTGCGCAACATCCCGGTCGGTACGACCATCCACGCCATCGAGCTGCGGCCCGGCGGCGGCGCGAAGTTCGCCCGCTCCGCGGGTGCCTCCGTGCAGCTGCTCGCGAAGGAAGGCGCCATGGCGCACCTTCGCATGCCGTCCGGTGAGATCCGCCTGGTCGACGTCCGCTGCCGCGCCACCATCGGCGAGGTCGGCAACGCCGAGCAGTCGAACATCAACTGGGGCAAGGCCGGCCGTATGCGCTGGAAGGGCGTCCGCCCGACCGTGCGTGGTGTCGTGATGAACCCGGTCGACCACCCGCACGGTGGTGGTGAAGGCAAGACCTCCGGTGGTCGTCACCCGGTCTCGCCGTGGGGCAAGAAGGAGGGTCGTACTCGTGATCGCAACAAGGCGAGCAACAAGTACATCGTCCGCCGCCGCAAGTCGAACAAGAAGCGCTAGGAGCGGGTTTAGATGCCGCGCAGTCTCAAGAAGGGGCCCTTCGTCGACGACCACCTCGTAAAGAAGGTGGACGCCCAGAACGAAGCCGGCACCAAGAACGTCATCAAGACCTGGTCCCGTCGCTCGATGATCATCCCCAGCATGCTGGGTCACACGATCGCGGTGCACAACGGCAAGACCCACATCCCGGTGTTCGTCACCGAGTCGATGGTCGGCCACAAGCTCGGCGAGTTCTCGCCGACGCGCACCTTCCGGGGTCACGTCAAGGACGACCGGAAGTCGAAGCGCCGCTAAGGCGGGGTGGAATCGACTATGACTAACACCGAAGGGACAACCATGGAAGCCAGGGCCCAGGCGCGGTACATCCGCGTCACGCCCATGAAGGCCCGCCGCGTGGTGGACCTCATCCGTGGCATGGATGCCACGGAGGCTCAGGCGGTCCTGCGTTTCGCCCCGCAGGCCGCGAGCGTGCCGGTCGGCAAGGTGCTGGACAGCGCCATTGCCAACGCCGCGCACAACTACGACCACACCGACGCCTCTTCGCTGGTCATCAGCGAGGCGTACGTGGATGAGGGCCCGACCCTGAAGCGGTTCCGTCCGCGTGCTCAGGGCCGTGCCTACCGGATCCGTAAGCGGACCAGCCACATCACCGTGGTCGTCAGCAGCAAGGAAGGAACCCGGTAATGGGCCAGAAGGTAAACCCGCACGGGTTCCGGCTCGGTGTCACGACCGACTTCAAGTCGCGTTGGTACGCCGACAAGCTGTACAAGGACTACGTCAAGGAAGACGTCGCCATCCGTCGGATGATGACGTCCGGCATGGAGCGCGCCGGCATCTCGAAGGTGGAGATCGAGCGCACCCGTGACCGCGTGCGTGTGGACATCCACACCGCTCGTCCCGGCATCGTCATCGGCCGCCGTGGCGCCGAGGCCGACCGCATCCGCGGTGACCTCGAGAAGCTCACGGGCAAGCAGGTCCAGCTGAACATCCTCGAGGTCAAGAACCCCGAGGTCGACGCTCAGCTCGTGGCCCAGGCCGTGGCGGAGCAGCTGTCCTCCCGCGTCTCCTTCCGCCGTGCCATGCGCAAGAGCATGCAGTCGGCGATGAAGGCTGGCGCCAAGGGCATCAAGATCCAGTGTGGTGGCCGTCTCGGCGGCGCCGAGATGTCCCGGTCCGAGTTCTACCGCGAGGGTCGTGTGCCGCTGCACACGCTGCGCGCGAACGTGGACTACGGCTTCTTCGAGGCCAAGACGACCTTCGGCCGTATCGGCGTGAAGGTCTGGATCTACAAGGGCGACGTCAAGAACATCGCCGAGGTCCGCGCCGAGAACGCCGCTGCCCGTGCGGGTAACCGCCCGGCCCGTGGCGGCGGCAACGACCGCCCGGCCCGTGGTGGCCGTGGTGGCGAGCGTGGCGGCCGCGGCCGCAAGCCGCAGCAGTCCGCGCCGGCTGCCGAGGCCCCCAAGGCCGACGCTCCCGCCGCCGCTGCTCCGGCTGCTGAGAGCACCGGAACGGAGGCCTGACCGAAATGCTGATCCCCCGTAGGGTCAAGCACCGCAAGCAGCACCACCCGAAGCGCCGTGGTCAGGCCAAGGGCGGTACGACGGTTGCGTTCGGCGAGTACGGCATTCAGGCCCTCACGCCGGCGTACGTGACCAACCGCCAGATCGAGGCGGCTCGTATCGCGATGACCCGCCACATCAAGCGTGGCGGCAAGGTCTGGATCAACATCTACCCGGACCGCCCGCTGACCAAGAAGCCTGCCGAGACCCGCATGGGTTCCGGTAAGGGTTCGCCCGAGTGGTGGGTCGCGAACGTTCACCCGGGCCGGGTGATGTTCGAGCTGTCCTACCCGAACGAGAAGATTGCTCGTGAGGCGCTCACCCGCGCTGCTCACAAGCTTCCGATGAAGTGCCGCATCGTCCGGCGCGAGGCAGGTGAGTCGTGATGTCGGCCGGTACCAAGGCTTCCGAGCTGCGCGAGCTGGGCGACGAGGAGCTTCTCAACAAGCTCCGCGAAGCCAAGGAAGAGCTGTTCAACCTCCGCTTCCAGGCGGCGACGGGCCAGCTCGAGAACCACGGTCGGCTCAAGGCCGTCCGTAAGGACATCGCGCGGATCTACACCCTGATGCGTGAGCGCGAGCTGGGCATCGAGACGGTGGAGAGCGCCTGATGAGCGAGAGCAACGTGACTGAGAACACCGAGACCCGCGGCTTCCGCAAGACCCGCGAGGGTCTGGTCGTCAGCGACAAGATGGACAAGACCGTCGTCGTCGCCGTCGAGGACCGCGTCAAGCACGCCCTGTACGGCAAGGTCATCCGCCGTACGAACAAGCTCAAGGCGCACGACGAGCAGAACGCTGCCGGCGTCGGCGACCGCGTCCTCCTGATGGAGACGCGTCCGCTGTCGGCGACCAAGCGCTGGCGCATCGTCGAGATCCTCGAGAAGGCCAAGTAATTCTCTGAGGCATCCCTCAGAGTTCGTTCCGCCAGGCTCGGCAGGGGCCCGCTCGTAAGAGTCGAGCCCCTGCCGGGAACCGGCAGACAAACAGGAGATAGACGTGATCCAGCAGGAGTCGCGACTGCGCGTCGCCGACAACACGGGTGCGAAGGAAATTCTCACCATCCGTGTTCTCGGTGGCTCGGGTCGCCGCTACGCGGGCATCGGTGACGTCATCGTCGCCACCGTCAAGGACGCGATCCCCGGTGGCAACGTGAAGAAGGGTGACGTCGTCAAGGCGGTCATCGTTCGCACCGTCAAGGAGCGCCGCCGTCCGGACGGCTCGTACATCCGCTTCGACGAGAACGCCGCCGTCATTCTGAAGAACGACGGCGACCCTCGCGGCACCCGTATCTTCGGCCCCGTCGGCCGTGAGCTGCGCGAGAAGAAGTTCATGAAGATCATCTCGCTCGCGCCGGAGGTGCTGTAAGCATGAAGATCAAGAAGGGCGACCTGGTTCAGGTCATCACCGGTAAGGACAAGGGCAAGCAGGGCAAGGTCATTGCCGCTTACCCGCGCGAGGAGCGCGTCCTGGTCGAGGGTGTCAACCGGGTCAAGAAGCACACGAAGGCCGCCCCGACGGCCAGCGGCTCGCAGGCCGGCGGCATCGTGACCACCGAGGCCCCCGTCCACGTCTCCAACGTCCAGCTGGTCGTGGAGAAGGACGGCAACAAGGTCGTCACGCGCGTCGGTTACCGCTTCGACGACGAGGGCAACAAGATCCGCGTTGCCAAGCGGACGGGTGAGGACATCTGATGACGACCACCACCACTCCGCGTCTCAAGACGAAGTACCGCGAGGAGATCGCGGGCAAGCTGCGTGAGGAGTTCTCCTACGAGAACGTCATGCAGATCCCCGGTCTCGTCAAGATCGTGGTCAACATGGGTGTCGGCGACGCCGCCCGTGACTCGAAGCTGATCGACGGCGCCATCCGCGACCTCACCACGATCACCGGCCAGAAGCCGGCCGTGACGAAGGCCCGGAAGTCCATCGCGCAGTTCAAGCTGCGCGAGGGTCAGCCGATCGGCTGCCACGTCACGCTCCGTGGCGACCGCATGTGGGAGTTCCTGGACCGCACCCTGTCGCTCGCGCTGCCGCGCATCCGCGACTTCCGCGGTCTGTCCCCCAAGCAGTTCGACGGCCGTGGAAACTACACCTTCGGTCTCACGGAGCAGGTCATGTTCCACGAGATCGACCAGGACAAGATCGACCGCGTCCGGGGTATGGACATCACCGTGGTCACCACGGCGACCAACGACGACGAGGGCCGCGCCCTCCTTCGTCACCTCGGCTTCCCGTTCAAGGAGGCGTAAGCGAGATGGCGAAGAAGGCTCTGATTGCCAAGGCTGCTCGTAAGCCCAAGTTCGGTGTGCGTGCGTACACCCGCTGCCAGCGCTGCGGCCGTCCGCACTCCGTCTACCGCAAGTTCGGCCTGTGCCGCGTGTGCCTTCGTGAGATGGCTCACCGTGGCGAGCTGCCGGGCGTGACCAAGAGCTCCTGGTAGTCCCCCCTTTTCAAGGGTTTTAGGGACTCCTGGATCTCTCGGTAAGTAAAGGGTCGGCAGAGGCCCACCCCTCCATGGCTTAGGCTAGGAGGGTTGGGCGTCTGCCGCCCTGACCGACTTACTACGCCGTAGGTCCCCGCGCCGCACCCGTCCCGCCTCTGAGTGGGGAGAGGGATGGCGCAGATAGGAAACCCCGGCGAGAGAGGCCGAAGGCCAATTCATGACCATGACTGATCCGATCGCGGACATGCTGACTCGTCTGCGTAACGCGAACTCGGCGTACCACGACACCGTGGCGATGCCGCACAGCAAGATCAAGTCTCACATCGCGGAGATCCTCCAGCAGGAGGGCTTCATCACGGGCTGGAAGGTCGAGGACGCCGAGGTTGGCAAGAACCTCGTTCTCGAGCTGAAGTTCGGCCCGAACCGTGAGCGCTCCATCGCGGGCATCAAGCGGATCTCCAAGCCCGGTCTCCGGGTTTACGCGAAGTCCACCAACCTGCCGAAGGTCCTCGGCGGCCTGGGCGTGGCGATCATCTCCACGTCGCACGGTCTCCTGACCGGACAGCAGGCAGGCAAGAAGGGCGTAGGTGGGGAAGTCCTCGCCTACGTCTGGTAGTCGGGAACGGAGGAATAGCTAATGTCGCGTATTGGCAAGCTCCCCATCACGGTTCCCGCCGGCGTGGACGTCACCATCGACGGCCAGACGGTCGCGGTCAAGGGCCCCAAGGGGACCCTGAGCCACACCATCGTCGCGCCTATCGAGATCGCTAAGGGTGAGGACGGCGTTCTGAACGTCACCCGCCCGAACGACGAGCGTCAGAACAAGGCCCTGCACGGCCTGTCCCGCACGCTGGTGGCGAACATGATCACCGGCGTGACCCAGGGTTACGTGAAGAAGCTCGAAATCAGCGGTGTCGGTTACCGCGTCCTGGCGAAGGGCTCCAACCTGGAGTTCTCGCTCGGCTACAGCCACCCGATCCTGATCGAGGCGCCCGAGGGCATCTCCTTCAAGGTCGAATCGGCGACCAAGTTCTCGGTCGAGGGCATCGACAAGCAGAAGGTCGGCGAGGTTGCGGCCAACATCCGCAAGCTGCGCAAGCCCGACCCGTACAAGGCCAAGGGCGTCAAGTACGAAGGCGAAGTCATCCGCCGCAAGGTCGGAAAGGCGGGTAAGTAAGCCATGGCATACGGTGTCAAGATTGCTAAGGGCGACGCTTACAAGCGTGCTGCCATCAAGCGTCGTCACATCCGCATCCGTAAGCACATCTCGGGTACGGCTGAGCGTCCGCGCCTGGTCGTGACGCGCTCCAACCGCCACATCGTGGCCCAGGTCATCGACGACATCAAGGGTCACACCCTGGCGTCGGCGTCGACCCTGGACAGCACGATCCGCGGCGCCGAGGGCGACAAGTCCGCGGCCGCCAAGTCGGTCGGCGCCCTGGTCGCCGAGCGCGCCAAGGCCGCCGGTGTCGAGACTGTCGTGTTCGACCGTGGTGGTAACCAGTACGCCGGGCGCATCGCCGCCCTGGCGGACGCCGCCCGCGAAGCCGGACTCAAGTTCTGAGTCGGTTCCGTAGCTAGCGGAAACAGAGAGAGGTAATTCCAATGGCTGGACCCCAGCGCCGCGGTGGCGGTGCCGGTGGCGGCGAGCGGCGGGACCGGAAGGGTCGCGACGGTGGCGCTGCTGCCGCCGAGAAGACCGCGTACGTTGAGCGCGTTGTCGCGATCAACCGCGTCGCCAAGGTTGTGAAGGGTGGTCGTCGCTTCAGCTTCACCGCGCTGGTCGTGGTGGGCGATGGTGACGGCACCGTGGGTGTCGGTTACGGCAAGGCCAAGGAGGTGCCGGCCGCCATCGCCAAGGGTGTTGAGGAGGCCAAGAAGCACTTCTTCAAGGTCCCCCGTATCCAGGGCACCATCCCGCACCCGATCACGGGCGAGAAGGCGGCGGGCGTCGTCCTGCTGAAGCCTGCTTCCCCCGGTACCGGTGTTATCGCCGGTGGCCCGGTGCGCGCCGTGCTCGAGTGCGCCGGCGTTCACGACATCCTGTCGAAGTCGCTCGGTTCGTCGAACGCGATCAACATCGTGCACGCGACCGTGGCGGCCCTCAAGGGTCTGCAGCGTCCCGAGGAGATCGCGGCTCGCCGTGGTCTGCCCCTCGAGGACGTCGCTCCCGCGGCTCTGCTGCGGGCGCGTGCCGGGGCTGGTGCTGCGTAATGGCACAGCTCAAGATCACGCAGACGAAGTCGTACATCGGCAGCAAGCAGAACCACCGCGACACCCTGCGTTCCCTTGGTCTCAAGGGCATCAACACGCAGGTCGTCAAGGAGGACCGCCCCGAGTTCCGCGGAATGGTGCACACCGTCCGCCACCTCGTGACGGTTGAGGAGGTCGACTGACATGGCGGAGCAGAACCCGCTGAAGGTCCACAACCTCCGGCCCGCCCCGGGCGCCAAGACCGCCAAGACCCGTGTGGGTCGTGGTGAGGCGTCCAAGGGTAAGACCGCTGGTCGTGGTACCAAGGGCACCAAGGCCCGTTACCAGGTTCCGGAGCGCTTCGAGGGTGGCCAGATGCCCCTCCACATGCGTCTCCCGAAGCTCAAGGGCTTCAAGAACCCGTTCAAGACCGAGTTCCAGGTCGTGAACCTCGACAAGCTGAGCGCGCTGTACCCCGAAGGTGGCGAGGTCACCGTCGAGGGTCTCGTCGCCAAGGGTGCCGTTCGCAAGAACAGCCTCGTCAAGGTGCTCGGCCAGGGTGAGCTCACCGTGGCGCTGCAGGTGACGGTCGACGCCGTCTCCGGCTCCGCCAAGGAGAAGATCACCGCCGCGGGCGGTACCGTCACCGAGCTCGTCTGATCTTCCCTCAGACGTGTCGATGACATGAGCGATTCCCAGCCGGGGATGCCCCACAAAAGGGGCATCCCCGGTTGGTCGTTCCAAGGGGGGCACGGTCGCCGGTAAGGTGGCGTGCACTGTCTAAGCTCCGTGCGGTCTGCCCGCACGGTTTTGTTGACTGATACGTATTCGTCGAACCTCAAGACCACCACCTCTGACGCACGCGCGCGGGGGTCGCAGGAGGCACCGTGCTCACCGCGTTCGCCCGGGCGTTCAAGACGCCCGACCTGCGCAAGAAGCTGCTCTTCACGCTCGGCATCATCGTGATCTACCGGCTGGGCACGCATATGCCCATCCCCGGGGTCAACTACAAGAACGTCCAGGCCTGTGTCGACAACGCCGGTCAGAACCAGGGCCTGTTCGGTCTCGTCAACATGATGAGCGGCGGCGCGCTGCTGCAGATCACGATCTTCGCGCTCGGCATCATGCCGTACATCACGGCGAGCATCATTCTGCAGCTGCTGACCGTGGTGATCCCGCGACTGGAGGCCCTCAAGAAGGAGGGCCAGGCCGGCACGGCGAAGATCACGCAGTACACGCGCTATCTGACCATCGCGCTCGCGATCCTGCAGGGCACGGGCCTGGTGGCCACCGCCCGCACCGGCTCCCTCTTCCAGGGCTGCCCCGTCGCCAGCGAGATCGTGCCGGACCAGTCGATCTTCGTCACCATCACGATGGTCATCACGATGACCGCCGGCACGGCCTGCGTCATGTGGCTCGGTGAGCTGATCACCGACCGCGGCATCGGCAACGGCATGTCGATCCTGATGTTCATCTCGATCGCCGCGACCTTCCCGAGCGCCCTGTGGGCCATCAAGGAGCAGGGCGACCTGGCCGACGGCTGGATCGAGTTCGGCACGGTCATCGCGGTCGGTCTCGTCATGGTCGGCCTGGTGGTCTTCGTCGAGCAGGCGCAGCGGCGCATTCCCGTCCAGTACGCGAAGCGCATGATCGGCCGCAGGTCCTACGGCGGTACGTCGACGTACATTCCGCTGAAGGTCAATCAGGCGGGCATCATCCCTGTGATCTTCGCCTCCTCGTTGCTCTACATTCCGGCGCTGGTCGCCCAGTTCGCGGGCGGCACCTCGGGATGGAAGACGTGGATCGAGGCAAACCTGACCAAGGGTGACCACCCGATCTACATCGCCACGTACTTCATCCTGATCGTCTTCTTCGCCTTCTTCTACGTCGCGATCTCCTTCAACCCCGAGGAAGTCGCCGACAACATGAAGAAGTATGGTGGCTTCATCCCGGGCATCCGGGCTGGCCGTCCGACCGCTGAGTACCTGAGTTACGTACTCAACCGGATCACGTGGCCGGGTTCGCTGTACTTGGGTCTGATCGCTCTTGTGCCGACGATGGCGTTGGTGGGCTTCCAGGCGAACCAGAACTTCCCGTTCGGCGGGACGAGCATCCTCATCATCGTGGGTGTGGGTCTGGAAACCGTGAAGCAGATCGAGAGCCAGCTCCAGCAGCGCAATTACGAAGGGTTCCTCCGCTGATGCGAATCGTCCTCGTCGGGCCGCCCGGTGCGGGCAAGGGAACGCAGGCCGCGTTCCTCGCCAAGAACCTGTCGATCCCGCACATCTCCACGGGCGACCTCTTCCGTGCCAACATCAGCCAGGGCACGGAGCTGGGCAAGCAGGCGAAGGCGTACATGGACGCCGGCAACCTCGTGCCCGACGAGGTGACGATCGGCATGGCGAAGGACCGCATGGCCCAGTCGGACGCCGAGGGCGGCTTCCTGCTCGACGGCTTCCCGCGGAACGTGTCGCAGGCCGAGGCGCTCGACGAGGCGCTGAAGGCCGACGGCCAGAAGCTCGACGCCGTCCTGGACCTCGAGGTCCCCGAGGACGAGGTCGTCAAGCGCATCGCGGGCCGTCGCATCTGCCGCAACGACTCCAGCCATGTCTTCCACGTGACGTACAGCAAGCCGGAGCGAGAAGGCGTCTGCGACGTCTGCGGCGGCGAGCTGTACCAGCGCGGCGACGACAAGGAAGAGACCGTGCGCAAGCGTCTCGACGTGTACCACCGCGAGACCGAGCCGATCATCGACCACTACAAGGGCCAGGGCCTGGTCGTCACGATCTCGGCGCTCGGCAAGGTGGACGAGGTCACCAGGCGCGCGATGGACGCCCTCAAGGGCGACAAGTAGTTCAGTACGCTGTTTCGGCCGCGGTGCCCTGTCGGGGGACCGCGGCCGTACTGTTGTCTACGTACCCGGTTCGTGTGTGCGTAGCCGGTTTGTCGACGGATGACGGAGAGCGGAAGCCCCATGGTGCAGATCAAGACCCCCGAGCAGATCGCGAAGATGCGTGAGGCGGGCCTTGTCGTCGCCGCCGTGCACGCGGCGACCCGCGAGGCCGCGGTGCCCGGGGCCACCACGAAGGACCTGGACGAGGTCGCCCGCAAGGTGATCGCCGAGCACGGCGCGAAGTCCAACTTCCTCGGTTACGGCGGCTTCCCCGCGACGATCTGCACCTCCGTGAACGAGGTCGTCGTGCACGGCATCCCGGACGACAAGACCGTCCTCAAGGACGGCGACATCATCTCCATCGACGCCGGCGCGATCATCGACGGCTGGCACGGCGACGCGGCCTACACCGCCTTCGTCGGCACCGGCCACGCCCCGGAGCTGGTCGAGCTCTCCCGGGTGACCGAGGAGTCGATGTGGGCCGGGATCGCGGCGATGAAGCAGGGCAACCGCCTGGTGGACATCTCCCGGGCCATCGAGACGTACATCCGCCGCCAGCCCAAGCCGGGCGGCGGCAAGTACGGCATCGTCGAGGACTACGGCGGCCACGGCATCGGCACCGAGATGCACATGGACCCCCACCTCCTGAACTACGTCGAGCGCCGCCGCGGCAAGGGCCCCAAGCTGGTGCCCGGCCTCTGCCTCGCGATCGAGCCGATGGTCTCCCTCGGCACCCCGCGCACGGAGGTTCTGGAGGACGACTGGACCGTCATCACCACGGACGGCACCTGGTCCTCGCACTGGGAGCACTCCGTCGCGCTGACGGAGGAGGGCCCGCTGGTGCTGACGGCCCCCGACTGCGGCAAGGCGAAGCTGGCGGAGTACGGGGTCACCGTGGCGCCGGACCCGCTGGCGTCCTGACCCCCGCTGCTTAACGATCTACGCGATGGGGCAGACTCTCTCGATTCGTCTTTCCGAGAGCCCTGACGTAGACTGACGCGTCGGCTCTCGTGCATCCGTGTGTCTGCATACGGAGCGCGTAGTCGATCAAGGTAGTCGATTCGAAGGGCGAAGCGTGGCCAAGAAGCAAGGTGCCATCGAGATCGAAGGCACTGTCGTCGAGTCTCTTCCGAACGCCATGTTCAAGGTGGAGCTCCAGAACGGCCACCAGGTCCTGGCACACATCAGCGGCAAGATGCGTATGCACTACATCCGCATCCTCCCTGACGACCGGGTCGTGGTGGAGCTGTCTCCGTACGACCTGACGCGTGGCCGGATCGTCTACCGGTACAAGTAGATCTTGCCCGCATCCCGCTCGCGCGGGGTGGTGGCACTGACCCGGAGAACCTCACCCAATGAAGGTCAAGCCGAGCGTCAAGAAGATCTGCGACAAGTGCAGGGTGATCCGCCGTCACGGCCGGGTCATGGTCATCTGCGACAACCCGCGCCACAAGCAGCGCCAGGGCTGACGCACGACTGCAGTTCGCAGATTTTCGCGCGACGCAAGTAAGCACATATGCAGGACCCGTCCCTCTTCAGTTCCTTTGGTAATGGAGGGCGACACCCCCGGTCGGAGGCCGGGGACCCAGCAGGTACCAACCCTTTTCCAGCGAAAAGGGGACGGCCGTTGGGAGTGGTTCTGCTGAAGACCTCCGAAGAATCAACAGGAGCCATGAATGGCACGCGTTGAAGGCGTTGACCTCCCGCGCGACAAGCGCATCGAGGTCGCCCTCACCTACGTGTTCGGCATCGGCCGCACGCTGGCCCAGCAGACGCTGGACGCCACCGAGGTGGACCGCAACACCCGCGTCCGCGACCTGACCGAGGAAGACCTCGTCAAGATCCGCGAGTACGTGGACGCCAACATCAAGACCGAGGGTGACCTCCGTCGCGAGATCCAGGCCGACATCCGTCGCAAGGTCGAGATCGGCTGCTACCAGGGTCTGCGCCACCGTCGTGGCCTGCCCGTCCGCGGTCAGCGCACCAGCACGAACGCCCGCACCCGCAAGGGCCCGCGTCGCGCCATCGCCGGTAAGAAGAAGCCGGGCAAGAAGTAGTCCTCGCTCAGCGGTCTATCGACAGCTGTCGCTGCAGGACCGACCACCTCCCGTAGGAGTTATAGATGCCCCCCAAGGGTCGTCAGGGCGCTGCCAAGAAGGTGCGCCGCAAGGAAAAGAAGAACGTTGCCCACGGGCACGCTCACATCAAGAGCACGTTCAACAACACGATCGTGTCCATCACGGACCCGAGCGGCAACGTGATCTCGTGGGCCTCCGCCGGCCACGTCGGCTTCAAGGGCTCGCGCAAGTCCACGCCGTTCGCCGCGCAGATGGCCGCCGAGTCGGCTGCCCGTCGCGCGCAGGAGCACGGCATGCGCAAGGTCGACGTCTTCGTCAAGGGCCCGGGTTCCGGTCGCGAGACCGCCATCCGTTCGCTCCAGGCGACCGGTCTCGAGGTCGGCTCGATCCAGGACGTGACGCCCACGCCGCACAACGGCTGCCGTCCGCCCAAGCGCCGCCGCGTCTGACGCACGGCAGTTCTTGAGGTTCCGGGCGGTACGGCTCTTCGGAGGCGTGCCGCCCGTACCCTTGTAGTGAATTCAGGGCATCAAATAGTGGGTGCCCCTGACTGAAGGAACGCGACATGCTGATTGCTCAGCGCCCCTCGTTGACCGAAGAGGTCGTCGACGAATTCCGCTCCCGGTTCGTGATCGAGCCGCTGGAGCCGGGCTTCGGCTACACCCTCGGCAACTCCCTGCGCCGTACGCTCCTCTCCTCGATCCCGGGTGCGGCCGTCACGTCCATCCGCATCGACGGTGTCCTGCACGAGTTCACCACCGTGCCGGGCGTCAAGGAGGACGTCACCGACCTCATCCTGAACATCAAGCAGCTGGTCGTCTCCTCGGAGCACGACGAGCCGGTCGTGATGTACCTGCGCAAGCAGGGCCCGGGTCTGGTCACCGCCGCCGACATCGCGCCCCCGGCCGGTGTCGAGGTGCACAACCCCGACCTCGTCCTCGCCACGCTCAACGGCAAGGGCAAGCTGGAGATGGAGCTGACCGTCGAGCGCGGTCGCGGCTACGTCTCCGCCGTCCAGAACAAGCAGGTCGGTCAGGAGATCGGGCGCATCCCGGTCGACTCGATCTACTCGCCGGTGCTCAAGGTCACGTACAAGGTCGAGGCGACCCGTGTCGAGCAGCGCACCGACTTCGACAAGCTGATCGTCGACGTCGAGACCAAGCAGGCCATGCGCCCGCGTGACGCCATGGCGTCCGCCGGCAAGACCCTGGTCGAGCTGTTCGGTCTGGCGCGCGAGCTCAACATCGACGCCGAGGGCATCGACATGGGCCCGTCCCCGACGGACGCCGCCCTGGCCGCCGATCTGGCGCTGCCGATCGAGGAGCTGGAGCTCACCGTTCGGTCGTACAACTGCCTGAAGCGCGAGGGCATCCACTCGGTGGGCGAGCTCGTGGCCCGCTCCGAGGCGGACCTGCTCGACATTCGCAACTTCGGTGCGAAGTCGATCGACGAGGTCAAGATGAAGCTCAACGGCATGGGTCTGGCCCTCAAGGACAGCCCGCCCGGATTCGACCCGACCGCCGCCGCCGACGCCTTCGGCGCCGACGACGACGCGGACGCCGGTTTCGTGGAGACCGAGCAGTACTGATGACTGCCCGCGGGCGTCCGCCCGCGGGGCCCTGACCCCGGTACCTGATACGGCCGGGGCAGATCACTAGGAGAAACACCATGCCGAAGCCTGCCAAGGGTGCCCGTCTGGGCGGCAGCGCCGCGCACGAGAAGCTTCTGCTGGCGAACCTCGCCAAGCAGCTCTTCGAGTACGGCCGCATCACCACCACCGAGGCGAAGGCCCGTCGCCTGCGTCCGTACGCCGAGCGTCTGGTCACCAAGGCGAAGAAGGGTGACCTTCACAACCGCCGCCAGGTGCTGTCCGTCATCACCGACAAGAGCATCGTGCACACGCTCTTCACGGAGATCGGCCCGCGCTACGAGAACCGCCCGGGTGGCTACACCCGCATCACCAAGATCGGTAACCGTCGTGGCGACAACGCGCCCATGGCGATCATCGAGCTGGTGGAGGCCCTGACCGTGGCCCAGGAGGCCACCGGTGAGGCCGAGGCCGCCACGAAGCGCTCCGCCAAGGACGCCGAGGCCGCCGACGCCAAGGCCGACACGGCGAAGGCCGACGAGGCCGCCGAGGCTCCGGCCGAGGAGTCGAAGGACGCGTAAGCGTTCTGCCCTTCAGGGCGTCGCGGGCCCGCCCCCTGCCGGGGCGGGCCCGCTTTTTTGTTGCCTGAGAGGATCCACGAGTGAGTGACGAAGCAGAGCCCGGGTTCGTACGGGTGCGGTTGGACCTGTCCTACGACGGCCGGGACTTCTCCGGCTGGGCCAAGCAGCGCCAGGGCCAGCGGACCGTGCAGGGGGAGATCGAGGCCGCGCTGCGGACCGTGACGCGCTCCGAGCAGACGTACGAGCTGACCGTGGCCGGGCGGACCGACAGCGGGGTGCACGCGCGGGGCCAGGTGGCCCACGTCGACCTGCCCGAGGCCGTGTGGGACGAACACCGCGACAAGCTGCTGCGGCGGCTCGCGGGACGGCTGCCGCACGACGTGCGGGTGTGGAAGGTGGCCGAGGCGCCCGCGGGGTTCAACGCGCGCTTCTCCGCCGTCTGGCGGCGGTACGCCTACCGCGTGACCGACCACCCCGGCGGCGTCGACCCGCTGCTGCGCGGCCATGTGCTGTGGCACGACTGGGAGCTGGACCCGGATGCCATGAACGCCGCCGCCGAACGGCTGATCGGCGAGCACGACTTCGCCGCGTACTGCAAGCGCCGCGAGGGCGCCACGACCATCCGCACACTGCAGGAGCTGCGCTGGGAGCGGCGGCCCGACGGCATCCTGGAGGCCACCGTGCGGGCCGACGCGTTCTGCCACAACATGGTGCGCTCGCTGGTCGGCGCCATGCTGTTCGTGGGGGACGGGCACCGGCCCGTGGAGTGGCCCGGCGAGGTGCTCCAAGCGGGCGTGCGGGACTCCGCCGTGCACGTGGTGCGGCCGCACGGGCTCACCCTCGAAGAGGTCGGCTACCCGACCGACGAGCTGCTGGCCGCCCGCAACAAGGAGGCCCGCAACAAGCGGACGCTGCCCGGCGCCGGCTGCTGCTGAGCCGGCGGCCGCCGCCCTACTCGGGGGCCGCCGCCGCGGCGGACGCCTGGGCCCGGCCCCGCTGGTCGATCTGGCGGAAGGCGAAACGGGCCATGGTGTCGCCGACGGCGTACGCCTTGCGGTCGGCGGTCGTGACGCTCTTGCCGCTGGGGTAGCCCGTGGTGGTGAAGTAGGCGTAGCGGCCGTAGGAGTGGTACGTCCCACGGCACACGCCCGTCTGGCAGAAGTTCGGCACGCCCTTGCCGGGCAGCGCCGTGACCAGGCCGTTCTTCACCTGCTTCATCACCTTCGTGGCCTCGGCGGAGGTGTCGAAGACGGCGACGCCGATGGTGACGGCGAGGCCGCCCTTGACGTAGCTGACGCGGATCAGGCGGGTGCAGTCGTTGGCGGTGAGGAGGGCGCCGAGGGCGGGCTGCGTGACGGACGCGCACTTGTCCGTGCTGTCGGTCCGGCCCTTCTTGTAGACGGTCTCGCCCGAGGTGTACGTCCTGCCGGGGAAGAGGCCCTCGGGGGTGAGCGGCGCCTTGTCCTTCTTCGCGCTGGCGATGAAGTCCTTGGGGTCCGGCGGGGGCGGCGGCGTGGTCTCCTTGAACGTCGGACCGGGGTCGTCGCTCGCGCCGGGGATCTCCGCCGTCGCCGGCAGCTCACTGGCGGGCTTGTTCGAGGCGGTGGCGTCGTCGCCGTTCGCCGAGACGACAGTGATCGCCACGGCGGCCGCGACCGCGATCGTGGCGAGCGCCCCACCGCCGATCATCAGCCATCTGCGGCGCCGGGCGCGTGCCTCGGAGGCTTCGGCGAGCGCCGCCCAGTCGGGCGTGGGTCCCCCGCCGAAGCCGCCCGTGCCGCCCTGGCCCCACTGAGGCCCCCCTTGCCCAAAGCTCATGGGGCGCATCTTAGACGGGCGACCCGGGATGTTGAGCGGGGGTCGCGCGGGGTTCCCGCCCTAGCCTGAGGCGTATGAATACGGGCGAAACGGCTGTTGTCGGATGGTTGTCGCGGCCCGCCGGGCGGCATGCCCGGGCCGTGCTCGCGCTCGTGCTGCTCGCCGGGGTCGTGCGGGTGGGGCTGCGGGCGCCGGACGGCGGGATGGACAACGCCATCGTGGTGCGGGCCGCCGAGGCGTGGATCCACGGCCGCTCGCCTTACGCCGACCGGCACTTCCTCTATCTGCCGGGCGCCGTGCTCGCCGCCGTGCCCCAGGCCCTGCTGCCCACCGCCGTGGTCCGCTTCCTGGTGCCCGCCGGCGTCACCGCCGGGCTCGTCGCCGGCTGGGCGTGCGCCCTGCGGGTGTACGGGGTGTCCTGGCACAGCCGGTTCGCGGTGTACGGCCTGCTGGGGCTCGCCCTCGGCTTCGCCCCCTTCGGGCACCTCATCCAGCTCGGGAACTGGACGGTGGCGTCGGCGGCCGCGCTGCCGCTCGCCCTGCTGTGCGTGTGCCGGGGGCGGTGGACGGCGGCCGGGCTCGTCATCGGCGCCGCCGTCGCGGTGAAGCCGCTGCTGGTGCCCGTCGTGCTCCTCTTCGTCTTCGCGGGGCGCCGGCGGGCGCTCGGGGTCGCGCTCGGCGTGCCCGCGGGGGTGTCGCTCGCGGCGGCGCTCGTGCTGCCGGACCCCGCCGGGTTCTTCACCCGGACCCTGCCCTTCCTGTTGCGCGGTGACGACGCCTTCGTACGCCTCTACGAGGCATCGCCCTCGGCGGTGCTCACGCGGGTCGGGGTGCCGCAGACGGCGGCGACGCTGCTCGCGGGCTGTGCGGCGGCGGCCGGCGTCTGGTGTGCGTGGCGGCGCTGGGGGAGGGGCGACGCGGGGCCCTCGCGGGTGGTGGAGTGCGCCACGATGCTGATGCTTTCGGCCTTTCTCGTCTCCCGGCCCTCCTACGACCACTACCTGCTCGTCGTGGTGCCGCTGCTGCTCGCGGGCGCGCTGCGGGCGGGGGCGGCGGCGCGCAGTCCGTGGTTCTGGGTGGCGCTGGTGCCGCAGGTCCCGGGATTCGCCTGGCCCTGGCTCGAACCCATGACGCGGCGCGCCTTCAAGGACGCGGCGACGCTCTGTCTGCTCGCGGTCACGGTCGGGCGGGCGTGTGCAGTGGGGGTGGGGGCGCTGAGCGGTCGGTGCGGGGTGGAGCGGGCGGACCGCTACTCTGATGAGTGCAGACCTGTCCGTGGTGTGTGAGTCGTCGGTTCCGGTCTTCAGAGCCGCGTTTTGACCGGTACGGGGCGGCGCGGGTACTCTCGGGGATTGATACGTATTGGTGTCCTCGATCTCACGCGAAAGGGCCCTTACGTAGGTTCCCTGGAGCAGTTACCAGTGGCTCGCATACGGGCAGCGTCCCCGGCATTGTGGGCCCCAGCTGCATGATCGCTTCCTGGGTGCCGTGTGTCTGGACCCCATCCACTGAAGAAGCGAAGGCTACTAAGTGCGTACGTACAGCCCCAAGCCCGGCGATGTGACCCGCCAGTGGCACGTCATCGACGCCCGGGACATCGTCCTCGGCCGTCTGGCGACCACCGCTGCCACCCTGCTGCGTGGCAAGCACAAGCCGATCTACGCCCCCCACGTTGACACCGGTGACTTCGTCATCATCATCAACGCGGAGAAGGTGCACCTCTCCGGCAACAAGAAGACCCAGAAGATGGCGTACCGCCACTCCGGCTACCCGGGTGGTCTGCGTTCCGTCCGCTACGACGAGCTGCTTGCGAAGAGCCCCGAGAAGGCCGTCGAGAAGGCCGTCAAGGGCATGCTCCCCAAGAACACCCTGGGCCGTCAGATGCTCTCGAAGCTGAAGGTCTACGCGGGCGACCAGCACCCGCACGGCGCTCAGCAGCCGGTCCCGTTCGAGATCACCCAGGTCGCGCAGTAGTTCCGGCCACCCCCAA
This sequence comes from Streptomyces sp. NPDC034037, assembly GCF_055575715.1. NCBI lineage: Bacteria > Bacillati > Actinomycetota > Actinomycetes > Kitasatosporales > Streptomycetaceae > Streptomyces > Streptomyces sp. NPDC034037. The sequence continues at coordinate 172,731 of NZ_JBVISC010000008.1, read as the reverse complement.
AGACGAAAAAGAATCTGAGGAGCATCGTGGCCGAGACCACCGTTGAGCAGCCGGTCGAAGAGACCGAGATCGCTGACGTCGAGCAGTACACCACCGAGTCCGAGGCGCCGCTTGAGGGCGAGTACACCTCGGAGTCGAACCCGGCGCGCTTCGGCGACCCGCAGCCGGCCGCCGGCCTGGGCCGTCGCAAGAACGCCATCGCCCGCGTCCGGATCGTCCCGGGCACCGGCAAGTGGAAGGTCAACGGGCGCACGCTCGAGGACTACTTCCCGAACAAGGTCCACCAGCAGGAAGTCAACGAGCCCTTCAAGGTGCTCGAGCTCGACAACCGCTACGACGTCATCGCCCGCATCTCGGGTGGCGGCGTCTCCGGTCAGGCCGGTGCGCTCCGTCTCGGTGTCGCCCGCGCGCTGAACGAGGCCGACGTCGACAACAACCGCGCCGCCCTCAAGAAGGCCGGTTACCTCAAGCGTGACGACCGCGCGGTCGAGCGCAAGAAGGCCGGTCTGAAGAAGGCCCGCAAGGCCCCGCAGTACAGCAAGCGCTAATCGCTGCCTGCTCGTACTTCTCGTTCGCCCCGGCGGCACTCACCGTGCTGCCGGGGCGTTCGTCTATCAGGAACGAACGTTCGGAGGACAGCAGTGGGACGACTCTTCGGCACGGACGGCGTGCGTGGTGTCGCCAACGCGGATCTGACGGCCGAGCTCGCGCTCGGACTCTCCGTGGCGGCGGCACACGTACTGGCCGAGGCGGGCACCTTTGAAGGCCATCGCCCGGTCGCGGTGGTCGGGCGGGATCCGCGCGCGTCCGGGGAGTTCCTGGAGGCCGCGGTGGTCGCGGGCCTCGCGAGCGCGGGCGTGGACGTCCTGCGCGTCGGTGTGCTGCCCACCCCGGCGGTGGCGCATCTCACCGGTGCGCTGGGCGCCGACCTCGGCGTGATGCTCTCCGCCAGCCACAACGCCATGCCGGACAACGGCATCAAGTTCTTCGCCCGCGGCGGCCACAAGCTCGCCGACGAGCTGGAGGACCGCATCGAGTCCGTGTATGAGGAGCACCGCACCGGCGCGCCCTGGCAGCGCCCGACCGGCTCCGGTGTCGGCCGCGTGACCTCCTACGACCAGGGCCTCGACCAGTACATCGCGCATCTGCTCGGTGTCCTGCCCAACCGCCTCGACGGACTGAAGATCGTCCTGGACGAGGCGCACGGCGCCGCCGCCCGGGTCTCCCCGGAGGCGTTCACGCGCGCCGGTGCCGAGATCATCACCATCGGCGCGCAGCCCGACGGCCTGAACATCAACGACGGCTGCGGCTCGACCCACCTGGGCCTGCTGAAGGCCGCCGTCGTCGAGCACAAGGCCGACTTCGGCATCGCGCACGACGGGGACGCGGACCGCTGCCTGGCCGTGGACCACACCGGCGCGGAGGTCGACGGCGACCAGATCCTCGCCGTGCTGGCCCTCGCCATGCGCGAGCACGGCACACTGCGTCACGACACCGTTGTCGCCACCGTCATGTCGAACCTCGGCTTCAAGCTGGCCATGGAGGCCCAGGGCCTGTCCCTGGTGCAGACCGGCGTCGGCGACCGGTACGTCCTGGAGGCGATGAAGGAGCACGGCTTCGCCCTCGGCGGCGAGCAGTCCGGGCACGTGATCGTCCTGGACCACGCCACCACCGGCGACGGCACCCTGACCGGCCTGCTCCTCGCGGCGCGGGTCGCCGAGACCGGCCGTACGCTGGCCGACCTCGCCGGCGTCATGGAGCGCCTGCCGCAGGTGCTCATCAATGTGCCGGACGTCGACAGGTCCCGCGTGAAGACCTCGGCGGAACTGGCCGGCGCCGTCACCGACGCCGAGCGCGAGCTGGGCTCCACGGGCCGGGTGCTGCTGCGCCCCTCGGGGACCGAGCCGCTGGTGCGGGTCATGGTCGAGGCCGCCGACATCGAGCAGGCGCGGTCCGTGGCCGAGCGGCTCGCCGACGCGGTGAAGTCGGCGCTCGGCTAAAGGCGCCGTGCTTTGGCGGTACGTTCGCGCTGGCCGGCCCAGAGGGCTTTCTGGGTCAGCAGCGTGAGCGTACCGGCGAGGACGATGCCGACGAGGTTGAGCAGGAGCTGCTCGGTGGAGCCCCACGCCTGCTTGTACTCGCTGTAGCTGAAGGCGACCGCGGCGTTCGCCGCCGCGGGGACCGTCGTCACGGAGATCGCCACTCCCACCAGGGCGCCCGACTTGGCCGAGGTGAGCGAGAGCGTGCCCGCCGCGCCGGCGAGGACCGCCACGACGAACGAGAACCAGTCCGGGCGGTAGATGAAGTTCGTGTTCGGACGCTCCGACTTCAGGGCCTCGTCGCTGAACAGGTTCATGGCGTCCATGAAGTAGCTGAACCCGACCGTCACCAGCATCGCCACCAGGAAGCCCACGAGCAGCGCGATCAGTGAGCGCAGCGCCAGCTTCGGGGCCCGCCGCACCAGCGCCGTGCAGAAACCGGCGAGGGGTCCGAACTCCGGGCCGACGGCCATCGCGCCCACGATCAGGATCGCGTTGTCCAGCACGACACCGCAGGCCGCGATCATCGTGGCGAGCGTGATGAACGCGACGTAGGTGACGGAGAGCGTCGACTCCTCGTGGGTCGCGTCGGACAGCTGCTCCCACAGCACCGCGTCCGCCCCCTCGCCCGGCGCGTCGTCCTCGGCCCTGGTGGCGCGCTCGGAGAGCGAGAGGTCGATGGTCTCGACCGCGATCGAGCCGCACTTGTCGAGGTCCAGCGCGCGCAGGCCGCCGATCAGCTCGTCGCCCGCCTCCCGGGCGACGTCGCACATGATGACGTCGCCCTTCGGGTCGCGGGCCGCGCCCGGGACGACGGCGAGGTGCGTGGTGCCGGTCGTCGCCTCGATCAGGCGCAGCACGTCGTCGGTCTTGTCCTCGGGGGAGATCAGGCGCAGGTGCAGCATCCGAGCAGAGTAGTCGGCCGTTCGAGCGGCCGGGTCCTTCAGAGTTTGCGCAGGCTCAGGCGCTGGACCTTGTGGTCGGGGCCCTTGCGCAGCACCAGGGCGGCCCGGCCGCGGGTGGGCGCCACGTTCTCCAGGAGGTTCGGCTTGTTGATCGTGCGCCAGGTGGTGCGGGCGTAGTCCAGGGCCTCCTCCTCCGACACCTGCGTGTACCTGCGGAAGTAGGAGGAGGGGTCCTGGAAGGCCGTGTCGCGCAGCTTCTTGAAGCGGTTCAGGTACCAGCGCTCGATGTCCTCGGTGCGGGCGTCGACGTACACGCTGAAGTCGAAGTAGTCCGCGAGGCCCACGCGGGTGCGGCCGTCCTTGCCGGGCAGGGCGGGCTGCAGGACGTTCAGGCCCTCCACGATGAGGATGTCGGGGCGGTGCACCGCGAGGCGCCTGCCCGGCACGATGTCGTAGATCAGGTGCGAGTAGACGGGGGCGGTGACCTCCTCCTTGCCCGCCTTGATGTCCGCCACGAAACGGGTGAGGGCGCGGCGGTCGTACGACTCGGGGAAGCCCTTGCGGGACATCAGGCCGCGGGCCTGGAGCTCCTTGGTCGGCAGCAGGAAGCCGTCGGTCGTGACGAGTTCGACGCGGGGGTGTTCCGGCCAGCGCGAGAGCAGGGCCTGCAGGAGGCGGGCGACGGTCGACTTGCCGACGGCCACGGAGCCGGCGACCCCTATCACGAAGGGGGTGCCGGACTGGGAGCGCTTCTCGCCGAGGAAGGTGTTGAGGGCCCCGCGCAGGCCGTCCGTCGCGCCGACGTAGAGGTTCAGCAGGCGGGAGAGCGGGAGGTAGATGTCGCGGACCTCGTCCAGGTCGATGACGTCCCCGAGGCCGCGCAGCTTCTCCACCTCCTCCGCCGTCAGGGGCAGGGGCGTCTTCTCCCGCAGGGCGCTCCACTCGGCGCGGGTCAGGTCGAGGTAGGGAGTCGCCTCCGGCTTGTGCCGGTGGGCGCTCCGCTGCGCCTTGTCTGGCGCGGAGACCGAAGAGATCACAGTCCATTGTTACGGCTGTTTGAACGGCCGTGGGGTGGCCGAGTGGTGGGGTGTGTCACGCTGAGCCGTTGTTTTCCGGGCGATTTCTGGGGTGAGTGAGCCGGTGATTATCGGGGTCGGCATCGATGTGGCCGAGATCGAGCGGTTCGGGGCCGCGTTGGCCCGGACGCCGGGCATGGCCGAACGGCTGTTCCTGGACAGTGAGTTGCTGCTGCCGAGCGGGGAGCGGCGCGGGGTGGCCTCGCTCGCGGCCCGCTTCGCGGCGAAGGAGGCGCTGGCCAAGGCGCTGGGGGCGCCGGGCGGGCTGCGGTGGACCGACGCCGAGGTGTACGTGGAGGGGAGCGGGCAGCCGCGGGTGCGGGTGCGGGGGACGGTCGCGGCGCGCGCCGCCGAGCTGGGGGTGCGGTCCTGGCACGTGTCGTTGAGCCACGACGCGGGGGTGGCCTCGGCGGTGGTGGTGGCGGAGGGGTGACCTCGGGACGCACCGCCGCGTGAGGCTTCGGCGGAGGTGTTTCCCCCGGCCCCTCCCTCTCGCCGTGATGGCCCGGCGGGGCAGGGGCAGACTGGGGGGATGCGTAGTGCTTATGGCGTGGAGAGTGTCCGGGCTGCCGAGCGTGCGGCCATGGGGCGGGGGCCCGAGGGGGCACTGATGCAGCGGGCGGCGGCCGGGCTGGCCACCGAGTGCGCCCGGCTGCTCGGCAAGGTGTACGGGGCCCGGGTCACGCTGCTCGTGGGCAGTGGGGACAACGGCGGTGACGCCCTCTACGCGGGGGCCCGGCTGGCCCGGCGCGGCGCGGGGGTCAGCGCGGTGCTGCTCGCCCCGGAGCGGACCCACCCCGGCGGGCTCGCCGCCCTGCGCGCGGCCGGCGGTGCGGTCGTGGGCGCGGACGAGGACAGGGCCGAGGGCGTCGTCGCGCGGGCCCGGCTCGTCGTGGACGGCATCGTCGGGATCGGCGGGCGCGGCGGGCTCCGGGATCGTGCCGCCCGCCTCGTGGGAGCCGTCGCGCGGGACGCCGTGGTCGTCGCCGTGGACCTGCCGAGCGGCGTCGACGCCGACACGGGCGAGGTGCGCGGAGAGGCGGTGCGCGCCGATGTGACGGTGACGTTCGGGACGCACAAGCCGGGGCTGCTGATCGACCCGGGGCGCGAGTACGCCGGTGCGGTGCGGTTGGTCGACATCGGTCTGGAGCTGCCGGCGCGGGAGCGGGCGGCGGAGGCCCTGCAGTACGTCGACGTGGCGGGGCTGCTGCCGCGGCCGAGCGGGGAGAGCGACAAGTACCGGCGTGGTGTCGTCGGCGTCGTGGCCGGTTCCGGGCGGTACCCGGGCGCCGCCGTGCTCTGCGTGGCCGGTGCGCTGCGCGGCGGCGCGGGCGCGGTGCGGTACGTGGGGCCCGCCGCGGACGCCGTGCTCGCCCGGTACCCCGAGACGCTGGTCTCCGCGGGGCCGCCGTCGAAGGCCGGGCGGGTGCAGGCCTGGGCCGTGGGGCCCGGGCTCGGGGACGACGGGGAGCGGCTGCGGGACGTGATCGGCGCGGACGTGCCGCTCCTCATCGACGCCGATGGCCTGCGGCTGGCCGAGGAGCGGGAGGTCCGGGCCCGGCGTGCGCCCACGCTGCTCACGCCGCACGCCGGGGAGGCCGCCGCCCTCCTCGGCGTCCGCCGCGAGGAGGTGGAGACGGCGCGGCTCGCCGCCGTGCGGGAACTGGCGGGGCGCTTCGGGGCGACCGTGCTGCTGAAGGGGTCCACCACGTTGGTCGCCTCGGCCGAGGGCGCCGTACGCGTCAACCCCACGGGCACCCCGTGGCTCGCCACGGCGGGCAGCGGCGACGTGCTGTCCGGGCTCGCCGGCTCCCTGCTCGCGGCGGGACTGGACGCCCGGGACGCCGGCTCGGTGGGCGCCTACCTGCACGGCCTCGCGGCCCGCCACGCCGCGAACGGCGCACCGGTGGCCGCCCACGACGTGGCCGCCGCGATCCCGACGGCCTGGCGGGACGTGTGCCGGGGGGACTGATGGGGGCGGCGGCGACGTGGCGGGCGGTGACGCGCGGCCCGCAGCTTTCGGGCGGCTGGCTCGGGCGGCGGCTGCGGGGTGACTGGGGTGAGCGGTGGCGGACGGGGTAACTGGCTCCGGCGGCGGCTGCCGGGTGACCGGGCCGGGCGGTGGCGGGTGGGGCCGCTGGCTCGGGCCGCTGCTCGGGCGGCGGCTGCCGGGTGACCGGGCCGGGCGGCGGCGGACGGGGCACTGGGTGGAGTGGTGACGTGTGGGTGCCGGGCCGGGTGGCTGTGGTGGGTGCGGTGACCGGCCCAGTGGCGGCAGGCGCGTGACTGGCTGAGCGCTGGCTCTCGGGTGACCGGGGCGAGTGGTGGCGGGTGGGTGCTGGGCCGGGCTGTGGTGGGTGCGGTGACCGGCCCAGTGGCGGCAGGCGGCTGACCGGGCCGAGCGGTGGCAGGCGGCTGATCGGGCCGGGCGGTGGCGGGTGGGTGATCGGCTCGGGACGCGGCAGGTGGGGTGGGCTCGGACGGTGGGGGAGCGGGCGGGCGGTGGGCACGGAGGTGGGCGGTCGGTAGTGGTCGCTGGGCATGGAGGTGGGTGGGCGCTGGGCACGGAGGTAGGCATGGCGGGGCCCTCTGAGACACTTGTGCGCGATGAACGAGACAGCCGCCTTCCGCGTCCGCGCCGAGATCGACCTCGCCGCCCTCCGCGCCAACGTGCGCACGCTGCGCGCCCGCGCGCCGCACGCCGCGTTCATGGCCGTGGTGAAGGCCGACGCGTACGGCCACGGAATGGTGCCCTGCGCCAGGGCAGCCGTCCAGGCGGGCGCCACCTGGATCGGTACCGCGACGCCGGAGGAGGCCCTGGCCCTGCGCGCGGCGGGCCTGCCGGGGCGGATCATGTGCTGGCTGTGGACACCGGGCGGGCCCTGGCGTGAGGGCGTCGAGGCCGACCTGGACATGTCGGTGAGCGCGCTGTGGGCGCTGCGCGAGGTGACGGCGGCCGCCCGTGCGGCGGGGCGCACCGCCCGCGTCCAGCTCAAGGCCGACACAGGACTCGGGCGCAACGGCTGCATGCCGGCCGACTGGCCCGAGCTGATCGCCGAGGCCCTGCGCGCCGAGGCCGAGGGCCTGGTCACCGTCACCGGCCTCTGGTCGCACTTCGCGTGCGCCGACGAGCCGGGGCACCCCTCGATCGCCGCCCAGCTCACGGTCTTCCGCGAGATGGTGGCGTACGCCGAGGGCCAGGGCATACGCCCCGAGGTCCGGCACATCGCCAACTCCCCGGGCACGCTCACGCTCCCGGACGCGCACTTCGACCTCGTACGGCCCGGCATCGCGATGTACGGCATCTCGCCGAGCCCCGAGGTGGGCACGTCCGGGGATCTGGGGCTGCGGCCCGTCATGACGCTCAGCGCCTCGCTCGCCCATGTGAAGCACGCCCCGGCCGGCCACGGCGTGAGCTACGGACACCACTACGTCACCTCGGGCGCCACGACCCTCGGCCTCATCCCCGCCGGGTACGGCGACGGCATCCCGCGCCACGCCTCGGGCACGGCCCCGGTCCTGGTCGGCGGCAAGTGGCGGACGGCCGCGGGGCGCGTGGCGATGGACCAGTTCGTGGTCGACCTCGGCGGGGACGAGCCCGAAGTGGGCGCCGAGGCCCTCCTGTTCGGCCCCGGCGACCGGGGGGAGCCCACCGCCGAGGACTGGGCGCGGGCCGCGGACACCATCGCGTACGAGATCGTCACGCGCATCGGATCGCGGGTGCCGCGCGTCCATGTGAATGAGCGGCCCGGCGCGGGAGAGACGGGAACGACCGGCCCGACCACTGACTAGGAGCGGCACGTGAGCGAGAGCAGCACGGGGGCTGCCGCGGCGGAAGCGGTGACGGACGTCGTGGCGGACGTCGCGGACGTCGTGACGGAGGCCGTGACGGAGGTCGCCGCCGCGGCCGGGAGCTGGCGCCGGGCCACCGTGGCGGGCGCCGCGCTCGGCGTGATCGCCGCCGGCGCGGCCGCGGGCGTCGCCATCGAGCGGCTCACCGTCGGCCGCGGCATCCGCAAGAAGGCACGGCTCGCGCTGGACGCGGCGGGACCGTACGGCTCGCTGCGCGGCATGCCCGGCACGGCGTACGCGGACGACGGCACGGAGCTGTCCTACGAGGTCGAAGAGGTCGAAGAGGTCGAAGAGGTCGAAGAGATCGAGGGGAGCGAGGGGAGTGAGGGGAGCGAGGGGAGCAAGCGGGGCGGGGGTGCCGCGGGCGACGCGCTCACCGTCGTCTTCAGCCACGGCTACTGCCTGAGCCAGGACTCCTGGCACTTCCAGCGGGCCGCCCTGCGCGGCGCGGTCCGCGCGGTCTACTGGGACCAGCGCAGCCATGCCCGCTCGGGGCGGGGCGTCGACCAGGTCGAGCGCGATGTGCCGGTCTCCATCGACCAGTTGGGCCGCGACCTGAAGGCGGTCATCGACGCGGCCGCGCCGAAGGGACCGCTCGTCCTCGTCGGGCACTCCATGGGCGGCATGACGACCATGGCCCTCGCCGACCAGTTCCCGGAGCTGATCCGCGAGCGCGTCGTGGGCGTCGCCCTGGTCGGTACGTCGTCGGGGCAGCTCGGGCAGGTGAATTTCGGGCTGCCGGTGGCGGGGATGAACGCGGTGCGCCGGGTGCTGCCCGGAGTGCTGCGCACGCTCGGCTCGCAGGCCGAACTGGTGGAGCGGGGACGGCGGGCCACCGCGGACCTCTTCGCCGGGGTCATCAAGCGCTACTCGTTCTCGCGCAAGGACGTCGACCCGGCGATCGCGCGGTTCGCGGAGCGGATGATCGAGGCGACGCCCATCGACGTGGTCGCGGAGTTCTACCCGGCGTTCGCCGAGCACGACAAGGCGGCGGCGCTCGAACGCTTCGTGGGGCTGCCGGTGCTGGTGCTGGCCGGGGAGCAGGACCTGGTCACGCCGAGCGAGCACAGCGAGGCCATCGCGTCCCTGCTGCCGGACGCCCGGCTGGTCCTGGTCCCCGACGCGGGGCACCTGGTCATGCTGGAGCACCCCGAGGTGGTCACGGAGCACCTCGCGGAGCTGCTCGCGCGGACGGGCGCCGGGTGGACGGCAGCCGACGCGGGCTCCTCCAGCGGCTAACGTGGACGGCATGGAAGCACCGCACCACCAGGTCCCCGCGAACGTACTCACGACCACCGTGAACTCCCCCGAACAGATGGGCGAGTTGGGCCGCCGCCTGGCCAAGATCCTGCGCCCCGGCGACCTCGTCATGCTCACCGGCGAGCTGGGCGCCGGCAAGACCACGCTGACCCGCGGCCTGGGCGAGGGCCTCGGCGTGCGCGGCGCCGTCACCTCCCCGACCTTCGTCATCGCCCGCGTCCACCCGCCGCTCGGCCAGGGTCCCGCGCTCGTGCACGTCGACGCGTACCGGCTGGGCGGCGGGCTCGACGAGATGGAGGACCTGGACCTCGACGTCTCGCTGCCCGATTCGGTGATCGTCGTGGAGTGGGGCGACGGCAAGGTCGAGGAGCTGTCGGACGACCGGCTGCACGTCGTCATCGACCGGGCCGTCGGCGACACGACGGACGAGGTGCGCGAGGTGACGCTGACCGGCCTCGGCGCGCGGTGGACGGACGCGGACCTGGCGGCACTGGCCGCCTGACCCCCAGGGGGCGCTCGCCCGGGCCCCGCAAGGGTCGTGGGTACGTTCACCCGAAGATTCCGACATGTCGTCGGCAAAATGTTGCGTCGCGTGCGCCGGGCGTGGTCACATGGGTACCGGTCCTGGTTAGGTCTACCTAACCACGTCTGCCCCCGGGAGCCCAGGAGGCATCCATGTCGGCTTCAGAACGTGACGCACAGCCGCGGCCGCCCGCACTCGGTCTGCCGGGACCTTCGGCCGCCCCGGGCCCCGCGCAGCTGTCGATGAGCGACCTGCTCGCGTCGTGCGCCGCCGCGAGCGCGGTCTCCACCCCGCCCCGCGACCCGGCACCCGCCGGGGCCGCCACGGGCGTGCCCGGCGCGCCTACGGAATGACGACGACCTTCTTGCTGATCGTCGCGAACTCCCACATCGCGTCGCCGTGCGCGCGCGACTCACGGATGCCGCCGGTCCGCTTCGCCGGGTCCGGCTTCGGCGTCGAGCCGTCGACGGCCGCGCTGAAGCCGATCGTGATGCCCTCGACGCTCGTGAACCGCACGACGTGCTCGATCGGCACGCCATCCGTTCCGGTGACGGTCCCCGAGCGCGAGGTGACGGCGTAGGTGCCCGGCGGCGGGTCGACCGAGCCGGGCGTCACCGGGAACGTGACGCGCAGCTTCCCGGAGGCCTCGACCAGCCAGACCCGGTCCTCGCCCACGGAGTACACGACCCGCTCGCCCTTGCCCGACTCGGCGGGCACGGCCGCCGGGTTCGCCTTGTCCTTGGGGGAGCGCGGGGTCGCGGAAGCGGACTTCTGGGGCCGCTTGGCCAGGCTGTCCGGCACATGGGCCGACGCCTGATAGGCGAGGAAGCCGACCGCGGCGACCGCGGCGGCGGTGAGCGCGGCCACGAACCCCGAGCTGCTCCTTGACACCCTTCGCCACCCACCTCGTCGTACGGCATACGGCTACGCAGTGACGGTAGCAGCAGGCGTGGCCCAACCCGGGGCGGCCGTGCGGCAGGCGCCGGAGCCGTAGGCTGTTCGCGTGCTCTTGCTCGCTCTTGATACCGCAACGCCCGCCGTCACCGTCGCCCTGCACGACGGCTCCTCCGTCGTGGCCCAGTCGAGCCAGGTGGACGCCCGCCGGCACGGGGAGCTGCTGCTCCCGGCCGTCGACCGCGTGCTCGCCGCCGCCGGGCAGAGACTCGACGCCGTCACCGGCATCGTCGTGGGCGTGGGCCCTGGCCCCTACACCGGACTGCGCGTCGGCCTGATGACCGCCGACACCTTCGGCCTCGCCCTCGGCGTCCCCGTGCACGGCGTGTGCACGCTGGACGGCCTCGCCTACGCCTCCGGCATCCAGGACGGCCCCTTCGTGGTCGCCACCGACGCCCGGCGCAAGGAGGTCTACTGGGCGCGCTACGACAACGCGCGCACCAGGGTGGGCGAGCCCGCCGTCGACCGGCCCGCGCAGCTCGCCGCCGACGTCGAGGGCCTGCCCGCCGTCGGCGCGGGCGCGCTGCTCTACCCCGACGTCTTCCCGGACGCCCGCGCCCCCGAGCACGTCTCGGCCGCGGCGCTCGCGGCCCTGGCCGCCGAGAAGCTCGCCGCCGGCGAGGCGCTCCTGGAGCCCCGGCCGCTGTACCTGCGCCGGCCCGACGCGCAGGTGCCGAAGAACTACAAGGTGGTCACCCCCAAGTGAGCGACGTCAACGCGGCCGTCGCGCTGCGCGAGATGCGCTGGTGGGACATCGACGCGGTGTTCGCCCTGGAGAAGGAGCTGTTCCCGGACGACGCCTGGTCGCGCGGCATGTTCTGGTCCGAGCTGGCCCACGCGCGCGGACCGCGGGCCACCCGCCGCTACGTGGTCGCCATGGCCGGCGAGCGCCTCGTCGGGTACGCGGGGCTCGCCGCCCAGGGAGACCTCGCCGACGTCCAGACCATCGCCGTCGCCCGCGACCACTGGGGCACCGGGCTCGGCGCCCGGCTGCTCACCGACCTGCTCCAGGCCGCGACCGCCTTCGAGTGCGCCGAGGTCATGTTGGAGGTGCGGGTCGACAACACCCGGGCGCAGAAGCTCTACGAGCGCTTCGGCTTCGAGCCCATCGGCTTCCGGCGCGGCTACTACCAGCCCGGCAACGTGGACGCCCTGGTCATGCGCCGCACCGATCCCTCCACCCCCGTATCCGGCGTACAAGGAACCGAGATTCATGGCTGACTCGCGCGACGAACCCCTCGTCCTCGGCATCGAGACCTCCTGCGACGAGACCGGTGTCGGCATCGTCCGCGGCACCACCCTGCTCGCCGACGCCGTCGCCTCCAGCGTCGACGAGCACGCCCGCTTCGGCGGTGTCGTTCCCGAGGTCGCCTCCCGCGCGCACCTGGAGGCGATGGTGCCGACCATCGAGCGTGCCCTGAAGGAAGCGGGGGTGAGCGCGAAGGACCTCGACGGCATCGCGGTGACCGCCGGTCCCGGGCTCGCGGGCGCGCTGCTCGTGGGCGTCTCGGCGGCCAAGGCGTACGCGTACGCCCTCGGCAAGCCGCTGTACGGCGTCAACCACCTCGCCTCGCACATCTGTGTGGACCAGCTGGAGCACGGGCCGCTGCCCGAGCCGACCATGGCGCTCCTGGTCTCCGGCGGCCACTCCTCGCTGCTGCTCTCCGCCGACATCACCTCCGACGTGCGGCCGCTCGGCTCGACCATCGACGACGCGGCGGGCGAGGCCTTCGACAAGATCGCGCGGGTGCTGAACCTCGGCTTCCCCGGCGGCCCGGTCATCGACCGGTACGCGCGCGAGGGCGACCCGAACGCCATCGCCTTCCCGCGCGGGCTCACCGGGCCGCGCGACCCGGCGTACGACTTCTCCTTCTCCGGGCTCAAGACGTCCGTCGCCCGCTGGATCGAGGCCAAGCGGGCCGCGGGCGAGGACGTGCCGGTGCGCGATGTGTCGGCGTCCTTCCAGGAGGCCGTCGTCGACGTGCTCACCCGCAAGGCCGTGCGGGCCTGCAAGGACGAGGGCGTCGACCACCTCATGATCGGCGGTGGCGTGGCCGCCAACTCGCGGCTGCGGGCGCTCGCCCAGGAGCGGTGCGAGAAGGCCGGGATCCGGCTGCGCGTGCCGCGCCCCAAGCTGTGCACGGACAACGGCGCGATGGTCGCGGCCCTCGGCGCCGAGATGGTGGCCCGCAACCGCGCGGCCTCCTCGTGGGACCTGTCGGCCGACTCCTCGCTGCCGGTGACGGAGCCGCACGTGCCGGGGCACACGCACTCCCACGACCACGTGCACGAGGTCAGCAAGGAGAACCTGTACTCGTGACCGTCGCGCTGATGTGGGAGGCCCGGGCCGCCGAGGGGCGGGGCGCGGAGCTGCTGACGTGGGCGCGGGCACAGCGGTTCGACGCCGCGCCGCTGCGGCGGGAGCACTTCCGCGCCCCGCAGGACCGGGTCCTCGTCATCACCTGGTGGGACGCCGCGTACGACGCCGACCTCCCGGAGCTGCCGGACCCGGCGCCGGAGCTGGTGGCCCGCGCGGCGCACCGCTGGCGGTTCGAGCCGGTGGACGCAGACTGATGCCCGACGCCCGACGCCCGACGCCCGACGCCTGATGGCCGACGCCTGACGCTCACGTCTTGCGGTACGTCAGCAGGTACCGCCAGAACAGCAGCTGCCGCACGCCGGCGCCGGGCAGGAGGCGGGCCGCCTCGGCGCGGATCCGGGGGAGCGTCATGTCGGGCTGCCGTACCGGCGCCCTGAGCGGGGGCGGGCGGGTGCCGCGCAGGCGTTCGCCCATGTACACCGCCAGCCGCGCCACGGCGTTGGCGGGCGACGCCGCGAGGTCCCACCACGTCATCCCGGAGTAGCAGCCGAGGACGAGCAGGGTGCCGCCCGGCGCGAGGGCGTCGCGCAGCCGGGTGACGGTGGCGAACGGCATGTGGTGCAGGCTCGCCAGGCAGGTGACGACGTCGTAATGCCCCTCGGGCAGGTCCCCTTCGGTCACGTCCGCCCGCCGGAACCGGGGTCCGCCGCCCAGCGCCCGGGCCTCGGCGATGACCTCGGCGGACGGATCGAGCGCGTCGACCGTGTAGCCGCGTGCGGCGAGGCGCCGGGCGAAGCGGCCGGTGCCGCAGCCGACGTCGAGGGCGGTGCGGCCGCCCGGCGGCAGCGCGCGCAGGAGCAGCCGGTGGTAGTGGTCGTTGTGGTCGAAAGGCATGGCGTGAGCCTGCCAGAGGGGGCCGAAGGGGTGCGGGGAAACCGCGCCCCGGTCGGCCCTCGGCCGGCGCCGCTCAGTCGGTGGGCACCGGGTGGCCGATCAGCATGGCCGGGGCGCCCGCCACCCGCGTGAGGAAGACTGTCGCCGCGTTCTTGCCCTGCGGTTTCACCTTGCGGCGCAGATCCTCCGGCTCCACCGCCGAGCCCCGCTTCTTCACCGTCAGGACGCCGACCTCCCGCTCCCGCAGCAGGGCCTTCAGCTTCTTCACGCCGAAGGGGAGCTGATCGGTGATCTCGTACGCCGCCGCGTAGGGGGTCGCGTGCAGCGCGTCGGACGTGACGTACGCGATGGTCGCGTCGATCAGTCCGCCCTCGACCCGGGCCGCGACCTCGGCGACCAGGTGCGCGCGGATGACGGCGCCGTCGGGCTCGTACAGGTACCGCCCCACGGGCCGCACCTCGGGGTCGGGCAGCAGCGTGGCCAGCGGGCTCCACAGCGAGACGTTCCGCGGCAGGAGCGTCGCGCGGTGCGAGGCGGGCGCGTCCGTGCCGAACCACAGCACCGCCTCCTTGACGTCGCCGCCGTCCGAGATCCACTCGGCCGCCGCCTCGGCGGGAATCGCCTCGTGCGGGATGCCGGGGGCGATCTTCAGGGCGGCGCGCGGGGCCCCGAGCGCCGTCCGGACGGCCCAGGACAGCGGCGGGGAGTAGGACTCCGGGTCGAAGATGCGGCCACGCTTGGAGGAGCGGCGCGCCGGGTCCACGAACACCGCGTCGTACGCCGCTGTGTCCACGTCCGTGACATCGGCCTCGCGCACCTCGATGAGGTCGGCGAGCCCGAGTACCTCCGCGTTGGCGCGGGCGACGGCGCAGGTCAGCGGGTCCCGGTCGACGGCGAGGACCGAGATGCCGGCCCGCGCCAGGGCGATGGCGTCACCGCCGATGCCGCAGCAGAGGTCGGCCAGGGAGCGCACGCCCAGCGCCTTGAAGCGCGCGGCGCGGTGCGCGGCGACGGAGGCGCGGGTGGACTGCTCGACGCCGTTGGGCGTGAAGAACATCCGGGCCGCGTCCTCGGCGCCGAACTTCGCCGCCGCCCGTCGGCGCAGGCGGGCCTGGGCCAGGGCGGCGGAGACCAGCGGCGCCGGGTGCTCGCGGCGCAGCCGGGTGGCGGCGGCCAGCTCCTGCGCGGGCTCGACGTCCCGGACCTCGGCGAGCAGGGCCCGGCCCGCCTCGGTGCGCAGGGCGGCGAAGGCGGCGAGCGGGTCGCCGGGGCCGGTGTCGCCGGTGGAGGGGGCAGCGGGGGCAGCGGTGACAGCGCTGGCGTCGGGGCCGGGCGGCGTGTTCGGGTCGTTCACCCGCCCCATTGTGGGCCAGTCGGTGGATGGTGCGCGGCGGGTGGCGGTGTCGGCCCGGGAAGCGGGCCCCGGGCTGCGAGGATCCGGCGCCATGCAACTCGTACGACAAAACGAAGAATGCGCCGTAAGGCGGAAGAATCGGTCGCGTGTCGCGCTCGCGGCGCTGACCGTCACGGCGATCGCCTCCGGCTGCGCCTCCGGGGGCGGATCCGATGCCGTGCGGCCCGCTCACGGCCAGCAGCCGCTCCAGGCGCCGCCCGCCCGGGCCCTGCACTCCTACGCCCAGCAACTCGGCGCCGCCCATGCCGCCCGGGTCACGGCCGCCAAGCGCTGGGGCCTGGCGAGGACCCCGCTGACCGCGCCCGCCCCGCCCGCGACCAAGCCGCGGCTCAAGACCCGCCGGGGCTTCGAGGTCAAGGGGCAGTCGAAGCTGCCGCCGGTCTTCACGACGATCCCGACCAAGAAGAAGGTCGTCTTCCTGACCATCGACGACGGGGCCGAGAAGGACCCGGCGTTCCTGCGGATGATGAGCGACCTGCGGATCCCGTACACCGCCTTCCTCAGCGACTACCTCGTCAAGGAGGACTACGGCTACTTCACGAAGATGCGCGACCGCGGGGTCTCCCTGAACAACCACACCCTCAACCACCGCTACATGCCAGGACTCTCCTACGCACGCCAGCGCCGCGAGATCTGCGGCATGCAGGACGTCATCGAGAAGCGCTACGGCAAGCGGCCGGAGCTCTTCCGGCCGCCGTACGGCAACTACAACCGGGACACGCTGCGCGCCGCCAAGTCCTGCGGCATCAAGGCGGTGCCGCTGTGGAACGCGGAGGTCTTCGCCGACCGCATGGACTACCGCGAGTGGGACCGCGACCTGCACCCCGGCGACATCCTCCTCACCCACTTCCGGGGCCACGAGGACTGGAAGGGCACCATGCCCGACATGGTCCGCCGGGCCATGAAGACGGTCACGGCCAAGGGCTACGCGGTGGCCAGGCTGGAGGACTACCTGTGACCCGGCGGGCGCGGGTGCGCCGCCGCCTCCTCGTGGGGGCCCTGCTGTGCGGAGTACTCGCGCCCGCGCCGCTGGTGTCCTGCGCGGAGTCGGTGGACCCGATCGAACGCCTGGGCAGGAAAGCCGCCGAGAAGATGCCTGCGCGCGGCCGGGGGAGCACGGGCGACCCGGGCGCCGACCACTGCGGGCGCCCCCGCCCCGGCGATCCGATGCCGCCCCGCGCCGGGCGTACGGGGATGCCCCGCACCGGCGCTCCGGAGCCGCCCCGCGCCGAGCGCACGGACGCGCCCCGTCGACGCGCCGAGCCGTCGGAGGAACTTCGGGGCCGCGCAGCACGTTGTCCGGACAGGGCCACACCCCTGCCCCCGGGGCCGGGGAGCGCCCCGTCCCCGTAAAGCGCCGCGCAGTGGATTGGCACTCCGCTTGACCGAGTGCTAATCGCCGTCCTAGTCTCGCTTCTGGCACTCCCCGTTGGAGAGTGCCAACAGCGACGGGCAGGTCCGGCACCCGCGACGACGGATCCACCTGGTCGCCACACCTCAGACTGTTAACCCCGTGAGATCTCCGAAGGGGGAGACCGGAACGTGACGACCACCAGCTCCAAGGTTGCCATCAAGCCGCTCGAGGACCGCATTGTGGTCCAGCCGCTCGACGCCGAGCAGACCACGGCCTCCGGCCTGGTCATTCCGGACACCGCCAAGGAGAAGCCCCAGGAGGGCGTCGTCCTGGCCGTGGGCCCGGGCCGCTTCGAGAACGGCGAGCGCCTGCCGCTCGACGTGAAGACCGGCGACATCGTGCTGTACAGCAAGTACGGCGGCACCGAGGTGAAGTACAACGGCGAGGAGTACCTCGTCCTCTCGGCCCGCGACGTGCTCGCGATCGTCGAGAAGTAGTTCACCTGCTTCACCAGCAGATTTGCTTTGAGCTGCGCCCCTGGTCACCCCGCTGATTGCCGGGCGGCGAGGGGCGCGGCTCGTTAACCCGAGTTTTCGAGAGGGCTGAATCGCTCCCATGGCGAAGATCCTGAAGTTCGACGAGGACGCCCGTCGCGCCCTTGAGCGCGGCGTCAACAAGCTTGCCGACACGGTCAAGGTGACGATCGGCCCCCGCGGCCGCAACGTCGTCATCGACAAGAAGTTCGGCGCCCCGACCATCACCAACGACGGCGTCACCATCGCCCGTGAGGTAGAGGTCGAGGACCCGTACGAGAACCTCGGCGCCCAGCTGGTGAAGGAGGTGGCGACCAAGACCAACGACATCGCTGGTGACGGCACCACCACCGCCACCGTGCTCGCCCAGGCCCTGGTCAAGGAAGGCCTGCGCAACGTCGCCGCCGGCGCCTCCCCGGCCGCCCTGAAGAAGGGCATCGACGCCGCCGTCAAGGCCGTCTCCGAGGAGCTCCTCGCCACCGCCCGTCCGATCGACGACAAGGCCGACATCGCGGCCGTCGCCGGTCTGTCCGCCCAGGACCCGCAGGTCGGCGAGCTCATCGCCGAGGCGATGGACAAGGTCGGCAAGGACGGTGTCATCACCGTCGAGGAGTCCAACACCTTCGGCCTGGAGCTCGACTTCACCGAGGGCATGGCCTTCGACAAGGGCTACCTGTCCCCGTACATGGTGTCCGACCAGGAGCGTATGGAGGCCGTCCTCGACGACCCGTACATCCTGATCCACCAGGGCAAGATCTCCTCCATCCAGGACATGCTGCCGCTGCTGGAGAAGGTCATCCAGGCCAACTCCTCGAAGCCGCTCCTGATCATCGCCGAGGACGTCGAGGGCGAGGCCCTGTCGACCCTGGTCGTGAACAAGATCCGCGGCACCTTCAACGCCGTCGCGGTGAAGGCCCCCGGCTTCGGCGACCGCCGCAAGGCGATGCTCGGCGACATGGCCACCCTCACCGGTGCCACCGTCATCGCCGAAGAGGTCGGCCTCAAGCTCGACCAGGTCGGCCTGGACGTGCTCGGCACCGCCCGCCGCGTCACCATCACCAAGGACGACACCACGATCGTCGACGGCGGCGGCAACAAGGCCGACGTCGAGGGCCGCGTCAACCAGATCAAGGCCGAGATCGAGGCCACGGACTCCGACTGGGACCGCGAGAAGCTCCAGGAGCGCCTCGCGAAGCTGGCCGGCGGCGTGTGCGTCATCAAGGTCGGCGCCGCCACCGAGGTGGAGCTGAAGGAGAAGAAGCACCGTCTGGAGGACGCCATCTCCGCGACCCGCGCCGCGGTCGAGGAGGGCATCGTCTCCGGTGGTGGCTCCGCGCTCGTCCACGCCGTGAAGGTCCTCGAGGGCAACCTCGGCAAGGAGGGCGACGAGGCCACCGGTGTCGCCGTCGTGCGCCGCGCCGCCGTCGAGCCGCTGCGCTGGATCGCCGAGAACGCCGGCCTGGAGGGTTACGTCATCACCTCCAAGGTCGCCGAGCTGGACAAGGGCTTCGGCTTCAACGCCGCGACCGGCGAGTACGGCGACCTGGTCAAGGCCGGCGTCATCGACCCGGTCAAGGTCACGCGCTCCGCGCTGGAGAACGCCGCGTCCATCGCCTCGCTGCTGCTGACGACCGAGACGCTCGTCGTCGAGAAGCCGGCCGAGGACGAGGGCGACGCGGGCCACGGCCACGGCCACGGTCACTCGCACTGACCTGCGCTCTCGCTGAGCGCCGAGGCCCGGCTCCCCTTGTCGCCCAGGGGGAGCCGGGCCTCGGCCTTTTCGGGGACGCGTCTGCCGGGTTGCGCCGACTTCGCCGGGTGCGGGCCTGTTCCTGGCCGGTCGCGCAGTTCCCCGCGCCCCTGAACGGCGTCAGGTGTAGCGCCCCTGGAAGGGGCGCGGGGAACTGCGCGAGGACGGACCACGGCCCGCAGCCGGTGAACACACACCAGCCCGGCAGACGCGAGGGCCCGGAAACAAGACCCTATTGAGGCCCGTACTTGCGGCCCGTGCGGGACGTGACGCCACCCAGAAGGGACCTCGGCGTCACCTTCACGAGGCCCATCAGGGCCTTGTAGCGCGGATCGGGCACGGAGACGGTCCGCCCCCGCGCCAGGTCGGCGAGCCCCGCCGCCACCAGCTTGTCCGCGTCGAGCCACATCCAGTCGGGGATGTTGGACGTCCCCATCCCGGCCCGCTCGTGGAACTCCGTACGGACGAAGCCGGGGCACAGCGCCATCAGCCGCACCCCGCTGCCCGCCAGGTCCTTCGCCGCGCCCTGGGTGAACTGCACGACCCACGCCTTCGAGGCGCCGTACGTCCCGCGCGGCACGAACGCCGCCACCGACGCGACGTTCACCACTCCGCCCCGGCCCCGCTCCCGCATCGACTCCGCGGCCGCCGACGTCAGCCGGAGCACCGCCTCGCAGTGCACCTTGAGCATGGTCAGCTCGTCGGCCATCGCCACTTCCAGGTACCGGCCCTTGTTGCCGAACCCGGCGTTGTTGATCAGCAGGTCGACGGCGTCCCTGCGGTCGGAGAGCCGCTTCTCGACGGCTTCGATGCCGCTGTCCGTCGACAGGTCCGCGGTGAGCACCTCCGCCTCGATGCCGTGCCGGTCGTGCAGCTCGGTCGCCTGTTCGCGCAGCCGCTTGGTGTCACGCGCCACCAGGACGAGGTTGTGGCCGTCACCGGCGAGGCGGCGCGCGAAGGCGGCGCCGATGCCGGCGGTTGATCCCGTAATCAGAGCCGTAGTCATGGACCAAGGCTAGTGAGATTCGGCCACCGCCGGGCCGGCCGCACGCCATGACCCCGGGTCACGAGACCGCGCGCCGTACCCGCGCGCCCGCAGATCGGGCGACCGCCACCCAAAGGCGCGGGGCGATATTTCACGCCGGGCCCAAGCAACGCTTATGCTCGAAGGATGATCGAGGCCCGTCACCTCCGTGTCCTGCGCGCCGTGGCCGCCACCGGCTCCTTCTCCGCCGCGGCCCGCGAGCTCGGCTGCACCCAGCCCGCCGTGAGCCAGCAGATGAAGGCCCTCGAATCGTCCACCGGTACGCCGCTGCTGATCCGCACCGGCCGCGAGATGCGCCTGACGCAGGCGGGCGAGGCGCTGGTCCGGCACGCCGCGGGCATCCTCGCGGGCCTCACCGCCGCGGAGGAGGAGGTGGCCGCCATCGCGGGCCTGCGCGCGGGCCGGGTCCGGCTCGTCTCCTTCCCGAGCGGCAGTTCGACGCTGGTGCCCGCCGCCCTCGCGGCGCTGCGCGCGGCCCATCCCGGGACGCGCGTCTCCCTGGTGGAGGCCGAACCGCCGCGCTCGGTGGAGATGCTGCGCGAGGGCGACTGCGACGTGGCGCTCGCCTTCCGGTACGCGGCCCGGAGCGAGGCCCCTCAGGGCAAGGCGGACGGCGCGCCCGCCGCCGAGGACTGGGACGACCTCGTCGTGCGCCCGCTGCTCGCGGACCGGCTCGTCGGCCTCGTGCCCGAGGGGCACCGGCTCGCCGGTGCGGACGCCGTCACCATCGGGGAGTTCGCCGACGAGTCGTGGATCGCGGGCTGCCCGCGCTGCCGCCGGCAGCTGGTGGAGGTCTGTGAGGGGGCCGGCTTCGTGCCCCGGATCGACTTCGCCACCGACGACTATCCGGCGGTGATCGGCCTGGTCGGCGCCGGCCTCGGGGTGGCGGTGCTGCCCGAGCTGGCGATCGAGTCGGTGCGCCCCATGGGCGCCCGGACGGTGACGGTCGAACCGGTCGTGCGGCGGGAGATCGTCGCGCTCACGCTGCCGGACCTGGCGCAGGTGCCGGCCGTCGCCGCCACGCTGGACCACCTGGCGCGCGCGGCGGCCCGCTGATCCGCGCGCCGGGCCCACGGGCGCTGTGCAGAACGGCCACGGCCGCTGTGCTGAACGGGCCCACGGCCCCTGTGCAGAAACGTTCCTTCAGTACGGCGAGACGCGCTCGCTCAGTGCGGTGAGACCGCTCCGCCGGGCGCGGACGCCCTGACGAGGCGATGGCGCGCCCGCCCCATCAGCTCCTCGCGCTCGTCCTCGGTCAGCCCACCCCACACGCCGTACGGCTCGCGCACCGCGAGCGCGTGAGCGGCGCACTCCGCACGCACCGGGCACCGCATGCAGACCTCCTTGGCGGAGTTCTCTCGCGCGCTGCGCGCGGCACCCCGCTCGCCCTCCGGGTGGAAGAAGAGCGAGCTGTCGACCCCGCGGCAGGCGGCGAGGAGCTGCCAGTCCCAGAGATCTGCGTTCGGTCCGGGAAGGCGGGAGAAATCTGCCATTGCTGTTCCCCTTGAAGCCGTTCTGACGCGGGTACGGTGCCCATGACCGTACATCTACTGTCTAAGGAGATGAAAATATGACTCATTGCGAATCTAGCCACAGACACCGATAAAAGGGAAGAAAAGGAGCTAAATGGGGCATAGGTTGTGATGAAACCTTGAGGGTGTGCCGCACGCTCTGCTCTGTGTCCGGGCCCTCACGTAGAGTGCCGAAGATGGCTGACTGCCCCGTAACTCTTTCGGGTGACCGTCGTTGAGAGTGCGAGGCGGTTGAAGGAAAAGCGCTCGGGCAGGTGTCCGAGAGCGTCAACCGCACAGGTGACGAATATGTACCAGCCTGGAGGCTCAAGGTGACGCGCAGCAGCTGTGAGAGCCGCGGAGGACAGTCATGACATCCGTCCTCGTCTGCGACGACTCCCCGCTTGCCCGAGAGGCGCTCCGTCGAGCGGTCGCGACCGTGCCCGGCGTCGAGCGTGTGACGACGGCGGCCAACGGCGAGGAAGTCCTCCGCCGCTGGGGCGCCGACCGCTCGGACCTGATTCTGATGGACGTACGCATGCCCGGTCTGGGCGGCGTGGAGACCGTCCGGCGGCTGCTGTCCGCCGACCCCGGTGCGCGCATCATCATGCTCACCGTCGCCGAGGACCTCGACGGGGTCGCGCTCGCGGTGGCCGCCGGTGCCCGCGGCTATCTGCACAAGGACGCCTCGCGCGCCGAACTGCGCGCGACGGTCACGCAGGCGCTCGCCGACCCGACCTGGCGGCTCGCCCCGCGCAGACTGCGCTCGGCCGAGATGGGCGCCGCGCCCACGCTCACCGCGCGGGAGATCCAGGTCCTGGAGGGCATGAGCCACGGCCGGTCGAACGCGGAGATCGGACGCGAGCTGTTCCTCTCCGAGGACACGGTGAAGACGCACGCCAGGCGGTTGTTCAAGAAGCTCGGCGCCTCGGACCGGGCGCACGCGGTGGCGCTCGGCTTCCGCTGGGGCCTGGTCCGCTGAGTGTGCCGCGGCGGGGGCGCGACGCCTCCCGCCCGCCACGCGGTGGGCGGGGCGGCGGACGCCCGCCGCACCCCTCCTCGGGAGCGGTGGGTGTCGCTTCGCGGCCGATGCCGCATCCTTGAGGTGTGGAGTTCCTCGGGGACGAGTCGATCGAGCGGGAGGGGAGGGCGCAGGAGATGAGTTCCGGCGCACCTGCTCATAACGCTTCAGTGCACAACTACGGACGCGGTGCCGCGGATCAGCCGCCGTCAAGGCACCATGGACCGATGCGCGATGACAAGACGACGGTGATCGGTGCCCTCGTCCTTCGCGCCGTCGAGGGCGACGAGCAGGCCACGCACGACCTTCTCGCACACGTGCACCCGCTCGCGCTGCGCTACTGCCGCGCCCGGCTGTCCCGGCTGCCGGGTGACGCGCGGCACTTCGTGGAGGATCTGGCGCAGGAGGTCTGTGTCGCCGTACTCCTCGCCCTGCCGCGCTACAAGGACACGGGCCGCCCCTTCGAGGCGTTCGTCTTCGCGATCGCCGCGCACAAGGTGGCCGACCTCCAGCGGGCGGCCATGCGCCGGCCCGGTTCGACCGCCGTGCCCTCCGACGAGATGCCCGAGCGGCCCGACGACTCGCTCGGCCCCGAGGAGCGCGCCCTGCTCAGCAGTGACGCGGAGTGGGCCAAGAAGCTCCTCGCCAACCTCCCGGAGAACCAGCGCGAGCTGCTGCTGCTCAGGATCGCCGTCGGCCTCACGGCCGAGGAGACCGGCCAGATGCTGGGCATGTCCCCGGGAGCGGTGCGCGTGGCCCAGCACCGGGCGCTGAGCCGGCTGCGGGCCCTGGCCGAGCAGTGAGCCGTCGTACGGCGTGCTGCCGTACGAACGTCCAAAGAATGCCGATGATCTTGATCGTGGAATGAGACACTCCTCGTTCCCGTTAGCATGGACATCCGCACCGATCAAGGCCATTTGGGGAAGGTGTCATGACTGCAAACAGCGGTTCTTCGACTGGGGTGCCCGATAAATTCGCGACACTGGGGCTGACCTACGACGACGTGCTGCTGCTGCCGGGCGCGTCGGACATGGCGCCCGACCAGATCGACACCTCCTCGTACATCTCGAAGAACGTGCGGGTGAACGTTCCGCTGCTGTCGGCCGCGATGGACAAGGTCACCGAGGCGCGGATGGCGATCGCCATGGCGCGCCAGGGCGGCGTCGGCGTGCTGCACCGCAATCTCTCCATCGCCGACCAGGCCAACCAGGTCGACCTGGTCAAGCGCTCCGAGTCCGGCATGGTCACCGACCCGATCACGGTGCACCCGGACGCGACGCTCGCCGAGGCCGACGCGATCTGCGCCAAGTTCCGCATCAGCGGTGTCCCGGTGACCGACGCGGCCGACCGGCTGCTGGGCATCGTCACCAACCGCGACATGGCCTTCGAGAACGACCGCGGCCGCCAGGTGCGCGAGGTCATGACGCCGATGCCGCTGGTCACCGGCAAGGTCGGCATCTCCGGTGTGGACGCCATGGAGCTGCTGCGCCGCCACAAGATCGAGAAGCTGCCGCTGGTCGACGACGCGGGCGTGCTCAAGGGCCTCATCACGGTCAAGGACTTCGTGAAGGCCGAGAAGTACCCGAACGCCGCCAAGGACGGCGAGGGCCGGCTCCTGGTCGGCGCCGCCGTCGGCGTCGCGGGCGACGCCTTCGAGCGGGCCCAGGCGCTGGTCGCCGCGGGCGTCGACTTCATCGTCGTCGACACGGCGCACGGCCACTCCCGCCTCGTCGGCGACATGGTCGCCAAGATCAAGTCCGACGCCCCGGGCGTCGACGTCATCGGCGGCAACATCGCCACCCGCGAGGGCGCCCAGGCACTGATCGACGCCGGTGTCGACGGCATCAAGGTCGGTGTCGGCCCCGGCTCCATCTGTACGACGCGTGTCGTCGCCGGTATCGGCGTCCCCCAGGTGACGGCCATCTACGAAGCCTCGCTCGCCGCCAAGGAGGCCGGTGTCCCGGTCATCGGCGACGGCGGCCTGCAGTACTCCGGAGACATCGCCAAGGCGCTCGTCGCCGGCGCGGACACGGTCATGCTGGGCTCGCTGCTCGCCGGCTGCGAGGAGTCCCCCGGTGAGCTGATGTTCATCAACGGCAAGCAGTTCAAGTCCTACCGCGGCATGGGCTCGCTCGGCGCCATGCAGTCGCGCGGCGACCAGCGCTCCTTCTCCAAGGACCGCTACTTCCAGGAGGGCGTCGCCTCCGACGAGAAGCTGGTGCCCGAGGGCATCGAGGGCCAGGTGCCCTACCGCGGCCCGCTCTCCGCGGTCGTCCACCAGCTGGTCGGCGGCCTGCGTCAGTCGATGTTCTACGTCGGCGGACGCACCGTCCCCGAGCTCCAGGCCAACGGCCGCTTCGTGCGCATCACGTCCGCGGGCCTCAAGGAGAGCCACCCGCACGACATCCAGATGACGGTCGAGGCGCCGAACTACAGCCGTCACAAGTAGTCTTCCGGCTCCACGCGCGCGTGAAGGGGCGGTCCCGGCTCACCGGGGCCGCCCCTTGCGTGTGTGTCGGGGATACTGGACAGGCAGACCAAGAGGGAAAGGCCCCACAACGTGACTGAGATCGAGATCGGGCGCGGCAAGCGCGGCCGCCGCGCGTACGCCTTCGACGACATCGCCGTCGTACCGAGCCGGCGCACCCGCGACCCGAAGGAGGTCTCGATCGCGTGGCAGATCGACGCCTACCGCTTCGAGCTGCCCTTCCTGGCGGCCCCCATGGACTCCGTGGTCTCGCCGCGGACCGCCATCCGCATCGGTGAGCTGGGCGGCCTCGGCGTCCTGAACCTCGAAGGCCTCTGGACGCGCTACGAGGACCCGCAGCCGCTGCTGGACGAGATCGCCGAGCTGGACCCGGAGACCGCCACGCGGCGCCTCCAGGAGATCTACGCCGCCCCGATCCAGGCCGACCTCATCGGGCAGCGCATCAAGGAGGTGCGCGACTCCGGCGTGGTCACCGCCGCCGCGCTCTCCCCGCAGCGCACCGCCGAGTTCTCCAAGGCCGTCGTGGACGCTGGCGTGGACATCTTCGTGATCCGCGGCACCACCGTCTCCGCCGAGCACGTCTCCGGCGCCGCCGAGCCGCTGAACCTGAAGCAGTTCATCTACGAACTCGACGTGCCGGTCATCGTGGGCGGCTGCGCCACCTACACCGCCGCCCTGCACCTGATGCGCACCGGCGCCGCGGGTGTCCTGGTCGGCTTCGGCGGCGGCGCCGCGCACACCACGCGCAACGTCCTCGGCATCCAGGTGCCGATGGCCACCGCCGTCGCCGACGTCGCGGCCGCCCGCCGCGACTACATGGACGAGTCCGGCGGCCGGTACGTCCACGTCATCGCCGACGGAGCCGTGGGCTGGTCCGGCGACCTGCCCAAGGCCATCGCCTGCGGCGCCGACGCCGTCATGGTGGGCTCCCCGCTGGCCCGCGCCACGGACGCGCCCGGCAAGGGCCACCACTGGGGCATGGAGGCCGTCCACGAGGACGTGCCGCGCGGGAAGAAGGTCCACCTCGGCACCGTCGGCACGACCGAGGAGATCCTCACGGGCCCCTCGCACATCCCCGACGGCTCGATGAACTTCTTCGGCGCGCTGCGCCGTGCCATGGCGACGACGGGCTACAGCGAGCTCAAGGAGTTCCAGCGCGTCGAGGTGACGGTCGCGGACGCGCAGCACAAGCGGTGACGCGCGCGCCGCTCGTGTGACGTCGTGGAAGGGCCCGGACGCGGATGCGTCCGGGCCCTCTCACATGTGTCCGGGCCCTTCCACGCGCGCGTGGCTACAGGCGGTGGGCGGCGCCCGCCGGGGTCGCGCCGCGCGTGTCGAGGAGCAGCTGCGCCTTCACGGCCAGCCCTTGCAGGTCGTACGTGCGGTGGTGCTGGAGCAGGATCGTGAGGTCGGCCTCGGCGGCCGCCTCGTAGAGCGAGTCCGCGCGCGGGACCGGACGGCCGAGGATGCTCCAGTTGGGCACATAGGGGTCGTGGTAGCTGACGGAGGCGCCCAGCTCCATGAGCCGGGTCGCCACCTCCTGGGCGGGGGCGCCCTGCTGGTCGGCCAGGTCGGGCTTGTAGGTGACGCCGAGGAGCAGGACGCGGGCGCCGCGCGCGGACTTGCCGTGTTCGTTGAGCAGGGTCGCCGAGCGCTGGATGACGTACTGGGGCATGCGGTCGTTGACCTGCGCGGCCAGCTCCACCATGCGCAGGGGGCGGGCGCCGCGCGAGGGGTTCGGGATGTCCAGGGGGACGCCGTGGCCGCCGACGCCGGGCCCGGGGCGGAAGGCCTGGAAGCCGAAGGGCTTGGTCTCGGCGCAGCGGATGACGTCCCACAGGTCGATGCCGAGGTCGTGGCAGAGCACCGCCATCTCGTTGACCAGGGCCATGTTGACGTGCCGGTAGTTGGTCTCCAGGAGGTGCACGGTCTCGGCCTCGCGGGGACCCCGGGCGCGGACGACCTTGTCGGTGAGCCGGCCGTAGAAGGTGGCCGCCGACTCGGTGCAGGCGGGGGTGAGGCCGCCGATGACCTTGGGGGTGCCCGCGTAGCCGTGCGAGCGGTTGCCCGGGTCCAGGCGGCCCGGGGAGTAGGCGAGGTGGAAGTCGCGGCCCGCGCGCAGCCCCGAGCCCGATTCGAGGATCGGGCGCAGGAAATCCTCGGTGCTCCCCGGGTAGGCGGGGGACTCCAGGATCACGGTGGTGTGCGGCCGCAGCCGGGCAGCCAGGGCGCGGGCGGCCTCCGCCACCTGGCTCAGGTCCAGCGAGCGGTCGGCGGCGGGCGGGGTGGGGGCGCAGATGACGGCGGTGCGCACGCGGCCCAGTTCGGCCGGGTCGGTGGTCGGCCGGAAGCCCCCCGAGAGCATCCGGCGGACGTCGGCCGCGGTGAGGGTCCCCTCGGCGCCGTCGCAGGGCAGGCGGCCGCTCGCCAGGTCGGTGGCGCGGGCGGGATCGTAGCCGGTGGTGGCGATGCCGCGGGCGACGGCGGCCTGCGCGAGGGGCAGGCCGAGGTGGCCGAGACCGATGACTGCGAGATCTGCGGGCATGGCGGTGGGCCGTCCTCCCAATAGCCGGAGCGGGACGTGCGCGCAAGCCCTGTGGACAATGCGGACCAGCGCAATGTCAGACTAGGAGTAAATATGACCGTTTTGTGGCATTGCACTGCCGTGCCGGTTCGGAGTGTTGTCCACAGGCTGCGGACGAGATCGGCGAGCGCGCGGGAAATCTGGGCATGATGTGAGTCCGACCACACCCGATCACAGCGGGAGGCAGCGGTGAGGACAGCGACACTGGGGCCGGCCGAGCGTGCCGAGTCACTTGCGGGAATGGCCGACCGGGAGCTGGACATCCTGGTCGTCGGCGCGGGGGTGGTCGGCGCCGGGACGGCTCTCGACGCGGTCACCCGGGGCCTGTCCACCGGCCTGGTCGAGGCGCGGGACTGGGCCTCGGGCACCTCGAGCCGGTCGAGCAAGCTGATCCACGGCGGACTGCGCTATCTGGAGATGCTGGACTTCGCGCTCGTGCGGGAGGCGCTCAAGGAGCGCGGCCTGCTCCTGGAGCGGCTCGCCCCGCACCTCGTGAAGCCGGTGCCGTTCCTGTACCCCTTGCAGCACAAGGGCTGGGAGCGGCTGTACGCCGGATCGGGCGTCGCGCTCTACGACGCCATGTCGATGTCACGCGGGCACGGCCGGGGCCTGCCCATGCACCGCCACCTGACCCGCCGGCACGCCCTGCGCGTCGCCCCGTGCCTGAAGAAGGACGCGCTGGTCGGCGCGATGCAGTACTACGACGCGCAGATGGACGACGCCCGCTATGTGGCCACCTTGGTGCGCACCGCCTCGGCGTACGGCGCGAAGGTCGCCAACCGCGCGCGGGTCACCGGCTTTCTGCGCGAGGGCGAGCGCGTGGTCGGCGCCCGTGTGCAGGACGTGGAGGGCGGCGGGGAGTACGAGATCCGCGCCAAACAGGTGGTGAACGCCACGGGCGTGTGGACGGACGACACCCAGGCGATGGTCGGCGAGCGCGGGCAGTTCCACGTCAGGGCGTCCAAGGGTATCCACCTGGTGGTGCCCAAGGACCGGATCAACTCCTCGACGGGGCTGATCCTGCGGACCGAGAAGAGCGTCCTGTTCGTCATCCCCTGGGGGCGGCACTGGATCGTGGGCACCACCGACACGGACTGGGACCTCGACAAGGCCCACCCGGCGGCATCGAGCGCCGACATCGACTACCTGCTGGAGCACGTGAACTCGGTGCTCGCGGTGCCCCTTTCCCGCGACGACGTCCAGGGGGTCTACGCCGGCCTGCGGCCGCTGCTCGCCGGCGAGTCGGACGCCACCAGCAAGCTGTCCCGGGAGCACACGGTCGCGCACCCGGCACCCGGCCTGGTCGTCATCGCGGGCGGCAAGTACACGACGTACCGCGTGATGGCCAAGGACGCCGTCGACGAGGCCGTACACGCCCTGGACCAGCGCGTCGCCGACTGCGTCACCGAGGACATCCCGCTGGTCGGCGCCGAGGGCTACAAGGCGCTGTGGAACGCCCGCGCGAGGATCGCCGCCCGGACGGGCCTTCATGTCGTGCGCGTGGAGCACCTGTTGAACCGGTACGGCTCGCTGGCCGAGGAAGTGCTCGAACTCATCACCGCCGACCCCACCCTCGGCGAGCCGCTCCAGGCGGCCGACGACTATCTGCGGGCCGAGATCGTCTACGCCGCCTCCCACGAGGGCGCCCGTCACCTGGACGACGTGCTGACGCGGCGTACGCGCATCTCGATCGAGACGTTCGACCGGGGGACGCGCAGCGCCCGGCAGTGCGCCGAGCTGATGGCTCCGGTCCTCGGCTGGGACAAGGACCAGATCGAGCGGGAGGTGCAGCACTACGAGAAGCGGGTGGAGGCCGAGCGGGAGTCGCAGCGCCAGCCGGACGACCTGACGGCGGACGCGGCACGGCTGGGGGCGCCGGACATCGTGCCGCTCGGCTGACCGGGGCCGGGCGGGTGGACCCTGCCGGATGAGGCTGTTGTGCCGATTTGGGCGCCGGTGACGGAAGTTGACGGACGGTGCGGGGGAGGGCCGCGGACCGCGCGCGGGACAGGAGGGGCGCGGCCGGGGCCTTGCCTCGGCCGCTGAGCAGGGGAAGAGTGGCGTCGGTGGCCGGCGTCATGGCTCGCGGCGGTCCCTCGGGCGGCGCGCGGAGGGGCGACCGGGAGGGCAACGGCCGCCGGGGAACGGGGTGTCGGCACGACGGGCCCTGGCCGCGCGCGGTCCAGCATGCGGGACGGTGGACCCTGGGCGCCGGCCGGTCCCCGGGTAAGGGACAATGAAGGCTCTGTCAGGGCGGGTTGCGCGGGTAGCAGCGGTACAGCAGAGGGGACGCATGTCGGACGCGGAGCAGACGGGTGAGGCCCGTCGGGACAAGAGCGAACGTCTCCTCGCCGGCCGGTACCGGCTGGGAGAGGTGCTCGGCCGCGGCGGCATGGGCACCGTGTGGCGCGCCAAGGACGAGACGCTGGGCCGTACGGTCGCGGTGAAGGAGCTGCGGTTCCCCTCGAGCATCGACGAGGAGGAGAAGCGGCGGCTCATCACGCGGACGCTGCGCGAGGCCAAGGCGATCGCGCGCATCCGCAACACCAGCGCGGTGACGGTCTACGACGTGGTCGACGAGGACGACCGGCCCTGGATCGTGATGGAGCTGGTCGAGGGCAAGTCCCTCGCGGAGGCGATCCGTGAGGACGGGGTGCTCACCCCGAGGCGGGCGGCCGAGGTCGGCCTCGCCATCCTCGACGTGCTGCGCTCGGCGCACCGCGAGGGCATCCTGCACCGCGACGTGAAGCCGTCGAACGTGCTGATCGCCGAGGACGGCCGGGTCGTGCTCACGGACTTCGGCATCGCGCAGGTCGAGGGCGACCCGTCGATCACGTCGACGGGCATGCTCGTCGGCGCGCCCTCGTACATCTCGCCGGAGCGGGCCCGCGGGCACAAGCCGGGCCCCGCGGCCGACCTGTGGTCGCTGGGCGGACTGCTGTACGCGGCCGTCGAGGGCGTACCTCCGTACGACAAGGGGTCGGCCATCGCGACCCTGACGGCGGTGATGACCGAGGACGTCGACAAGCCCGTGAACGCGGGGCCGTTGGAGAAGGTCATCTACGGCCTGCTCGCCAAGGACCCCCAGCAGCGGCTCGACGACGCCGGGGCGCGGGCGCTGCTGATGGACGTGATCCACGCGCCGGAGGTGGAGCCGGTCGAGGCGACGAAGGTCGTGCCCCTGCCGCCGGTGCCGCCGACGCCGAAGCCCGCCAAGGGCGTCGGAGCGGGCATGCCCGCCCGGCTGACGAAGAAGTCCGCCGCGGCCGCCGGGGTCGGCGCCGCCGGTGCCTCCACGGCGTCCGCCGCGTCCGCCGGACGCAAGGGCGAGGACACCGCCGACCGGCTGAAGGGCGCGCTGCGGTCGGTCCGCGAGGCGGCCACGGGCGCCATGGGGTCCGCGGGGTCCGCAGGGTCCGCAGGGTCTTCGGGGTCTATCACTGCCTCCGGGAGCGGCGCGACCGTGCCGCCGGCGCCGAGCGCGCCGCCCGGTGTCTCGCCGCGGGTGCCCCCCAAGGCGTCGCTCACCGATGTGGTGCCGCGCCGGACGCTGGTGATAGTGAGCGTGGTGGCCGTGCTCGCGGTGCTCGGCACGGTGCTGGCCTTCGCGCTCACGAGCGGGGACGACAGCGGTTCCGGCGGGGACAGCAAAGGCGGGGGCAAGGCCGCGTCCAGTGGTGCGAGCACCGGTGGCGGCCAGGACAAGGACGGCAAGGACACCGGTAAGGACGCCGGCAAGGACACGGGCAAGGGGTCAGGCTCCGGGGACGACAAGGAGCAGGGCCAAGGGCAGGGCACGGACCCGGGCAAGGGCTCGGACTCCGACTCGGACGAGGGCAAGGGGCACGACCCGAGCCAGGACGACGGCAAGGAGCCGCAGGACGGCGCCGCGTCGACGTACGAGCACGCCCAGGGCTTCAAGATCGGGCTGCCGAAGGGGTGGAAGTTCCAGACCACCGGCAGGGCGGGCGCGCGGTTCACCGGGCCCGACGGCCAGAAGCTGCTGATCGGCTGGACGGGCACGCCCAAGGACAACCCGGTGGCGGACTGGAAGAACCAGGAACTGCACATGATCCGGTCGCAGTACGACCGGATACGGATAGAAAAGGTGGACTTCCGTGGGTGGGACACCGCCGACTGGGAATTCACCTACGTGGAGGCCGGGACCAAGTACCGGTCCGTCGACCGCGGCTTCGTCGTCAACGGCGGGCTCGGCTACGGAATGATGTACACGGCCAGGGCCGACGACTGGAAGAGCGATCAGCGGCGGGACACGTGGCGGACGTTCACGAGGACGTTCCAGCCGAAGTCGTGAGCCGGGATTTCGGGTCGTGAGATCTCGTATCCCCTCATTGCGGTTCGCCCACGGCACGTATCGTGAAGGTCGGCGCACCGTGAGCGGCCGCAACGAGCCACAAGACGAACGGAATTGACCACCGGGCGGACGGGGGAGGCATCGTGGACGACTACGCGGGACGAGTCCTCGCCGACCGCTACCGCCTGCCGCTGCCGCCCTCGGACGAGTACGAACTCGCCGAATCGCGCGCCTTCGACACCTACAGCGGGCAGGAAGTCCTGGTTCGGCAGGTTCCGTTGCCCGAGATCGTCGAGGCGGAGGTCCTGGAGGAGGACGACCTGCCCGAGGGGTTCGTGCCCCGGGCGGGCGCGGGCGGCGCCGGGGTGCGGCGGGCCGCGGCGCGGACCACGCGCAGTCCCACGGACCCGGCGGTGCGGCGCGCGATGGAGGCGGCGCAGACCGCCGCGCAGATACCGGACCATCCCCGGCTCGACCAGGTCTTCGACGTGTTCGCGGAGGGCGGCTCGCTGTGGATCGTCAGCGAGTTGGTGGCGGCGCGGCCGCTGGCGGCACTTCTCGCGGACGGGCCGCTCAGCCCCTACCGCGCGGCGGAGGTCGCGGCGGACGTCCTCGCGGCGCTGCGCGTGCTGCACGCCCATGGCTGGGTGCACCGGAACATCACCGCGCGCACGGTGCTGATCTGCGACGACGGCCGCGTGATGCTGACGGGGCTCGCGGCCGGGGCGGCCGAGGAGGCGCTGTGCGGGTACGACCCCCGGCCCGTGGAGGCGGGGGAGGCGGCCGGTTCGGCGGGGTCGATCGGAAACGTGGCGGCCTACGGGGGGCCGACGTGGGGTGAGGACGCGTACGACGCCGGGTGCGGGGACGCGTACGAGGCCGGGCGCGACGCCGGGCGTGACGCGGGGGGCGCGGCGGTCGAGCCCGCTCTCGAGCCGTCCGGCCAGGACACGGCTGCGGTGGTGCGGTCGGCCGTGCGGGCGACGGAGGCGGCCGAGACCGCGGGTTCGGCCCGTAACGCGGCGCGGGCCGCGCGGGGGGCGTCCATCGCGGCCTACCGCGCGGGGGCGGCGCGGGCGGCCGCCCGGGTGGACGAGAACACCTCCGGGGTGCCGGGGCCTCGGCGGGGCGAGGAAGGCGACGACGGGGCGGGTACCGGCGGCGTGGGGCGGGACCGCGGCTTTGGCGCCAGTGGGGCTGGGGGGCCGGGGCCTCGGCGGGGCGAGGAAGGTGACCCCGGGGCCGGTACCGGCGGTGGGCGGGACCGTGGCTTCGGGGCGAGTGGGGCCGGGGGGGCGGGGACGGCCGGGCGGATCTCGGATCCCTACGGCGTCGGGGAGACGAAGACCTGGCACGGGGCGGTGCCGCGGGGTGGGGGCGCCGGTCCGTACGGGCCTCGGTCAAGCGGTGACGGCCCGGCCGGTGACATGGGCCCCGGCGCCGAGATGAGCCCCACCGCCCAGAGCGGCTCGGCCGCCCCTCCGGGCCAGGCGGGCCCGGTAGCCGCCGAATCCGCGTCCGACCCGTACGGGGCGCACGGTGACTGGGGCGCGCCTGGTGGGGAGCCGGGAGGGCGGCGGGGGCCCGCCACCGCGCTGGACGCCGAGCGGGCCCGGCACGCGCGCATGGTGGTCGTCGGGGCCGTCACCGAGCGGTGGGCGCCCGAACAGGCCGGGCCTGTGCACGAGAACTGGCAGCTCGCCGCCCCGATCGGCCCCGCCACCGACCTGTGGGCCCTGGGCGCCCTGCTCTTCCGCGCGGTGCAGGGCCACGCGCCCTACCCCGAGGACAGCACCGCCGAGCTCGTACAACTGGTGTGCGCCGAGCCGCCGGCGTTCGCCGAGGAGTGCGGACCGCTGCGGCCCGTGGTGGAGTCCCTGCTGCGTCAGGACCCCACCGAGCGACTCGACTTCGAGGAGGCCGGCGGCTGGCTGCGCTCCCTGGTGCGCTCCGCGCCGGAGCCGGAGGCCGGGGCGCACGTCGTGCCGGTGCCGCCGTACGACGCCGGACGGCTGCCCGTCGTACGCCGCAGGGGCGAGATCGTGCGCAGGCGCCGCACGGCCGCGCCCGCCGCCGCCGGCGGCCAGGGGCACGGCAGGCACAAGCGGGGGCGGGGCAAGGACGTCCGCTCCGCGAGGCCGCCGCGCGCCCCCCGCGAGCCGCGCGCCCCCCATGAGCAGCGCGGACTCCGCCAGACCCCGCCGGCACACGAGACCCGCCCGCTCCGTGAGGAGGCACCGCTCCGCGAGACCCGGCCGGATCGGGTGCCGCAGGGGCAGGGCCCGGCGCGGCCCCGTTCGCTGGGGCGGCTGCTGCTCCTGGCGATCCTCGTCGGCCTCGTCGCGGCGGTCGCGTACGCCATGCTGTTCCTGCCGAAGGGCGACGACGGGGGGCGGGGCGAGGGCGCGAGGAGCGCGGGCGAGGTGAGCCCGGGCCCCAGCCACGACGAGAACCAGGGTGACACGGGCGACGACGGCAAGAGCGGCCCCGGAGGCGACGGTTCGGGCAAGGACGGCACGGACGAGGGCAAGTCCGGCAACAGCCCCAGTTCGCAGGAGGCACAGACCGGGGGCCCCGAACTGCCGCGCGGCTTCACCCTGCGCAAGGACACCGAGGGGTTCCGCGTGGCCGTGGCGAGCGGCTGGGACCGGCAGGGCAAGAACGGCCGGGGCCAGGTCCGTTACGCCCACGGCGGCTTCGAGCTGCTGGTGGTCCCGGGCCGCGACACCACCGACGGCTACGGCAGCGACCCCATGAAGTACCAGCGCGAGCACGAGCGCGAGCTCCAGCCGTTCCGGGACTCCTCCTGGGCGACCTCCAGCGGCATGCGGCGCATCGACGTCGGCGGACGGGCCATGGCCGAGGGCCAGTTCACCTGGCAGGACGCGCAGGGCCGCGAGGTCTACGTACGCAATCTCGTGCTGGTCGTGGGCGGGAAGTACCACGTGGTGCAGGTGCGGGGCCCCGAGGCGGAGAGGGACGAGGTCACGCGGCTGTACGAGCAGGCCGCGAGGACCTATCAGAGCACCGGCCGCGGCACCGGCTAGCGTCACGGCCGCACGCTTGCCGGCGGCACAAGAGCGACAAGAGTGCCGATCGACGGCACAAGAGCGACAAGAGCGCCGATCGGTGTCACATCGGGGTCTCCTTGGACCCCTGTGGTTCCCTGCGCGCCGTCCCCTCCCTAACCTGGCTCATGTCAAGACCATTGCGGGGGAACGTGAATCAGAGCCAAGGCCTGCTCCTCGCGGGCCGCTACCGACTCGGGGAGTCCATCGGCCGCGGTGGCATGGGGCGGGTGTGGCGCGCCCGGGACGAGGTGCTGCACCGTGCCGTCGCCGTCAAGGAACTGACGGCCGTGCAGTTCGTGCAGGAGGCCGATCGCGCGGTCCTCTTCGCGCGGACCCAGACGGAGGCGCGGGCCGCCGCCCGGATCAACCACCCCGCCGTCGTCACCGTCCATGACGTACTGGAGTACGACGACCGGCCCTGGATCGTGATGGAGCTGGTCGAGGGCCGCTCCCTCGCGGACGCCGTCAAGGAGCAGGGCCGCGTCGAGTCGGTCGAGGCCGCCCGCATCGGCCTGTGGACCCTCAAGGCCCTGCGCGCCGCGCACACCGCCGGCGTACTGCACCGCGACGTCAAGCCGGGCAACGTCCTGCTGGCGCGGGACCGGCGGATCCTGCTCACCGACTTCGGCATCGCGGCGATCGAGGGGGACGCCACGATCACCCGGACCGGGGAAGTCGTCGGGTCCGTCGACTACCTGGCGCCCGAGCGGGTCAGCGGCTCCAACCCCGGCCCGGCCTCCGACCTGTGGGCGCTCGGCGCGACGCTGTACACGGCGGTCGAGGGCAACTCCCCGTTCCGGCGCACCTCGCCGATCGGCACCATGCAGGCCGTGGTCACCGAGGAGCCCGCCCCGCCCGAGCACGCCGGGGCCCTCGCGCCCGTCATCAGCGCCCTCCTGCGCAAGGACCCGGCGGCCAGGCCCAGCGCCGAGGAGGCCGAGCACATGCTCGCCGAGGCGGCGGAGGGGCGCAGACCGAGCGCCGCGCAGGCGTACGTGTCGACGCAGACGCACCCCAAGAGGCGGCAGCCCGCGCACGGCGCCGATTCCCGCACGGTGGTGGAAGGTGCCGGCGGGGACGGCGGCGGCGGTACCGCCACGGTGGCCCACGCCGGGCAGGCGCCCGGACGCACCCCGTCGGCGTCGGAGGCGTCTGACAGGTCCGCTCCCGGGCGGGGCCGCCGCCTGGCCGCCGTCGCCGCGCTCACCGTCGTGGCCGCGCTGCTCGGCGGTGGTGGCGTGTTCGGCTTCCTGCGGCTGACGGGTCAGGCCGGGGGCGGCGACGACCGGGCGCAGGCCGCCGGGATCGACGACGACGCCGGCCGGACCGTGGGCGGCATCCCGCAGGACTGGCCGCGCGTGCACGACCCGAACGGCTTCAGCCTGCGGCTGCCCAAGGGCTGGAAGCGCAAGGTGGACGGCAACCAGACCGACTACACGCCCGACGGCGGACGCCGCTTCCTGCGCGTCGCCGTCGACGGGAAACCGCAGTACGAGACCCCCTACCTGCATCAGCTCGCCCTGGAGAAACCCCTGCGGGCGAAGCTGCCCCGGTACCGGCGGCTGCACCTGAACTCCAACACGTTCCGCGACCGGCCGGGCGCCCTGTGGGAGTTCAGCTGGACGGCGGGCTCGAACGACACCACGGCGGGCCCGCGCCGCGCGATCTCACAGACGTATATCGGCCGTGACGGCACCGAGTACGTCCTCTACATGTCGGCGCCCGCCGCCGGCTGGGACGTCACCCGGGAGCGGTTCGACGCGATGCTGAGGGGATGGCGGGAGGGCTGAGCGCGCCTAGGGCGTGTTTCGAAAGTAGCGTCGTCCGCCCGCAGGCAGGTAGACGGGACTTTCGAAACCTGCCCTAGCGGCGACGGCCGGAACCAGCCCGCCGCGCGGTGAGTGCCATTCCGTTCGCACACGTGTGGGGCATGATGGCCGCATGGGGAGCCCGGGAGACCACCCAGGGGGCGGCAACGCCCGTGTGATCGCGGGGCGTTACCGTCTGGAGGCCCGGCTCGGCCGGGGCGGCATGGGTGTCGTCTGGCGCGCCACCGATCTGCTCCTGGGGCGCGGGGTCGCCGTCAAGGAGCTGGAGCGGGACGAGACGCTCTCCGACACCGAGGCCTCGCAGGCGCGCGAGCGGACCCTGCGCGAGGCGCGGGCCGTGGCGCAGCTGCGCCATCCGCACATCGTCGTCGTCCACGACGTCGTCGTGGAGGACGAACAGCCGTACATCGTCATGGAGCTGATCGAGGGCGGCTCCCTCGCGGGGCACCTGGCGCGGCACGGCCCGATCGACGCGGACACCGTCGCCCGGATGGGCATCGACCTGCTCGGCGCGCTGAGCACCGCCCACGAGGCGGGCATCCTGCACCGCGACCTGAAGCCCGCCAACGTCCTCCTGGAGGCCGCCACCGGCCGCGCCGTTCTCACCGACTTCGGGATCGCGCAGGTCACCGGGGCGACGACGCTCACCGAAGTGGGCTCGTTCGTCGGCTCGCCCGAGTACACCGCGCCCGAGCGCATCGCGGGGGAACACACCGGCCCCGAGTCCGACCTGTGGTCGCTCGGCGCGCTGCTCGTCACCGCGCTGGCCGGCGAGTCACCCTTCCGCAGGGATTCCATCGGCGGTGTCCTGCACGCCGTCGTCTACGAGGAGATCCGCCCGCCGGAGAGCGCGGCGCCGCTCCTGCCGGCCGTCCTCGGCCTCCTGGAGCGCGACCCCCGGCGGCGCCTCGACGGGGTGGCGGCGCAGCGGCTGCTCCAGGCGTACGTCGACACGGGGCGCATGCCGCTCTGGCGGCCGGAGCACGGCAGGGCGAGCCACGGCGCCGTCGAGGCGCGCGAGCGCCACGGCAGGGTGATGCTGGTCGCCGCGGCGCTGGCGGCGGCCGTGGCCGGGGCCGGGGTCTCGGCCGCCGCGCTGCTGTGGGGCCGGGACGCGGACGGCGGGACGCCGGGCAACTCCGCCTCCCCCTCCACCACCGTCGGCGGCCCCAGGCCCACCGTGACGGTCAGCCGGGGCACGCGGACACCGGCGCCGTCCGCGCCCCGGCCGTCCACGCCCCAGCCGCCCGAGGGGTACCGCCTGGCGCGGGACCCCGAGGGCTTCACGATCGCCGTGCCGACGGGCTTCGCCCGCCAGGTCGACGGGCCACGGATCTCCTACGTCTCCCCGGGCGCCACCTACCGCATCGGCATCACGGAGGACGACCCGCGGCCGGGCGGCCCGCTCGCCGCGCAGCGCCGCGCCGCCGCCGAGGGGGCGCGGCGCAACCCCGGTTACCGCAACGGCGGCGTCACCGAGACCACCCGCAACGGCCGCCCGGCCGCCCTGTGGGAGTTCACCTGGGACGGCCCGGACGTGCCCCGGGGCGAGCGGCACACCTACGACCTCTGCTGGGAGGAGGGCGGCCGGAGGTACGACGTCCAGGTCTCGGGGCCGGCCGAGGAGGCGGAGCAGACGCGGAAATACTTCGACACGGCCGTCGACACGTTCGTACGCGGGTGAGGTCCCGCATGTTCGTACGCGGGTGAGGTCCCGCGCGATCGGCGGCGGGCCCGCGTCGGACTCCCGGCGCACGGCGTGCATCGCCCCGGTCACAACTGGGCGCCCTGGCTGGAAAGCGGGGTGTCCGGCAAGGTACTCATGGGGGCATGAGTAACGACGGGGGACCCTCCTACGGCCCTTACGAGCCCACCAGTTTCGGCCTCCAGCCGCCGCGGCGTCCCGGCCCGAACGGCGGCGCCGCGCACCCCGGCAACCCCTACGCCCAGACCGCCCAGCCCGCGCCGTCCGCCCCGGCCGCGCCCCACCGGCCCGCGCCGCACCAGGCCGTACCGGAGCACCCCGTACCGGAGCACCCCGTACCGGACCGGCCGGCGGCGCCCGAGTCCGGCGCGGGCCGGGTGGTCGCGGGCCGCTACCGGCTGCTGGCCAAGCTCGGCCACGGCGGCATGGGCACGGTGTGGCGCGCCAAGGACGAGACGGTGGACCGTGAGGTCGCGGTCAAGGAGCCGCGCCTGCCCGACCACCTGCCCGAGCGCGAACGCGCCAACGCCTTCGAGCGGATGCGCCGCGAGGCGCGCGCCGCGGCCCGCCTCGACCACCCCGCGGTGGTCAACGTCCATGACGTGGCGGTCGAGGACGGGCAGCCGTGGATCGTCATGGAGCTGGTCCAGGGCCGCTCGCTGGGCGCCGCGCTCCAGGAGGGCACGCTGGGCGCCCGGGACGCCGCACGGATCGGCCTGGACGTCCTGAACGCCCTGGACGCCGCGCACCAGGCGGGCATCCTGCACCGCGACGTGAAGCCGGACAACGTCATGCTCGGCCACCACGACCGCGTCGTCCTCACCGACTTCGGCATCGCCCAGATCGAGGGCGAGACCAATCTGACCGACACCGGCGGCTTCGTCGGCTCGCCCGAGTTCATCGCCCCCGAGCGGGTGCTGGGGCAGCGGCCGGGACCGGCGTCCGACCTGTGGTCGCTGGGCGTCGTGCTGTACGCGGCGACGGAGGGCGTCTCGCCGTTCCGCCGCAGCAACACCCCGGCGACGCTCCAGTCCGTCCTCAACGCGACGCCCGCCGCGCCGGCCTCGGCCTCCGGCCCCCTCGCCGAGGCGATCAACGGACTGCTGGCCAAGGACCCGGCGCAGCGCCCGAACGCGGCGCGGGTGCGCGCCCTTTTGGAGGAGGCGGCGAGACCCCCGCTGCCGGCGCCGACGCGGGTCGTCACCGTCGCGGGCGGCGGCAACGTCCCTCGGGGCAAGGGCCTCTTCCTGAGCCGCAAGGCGCTCGCGGTCGTCGCCGGGGTGGTCGTCGCGGTGGTGGCGGCGGGCGTGCTGGTGGCCCTGAACCCCTTCGGGGGCTCGGACGCGGACGGGGGGTGGGAGAAGCACGGGTCGAAGGAGCTGGCGGCGCGCGTCCCCGCGCCCAAGGGGTACGAGAAGTACGAGGACGACAACTCGGACGAGAAGGCGCACTGGGTCAGCTACACCGACCCGAGCGGCGCCATATCGATCTCCCTGAGGCTCCTGAAGAAGGCCGACGACGAGAGCGCGATCGCCGGGACCGCCGCCGCGCAGATGTACGACGAGGA
This sequence comes from Streptomyces sp. NPDC034037, assembly GCF_055575715.1. Lineage (NCBI taxonomy): Bacteria > Bacillati > Actinomycetota > Actinomycetes > Kitasatosporales > Streptomycetaceae > Streptomyces > Streptomyces sp. NPDC034037. Next base: position 132,721 of record NZ_JBVISC010000008.1, on the reverse strand, counting down.
CGCCCAGTTCAAGGAGTCCGGCAGCTACGACCAGGGCATGGCCTCCGACCCCGCTCCCAAGACCTCGCCGGACGAGACGGAGTTCCGGGGCGAGAAGGCCGCGCAGAACACCGTCGTGTACTCCTCGACGGACAGCCAGCACCCCCGGCCCCGCGAACTGAAGGCCTTGTACTACAAGACGAAGGGCGGCGACCTGTACAAGCTGGTCGTGAGCTATCCGGGCAAGGGCGACTTCACCGCGCGCGGCCGCGAGGTCGCCGAGAAGGCGTTCGCCGACCTGGAGCTCGACAAGCTCTGAGGCGAGCTTGCAGGCAACCTCCGAGGCAAGCTCTGAGGAAGGTCTCTTGAGGGGCGCGGTGGGTGTCAACGCGCTGATCAGCGGCTTTGTCGCCAGCAATCACTGGCGCCGTGTGAGTGACCCGTGAAGCCCGTTACCGATGGGTACCCAAATCCCTGACGTGGGCCTACGCTCACGGACATGACGGACTCGCAGGCCACCGCAGCGCCCCTCGGAACCAACCCGACCGCCCCGGCCCCGGCAGGCGCCCGCACCGCCGCCGACGTGGTCACGCCGGAGCTGTTGGCCCAGCTCACACGCGACGTCATCGGCAGTGGGCGCACGGCCAACCACACGCCGCTCACCGGCGAGAAGCTGGCCGACCTGCCCGAGTCCACCTCGGAGGACGTGACCACCGCCTTCCAGCGGGCCCGCACCGCCCAGATCGCCTGGGCCCGGACCCCGGTCAAGCAGCGCGCCGCCGTCCTGCTGCGCTTCCACGACCTGGTGCTCCAGCGCCAGGCCGAGGTGCTCGACCTCATCCAGCTGGAGACCGGCAAGGCCCGCCTGCACGCCCACGAGGAGATCCAGGCCGTCGTGGTCGCCGCCCGGCACTACGGTCGCAAGGCCCCCGCGTACCTGAGCCCCAAGCGGCACACCGGCGTCGTCCCGACCCTCACCAAGGTCACCGAGAACCGCCAGCCGCGCGGTGTCGTCGGGCAGATCGCCCCCTGGAACTACCCCTTCGAGCTGTCCATCGGCGACGCGCTGCCCGCCCTCGTCGCGGGCAACGCGCTCGTGATGAAGCCCGACACGGAGACCTGCCTCACCGCCCTGTGGGCCCGTGACCTGATCATCGAGGCGGGGCTGCCGTCGGAGGTCTTCCAGGTCGTCCTCGGCGAGGGCCCGGTCGTCGGCCCCGAGATCGTCAGGCACGCCGATTACGTCTCCTTCACCGGCTCCACGCGCACCGGCCGCGAGGTCGCGCGGGGCGCCGCCGCCCGCCTCGTCGGCGTCTCGCTGGAACTCGGCGGCAAGAACGCGATGCTGGTCCTGCACGACGCCGACGTCGACAAGGCCGCCGCCGGCGCGGTGCGCGCCTGCTTCTCCTCCGCGGGCCAGCTGTGCATCTCCATCGAGCGGCTGTACGTCCATGAGTCGATCGCCGACCGCTTCGTGGAGCGCTTCGCCGAGCGGACGCGGGCGATGCGGCTCGGCACGTCCCTCGCGTACGGCGCCGACATGGGCTCGCTCGTCGGTGAGCGGCAGCTGCAGACGGTGACCCGGCACGTCGAGGAGGCCGTCGCCAAGGGCGCCACGCTGGTCGCGGGCGGTGTCGCGCGCCCCGACATCGGCCCCTACTTCTACGAGCCGACCATCCTGGACAACGTCGAGGCCCCGATGGCGGTCTGCACCGAGGAGACCTTCGGCCCGGTCGTCTCGATCTACCGCTTCACGGACGAGAACGAGGCGATCGAGCTGGCCAACGCCACGCCGTACGGCCTGAACTCCTCGGTCTGGACGAAGGACGGCCGCCGGGGCCGCGAGATCGCCGCCCGTCTGCGCACCGGCACCGTCAACGTCAACGAGGGCTACGCGCCCGCCTACGGCAGCGTCCAGTCCCCGATGGGCGGCATGAAGGACTCCGGTCTGGGCCGCCGGCACGGCTCCGAGGGCATCCTCAAGTTCACCGAGGCGCAGACCGTCGCCCAGCAGCGGCTCATTCCGCTGGCGCCGTCCTTCGGCATGGACGACGAGAAGTACGCGGCGTTCATGAGCACGAGCCTGAAGGTCATGAAGGCGCTCCGCCTGCGCTAGTTCCGCGCCCAGTTCTGAACGAGGAGAGTCAATGCCACAGGAGAGCTCTGCCAAAACCCGGGCGGGCGACGGCACTTCGTACGACCCGGACCGCGACCAGCACAGTGACTACGACTATGACTACGACGTCATCGTCGTGGGCAGCGGCTTCGGCGGCGCGGTGTCCGCGCTGCGGCTGACGGAGAAGGGCTACCGCGTCGGCGTGCTCGAAGCCGGCCGCCGCTTCACGCGGGCGACGCTGCCCAAGAACTCCTGGGACCTGAAGAACTACCTCTGGGCCCCGGCCCTCGGCCTGTTCGGCATCCAGCGCATCCATCTGCTCGGCAACGTGATGGTCCTGGCCGGAGCCGGGGTCGGCGGCGGCTCACTGAACTACGCGAACACGCTCTACGTACCGCCCGCGCCGTTCTTCGAGGACCCGCAGTGGAAGGACATCACGGACTGGCAGGACGAACTGAGCCCCTACTACGAGCAGGCCAAGCGCATGCTCGGCGTACGGCTCAACCCGACGACGACGCCCTCGGACGTCCATCTGAAGGCCACCGCCGAGGAGATGGGCGTCGGGGACAGCTTCCACATGGCGCCCGTCGGGGTCTTCTTCGGCGACGAGGACGACGCGGACGGCACGTCGACGGCGCGGCCCGGCGCGGAGGTCCCCGACCCCTACTTCGGCGGCGCCGGCCCCTCCCGGCGGGCCTGCGTCGAGTGCGGCGAGTGCATGACCGGCTGCCGGCACGGCGCGAAGAACACCCTCAACGAGAACTACCTCCACCTGGCGGAGAAGGCCGGGGCGGTCATCCACCCCATGACGTCGGTCGTCGCCGTCACCGAGGACTCGCGGGGCGGCTTCGCCGTCGCCACCCTGCCCACGGACGACCGGCGCAAGGGCAAGGGGCGGGTGTTCAAGGCCCGCAAGGTCGTCATCGCGGCCGGTACGTACGGCACGCAGACCCTGCTCCACCGCATGCGGGACAACCGCCTGCTCCCGCACCTCTCGCCGCGCCTCGGCACGCTGACCCGCACCAACTCCGAGGCCCTGGTGGGCGCCCAGACCACCGACCGCCGCTACCGCAAGCGGCACGGCGCGCCGAAGGCGGACTTCACCCGGGGCGTCGCGATCACCTCGTCCATCCACCCGAACGCGAACACGCACATCGAGCCCGTCCGCTACGGCAGGAAGTCCAACGCCATGGGCACCCTGACGGTGCTCCAGGTCCCGTACAGCGCACGGGGCGGCAGGGCGCGGGTCGCCGGCTGGCTCGGCAACGTCGCCCGCCATCCCTCGCTCCTGGTCCGCTCGCTCTCCAACCGGCGCTGGTCGGAGCGGACCATCATCGGGCTGGTCATGCAGTCGCTCGACAACTCCCTGACCACCTACCGCAAGGAGAAGGGCCTCGGCAAGGGCCTGCTCACCGCGCGGCAGGGCCACGGCGCCCCCAACCCCGACCAGATACCCGAGGCGACGCGCGCCGCGACCCTCCTGTCCAAGGAGATCAACGGCTTCGCGGGTTCGAACATCGGTGAGCTCATGGGCACCCCGCTGACCGCCCACTTCCTCGGCGGCTGCCCCATCGGCGACTCACGCGACACCGGCGTCATCGACCCCTACCACCGGCTCTACGGCCATCCGGGCATCTCGGTGGTCGACGGCGCCGCGATCTCCGCGAACCTCGGCGTGAACCCGTCCCTGACGATCACCGCGCAGGCCGAGCGGGCCATGTCGTTCTGGCCCAACAAGGGCGACGCGGACCCGCGTCCGGCGCAGGGCCGGCCGTACGTGCGGATCGCGCCGGTGGAGCCGAGGACCCCGGCGGTCCCGGCGGACGCCTTCGGCGCGCTGCGGCTGCCGTTCCTGGGGATGCCGGCGGTGCCGCCGAGGAAGTGACCGTCCCGCCGGGACGCGGCGGCCCCGCCTCGATGCCGGCGGTGAGCGATACACGTAAGGACCTGCGCCCCCCTCCGAGCGCAGGTCCTTCCGCGTGATCAGGTGCCGCTGTGCCGCGTGCGGCGGTGTCGGCCGCCACGGCTCACGCGGCGGTGTCGGACTTCCGGCGGCGTACGACGAGGACCGCGCCCGCGCCGACGACCACGGCCGCGCCCCCGACGAGGGCGATGGTCGGCAGCGCCGAGCTGGAACCGGTCTCGGCGAGGCTGCCGCCCACCGGAGCGTCGGTCGCGGCACCCTGCGGCCGCTCCGTGCTGGAGGTGGGCTTCACGGTCGGGGTCACGGTCGGCGTCAGGCTCGGCCCCGGGGTGCCCGGCCTGTTGCCCTGGTCGCCGCCCGGCCTGCCGATCGTCAGCGGCTCTTCCGAGAACGAGGTGTGGGTGCAGTCGAGTTCGGCGTCGACGTACTCGCCGACACCGATCGTGTAGGCCTTGCCGGCCGGGGCCTTGGCGCTGATGTCGACGCGCAGCTTGATGTCGACCGTCTCCTCGGCGCCCAGTTCGACCACGTCGAAGGCGAGGCCGCCGTTCTTCTCGCCGTCGATCGAGTCCCAGGTCTTGGTCTCGGCGTCGAAGAACTGGAGGTCGGTGTACTCGCTCAGCCAGTCCTTGTCGGAGTGGCCGTCCGTCTCGTTGTCCACGGACGTGATCCACTTGACCTCGCCGAGCGGCTCGTCCGTGGGGTTCGTGACGCTCAGCTCGAACGGGTGCCATCCGCTGCCCGCGGTGATCTTGCCGGGCACACCGGAGAGCTTCAGCTCCAGCTCGGAGTCGCGGTCCACGCCGTCCTCGTCGACCGGGCAGTCGGCCGGCTTCTTCCCGTGGTCCCCGTCCAGGACGTCGGCGTCCCGGGCGGCGTCCTCGGCGTCCGCCGCGTCACCGGCCGGCGCCTCGGGCTCCCTCGGCTCCTTCGGCTTCGGGGACTTCTCGGACGGGGGCTTCGGGACGGCGGGGGTGCGGCCCGGCTTGTACGTCGGGTCGGCCGGGGTCCGCGGGGCCCTCGGGGCGGGCTCGGACGTCTCGGTGGCCGCGTCGGTGGGCTCGGGGGTCACCGCCGGCGTGGCCGGACCGCTGGTCGACGCGGCCGACGGAGCGGTGTCCCCGGCCGCGGACGCGCTCGGGGCCGCGAGGAGCGACAGCGGCGCCAGGGCAGCCGTAGCGGCCGCTGCTGCCATGGCACGGCGAAGCTTCATGAAGAACCCCAAGCTCGGCTTGTGTGACGGTTGTTACCGCATGCGTGACCTGTGTTACTGCATGCATGACCTGTGATCCCGGTGAATGGTTGTCCTCGCTCCACCGGATTCCTCGTGTGGTGTGGGTCACATCGCTTGTGCCGTCGTGACGGGGTGCCGTAGAACTGCCCCCGCCCGCAGGCCGGTGGAGCCGATACGGCAGGGGGCGCAAGGCGCGCTCGGGGGATCGCGGGGATCACGGGAGGGGAGAGCGTTGGCCATACCCGATGAGGTGTGGGAGAAGTTCGAGAAGGACAGCGAGCGGGACATCCGCTCGTCCGCGCCGAAGGAGCCGTCCGCGCGGGCCCGCATGGTGGCCGAGAGGCTGCGGCGCCTCGACGAGGAGGCGGCGCGCGAACAGGTGCGGCGGGCGGGGCGGTTGCGCCGCAGGCGCGCGCGGCGCGATGCCGAGTCGGTGCGATGGCGGCCGGACGACTGGCGCGCGGCGCCCTTGGGCCCGCACCGTGACGCACGCTCCGAGCGCCGTCGCCGGGCCTGGAGCGTGGTGATCGTGGTCGGCTGCATGGCGCTGGCGATCGCGGTGCTCAGTCCGTTCCGCTTCTACCTGTGGGGCTGAGCGCCTCCGGGGGTGGTTTCTGAGAGAACCCCGAGGTCACTGCCGTGGAACCGGGAGCGATCTTCTTCCGTCGTAGCAGTGGTGCGAGTGACTCCGCACCACGGGACGTACAGGCGAGCGGGAACGGGGAGCGGGGAACAGTGGGGGCAGGGAACGTGAAGTCGGCGGTGTCGCGGGCCGTGGTGGCCGTGTCGATCGTGGCGGCCCTCGGCGCGACCGCGGCGTGTGGCGGAAGCGGCGACGACGGCAAGAAACCGGCCAAGTCGGGCGCGGGCTCCGCGAAGGGCGGTTCCGGCGGGGCCGCCCGGCTGGAGAAGGCGGCGCTCACCACGGGTGACGTCAAGGGCTACCGGGCCGAGGACCCGAAGGACCTTGACGCCCCCGACTCCGCGGCGTCGGCCGCCGGGACGGCGTCCCCGACCGTGTGCGCCCCGCTCGCCGCGCTGCTCGGCACGGGCCCCGGCGTCGGCCCCGGTGCCGTGCCGAAGCTGAAGCCGGAACCGGAGCAGCGGGTCAGCCGCGTGCTGACGCCCTCCGGCGGCAAGGACCTGACGACGACGAACGTCGACCTCTACGCCTACGACGGTGCCGGCACCGGGGCCGAGCGGGTCATGGCCGGCCTGGGCGCGGCGCTGAAGTCGAAGAAGTGCGCCGCCTTCCGGGTCGGCGACCACCGCTACGTCGGCGTGCAGTCCCTGCCCGCGCCGGACAAGGGCGACGCGGCCATCTCGTACGAACTCGCCCACCGCAAGAGCGAGTACATGGCGCGGGAACAGCTCACGGTCGTGCGCGAGGGCGGCACGCTCATCGTCTTCGACGCGTCGAACATGTACGACCCCCAAGGCGTCCAGGACGACCGGGAAGCCGAACGGGAGGGCATGAAGGGCATCGGGACGCCCAAGGCGGACGACGATCCGAAGGTGGCGCCCGTGCTCGTGGACGCGCAGCTCCGCAAGCTCTGACGCCCCGCGCCTTCCCGCGCGTCGCGTACGGCCTTCTCGACCTTCGCGGCCTTCTCGACCTCTCTGCCTTCTCGACGGTTTCTGATCGTTATGCGAATCGCTGGCGAAGGCGGCGAGTTTGCCGCTTTCATTTCGTCTCGGTGGGGGCCTGTCGCCCTCGCCGTGCGAACTGAAGGCAGGAAACGTGAAGTCAACTGTGTCCCGGGCCCTCGTGGCGGCATCCGTCACGGTCGCGCTGGGGCTGACCGCGGCGTGCGGCAGCGACGACGACCCCGAGAAGCCGTCGGAGCCGGCCAAGTCGGCGCAGAGTACCGGGAACGCGAAGGATCCCGAGGGTTCGAAGGACCCCGAGGACGCGAAGGGCCCGGCGGAGTCGGACTCGGGATCGGCTGCCGAGGGCGGCGGGAAGTCGACCGCGCTGTCCTCCGCCGACCTGGAGAAGGCGGTGCTCGCCAAGGGCGATCTCAAGGGCTACCAGGTCAAGAAGTTGTCCCCCGCCGACATGCCCGCGCAGACCGTGCCCGCCGACCGGGCCGAGTGCCAGCCGCTCGCGGACATGTTCATGTTCGCCACCGACCCGGCGTCGAAGGCGCGTACCGGCCGGAGCATGACGGGCCCCGACGAACTCGACGCCACGGTCATCACGCTCGCCCTCCTCGCCCACGAGCGGGCCGACGCCGAGAAGGTCATGACCGGCCTGCGCACGGCCACGCAGAGGTGCGAGGCGTACGAGCACGCCGGTTCCAAGTACCGCGAGGTCGCGGCTCTGGACGCCCCGAAGAAGGGCGACGAGGCCGTCTCGTACAAGGTCGTGGGTCTCATCGAGGGCCAGAAGACGCCGATGAGCTTCACGGTCGTGCGCAGCGGCTCGACGCTCGCGGCGTTCTACTCGATCAACCTGCTCAAGCCGGAGGAGTTCGGCGTGCCGGCCAAGGTCGTCGACGCGCAGGTCGCCAAGCTGGAGAAGAAGCTGGAGAAGCCGCACAAGTAGCGGGGGAGGGGGGAGGGGGGCGAGGGGCTCGGAGGTCGGGACGGAGGCCGGTCGGCCCCGGGCGTCCCCGGAGCCGACCGTTCTCTTGGGTGACCGGGCTGCTGTCCCCTGCCGTCCGGTCACATCGCCGGAGCGAGGTCCCACGGCGCACGACATCATCCGTACGCCTCATCGCTCCAGCGCAGCCACGCGTGGTTCTTGCGGGCCCGCACCTGGCTGACGCGGACATCGGGACCAACGAAGCCCGCCGTCCACGGGTCACGCGCCGTACGGGTGAGAACGGATCCGAACTCAGGTCCATCCGATCCCTGACCGGCAGGGTTCCCGGGCCCGGGGCGGCTCAGACGCGGCCCCGGCACAGCTCCAGGAGCGTCATCGCGAGCGCCGTGCCGGGCCTGCCGAGCGCGTCCCTGTAGTGGCCGAGGACCTCCATCTCGCGGGAGAGGTTCACGCGGCGCCCGCCCGAGGCGATGCGGGCTTCCTGGATCACGGCCGAGACGGCCATCCGCTCCTGGACGAGACCGATGATGTGGGCGTCGAGCGCGTCGATCCGCTCACGCGCGTTCTCGATCAGGCCGGCGGCCTCGGGCGTGCGTGCGCCGGTCTCCTCGCCGGTGGCACGGGCGGGGGTGGCGACGGCGGCGGCAGCAGTGGCGGCGGCGGCAGCGGTGGCGGTGGCGGTCATGAGGGGCTCCTGGATTCCTGTGGTGCTCGGGTGCGGAAGGTACGGATGCCCCGGAGCCACAAGGCCACGGAATGACAGAGCGCCCCGGGCCTTGTCGGCCCGGGGCGCCTGGGAAGTCGCTTGTCAGTGGATCAAGCAGCTCGACCATGGCAGCCGGCGGGCCGGTTGCCATAGGTAAAGAGGAAGGCGAGGTGCTTGGTCACGGCCTCAGTATGCCCCCACGCGGCCCCGCCGGGTCAATCGGGGCGGGCGGGCGGCCCGGATATTGAGACACACGCCCGGTCCCGCCCTGCTGCTTGCGAGGTGCCTCGGCCCGGTGGACGGGCGGGGCCGTGGGAGGGCCCGTCGCGGGCGGCGTCGTCACGTCCGTCGGATGTGACGAAGGAGGGTCCCGCCGAGCCCGGTAGAATCGACAAAACAGACCCCCTGCACACGCACTGAGCCTCTCGCTCATCGCTCAACGCCGGAAGGCCGCCGCCGTGCCATCAGCGCCCCACGCTGCCGCCGCTCCCGACACCGTTCTGGTCGTCGATTTCGGAGCGCAGTACGCCCAGCTCATCGCCCGTCGCGTCCGTGAGGCCCGGGTCTACAGCGAGATCGTGCCGAGCACGATGCCCGTCGCGGACATGCTCGCCAAGAAGCCCGCGGCGATCATCCTCTCCGGTGGCCCCTCCTCGGTGTACGCGGACCACGCGCCCACCGTCGACCGCAGCCTCTTCGAGGCCGGCGTCCCCGTCTTCGGCATGTGCTACGGCTTCCAGCTGATGGCGACGACTCTCGGCGGCACCGTCGACAACACCGGTGCCCGCGAGTACGGACGTACGCCGCTGGCCGTCTCCAAGGCCGGCTCCACCCTCTTCGAGGGCACCCCCACCGAGCAGTCGGTGTGGATGTCGCACGGCGACGCGTGCAGCGCGGCGCCCGAGGGCTTCACCGTCACCGCGTCCACGGACGTCGTACCGGTCGCCGCCTTCGAGGACGACGAGAAGAAGCTGTACGGCGTGCAGTACCACCCCGAGGTGATGCACTCCACGCACGGCCAGCAGGTCCTGGAGCACTTCCTCTACCGCGGCGCCGGCCTCAAGCCGGACTGGACGACCGGCAACGTCATCGACGAGCAGGTCGCCGCGATCCGCGAGCAGGTCGGCACCCGGCGCGCCATCTGCGGTCTGTCGGGCGGCGTGGACTCCGCCGTCGCCGCCGCTCTCGTGCAGAAGGCCATCGGCTCGCAGCTGACCTGCGTGTACGTCGACCACGGCCTGATGCGCAAGGGTGAGACGGAGCAGGTCGAGAAGGACTTCGTCGCCGCGACCGGCGTCCAGCTGAAGGTCGTCGACGCCCAGGAGCGGTTCCTGAACGCGCTCGCCGGGGTCTCGGACCCCGAGGAGAAGCGGAAGATCATCGGCCGCGAGTTCATCCGGGTCTTCGAGCAGGCCCAGGCGGAGATCGTGGCCGAGGCCCCGAACGACCAGCCGGTCGAGTTCCTGGTGCAGGGCACGCTCTACCCCGACGTCGTCGAGTCCGGCGGCGGCACCGGCACCGCGAACATCAAGTCCCATCACAACGTGGGCGGCCTCCCCGAGGACCTCGAGTTCAAGCTCATCGAGCCGCTGCGCAAGCTGTTCAAGGACGAGGTCCGGATGGTCGGAGCCGAGCTCGGCCTGCCGGACGAGATCGTCCAGCGCCAGCCGTTCCCGGGCCCCGGCCTCGGCATCCGCATCGTCGGCGAGGTCACCAAGGACCGCCTCGACCTGCTGCGCGAGGCCGACGCCATCGCCCGTGAGGAACTGACGGCGGCCGGCCTCGACCGCGACATCTGGCAGTGCCCCGTCGTGCTGCTCGCGGACGTCCGCAGCGTCGGCGTCCAGGGCGACGGCCGCACCTACGGCCACCCGATCGTGCTGCGGCCCGTCTCCTCCGAGGACGCCATGACGGCCGACTGGACCCGCATGCCGTACGACGTCCTGGCGAAGATCTCGACGCGCATCACCAACGAGGTCGCCGATGTGAACCGCGTGGTGCTCGACGTGACGTCGAAGCCGCCGGGGACCATCGAGTGGGAGTGACCTGACCGCCAGGGCCCAGCCCAAGGTCGGGCCCAAGGTGTGCTGAGCGCCGGTGGCGCCCCTTCACGGACATGAAGGGGCGCCACCGGCGTTCTCATGTCCGCCGGGTCGTACGCACCGGGGCACCCGGCTTCCACATCTGCACCGCCAGATACCGCTCGTCCTCGACGTAGGTGCGGACCACCTCCGTCAGCTCGGCGCGGAAGAGGTGGAACGCGTCCGGGTCCGGCGGGTTCACCGCGTCCGCGTAGCGCGCGACGGTGGCCGCGTCCCGCACCTCCACGGCCCGCCCCGCGATCCGCACGTCGCCCCCCGCCATCTCCGTGCCCGGGCCGGGGTTGGCCTGGAGCGCGAAGCGCGGATCGCGGCGCAGGTCGAGCGCCTTGAGGGAGCCCGGCATCATCCCCAACCACAGCTCCCCGTGCAGGAAACGCACTTCAAGCCCGGTGGTGCGCGGTGAACCGTCCTTGCGGAGAGTGGCGAGGATGTGGTGAGTGAAAGCGCCGAAGCGCTTCTCGACGGTGGCGGCGAAGTCGGGTTCCGCCGCGACGAAGGCTTCCCAGTTGAACGACATGCGCCAAGTCTGCACCACATACCAGACACCTTCTGTCGCCTTTTGCCGCTCGGTCGGAGGTGCCGCGCGTGCCGCCGTCTTGTGACGGCATCGGACCTGCTGACCTGCTGACCTGCGGTGTCGGGGTGTCGGTCGGCGCCCGCGCCCCGCTCGTCAACGCGCCACTGTCCCGTTCACCCCCGCTGACCTGACCCGCGGGGCCTGTTCGCCCTCGAGTGCGGCACAATTCCCTTTCGCTGCACGGAAGTTCATGGCAGGCCCGCAGGGGCTTCGAGGGTGGGGAAGGCGGCGTACGCGGTGGCGGTGCAGGTGGCGAGAGAGGGCGCGCACGGGGGCGGATGCACGTGCGGCGGCTGCCCGCACGGAGCGCGTGAAGGACACCGGCGCGCCGTGGCCGCGTTCCTGGCCCGGCGCGACGAACTGGCGGCCGGACAGGGCCTGCCCGCAGCCGTCGCGCACTCGGCGGGCGCCTCGCGACAGTGGGTGTCGGACGAGCTGGCCCAGTCCGCGCGGGACGTCGCCGAGCGCGGGAGGTCCGAGGGGGAGGCCTGGCGGCGACGCCTGTGGACGCGCACCCTGGGCGTCGTCTGGGGCGCCTGCGGCGTCCTGCTCCTGGCCCAGGCGCTCACGGCGATCGGCGGCGGCTGGACGGCCGCCCGCACGGCCGGCCTCCTCGCCGCCCTGGTCCTGGGCGGCCTGCTGACCGGCGCGGCGTATCTCCACCGGGAGCGCGGCGGCGTCCTCGCGCCCCTCATCGGCGAGGACAACCGGCTCTCCACCTCGCGGGTCGTGGCCGCCTGCTGGGTGCTTCTCGTCGTCTTCTCGGTGCTGGTCCTCGCGGGCCGGCTGGCCGTGACCTCGCGGCACGGGCAGCGGGACGAACTGATCGCCGGCCTCGAACTCGGCCGCGCCGCCGGTGTGGTGACGGTCCTCGCCGTGGTGTGCGCGGTCGCCGTCCTCGTGCGCAGAGTCGTCGGCCTGCGGGTCCTGGGCCAGCGGTTGCAGAAGGTGCCCGCCGTCCGGCCGCGGGCCGCCGACGCGCTCACCGACGACGCGGGCCGCGGCAGCTTCACCGACACCCAGTACGTCCTGGTCACCGCCGTCGCCGTGACCTTCGCCGCCGTCCGCCTCGCACGGCGGCCCGAGCAGCTGCCCGATCTGCCGTGGGGCCTGGCCGTTCTGGTCCTGGTGTCGGCCGCGACCTACCTCGCGGGGAAGTACTCCGAAGGCGGCCGCCCTGTGATCCTCTCCGTCGTCCGCGCGCGGGAGGTCGGCGACCTGGACGCGCCGATCCGCACGGGCGACGACATCGAGATCCGCGGCGCGGGCTTCGTCCCGCCCGGCGCGGGTGGCGCCGACCGGCTCGCCCGCATGGTCGTGCGCATCGGAACCGTGCACGTCCACGTGCCGCTCGTGCCCGTGCCGGGCGGCTTCAGCAATCCGGCCGACACGACGCTCACCGTGCCCGTCCCGGTCGACGTGGAGCCCGGCCGGGTCGACGTCCAAGTGATCACTGCCGCCGGCCTGGAGACCAACCGCGTCACGATCGACGTCACGGACTGAACCGGCGCCCGCCATGGTCCTAGGTGACCCGACGAACCGTCTCGGCTGACACATCAAAGCCTCCCCGGGCCTCTTGGCCGATGCCACTGAATTCCGCAGCGCTCCGTGAACAGTCGCCTCTTCTCGTACGTACGGTCAGGTGACGGGTCAGGCGGCTGGTCAGGCGGGCCGGGTGTCTGGTCAGGCGGTTGGTCGGGCGACTGGTCAGGCGGCTGGACCGGTGCCTGGTCGAGTGACGGGGTCGATGGGAGAGGCGGGGAACAGCCATGGCTCACGGCATGCGGACGGACCGCACACCGGTCACACCGGGCGGGACGACTGGCGGGAGCCCGCCACCCGATACGCCCTGCTCCCCCTGCGGATCTTCCTCGGCATCACCTTCCTCTACGCCGGTCTGGACAAGCTCACGGACAGCTCCTTCATGCGGGCGGACGGCGTGGGCTCGATCGGGGCGATGATGCGGGACATCCGCGACATCTCCGCGATCCCCGCCCTGGTCGACCTCTCCCTCAAGAGCCCGGTCGGCTTCGGCTACGCCCTCGCCCTCGGAGAACTGGCCGTCGGCATCGGCACCCTGGCCGGGCTGTTCACCCGGGTCGCCGCGCTCGGCGGCGCGCTGATCTCGCTCAGCCTCTGGCTGACCGTCAGCTGGTCCACCGAGCCCTACTACTACGGCAACGACCTGGCGTACCTGATGGCGTGGCTGCCCCTGGTGCTCGCCGGCGCCCCGGTCTTCTCCCTCGACGCCATGCGCACCGCCCGCCGCCGAGACTCCCGGGACGCCCCCTGACCGGGGTGAGGCAGTCAGACCTCGCGTGACGGCAGGACGGAGATCTGCGCCAGATTGACGTGGCGAGGGCGGCTGACGGCGAAGGCGATCACTTCGGCGACCTCGGCCCCGCTGGGTATCTTCTCGAGGGAGTCCATGGCTTCCTGGACGGCGGCACTGATGGCGGGGTCGCCGATGTGGTCGCGCAGCTCGGTGTCGACGGCGCCGGGCTCGATGTTGGTCACCCGCACGTCGCCGGGAGCGAGTTGAGCGCGAAGGTTGCGGGAGAGGTGACTGAGGGCGGCCTTGCTCGCGGCGTAGCCGCCGAAGCCGGGCAGGACGGTCTGCGCGGCCACGGACGAGATGGTCACCAGGTCCGCGTGGCCCCGGTCGGCCGCCGCGGCGAGCAGGTCCGGCACGAAGGCGTCCACGACGGCCCAGGCACCGGTGACGTTCACCTCGATCATGCGCCGCCAGTTGGTACCGGCGGCCTGGCCGAGAAGGTCGGGCAGGGCGAGGCCCGCGTTGTTGACGACGAGGTCGACACGGCCGAAGCGTTCCCGTACGCGGGTGGCGGCGTCCGCGATCGAGGCGGGCTCGGTCACGTCCGCCGGGACGGCGAGCGCGGTACCGCCGGCCGCTTCGATGCGCGCCACGTGCTCGGCCAGGCGATCACCGCGCCGGGCCAGCAGGGCGACATGGGCTCCCTGCGCGGCCAGCAGATCCGCGGTGGCCTCGCCGATGCCACTGGACGCTCCGGTCACGACCGCCACCCTGCCCGCAAGGGGGCGGGCGGACGAGGTGGTCTGCGGCGCCGTCGTGGTCGTGGTCGTGCTCGTCGTGGTCATGGTGCTCTCCGGTTGTGCGTGCGGGTGCGCGTACGCGCGTGCGTCTGTCTATGGGGGCGGTGCCGGTTGGCGATCTCGACTCTGCTCGGAGCGCGCACGCCTGCCCAGGGCTCTGCTCGACCCTGGGTCTGGCAGAACCAGGCTTGGCCGACACTCGCCTCTTTGGTCGACACTCGAGTCCTTGGCCGACACTTGAGCCATGGACTTCCGCACCGAACTCGCCACGTTCCTCCGGTCCCGGCGCGCCCGCCTGCGCCCGGAGGACGTCGGCGTACGCCCGTTCGGCGGTCGGCGGCGCGTGCCCGGTCTGCGCCGGGAAGAGCTGGCGCAGTTGGCGGGCGTCAGCGTCGACTACTACGTACGGCTGGAGCAGGGCCGGTCCCAGAACGTCTCCGACAGCGTCCTCGACGCGGTCGCCAGGGTGTTGCGGCTCGATGCCGCCGAGCGCGCGCACCTGGGCCACCTGACACGTGCCCTGCGCGACGCGCCCGCACAGAACCTCGCCCCGCAGCCGGTCCGCGCCGGCATCCAGGTGCTGCTGGGGGCGCTCGACGAGGTGCCCGCCTACGTCCTCGGCCGGCGCCTCGACATCCTGGCCTCCAACCGTCTGGCCCGGTTGCTGTTCGGCGACTTCGACGCCCTGCCCGCCGAGCGGCGCAATGTGGCCTGGCTGCACTTCCTCGACCCGGATGCCCGAGAGCGGTACCCCGACTGGGAGCAGACGGCTCGCGACACGGTGGCCGCCCTGCGCATGGACCTGGGCCGCTATCCCTGCGACGACCGGCTGTGCGGCCTCCTGGGCGAACTCTCCGTCCGCAGCGACGGCTTCAACCGCCTGTGGGCCGAACACCATGTACGGGAGAACTCCCACGGCCCCCAGCGCATACGCCACCCCGCCACCGGCGAGCTGCCCCTGCTCCGCGAGACACTCCGCCTGCCCGACGAGCCGGACCAGACCCTGGTCACCTACGTGGCGGAACCGGGGTCGCAGGCCCACACAGCGCTCAGCGCACTCGCAGGTCGCGTCCTGGTCGGCGGCGGACCAGGCGGGCACGGGCCGCTGCCACGGAACTGACCGTCCCGGCCACCCGACAGCCGTGCCGTCGATCCCCTCCGACGACGCGTGCCGTACCTGGTGGCTGTGCACGTCGTACCAAGCCGAACGATGTCCCGCCCCGACCCGCCACGCACGCCCTGGAAGGTGACACCACCGGCCTATCCCCGGACGTGTCCCTGGCCGAGGCGCCGACCCTGACCCCCTTGCCCCCTGGCCACGAACCTCGCGCCGCCGGCCCCTTGTCGGCCCTGTCGCCTGCCTCTCGGCCCTGGCCCTCAGCCCTGCCGCTCCCCGTCTCTGGAGTGGCCGTGCGCTTGGGCGGCGCCGCGCGGTCTTATGCCGTGGATCGCCGCCGTCACGCCCGCGAGCAGCAGGCCGGCCATCACGAGCGGGGCGGCGACGAACCACGGCGCTTGCCAGGCACCGCCCACGTCGCCCGCGTAGATGACGGCGACGGTCAGCAGGGAGAGGCCCGCCACCAGCTTTCCGGGGTGGAATTCATGACGCAGCACGGGTCACCTTCGCTTGTCCGACGCCCACTTCGAGCCGCAGATCGATCGTGCCGCCGTCCTTACTGCCCGAGGGCGGTTTCAGCGTCACGTCTTTCTCGCGGTCCGGAGCGACGTCCAGGTCCTTGTCCTTGTCGTTCGGCAATCCGAGGGCGCCGAGGCCCACTTCGGCGTGCAGCCGCACGGTGGCGTCCTTCGGCACGATCACCCGGAGGTCGCCCATGCCGACCTCGGCGCTGGTCTCCAGCGTCCGTCCCTTGCCGACGTCGATCCGGCTCAGGTCGAGCCTGCCGGTGCCAAGGCCCACCTCGTAGCGGGGGCGGACGTCCGCTGCCGATCCGGGTATCCAGTCCGCGCGGGCGTAATTGGTGGTGATGTTCTCCGGCAGGGCCGCCGCGCCCGCCAGGAGGCCGGCCGTGAGTACCGCGAGCACGATCGAACCCGCCCCGGTCCGTCCCAGGAAGGCGCTGACCGCGATGCCGAGGCCGAAGACACCGAGCGCGCATGCCAGACCGGTCTGCAACGTCGTGCCGAGCGGGTGGTTCTCCCAGGTCAGGCCGGTGCCGAGGCCGCCGGCGAGCAGGGCGAGCAGGAAGACCCGGCCGCCGATCCCGCGCGGGCCGCGCGGTCGGGGCGGCGCGGGCGGCGGGGCGGCCGCTGCCTTGGCGCGCGGCACGCCTTGGTGGCCGCCCGTCGGCTGATAGGCGATGTCGAGACTGGCGGGGCCCCAGAAGTAGGAGGGGGAGCGCTCGTGCGCCCCGTCCTTGGCCATGGGATCCCGCCACCAGGAAGGCCCGCCGGCGACGGGCGGCGCCTTGGCCTCCGGCGGCGCGTCAGCCGCGGCGTGCGCGGTGACCGGGGCGGGGTCGAGGGCCCCGCGCTGCTGAGACCAGTACCCCGCGCCCGCGAGGAGAAGGGTGAGGACAGCGGCGAAGGTGAGGGCGCCGCCGTTGTTCAACAGTGTGAGGAAGACTCCGCAGCCGACGAGCGCGAAGAGCACGGCCGTCAGCGCCTGGCCGTCCACCCGGCCGGAGAGCAGCCTGCGCGCCTCGTTCTCCTCCTCGTCCTCATACGGCACGAAGAGCCAGGCGAAGCCGTAGAACACCAGGCCGAGGCCGCTCGTGATCGACAGGACCATGAGACCGATGCGGAAGATCACCGGGTCCATGTCACAGTGCCGCCCGAGACCGGCGCACACTCCGCCGAGCTTCTTGTGCCGGCGGTCGCGGCGGAACTTCAGCACCTCCGCGGGCCGGCCCGCTTCCTCGCGACTGCCCGCGGGACCACCCGGCTCGCCGTACGCGTCGCGCACGGCGGCGTGGAGGGCGGCCTCGGTCTCCGTCTCGGCGGGCTGCTGATCTGTCATGTGTCCATGGTGACTGCCGCGAGCCCGCCGCGGCAGTCGGGACGACCCTGGCCCGACCCTGATATCGCCCCTGAGACGACTCGGGCCACACCCCTGACAGGGACGGGGCGGGGGCCGAGATCAGGGAAGTCTCGGGGACCGACCCTGATGCCCGTGTGCGCGCCCGCGTGTGAACATCGAGGCATGCCGGAAGCCGCCGCACCGCCCATCGACGACGCCCGACCGCTGCGCAAGCTGTACCGCAGCGGTGACGGGCGCTGGCTCGGCGGTGTCGCACGCGGCCTCGCGGGGCATCTCGGACTGCCCGTGGTCTGGGTCCGGCTCGTCTTCGTCGGTCTGTTCACGGCGGACGGCCTCGGCGCTCTGCTGTACGCGGCGTTCTGGTTCTTCGTCCCGCTGGGCATCGGCGGTGTGGACGCCGAGCGGCCACCCGCGGCCGTCACGACCGAGACATCGCCGGACGGCCGCCGCAGACTCGTGGCCCGCAAGCCGGACAAGGGCCAGATAGTCGCGCTCCTCGCGATGGTCGTCGTCTGCATGGTCTTCGTCGGCAATGTGGACCTGGACGGCTCGACCAAGGCGTATGTCGTGCCGACCCTGCTCGTCGCCGCCGGTGTCGCCCTGGTCTGGCGCCAGGCCGACAATGCCCGCCGGGCCCGCTGGATGGCCGTCGGCCGCCGCCGGCGCACCATCACGCTCGCCCGGTCGGCGGCCGGAGTGCTCCTGGTCGGCGCCGGGGTCACCGGCATCTTCGTGCTCCAGGGGTCCGCCGCACACCTGGGGGCCGTGCTGCAGGCCGCGCTGGCCGTGCTCGTCGGCGTCGCCCTTCTCGCCGGCCCCTACCTCGTCCGCATGATGCAGGATCTCTCCGAGGAGCGGCTGATGCGCATCCGCGCCCAGGAGAGAGCCGAGGTCGCCGCTCATGTGCACGACTCCGTGCTGCACACCCTGACCCTGATCCAGCGCAACGCGGAGAGCGCCGGCGAGGTGCGCCGCCTCGCCCGCGCGCAGGAGCGCGACCTGCGGGCCTGGCTCTACAACCCAGAGGGGACGGGCAAGGACGAGGACGAGGAGCCCGACAGCCTCGCCGAGGCGGTCCGCCGCAGTGCGGCGGAGATCGAGGACAAGCACGGGGTGCCCATAGAGGTCGTCGTGGTCGGGGACTGCCCGCTCGACGAGCGGCTGACCGCCCAGATGCAGGCCGCGAGGGAGGCCATGGTGAACGCCGCCAAGTACGGTGGCGAGGGCGGTGCGGTGCAGGTCTTCGCCGAAGTAGAGGGGAAGACGGTGTTCGTGTCCGTCCGGGACCGTGGACCCGGCTTCGACCTGGATTCCGTTCCCGACGACCGCATGGGCGTACGAGAATCGATCATCGGCCGCATGCAGCGCAATGGCGGCACGGCGCGGTTGCGCGCGGTGCCGGGCGGCGGCACGGAAGTCGAGCTGGAGATGGAGAGGACGGCGACGACATGAGCGACGCGACCGAGGCGGGCGAACCCGCGGAGCCGACCGGTTCGGACGAGGGCGGTGCGGGTGGGCGTCGTGTGCGGGTCGTCCTGGTCGACGACCACCGGATGTTCCGCACCGGGGTGCGGGCGGAGATCGGCCGGACCGACATCACCGGCGTCGAAGTGGTCGGCGAGGCGGCCGACGTCGACCAGGCGGTGACGGTCATCAGGGCCGCACGACCCGAGGTCGTCCTGCTGGACGTGCACCTTCCAGGTGGCGGGGGTGTGGAAGTGCTGCGCCGCTGCTCACCGTTGATGGCCGACGCGGAGAGTCCGGTGCGTTTCCTGGCGCTGTCGGTCTCCGATGCCGCCGAGGATGTCATCGGCGTCATCCGGGGCGGCGCCCGTGGCTATGTCACCAAGACCATCACCGGTACGGACCTGGTGGACTCCATCTTCCGGGTGCAGGACGGCGACGCGGTGTTCTCGCCACGCCTGGCCGGTTTCGTCCTCGACGCGTTCGCCTCCACGGACGCGCCCCCGATCGACGAGGACCTGGACCGGTTGACGCAGCGGGAGAGGGAGGTTCTGAGGCTGATCGCGCGGGGGTACGCGTACAAGGAGATCGCCAAGCAGCTCTACATCTCCGTGAAGACGGTCGAGTCGCATGTGTCGGCGGTCCTGAGGAAGCTACAGCTCTCCAACCGCCATGAACTGACGAGGTGGGCGACGGCGCGGCGGCTGGTCTGAGGCGCGGAGGGGCCGCTGCGGAGCCGATCGCGTGGCGGCCGGCTGGCACGGGGGGTGACCGTGTGGGGTGCGGAGCACGGGGCGCGCGGCCAGATGGGCTTGGCGCCGAGCGCCGGGTGCTGCCCCTGGCGTCAGGTGCTGCCCGCGCGCCGGGTGCCGCCGGGGGCCGGGAGTGGCGTCAGTGCTCGTAGGGCCCAGCGGTAGTGGGTGAGGGCCTTGGCGGCGCCCAGTAGGCCCGTCAGCCACAGGAGGAGGCCCGTGCCCATGCCGAGGGCGACGTCGGCGTACGTCTCCCGGCCGGGTTCGGCGTACGCGGCCGAGGCGAAGGACGCCCACAGGCCGAGCGCGCACACGGCGAGGGAGGACAGGAGCCACAAGAGGCTGAGGCCGGGGGAGCGCAGGCGGGCGTCGGACGCCGGGTCCCGGTCCAGGGCGAGCCAGGCGTCGGTGAGTTCTCGTATGCGCCGGTCGCGGCGGAGGCTGAGGACGACGCCGACCACCGAGGGCGCCAGCGCCGCGAGGCCGAGGACCGCGAGGACCGGACCGAGGATGAGCCCCGTGGCGTCCTGCTCCTCGATGAGTTTGATCGGCTGCATCAGCAGCGCCCAGCCGACGACGGCACCGAGACCGCACAGCCACAGGAACAGGAGCCGGTGCACTCCGAGGTGGCGCCGGCGGAGTTCGTGGAGGGCCATGCCCCGGTCGGTGAGCAGCGTCCGACGGTCCGGCCAGGTGCGCAGATGCGCGGGAGGGGGAGGCGGCGGCAACGTACGGCTGGGCATGGACCCGACAGTACTGGGGGCCGTGGGGCCGGTTCACACCACCCGGGTGGCGCCCGCGAACGGCATCTGGTCGATCGGCGCGAGCCGCACCGGGGCGCTCGGGTTCGGGGCGTGGATCATCTGGCCGTTGCCCACGTAGATGCCGACGTGGCTGATGCCCGAGTAGAAGAACACCAGGTCACCAGGGCGGAGCGCGGAGCGTGCGACGCGCTCCCCGGCGGCGATCTGGGCGTAGGTGGTGCGGGGCAGCGAGACGCCCGCCGCCCGGTAGGCGGCCTGGGCGAGCCCCGAGCAGTCGAAGGCGTTCGGGCCCGTCGCGCCCCACACGTAGGGGCTGCCGATGGCCTTGTAGGCGTAGGAGACGGCGGCCGCGGCACGGGCGTTGGGAGCCTTGGACGGTGCGTGCGGTTGCGGCTGCGGGGTCCGGGTGTGCGCACGGGTGACCCGGTCGGTGTCGTCGCCCGCGAGCTGTGTGCGCTGCTCGGCGTCCGCGAGCCGCGTGCGCTGTTCGGCGGTGAGCCGGGACAGCAGCCGCTTGGCCTCACCGAGTTTGCCGGTGATCGTGTTCTTGTGTTTCCGCAATTCCGCCTGGCGCGAGCGGAGGGCGGAGAGGTGACCGTCGGCCTCGGCGTGCAGCTGGTCGAGCTGACGGAGCTTCTTGCGTACGCCCCTGATGGCGGCCGCCTGGCGGTGGCCGGCCCGGTCGGCGAACGAGGCGCCGTCCAGGAACTGTTCGGGGTCGGAGGAGAGCGCGAGCTGCACGGAGGGGTCGATGCCGCCCGTGCGGTACTGGGCGGCCGCGTACGAACCGAGGCTCTCGCGGGCGGAGTTGAGCTCGGCCGTCTTGCGGGCCGCCTCGTCGCGCAGCTCGCCCAGGGAGGCCTCGGCCTTCTCGGCCTTCTCCTTCGCCCCGTTGTACTTCTCGGTGGCGATCTCCGCCTCCCGGTGGAGCGCGTCGACCTTGGACTTCACCTCGGCGGGGCTGAGCCGGGGGTCCGCGTGCCCCGTGCCGTCGAGGGCGGTCACCGAAGCGGCACCCGCCAGGGCGAGGGTGGCGGCGGTACGGGCCGCACGGCCGGTGAGCGAGCGCTGTCGGGGTTTGCGGTGCGCTGCCACGAAGAGGGCTCCTTACCTGACCGGCGACGACCCGCACAGGGGGAGCGGGCCGCCGCCGGGTTTCTCGGCGTGATGACCGACTGCCGCCCTGGACGGGCGGCGGTGGGGAGCCGGTCACCTGGGGAAGGACGCTAAGCCCGGCCGTAACGGCCCGGTGACGGCTTGCGCGCAACTGACGGAAGTGGGCGCAACGGCGACCATGGATGTCCGCTCCGGATGCGGATTTGATGCCCTGCTTGTCGTGAGTGTGGGCATTGCAGTGGTTGTGCCCCAGCTGTCCGTCGCGGGATGATAAGGGGCCGCCCGAAGGGGACGATGCGGGGCCGGGCTAGGCTCCGGCCTCATGGACGTACTCATCCATCTCTTCGTCGGCCTGCACATCATCGGCATCGCCTCGCTCCTGGGCGGCTTCCTGACCCAGATGAAGCAGATGGGCCGGGGCACCGCCCGCTTCAGCCCCGCGATGCTGCACGGCGCGTTGACCATGCTCGTGACCGGTGTCGTCCTGGTGGGCCTGAACCAGGCCGACGACAACCCGGTCAACAACCTCAAGATCGGCATCAAGATGGCCGTGCTGATCGTGATCCTCGCGCTGGTCTACGTGAAGCGGGACGAGGAGAAGATCGACAAGGGCCTGTTCGGCGCGGTGGGGCTGCTGACGACGGCCAACATCTTCATCGCCGTGCTGTGGACCTGATCCCCCAATGACGGCCCTCCGATAAGGGTCCGCCGATAACGGCCCTCCGTCAGCGGCCCTCTACGCGCGCGTGGCCCGCACTCCGCGAAGAGTGCGGGCCACGCGCGCGTAGAGGGCGCTCACCAGGGTTACACCGGGCGCACCACGCTGTGGAGGGGCATGTAGTGGATCGACTCGACGCGGACATTCGTGCCCGGCCTCGGGGCGTGGATCATCTTGCCGTCGCCGATGTAGATCCCCACGTGACTGAGGTCGTCGTAGAAGAACACCAGGTCACCCGGCTCGGCGTCGGCGGTCCGCACGGTCGTGCCGGCCTTCGCCTGGTCCCACGTGGTGCGCGGCAGGGAGATCCCCGCGGCTTTCCACGCGTCCTGGGTGAGCCCGGAGCAGTCGTAGGAGTCCGGTCCCGTGGCGCCCCAGACGTACGGCTTCCCGAGCTGGGCCCGCGCGAAAGCGACGACCTTCGCGGCCTTGGTGGAGTAACCGCTGTCCGTGCTCCCCGAGCCGGAACCCGACCCGGGAGTCGACCCGGGACCCGACCCGGCTCCGGTCCCTGAGTCGCCGCCCTGGCCCGCTCCCGTCCCCCCGGCCTGCCCGCTCCCGTGCCCCTGCCGCTGCCGCTGCCGCTGCCCCTGGCCCTGCCGCTGCGCCTGGCCCCGATCCGTCTCCTTCCGCGCGGCCTCTTCCGCCTTGCGCTTGCGCGCCGCCTCGGCGGCCTGTTCGCGCGACAGCTCCACGGCCTCGCGCGCAGCCTCCCGCTCCCGCTTCCGCTCGGCCGCCGCGAGCCGCGCCTTCTCCTCGGCGGTCAGCTCCGAGAGCAACTCGCGCGCCTCGCCCAGCTTCTTCTGGACGGTCCGCTTGCTCGTCCTGAGGCCGTCGCGGGAGTCGCGCAGCGTCTCCAGGCTCCGCGCCGCCCTCGCGCGTTGTTTCGTCGCCGACGCCTGCTGCGCCTGGTAGTCGTCCACGGCCTTCTTCTGCCGCGCGGTCAGCCGGCCCGCCAGGTGGTTCTGGTCGAAGTAACCCTGGGGGTCGTCGGCCAGCATCATCGCGGCCGTATGGGAGGCGGCGCCGGTGCGGTACTGCGCGGTGGCGTAGGAGCCGAGCTTTTGACGTGCCTCGTTCAGCTTGTCCGCGCGCTGGGCCACGTCGTCGAGCAGGCGGCCGGTCTTCCTGCGCTGCTTGTCCGTCTTCTCCTTGGCCGAGTTGTACTTCTGGGTGGCCACGCCCGCCTGGTGGTAGAGGTCGTCGACCTTCTTCCGCACCTCTTCGAGGCTGGGTCCTTCGAGCTTCCGCACCTCTTCGAGGCCGGGCCCTTCGAGGCCGGGCCCTTCGAGGCCGGGCCTCGTCGGCTCGGGGGAGGGGGCTGCCTGCGCGCTCTGCGACAGGAGGGCCACGGAGGTCAGGGCGGCCGTCGTGATGCCGACGGCCGGGGCGGTGCGGGGCCGGGGTGCGGTCGGCCGGGTCCGTGGCTTGCGGTGCGACGCCAAGGGAGGCGACTCCTTCCGTAGACCGCCTACCGGGTTAGCTGTCGGGTTCGGGCGGGTGCTCCGGAAGGTTGCCCTACGGTCCCGTACTGCGTACGGGACCGATTCACCCCAGGTTTTCGGTGGGTCCCCGGCTCCGAACGCGTCGGACTCGGCGGAGGCCACCCGCTCCCGGCGAGGTTCGCCGGCGGGGGACGAGCGGCCCGCGCAGCACGCTAGCCAAGTCGTGAGGCAGGTGTGAAGGTTGATGTGCGATATGCCCGATACATTTCCGTGACTTCACGAGGGTCTTGACGCGGGCATGGCGTGGGCATGACGCGGGACCGCCGGGGCGCTGCGGAGCGTGATCGTTCGCGGGCGGGGCGTAGAAGAAGGGGAGCCGGTCACCGGATGTGAGCGGACGGCGGATGTGAGGTGGTCGGAACCCGGGGCGGATTGTCAGTGGGGCCGCCTAGACTCGGGAGGCGATGAGCAGCCTCTTTGATGACAGCTTCCTGGCGGACCTGCAGCCTTCCCGGGCCGCGGACGAAGAGCCCCCGCCGCCGCCCGAGGACAGCGCTCCGGAACCGGTTCCGGACGACTTGTTCAGCGGGAAGTTCGATGTGCCCATGACCCGGGACACGCACTACCGCGACGGTGCCCCGCGCCCGGTCATCGACCCGGCGACGCTCCTGGAGGGGCTGAACGAGAACCAGCGCGCGGCCGTCGTGCACGCGGGCTCCCCGCTGCTCATCGTCGCCGGCGCCGGCTCCGGCAAGACCCGCGTGCTGACCCACCGCATCGCGTACCTCCTCGCCGAGCGCGGTGTGCACCCCGGCCAGATCCTCGCGATCACCTTCACGAACAAGGCCGCGGGCGAGATGAAGGAGCGCGTCGAGCAGCTCGTGGGCCCCCGGGCCAACGCGATGTGGGTGTCGACCTTCCACAGCGCCTGCGTCCGCATCCTGCGCCGCGAGTACAAGAAGCTGGGCTTCACGTCCTCCTTCTCGATCTACGACGCCGCCGACTCCAAGCGCCTGATGGCCCTGGTCTGCCGCGATCTCGACCTGGACCCCAAGAAGTTCCCGCCGAAGTCCTTCAGCGCCAAGATCTCGAACCTGAAGAACGAGCTGATCGACGAGGAGGACTTCGCGGCGCAGGCGGCCGACGGCTTCGAGAAGACCCTCGCCCAGGCCTACGCCATGTACCAGTCACGCCTGCGCGAGGCGAACGCGCTGGACTTTGACGACCTGATCATGACGACGGTCCACCTCCTGCGCGCCTTCCCGGACGTCGCCGAGCACTACCGCCGCCGCTTCCGGCACGTCATGGTCGACGAGTACCAGGACACGAACCACGCGCAGTACGCGCTGGTGCGCGAGCTGGTCGGCCCCTCCGGGGGCGAGGGCGACGACCCCGCGGAGCTGTGCGTGGTGGGTGACGCGGACCAGTCGATCTACGCCTTCCGCGGTGCCACCATCCGCAACATCCTCCAGTTCGAGGAGGACTACACCGACGCGACGACGATCCTCCTGGAGCAGAACTACCGCTCCACGCAGACGATCCTGACCGCCGCCAACGCCGTCATCGAGCGGAACGAGAGCCGCCGCCCGAAGAACCTGTGGACCAACCAGGGCGCGGGCGCCCGCATCACCGGCTATGTCGCCGACACCGAGCACGACGAGGCGCAGTTCGTCGCCGACGAGATCGACCGGCTCACGGACGCGGGCGACGCGAAGGCCGGCGACGTCGCGATCTTCTACCGGACGAACGCCCAGTCCCGTGTCTTCGAAGAGATCTTCATCCGTGTCGGCCTGCCCTACAAGGTCGTCGGCGGCGTCCGCTTCTACGAGCGCAAGGAGGTCCGCGATGTGCTGGCCTACCTGCGCGTTCTCGCCAACCCCGAGGACGCGGTCCCGCTGCGGCGCATCCTCAACGTCCCCAAGAGGGGCATCGGCGACCGCGCCGAGGCGATGATCGACGCCCTCTCGCAGCGCGAGAAGATCTCCTTCCCGCAGGCACTGCGCCGCGTCGACGAGGCGTACGGGATGGCGGGCCGCTCCACCAACGCCGTCAAGCGGTTCAACGCGCTCATGGAGGACCTGCGGACCATCGTCGAGTCCGGCGCGGGCCCCGCCGTCGTCCTGGAGGCCGTGCTCGAACGGACCGGCTACCTCGCCGAGCTGCAGGCGTCGACCGACCCGCAGGACGAGACCCGCATCGAGAACCTCCAGGAACTCGCCGCCGTCGCACTCGAATTCGAGCAGGAGAACGCGCAAGGGAACGCGCGGCCGGAAGGCGAGGAGGGGGCCGCCGCTCCGGCGGGCACGCTCTCCGACTTCCTGGAGCGCGTCGCGCTCGTGGCCGACTCCGACCAGATTCCGGATGAGGAGGACGACGGCTCCGGAGTCATCACGCTCATGACGCTGCACACCGCCAAGGGCCTGGAGTTCCCCGTGGTGTTCCTGACCGGCATGGAGGACGGCGTCTTCCCGCACATGCGCTCCCTCGGGCAGGTCAAGGAGCTGGAGGAAGAGCGCCGCCTCGCCTACGTGGGCATCACGCGCGCGCGGGAGCGGCTCTACCTGACCCGGTCCTCGATGCGCAGCGCCTGGGGCCAGCCCTCCTACAACCCGCCGTCCCGCTTCCTCGAAGAGAT
Source organism: Streptomyces sp. NPDC034037 (assembly GCF_055575715.1). Lineage (NCBI taxonomy): Bacteria > Bacillati > Actinomycetota > Actinomycetes > Kitasatosporales > Streptomycetaceae > Streptomyces > Streptomyces sp. NPDC034037. The sequence continues at coordinate 106,568 of NZ_JBVISC010000008.1, read as the reverse complement.
TCCGGACACGCATCTGGACTGGAAGCGGAAGGGCTCCGTCGGCCCCCTCGCGTCCTCCGGTCCCGCCGGTGGCATCGCCTCGTCGCTGTCCTCCTCGCGTTCGCGCACGGGCGGCGCGCAGGGCTTCGCGACCCGCCGCGCCTCGGAGAAGCCGGTGGTCTCGCTGGCGGTCGGGGACCGGGTGACGCACGACCAGTTCGGCCTGGGGACCGTGGTCGGGGTGAAGGGCACGGGGGCGAACGCCGAGGCGACGGTGGACTTCGGTGAGCCCAAGCCGAAGCGGCTCCTGCTGCGGTACGCGCCGGTCGAGAAGCTGTAACGCCGGGGGCGGGAGCCCGATGGGCCGCGCCTTCGCCGGCGGCGGCCCATCGGCGAGCCGCGCCCGGCGGGGCGGCCCCGGTTACGTCGGGTCGAGGCCGTGGCTGCGCAGCCACGGCAGCGGGTCGATCGCCGAGCCGTGGCTGGGGCGCACCTCGAAGTGCAGGTGCGGGCCCGTGGAGTTGCCGGAGTTCCCGGAGAAGGCGATGGTCTCGCCGGCCTTCACGGGACCGCTGGAGATCTTGTGCTGGGAGAGGTGGCAGTACCACGTCTCCGTGCCGTCCTTGGCGGTCACGATCGCCATGTTGCCGTAGGCGCTGTTCCACTTCGTGGTCACGGTGCCGTCGGTCGCGGCGAAGACCTCTGTGCCGTACGAGACCGGGAAGTCGATGCCGGAGTGCGCCGACATCCAGTTGACGCCCGCCTGTCCGTACTGCGCGCTCAGGCCGTGCTGCTTGACCGGCAGGACGAACTTGGGGCGCATGCGCTCCTTGCGCGCCGCCTCCGCCGCCGCCTGCTTCTGCGCGGCCACTTTCTGGGCCTTGAGGTCGATGCGCTCCTGCGTGCGGCTCGCCCGGTCCGCGAAGTCGCCCGCGTCCGCGGAGAGGTTCGCCAGCTGGGTGTCCAGCTTGTTGTTGGCGGTGGAAGGCTGCACGGACGCGGCGTCCGGGACCGAGGCCGCCGTCTCCTTGTGGTCGTCCCCACCGAAGCTGCCCACGGAGGCGGCGGCCACTCCGGCGACGCCCATCACGCAGGCCGAGGGCACGGCGACGGTCAGCAGAGCGGAACGCTTGGCGGGGGTGCGGCGACGGGTTCTCGACCGGCCCGCTCCGGGTCCGCCGCCCTTGCCGCGGGCGGCGCGGGGCGCGGGGACCGGGACGTGCGCGGCGGGCTCGTGCTCCGCGTCCTCGTACGGGTCGCCGTCCCCGCCCTCGTAGGAGTCGGCGTCCGCGTATGCGGCCTCGGCGGAGATCTCGTACTGCTCGGTCAGCTCGTACCGCTCGGTGCTCTCGTACGTCTCACCAGTCGCACCGGTCGCACCGGTCGCACCGGCCTCGTACGGCTGCGGAGTCTCGGATGCCGCGGGCTCGTGCGTCGCTTGTGTCTCGTGCGAGTCACCGGCGGAGTTCCACGCGGTGGCGTCGTAGGCGCCCGTGTCGAAGGACTGGGTCTCCCACTGGCCGGTCGTGGACGGCTGGTTCCAGTCGGTGGTGTCCCACTGGCCCGTGCTGTCGGGGCCCTGCTGGGAGGGAATGTCGGCGAGGTGCTGATAGGCGCCGGTCGACCAGCCGGAGGTGTCGTGACCGCCCGTGTCGTAGGCGCCGTGCTGCTGCCCCGCGTACGTGGCATAGGCGGCCGGCTGCTGAGCGGTGTCCGCCGGCTGACGGGCGTCCGGGGCGGTCGCCCACTGGCCGGTGTCGTACTCGGCGCCGCTCATCTCACCGAAGAGCGGGTCGGTCGCGAACGTGCCGGTGTCGAAGACCCCGGTGTCGCAACTGCCGGTGGAGTAGGCGTCGTAGCCGTAGCCGCCGTGCGGGGCGCTTTGCTGGTCGTACGTCGCATAGGGCGGGTAATCGGCGCCGGGTGCCGAGGGCGGGGGAGTCGAGCTCCCCGACGGGTGACGGTCGTTCACCAACTTCTCTTTCGCCTCGGCAGCAGGGGCAGAGCAGTGCGGCGACTGTACCCGGCGGTATACGGGCGCGACAATCTTCGGCAGGTTTCATGGTTTCAGGAAACGGGCATTCGGCCTTCTTTCGGGGGACTATGGGCGTCGGCTTGGTACTACGTTCGACGCCTGTTCGAGCTGGGACGGGGTGTGCGGCTGTGAATGCGTGAGCAGCCGTCGTCGGCGGAGAGGTCAGGCGACCGTGAGTCCGCCCGGTGCCCCCTTGGCATCCGCCCCCGGTTCGGCCAGATCGAGCGCTTCGCGCACGCCGTTCGCGACCGCCGGATGGACCGGTAGCGCGAGATGGCCGATTCCGGTCACCTGGATGTTCTGCGCGAGCAGGTCGGGATGGTCGACACAGGCGGTCTCCGGCGGGTCCATGACCTGGTCGAGATCGCTCCAGAAGCTCACGAACTGCGTGCGGCAGTCGGGCGCGGGTTCCTTCAGCTCCTCGATCACGGTGGATCCCGGACGCATCTGCCGCACGATCGGGTGGGCGTTCGCGAGCGGTGCGACGCGGGTGCCCGTGTGCGGGGTGCCGAGCGTGACCAGAGTGCGGACGCGTACGTCGCCGCCGAGGCGCTGGGCGTAATAGCGGGCGATCAGGCCGCCGAGGCTGTGGCCGACGATGTCCACCCGGGCGTGGCCCGCGCGCTCGCACAGTTCCTCGACGCGCCGGCCGAGCAGCTCGGCGGCGGCGGGGATGTCGCAGGTCAGCGGTGAGTAGTTGAGCGACTCCACCCGGCGTCCGCCGTGCTGGGTCAGTGCGCGGCGGAGCAGGACGAACACGGAGCGGTTGTCGGCGAAGCCGTGCAGGAGCAGAACCGGGGGGCGCCCGTCCGGGGGGCAGGCGGGGCGCGTCGGGTGGCGGCTGGACGGGCATCGCCCTGCGCTCCTGGGCGATGCCCGAGGGGTAGAGGACGAGGTGACCCGCGAGGATCGCCGCTTCCAGGGCGGTGGCCTTCAGGAGAGCTCCCGAGAACCGGCCCGCGATCCTGCCGGGCAACGAGGGCAGGGCCGCCAGCGCGGACAGGGCAGACAGGGAAGGCAGGGCAGGCAGCGCGGGCAACGCGGGCAGCGCGGGCAGCGCGGAGAGTATCGGCAGTCCGGACAGGCCGGGCAGGGCGGAAACCGCGGGCAGCGAAGGCAGGGAGGGCAGGGAGGGCAGTGAAGGCAGGGAGTGCAGCGAAGCCCAGCTGGGGCGCGGTATCCCTCGTACCGCCCAGCCGGGTCGCGGCATCCCCCGCACCGAGGGCAGGAATGGCAGGGCCCGCAGCGTCGACAGCGCGGGCTGCGTCAGCAGTGCCGAGAGTCCGGTCCCGGGCGGTCTGGGCAGCGGAAAGCCCCGGGCGCGAAAGGGGCGGGCCCCGGTGACCGGCATCGTCGACCTCCCGACCGGCAGCACGGGAGGACGGCGCCGTCCCCCGTGTGCCCTAGGGGGAGTCGTGGGCAAGGAGAGTCGGTCGCGCGGCGGGGTCGCGGCCGCCGTCGTACGAACGGCACCCTGCCCCCGTCGCGCCGCCGATGCACCGCACCACCACGCCGGGCGGCTGCCGGCGTGGTGGTCCGGCGATCTCGATGCGGCTCCCCTCGCGCCTGGTCCGCAAGCGGGGTGTGAACCCCCGCTCGGTGGACGGCGCGCAGCGAATGTGTCCCACGTGTGATTTCCCCCTCCCTCTCCGCCGCGAAACTGCCGCTTGCGCGATGCTGGAGATAACGTTCGTTCACTTCCCCCGTCCTCGCGGCGCGGGGTGTCCGTGCTCGGGCATGCTCGGACAGATGGATGTCGGTACGGATATCGGTACATGGAGGCAGTGATGGGTGTGGCAGCCGGGCCGATCCGCGTGGTGGTCGCCAAGCCGGGGCTGGACGGGCACGACCGGGGAGCCAAGGTGATCGCGCGGGCGTTGCGTGACGCCGGTATGGAGGTCATCTACACCGGGCTCCACCAGACGCCCGAGCAGGTGGTGGACACCGCGATCCAGGAGGACGCCGACGCGATCGGCCTGTCCATCCTGTCCGGGGCGCACAACACGCTCTTCGCGCGGGTGATCGAGCTGTTGAAGGAGCGGGACGCGCAGGACATCCTGGTGTTCGGCGGCGGCATCATCCCGGAGGCGGACATCGCGCCGCTGAAGGAGAAGGGCGTCGCGGAGATCTTCACCCCCGGGGCCACCACGACCTCGATCGTGGAGTGGGTCCGGGCCAACGTGCGGCAGCCCGCCGGGGCCTGACCTCCGGGGTGTCGGAGCCCGGCTCAGGGCCGGTCCGCGGCCCGTCCGGCCTCCGGCATCAGTGCTTCCGGGGCTCAACCGCGGTGGCCGGGGGCCGAGCAGCGGTGACCGCTGGCGACAGTTCGTCACGTATCGCCGCGCGCAGCCGCAAGGTGGTGACCAGGCGCTGGAACGCCTCCGACCAGTAGCCGCCCGCTCCGGGTGAGGCGTCGTCCGGTTCGTCCGGAACCGCGGTGAGCGACTCCAGGCGGACCGCTTCCTCGGGGTCGAGGCAGCGTTCGGCGAGGCCCATGACGCCGCTGAAGCTCCAGGGGTAACTGCCCGCGTCCCGCGCGATGTTCAGCGCGTCGACCACCGCGCGGCCCAGCGGCTCGGCCCAGGGGACGGCACACACGCCGAGCAGCTGGAACGCCTCGGACAGGCCGTGCGAGGCGATGAAGCCGGCGACCCACTCGGCCCGCTCCGCCGCGGGCAGCGAGGCGAGGAGCTTGGCGCGTTCGGCGAGCGAGACGGCTCCGGGGCCCGCCGCGTCCGGGGACGCGGGGGTGCCGAGCAGGGCCCTGGACCAGGTCGCGTCCTTCTGGCGTACGGCCGCACGGCACCACGCGGCGTGCAGCTCGCCGCGCCAGTCGTCGGCGACCGGCAGCGCCACTATCTCCGCCGGGGTACGCCGGCCGAGCCGGGTCCGCCAGATGGCCAGGGGCGCCGCCTCCACCAGCTGGCCGAGCCACCAGGAGCGCTCGCCCCGGCCGGTCGGCGGCTTGCGGGAGACCCCGTCCCGCTCCATGCCCGCGTCGCACTCGTGCGGGGCCTCGACCATGAGGGTCGGCCGGCTCGACACATGGTCCACGGCCACGCAGGACGCCGCCCGGGCCGCCATCCTCCCGGCGAGCGCCGAGCCGGGAAGCGAGGAGAGCAGCTCGGCGGCGGTGGAGCGGACGTTGCGGCTGCGGTCGGTGAGGGCCCGCTCCAGGAACGGCTCGTCCGCGGCGGACAGGCCGGTGCGGAGGGAGTCGAGGAACATCAGGCGGTCCTCCGCCCGCTCCGTCGCCCACGTCGAGTCGAGCAGGTCCCGGGCGGCCGCGGTGTCGTGCGCGCGGAGCGCGGCGAGCAGCGCGACCCGCTCCGCGAAGAGGCCCTCTTCCCACAGCCGGCGGACGTCGGCCGTGTCGTCCGCCGAGGGCAGCGGCACGCCGCCCCCCGGGGTGGCACGGAGCGCGAATCTCCAGTCCGGGTTGAGGCGGGCGAGCCACAGGGCCCTGGGGCCCCCGAAGGTCAGCGCCTGGGGGCGCAGATCCGTGCGGCCACGGGCCGCGTCGAGCAGGGCGGGCAGCAGCTCAGGCGGCGGGTCGTACCCCCGGGCGTTGGCCAGGGCCAGCCACTGGGGGAGCAGCTCCATCAGGTCGGGTGTCGCACCGCGCCTGCCACCGCCGCCGGTGCCGGGCCGGCCGGTGAGCAGCGTGGCGAGCCTGCGCCGGGCGGCGGGGGGCACCGGAGGCCTCGGATCCCGGGCCGCGGGCTCGGGCGGGGTGGCGGCCGGCGCCGGGCGCAGTCCCGCTCTGCGGCGGACGGTCTGCACCGCCGCTTCGTCCAGGAGGGCGGCCGGCGCCGTCCTGCCGGGCGCGGTCAGGCCGGCGGGCAGCGCGCGTCGGTCGGTGCCGAGCAGGGCCGCCGTGATCAGTTCCTCCCAGGAAGCGCGTCCAGCGGTGGGAGGAGCGCCGGTGGGAGCGTGGGCGGGAGCACTGCCGGTGGGAGCACTGTCAGTGGGAGTGGCGGTGGGAACGTCGGCGGGAGGACTGCCGGTGGGAACGTCGGCGGGAGGACTGCCGGTGGGAGCATCGGCGGGAGCACTGCCAGTGGGAGTGCCGGTGGGAGCGCCGGTGGGCGCCTCGGCGGGAGTGGCGGGCGCGGGCCGCCGCGCCGCTGCGGGTGAGGCGGTCATCTGCTCCTCCTGGCGTTCATCTGCTCCTCCTGAGCTGGCCTGCCGCTCCGTGCGCGGGTCTGCTGCTCCGGCTGAGGGCCGGTCCTCCTGACGGGGTCGGTCCCCCCTGGCGTAGGGCTGCTGCTCCTGGCGCCGGCCGGGCGGCCCCTGGCACTCCTCGGTCAGCACAGCGGCACCGTCTCTCCCGTGTCCCGGGGCCACGCGGTCAAGGGAGTGAAGCCCTGATGGCCGCACTCGCCGAAGACCGTCAGCGGTGCGCCCGCGGACAGGGCGACCAGCCGCCAGAGGCTCGGCGCGGGAGTGGCGGACGTCAGGGGCAGCGCCAGATTCCCCTCGGCGTCAACCAACTGCCAACGCTGATCAGATCGTTGGCCCGTCTGCTCGACGGGGGTCGGTATGACGTCGCGGAGCGTCACCGGCCAGGCGTCCAGCCAGGGGTCGTCGCGCAGCGCCTCGCCGTACAGGGCGGCGGCCTCCTCCGTCCGTACTCCCGGCGGGCGCCGTGCCGTGGGCGCCGGGGCCGTGAACTGCTCGCCCAGCTCCGCCCGGAGCTGCCGCGCCCCCGGATATCCGGTCAGCTCCGCGTCCAGGGCGAGGCCCACCGGCAGAGCGAGCGACGGGGGGCGGCCCGCCGCACCGTAGGAGAGGAGCAGCGCCGTGCGGCCCGATTCCGTGCCGTACAGCCAGACGCGGCGCGTGGTCAGCTTGCCGTCCCCGGTGTCGTACTGCGCGAGGACCAGCCAGCGGTCCCGCAGGGGCGGCGCCTCGGGACGGCCGGGCAGGCCGACGCGGGAGCGGACCGTGGCGGCCAGTTCGGGCGGCAGCTCGTCGCGGCGGAGCCAGCCCTGGTCGAGCAGGTGCAGCAGGGCGCACTCCTCCAGCAGGCGCACCGGCCAGCCGGGCCCCGAGGACGGTATGGCCCCCAACTCCCGTACCCGCGCGGCAAGACCGGGGGCCTGCGCGTCGACCATGCGGGCCGCCGTCTCCTCCCACAGGCCGTACCCCGTCTGTTCGGCGGAGGCGGTGCCGGAGCGCAGCAGATCGCACAGGCGCTGTTCCAGTTCCGTCGCCCCCGCGGTGATCCGCTCGGCCCGCCTCTCCGCCCTCTTGCGGGCCGCCTCCGGATCCGCTGGGGCAGCCACGGACGAGGCGGGCGAGGCGGCCGAACTCCGATCGCCGTCTGCGCTTTTGCGGCGGGAGGCCAGCCAGTCCTCGGCCCACGCGGGCGGGTCGCCGTCCGGCACGGCGCTGTCGTCGGCGGCCCAGACCAGCAGCAGCCCCAGCGCGTGCTTGCACGGGAACTTCCGGCTCGGACAACTGCACTTGTACGCCGGGCCCGCCGGGGCCGAGAGGCCCACGACCGTCCGATACGGCTTGCTGCCGTTGCCCTTGCACAGCCCCCACACCGCCCCCTCGCCCGAACTGCCCGCCTCCGACCATGGGCCGGCGACGCCGAGTCTGCTTCCCGCCTTGCGCGACGGGGCGTCAGGCGCCAGTGCCAGCACCTGATCCGCCGTCCAGCGCACCCCCTGCTGAGTCATGTCCCGAAGGTAGGCCCCGCCACTGACAATCGGCCCCGGCGCCGGCATCCGCGCAGGTCACAGGCGGGCGCCGGTCGATTGTCAGTGGCGTGGTGCACGGTGGGAACACCTCCGGGCCGCACGTGCCCGGACGAGCAGGAGGGGGATCGCTCATGACCGTTTCCGTCGACTCGACGACGTCCGCGACCGCGCGTCCGTCCGGCGTGCTGCGGCCCCACGCCGAGCACGCCTTCGCCGCCGAACTGGCCGCGCTCGCCGCCTGGGACGACCGGCCGAGGCCGCAGCGGTGGAAGCTCTCACCATGGGCCGTCGCGACCTATCTGCTCGGCGGCACGCTGCCCGACGGCACGGTGATCACGCCCAAGTACGTGGGGCCGCGCCGCATCGTGGAGGTCGCCGTCACCACCCTCGCCACCGACCGCGCCCTGCTGCTGCTCGGTGTGCCGGGCACCGCGAAGACGTGGGTGTCGGAGCACCTCGCCGCCGCGGTCAGCGGGGATTCGACGCTGCTCGTGCAGGGCACGGCGGGCACACCGGAGGAGGCCATCCGCTACGGGTGGAACTACGCCCGGCTCCTCGCGCACGGACCGAGCCGCGACGCGCTCGTGCCCAGCCCCGTCATGCGGGCCATGGCCGAGGGCATGACGGCGCGCGTCGAGGAGCTGACCCGCATCCCCGCCGACGTGCAGGACACGCTCATCACGATCCTCTCCGAGAAGACGCTGCCGATCCCCGAATTGGGCCAGGAGGTGCAGGCCGTACGGGGCTTCAACCTCATCGCCACCGCCAACGACCGCGACCGCGGGGTCAACGACCTCTCCAGCGCCCTGCGCCGCCGCTTCAACACCGTCGTCCTGCCCCTGCCGGAGACCGCCGACGCGGAGGTCGACATCGTCTCGCGCCGCGTCGACCAGATCGGCCGCTCGCTCGACCTGCCCGCCGGGCCCGAGGGCATCGACGAGATACGCCGTGTCGTCACCGTCTTCCGCGAGCTGCGCGACGGCGTCACGGCCGACGGGCGCACGAAGGTGAAGTCGCCCAGCGGCACCCTGTCGACGGCCGAGGCGATCTCCGTCGTCACGAACGGCCTGGCTCTCGCGGCCCACTTCGGCGACGGCGTCCTGCGCCCCGGCGACGTCGCGGCCGGCATCCTCGGCGCCGTCGTGCGCGACCCGGCGGCGGACCGCGTGATCTGGCAGGAGTACCTGGAGACGGTCGTGCGGGAGCGTGACGGCTGGAAGGACTTCTACCGCGCGTGCCGTGAGGTGAGCGCATGACCGGGGCCACGGCGCGGGGGGCGGCGGCCGGGGCCGGGGAGACGCTGCTGCTCGGGGTGCGCCACCACGGACCCGGGTCGGCCCGCGCGGTGCGGGCGGCGCTGGACGAGGCGCGGCCCGAAGCCGTGCTGATCGAGGGACCGCCGGAGGCCGACCCCCTGGTGGGGCTCGCGACCGACGAGGGGATGCGGCCGCCGGTCGCGCTGCTCGCGCACGTGGTCGACGAGCCGGGCCGCTCGGCGTTCTGGCCGCTGGCCGAATTCTCCCCGGAGTGGGTGGCCATCCGGTGGGCCGTCGCACGAGGCGTGCCCGTCCGCTTCATCGACCTTCCGGCGGCGTACTCGCTGGCGTGGGCCGAGGAGGGAGCCGGGGACGGCGGCGAGGAGGGCGCCGAGGACGGGCCCGGGGCCGCCCCGGAGACGGAGACCGTCGGGGACGCCGTACGGATCGACCCGCTGGCCGTCCTCGCCGGGACCGCCGGATACGACGACCCCGAGCGCTGGTGGGAGGACGTCGTGGAGCACCGGGAGGCGGGCGGGGACCCGTTCGCGCCGTTCGAGGCGCTGGGCGACGCCATGGGCGCGCTGCGCGAGGCCTATGGGGACGGCGGGCACGACCGCGACCTGGTGCGCGAGGCCCACATGCGGCTCCGGACTAGGGCCGCGCAGAAGGAGTTCGGGCCCGACCGGGTGGCGGTGGTGTGCGGTGCCTGGCATGTGCCCGCGCTGCGCCGCAAGGTCACCGTGGCCGCCGACCGGGCGCTGCTCAAGGGCCTGCCCAAGGTGAAGGCGGAGATGACGTGGGTGCCCTGGACGCACCGGCGGCTCTCCCGCGCTGGCGGGTACGGCGCGGGCATCGCGTCGCCCGGCTGGTACGGCCATCTCTTCGGCGCGCCCGACCGGCCCGTCGAGCGCTGGATGACGAAGGTCGCGGGGCTGCTGCGCGACGAGGGCAGGCTCGTCTCGTCCGCGCACGTGATCGAGGCGGTCCGGCTCGCCGAGACGCTCGCCGCGATGCGCGGGCGGCCGCTGGCGGGGCTCACCGAGACGACCGACGCCGTGCGGGCGGTGATGTGCGAGGGCTCGGACGTGCCGCTCGCCCTGGTGCACGACCGGCTCGTCGTGGGGGACGTGCTGGGCGAGGTGCCGGAGGCGGCGCCCGCGGTGCCGCTCCAGCGCGACCTCACCGTGCTCCAGCGCAAGCTGCGGCTCAAGCCCGAGGCACAGGAGCGGGAGCTGGAGCTGGACCTGCGCAAGGAGACGGACGCGGCCCGCAGCACACTGCTGCACCGCCTGCGGCTCCTCGGCATCGGCTGGGGCGAGCCGGTGGGCTCCCGGGGCAGCACGGGGACGTTCCGGGAGACCTGGCGGCTGCGGTGGCAGCCGGAGCTGTCCGTGCGGGTCGCCGAGGCGGGGGTCTGGGGGACCACGGTGCTGGGCGCGGCCACGGGCCGGGCGTCGTCCGACGCCGTCGCGGCGGTGGGCCTCGCCGAGGTCACCGCGCTCGCCGAGCGGTGCCTGCTGGCCCAGCTGCCGGACGCGCTGCCCGTGGTGATGGGGGTGCTCGCCGACCGGGCGGCGCTGGACGCGGACGTCGGGCACCTGGCGCAGGCCCTGCCCGCCCTCGTGCGGTCCCTGCGGTACGGGGACGTGCGGGGGACGGACACGGCGGCGCTCGCCGAGGTCGCCCACGGCCTCGCGGAGCGGATCTTCGTCGGCCTCCCGGCGGCCTGCGCGGGGCTCGACGCGGACGCGGCCCTGGAGATGCGGGGACATGTCGACGCGGTGCACCAGGCGGTGGGGCTGCTGGCGGAGCTCCGGTCGGCACCTGCTGCGAGTGAGGGCGCCGGCGGGTCGGCCGGGGATGCGGGGTCCCCGGCGCGGCACGCCTCCCTTCCCCCGCGTCCCGACGACGATGCCGCCGCGCCGCAGAGCACGGCCCCCGCAGAGATCCGGGCCCGGTGGAGCGCCGTGCTGCGCGTGCTGGCGCGGCGGGATACCGTCGCGGGGGTCGTGCGGGGGCGGTGCGCGCGGCTGCTGCTGGACGCCGGGGAGCTGGCGGACGGGGAGGCGGGCCGGCTCATGGGCCTCGCGCTGTCCCGGGGGAGCGAGCCGGCCGAGGGCGCCGCGTGGATCGAGGGATTCGTCGGGGGCGGCTCCGGGGGCGGGATGCTCCTCGTGCACGACGAGCGGCTGCTGGGCCTGGTGGACGACTGGCTGAGCGGTGTCTCGGACGACGCCTTCATCGACGTATTGCCGTTGCTGCGGCGCACGTTCTCGGCGTACGAGCCGGGGGTGCGGCGCACATTGGGGGAGCTGGTGCGGCGCGGCCCGGACGGGGGCGGCGGCGCCCTCGCGGGGGGCGGGGTGCCCGGGTTCGCCGAGGAGATCGACGTCGCGCGCGCGGACGCCATTCTGCCGACGCTGCGGCTGCTGCTCGGCACGGCACGGACCACGGCACGGACAGAGAGCGACGACCTGGTGGGGGTGGCGGGATGACCGGCGGGACGGACGAGCGGCTGCGGCGGTGGCGCCTCGTGCTCGGCGGGGACGGTGCGGACGGGACGGGGCGCGCCCTCACCGGAAGGGACGCGGCGATGGACGGCGCGCTCGGCGCGCTGTACGGGGCGGGGGGCGGGAAGGAGGACGGGGGCCGGGACCGGTCGGCGGGCCTCGGGGGCTCCGCGCCGTCCGTGGCGCGCTGGCTCGGCGACATCCGGACGTACTTCCCCTCGTCCGTCGTCCACGTCATGCAGCGGGACGCCATCGACCGGCTCGGGCTCTCCGCGCTGCTCCTGGAGCCGGAGATGCTGGAGGCCGTCGAGGCGGACGTGCACCTGGTGGGCACGTTGCTCTCCCTGAACAAGGCCATGCCGGAGACCACCAAGGAGACGGCGCGCGCCGTCGTGCGCAAGGTGGTCGAGGAGCTGGAGAAGCGGCTCGCGACCAGGACGCGCTCCGCGCTCACCGGCGCCCTGGACCGCGGCGCGCGCGTCAGCAGGCCCCGCCACCACGACATCGACTGGAACCGCACGATCGCGGTCAACCTCAAGAACTACCTGCCGGAGTACCGCACGGTCGTCCCCGAGCGGCTTATCGGGTACGGGCGGGCTTCGCGGTCGGTGAAGAAGGAGGTCATCCTCTGCGTCGACCAGTCCGGCTCGATGGCGGCGTCCGTCGTCTACGCGTCGGTGTTCGGGGCGGTGCTCGCCTCCATGCGCTCGCTCGACACGCGGCTCGTCGTCTTCGACACCAACGTGGTGGACCTGACCGAGCGGCTCGACGACCCGGTCGACGTCCTCTTCGGCACCCAGCTGGGCGGCGGCACCGACATCAACCGCGCGCTCGCGTACTGCCAGGCGCGGATCTCCCGGCCCGCGGACACGGTCGTCGTCCTCATCAGCGACCTCTACGAAGGCGGGATACGCGACGAGATGGTGAAACGGGTCGCGGCGATGAAGGCGTCCGGAGTGGGGTTCGTGACGCTGCTCGCGCTCTCCGACGAAGGGGCGCCCGCGTACGACCGCGAGCACGCGGCGGCGCTCGCCGCGCTGGACGCGCCGGCCTTCGCCTGCACGCCGGACCACTTCCCGGAGGTGATGGCGGCGGCGATCGAAGGGCGGCCGCTGCCGATACCCGGCGCGTGATGCCCGGCGCGTGATGCCCGGCGCATGACGTCCGACGCGTGACGCCCGGCGCCGCGCCGCGCCACGCCGGACCGGATCGCATCAGCAATCGGCGCAATCCGAGCCGAGCGGCCGCGCCGGAGGAGACGGGAGTGGTCCGTTTGCCGTGGCGACCGTCATGCCGCGGCCGGCGGGTGACCGTCGGGCCGGCGGCCGGGCTGTGACCGTCATCACCGCCCAAATGTGATCTGCGATTTAGGGACCCACGTCCTACGGCGATAACCTGCGAGACGGACATGCCGCGTACGGGACTCCGTCCTACGCCTCCCTTGTGACAGCGCAGTCACGTTGCCCTCCGCGGCACGCCCACGCAGACAGCTGACACCAAAGCAGCGAGATCGCAGCGAGATCACGGATTAGGGACGGACGCGCGTGGACCTGTTCGAGTACCAGGCGAGGGACCTCTTCGCCAAGCACGGTGTACCGGTGCTGGCCGGTGAAGTCATCGACACGCCTGAGGCGGCGCGCGAGGCCACCGAGCGGCTTGGCGGCAAGTCGGTCGTCAAGGCGCAGGTGAAGGTCGGTGGCCGCGGCAAGGCCGGCGGCGTGAAGCTGGCGGCGAACCCGGACGAGGCCGTCGCTCGCGCGACGGACATCCTCGGCATGGACATCAAGGGCCACACGGTCCACAAGGTGATGATCGCCGAGCTGTCCCCGGAGATCGAGGCCGAGTACTACGTCTCGTACCTCCTCGACCGCACCAACCGCACCTTCCTGGCCATGGCCTCGGTGCAGGGCGGCATGGACATCGAGGAGGTCGCGGAGAAGACCCCCGAGGCCCTCGCGAAGGTCCCGGTCAACGCCGTCGAGGGCGTGACCATCGAGAAGGCGCGCGAGATCGTGGCGCAGGCGAAGTTCCCGGCCGAGGTGGCCGAGGGTGTCGCCGAGGCCATGGTGACCCTGTGGGAGACCTTCGTCGCCGAGGACGCGCTCCTCGTCGAGGTCAACCCCCTCGTCAAGACCAAGGACGGCCGCATCCTGGCCCTGGACGGCAAGGTCTCGCTCGACGAGAACGCCGACTTCCGCCAGCCCGACCACGAGGCCCTCGAGGACAAGGACGCAGCCAACCCGCTCGAGGCTGCCGCCAAGGCCAAGAACCTCAACTACGTGAAGCTCGACGGCGAGGTCGGCATCATCGGCAACGGCGCCGGCCTGGTCATGTCGACCCTGGACGTCGTCGCGTACGCCGGTGAGGCGCACGGCGGCGTGAAGCCCGCCAACTTCCTCGACATCGGTGGCGGCGCCTCCGCCGAGGTCATGGCCAACGGCCTGGAGATCATCCTCGGCGACCCGGACGTCAAGTCCATCTTCGTCAACGTCTTCGGTGGCATCACCGCGTGCGACGAGGTCGCCAACGGCATCGTGCAGGCCCTGGAACTGCTCGCCTCCAAGGGCGAGAAGGTCGAGAAGCCGCTGGTCGTGCGCCTCGACGGCAACAACGCGGAGCTGGGTCGCAAGATCCTGAGCGACGCCAACCACCCGCTCGTGCAGCGTGTGGACACCATGGACGGCGCGGCCGACAAGGCCGCCGAGCTCGCGGCCGCGAAGTAAGGGACGAGGGACAGAACAGCCATGGCTATCTTCCTCAACAAGGACAGCAAGGTCATCGTCCAGGGCATGACCGGTGCCACGGGCATGAAGCACACCAAGCTCATGCTGGGTGACGGCACCAACATCGTCGGCGGCGTGAACCCGCGCAAGGCGGGCACCAAGGTCGACTTCGAGGGCACCGAAGTCCCGGTCTTCGGCACGGTCAAGGAGGCCATGGAGAAGACGGGCGCCAACGTCTCCGTCCTCTTCGTGCCGCCGGCCTTCTCCAAGGCCGCCGTCGTCGAGGCGATCGACGCCGAGATCCCCCTCGCCGTCGTCATCACCGAGGGCATCGCCGTCCACGACTCCGCCGCCTTCTGGGCGTACGCGAAGTCCAAGGGCAACAAGACCCGCATCATCGGCCCGAACTGCCCCGGTCTCATCACCCCGGGCCAGTCGAACGCCGGCATCATCCCGGGCGACATCACGAAGCCGGGCCGCATCGGCCTGGTCTCGAAGTCCGGCACGCTGACGTACCAGATGATGTACGAGCTGCGCGACATCGGTTTCTCGTCGGCCGTCGGCATCGGTGGCGACCCGGTCATCGGCACGACGCACATCGACGCCCTGGAGGCGTTCGAGGCCGACCCCGACACCGACCTGATCGTCATGATCGGTGAGATCGGCGGCGACGCCGAGGAGCGTGCGGCGGACTACATCAAGGCCCACGTGACCAAGCCGGTCGTCGGCTACGTCGCGGGCTTCACGGCGCCCGAGGGCAAGACCATGGGCCACGCCGGCGCCATCGTCTCCGGCTCCTCCGGCACCGCGCAGGCCAAGAAGGAGGCCCTGGAGGCCGCCGGCGTCAAGGTCGGCAAGACGCCGACCGAGACGGCGAAGCTGGCCAGGGCCATCCTGGCGGGCTGACCCGGCCGACGTGACGCGGGCCCGTACCTCTGCCGAGGTGCGGGCCCGCTCCCGTTCCCGGGGGCGGGTCCGTCACTTCGCCTGGGGGACCAGGCGGTGGGGGCCGCTCGGTACCTCACCGCGAAGTTTCGCGCGGAGTTCCTCGTCCTCGTACGAGAGGGGGCCCGGGCCCATCAGGGGCGGTACGCCGCTGATGGCGCGGCCCGGGGCCTGCGGGGGTTCGTAGTGGGTCGGGGCCGTGCGCAGGGTGAGGGCCGTGGCCCCGACGATCAGCGTCGTGAAGGCGATGGCCGCGCGCGTCCACAGGCGGGCCCGGCGCTCGCTGGTCACGCGCACGCGCTGCGGCTTCGGCGGCCGCAGCTTCTCCGCGCCGCCCAGGGCGACGAGGCGCCGGTGCAGTGTCCCGGGCTCCGCCAGGTCGGGGAGCCGCTCGGCGATCGCCGCGCGCGCGTGCAGCAGGCGGTTCGCGGCGGCGGGCGTGCTCGCCTCCGTCTCCGCGGCGGTCTCGGGCAGGTCGAGGCCGACGCCGTCGTAGAGCAGCAGGGTGCGGCGCTGGGCGGGCGGCAGACGCAGGAGTACGCCGAGGAAGGCGCGGTCGGCCGGTTCGGCGGGCGGGGCGTCCGAGCGGCGCAGGCCGGGGCGGAAGCGGTGCCAGGGCGACATGGCGTACTCGTGCGTGACGGCGCGGACCCAGCCCGGCGGGTCGCGGTCCACGGCCACCTCCGGCCAGCGCTGCCACGCCTGCTGGAAGGCGCGCTCGACGGCTTCCTGGGCCAGCGACCGGCGCCCCGTGAGCAGATAGGCCTGCCGGACCAGGGCGGGAGCGGCGTGCCCGCACAGGGCGTCGAACGCCTCGGCGGCCGAGACGTCGCGCCGCCGTACGGGGGGCGCGGCGGCGGGCGTCAGCGTGGCGCCGGGGCGCTCGGACGCGGGCTGCCCGGACGTGGACTGCCCGGACGCGGGCTGCTTGGGCGTGGGGGCCGGTGCGGCCGTCGCCGCCGACGCGGGCGCGGCTCCGGAAGCGGGGTCCGGCTCGGGCGATTTCCCTGCCTCCGCTGCCTGCGCCGGGGCGGAGGTGGTGGGCGGAGGCCCGGGGTCGGCGGGGCCGACCCCGGGTGCGGATTCGGTTGCGGGTCCGGGCGGGGGCGCGGGTGCGGGTGCGTTCCCCGCCCCGGACTCGAGGTCGGCCCCAGCCCCGGCCGCGGGCTTCCCCTTGACACCGGCACCGGTACGGGCACCGGCCTTGGAGCCGACACCGGCCTTGGCACCGGAACCGCCCTTCGCACCGGCCTCGGGCATAGGCTCGGCGCCGACCCCGGTCTCGGCCTCGGACGACGTGGGCGTGGCTTCGGGCGTCGAGGTGGGCGTCGGGCGAAGGTGGGAGCGGCCGCTCACCGCGGGCGGGGCGCCCGCCACCCCCGTGGGGCCGTGCGGTTTCGCGGCGCGCTTGACCGGCCGCTCGGGTCTGGTCGTCGACCTGGCGCCGTCGCCCGCCTGGGCCCAGCCGGGCCGCCGCACGGCATGCCTGCCCGCGCCGGGATCGGCCCCGTCGGCCGGGGCCTCGGCGGCGGCGCACTCCTCGGCGAGCGCGTTCAGCAGCTTCGCGTACGCCTCATGGGAACGGCCCCGTGGGTTCGTACGGCCCTTTTCCCAGGAGCGGACCGTCTCGCGGGTGACGCCGAGCTTCGCGGCGAGGTCGGCGTGGCTCAGCGACTTCGCCTCGCGCAGCCTGCGGCGTTCCTTGGGGGAAGGCAGCGACGTGGCAGGGCTCTGGGGCATGTCGGACTCTCCGCACCGTGGGCCGACGTACGGCGGTCGGCCGGGCGCAGCCGAGCCGCAGTACGAATAAGTACATAAACGTATCTTGGGCGACACATCCGATATTCGCCTGTTACGCGAAGAAAGCGCGTGTCGTTGGGAGCATGGCGGGGTGAGCCAGACGACCGATCGCCCTGCCTCGTCACCGTCCGTCCAGGAACTGCTCGACCGCGACCGCGCCCGCTCCCAGGGCCTCGTCACCTGCGCGGTGAACGGGGCCGTCGCGGCGAGCCTCGGCCTCGGCGTGCTCGCGGTGCTCGTCATCATGCTGTGGATCACCTCGCCGTATCCGGACAGCGGCCCCGACGGGGCGCTGCACGTCGCGGCGGGGCTGTGGCTGCTCGCGCACGGCGTGGAGCTGATCAGGACGGACACGCTCTCCGGGGCGGCGGCCCCGGTCGGCGTGACACCGCTGCTCCTCGTCGTCCTGCCGGGCTGGCTCGTGCACCGGGCGGCGCGGGACGCGGCGGCCCCCGACGGCGGGGGCCATGCGGCACGCACGGCGTGGTGCGGCGTGCTGGCGGGCTATCTGCTGGTCGGCACGGTCGCGACGCTGTACGCGTCGGGCGGTGAGCTGCGGCCCGACGCGCTCAGCGCGATGGTCCGGCTGCCGCTGCTCGTCGCCTGCGCGGCGGCGCTCGGGGTGTGGACGGCGCACGGCCATCCGCGCGGGCCGCTCCCGGAGCCGGTGCGGCCCGCCGTCGCGCGGCTGCCCCGGGGGGTGCGGGCCCACTGCGTACGGGGTTCCTTCGTGCGCGGCAGGACGCTGGAGGTCGCGCGGGTCGGCGCCGTCGGGGCGGCGGTCCTCGTCGGCGGCGGGGCGCTGCTGGTCGCGGTGTCGCTCGGGCTGCACGCGGGGCCGGTACGGGTGTCGTTCGCGCAGGTCACGAACGTCTGGTCGGGGTGGTTCGCGGTGCTGATCCTGGCCCTCGCGCTCATGCCGAACGCGGCGGTGTGGGGCGCGGCGTACGGGCTCGGCCCCGGGTTCGCGCTCGGCAGCGGGAACGTGGTGGGCCCGCTCGCCATGGACGCGGGCCCACTGCTGCCGCCGTTCCCGCTGCTCGCGGCGGTGCCGACGCCGGGGCCCGGGTCTCCGCTGACCTGGGCGGCCGGGGCGGTGCCGGTGGCGGCGGGGCTCGCGGTGGCGTGGAGCACGGCGCACCTGGCGGCGCCGGCCTTCGGGGAACGCGAGGAGGCCTGGACGGCGGGGCGGACGGCAGCGGGCGCCGCGGTGGCGGCGGTGCTGTGCGGGGTGTACATGGCGGGGCTCGCGGCGCTCTCGGGCGGCCCCCTGGGTGTGGCGGTCCTCAGGGACTTCGGCCCCGTGTGGTGGCAGACCGGGGCGGCGGCCCTGGCCTGGACGGCACTCGTCGGCGTCCCGGCGGCCCTGGGCCTACGGGCGTGGCGCCTGCGCTCACGCCCGAGCGGCCCCGACACGGAGCACTCCGCCCCGGGCGAGGCGCCTGACAGGAAGTCCCCGGGCACGGGTACGGGTACGGGTACGGGTACGGGTACGAGGATCCCGGCCACCGTGGGATCGGCGGGCACCGGACGGTCCGCCGGTACCGGGGAACCGCCGAGCGCGGGGAAACCGCCGAGGGCAACGAGGTCGCGCGACGCGAAGGCGCCGCCGGATGCCAAGGACCGGCCGGGCGTGAGGGAGAGGCCGGGTGCCGCGAAGTCGCATGGCACGGAGGGGACGGCGGATGCCAAGAAGTCGCCGGGGGCCAGGGACTGGTGGGGCGGGAAGAAGACACGCGGCACCGAGGAGACACCGGGCGCCAAGGAGTCGCGCGGCAGCGAGGAGACGCCGGGTGCCGTCCGTCGGGCCTGGCGGTGGTGCGGCACGGCGCTGTCCCGGCGCCGGACTCGCCCACCGCGCCCGGAATCTTCCCGGGAGAAGAGCCCCCACCTGCACGTACCTCGCGTGAGACTCCCGTGGCGCCCCGGGAGCGAACCGTCCCCGCAGCCCCCCGAACCGACCGGGGAGAGCCGCACCCCACCGCCCGCCGAACCGACCGAGGAGAGCCGCACCCCACCGCCCGCCGAACCGACCGAGGGGAGCCGCACCCCACCGCCCGCCGCACCAGCTCCGGAGCGCCTCACCGCGCCGGACACCGCGCGGCCCGAAAAAGCACCCCTCCCCGGAAAAGCACCCCTCCCCGTAAAGGAACCGGACGTGGCACCCTCCCCCGAGCGCCCCGCAGCGGTGAATGCGTCCGACGCGGAAGGCCCGCCCCGCCCCCCGTGGTGGGGGAGCGAGACGGGCCCGGAGGAGCGGGGGCGAAATTAGTCCTGGTCGCCCAGGAGGGGGCGCAGCTGCTTCGGCAGGAGGTCCTCGCAGGACTGCTGGGCCGTGTTGGTGAGCGCGTCGTCCACGCACGTGTAGTAGTCGCGGTAGACCAGCTGGGCCGTGAACGTCCCCGCCACCATGAGCAGCGCCAGCGCCCCCGTCACCAGGCCGCTGATCGCGGCCGTCGTCTGCGGCCGCGTGCTCGACGGCCCCTTCTGCCCGACGCCGGCGACACCCGCACCGCCGGTACCACCGGCCTCACCCGTGCCGCCCGCACCGCCCATGCCACCCGCTCCGGCCGCCCCCGCGGACCCCGCCCCCGCCGCCGTCGGATCCGCCGTACGCGGCTTGGCGCGCAGCGACTGGATGGCCCAGCTCAGCGCGAGCGCGCCGAGCAGCAGCGCCACGTACCGCCAGCCGAACAGCGCGAAGAAGAAGGCCCACATGCCCGAGAGCAGGGCGTAGCGCGCGCGGCGCTGGGCCGGGTCCGTCGGGTCCCAGCGCAGTCCGCCGCCGCCCGGGCCCGAGGGGCCGTCCTGTCCGGGGCCGCCCTGCTGGCGCGGCCGCTCGCCGAAGCCGCCCGACGAGCGGCCGGGCTGGCGGTCGCTCCACTGGCTGCCCCAGGAGGGGCCCTGGCCCTCGCCCGAGTCGTCCGGCGCGGAACCGTCCGAGGGGCGGCGCGGCTGCCACGGGCGGTCCGGTGTCCCCTCCGGCGGCGGCGCGAAGGGGTTGTCGTCGTCCTTGCCCGTGCCCTGGGAGCCCGCGCCCCGGGACCCCGGTCCCTGGGAGTCGGGGTCCTGCGGTGGAGACGAAGGGCGGCTACGGTCCGGCATCAGGTGTGCGTCTTCCCCTTGGTAGAGCCGTGGTGACCGTGCTGGAGCCCGCGTGCGGCTCGGCCACCCGGCGTTCGTCGGTATGCGGCGCCTTTCCCACAGACGCTACCTTCCGCCCGCGCCCCCGTCCCGTGAGGGGCGGTTCCGGGTGCCGGTATCGTTGCTGGCGGTCGGCCGCTTCGTAGGGTTCCCCGTATCGCGGGGCTCGAAGCCTTCGTACGACCATACAAAGACGCACCTCCCGAGAAAGGGCCCCGCTGTGGCCGAGAGCGCCGTGGACGCGCGCCCCAAGCGACTCGTCGTGCTGGTCTCCGGGTCGGGCACGAACCTCCAGGCCCTGATGGACACCATCCGGGCCGAGGGGACCTCGGCCTACGGTGCCGAGATCGTCGCGGTCGGCGCCGACCGCGACGGCATCGCGGGCCTGGAGCGCGCCGAGCGCGCCGGGATCCCGACCTTCGTGTGCCGGGTGAGGGACCACGCGACCCGCGAGGAGTGGGACGCGGCCCTGGCCGCCGCGACGGCCGCGCACGGGCCGGACCTGGTGGTGTCCGCCGGGTTCATGAAGATCGTGGGCAAGGAGTTCCTCGCCCGCTTCGGCGGGCGGTTCGTGAACACCCACCCCGCGCTGCTGCCCAGTTTTCCGGGGGCCCACGGCGCGCGCGACGCACTCGCGTACGGCGTCAAGGTCACCGGCTGCACCGTCCACTTCGTCGACGACGGCGTCGACACCGGCCCGATCATCGCCCAGGGCGTGGTCGAGGTCCGGGACGAGGACGACGAGAGCGCTCTGCACGAGCGCATCAAGGAAGTCGAGCGCACGCTGCTCGTCGATGTCGTGGGGCGTCTGGCCCGGCACGGCTACCGCATTGAGGGACGAAAGGTTCTTATCCCGTGACCGCCGAAGCTATGAACACCGCGAACGCCCCAGGCACCGACGGCACGCGGCGCCCCATCAAGCGCGCCCTGGTCAGCGTCTACGACAAGACCGGCCTGGAAGAGCTGGCGCGCGGCCTGCACGAGGCGGGCGTCGAGCTCGTCTCCACCGGCTCCACCGCCGGGCGGATCGCCGCCGCCGGCGTGCCCGTCACCAAGGTCGAGGAGCTGACCGGCTTCCCCGAGTGCCTGGACGGCCGGGTCAAGACCCTGCACCCCAAGGTCCACGCGGGCATCCTCGCCGACCTGCGGCTGGCGGACCACCGCGACCAGCTCGCCGAGCTGGGCGTCGAGCCGTTCCAGCTCGTCGTCGTGAACCTCTACCCCTTCAAGGAGACCGTCGCCTCGGGCGCGACGCCCGACGAGTGCGTGGAGCAGATCGACATCGGCGGCCCCTCGATGGTCCGCGCCGCCGCCAAGAACCACCCCTCGGTCGCGGTCGTCACCGACCCCGAGCGCTACGCCGACGTCCTCGCGGCGGTGAAGGCGGGCGGCTTCGACCTGACCGAGCGCAAGCGGCTCGCGGGAGAGGCGTTCCGGCACACGGCCGCCTACGACGTGGCGGTGGCGAGCTGGTTCGCGGACGACTACGCGGCGGCGGACGACTCCGGCTTCCCCGGCTTCCTCGGCGCCACCTACGCGCGCAAGAACGTCCTGCGCTACGGCGAGAACCCGCACCAGGGCGCGGCCCTCTACGTCGACGGCAAGGGCGGTCTCGCCGAGGCCGAGCAGCTGCACGGCAAGGAGATGTCGTACAACAACTTCACGGACACCGACGCCGCGCGCCGGGCCGCGTACGACCACGACGAGCCCTGTGTCGCGATCATCAAGCACGCCAACCCGTGCGGCATCGCGATCGGCGCGGACGTCGCCGAGGCGCACCGCAAGGCGCACGCCTGCGACCCGCTCTCCGCGTTCGGCGGCGTCATCGCGGTCAACCGCCCGGTGAGCAAGGAGCTGGCCGAGCAGGTCGCCGAGATCTTCACCGAGGTCATCGTCGCGCCGGCGTACGAGGACGGCGCCCTCGAGGTCCTCACCAAGAAGAAGAACATCCGCGTGCTGCGCGCCCACGGGGCGCCGGCGAACCCGGTCGAGGTCAAGCAGATCGACGGCGGCGCGCTGCTCCAGGTCACCGACCGCCTCCAGGCCGACGGCGACGACCCCGCCAACTGGACGCTCGCCACGGGCGACGCGCTCGACGAACGGGAGCTGGCCGAGCTGGCGTTCGCCTGGAAGGCGTCCCGCGCGGTCAAGTCCAACGCGATCCTGCTCGCCAAGGACGGCGCCTCGGTCGGCGTCGGCATGGGGCAGGTCAACCGCGTCGACTCCGCGAAGCTCGCCGTCGAGCGGGCGGGCGAGGAGCGGGCGCGCGGCTCGTACGCCGCCTCCGACGCGTTCTTCCCCTTCCCCGACGGGCTGGAGATCCTGACCGCCGCGGGCGTCAAGGCCGTGGTCCAGCCGGGCGGTTCGGTCCGCGACGAGCTGGTCGTGGAGGCGGCGAAGAAGGCAGGCGTCACGATGTACTTCACGGGGACGCGGCACTTCTTCCACTGAGCCGCACCTGACGTACGTACGACTGAGCCGCACCAGACATACGTACGACAGTGGCCGCGTCCTTCCTCCGGGAAGGGCGCGGCCACGTTCGGTGCCCCGTGCGGGGGGCCGAGTCGCTCAGTAGCGCGGGCGGTTGAACCACGCGGCGCCCGACGGGGCGATCATCGCCGCGGCCATGATCCCTCCGAAGCCGATCCACAGCAGCGCCCAGACCAGCCCCACGGTGGTGTCGGCGTCGGCGGAACCGATCAGGATCAGCACCCCGAACAGGGCGCCGAGGATGCCGTACACCATGGTGGTGATGCGGATGCCCTGCCCACCCTTGGAGAACTTCACACCGAGCGTGATCGACAGGGCGGCGAGCCCGAGGAAGAGCAGGGCGATGACCAGGATGATGGCGGCGGAGTCCTGCCCGATGTCGGAGAGCCCGTTGTCCCCGAACGTGTCGGACGCAGCGTCCGAGGCGTCGCTGACCGTGGCCGCGCCGAAGATCGCGAAGATGCCGATGAGGATCTGCACGGCGGAGACGATGAACAGCAGCACACGCGCGGTCATCATCAGGCCCGGCATCGTCTGCTGCATCATGTTGCCGCCCGGGTAACCGGGGTAGGCCGGCTGCTGCGGGTAGCCGTAGCCCTGCTGCGGCGGGACGCCGGGCGGGGGCTGCTGGGGGTAGCCGTAGCCGGGCGCGGCCGGCGGCTGCTGGGGCGGCTGCCCGTAGGGGTTGTTCGGGTCGCCGTAACTCATGGCGGTCTTCCTCCGTCGGGTCATGCGGGGACGACGCGGCACATCACGGAGGAATGATCTACAGATGCGGTCCGTCCCCCCGACACTGCCCGCGGCACTGTGCGCTCATCGTTCTTTAGGCCCGGCTTATTTGTCCAGCCGCATTCCACAGGTGTTGTGCAAGTGCAACCTCGCTGATCAGCGTGTGGGACACCGGGGAGCCCTGATTGGTACCGGGCGGCCCTCATCCGGGAAGATGGGGTCATGACCGCCCAGATTCTCGATGGCAAGGCCACCGCAGCCGCGATCAAGTCCGAACTGACCGCCCGCGTGGCGGCCCTGAAGGAGAAGGGCGTCACGCCCGGACTCGGTACCGTCCTGGTCGGCGACGACCCGGGCAGCCAGAAGTACGTCGCGGGCAAGCACCGCGACTGCGCGCAGGTCGGCATCGCCTCCATCCAGCGCGAACTGCCCGCCACCGCCTCCCAGGAGGAGATCGAGGCCGTCGTCCGCGAACTCAACGACGACCCCGCCTGCACCGGTTACATCGTCCAGCTGCCGCTGCCCAAGGGCATCGACGAGAACCGCGTCCTGGAGCTGATGGACCCGGACAAGGACGCCGACGGCCTGCACCCGATGAACCTCGGTCGGCTCGTCCTGAACGAGCCGGCGCCGCTGCCCTGCACCCCGTACGGCATCATCCGGCTGCTGCGGCGGCACGACGTGGAGATCAAGGGCGCCGAGGTCGTCGTCGTGGGCCGCGGCGTGACCATCGGCCGGCCCATGCCGCTCCTGCTCACCCGCAAGTCCGAGAACGCCACCGTCACGCAGTGCCACACCGGCACCCGTGACCTCGCCGCGCACCTGAAGCGAGCCGACATCATCGTGGCCGCCGCGGGCGTCCCGCACCTCATCAAGCCCGAGGACGTGAAGCCGGGCGCCGCGGTGCTGGACGTCGGCGTCTCGCGCGACGAGAGCGGCAAGATCGTCGGCGACGTGCACCCCGGTGTCGCCGAGGTCGCCGGCTGGATCTCCCCGAACCCGGGCGGTGTCGGCCCGATGACCCGCGCCCAGCTCCTGGTCAACGTCGTCGAGGCCGCCGAGCGAAGCGCCGCCGCGAGCTGACCCGGGGAAAGGGGCGAGCGCATGAACGCACAACCCGAGCCGAAGGCCCGGCCGGTCCCCGGGGACACGGAGCCGTCGGGGGCGTCGAAGGTCCCGGCGACCCCCGCGCCCCCGGAGACCGCCGAGACCCCGGCGACCCCCGAGCACCCGGAGACCCCGGGCGCCCCAGGCACCCCGGAGACCCCGGAGACCCCGGAGACCGTGCAGGCCAAGGGCGCGGTCAGCGCGCCGGGGCCGGACGGGCGGCCCCGCAAGGTCTCCCGCCGCTTCCCGCTGTTCACCCGGGACACGGCGCGGCCCGAGGGCGGTGGCCGCGCGGCCCCGGGCGACGCGCCCGCCCCCGCCCGGCAGTGGCCGCTGCTGAGCGTGGCGTCCGTGGTCGGGCTCGGGCTGCTGCTCACCGCGTTCGACGTGTTCCGCGTCGGCACGATGCTGGTGGGCCTCGCGCTCGTCGGCGGCGCCGCGCTGCGGTGGGCGCTGCCGGACGTCGGGATGCTGGCGGTGCGCTCGCGCTTCACGGACATGGTCACGTACGGGGCGCTGGGTGTCGCCATCGTGCTCCTCGCGATGATGGCGCAGCCGCAACCGTGGCTGGAGATCCCCTTCCTGGACGACACCCTGCACTTCACCATCGACAGTTAGCCGCCGCCGCCCCCTGGTGGTCAGGCGCTCACCCGTCGCGCGGTGGCCCGTCCTCCCCCGTGGGGACGGGCCACCGCCAGGTGCACGACGCTACGGGGGACGGCCGGGGCAGTCGTCAGCTCCTGGTTCGGTTCCCCGCTGCACCGCGCGCCGTAGCCGCCCGGTTCCTGCAACTTCCGCTGTACGGCGCATGGTTGACGTTGCGCCGCCCGCACCCGGGTTACGCTGCGGCGATGCGGATCCGCCCCCTCGCCGTCGACGCGCTCATCGCGCTCGCCCTCACCGCGGTGGCCGTGCTGCTCGGCGAGGAGTCCGCACGGCAGGGCTGGCCCGAACTCGACGCCAGCGGATACGTGTTGGTGGCGCTCGCCAATCTTCCCGCGGCGCTGCGCGGCAAGGCGCCGCTCGCCGTGTTCCTCTTCGTCCACGCGGTCTGGTTCGTCTACGTCACGGCCGGCTACTGGCCCGTCCTGAACACCTTCGCGCCCATGCTCGCCGTCTACACGGTCGCCTCGCTGCGGCCCGCCCGTCTCTCGCTGCCCTGCGCGGCGCTGATGGGCGCCGCGTGGATCTACGCGGGTCTGCTCACGGACGGCGCGACGATGGCCGCCGTCGTCGCGCAGGCCATCGGGTTCCCGCTGGTGATCTGGCGCTTCGGGCACGCCGCCCGGCGCACGGCCGAGCTGGCCCGGCAGCTGAAGGTGGAGCAGGACGAGCGCGCCCGGCGCGAGGTCGCCGAGGAGCGGGGCCGCATCGCCCGCGAGCTGCACGACGTGGTCGCCCACCACATGTCGGTGATATCCGTGCAGGCGGGCCTCGCCACGTTCGTCTTCGGCTCGGACCCCGCCACGGCGCGTGCCGCGCTCGGCACCATCGCCGGGACCAGCGGCGAGGCGCTCGAAGAACTGCGCCGCATGCTGCGGGTGCTGCGCGCCGGGGACGGCGAGGACGGCGACGGCACCCCGGAGGCGCCGATGCCGGGCCTGGCCCGGCTGGCGGAGATGGTCGAGCGCGTGCGCGCCGGGGGCGTCCCCGTCGACCTGCGGGTCACGGGAGAGCCGCGACCGCTCGCCCCCGGCATCGAACTCTGCGCCTACCGCGTGGTGCAGGAGGCGCTGACCAACGTACTGAAGCACGCCCCGGGAGCCGGCACGGCCGTCGAACTCGCCTACCGCCGACGGCACATCGAGGTTTCGGTCAGCAACGACGGGAAGGGGGTGATTCAGGACAGAGTGCGGACCGGCGGCGGACATGGCTTGATCGGGATGCGTGAGCGGGCCAAGCTCTACGGCGGGACGATCAGCATCGGCCCGCTGAGCGAGGGGGGATTCGCCGTGCGTCTCACCCTGCCGACCTCGGCGCGGGCCGCGGCTCAGGGGGACAGCGGGGCGGAGTGACCGGATGACCGGCTCCATCAGGGTACTTGTGGTCGACGACCAGTTCCTCATCCGTGCGGGACTGGTCGGGCTGCTGCGCGCCGCGCCCGGCATCGAGGTCGTCGGCGAGGCAGGCGACGGGAACGAGGCCGTCGAACTGGCCGCGCGCACCCGGCCCGACGTCATCCTCATGGACATCCGGATGCCGGGCACGGACGGCATCACGGCCACCGCGAGGATCCTCGCCCAGGCGACCGAGCCCGCCCCGCGCGTGCTGGTCCTGACCACCTTCGACCTCGACGAGTACGTGTACGGGGCGCTGCGCGCCGGCGCCTGCGGGTTCCTGCTCAAGGACTCCGGGCCCGAACGGCTGCTGGCCGCGGTGGCGGCGGTCGGCTGCGGGGACGCGCTCTTCGCGCCCAGCGTGACGCGGCGCCTCGTGGAGGCGTTCGCGCGGCAGGGCGCGAAGCCGGGCGGCGGCGAGGAACCGCCGCCCGACCTCGCGGCGCTGACCCTGCGCGAGGTCGAGGTCCTGAAGCTGATCGCGCGCGGCCTGACCAACGCGGACATCGCCGAGCGCCTCTACATCAGCGAGGCCACCGTCAAGACGCACCTGAACCGCACGATGAGCAAACTCGGCCTGGACAGCCGGGCGCAGGCGGTGGTGGTGGCCTACGAGACGGGCCTGGTGACACCCGGGGCCGGGACGGGCGCGGGGCCCTGAGGCGTCCGGGCGCGGCTCAGCAGGTGACGACCTTGCCGTAGGAGCCGCGGCCCCAGTTCCACTCCCACTGCTCGTTGTGCTGGTAGGTGAGGCACGGCGAGTCGTTGCCCCAGTCGATGACGACCTTCAGGTGCATGGCGTGGCCGCAGAGGTTGGTCACCTTCACGTACTTCCGGTGCTTGATGACGTCCCTCTTGACGCAGTCCGGGGCGGTGCCCTGGATCGCGGCGGAGGCGGCGGAAGCGTCGGGGCGGCTCGCGGGGGCCGCCGACGCGGCGGGCGACGTGACGAGGCCGGCGCCCAGGAGGGCGGCGGCGACGAAGAGGGCGTGGCTCGTACGGAGGGTCGTGCTCGGCTTCATGGGCGCGGGTTCTCCCTTGGTCGGGTGCGGGTGCCGTTACCTCACCGACTGTGCCGAGCTTTTCGGCCCGAATCCCCCGACCGGGCCGAAGTGCACCCTTTCGGGGCAAAGGGACGACGCCCGTCCTCTCCCCCGTGGGAGGACGGGCGCCGCCGTTCATGACGGGGGTTTCCTGCCGGAAACTCCCGATGTAAGCGGTGCGTTCCGCTCGCCTCCAGGGTCATGGACGCGCCAACCGGGTTCAAGGGGTGCCTGATCCCTGTGGCACGGAGGTGACCATTCCGCAACGGTGTGCGGGGCCTGCAACGAGTCCGGCCCCCGTGCGGGCTCCCTCGCACCCGCCGGTGACCGGTCCCGCTCCGGTGTGCGTCCGTTGCGGGAACTGACATCCTGGCTCCGCGCATCCCTCTGGTCAGTGGTACGGGGGCAGGACAGGTACGGACGGGAAGAGGGGGAGCGATGCCTCGTTGGAAGGCGCTGCCGGACGAGCTCGACCCGGAGGTCAGGGAGTTCGCCGACCGGCTGCGCGGGCTCGTGGCCCACAGCGGCCTGAGCGTCGCGGCGGTCGCGGACCGGACCGGCTACAGCAAGACGTCCTGGGAGCGCTACCTGAACGGGCGGCTGCTCGCCCCCAAGGGCGCGGTCGTCGCGCTGGCCGAGGTGACGGGCACGGAGCCGGTGCATCTCCTCACCCTGTGGGAGCTGGCGGAGCGCGCCTGGAGCCGCTCCGAGATGCGGCACGACATGACCATGCAGGCGATACGGATCTCGCAGGCGCGGGCGGCGCTGGGCGAGTTGGGGGAGCGGGAGGCGGCCGGCCCGCCGCCCGCAACCGTGTCCCCCGCGCCGGTGGATGCGCCGTCCGCCGCCGATGCGCAGGCCAAGGGCGCCGCGTCGCGCGGGGACCGTGGCACGGCGCGGGGCGGCGCACGCGGCGCGGGCGGTGTGACGGGGGTGGCGGGGCCGGCGGGTGTCTCGCCCACGGTGCCGCGGCCGACCTGGCCCTCGCCCTCCTACGTGCCCTCGCCCTCGTACGGCGCCGCGTCCGTGCCCCCCTACGGCGCGGCGCCCGCGCCCGTGGCGGCGCCCGACGGCGGCACCTCGCCCGACCGGCGGCGGCGTCGGCGCAAGCTCGTCATGTTCCTCGCGGGAGTTCTCGGCGCGCTCGTCGTCATGACCGCCGCGGCCTTCCTCACCGACGTCGGCTTCGACTTCGGCGGCAAGGGCGGCACCACCGGCGAGCGCAAGCCGTCCGCGGCGCCGAGCACCGGTGACGGGAAGCTTCCGGCGGGGGTCGAGTGCCGGGGCGGGGACTGCGCGGGCAAGGACCCCGAGGCCATGGGGTGCGGCGGTGAGCGGGCGAGGACGGCCTCGCGGGCGACGGTCGGCGGCACGTTGATCGAGGTGCGCTACAGCAAGACGTGCCGGGCGGCGTGGGCGCGGATCACCCGGGCGACACCGGGGGACGAGGTCACCGTCAAGGGGCCGGGCGGGGGCGCGGCGGCCGGGCGGACGGGGACGGTGGACGAGGACTTCGACGCGTATACGCCGATGGTGGCGGCCAGGACGCAGGGCGCCGCGAAGGCGTGCGCGGTGCTGGTGTCGGGGCAGCGGGGCTGCACGGAGTAGGCGTCGCGAGCGGCCGGGCGGACGGCCGGCGTAGCGCGGGAACCGCGAGGAACACGCGGGGCCGAAGAAAGTTGAGGAAAGAAGTGCATGAGACCGGGGAGGCGGGGCAAGCGGACCGTACCCCCACGGGAGTGGCCAACACCCCCACGGCGGCCGCCGTCCTCCCCCCCCGGATGGCGGCCGCCCCCCTTCCCCCCCAGCTGGCGCCGGCCCTTTCCCCCCGGTCGGCGCAAGCTGTGGGCGGGGCCACACGGACCCGGGGGCCGGGCCGGTCCGGGGCGCGATAGCCTGACGGGCGGATCTCTCTTGATGCCAAGAGATCGATCATCGAGAGGCGATCGAAGACTCGGCGTGGCGTCGGCGGGGATCCAGGAAATCGGGGATCCGGTACACCAGTACATCCGGTACATCAGTACGAGGATCAGGGACCCCCACCGCCAGCTGTCTTACGGAGATCGCCATGACCCGCACTCCCGTGAATGTCACCGTCACCGGCGCGGCCGGCCAGATCGGCTACGCGCTGCTCTTCCGCATCGCCTCCGGCCACCTGCTCGGCGCTGACGTGCCGGTCAACCTGCGCCTTCTTGAGATCACGCCGGCGCTGAAGGCCGCCGAGGGCACCGCCATGGAGCTCGACGACTGCGCCTTCCC
Organism: Streptomyces sp. NPDC034037; assembly: GCF_055575715.1. Taxonomy (NCBI): domain Bacteria; kingdom Bacillati; phylum Actinomycetota; class Actinomycetes; order Kitasatosporales; family Streptomycetaceae; genus Streptomyces; species Streptomyces sp. NPDC034037. The sequence goes on along the minus strand of NZ_JBVISC010000008.1, from coordinate 76,780 downwards.
GCTGCTGAACTCCATCGAGATCAGCGACGACCCGAACGTCGCCTTCGACGGCGCCAACGTCGCCCTCCTCGTCGGCGCCCGCCCCCGCACCAAGGGCATGGAGCGCGGTGACCTCCTGGAGGCCAACGGCGGCATCTTCAAGCCGCAGGGCAAGGCCATCAACGACCACGCCGCCGACGACATCAAGGTGCTCGTCGTCGGCAACCCGGCCAACACCAACGCGCTCATCGCGCAGGCCGCCGCCCCGGACGTACCGGCGGAGCGCTTCACCGCGATGACCCGTCTGGACCACAACCGCGCGCTGTCGCAGCTGGCGAAGAAGACCGGCTCGTCGGTCTCCGACATCAAGCGGCTCACCATCTGGGGCAACCACTCGGCCACCCAGTACCCGGACATCTTCCACGCGGAGATCGCCGGCAAGAACGCCGCCGACGTCGTGGGCGACCAGTCCTGGCTCGCGGACGAGTTCATCCCGACCGTCGCCAAGCGCGGCGCCGCGATCATCGAGGCCCGTGGCGCGTCCTCGGCCGCCTCCGCCGCCAACGCCGCCATCGACCACGTCCACACCTGGGTCAACGGCACGGCCGCCGGCGACTGGACCTCGATGGGCATCCCGTCGGACGGTTCCTACGGCGTTCCGGAGGGGCTCATCTCCTCCTTCCCCGTCACCACCAAGGACGGCGCGTACGAGATCGTCCAGGGCCTGGAGATCAACGAGTTCTCCCGCGCCCGCATCGACGCCTCCGTCAAGGAGCTGGAAGAGGAGCGCGAGGCCGTGCGCGGTCTCGGCCTCATCTGAGCCGCTTCCCCCTCCCCGGACAGGGCCTGCGCCGCCCCCGGCAGCCGCGACGAGCGGCCGCCGGGGGCGGTTTCGTGTTCAGGCGCCGTCACGTGCGGGCGGTCCGCTCCTTGCCGTACCCGTACGTGACCGCCGCCGCGGCGGCGACCACCATCAGGGCCACCACGCGCAGCGCCGTCGCCATGCCGTCCGCGAAGCCGGCCGAGGCGTGCGAGGCCAGCGTGGTGCCGGTGACGGCCACGCCGAGCGCGGCGCCCACCTCGCGCGCCGAGGTGCTGAGCCCCGAACCGAGGCCCGCCTGCCGCGGCGGGAGCGAGGTGACGACGCCGAGCGTCAGGACCGGCATGCACAGGCCGGTGCCCGTCGAGATGACCAGCAGCCAGCAGGCGTACACCGCGTACGGGGTCGACGCCCCCGCCGTGGACGTGCCGAGCAGGCCCAGGCCGATCAGGAGCAGCCCGCCGCCCGCCACCGGCCGCGGCCGGCCCGACCAGCGCGCGGCGAGCCGGGGGACCAGCGTCATGCCGAGGGTGAGCGGGATGATGGCGAGGCCCGCGCGGGCGGCGCCGTACCCCTTCTCGTACTGCAGGTACTGGGAGTTGACGTAGAAGAGCGAGAAGAGGCCGAAGAAGCTCGCGGCGGTGCCGAGCGCCGCCGCGCGCAGCCGCCGCGAGGCGAAGACGCGGGGGTCGAAGAGCGGGGCCCGCGAGCGCAGGGCGTGCGCGGCGAACAGGGCGAGAAGAGCGGTGCCGGCCGCGAAGGCGGCCAGGATGCGGGCGGCCGTCCAGCCGTACAGCGGGCTCTCGATGATGCCGAAGAGCAGGGCGAACAGGCCGCCCGTCAGCAGGAGGGTGCCCAGCGGGTCCAGGGCGGGCGCCTCGGCCGCCTTGTCCGTGCGCGGCGTCACGCGGGCGACGGCCAGGGCGAGCAGCGCGGCGAGCGGCACCACCGCCCAGAACAGCGCGCGCCAGGACAGGTACTGGCCGATCAGCCCGCCGCCGAGGTTGCCGGTGAGCCCGCCGAGGCCCGCCGCGAGGGTCCAGGACGCGAGGGCGCGCGGCCGGTCCTCGGGCGGCGCGACCCGCATCAGGATCGACATGGTCGCGGGCATGATCAGCGCGGCGCCCGCCCCCGACACCGCGCGCCCCGCGATCAGCACGGCCGGCGCGGCGGCGAGCGCGCTGACCACGGCCCCGGCGGCGAAAAGACCGAGCCCGCACAGCAGCGCGCCCTTGCGGCCGTACCGGTCACCGAGCGCGCCGGCCGGGATGAGGAGCCCCGCGAAGACGAGGACGTACGCGTCGACCGTCCACAGCAGTCCGCTGGACGACAGGTGCAGCGAGGACGAAGTCAGCTGGGGGACAAGGAGGTTGATGGCGGCGACCATGCCCTGGGCGACGAGCACGCAGGCGCACAGGGCCAGCAGGGTCGAGCGTCTCAGGTGCGGCGGCGCGTCCTGGGCGGGGGGTCGGGTCGGGGTGCGGGCAGGCGAGAGCAAGGCTCCTCCCGGGGAGCGTGGTGGGGTGGGATGTGCTGCCACCGTAGGCTCGGCCCCGACTTGCTTTCCAGTGCAACTTTCGCAAGGGGTGTATGCGTGTGACGCAATCCAGCGGCGGGGCCGGCGGCGGGGCGGGTCTCGACCTGAACCTGCTGCTCGCCCTCGACGTCCTGCTCGACGAGCAGAGCGTGTCCGGCGCCGCCCGCCGGCTGCATCTGTCCGAGCCCGCGATGAGCCGCACGCTCGGGCGCATCCGCAAGGCGCTCGGTGACCCCGTGCTCGTGCGCGCCGGGCGGCGGATGGTGCCGACACCCCACGCGCTTGCCGTCCAGGCCGAGGTCGGCGCCGTGGTCGAGCGGGCCCGCGCGCTCTTCGCCGGGCCCGGCGCCGTCGATCTGCGCACGGTCTCCCGCACCCTGACGATCCTCGCCAACGACGCGCTCACCGGCGCCTACGGCCCCGCGCTCTTCGCCCGCGCCGCGCGGGAGGCGCCGGGCGTCCGGCTCCGCTTCCTCGGCGAGAGCCACGAGGACGCGCCGCTGCTGCGCCAGGGCACCGCCGACCTGGAGCTCGGCGTGATCGGCGCGACCGCGCCCGAGGTGCGGGTGGAGCACTTCCGCGACGACCGGATGCTCGGCCTCGTACGCCCCGGACACCCCCTGTTGGACGGCAGGATGACGGTGCGCCGCTTCGCGGCGGCCGACCACGTCATCGTCTCGCGGCGGGGCCGTCTGAGCGGGCCGCTGGACGCCGCGCTCGCCGAACTGGGCCTGAGCAGGCGGGTGGTGGGCAGCGTGGGGACGTTCGCCGCGTCGGCCTTCATGCTGCTGCGCACGGACCTGGTCGGCCTCGTCACCTCCTGGGCCCGCCCCCTGACGGACACCCTGGGCCTGGTCACCTTCGAGATCCCCCTGGACCTGCCGCCGCTGCCGCTCGGCATGGCCTGGCACCCCCGGCACGACGCCGACCCGGCGCACGCGTGGCTACGGGAGTGCGCGCGGGAACTGCTCGCCTGAGAGCGGCGGCGAGCAGCCCCTACCGGCAGCCCCTATGGCCCACGTACTCATTCCCGCTCACGGATCAGGTCTACGGGAGGAAGCAGTGATGACCACCGGCGCGGGCGTCCTGGTCTGGCTCGGCTCCGTCGTGGGCGAGCGGCGCTGGGCGGCCGTGGCCTGATGCCGCTGTGGATCGCCGGGCTCACCGCGCAGGACGAGCCGGACTTGGCGGACGACCCGGTCGAGACCGCCGCACAGTGACACGGCGCACTTTCAGCCATTCGTAGGCATGGTTTCCCCGCAGGGGGGCAGGTGCGCCTGGCTACCGCGAGTGACGACATTTGACGGGAACGGAAGGCGAACGGGACGTGTCCGCACAACAGACCATTCACGTGGGCGGGGAGTGGCTGAGCGCCGCTTCCGGCGCCACCCGCGAGATCCTCGACCCGGCGGACGGCAAGCCGTTCGCCGTGATCGCCGAGGGCTCCACGCAGGACGCGGACGCCGCCATCGCCGCCGCCCGCAAGGCCTTCGACGAGGGACCCTGGCCCACCACACCCGTCGCCGAGCGCGCCGCGCTGCTGCGCCGCGTCGCCGACCTGCTCGTACGCGACCGCGAGAAGATCGGCCTCCTGGAGAGCCGGGACGCCGGCAAGACCCTCGAAGAGGGCCGCGTCGACGTGGACTGCGTCGCCGACGCCTTCCGCTACTTCGCCGACCTGGTCATCGGCGAGGGCCCCGGACGCGTCGTGGACGCGGGCAGCGACGACATCCACAGCGTCGTCGTGCACGAGCCCGTCGGCGTCTGCTCGATGATCACGCCCTGGAACTACCCGCTGCTCCAGGCCAGCTGGAAGATCGCCCCCGCCCTCGCGGCGGGCAACACCTTCGTCGTCAAGCCCAGCGAGATCACCCCGCTGACGACCGTCGTGCTCATCGAGCTGCTGGTCGAGGCCGGGCTGCCCGCCGGTGTCGCCAACCTCGTGACCGGCCCCGGCCACACCGTCGGCGCCCGCCTCGCCGACCACCCCGACGTCGACCTGGTCTCCTTCACCGGCGGACTCCTCTCCGGCACCAAGGTCGCCCAGGCCGCCGCGCTCGGCGTGAAGAAGGTCGCCCTGGAACTCGGCGGCAAGAACCCGAACGTCGTCTTCGCCGACGCCTGCGCCACCGAAGAGGGCTTCGACACCGCCGTCGACCAGGCGCTCAACGCCGCCTTCATCCACAGCGGGCAGGTCTGCTCCGCCGGCGGCCGCCTGATCATCGAGGAGTCCGTCCGCGAGCGCTTCGTGACCGAGCTGGCGCGCCGCGCCGAGAAGATCAGGCTCGGCCGCGGCACCGAGGACGGCGTCGAGTGCGGCCCCCTCGTCTCGCGGGAGCAGCGCGAGAAGACCGAGAGGTACGTCGCCTCGGCCCTGGAGGAGGGCGCGGTGCTGCGCTGCGGCGGCAAGCGCCCCGAGCCGAGCGACATCAGGCCCGCCACCGGCTACTTCTACGAGCCGACCGTGCTCGACCAGTGCCACCGCGAGATGAAGGTCGTACGGGAAGAGGTCTTCGGGCCCGTCCTGACCGTCGAGACCTTCACCACCGAGGACGAGGCCGTCGCGCTCGCCAACGACACCGAGTACGGCCTCGCGGGCGGCGTGTGGACCAGCGACCCGGGCCGCGGCCGCCGCATGGCCCGCCGGATGCGCCACGGCACCATCTGGATCAACGACTTCCACCCCTACCTGCCGCAGGCGGAGTGGGGCGGCTTCGGCAAGAGCGGCGTCGGGCGCGAACTCGGTCCCGCGGGCCTGGCCGAGTACCGCGAGTCCAAGCACGTCTACCAGAACCTGGCACCGCGCCCCGTCCGCTGGTTCGCGGGCTAGCACCCGATCACGCGCAAGCACCTTGCACGGCCTCGCAGGAAGAGGAGCAGCCACCCCATGGCCGAAAACCCCCCGTCCGCAACCGAGTTCGACTACGTCATCGTCGGCGGCGGCACCGCAGGATCGGTGATCGCCTCCCGGCTCACGGAGAACCCGGACGTCACCGTCGCCGTCATCGAGGGCGGCCCCAGCGACATCGACCGCGAGGACGTCCTGACGCTCCGCCGCTGGCTCGGTCTGCTCGGCGGCGACCTCGACTACGGCTACACGACCACGGAGCAGCCCCGCGGCAACTCCCACATCCTGCACAGCCGCGCCAAGGTCCTCGGCGGCTGCTCGTCGCACAACACCCTGATCTCCTTCAAGCCGCTGCCGTCCGACTGGGACGAGTGGGAGGAGGCCGGGGCCACCGGCTGGAACGCCAAGGCCATGGACCCCTACTTCGGCAAGCTGCGCAACAACATCGTGCGCGTCGCCAAGAAGGACCAGAACCAGATCGCCACCGACTGGGTCGAGGCCGTGCAGAGCGCGCTCGGCGTCCCCGAGGTCGTCGGCTTCAACGACAAGCCCTTCGACGAGGGCGTCGGCTTCTTCGACCTCGCCTACCACCCGGAGAACAACAAGCGCTCCTCCGCGTCGGTCGCCTACCTCCACCCCCACATGGAGGCCGGCGACCGCCCGAACCTCCACCTGTTCCTGGAGACCTGGGCCACCAGGCTGGAGCTGGACGGCAAGCGGGCGCGCGGCGTCCACATCCGCGCCAAGGACGGCGGGGAGTCGCTGCTCACCGCCCGCCGCGAGGTGCTGGTCTGCGCCGGCGCCATCGACACGCCCCGGCTGCTCATGCACTCGGGCATCGGCCCGAAAAAGGACCTCGAAGCGCTCGGCATCCCGGTCGTCCACGACCTGCCGGGCGTCGGCGAGAACCTCATCGACCACCCCGAGTCGGTCATCGTCTGGGAGACCGACGGGCCGATCCCGGGCAACTCCGCGATGGACTCCGACGCCGGTCTGTTCGTGAAGCGGGACCCGGACCACAAGGGCCCGGACCTGATGTTCCACTTCTACCAGATCCCCTTCACGGACAACCCCGAGCGCCTCGGCTACGAACGTCCCGAGCACGGCGTGTCGATGACGCCGAACATCCCCAAGTCCCGCGCCCGCGGCCGCCTCTACCTCACCTCCGCCGACCCCGAGGTCAAGCCCGCGCTCGACTTCAGGTACTTCGAGGACGAGGACGACTACGACGGGCGGACCCTCGTGGACGGCATCAAGCTGGCGCGCGAGGTCGCGCGGACCGAACCGTTCAAGAAGTGGCTCAAGCGCGAGGTCTTCCCCGGCCCCGAGGTCACCGACGACGCCGAGATCGGCGAACTGGTGCGCAAGGCGGCCCACACCGTGTACCACCCGGCCGGCACCTGCCGAATGGGCGCTTCCGGTGATGAACTCGCCGTGGTCGACCCGGAACTGAAGATCCGGGGCATGGCAGGAATCCGTATCGCGGACGCATCCGTCTTCCCGACGATGCCCGCCGTGAACCCGATGATCGGAGTGCTCATGGTCGGGGAGAAATGTGCCGAGATGCTGGGTGGTGACGGCCGATGAGCGAAGCCACCATGACGAACGAGACCGAGACCACGACGCCCGCCGAAGGGCCCGTGTTCGCCGTCAAGAACCTCTGGAAGGTCTTCGGCCCGCGCGCCGAACGAATACCGGAAGACACCTCCCTGCACGGCCTGAGCCCCGCCGAACTGCGGGAGCGGACCGGCTGCACGGCCGCCGTGCGGGATGTGTCCTTCGAGGTCAACAAGGGCGAGGTCTTCGTCGTCATGGGCCTGTCGGGCTCCGGCAAGTCCACCCTCGTCCGCTGTCTGACCCGGCTCATCGAGCCGACCTCCGGCGCCGTCTCCATCGACGGCGAGGACGTCCTGGCCATGGACCGGGCCCGGCTGCGCGAACTGCGCCGCCACCGCGCCGCCATGGTCTTCCAGCACTTCGGCCTGCTGCCGCACCGCTCGGTCCTCGACAACGTCGCCTACGGCCTGGAGGTCCAGGGCGTCGGCAAGGCCGAGCGCCGCGCGAAGGCCCTCGAAGTCGTCGCGAAGGTCGGCCTGGAGGGCCTTGAGCAGCGCAAGCCCGGCCAGCTCTCCGGCGGCCAGCAGCAGCGCGTGGGCCTGGCCCGCGCCCTCGCCGTCGACCCCGAAGTCCTGCTGTTCGACGAGCCGTTCAGCGCCCTCGACCCGCTGATCCGCCGCGACATGCAGGAAGAGGTCGTGCGCCTGCACCGTGAAGAGGGCCGCACGATGGTCTTCATCACCCACGACCTCAGCGAGGCCCTCAAGCTGGGCGACCGCATCGCCCTCATGCGCGACGGCCGCGTCGTGCAGTGCGGCACCCCCGAGGAGATCGTCGGCTCCCCGGCCGACGACTACGTCCGCGACTTCGTCCGCGACGTGGCGCGCGCCGACGTGATGAGCGTGCGCAGCGCCATGCGGCCCGCCACCGGCGAGGACGAGAGCCGCGGCGCCGCCCTCGCCCCCGAGGCCAAGATCTCCGAGGCCATCGAGGCCGTCGCCCGCACCGGCTTCCCTGTGCGCGTGATGGACGGCAAGCGGTGCCTCGGCGTGGTCGACCACGCGGGCCTGCTCGGCGTCGTCGCGGGCGTCGCCGCCCCCGCGCCGGCCGCCACACCGGCCATCGCCGGAACGGCCCCCGCGCCAACCGCCCCCGGCACGGGCGAGGTGGTCGCCTGATGGCCACCGCCACCGCCTCGACTCCCGTGCGGGACAGGGACACCGGAATCGGCGCGCTCCTGCGCCACCGCGCCGTCGGCAAGCTCCTGCTGCTCGCCGTCGCCGCGGCGGCACTCGTGTTCTACGGTTCGATCCTCGACGCCAAGTGGGCCTCCGGCGCCTGGCCGAACGCCCTGACCGTCGACCTGACCGAGCCGCTGGGCAAGGCCAGCGACTGGATCATCGACAACCGCGACAGCCACCCGCTGTTCCTCTACTTCTTCGGGCACGTCAGCAACGCCATCGTGCTGTCCGTGCGCGGCGTCTACCTCGTCCTGCTCGCCGCCGGCTGGGCCGGCGTGACCGCCGCCGCCGGGCTCGTCGCCTGGCGCGTGGCGGGCGTGCGGCTCGCCGTCACCGCCTCCGCCGCGTTCGCCCTGTGCGGGCTGCTCGGCATGTGGGTGCCGACCATGCAGACGCTCGCCCTGATGGTCGTGGCGGTCCTCGCCTCGGTCGTCCTCGGCCTGCTGCTCGGCCTCGCGGGCGGCCTCAGCGACCGCGTCTTCCGCATCCTGCGGCCCGTGCTCGACACCATGCAGGTGCTGCCCGCCTTCGCCTACCTGCTGCCGTTCGCCCTCGTCTTCGGCATGGGCGTCCCGGCGGCCGTCATCGCCACCGTCGTCTACGCGGCCCCGCCCATGGCCCGCCTCACCGCGCTCGGCCTGCGCGGCGCCGACGGCGGCGTGATGGAGGCGGTGACCTCGCTCGGTGCGACCGGCCGCCAGCGCCTGTTCTCCGCGCGGCTGCCGCTGGCCCGCAAGGAACTCCTGCTCGGCGTCAACCAGACGATCATGATGGCGCTCTCCATGGCCGTCATCGCCTCCGTGATCGGCGCGGGCGGCCTCGGCGACCGCGTCTACCAGGCGCTGTCCTCCGTCGACGTCGGCCAGGCGCTCGCCGCCGGCATCCCGATCGTGCTGCTCGCCGTCGTCCTGGACCGCGTCACGGGCGCGGCCGGCGAGCGGCTGGGCGCCCACGGCGAGGACACCTCCGCGCTGCGCGGCGGGCGGGGCTGGGCCCTCGCGGGCGCCGTGACGCTCCTCGCCGCGCTCGCCGCCCGCTTCGCGGACCGCGTCGACTGGCCGACGAGCTGGGTCGTCAACATCGCCCCGACGGTCAACACCGCCAAGGACTGGATGGTCGACCACCTCTACACCGACGTGCCCGTCGTCGGCGGCACCGCCGACTGGGCCGGGCACTTCACCACCTGGATCCTCGACCCCGTCCGCGACGGCCTCCAGGGCCTGCCCTGGTGGTCGGTGCTGCTGATCGTCGCCGCCCTCGCCTGGGTGATCGGCACCTGGCAGACCGCCCTCACCGCCGTCGCCGCCATGGGCGCGATCGGGGTGCTCGGCGTGTGGAACAAGTCCCTCGACACGCTCTCGCAGGTCCTCGCCGGTGTCGCCGTGACCCTCGTCCTCGGCTTCGCGATCGGCGTCGCGGCCTCCCGCAGCGAGCGCCTGGAACGCCTGCTCCGCCCGGTGCTCGACATCTTCCAGACCATGCCGCAGTTCGTCTATCTGATCCCGGTCGTCGCGCTCTTCGGCGTCGGCCGCGCCCCCGCCGTCGCCGCGGCCGTCGTCTACGCGCTGCCGGCCGTCGTGCGCATCACCACCCAGGGGCTGCGCCAGGTGGACGCCGCCGCCATGGAGTCCTCCCGCTCGCTCGGCGCCACCGGCCGCCAGCAGCTGTTCCAGGTCCAGCTGCCGCTGGCCCGCCCGGCGCTGCTGCTCGCCCTCAACCAGGGCGTCGTCCTGGTCCTCGCCGTCGTCGTCATCGGCGGCCTGGTCGGCGGCGGCTCGCTCGGCTACGACGTGGTGTTCGGCATCGCCCAGGGCGACCTGGCGACGGGCCTGGTGGCCGGTGTGGCCATCGTCTGCCTCGGCCTCATGCTCGACCGCGTAACCCAGCCGACGACCCGCCGCGCCAAGAAGGGAGCGTGACATGCGCGTACGTACGCGTGCACTGAGCGCGGCGACCGCCGGTGCGGCGCTGCTCGCCCTGACCGGCTGCGGCGCCGCCGACATGACCCAGCAGTCGTCGCCCTACGCGAACGCCGCCGGGGCCAGGACCGTGACCCTCTCGGTCCAGTCCTGGGTCGGCGCGCAGGCCGACGTCGCCGTCGCCGAGTACCTGCTCAAGAACAAGCTGGGCTACCGCGTCGACAAGGTCCAGATCGACGAGGTCCCCGCCTGGGACGCCCTCAGCCAGGGCCGCGTCGACGCGATCATGGAGGACTGGGGCCACCCCGAGCAGGAACAGCGTTACGTCAACGACAAGAAGACGATCGTCCCCGGCGGCGAGGTCGGCGTGACCGGACACATCGGCTGGTACGTCCCGACGTACTTCGCCAAGCAGCACCCGGACGTCACGCACTGGAAGAACCTCGACAAGTACGCCGACCGGCTCCGCACCTCCGAGAGCGGCAACAAGGGCCAGCTCATGGACGGCTCCCCGTCGTACGTGACGAACGACAAGGCCCTCGTGGAGAACCTGGACCTGGACTACCAGGTCGTCTTCGCGGGCTCCGAGGCGGCGCAGATCACCCAGATCGAGCAGTTCGCCAAGCAGAAGAAGCCGTTCCTCACCTACTGGTACAAGCCGCAGTGGCTGTTCGAGAAGGTGCCGATGACGGAGGTGAAGCTGCCCGCGTACAAGGAGGGCTGCGACGCCGACCCGGCGAAGATCAAGTGCGCCTATCCGCATACGCCGCTCCAGAAGTACCTCAACGCGGACTTCGCGAAGAGCGGCGGCGACGCGGCGAAGTTCCTGAAGAACTTCAGGTGGTCGGAGGAGGACCAGAACGAGGTCTCCCTGATGATCGCCGACAAGAAGATGTCGCCCGAGGACGCGGCGAAGGCGTGGGTCGACGAGCACGAGGACACGTGGCGGGGCTGGCTCCCGAAGTGACCCTCCGGGGGTGGGCGGGGGACTGGTCCGCCGCTTCGCGGCGGATGTCTCCCACCCACTCACCCGTTACTGTCCGATCGGCTCCGCCAGTGCCCGCATCGCCTTGTGCAGCAGGCCCGGTCCGAACGTGACGCGCGTCGCGCCCAGGTGGCCCAGCTCGCGCGGGGACGGGCCGTCCGGGCGGGCGAGGACGTTGAGCGGGCCCTCGATGCCCTCCCGCAGCGCGGGAATCGTCTGCGGCGGCGCCAGGATCGGGTACACGCAGTCCGCGCCCGCCGCCACGTACAGGCGGGCCCGCGCGATCGCGGCCTCGGGGTCCGGCTCGCCCCTGAGGAACGTGTCCACGCGCGCGTTGACGAACAGGCGGTCGCCCGCCGCCGCCCGCACCTCCGCGAGGAAGTCGGCCTGCGCGGCGGGGTCCCTGAGAGCAGTCGCCGGGCCCGCACCCGCGCCGCCCACGGAGTCCTCCAGGTTGCAGCCGACCGCCCCGGCCGCCAGGAGCCGTTCGACCAGCTCCTTCGGCGCGAGGCCGTAGCCGCCCTCCACGTCCGCGCTCACGGGCACGGAGACGGACCGGGTGATACGGGCGATCGCCGCGAACATCTCCCCGGGCGGCACCTGCCCGTCCTCGTACCCCAGCGACAGCGCGATCCCCGCGCTGGGCGTGGCCAGCGCCGGGCTGCCCGCCTCCTCGAGGGTCCGGGCGCTCACCGCGTCCCAGGGGCCCGGCAGGACCAGCGGGTCGCCGGGCGACCGCCCGTGGTGCAGCGCGCGCAGCGTGTCGACGGGGCTCGCGGGGCCCGGGGCGTGTCCGGGGCTCGGGGCGCTCACGGGGCGTACCCGCCGGGCTCGACACGGCGGCTCACCATCAGCCGGTTCCAGCTGTTGATGGCGGTGATCAGGCCGATGAGATGGGCCAGCGCGGACTCGTCGAAGTGCGCCGCGGCCCTCTCGTAGACCTCGTCCGGCACGAACCGGTCGGTGAGGAGGGTGACGGCCTCCGTCAGCGCGAGGGCCGCGCGCTCGCGCTCGCCGAACAGCTCCCCGGCCTCCTCCCAGGCGTTCAGCAGGGCGAGGCGCTTGGGCGTCTCACCGTTCTTCAGGGCGATCTCCACGTGCATGTCCAGACAGAACGCGCACGCGTTGATCTGCGAGGCCCGCACCATGACCAGCTCCGCGAGCACCGGGTCGCCGAGGCCGCGCTTGGCTGCGGCGCTCAACTCGCTCAGGGCGCCGGCGACCCGCTTGTCCAACTGGGCGGTACGCGGCGTCACTTGTGGTCACCGGCCTTGTAGTGACCCGGCACCTGGCGGGTGGCGACGCCGAAGCGGTTCCACGCGTTGATCACCGTGATCGCGGCGATGAGCTGCGTCAGCTCCGCCTCGTCGAAGTGCGCCGCGGCCCTCTCGTAGACCTCGTCGGGCACGAAGCCGTCGGTGAGCACGGTGATCGCCTCGGTCAGCTCGATCGCGGCGACCTCCTTGGCCGTGTAGAAGTGCCGCGACTCCTCCCAGGCGCTGAGCTGGACGATCCGCTCGACGCTCTCGCCGGCCGCGAGCGCGTCCTTGGTGTGCATGTCCAGGCAGAGCGCGCAGCGGTTGATCTGCGAGGCGCGGATCTTCACCAGCTCGAAGATCACCGGGTCGAGGCCCTTACGGGCCGCCGCGTCGAGCTTGATCATGGCCTTGAACACCTCGGGGGCGTGCTGGGCCCAGGCGAGGCGGGGGCTGTGCTCGTGGCCGTACTCCTTGGCGGCGGTGCTCTCCGCGGTGTTCCGGGCGGTGTCCTCGTTCGTCGTCATGCCCCGACCCTACGGTCGCGGTAGCCCACCGGTATGGTCCATTTCCATGGGAGAATCGTGGGCCACTCTGGGCGTCGACCTGCATCTGGAAACGGGCGGCGACGCCACGCGCCACGGCGTCCGCAAGGGCCTGACCGACGCCCTGCGCGAGGCCGTGCGCGGCGGCCGGCTCGCCCCCGGCACCCGGCTGCCCTCCTCCCGGTCCCTCGCCGTCGACCTCGGCGTCGCGCGCAACACCGTCGCCGACGCGTACGGGGACCTCGTCGCCGAGGGCTGGCTCACCGCCCGTCAGGGGTCGGGGACGCGGGTCGCCGAACGCCCGGTCGCGCCGCCGGTGCGGCCCGCCCCGGCCCGCAGGCCGGCGGGCGCGCCGACGTACGACCTCAGCCCCGGCACCCCCGACCTCGCCTCCTTCCCGCGCGCCGAGTGGCTCAAGGCGGCCCGGCGCGCGCTGGCGGCGGCGCCCAACGAGGCGTTCGGGTACGGCGATCCGCGCGGCCGCGTCGAACTGCGCGAGGCCCTGGCCGGCTACCTCGCTCGGGCGCGCGGCGTGCGCGCCGACCCCGACCGCGTCGTCATCACCGCCGGGTTCGTGCACGGCCTGTCGATCCTCGGCCGGGTGCTGCGCCGGCGCGGGCTGCGGGAGGTCACCGTGGAGTCGTACGGCCTGGACATCCACTGGCACCTGCTGCACCGCGCGGGCCTGCGGACCGCGCCGCTCGGCTTCGACGGCCTCGGCACGGACACGGCCGGGCTCGGCGTGGGCGCCGCGAAGGCGGTGCTGCTCACGCCCGCGCACCAGTTCCCGATGGGCGTACCGCTGCACCCCGACCGGCGGGCGGCGGCCGTCGAGTGGGCGCGGCGCGAGGGCGGGCTGATCCTGGAGGACGACTACGACGGGGAGTTCCGCTACGACCGCCAGTCCGTGGGCGCGCTCCAGGGCCTCGACCCCGAGCACGTGGTCTACCTCGGCACGGCCAGCAAGTCCCTGGCGCCCGGGCTGCGCCTCGGCTGGATGGTGCTGCCGTCCGGGCTGCGCGACGAGGTCCTCGGCGAGAAGGACGCCGCCGGGTGGTCCTGCGGCACGCTCGACCAGCTGACGCTCGCGGAGTTCCTGACCTCCGGGGCGTACGACCGTCATGTGCGGGGCGCGCGGCTGCGGTACCGGCGCCGCCGGGACCGCCTGGTGGCCGCCCTCGCCGAACACGCGCCGGAGACCCGTGCCACGGGCATCGCGGCGGGCCTGCACGCGGTCATCGAACTCCCCCCGGGCACGGAGCAGTCCGTCGTCCAGGCCGCCAACTGGGAGCGCCTGGCGGTCCAGGGCCTCTCCCGCTTCCGCCACCCCCTGGCGACGGCGCCCTCCCGGGACGCCCTGGTGGTCGGCTACGGAACCCCCCCGGACCACGCCTGGCCGGCCGCCCTGACCTCCCTATGCCGAACCCTCCCCTAACCCCCGGCGCCCCCCGGAAAAGGGACACGAGAACCGACACGACCCGGCCCAGGCACCCCACGCCAACGGCCGGGAGAACATGACGGGGCCCGGGCGAAACCCCGGGAAAGGGGCGCGGGGAACGGCGCGAGCAACCACAATGCTCCCGCAGCAGGAACACTTCCGCGCCGAGCGGACGCGCCAAGGGCCGAGGAACACGACGGCCCCCCGGCGAAACCCAGGAAAAGGGGCGCGGGGAACGGCGCGAGCAACCACAACGCTCCCGCAGAAGAACACCCCTCCCCAGTCAAGCCACCCCCACCAACAGCCAAGCCCCCGGCACGGGAACGGCGAGGCCCCCGCCAGTCACCGCCCCGCCCCCGCGCCCGCCGCAACATCCGCAACCCCCGCCTCGCCAAACCGCGCCAGCGCCAACGCCCCGGCGACCGCCACCGCGAACCCCAGGACCGCCAGCCACCCCAGCCCTTCCCTGGTGCGGTCACCCAGCCACACCACGCCCACCAGCGCGGGCCCGATCGTCTCCCCGATCACCAGCCCGGCGGTGGCGGCCGTCACCGACCCCCGCTGCAACGCCGACGTCAGCAGCAGGAAGGCCGCCCCACCCCCCACCAGCAGGGCGTACGTCGCGGGGTTGGCCAGCAGCGCCCCGGGCCGGACGGAGTCCACGAGCCGTACGGTCACCTCGACCACCCCGAAACCGCACCCCGCGCCGAGCCCCAGCGCCAGGGCCCGCCCCCGGTCGGGCAGCCGCCCGGCCACCGCTCCGAGCGCGGGCACGGCCACCGCGACGCCGAGCATCACGTACCGCAGGGTGGTGGAACCGCCGTGCTCCCCCTCGTCCCCGGAGGCGAGCCCGAGCATCGCGAGCCCCGCGCAGACCACGGCGACGGCACCCCACTCGGCGCCGCTGAGCCGCACCCGCAGCAGCCGGGCGGCGACCACCGCGGTGACGGCGAGGCTCGCGGCGAGCGCCGCGCCCACCGCGTAGATGGGGATGGACCGCAGGGCCACGATCTGCAGCAGGAAGCCGAGCCCGTCGAGCGCGAGGCCCGCGAGGTAGCGCCACTGGCGCAGGGCGCGCATCAGCAGCGCCGGGTCGACGCCGGAGCCGGTGCCGGGCGCGGTGGCACGGGTGGCGACCGCCTGGAGAACCGAGGCCGTACCGAAGCAGACCGCTGAGCCGAGTGCGCAAAACATCCCAAGAGACACGAAGTGACTGTAGACGACGGCAAGTCGGGGCAGACCCGAGGGGCGACGGCCGGGCGGGCCACTAGGCTGACCGCCTATCACACGCACCGACGGGGGAGGCGCTGCACGGATGGCGCGAATACAGCAGCCGACAAAAACGTCACCCGAAACAGAGACGCAGCCCCAAGCCCAGGCACCCACCAGAGCCCAGGCACCTACCGGAGCCCAAGCCCAGGCCCAAACCGGGACCGAGGTCCAACCCGGGACCGAGGTCCAACCCGGAACCGGGGCCCAAACCGGGACCGAGGCCCAGGCGGCCCGCAAAAAGCCCCGGCGCCTCCGCTCCAGCACCGTCGTGCTCGGCGGCATGGGCGTCCTCGCGGCGACCCTCACCTCCTGCGGCTCGGACCCGGACCGGCGCTGCGTGGACCGGGACAGCTACGACGGCTTCCGGGGTTACCGGATCGTCGCCGACAAGAACTGCAAGACCGGCTCCCAGGGCTCCTCCGCGGGCAAGGGCCGCAAGACGGGCACCGGCTCGCACGGCGGCAGGACGTCGGGCCGCACGGACGCCGCCTGGTACTACGACGCCGACGTCGACGGCCGTTACGCCGACGACGGCACGTTCAGCCGCAGCGAGGCCGTGGACCGGGACGGCTTCGGCTGCTCGGGCGACGGCGGCAGCGGCGGCGGCTGACCGCGGCCGGAACGAGACGCGTACGCCATGGAACGCCGCACGATCACCCCCCGCCCCGACTGGCAGCGGACCGTCGAGGACCAGGGACTGATCTACCCCCTGACCCGCTACCCCGACGACACCCTGCGCCCCTACTGGGACGAGAGCGCGTACTACGTCTTCTCGCTGCCCGAGGTCGAGGCGCTGGAGGAGGCGGTCGAGGAACTGCACGCGATGTGCCTGGCCGCCGCCGCGCACATCGTGGCGCACGACCGCCTCGCCGACCTCGGCATCACGGACCCGCGGGTGGCCGCCGCCGTCACCGAGGCCTGGCACCGCCGGGCCGAACTCCCGTCCCTCTACGGCCGTTTCGACCTGCGGTACGACGGCACGGGCCCGGCGAAGATGCTGGAGTACAACGCCGACACCCCCACTTCCCTGGTGGAGGCCGCGAGCCCGCAGTGGTTCTGGATGGAGGAGCGCTTCCCCGGCGCCGACCAGTGGAACTCCCTCCACGAGCGCCTCGTGGACGCCTGGCGGGGGCAGGCCGCGCTGCTGCCGCCCGGCGGCCCGCTCTACTTCGCGCACTCCGCCGCCGACGAGCTGGGCGAGGACCTGATGACGGTCGCCTATCTGCGGGAAACGGCCGAACAGGCGGGCCTCGCCACGGACTCCATCGCCATGGAGGACATCGGCTGGGACCGCCTCTCGCGCCGCTTCGTGGACAAGAGGCTCCGTTTCCTGCGGTCCTGCTTCAAGCTCTACCCCTGGGAGTGGCTGACCACGGACCGCTTCGCGCCGCACGTCCTGGAGACCCTGGACAACGGCGGCGGCACCGGCTCGACCCTGTGGATCGAACCGGCCTGGAAGATGCTCCTGTCCAACAAGGCGCTCCTGGCCGTCCTGTGGGAGCTGTACCCGGGCCACCCGAACCTGCTCCCCGCCTACCTGGACGGCCCGCGCGAACTGCCCCGGGACCGCGGCTACGTCGCCAAGCCGCTGCTGGGCCGGGAGGGCGCCGGCGTCACGGTGCACGAGCCGGGCACGACCGCCGCCCCGCGCGAGGAGCCGTGCTGCTACCAGGAGTTGGCGCCACTGCCGGACTTCGACGGCAACCGCGTCGTGCTCGGCGCATGGGTCGTGGAGGACGAGGCGGCGGGACTCGGCATCAGGGAGTCCTCCGGCCTGATCACGGACGAGTACGCCCGATTCCTCCCCCACGTCATCCTCTGACCGCCTGCCTTCGCCCCCGGACCACCGCCCCCGCGCCACCACGCCCAGGCCACCCGCCCCCAGCCCGCCCCCGCCCCGGAAGCCGCTAGCTCAGCACGGCCCGCAGCTGGTCCAGCCCCCAGTCCAGGTCCTCCTTGCTGATCACCAGCGGGGGAGCGATGCGGATCGTCGCGCCGTGGGTGTCCTTCACCAGTACCCCGCGGTCCATCAGCTTCTCGGAGACCGCGCGGCCCGTGCCGTACACCGGGGCGATGTCGACGCCCGCCCACAGCCCGCGCCCGCGCACCTCGCTCACCTTGCCGGTGCCGGTCAACAGGCCCAGCTCGGCGTGCAGATGCTCGCCGAGCTCCGTGGCGCGCGCCTGGTGCTCGCCCGTCTCCAGCATGGCGACCACCTCCAGGCCCACGGCGCAGGCGAGCGGGTTGCCGCCGAACGTCGACCCGTGTTCGCCCGGCCGGAACACCCCGAGCACGTCGGCGTCGGCGACCACCGCGGAGACCGGCACCACACCGCCCCCGAGCGCCTTGCCCAGCACGTACACGTCCGGGACCACGCCCTCGTGGTCGCACGCGAACGTACGTCCCGTCCGGCCGAGCCCCGACTGGATCTCGTCGGCCATGAAGAGCACCTCGCGCTCCCGGGTCAGCTCCCTGACCCCGGCCAGGTACCCGGCGGGCGGCACAAGGACCCCGGCCTCGCCCTGGATCGGTTCCAGCAGCACCGCCACGGTGTCCTCGGTCACCGCGGCCCGCAGCGCCGCCAGGTCCCCGTACGGCACGACGTCGAACCCCGGCGTGTACGGGCCGAAGTCCGCCCGCGCCTCGGCGTCCGTGGAGAAGCTGACGATGGTCGTGGTCCGGCCGTGGAAGTTGTCGGCGGCCACGACGATCCTCGCCCGGCCGTCCGGTACGCCCTTGACCTTGTACCCCCACTTCCGCGCGGTCTTGACGGCCGTCTCCACGGCCTCCGCGCCGGTGTTCATCGGCAGCACCATCTCCTTGCCGCACAGCGCGGCCAGGCGCGTGCAGAACTCGGCGAACCGGTCGTGGTGGAAGGCCCGCGAGGTCAGCGTCACGCGGTCCAGCTGCGCCTTGGCCGCGTCGATCAGCCGGCGGTTGCCGTGCCCGAAGTTGAGCGCGGAGTACCCGGCGAGCATGTCGAGGTAGCGGCGCCCCTCGACGTCGGTCATCCACGCGCCCTCGGCGGAGGCGACCACGATGGGCAGCGGATGGTAATTGTGCGCGCTGTGCGCCTCGGCCGAGGCGATGAACCGCTCGCTGGTCGTGCGGGGAGAGGGCGTACTCGACACGGGGTCTCCGTTCATCCTGCGGCGTGGGCCGGTGATGGCGGCCGGATGGTACACGTTCTGCCGGATGGTTCACGTTCTGCCGGGTGGTTCCGGTTCTATCGTCGCTCGCATCGCGGAGGGGGAAACCTGCCGGATCGGCGCGCCGGCCGTGGCGGCCCGGACAGCACGGTCACTGGCGCACGGGCGAGCGGCCCCGAGCCGATCTTCCGCGGGGGAGGATCAGAGGCGGGCCGTCGCCGCCCCGCCATCCGCCGCCACCCCGGCGCGCGGACTTCCGCCCCAACCTGTTTCCGAGCAATGAGGGTCACCTGAGAGAATGGGCCGCATGGCCTCTGAACGTCCTCGTGTGCTCTCCGGGATCCAGCCCACCGCCGGCTCGTTCCACCTCGGCAACTACCTCGGCGCGGTGCGCCAGTGGGTGGCGCTGCAGGAGTCCCACGACGCCTTCTACATGGTGGTGGACCTGCACGCGATCACCGTGCCGCAGGACCCCGCCGAGCTGCGCGCCAACACCCGCCTCGCCGCCGCTCAGCTGCTCGCCGCCGGCCTCGACCCCGAGCGCTGCACGCTCTTCGTCCAGAGCCACGTCCCCGAGCACGCCCAGCTGGCGTGGGTGATGAACTGCCTCACCGGCTTCGGCGAGGCCTCCCGCATGACGCAGTTCAAGGACAAGTCCGCCAAGCAGGGCGCCGACCGCGCCTCGGTCGGCCTGTTCACCTACCCGGTCCTCCAGGTCGCGGACATCCTGCTGTACCAGGCCCACCAGGTCCCGGTCGGTGAGGACCAGCGCCAGCACATCGAGCTGACCCGGGACCTCGCCGAGCGGTTCAACGGCCGCTTCGGGCAGACGTTCACCGTGCCGTCGGCGTACATCCTCAAGGAGACGGCGAAGATCTACGACCTCCAGGACCCGTCGATCAAGATGAGCAAGTCGGCGTCCACCCCCAAGGGCCTGATCAACCTCCTCGACGAGCCCAAGGCCACCGCCAAGAAGGTCAAGAGCGCCGTCACGGACACCGACACCGTCATCCGCTACGACGTGGCGCAGAAGCCGGGTGTCAGCAACCTCCTGAGCATCTACTCCACGCTCACCGGAACCGGTATCGCGGAACTGGAGCAGAAGTACGCCGGCAAGGGCTACGGTGCGCTGAAGACCGACCTCGCCGAGGTCATGGTCGAGTTCGTCACCCCGTTCCGGGACCGCACCCAGCAGTACCTGGACGACCCGGAGACGCTCGACTCGATCCTGGCCAAGGGCGCGGAGAAGGCCCGTGCCGTCGCCGCCGAGACCCTCGCGCAGGCGTACGACAAGGTGGGCTTCCTGCCCGCCAAGCACTGAGCCCCGCCGACACGACGAACACGACGAACACGACGACAGGACGACAGGAGTACGACGTGGGGACCGTAACGATCGGCGTCTCGATCGCGGTCCCGGAGCCACACGGCAGCCTGCTCCAGGAGCGGCGCGCGGGCTTCGGGGACCCCGCGGCGCACGGCATCCCCACGCATGTGACCCTGTTGCCGCCGACCGAGGTGGAGGCCTCCGCGCTGCCCGCGGTCGAGGCGCACCTCATGTCGGTGGCGGCGGCGGGCCGCCCCTTCCCGATGCGCCTTAGCGGCACGGGCACCTTCCGTCCGCTGTCCCCTGTCGTCTACGTCCAGGTGGTGGAGGGTGGCGCGGCCTGCTCCTGGCTCCAGGAGCGGGTCCGGGACGCGTCGGGCCCGATGGCGCGCGAACTGCAGTTCCCCTATCACCCGCATGTCACAGTGGCGCACGGCATCTCCGAAGAGGCCATGGACCGGGCGTACGCCGAGCTCTCGGAGTACGAGGCCGCGTGGCCGTGCACCGGGTTCGCGCTGTACGAGCAGGGCTCCGACGGCATCTGGCGCAAGCTGCGCGAGTTCGCCTTCGGCGGCCCCGTGGTGCCGCCCCAGTCGCCCTACCCGGCCGCCCGTGGCTCACTGCCCGCGCGCTGAGCGGACGCGCGCCGGGCGTACGCCCGCCGAGCAGTCGTGTTCCGGGCGGCCACGCACCGCGCGGCCGCGCCGGGCCCGTCCGCTCAGAGCGGCAGCCGCCGGAAGATGGGCCTCGGCAGGTGCCGCAGCGCCGACATGACCACCCGCAGGGCGCCGGGCACCCACACCGTCTCCGAGCGCCGCCGCAGACCGGTCTCGATGGCCAGCGCCACCGCCTCCGGAGTGGTCGCCATCGGCGCCTCCTCCAGGCCCCGCGTCATCTTCGAGCGCACGAAGCCGGGCCGGACGACCATCACATGCACTCCGGTGCCGTGCAGCGCGTCGCCGAGGCCCTGGGTGAAGGCGTCCAGGCCCGCCTTGCTGGAGCCGTAGATGAAGTTCGAGCGGCGGGCCCGCTCGCCCGCGACCGAGGAGAGCACCACCAGGGAGCCGTGCCCCTGGGACTGCAGGGCCCGCGCGCACACCAGGCCCGCGGAGACCGCCCCGGTGTAGTTGGTCCGTGCGACCCGCACCGCGGAGAGCGGGTCGTCCTCGTCGCGGGCCTGGTCGCCGAGGACGCCGAAGGCGAGCAGCACCATGTCGATGTCGCCCTCGGTGAAGACCTTGCCGAGGTGCTCCTCGTGGGACTCGGGGTCGAGCGCGTCGAAGGCGACGGTCCGCACGTCCGCGCCCAGGTCGCGCAGCCCGGCGGCGGCCTGCTCCAGGGCCGGTGAGGGACGGCCGGCCAGCCACACCGTGCGGGTGCGGCGCGCGATCAGACGCCGGGCGGTGGCCAGGCCGATCTCGGAGGTGCCGCCGAGGACGAGCAGGGACTGGGGGGTGCCGAAGGCGTCTTTCATGAGTACCGATCTCCTAGAGGTCGAGGCGGCGCGAGAGGTCCGAGCGGAACACGCCGCGCGGGTCGAGACCGGCCCGCAGGGCGCGGAAGTCGTCGAGCCGGGGGTACATTGCGGCGAGCATCTCGGGCCGCAGCCGCGCGTCCTTCGCGAGGTAGACGCGCCCGTCCGCGGCGGCCACCTCCTCGTCCAGCTCGTCGAGGAAGGCGCCGAGGCCGGGCAGGCCCGCCGGGATGTCGAGCGCCAGCGTCCAGCCGGGCATCGGGAAGGACAGCCAGCCGGGATCGCCCTGGCCGAAGCGCTTCAGCACGGCGAGGAAGGAGGGGCAGCCGCGCTCCGAGATGCGCCGCACGACGCGGCACAAGGCCTCCTCCTTGCCGTATCCGACGACGAACTGGTACTGCACGAAGCCGCTGCGGCCGTAGACGCGGTTCCAGTGCGGGACGCCGTCCAGCGGGTGGAAGAAGGTGGAGATCTTCTGCAGCTCGCCGGTGCGGGAGCGGGGCGCCCTGCGGTACCAGAGTTCGTTGAACAGGCCCACCGAGGCCTTGCCCAGCAGTCCCTCCGGCAGGAAGGAGGGGGCGGCGGGCAGCTGCCCCGGGCGGAAGGCCAGCGGGGCCCTGCGCGCGCGGCCCCGGGCCGGCAGGGCGGCCAGCGGGGCGTGGTCGCCGCGGGTCAGCACCGAGCGGCCCATGGCGCTGCCGCGCGCGAGGAGGTCGATCCACGCCACCGAGTAGCGGTAGCGGTGGTCGCCGGCGGTGAGGCGGGCCATCAGGTCGTCGAGGTCGGTGGCGCGCTCGGTGTCCACGCTCATCAGGGACGTCTCGACCGGCTGGAGCCGGACCGTCGCCGACAGGATCACGCCGGTCAGGCCCATGCCGCCCGCGGTGGCGTCGAACAGGGGGGTGCCGGGCGCGAGGGTGTGGACCGTGCCGTCCGCGGTGAGCAGGTCCATCGACAGGACGTGGCGCGCGAACGAGCCCGAGACGTGGTGGTTCTTGCCGTGGATGTCGGCGCCGATGGCCCCGCCGACCGTCACATAGCGGGTCCCCGGGGTCACCGGCACGAACCAGCCGAGGGGCAGCAGGACCTCCATCAGGCGGTGCAGCGAGACCCCCGCGTCGCACACGACCGTGCCCGCGTCGGCGTCGATGGCCCGCACCCGGTCCAGGCCCGTCATGTCGAGGACGTCGCCGCCCGCGTTCTGCGCCGCGTCGCCGTACGCCCGGCCCAGGCCCCTGGCGATGCCCCCGCGCTCGCCGCAGTCGCGCACGGCGGCCGCGGCCTCCTCGGGGGTGCGGGGCCTGACCAGACGGGCGGTGGTCGGGGCCGTACGGCCCCAGCCGGAGACGGACACGGCCTCGAAGGGCGTCAGGGCGGGGGAGTCGGCAGGCATGGCACCGACCGTAGCGTCCGATTGAGGATAGTTCGGCATAAATCATCCGCTCTCTCACCGAAATGGGTGATTGAGGGAGTGTCATCACAACATTGCCGGAATTATTTGAAGGTTGGCTACAAGAGTCGAGACGCCCGGCCCCGAACCCCCCGGCCCCCGAACCCGCCCCGCCCCCGCATCTCTTCGGATGTCTTCGAAAGAGGCCACATGCACGACATGGACCACAGGCTGCTGTCGGCCCTGCGCGACTGCGGCACCGACCCGCGCGTGGCCACCGCCGCGCGCGCCCTCTCCCGGAGCGGCGAGCACGGCGCGCTCTGGATCGCCGCCGGGCTCGCGGGCGCCGCCGTGGACCGTGAGCGGCGCACCGCCTGGCTGCGCGGCGCGGCCCTGACCGCCGCCGCCCACCTGGCCAGCATGGGCCTCAAGCGGATCGTGCGCCGCCCGCGCCCCGCGGGCCCGCCCGGCACCGAACCCCTGGTGCGCACCGCGGGCCGGCACTCCTTCCCCAGCTCGCACGCCACCTCGGCGGCCGCCGCCACCGTCGCCTACGGCGCGCTGCGCCCCGCCGGAGCCCGCCTCGTGCCCCCGCTGGCCGCCGCGATGTGCGTCTCCCGCATGGTCGTCGGCGTCCACTACCCCTCGGACGTGGCCGCGGGCGCCGCGCTCGGCGCGCTCACCGCCCGCGCCGGAAGCGGCTGGATGAACGGGGGCCGCCGCGATGCCTGAACGTATCTCCACCGTCCTGGAGCACCCTCGCCCGCACCGGACCGCCCGCCCGGGCCCCCTCGCCCTGCCCCTCGGCCTCCTGAAGACCGCGCGGCCCCGCCAGTGGGTCAAGAACATCCTGGTCGTCGCGGCCCCCGCCGCGGCGGGCGAACTCTTCTCGCGCCAGTCCCTGACCCGGCTCTCCCTCGTCTTCGTGCTGTTCACGGCCGCTGCGTCCGCCGTCTACCTCATCAACGACGCACGGGACGCCGACGCCGACCGCGCCCACCCCACCAAGTGCCGCAGGCCGGTCGCCGCCGGGCAGGTGCCGGTGCCCGTCGCCTACGCCGTCGGCGGGTGCCTCGCGGTCCTCGCACCCGTGACCGCCGCCTTCCTGTGCACCCCACTGACCGCCGCGCTCCTCGCCGCCTACGTCGGCATGCAACTCGCCTACTGCGTCAGCCTCAAGCACGTCCTCGTCGTCGACCTCACCATCGTCACGACCGGCTTCCTGATGCGGGCCATGATCGGCGGCCTCGCCCTCGACATCCCGCTCTCGCGCTGGTTCCTGATCACCACCGGCTTCGGGGCCCTCTTCATGGTCTCCGCCAAGCGCTACTCCGAGGCCGTCCAGATGGCCGCCACCACCGGGAAACCGGGCGCCACGCGCGCGCTGCTCACCGAATACACCACCGGCTACCTGCGCTTCGTGTGGCAGCTCGCCGCCGGGGTCGCCGTCCTCGCGTACTGCCTGTGGGCCATGGAGGAGGGCGGCAGCACCACCGGCGGCAGCCTGCTGCCCTGGCGGCAGCTGTCCATGACCGCCTTCATCCTCGCGATCCTGCGCTACGCCGTCTTCGCCGACCGGGGCACCGCCGGCGAGCCCGAGGACGTCGTCCTGCGCGACAGGGCACTCGCCGTGATCGGCCTGGTGTGGCTGGCGATGTACGGGCTCGCGGTCGCGGACTGGTGAACGCGCACTCCCCGCGCGGCCGGCTGCGGGCGCTCGGACCCGAACTGCTGGGCTTCGCCGCCGCCGGGATCTGCGCCTACGCGGCCGACCTCGCCCTGTTCGTCTGGCTGCGCGGGCCCGCCGGCCTCGACCCGCTGACCGCCAAGGCGCTCTCCTTCGTGGCGGGCTGCTCGGTGGCGTACGCGGGCAACGCGCTGGGCACCTACCGGCGCAGGGCCGCCGGAGTGCCACGGCTGCGCCAGTACGCGGTGTTCTTCGCCGTCAACATCGCCGGCGCCCTCGTCCAACTGCTGTGCATCGCCGTCTCCCACTACGGGCTCGGCCTCACCTCGCAGCGGGCCGACACCGTCTCCGGCGCTGGAATCGGCATGGCCCTCGCCACCGCGCTGCGGTTCTGGGGAACCCGGACCCTCGTATTCCGCGTGGCGGGCGGGACTTCGGGCACGACTTCGGACAGGACCGCAGGCACGGAGGCGACATGGACTGGCTGAAGAAACTGCCCGGCATCGGGCCGATCGCCGAGAAGGGCATGCGCACGCACGCGTGGCGCTCGTACGAACGGCTCGACACGGTCCACTGGAGCCGCCTCGCGGCCGCCATGACGTTCATCAGCTTTCTGGCGCTCTTCCCGCTGCTCACCGTGGCCGCCGCGATCGCCGCGGCCACCCTCACCACCAAGCAGCAGCACACCCTGGAGAACAAGCTCACCGAGCAGGTCCCCGGCATCTCCGACCAACTCGACCTCGACGGCCTGGTCGCCAACGCCGGCACCGTCGGCCTCGTCGCCGGCGCCCTGCTGCTCTTCACCGGCATCGGCTGGGTCGGCTCGATGAGGGAGTGCCTGCGGGCCGTCTGGGAACTGGAGGACGAGGAGGAGAACCCTGTCCTGCGCAAGGTCAAGGACGCCGGGGTGCTCATCGGGCTCGGCGGCGCCGGCCTCGCCTCCTTCGCCGCCTCCGCGCTCGCCTCCACCGCCGTCGGCTGGACCGCCGACCTCCTCGGCGTCGACGAGACCGGCTGGGGCGCGGCCCTGCTCCAGGCCGTCGCCTTCGCGATCGCCGTCCTCGCCGACTTCCTGCTGCTGCTCTACGTCCTGACGCTGCTGCCCGGTGTCCAGCCGCACCGGCGCGACCTCGTCATCGCGGGACTGATCGGCGCCGCCGGCTTCGAGCTGCTCAAACTGCTCCTCGGCGGCTACATGAAGGGCGTCGCCGCCAAGAGCATGTACGGCGCCTTCGGCGTGCCCGTCGCGCTGCTCCTGTGGATCAACTTCACCGCGAAGCTGCTGCTGTTCTGCGCCGCCTGGACGGCGACGCGGAAAGCGGCGCGGACCGGTGCCGCGACGGACGAGGAGGACTCCGCCGTCAGCTCCGGCGCGGGGGACGCCCGGACTGGCCCGGAAGCGGCATCCGGCGCCTGACGAGGAAGGCGCCCGCGCCCAGCACCACGACCAGACCGCCCGCCACCCCCAGGGCGACGCCCATGCCGCTCGACCCCCCGTCGGAGCCGTGCGCCATGTTCGCGGCGGCGCCGTTCTTGCCGTCGCCGCCGCTGCCCGGAGCGCTGTTGCCGGACCCCGCGGCACCCTTGGGAGCGACCAGTTCGCCCACCGGGTCGACCTTGCCCGCGGCGGCGAAGCCCCAGTCGAAGAGCCGCGCGGTCTCCTTGTAGACGGCGTGGGGCTCTCCGGAGGAGGGGTTCATGACGGTGACGAGCAGCACCTTGCCGTCGCGCTCGGCGACACCGGTGAAGGTGTTGCCCGCGTTGGTGGTGCTGCCGTTCTTCACGCCGGCGATGCCCTTGTAGGGGCTGACGCCGATGGCCCCCGTGAGCAGCCGGTTGGTGTTCTGGATGCCGAAGGACTCGCGCTTCGTCTTCCCCTTGTCCTTGCCCTTGGTGATCTTCTTGGTCTCACCGGGGAACTGGGCGGTGGCCGTCGAGCAGTACTCCCGGAAGTCCTTCTTCTGCAGCCCGGAGCGGGCGAACAGCGTCAGGTCGTACGCCGAGGAGACCTGCCCCTTGGCGTCGTACCCGTCGGGCGAGACCACGTGGGTGTCCAGGGCCTGGAGGTCCTCGGCGTGCTTCTGCATGTCCTCGACGGTCTTGGCGACACCGTCGTTCATCGCCGAGAGGACGTGCACCGCGTCGTTGCCCGACCGCAGGAAGACGCCGAGCCACAGGTCGTGGACGGAGTACGTCTCGTTCTCCTTGATGCCCACCATGCTGCTGCCCTCACCGATGCCCTCCAGGTCGGCGAGGGTCACCTTGTGCTGCTGCGACTTGGGGAACTTCGGCAGCACCGTGTCCGCGAACAGCATCTTGAGGGTGCTCGCGGGGGGCAGCCGCCAGTGCGCGTTGTGCGCGGCGAGGACCTCGCCCGACTCCGCGTCGGAGACGATCCAGGAGCGCGCCGACAACTCCTTGGGCAGCACCGGGGCACCCGCCTTGAGCTTCACCTGGGTGCCCGGCTTGCCGAGCAGAGCGCCGCCGACACTCGACATCGCCGCGGGCGGCTTCGGCTGCCCCTTGTCGCCCGGCTCCTCGTCCGCGACGGCGGGGGCGGTCGCGGACATCGTCAACAGGGTCGCGGAGGCGAACAACAGAGCGGCTTTTTTCGACACGGGCACGGACGAGAACGTACAGGGCGGGTTCACGGGCCCCACCGCCGACTCCTGGTTCCTGCTCGCTTCATTCCTGCTCGCCTTCGCGGCATGGAGCTGGTTCATCTGGACTACCTTTCACAAGCAACTAACCATCAGGACACCGGAACCCGGAGAAGGCACAGGTCACAGCGCATGACGCCATTCGTCGCCCTCCCTTCAGAAGAGCGTTTGGACACCGTGAGGGTTGCGGTCTACGCCCGACAGTCCAAAGCCCGTCCCGACTCGTCCGAGGCATCCCCCGAAGCGCAGCTCGCCGCCGGAGCGGCACTGGCGGACGGTCGCGGTTGGCAGGTCGTCCATCGGTTCAAGGACGTCGGCCGCTCCGGATGGGACCCCAACGCCGTACGCCCGGGGTTCGAAGAACTCATGGTCGCTGTGCGCGCGGGGGAGGTCGACGCGGTGGTCGTCAACGAGTTGAGTCGGCTGACCCGCAAGGGCGCGCATGACGCGTTGGAGATCGACAGTGAGTTCAAGAAACACGGGGTGCGCTTCGTGTCCGTGCTTGAGCCGTTCCTCGACACGTCCAACGCGATCGGTGTCGCGATCTTCACCCTGATCGCGGCACTCGCCAAACAGGACAGCGACATCAAGGCCGAGCGGCTCAAGGGTGCGAAGGACGAGATCAAGGCCGTTGGCGGGCGGCACTCGAGCTCTCCTCCCTATGGCATGCGCGCCGTCCGCGAGAAGATCGGCAACCTCGTCGTCTCCGTGCTTGAGCCCGACGAGGACAACCCG
This sequence comes from Streptomyces sp. NPDC034037, assembly GCF_055575715.1. Lineage (NCBI taxonomy): Bacteria > Bacillati > Actinomycetota > Actinomycetes > Kitasatosporales > Streptomycetaceae > Streptomyces > Streptomyces sp. NPDC034037. The sequence goes on along the minus strand of NZ_JBVISC010000008.1, from coordinate 48,964 downwards.
GAACATGTCGCCATCGTCGAGCGCATGCTTGAGATGAGCTGGAACGGGATCGCGGACAACAAGATTGCGACCACGTTTGAGGACGAAGGGATTCCCGCCCCCGGGAACGCTGAGCGGCGCGCCACTGAGAAGCGGATTGCGTCCATCAAGAAGCGCCGCGTGTCGGATGAGGACAGCCCTGTCCGTTGGCGTGCCCAGACTGTGCGATGGATTATCAATCACCCGGCCGTTGGTGGCTTCGCAAGTGAGCGGGTGAAGCGGGGGAAAGCGTACGAAAACGTCGTCGCTCAGGATGCTGCCGGCAAGCCCATGGCGCCGCACAGGGGGATCGTTACAGGCGCGAAGTGGCTGGAGCTCCAAGAGCGCCGCAAGAAACGCAACGCCACACGGAAACCAGGGAACGGGGAAACCACGCCACGACTGCTTTCCGGGTGGCGTTTCTCGACATGCGGTATCTGTGCCGGGTCCATTGGGCAAGCCAAAAACAACGGTGGGCAGGACTATTACATGTGCGCGAATCCCAAGGGGCACGGCGGACTGTCCATCAAGCGCGAAGAGGCGGACCATTACGTTGCCGGCAAGGTCTGGGCGCGGTTGATCGCTGCCGACATGGAAGATGAAACTGACCGCGGTTGGGTCGCTGCGGCCGCGCTGCGCCACGCGGGACAGAAGGACTTGGCCGGAGTACGGGAGGAACGCCGCGAAGTGGTGGATCGTTTGCACCATGTGCAGCGGTCCATTGCGGAGTTGCAGGCGGACCGCAAAGGCGGGTTCTACCGAGGTCGGGACGAATTGGCCATGTGGCGGGCCACCATGGAGCAATACCGGGCCTACGAGGGCGAGTGCACGAGCAAGATCGCTGAACTTGACGGCAAGATCCAAGATGCGATCGAGGTACCCGCTGCATGGTTCGAACCCGGGGAAGATCCGGTGGGGCCCAAATCGCCATGGGGCTCATGGGACGTATTCGAGCGACGAGAGTTTCTCGGCTGCTTCCTGTCAGGCGTCCGGATCGGGCGGGGGCGCGACCCGGAGACGAGGAAGCTCATCCCGATCGAGGAACGGATCACGGTGCACTGGCGTCAGCTCGAACCGGAGCGGGATGTCCTCGCGTGAGCGCGAAGACCCCGAAAGCCGATCACACCAACGCCCGTGCCTAGGATGAACGACGTGATGGCCAAGGCGAGGTGGACCCAGAAGTAGGCCGTGGGACTGCCGTTGTCGAAGGCGAGCCCGCTCGCATCCTTGGCCAAGTTCTTCACGAAGGTCGTCCAGACCACCCAAGACCACACGCCGAAGGCGAGCAGGAACCAAGAGACGGGACGGCTGAGCTTCATGGAGTGGTGTCCTCTGGTGCGGGGGAGCCGTGCCCCGCAAGTGTCCTACTCGCGGCTCAGCGCCCTGGCATCGGGGGTGCCGGTGGTGGGGACCATCGGGTTGCGTGGCGTTCGCGCTCTGCGCCGCGCCTCATAGCCGTGGCCGTGGTGGGGGTGCTCATCGGCCTCGCCGTCCTCGGGGCCGTCGCCGGCTTCCACCGGTACGCGTGGTGCCGTCTGGTGCGGGACACGACCGCCGGGCCCGGGCCCGCCCGCCGCGCGGGCACGGTCGTCTTCGTCGCCGGCCCGCTGCTGATGCTCGCCGCGCTCGTCAGCGGGCGGGCCGGGGCGCCCTTCCCGCTCCAGCGGGTGCTGGCCTGGCCCGGCTACCTGTGGCTGGCGTTCTCCCTCTACCTGCTGCTCGCCCTGCTCGCCGCCGAGTTGCCGCGCCCCCTGGCACGGCGGTGGGCGGAACGCCCGCGCCCGGAAGGCGTACGGGACCTCGGCGAGGAAGACGTACGGAACCCCGTCGGAGGGGCAGACGGGTCGGACCTCGCCGAGAGAGACGTGCCGGGTCTCTCCGAGCAGGTGGCCTCCCGTCGTCTGTTCGTCTCGCGTGTCGTCGGGGGTGCCGTCGCGGCCGCCGCCGTGGGGACCGTCGGGCACGGGATGTACGGCGTGCTGCGCGGGCCCGGGGTGAAGCGGGTCACCGTGCCGCTGGCCAAACTGCCGCGCGCGGCGCACGGGTTCCGGATCGCCGTGGTCAGCGACATTCACCTCGGGCCGATCCTCGGGCGCGACTTCGCCCGCCGGGTGGTCGACACCGTCAACGCCACCCAGCCCGACCTGATCGCCGTGGTCGGTGACCTGGTGGACGGCGGCGTCGAGGACCTCGGCCCGGCCGCCGCGCCGCTCGCCGGGCTGCGGGCGCGGCACGGCACGTACTTCGTCACCGGCAACCACGAGTACTTCTCCGGCGCCGACCAGTGGGTCGACCACGTCCGCGAGCTGGGCCTGCGCCCGCTGCGCAACGCCCGTACGGAACTGCCGTGGTTCGACCTCGCCGGCGTCGACGACGTGGCCGGGGATAGCGAGGGCGAGGGGCCCGACTTCGCCCGGGCGCTCGGTGACCGGGACCGTGCACGGGCCTCGGTGCTCCTGGCCCACCAGCCGGTCGTCATCCACGACGCCGTCGAGTACGGCGTGGACCTCCAGCTCTCCGGCCACACCCACGGCGGCCAGCTCTGGCCCGGCAACCACGTGGCGGACCTGGCCAATCCGACGCTCGCGGGCCTGGAGCGCTACGGCGACACCCAGCTGTACGTGTCGCGGGGCGCCGGCGCGTGGGGGCCGCCGGTGCGGGTCGGGGCGCCGTCCGACATCACGGTGGTGGAACTGGCGTCGCGCCACGCGTGAGGGGACGGGGCGTCGCGCCGGGCAGGGCGAACCGGCGTACGCCCGGCACCGCCGCCGTCCCCGCGCAGGTCGCTGCCACGACCGCCGCCGCGATCCACAGCGGGGGCCCGGTGCCCCAGGCGCCCGCCATGAGCGGCGCGAGGACGTAGCCGAGCGGCATCGCGGCCATCGAGAGCAGCCAGTCGTACGAGGTGACGCGGGCCAGCACCGCGGCCGGTATCGCCGCCTGCACCGAGGTCTCCCACACGGGGCTGAGGAAGCCGAGGCCGGCCAGCGCCAGGCCGTAGGCGGCGATGACGGCGGGCGCGGGCGCCTCGGCGGCGAGCAGGGCGAGCGGCAGGGCGTAGGTCGCGAGGCCGAGGTTGGCCGTCAGGATCGGCCGGCGGGGCCGGGCCCGCCCGGCGAGCAGCGAGCCGAGCAGCAGCCCGACCGCGCCCGCCTGGAGGATGCCGATCCAGACCTCCTCGCCGCCCAGTTCGGTGACGGCGAGGGCCGGGCCGAGGGTCATCAGCACGGCGGCGGCGCCGTTCCAGGCGGCGTGGGCGACCAGGCTCGTCCAGTACCAGTCGCGGCGCCGCACTTCTTGCCAGCCCTCGACCAAATCCTTGGCGAGGGAGTGGCGCGGGCCCGCCGGGGTCGCGTACGTGACGCGGACGGCCGCGAGGAGGCAGGCGCTGACGGTGAAGGAGGCGGCGTCGACGACGAAGGCCCAGCCGGGGCCCGCCGTGGCGATGAGCAGGCCGGCGAGGGCGGGTCCCGCGAGGGCGGTGCCGCTCCTGACCACGCCGATCAGGGAGTTGGCGCCGTGCCGGTCCTTCTCGGCGACGGTCGCGGTGAGCAGCCGGGGCAGGGTCGGCATGGCGAAGGCGGAGGCGGCGCCGCCGATGGCCTCGGCCGCCGCGATGTGCCACAGGCGGGGTTCGCCGCCGAGCAGCTCGACGCCGACGAAGAGCTGGGTGGCGGCGCGCACCAGGTCGGTGAGCAGGGCGACGGTACGGGCGTCGAAGCGGTCGGCGACGACCCCGCCGAGCGGCAGCAGGAGCAGCCGGGGCCCCATCGCGCAGCCGAGCACCAGGGCGAGCGCGGAGGTGGATCCGGTGGCGCGGAGCACGGCGAGGGCCAGGGCGGCGGGGATGACGGCGTCACCGGCGAGGGACAGGGTCCGGCCGAGGAAGAGCAGCCGGAAGGAGCGGTTGCGCAGCAGCGGATGCGTACGGGGACGAGGCAGCGGCATGACGCCGACGGTATTTCGGTACCGAACTATTCGTCAACGAAATATCTGGCACCGAAGCGACGGAGGCTAAGGTCGGGGGCATGACGGAGGAGAACGACCGGACGGCCGGCCAGGCGGGCGACCGGGCACGGGATTGGACCGACGGGCACCTGGAGCGGTGGCTTCCCGTGCTGCCCCGGCTCGACCCGGACATCGAGGGCGCGGTCACCCGCATGAGCAAGCTGACCGTTCATCTGCGCCGCGTCCGCGAGCAGTCCCTGGTCGACGCCGACTTGGACCGCCCGGAGTTCGACACCCTTCACAAACTGGCGGGCCGGGGCGGTTCGGCGAGCCCCTCCCGGCTCGCGGCGGACCTCGATCTCGCTCCGGCGTCGGTCACCGGCCGCCTGGACGGCCTGGAGCGCCGCGGCCTGGTCCGGCGCACGCCGTCCCGGCAGGACCGCCGCCGGGTCGACGTGGAGCTGACGGAGGCCGGCCGGGCGCGCTGGCACGAGGCGATGGCCGTCATCGGCCACGAGGAGGAGCGGCTCCTCGGCGTGCTCTCGGCGGCGGAGCGAGCGCTGTTGTCCGACATGCTGCGCCGCGTCATGGCCGTGGCGGAGGCGGACGGCGACGCCGACTGGTGCTGACCGCGCGCCCCTCCCGCGCCGGGTGCGTCAGGGCCTGCGGCCGCGCGCCCCGGCTCGGGTCGGTCAGGAGCCGGGGCCGCGCCCGTCCCGCGCCGGGTGCGTCAGGAGCTGCGGCCGCGCGCCCCGCGACGTGTGCGGGAGCCGCGGACGCGCCTGCCCCGGACCGGGTCCGTCAGGAGCTGAGGACGCGCCCGCCCCCGGCCGGGTCCCTCACGAGCTGCGGGCCAGCTCCGGGCGTTTGAGGTAGTCCGTGAAGCCGATGATGTTGCCCCACGGGTCGGCGATCTCCACGGTCCACCCGGTGGCGACGGAGAACGGCTCGGCGAGCAGCACCACCCCCGCCTCCGCGAGGGCGCGTCCCTTGGCGCGCGCGTCCGGCACCTCCAGCCACACGCGGGGCGAGGGCCACGCGGGTGTGCGCGGCACGATGCCGTCCTCCACCCGCAGCAGCACGCCCGGCGTCTCCTTGCCCACCTTCAGGATGGCGAGCCCGATCTCGTCGAGCCGGAAGGAGACCGGGAACCCGGCGCGCTCGTAGAACCCGACGGCCTCCCCGAGGTCGCCGACGGGCAGCAGGACGTTGTCGAAGCCGAGCAGCTCCGCGGCGGGGTCGGTGAACTGGTCAACGGACAGGCCGACCGACTGGTTGTCTGACATTCCGTCAGCGTAGGACGGTGCCCGCGGTCGGGACGCAGACGCGCGAGAACGACGCCGCGACCGCCCCCATCTGGCCCGCACCGGGGACGCGCCGGGCCCCGGGGACGCACTGTGGGCCCCGCTCCTCGAAAGGAGCGGGGCCCACAGTGACGTACAGACGCAGGACAGGTCAGAAGCGACGCGTGATCAGCGCGCGCTTGACCTCCTGGATCGCCTTGGTGACCTCGATGCCACGCGGGCACGCGTCCGTGCAGTTGAACGTCGTGCGGCAACGCCACACGCCGTCCTTGTCGTTGAGGATCTCCAGGCGCTGCTCGCCCGCCTCGTCACGCGAGTCGAAGATGAAGCGGTGCGCGTTGACGATCGCGGCCGGGCCGAAGTACTGGCCGTCGTTCCAGAACACCGGGCACGAGGAGGTGCACGCGGCGCACAGGATGCACTTGGTCGTGTCGTCGAAGCGCTCGCGGTCCTCGGCGGACTGCAGCCGCTCACGGGTCGGCTCGTTGCCCTTCGTGACGAGGAAGGGCATCACGTCGCGGTACGCCTGGAAGAACGGGTCCATGTCGACGACCAGGTCCTTCAGGACCGTCAGACCCTTGATGGGCTCGACCGTGATCGGCTTGCCCGGGTTGATGTCCTTGATCAGCGTCTTGCAGGCGAGGCGGTTCTTGCCGTTGATCCGCATGGCGTCCGAGCCGCAGATGCCGTGCGCGCAGGAGCGGCGGAACGTCAGCGTGCCGTCCATGTCCCACTTGACCTTGTGGAGGGCGTCGAGGACACGCTCCTTGGGGTCGATCTCCAGCTCGAAGTCCTGCCACGTGGCGTCCGCCGAGACCTCGGGGTTGAAGCGGCGCACGCGCAGGGTGATCGTGATGTACGGGGAGTCGGCGAAGCCCGCCTCGGGCTTGGCGTCTTCCTTGGCGAGGGTCGGGGTTGCCATCAGTACTTACGCTCCATCGGCTGGTAGCGGGTCTGGACGACCGGCTTGTAGTCGAGACGGATCGTCTCCGTGCCGTCGTCGCCGACCTCGCGGTACGCCATGGTGTGGCGCATGAAGTTGACGTCGTCGCGGTTCGGGTAGTCCTCGCGGTAGTGACCGCCGCGCGACTCCTTGCGGGCGAGCGCGGACTGCGCCATGACCTCGGCCAGGTCGAGCAGGTTGCCCAGCTCGATGGCCTCCAGGAGGTCGGTGTTGAACCGCTTGCCCTTGTCCTGGATCGAGACGTTGAGGTAGCGCTCGCGCAGCTCCGCGATCTTCTCGACCGCCGTCTTGATCGTCTGCTCGGTGCGGAAGACCATGACGTTGGCGTCCATGGTCTCCTGGAGCTCCTTGCGCAGCTCGGCGACCCGCTCGGTGCCGGTGGCGTCGCGCAGGCGCTCGACCTGGGAGACGACCAGCTCCTCGGGGTTCTCCGGCAGCTCGACGAAGTCGTTCTTCGCCGCGTACTCGGCGGCGGCGATGCCCGCGCGCTTGCCGAAGACGTTGATGTCCAGGAGCGAGTTGGTGCCCAGGCGGTTGGCGCCGTGCACGGACACGCAGGCCACCTCGCCGGCCGCGTACAGGCCCGGGACGACGGTGGTGTTGTCCGCCAGGACCTCACCCTCGACGTTCGTCGGGATGCCGCCCATGGCGTAGTGCGCGGTGGGCTGGATCGGGATCGGGTCCGTGTAGGGCTCGATGCCGAGGTAGGTGCGCGCGAACTCCGTGATGTCCGGGAGCTTGGCGTCCAGCTGCTCCGGCGGCAGGTGCGTGAGGTCGAGGTAGACGTGGTCGCCCTCGGGGCCGCAGCCGCGGCCCTCACGGATCTCCGTGTAGATGGAGCGCGAGACGACGTCACGGGACGCGAGGTCCTTCATGACCGGCGCGTACTTCTCCATGAAGCGCTCGCCGTCCTTGTTGCGCAGGATGCCGCCCTCACCGCGGGCGCCCTCGGTGAGCAGGATGCCCATGCGCCAGATGCCGGTCGGGTGGAACTGGAAGAACTCCATGTCCTCCAGCGGGATCCCGCGCCGGTAGCAGGCCGCCTGGCCGTCACCGGTGAGCGTGTGCGCGTTCGAGGTCACCTTGAAGAACTTGCCGGTGCCGCCGGACGCGTAGATCACGGACTTCGCCTGGAAGACGTGGATCTCGCCGGTCGCCAGCTCGTAGGCGACGACGCCCGCGCTCTTCTTCACCCCGGTCGCGGGGTCCTCGACGATGAGCTGGTCAAGGACGTAGAACTCGTTGAAGAACTCCACACCCTCCTTGACGCAGTTCTGGTAGAGGGTCTGGAGGATCATGTGGCCGGTGCGGTCCGCGGCGTAGCAGGAGCGGCGCACGGCGGCCTCGCCGTGGTTGCGGGTGTGACCGCCGAAGCGACGCTGGTCGATGGTGCCGTCCGGGGTGCGGTTGAACGGCAGGCCCATCTTCTCCAGGTCGAGGACCGCGTCGATGGCCTCCTTCGCGAGGATCTCGGCGGCGTCCTGGTCGACCAGGTAGTCGCCGCCCTTGATCGTGTCGAAGGTGTGCCACTCCCAGTTGTCCTCCTCCACGTTGGCGAGCGCGGCGGCCATGCCGCCCTGCGCGGCGCCCGTGTGGGAGCGGGTGGGGTAGAGCTTGGTGAGCACGGCGGTGCGGCTGCGCTTCGTCGCCTCGATGGCGGCGCGCATGCCGGCGCCGCCCGCGCCGACGATGACGGTGTCGTACTTGTGAATCTTCACTGGGGTCGCCTCGGCTTTAGCGGATGTTCGGGTCGAAGGTGAAGATCACCAGCGTGCCCAGAAGGATGGTGAACACCGTGGCGGTGTACAGCAGGCCCTTGAGCCACAGACGCGTGTTCGGGCGCTCGGCGTAGTCGTTGATGACCGTCCGCAGACCGTTGGCGCCGTGCAGCATCGCGAGCCACAGCATCAGCAGGTCCCAGACCTGCCAGAACGGCGAGGCCCAGCGGCCGGCGACGAACGCGAAGCCGATCTTCGAGACACCGCCGTCGAGCACCAGCTGGATCAGCAGGTGGCCGAGGACGAGGACGACCAGGACGACACCGGACAGGCGCATGAAGAGCCATGCGGCCATCTCGAAGTTGCCGCGGGTCGAGCGCGGGGTCTTGGAGGTGCGCTTGCGGGGGGCCTCGATGAACGGGGCCGGGTTGTCCACGTCGTAGAGCGAGGCGCCTTCGACGGGGCCCACCCCGGACGTCGCGGACGTGTCGAGCGTGGTGTCAGCAGACATGTCTGGCGTCAGCTCCCGAAGAGTTCGCGGACGGCGTGGCCGAGGACCGGGTAGAGCGCACCGACCATCAGGACGAGCCAGATGCCGACGACGGTCCAGAGCATCTGCTTCTGGTAGCGGGGGCCCTTCGACCAGAAGTCGACGGCGATGACGCGCAGGCCGTTGAGTGCGTGGAAGAGGATGGCGGCGACCAGGCCGTACTCGAGGAGTGCGACGAGGGGCGTCTTGTAGGTGCTGACGACATCGTCGTACGCCTCCGGGGAGACGCGGACGAGAGCGGTGTCCAGCACATGCACGAACAGGAAGAAGAAGATGAGGACGCCGGTGACTCGATGAGCCACCCAGGACCACATTCCTTCCCGGCCGCGGTACAGCGTTCCAGCCGGCACGGAAGACCCTCCGGGAGCGGGGATTGGGGCCGGCCGGCTTCTTGTCGGACGAGCCCGGCCGGGTACGGTCCACCGGCCGCTCGTCATCGTATCGACGTGTTGTCGGTGTCTTCGCCCCGGGTCCGCAGGTGTGATCAAACAGGCAGTCAAACAGGCACGTACGGGCTATCGGGGCGCGCCCCCGGACGCGTGGGGCCGGCGGCGGCGTGACGTGCGGCGAGGCGGGCGAGGCGGCCCCGGGCCAGGCGGCGCAGCTCGTCGGCGGCGAGGGCGCGCTCCTCCTCGGGATCGTTGCCAAGGCGTGACCGCAGGGCGCACAGCAGGTGGTCGAGGGCCTCGTCGGCGGGGACGTGGTCGAGGCAGACCACGAAGCTGTGCCCGAAGCGGCTCTCGTACGCGGCGTGGGCGGCGCGCAGGGCGGTGTGGGCGGCGGTGTACGTGGCGCCGGGCGTCCCCTGGTGGGGGACGGCCTGGTCCAGGGGCTCGCGGGCCAGGGCCTCGGCGAGGTCGCCGGGGGAGAGGTCGTAGGCCGCTTCGTCCGAGGCGGCGAGCAGCGCGTCCAGGTCGGGGTAGGGCCGGTGGGCGGCCACGCGGCGGGCCCAGCGGAGGCTGCCGCAGCAGGTGAGCAGGGCGGCCTCGGCCTCGTGGGGCGGGGCGGCGTTCAGCTGTTCCGGCGTGGCGGCGGGGGCGGCGGTGGGCGCGGCGCCACCGGGGGGTCCGGGGGAACGGTGCGGGGACAGCGGACGCTCCTGGGCAGGGGGCCTGGGGACAGGGGGGACATGCGGGTTGCGGACGTTGCGCACCGTACGGATGGGCGTTCGCAGGACGGGGCGTGCAGATGGTGCAGGTGACGCGGGTGTGGGGGACTCCTCACGCTAGCGAGAAGCGGGAAGAAGTGTCCGATGCATGAGCGAATATCACCCGAACGGGAGAGTTTCGCTCCGGAATCTGGACAGGTGGCTCTCGGAGAGGCGTCGTAGCGTGGCGCCATGGCTGGTACTGCTGCCGTGCGCCGACGAGGCCCCGCGCAGGTCCGTCGCCCCCCTCCCCGACGGCCCCGCGCCACCGGCCCGCGGGCCGCCCTGGAGATACCGCCCCGCGGCGGTAGGGGCGGCCGCGGAACCGGGGAGCCCCGATGACGCGCGGGCGGTTCGTCGCGGCGGGCGGAGCGGTCGCGGCCGGGGCGCTCGCCCTGACCGTGGCGCTGTGGCCCGGCGGCGACGGGCCCGCCCCCGCCCAGCCGTCCGAGGCCGCCAGGAAGCCCCCCGCGTCCTCGCGGGCGCCGCGGCCCAGTGAGAGCCACCCCCTGTCGAAGGCCCCCGCCACCATCCCCGCCGTGCGGGAGCACACCGCCGCGGCCGGCCCCGGCTGGCGGCCGGACACGCGGACGGGCCGGGTGGTCGTCCGCGACGACGACCTCGCCGATGAGGGGCGCCTGCTCGCGGGAGAGCTGCGACTGAAGTACGCCGGTCAGGACCGCCCCCGCGAGGGCGACGTGGAACTGGCGCTCACCCCGGACGGGGACGGGGACAAGAGCAAGGACACGGACACGGAGGCGGACAAGGCCGCGGGCCCGGAGTCGTACACCCTCTCCGTGCGGGAGCGCCGGGTCCGCATCACCGCCCCCGCCGAGGCCGGCGTCTTCTACGGCACCCGCACCCTCAAGCAGGAGGTGAAGGGGGACAGGACCGCCCCCGAAGGCGTCATACGGGACCGGCCCGCCAAACCGCGCCGCGGCTTCATGCTGGACACCGCCCGCAAGCACTTCGACGCCGCGTGGATAGAGGACAGGATCCGCGAGCTGGGCGACCTGAAGTACAACGAGCTGGGCCTGCACTTCTCCGACGACCAGGCCTTCCGAGTCGAGTCGGACTCGCACCCCGAGATCGTCTCGCCCGACCACCTCACCAAGGCGCAGGTGCGCCGCATCCTGAAGCTGGCCGCGAGCCGCCACATCACCGTCGTGCCGGAGATCGACTCCCCGGGCCACCTCGGCGCGGTCATCGACAAGCACCCCTCGCTCCAGCTCCGCGACGCCCGGGGCAAGGCCACGCGCGGCGCCGTCGACATCTCCGAACCGGGGGCGGCGAGGATCGTAGACGACCTCCTGAAGGAGTTCGCGCAGCTCTTCCCCGGCGACCACTGGCACCTCGGCGCGGACGAGTACCTCGCCCTCACGGCCAAGGACCCGGAAGCCTCCTACCCCCGCCTCGCCGCCGCCGCCCGCGAGCGGTACGGGCCGGGCGGCCGGGTGCGGGACCTGGCGACGGACTGGCTCAACGACCGCGCCGAGACCGTACGCGCGTACGAGAAGAAGCTCAGGGCGTGGAACGACGGGTTCTTCCCCGGCGGGCGGGCGCGGGCCGCCGACGACCTGGAGGTCGCCTACTGGACGGGCAAGGAGATCGGCGCCCGCGAGCCCGTGGAGTACCTGGAGGCCGGCCGCAGGCTCGTCAACTACAACGACGAGTACCTCTACTACGTCCTCGGCGAGCCCAACGACTTCCGCTACCCCACCGGGCAGCGGATCTACGAGAGCTGGACCCCGCTGGTGCTCCGCGGCACCCGGCCGGTGGACGCGCGGTACGACGACCGGATCCTCGGCGCCTCGTTCGCGGTCTGGTGCGACCTCGCCCGGTCGCAGACCCAGGAGCAGGTGGCCGAGGGCATCCGCCTGCCCCTGCGGGCGACCGTCCAGAAGCTGTGGGACCCGCGAAAGCCGTCGCTCCCGTGGCCGGATTTCGTCAGGCTCGCTGATACCGTCCGGTAGCCGCCCCTCGCGCCCTGGGGAGGGACGCGGGCGGCTCCTCGTACGACCAGGAACCCGTGGGGGGTCGCCCAGCGATGCTGTGCACGTCATGTCAACTCCGTACCGCGCAGAACGCGCAGGGCCTGTGCGAGATCTGCGTCCAGGCGGCCGCCGCGGGCGCGCCGCCGCCTCCCGCCGCCCCGGTCAGGCACTCCGCCCGGCTGCGCTCGCCGGTCGCGCTCGGCCGGGCGGTCGCCGTGCTGCTCGGTTTGATCGCCGCCGCCGACCTGTACGCGCTGTGGACGGGCACGGTCATGCTCGACGTGCTGGACGACCTGATCACCGGGGACTGGGGCGCCGACATCCAGCGGGAGGCGGACCACGCCGACACGCTGTACGGCGACGCGGGCCTGGCGCAGGTCGCCCTGATGGTCGTGACCTGCGTGGTCTTCCTCGTCTGGTTCCACCGGGTCCGGGTCAACGCCGAGGTGTTCGCGCCGCACATCCACCGCAAGACGCGCGGCTGGACGGTGTGGGGCTGGTTCGTGCCGGTCGTCAGCCTCTGGTTCCCGCGCCGGATCGCCCTGGACATCTGGGACGCGAGCGGCCCCCGCTCCGTGGCGCTCGATCGCACGCTCACCCTCGACCCGTCCGCCGACCGCGGCCCGCATCCGGTTATCAACGCCTGGTGGACGCTGTGGATCGCGAGCCTGCTCGTCGGACGGTGGGCGTCCCGGTCGTACGAGAACGCCGAGGAGAACGCGGAGCTCAAGTCGGCCGTCGGCAAGTTGATGGTCGCCGACGGCCTGGACCTCGCGGCCGCCGTGCTCGCCATCGTCTTCGTCCTGCGCCTGACGGGCATGCAGGACCGTAAGGCGGCGCTGGGCCCGCCCCCGGCCGAGCCGGGTCCGACCCGGCCCGGGCCGGTGCCGGAGCCCCCCGGCACACCGTGATTTCCCCGCCTTTCGGGCGGGCAGAACGCCAGGCACACGGGTACGGAGCACAGCGGGGGGACGTGGCATGGGCTACTGGGGGTACTACGTCGTGGGCAGGAGCGAGCAGCCGCTCGCGCGGTGCGCGGCGCTCGCGGGCGTACGGGACGACCTCGCCCTCCTCGACCGGCGGGCCGACGGCTGGCAGGTGTGGGAGGTGCCGGGCAAGGGCGGCGACGACGCGCGCGACATCGGGAACATGAACACGCTGGCCCTGGAGACGGGCGCGCCCGCCCTCTTCGGATACGTGCTGGACAGCGACTGCGTGATCGTCGAGGCGGCGGCGCCCGAGAGCGGGGCGTGGACGACCTGCCTGGCGCGGCGCGCGATGGCCGCCTACCTCGGCGACAGCGGGCTGACCGTCGAGGACTACTTCCTGGAGCCGCGCGACGCCGCCGGGCGCGCGGTCGCCTGGGCCGCGGAGTCGGGCCGGACGGCGCGGGAGGCACCCCTGCTCGACGTGCTGAACGCCGACGCCGACCCCTCGGCCGAGCAGCTCTTCTTCCGTCTCCTGGACCGGCTCGGTGTCGTGCCGCAGTGACGGCAGTGACGTTCCCGGGGCAGCGCACGCAGTAAGGGTGAAGCGCAGGGTCCTGGAACGGGAGACGTACAGCATGAGCCTGGTGGAGCTGATCGCGCAGGCCGACGAGCGGGGCCTCGCGGCGAGCGGGCTCGCCTGCCTCGACCGCTGCGTGCCGGTGCTCGGCGGCGGGGACGACCTGCTGCGGCCCCTGTGGGCGCGGCTCGCGGAGGGCGAGGACTGGCACACGCCGCTGGCCGGGGCACGCGCGGCGCTCGCCGCCGCCAAGGACACCCCGGGAGCGTCCGGTGAGGCCGCCGCGCTCGCCCGGCGCATGCTCGACGCCGCCCCCGCGGCGCCCACCGGAGCGGCGGTGCGGGAGTGGGCCGACGGCTGCTCCGTCGCGGCCCTCCAGGTGCACCGCCTCCTGGACGCCGCGCCGTGGGGCGGCGCGCGCCCGGTGTCCGCGCGCCGCGAGGGCCGCACGGACGGCATGTCCCCCCTGGTCGCCGCCGAACTCCGCCGCCAGATCCGCATCCTGGAGCTGCTCTCCACCAAGGACCCGGGCCCCGGCGGGCTGCGCCAGGCCCTGGACGTGTCGCAGGAGGGGCGCAGGGTGCTGCGCGCGGTCGTCTCCCGCAAGGCGCGCGGCACGGGCTGACGGCCCGCCGCCCACCCGCCGCTCACCCGCCCGCAGCACGGTCACGGCCACACGCTCCCGCGTCTGCCGGCACGCCCGGTCGAGCGTCCCCGCCCTGGGCTCCCACGCCTTGGGAGCGGCGTCCCGGGGGGTCGCGACGGCGTGATCCGGCCGAATTGCACCGGCATTCGAAAACCCTCCCGGAGTCCGGGTGCTCTTGGCTAACCTGACGAGCCGCCGAACGACGGCCTGATCTTCCCGGTCATGGAGAGGCCCGTGCCTGACGAACTCGGATTCGACGAGCTGCTGGCCGACGGCGGTCCGGTCGCCCGGCTGCTCGGGAAGAGTGCGACCGGGCGCAGAAAAGAAGCGCTTTTCGGCCCCGATCTGCCGGTGGTCCTGCTCGTCGGAGGCCCCGGCATGGGCAAGGGCCGGTTCCTGCGGTGCGTACGGCGGCACTTCGGGCCGCGCGTGCCCACCGCGTACGTCGACTGCGCCCGCACCGAATGCCGCGAACTGGCCGAACAGCGGCCCGGCAGCCGCTCCGAGGTGACCGAGGTGCTGCGCGCCATCGCCCTCCAGTACGGCGACTGGGACGGCGACGGCGGCGCGATTCCCGTGCCCCGGCTGTACGCCGGGCTCACCGCGGCCGCCGGCAGCGACGGCCTGGCCGGCGCCGCCACGCTGGTGGACGAGGTGCGCCGCTTCGACGAACTCCTGCCGCCGCGCTCCTTCTGGCGCGGCGTGCTCAGAGGGGCGGCGCAGAACTACCTGGGCCACCTCGCCGGGCTGGTCAGCGATCCGCTCGTCGGGCCCTTCGTCAACGCCCTGATCGAGGCGCTGTTCGCGCGGACCTCGGCCGAGGGGCGCGCGGCCCTCGCCGAGACCTACGGCGACTACCCCGGGGCCGGCGGCCAGCCCCGTGCCGGGCTGCGGGGGCTCGCCGCCGACTTCCAGCAGGGCGCCGAGGCACGCCGCGTTGCCGAAAGCTTTCTGCTGAGGGCCCTGCGGCAGGACGTCGACGCCGCCTACCGCTCGGTGCACGGCAGGCTCTCCCGCGTCGGGCGGCCCGCCCTGCTGCTCGACCACGCGGACAACCCGCTCGGCAGGAAGCTGGTGAAGCCGACCCTGGAGGACCGCGAACTCGGGCGCCACGACCGGCTGATGATCTTCGCCACCGCGCGCCGCGAGGACGGCGGCCGCTTCCTGCGGCACGCGGGCACCACCCCGGCCGCCCCGGCCGTGTGGGACCCGGCCCTCGGCGGGCTGCCCGCCTGGGACCGCCCGGTGGCGGGCGTGCCGGACCACGCGCCGCTGTGGCGCGGTGTGCTGCTCATCCGCATGCCCCGGCTCACCCGCGAGCAGCAGAAGGCCGAGACCGGCCGGCTGCGCACCCGCCAGGAGGGCGTGGCCAACACGGCCCGGCTGCGGATCGACAGCGGCGTCCACCGGCTGAGCGCGGGCCGCCCGCTGTTCGTCACCCGGCTCGGACAGGCCACCGCGTCGCTGACGTTCGACGACCCGGTCACGTACACCGACTGGGCGCTGCTGGACGCCCGGGTGCCCGCCGCCGAGGACGACGAGGGCCGCCCGGTCGCCGACCGGCCGGTGGCCGACGTACTCCTCGAAGAACTCGTCGTCCGGCAGTACCCCGAGGAACTGCCCCCCGAGCACCGGGGCCACTGGCTCGATCTGCTCAGCCACCTCTCGATCGCGCACGACGCGGAGTGCGCCCAGACCCTGATGCGGGCGGTGCAGGACGACCGCGACGAGCGACTGTCCGCCTACCGCATCGCCGAACTCCTGGAGGACAGCGGCTGGCCGCACTGCCCCCGCCACTTCATCGGCGACCTCGGGCTGCGCCGCCTGCTGATGCGCAGACTCCACCGGATGCGCGCCGCGGGCGCCGCCTGGCACACCGACCACGCGCTGTTGCAGGGGCACTACCGCGACCTCGGCGACCACCACCCCGACGACCTGTTCGTGACCGCCGCCGCGCACCGCATGCACCACCTCCTCGCCTCCGACGGCGCGCACCTCGTCACCCGCTACCTCACCGACACCTTCCTGGCGCGCCCCACCCGCGAGTGGTGCGAGGAACTGCTCGCCATCGCCGACGCGCCGCTCATCGGGGCGCCCGACGACCGGCTCGCCCACGCGCTCGGCGAGACGCAGGTGCGCGGTGACAGCCGGCGCCGCAAGGTGGACCGGCTGCTGCACGCGGCCTGGCTCAGCGAGGAGCGGACCCGGCCGCTCGACGAGACGGTGCCCGGCGCCCTGCGCGGCCCCCTGCGGGAGCTGAGCGAGGAACTGGCGCGGGTCGCCGACGAGGCGGTGCGCGACCAGGGCCCCGAGGGGCCCGACGCGGCCAGGGCGGCCGACGGCGCCGCCCTCCTCGTCCACATGGCCCGGGACTGGGGCGACCGCGCGGATGACCGGCAGCCGCTGAAGCGGTGCAGATGCACGGAACACATCGGGTTCGGCTGAGCCCGTGACCGGCGACACGGAGAGGCGGCGGCGTTGAGAGGGTTCGTGGACTGGCTGTACAACACGTTCTGGGCGACGCTGCGGCGCGTGCTGCTCACCGTGACCGGCGTCGTGGTCGTCCTCGCGCTCGTCGTCCTCTTCGCGCCGCGCCCCTGGGAGTCCACGCCGAAGGACTGCGCCGCCGGCGTGGTCGAGAGCGAAGGCGAGTGCATAGGCGTCAACGGCAGCGGCTACGACTTCGGCACCCCGCAGCTCGCCGGGGTCGCCCGCGCCATCGCCCGCGAGAACGAGAAGTTCGTCGGCGACAAACCGCACGTCACCGTCGCGCTGATGCTGCCCCTCCAGCCCGACCTGCCCGCCGAGCGCGAGCAACTGCTCAGCGAGGTCCAGGGCGCCTACCTCGCCCAGTACCGCGCGAACCGCGAGGAGAACACACCGCTGCTGCGCCTGGTCCTCGCCAACCCCGGCGACGCCTACCGGCAACAAGCCGCCGTCGTAGACCAGTTGGCGCTCATGTCTCGCGACAAGCGCCACAACCTCCGCGCCGTCACGGGCTTCAACCTCAGCCTGGACGCCACGCGGAAGGCCATCGCGCGCCTCACCAAGGACCTGCACATCCCCGTCCTCGCCTCCCGCGTCAGCGCCGACGAACTCGCCAACCCCGAGGGCGGCGACGCCACGCCCCCCTATCCCGGCCTCGCCCGCATCATCCCGACCAACCGCCAGCAGGCGGACGCGCTGGCCGGCTTCCACGGCGAGCTGGCGGACGAGCAGACCGTCCTGGTCAGGGACAAGCGGCCGCACGACATCTACAACGACTCGCTCGCCAAGGCCTTCAGCCGCGACGAGAAGGGGCCGCCCGGCCCCAAGGAGCAGCCCTTCGAGTCCCCCTCGATCACCGAGCCGGGGGACACGGGCAACGACTTCACGCTCATCGCCCAGAACATCTGCCAGTCCACCGCGCGCTACGTCTACTTCGCGGGCCGCCCCGTCCATCTGCGGCTCTTCGCCCTGAAGCTGGCCGACACGCAGTGCAGCGGGAAGAAGTACACGGTCATCAGCGGTTCGGGCGCGGCCACCCTCAACCGCTACATGCGACCCGACGACTGGGAGAGCCTGCGCGGCGGCGGGCAGGAGCCCCTCGTCACGGTGCAGTACGCGGCTCCGGGCCACCCCGACGCCTGGGACCGCGAGCTCGGCAAGAAGGGCGCCAAGGGGCGGCCGGCCCACCTCACCGAGCCGCAGCAGGAACTGAACGAGCTGAAAGCACTGATCAAGAAGGGCACCGCCGGGGACATCGGGGAGGTCCGCCTGAAGGACTCCCGCGCGATGCTGGTGTACGACGGCGTGCGCACCGTCGCCCAGGCCGTGCTGCTCGCCAACGCCCAGGCCGAGGGGCCGATACCGCCCCTCAAGCGGGTCTCCGCGATGTGGCAGCGCCTCGAGGCGGTCAACCGGGTCCGGGGCACCAGTGGCTGGATCTGTCTGACCAACGCGGGCAACGCCTACGACAAGCCGGTGGCCGTGGTCGAACTGGACCCGCGCATCAAGGACCTGCGGTTCGTCGGCATCGGCTGGCCGAAGAACAAGCGGCAGCCCGCGGGCTGCCGGGTGCCCAGCGACACCTGACGTGCCGCCCCCCGGCGTACGGGGGGCGGCACGGCAGGGCCGTTACGGCGTCAGCGTCTGGCCGAGGCGGGCGCCCGCCGGGGTCCCCAGCGTCGTACGCCCGTAGTAGACGCCGCTGGAGCCCGGCACGCCCGAAGGGCCGCTGTCCAGCTGGAGGATCGTGCCGTCGCCCGCGTCCTCGCCGTCGACGCCGATCGCCAGGTCCGCGCGGCCGGAGCCGGACAGGTCCGCGAGCGTCACCGAGGAGCCGAGGCGGTCGCCGCTCTCCGTGGAGCCGGGCACGTCGGGCTCGTCCTGCGAGAAGGCCTTCGCGCCCGCGCCGGTGAGGCCGGACGAGGAGCCGTTCAGGAGCAGGGACGTGCCCGCGTCCTTGCGGCTGGTGCCCTCGCGGGTGATGTCCTCGCCGGGGGCGCCGGTCAGGACGTCCGCGTAGCCGTCGGCGTCGTAGTCGCCCGCCGCGACCGACCAGCCCATCGCGTCACCCGCCTCGGCGGCGCCGATCACGCCGTCCGTCGCCTGGTGGACCGTCCGCAGGCCCGTCGTGGTGAAGCCCGTCGAGGTGCCGGGCACCACCGTCACCTGGCCGCCCGCGTGCGCGCCCGACTCGGCGGTGTAGGGCTGGCCGACGACGAGGTCGTCGTAGCCGTTGCCGTCGACGTCGCCCACGGCGACCGAGTGGCCGCCCGGCACGGACAGGACACCGACCCGGCTCAGCCCGGAGCGGCCGCCCCGGAACCAGGCGACCTTGGCCTTGCCCGCCTGGTCGCGGTAGGTGAGCGCGACGTCCGCGTAGCCGTCGCGGTTGAAGTCGCCGGACGCGGCGTCCGGCTCCGCTATCGCGGTGTCGCCCGAGGTGAGGCTGCCGCCCGACGCGCGCTCCGCGTCGATCCGCGCGGCCCAGGAGCCGCCCGTGCCCGTCGCCGCCGCGAAGACGTCCGCCTTGCCGTCGGCGTTGAAGTCGCCGGACGCCACCGCCGAGCCGAACCTGGCCTTGGTGTAGTCGAAGTCGTCCGACAGCTGCATGTCCGTGCCGGAGGTGAAGGACGGGCCGTACAGCATGGTGACCGCGCCGCGGTCGGTGTGGCCCGAACCGTCGTCCTCACCGGGCGCGCCGATGACGAGGTCCGCGTACCCGTCGGCGTTCAGGTCGCCCCACGCGGTGGCGGCCGCCCACTCGTCGCCGGCCTCGGAGACGCCGGGGACGCCGGTGCTCGTCTGCGTCAGGGAGATCTTCGACCCGGCCACCGGCCCGCCGAGGCCACCGGGCACGACGGTGAGGCGCCCCCGGTTGCCCGACGCCTTCGGGGTGCCCGCGACCAGGTCGGCGATGCCGTCGCGGTTGTAGTCCCCGGTCGGGACGGCGGAGTTCACGCCCGGGCTGCCCGCGTAGCGGCGGATCTCGCCCAGCTCGGCGTCGAGGGTCCCGCCGGGGGCCTCGGGCGCGACGGCGTCACGGGGGCCGGAGATCGCGGCGAGTGAGGCCTGCTCGCCCTTCTCCCACGGGCCCGTGTCGGCGGTGGCGGTCAGCGTGGCCTTGCCGGTCGGGCCCGCGCCGTACTGGCCGAGCTTCCAGGCCGCCACGCGGGCCACCGACTCGCGGGCGGCGCGGGTCGGCTTGCCCCCGGCCCCGGTCCGGCCCCCGCCCCGGAAGTCGCCGAGGACGGCGATGCCCACCGACTCGTCGTCGAAGCCGGTGGTGTGCGCGCCGCGCACGGGTACGTCGACACCGCCGCCGCGGCCCTCGAAGACGCGGCCGCACTTGTCCACGAGGAAGTTGGGGCCGAGGTCGCTCCTGCCCTCCGTCTTCACCTGGTAGGTCATCAGGGCGCGGACGAGGGCGGGGGACTGGGCGCAGCTGTAGTCGTTGGTGTCGATCGCTTGGTGCACGAAGGCCGCCTTGACCTCGTCCAGGTAGCGCGGCGGTTCCTGGACCAGCTTCTCGTCGGCGCCCCAGACGGCGCGGGCGATGACCGGGGGCCGGGTCACGGTGGACGCCGGCGGGGCCGGGCGGGCCGAGGTGACACGGGGGGCCTGGGCGCGGGGCTTCTCGCCGGCGGTGGGCTTTTGGGCGGTACCGGGTTGCTCGCCGTCGGCGGGCTTCTGGTCGTCGCCCGGCTTCACGCCGTCAGTGGACTTCTTACCGTCAGCGGGCTTCTGGTCGTCGCCGGGCTGCCCGCCGTCAGCGGGCGTCTCCGCGTCGCCCGACTTCTCCGCGTCGGCGGCGTCGGCGGCGAGGGCGGCGGGGGCCATCGCCGTACCGGCGGCGGCGGTGCCTGGGCGGGAGTTCGGGCGGGCGTTCGGGCCGCCGTCGAGCGAGGCGCTGCGCGCCTCCGCGCCCGGCACGCCGGGGTCCACGAGGGCGACGGCCAGCCCGTCGGGCAGCGCCGCGCCCGACGTGCCGCCGGCCGCCAGGACGCGGACCTCCACGCCGTCCGAGGGACCCACCCACAGCGGCGCGGAGGCGGCGCGCGTGCCCGCCTCCGCCACCTTCGAGGGGCCCGGCTCCAGACGCAGGGTCCGCCAGTCGCTCCACCGGCCGGTGGCCAGGGCGCGCGTGCGGACCCGCGCGGTGCCCGTCAGCTCCTCGGCGGCCCCGCGCCACGAGACGCCGAGCAGCGAGAACTGCTCGGTCGACGTGCGCGGCAGCCCCCGCCCGGCGCCGTCGTCGCCCTTGAGCTCCAGGTCGCGCACGCTCGCCGGCCGCGCGGCACGCGGATCGGCCCCGGCACGCTCCCCGCTCGGGTCGGCCATCGCATACGTCACCGCCCCCGCGCCTCCCAGCACGACGGCCCCGATCGTCAGCCACGCCCTGCGCCGGAGACTCAGCGGCCTGTACGCATGCGTGGTACGCGCCTTTTCACGCGGTTTGCGCGGGCTCAAGTGCCCCACCCCTTAGCGAGTTTCAGATAAGCAAGCGAGTTCGTAGGACTTGTGTGGCGGGCAAAGGGTTGTGCCGACGGAAGATTTTTTACGCGTGATCTATCCCGCACGCCGTGGGTGTGACACCGCAACCCGCGGCCGCGCAGGCGCGTGTGACAGTAAGAACGGCGTGCCGGCGCGACGGCGCGGGGCGCGAAGTGGTCTGGAGCGGGCGGGAGCTCGGTGACTCGGGTGGGGGAAAAGGT
Organism: Streptomyces sp. NPDC034037; assembly: GCF_055575715.1. Classification (NCBI taxonomy): domain Bacteria; kingdom Bacillati; phylum Actinomycetota; class Actinomycetes; order Kitasatosporales; family Streptomycetaceae; genus Streptomyces; species Streptomyces sp. NPDC034037. Next base: position 27,970 of record NZ_JBVISC010000008.1, on the reverse strand, counting down.
GGCACGTCGGGTGAACGGCCGGGCGGGAGCACGCGGCCGGTGGATACGGGCGTCCGCGCTCACCCTGGCGATGGGCGCGGCGGTCGGCACGTTGGCGTCCTGCGGCTCGGGCGGCCCGGTGACGTACTCCGGGGGCAGGCTCGAAGAGGTGGACCGCGCCGATGCCCCGGCCGAGGACGACACCCGGCCGGCGTCCCGCGACGAGGCGCGCGGCAGGGAACTGGCCCTGGAGGGCATGCGTCTGCTCAAGACGGCCGACACCGTACGCGTCGGCGTCGACATGGAGACCGCCAAGGGCCACCAGAAGGTCTCGCTGCACATGGACCGGCGGAACAACTGCACGGGCGCCTTCGACGCGGGCCCGACGCAGCGGGGCGACCTCATCGTGGTCGCGGGTGGCGCGACGTACATACGCTTCACCGACGCCGCGCTCGACGCCATCGTGGAGATGGGTGTCCGGCGCGGCCCGCGGACGGCGGAGCGGGTCCGTGAACGGACGGCGCTGGCCCGCGGCAAGTACCTGAAGATCCCGGCGGGTGCGGGTGCGGGTGCGGGTGCGGGTGCGGGTGCGGGCGGCTCGGCCGGGCCGATGGCCGGCTGCGACCTCGACAAGATCACCGAGAAGATCGGCACCCCCGACCTGGACGGGGTCATCACCGCGGGACCCGTGATCCGGCGCTACGGCGAGGCGGTCACCCCGCTCGTCGAGACGAAGGACGGCCAACGGACGAAGGTGTACGTGGCCGCGTCCGGCAAGCCGTACATCCTCGGCGTCGAGGCCGCCCAGAGCGGCGGCGTGTTCTCCGGCGGGGCCCGGACCATGAGCATGCGGATGTCCGATTACGACGAGCCGGTGGCCGCCGTCGCCCCGGCCCCGGCGCAGACGCTCGACATTTCGCGGATCCGCCCCGGCGGCTCGGGCGGCGGGCTCTTCGAGGTCTGAGCGCACCGGAGCCCCGGCCCCCCGTGCGCCCCCGGGGCCGGTGGCCGTACGCTCTCGGTCTGTGACACAACCGCGCCCGGCGACGCTGGTGTGCGTGGGGGCATGGGCACGGTGGGCGTGCCGCGTTCGGCCGGATGGGAGAACGTTGGGCCAGGGTGGGGAGACCCGTCGCGCGCGGGCGCGCGACGAGGAGCTCGGCAGGGCCGTCGAGGCGGCCCAGGGAGGCGACGAGGCCGCCTTCGCGGTGGCGTACCGGATGGTCCAGCCGGGTCTCGTCGGTTATCTGCGCGGCCTGGTGGGCACCGACGGCGAGGCCGCCGAGGACGTCGCCGCCGAGGCCTGGCTGGAGATCGCCAGGGACCTCGGACGGTTCCGGGGGGACGGGGCGGGCTTCCGGGGCTGGACCGCGACCATCGCGCGGCACCGGGCCCTGGACCACCTGCGCCGCCAGAAGGTGCGGCCGCGCGCCGGCGGCCAGGAGCAGGACCTGCTCGACCTGCCCGGACCGCACAACACCTCGGCGGCGGCCCTGGAGGCCGTCTCGACCGAGCGGGTGCTCGCCCTGGTCGCGACGCTGCCGCGCGAGCAGGCGGAGGCGGTGCTGCTGCGGGTGGTCGTCGGCCTCGACGGCCCGGCCGCCGCGCGCGTCCTCGGCAAGCGCCCCGGGGCGGTACGGACGGCCGCGCACCGGGGCTTGCGGAAGCTGGCCGAGCGGCTCGGGCTCGACGGCACGGCGGATGACGGTCCCGGCACGCTGGGGGAGTCGACATGAACGCGGACAGGCCCCGGGGGTCCGGGGGCGGGCCCGGCCACCCCGCCGACCCCGAAACCCTCCTCGCGCGGCTCGCCGAGGCCGTGCGGGCCGACGCCGGCACGGAGGTGGACGCGGCCGCGCAGCGCGAGGCGGTCGCGGCGTTCCGCGCGGCACGGGACGCGGGCGCGCACCGGGCGCGGACCCGGCGCCGCGACGACTGGCGCCCGCGCGAGCGGCGCCGCGGGCGGCTCTCCCTGCGGGCGGCCGGGGGCATGGTGCTCGCCGGTGGCCTCCTGGGCGGAGTGGCGCTGGCGGCCGCGGGCACGATGTCCGCCGACCCGCCCCCGAGCAACCACCCGCGCCCCGCGTCGACATCACCGTCGACCCCGGGAACGCAGTCCGCCCCGGAGGGCGCACCCGGACACACCGCGCCGACGTCCCCGCCGGAACGGAAGAACCCCCGAAAACCGACATCGTCACCGACCGCACCCCCGACCGCGCCCCCGAACCAGGGCCCGCCCCCCGGACCGCCGGAGCCGAAGCCCAAGAACGAGAAGGGCGGCGGGGACAAGGGCGAGAGCCAGAGCCGAGGGCGGGACCAAGGCCAGGGGAAGGGCCAAGGCAACGGCCGGGGCGAGGGCAACGGCCATGGGCGAGGCCAGGGCAAGTCCAAGACCAAGGCCAAGGGCAAGTCCGAGGCGGCCGAGCACGGGAACCCGCACGGAAAGCCGGACACTGGCCACCGTGGTGAGGACAAGGGCCGGGGCCAGAGCAAAGGAAAGAGCCAGGGCGAGGGGCACGGTCAGAACGCCGCCGAGCGGTAGCCGACCAGGAGCCATAGAGGGCGTTTGGCTGGAACGGCGTCATGTTTGACCAGATCCGACTGAACCAATGCACAGTTCGGAGAGAGCCTCCGCACCGCCCAGCCAAGGCTTTGCCGAATGCTGCCAAACACGCTTCCGATTGCGATCAGTCAGGGGTGAGAATCGGCTGTCCGGTTGATGTGGATGGAGTGTGCGATGAGGGGGAACGGGTGGGCCTCGATTTTGATGCCCTGGGACTCGCGGCCGACACGGTCGACGTCTACCGGGAGATGCTCAAGGACTCCACGGCCAGGGTCGGCGAGCTGGCGAGGCGGCTGAGGCGTACCGAGGAGCAAATACGGTCCGCCATCGACGAGTTGCACGGGCTGGGGCTGGTACGACAGTCGTGGCAGGAGCCGGGCGCTTTGCGCGCGGTCGAGCCGGAGTTCGGTCTGGTGGCGCTGCTCACCCAACGCGAGGAGGAGCTGCGCCGGCGCCACGACGAGCTGGAGATCGGACGGCTGGCCATACAGAACCTCGTCTCCGAGTACACCCAGTACCACCGCTCCTTGCAGGAGCCGCCTGTCGAGGTGCTGACCGACCTCGACACGATCCGCCTCAGGATCCAGACGCTGGCGGCGAACTCCTCCACGGAGATACTGAGCCTGGTCCCCGGCGGTGCCCTGTCCCCGGCCGCTCAGCTGGCCAGCGGCCCGCTCGACCAGGGCCTGCTCGACCGGGGTGTGCAGATGCGGACTGTCTTCCTGGAGAGCATCGCCAACGACGCCTCCACGCTGGAGTACGCCCGCTGGCTGACCGACCTCGGTGCGGAGATCAGGGTGGCGCCGACCCAGCCGGTCCGGCTGACGATCTACGATCGCCGGATCGCCATGGTGCCGGTGGACCCGGAGGCGTCCGACGCGGGCGCACTGCTGCTGCGCAGCCCGGGCGTGGTGGGCGCCATGTGCTCGCTGTTCGAGCGGGTCTGGGGCGACGCGGCGCCGCTGGGTCGCCGCCCCAAGCCGAACGAGCACGGTCTGACCAGCCAGGAGCAGGCCGTCCTCGCCCTGCTGGCCAAGGGGTTGGCCGACGAGGCGGTGGCCCGACGGCTCGGCGTGTCGGTCAGGACCGGGCGGCGGATCACCGCGAGCCTGATGGGGCGGCTGGCGGCGGCCAGCCGTTTCCAGGCCGGCGCGATGGCCGCCGCGCACGGCTGGATCGCCCCGGACATGCTCGTGTGACGCCCCGGCCGTGACACGAGCCCCTCGTCGCGTCACCACCGGCGCGGGGGCGGGCTCGTGTCACCCCGCTCCGTCGCTCTGCTGTGCGGTGATCTCCTGGTGCAGCACCTCGGCTATGGCGTCCGCGGTCGGATGGTCCCAGGCCAGGGTCGGCGACACCGGGATGCCGAACTCGTCCTCGATGTCACCGCAGAGGGTGAGCGCGTACAGCGAGTCCAGCCCGTACTCGGCCAGCTTGGCGCTGCCCTCGATCTCCGCGGCCGGACGCTCCAGGTAGAAGGCCACCCGGTCGATCAGCCAGGTGCGCAGCTCGTCGGTGGAGACAGTGGACGTGGTCATGGTGTCGGTCCCTTCGGTAGGATCGGTACGGCCGGTTCAGGCGAGCGGCCGAGCACTGAGGTCGAAGGAGCGGTTCTCCCGCTGCCTGCGCATCAGTTCGCGGAAGACGACCCGTTCGGGCCCGTCGCCGCCGGGCGGTACGGGGCGCCCGAGCCGGGCGGTGAGCCGGCGCAGCGCCAGGGTGAGCCAGGCACTGTCACGGGCGAACGGCCCGGCACCGTCCCGCTGGTTCAGCCAGACGCCCAGGCAGGCGGCGGCGGCGAGCAGAACGCTGTACCGCTCGGCGAGCTCGAAGCCGACCGGCCCGGCGAGCGGGGTGCGGTTGCGTGGGGCCAGCTGTCCGCACTCCGTCGTGATGTGCCGCAGCTCGTCCAGCAGCCCGGCACACAGCGCGCCCAACTCGGGGTCCTCGCCCAGCAGGTCGTACGCGGCCGGAAGCTGCGCGAGCACGCCGTCCTCGGCGCCGGCAGTGATCCGCAGCGCGCGGAAGTCCAGCGCGGGGAGAGGGTCCTGAAGACGGAACAGGGTGGCGGGCGCGGGGGCGTCGCTCAGCCAGGAGCGCCGGGCCAGCCGCGGCAACTGGGGGACGAGGGTCGCCTGGCACACGGTGGCACCCGAGTGCGCGAGGGAGGCCACCGGCAGGTCGCGCAGATGCTTCTGGAAGATGCCGTACGGGCCTTCCCGCAGGAAGGACCGGGCGCCCAGGACGACCGCGAGCGCATCCGCCCCCTCTTCGAGCAGCAGGGGTACCAGGTACTTGGCGGCGGGGGCCAGCACCGCGGTCTGCCCTGGCAGCAGGTGCAGGGCCCGGCACACCACGGTGCTGAGGCAGTCGGCGATCAGCAGGTCCGCGAAGGCGCCCGCCAATACGCCCCGCGCGTGTGGCAGGTCGGCGACCCGACGCCCGTAGAGCCGACGTTCCAGGGTGAACCGGGTGGTGGCGCGCAGTTGGGTGTCGAAGCAACCGACCGTGGCACCGGTCAGCACCGCCTTCGTGACCTGGAAGGCGCGGAGCACGGTCTCCAGCGCGCCGCCCTCCTCCCCGACCACGGCCGAGTCGGGCACCGGGCAGTCGAGAAATTCCACCCCGGCCAGGTGAGCGGCCCGCAGCCCGGAGGTGCCGAAGCGGGGCAGGAAGCGCAGCCGGTCCCGGTCGACGCGGCGCATGTCGAGCAGTAACAGGGAGTGGTCGCGGCTGCCGGACCCGGAGCCGGTGCGGGCGAGCACGGTGACGGCGTCGGCCCGGTGGACGTTGCTGATGACCTCCTTGCGTCCGCCGAGCAGGAACCGCCGGCCCTCGCGCACGGCCCGGACCGCGGACCTGGGCAGGTCGTGACCGGAGGCCAGTTCGGTGTAGGCGCCCGCACTCTGGCCGCCGCCCAGCAGCACGTCGGCCAGCCACTGCCGCTGCTCCGCCGGGCCGGCCGTCCAGACGGTCGCGGAGGCGATCAGGTTGATGGCGCCGTGGCCGAGTCCCAGCGCCGCGTCGCGCCGGAACACCGTCCGCAGCGTCCGGGCCAGTTCGTCCACGCGGTGGAGCCGGCCGCCGTGTTCGGGGGGCACGAACTCGGCGCCCAGCCCATGGGCGTCCAGCAGACTCCGTCCGGCCGGCAGCAGTTCGCCCCGCTCGTCCGCGCGCAGGAAGGCCGCGAAACCGACCGGGTTGTCCGGGTCGTCCGGGTCGCCGAACCGGAGCTCCAGAGGGTGTGCGGTGTCCTTGCCACCGTCGGGCAGGCGGTTCGGGGCGGATGTCGGCGTGGTGGTCATGTGCGGTCGTCCTCGGGCGGCGGGGGCAGCAGGGAGAGGGGCCGTCCCGCCGCGTACTGGGTGAGCAGCGGCCCGGCCAGTCGGTCGAAGACCTCGCCGTCGGGCCGTGCCGTCGGGTCGATCAGGGGCAGAAGACGGGCCAGGGCGGCCTCCAGCCACAGGCCGGACTCCCACAGCTCCGCGGCCTCGGTGCCCCGCATGCTTTTGTGGTTGTGCAGCCACAGCTGGACGGCGGCCGCCGCGGCGAAGCAGGCGGCATAGCGTTCGGCGAGCGCGAAAGCCGACGCGGGTACGTCGAGTGCCGTCGGCCGGTGCTCCGCCGTCTCCTCGACGACCTGTTCCACGGCTGTCCGCAGCCGGTCGCTCAGAGCGCCGAGCGGGACCTGGGCGAGGGCGTCCGGGAGCGACTGGACCAGGCTGGAGCCCCGCATCGAGACCAGTTCAAGCCGTTCGGACGCGAAGGCGGGCAGCGGCTGCTCCAGGCCGGCGGCGCCGTACACCCCGTCCAGGTCGGTCCGGCCGCGCCGGTGGGCGCGCGCCAGCGAGGGGAACTGGTTCACCAGAGCGTGCAGGTTGACCACGGTGGAGCCGTCGAAGATCCCGACGATCCGGTGGTCGCGCCGCACCTTCTGGAAGCGCCCGTGACGGTAGGTCGCTCCGGTCAGCAGCGAGCGCGAGCCCAGCACCCGGGCCAGCCGGGTCAGCATCCGCTCCACCACGGTGGGCACCAGGTACTTGGTGACCGCGGAACCGATCGACAGCTCGCCCGGCAGGGTGTGGATGGACCGTGCGGCGACCAGAGCGACGGCCTCGGCCAGCAGCAGGTCCGCACAGGACTCCGACAGCAGCCTTCGGGTCTGCGGCAGTTCGACCAGCGGCCGGCCGAAGTTGTGGCGTTCGTGGGCGTACCGCACCGCCAGGTCCAGGGCCTGGTCGGCTGCGCCGAGGGAGAGGGAGGCGCACAGGGTCCGGGTGAGCTGGAGGCTCTTCAGGACGATCTCCAGGCCACCCCCCTCCGGCCCGACCAGAGCCGAGGAGGGCACGGTGGCGTCGGTGAAGGCGATGCCGCTGATGTCGGCGCCCCGGATGCCGTGCAGGAGGGGAGCGGGCAGGGGGCGATGACTTCCCGGGGCCAGAGCGTGGCGGTCGACCAGCAGCACGCTGAAGCCGCGCGGCCCGCCCGCCGGGTCGGTCCGGGCAAGGACGCAGAGCCGGCGGCCGCGGGTGGCGTTGTTGATGAGCCACTTCTCACCATTGAGGAGGTAACCGCCGTTCCCCTCGGTCGGGTCGGGCAGCGCCCGGACCTCGCCGGCCAACAGGTCGCTGCCGTGGTCGCGCTCGGTGAGCGCCCAGGAGACCACGGCGCCGTCGGCGATCGCGGCGCCGAGCCGACGGGCCTGTTCCGGGCTGCCACCGACCCACACCGAGACCGCACCGAGGAAGGTCTTGCCGTGTCCGACCGCCACCGTCAGGTCGCGCCGGGCGATGGTCCGCGTCAGCTGCAACGCCTCGTCATAGCCGCGCAGTTCACCGCCGTACTCGGCCGGCACGTAGTGCCGGGGCAGACCGAGGAAGTCCAGTTCGCGGCAGATCTCCAGCGGGAACTCCTCCCGCTCGTCCAGCGCGGCACAGCGGGCGTACGAGAACAGCCGGCCGTCGTCCTCCGGGTCGCCGAGCCGCCGGTCGAGCCGGGCGGCAGCGAGCTGAGGGGCGTATCTCATGCCGCCGGCTCCGTCCGGTGCCGGCGCATCAGCCGCGGGTCCAGGTCCTCGTACAGGGTCTTCAGCCCGTCGGAGGTGAACAGATCGCGCATCACCGCGCGGCGGACCTTGCCGCTGGTGGTGCGGCGGACCTGGCCGGGACGCAGGAAAACCAGGTTGGTGACCCGCAGACCGAATCGTTCGGCGATTTCGGCACGGATCCGGCGGGACAGCTCGGGCAGCTCCGCCTGCTCGATGTGGCGCAACCGGACCTCCTGGAGCACCACGATCTCCTCCTGCTCCGCCACCGGCACCGAACAGACCGTGCCCTGGAGCCCCTGGAAGCCCGGGTGGAGTCCGGCGACCAGGCGCTCGATGTCGTGCGGGTAGAGGTTGCGGCCATGCACGATCAGCATGTCCTTGAGCCTGCCGGTGACGTAGAGCTCCCCGTCGTGTACCGCGCCCAGGTCCCCGGTGCGCAGGTAGCCGGTACGGTCGTCCGCGGTACGGGCGTCGAACAGGCGCCGGTTCTCCTCCGGGCGCTGCCAGTAGCCGGCGGCGACGCTCTCGCCGCGGATCCAGATCTCACCGATCCGGCCCGCCGGCACCACCTCACGGGTGTCCGGGTCGACGATCAGGATCTCCAGCTCGGACTCGGCCGGGCCGCTGCTGACCAGCGGCCGGCCGGCCTCGTCCGGCCGCAGCAGGTTGACCTCGAGCGCGGTGGCGTCGAACCGGGTCATCACCGCGCCGCGCTGGTGCGGGGTACCGGTGATCAGCAGCGTGCTCTCGGCCATCCCGTAACAGGGCTTGAGGACGTCCGGGCGGAGCCCGGCGGCCCGGAAGCGCTCGGTGAAGGAGCTCAGGGTGGCGGCGCTGACCGGTTCCGCGCCGTTGAGCGCGACCCGCAGCCCGGACAGGTCGAGTTCGGCCAGCTGCTCGTCGGTGACGGTGCGGGTGACCAGGTCGTAGGCGAAATTCGGCGCGGTGGTGAAGTCCAGGCGGTGCTGCTGGATCAGTTGCAGCCACAGCCGGGGGCGGCGCAGGAAGTCGGTCGGCGACAACAGCATCAGCATGGCGCCGGTGAACAGTGGCGTCAGGGTGGTACCGATCAGTCCCATGTCGTGGTAATGCGGAAGCCAACTGCACACCCGGGTGTCCGGGAAGACGCCGAGCGTGCGCTGGATCATGCGGAGGTTGTGTGCCAGCGAGCCGTGGGTGACCGTCACGCCCTTGGGGTCGCTGGTCGAGCCCGAGGTGTACTGGAGGATGGCCGGTGTGTCGGCGGCCAGGGCGGGTGGGACCCAGTCCACTTCCAGTCCGTCGACATCGAGCCCGTCGGTCGCCACCACCGGCAGCTCTGACAGGCCCTCCGCCCGCAGGAACTCGGTGATCTCCCCGGCCTCCCGGGCCGTGGTGAGCACGAGCGAGGCGCCCGCGTCCCGCACGACGCTCCCGGTCCGGGTGTCGCGTCTGCTGTTGCTGTCCGGTACGGGGGCCGGTACCGCCACCAGGCTCGCGTACTGGCAGCCGATCAGCGCCGTGACGAAGGCCGGCCCGGAGGGGTAGAGCAGCAGCACGCGCTCACCCTCGGCGCACCGGCCGCGCAGGTACTGGGCGAGGGCGCGGGCCCGCCGGTCGAGTTCACCGTAGGTCAGGTGCTCGGTGGTCAGCCCGTCGACCGTGGTCCGGGCGAAGACCACCGCGTCCTTGTCGGGCGACTCGGCGGCGTGGCGTACGAGCAGGTCCACTATGGTTTCGGACACGCGGGTGTCCTCCTCTCGGCGACGGTCCGGGTAATGGTCCCGGTGGCGGGCTCGGGGCGGGGGCGAGGCGCCGGGCCCCAGATCCGGGCCCGGGCGACGGTGCCGTCCGGCCGTGCGGCTGCCAGCACCACGGCTCGGTCGAAGTGCGCGGCGAACTGCTCGACGGTCTCCCGGTCGAACAGACCGCTGTCGTAGCGGAAATCCACCGCGATGACGTCTTCGGTCTCCAGCACGTCCACCCCGAGGTCCACCTGCCCCTCTTGCTGCGGCAGCGGGAAGGCGGACAGCTCCAGGCCCGCGTACGAGATGACCCGCTCGGGCCGTGTGGTGTCGAGGAGGGGCCTCAGCTCGGCCGGGGCGTGCGCGGTCGACAGCATGTTGAAGGTGGTCCGGTAGACGGTGGACTGCCCGCCCTCCCGGTTGTCCGCGAGCACCCGGGCCAGCTCGGCGAACGGGTAGCGCAGCCCCGCCATGCCCTGCCTGAGCTGCCGGTCGGCCTCCGCCGCCGCGTCCCGGAAGGTGGTGGACGGGGTGAAGCGGGCGCGGAAGACGACGGTGTTGATGTAGTCGCCGACCGCTTGGCGGGAGCGCGGGCTCAGGCGCGTGGTGACCGGGCAGCCGACCAGGAAGTCGGCCTGCCGGGTGTAGCGGTGCAGGACACCCTGGAACACCGAGAGCAGGAAGGCGAAGGGGGAGACCTCCAGTCGCCGGGCGGTCTGCCTGATCCGGTCGGCGTCGGCGGCCGGGACCGTGATCCGGCAGGTGCCGCCGGTGAACGACTGGCGGGCCGGGCGCGGCCGGTCGGTGGGCAGCCGGACCGCCGCCGATCCCCGGCACACATCGGCCCAGCGGCTCTCCAGCGTCGAACCGAGCGGTGAGGAGAGCAGTTCGCGCTCCTTCGCCACATACTCGTCGTGGCTGTCCGGGGGCGGCTCCGGCAGGGTCTGCCGCTCGCCCGTCGACTGTCCGTACAGGGCGAGGAGCTCGGCCAGCAGGATGGCGTCCGACGTGGCGTCCGTCGCGATGTGGTGACCGGCGACCAGCAGGACCGCGTCCTTCGGCGTACGACTGTGCAGGGCAATCCGGAACGCACCGGTGCGGCCCAGGTCGAACGGCCGGTGCAGGGTTCGCCGGACGGCGACGGCGAAATCGCCCTCGATCCGGTGGTTTTCCAGCTCGACCAGCCCGGCCGGGTGCACCAGCCGCACCGGATGACCGTCCCGTTCGACGAAGACCGAGCGCAGCATCTCGTGCCGAGGCGCCAGGGCGCGTACGGCGGCCGCCAGGGCCGCCGGGTCGACGGCGGACCGGACGCGCACGGCTATGCCGGTGTGGTAAGCGCCGGCCCGCGGTGCCAACTGGTGCAGGAACCACTGGGCGTTCTGGTTGCGGGAGAGTGCCCGGCCGTCAGACACGGCCGCCGCCGCGGTGGCCGTCGTGAGCGGCGTGCGGTTCCTGGCGCAGCCGGCCGAGCACCTGGTGGACCAGGTCGGCCTCGAGCGGTTCCAGGTAGAAGTGGCCACCCGAAAAGGACCGGAACGAGAAGCTGTCCGTGGTCATGTCCGCCCAGGCGCGGACGTCGTCCGCCGAGCAGTCGGGGTCCCGGTCCCCGACGTAACCCGTCACCGGGCACGACAGCGAGACCGGGGCGGCGGGGCGGTAGGTCTCGATCAGCTCGTAGTCGGCCTTCAGCGTGGCCGCGGCGATCTCCCGCAGCTCGGGTTCGTCGAGCAGTGCGGCCTGGGCGCTGCCGAGGCGGGTGACCTGGGCGAGCAGCGCGTCGGTGTCGGTGTGGTCGAACCCGGGGGACCGGCCCAGCCGCGGTGCCGGGTGTCCGGAGACGAACAGACGCACAGGCCGGATGCCGTGGCGCTCCAGCCGGTGGGCCACCTCGTAGGCCACGGCGGCGCCCATGCTGTGGCCGAAAAGGGCCAGCGGTGTGTCCCCGAACGGCCGCAGGGCCTGCGCCAGCTCGTCGGCCAGCGGCTCCATCCGCGTCAGATACGGCTCCGTGAAGCGGTTGTGGCGCCCGGGGTAGCAGGCGGTCAGCAGTTCCATGCCGGCCGGGAGCCGCGGGGCCCAGCCCCGGAAGGAGCCGGGCGTGCCACCCGCGTGCGGAAAACACACCAGACGCATTTCGGGACTGTGATTCACGGCGGACCTGACAAACGAATCCGCGGATGCGACGGTCATGAATTCCTTCCCCGCCATCGACCATTCACCGAAACATTTCCGGTGCGATGCCGAGGAGGTTATGGAGAGCGTCTATATTCTCGCCATATCGTCCGCGGACGGTCGGTCGGCCGACGTGGTTCCGCTTGGCCGGACCGGCTTCTGTCCGCTCACTCCCAGGCCGTGGTCGCGTGCTGGACGTTCGTGGTCGCGGCGTGCGAGTCCTGGGACTCGACCGCCGGGTCCGCTCTGCCGACGAGGACGGCGCCGAGGATGAGGACGGCGAGCAGCGCGATACCGACCGTGCGCCCGCTCAGGCCCTTGGCAACTGCATCCGTACGCATCTGAGAAATCTCCCGTGTTCGGGTCCGTGGGCCGGTCCGTGGTACGGCCACCTGTGTTTCTCATTCTGTACCGGGGATTCAGCCGCGTGCGGGCCCCGCCCCTGGCAAGGGGCTGTCATTGCAGGGCATTGTCAGGGGACGGTTGGGGACGGATGGGGTATTTCCCTCGTGTCAGGCGGCCGGGACGGTCACCGGCACGGTCACCACGTCGGTGCCGCCGGTGCCGTGGAGCCGCACCGACAGCTGCCAAGTGCCCGCCATCGCGAAGAGACGGCCGTCCGCCCGGTACCGGCCCGTCCCCTTCGGCCGCGCGGTCAGCGCCGCCGTCGCATGGCCCATGCTCGGCATGACGGCCTCCACCGTGACCTGGTCCAGGTCGACGGCCCCGTGGTCGCGCCGGGCCACGGTGATGTCGGCCGTCCCGGTGCCCGGGCTCGGGTGCGGCAGGCGAACCCGCACGGTGTAGGTCGAGGACGAGCCCTCCACGGTGACGCCGGAATCGTCGTCCGAGCGCGGCCACCACCACACCAGAGACAGGACGAGGACGACCAGGGCGAGGCCCGCGGCGCCGAGCACGGTCCGCGAGCGGAGGGACGGGAGGCTCATGGGGCGTCTCCGGTGACATCGACGGTGAGGGCGGCGGTGTGGATGCGGAAGTTGCGCTCGTACTGGATCCACACCCGGTAGCGGCCGGGTTCGGGGAAGGCGAAGACGAAATGCAGCCGTGGCCCGTACCGGCCGACCGTCTCGTCCGGCACGACGGCCCCCGGCACGGAAAGGGCGGCCATCGAAGCCGTCTCGTGGGCGTGCCCGAAGAACTCGTCACCGGACCTGCGGACGATCATGTGTCCGGCCATGCCGAGCCAGCTCTGGAGGTCGCGCGCCGGGGCGTCGGCGGTACCGGCGTGCAAGGTGACCTGGGTGGGCACGCCCGCGGTCGGGCGCGCCGGAGCGAGGGAGACCTGCGACTCCTCGGGAGTGTCGATCTTCAGAGGGGCGGCCCGACGCGCCGGACGGCCGGTGCCGGCGATGACGTCGATCGTGGCGGTGAGCAACTGGCCGCCGCTGTCCACCCGTTCGATCTCGGTCTGGACGAGGTAACGGCCGGGGCGTGGCACGGACAGTCTGAGCAGCAGGTCGCCGGGACCGGCCGGCACCGGGTGCAGGTGGGCGAAGTACTTCGGATCCTCGCCGGTCACCACGGTGTGGGCCAGCGCGCCGTGGTGGACGGCCAGATCGTCGACGGGCACGCCGTTCGAACCGTCGGTGAGGCCGAGGCGCAGGGCGAAGGGGCGGCCGGCGGCCGGTTTCGCCGGGACGGTGTGCAGCGCCAGCTCGGTGAAGGAACGGCCGTTGGCCGCGGTGCCGTCGACGTTGGTCAGCCGCTTCTCGTCGGGGGACCCGTGGGGGAGGACCGCGGAGAACTGCGGTGAGAGCAGCGCGGCGGTCAGGGCGACCGTCAGGGTGATCACCGTTGCCCCGGACAGCATCAGGGCCGGTCCACGCCGGTGGAGGACCGCGGCCGCGAGCACGCCGAGCAGCAGTACCCCGGCCACCAGGAACGCCGGGTAGACGATGTTCTCCCACGGTGCCGCCCGCGGGGTCAGCACCCGGAAGGGCAGCTCCGCGGTGTCCGTGCCGTCGGAGACGTCGAGTTCCCACGGGCCGGTCCGGTCGGCGGTCAGGGTCGCGGCGACGGTACCGGGCCGCCCGGCGGTCAGCCGCACCACCGCCCGGGAGGGACGGCTCGGCGGCGCACCCTCCAGCGGGACCAAGGAAAGCTGCAGCGTGGCGGGCCGCACCGGGTCGTGGGCGATCACGTCGACCCGGAACGGCCCGGGTACCTCGGGCACCTGGCGCAGTGCGAAGGTCAGCTCGTTGCCGCCGAACGTCGCGGCCAGCTCCAGGTCCGTGCTCTGACTGATGCCGTGCGCGGCGGCCGGCCCCGCCCCGGCCAGGCTCATCAGGCCGAGCAGGGCGACCAGCCACAGTGCCATGGCCCGGGGAACGGCTGGGCCGGCGCGTCTTCGGGCGGCGCGAGGGGGGATCACTCCGCCACGCTGTACGAGGCGGCTATATTCCGTCGATATCGCTTCGGAGCCGGATCGCGGCGCCGTGTCGGAGTCGCGCCGTCGTACGGCGGCTCGTCAGTAGCCGATGGACGCCGACCCACTGCCGAGCCGGACCCTGATCTCCCGGTCGGCCCCGGGGTCCCGCAGTCCTTCCGCGGTGCGCAGCCCACGCGTGGGTGAGCTGGGATCGACCCGGTAGCGGCTGTTCGGCGGCAGGGTGACGGACAGGGCGCCGGAACCGGTCTCCGCGCGGACCCGGTGCGGAGCCGAGCCGAACTCCAGGCGAGTCGAGCCGGAGTCGGACCGGGTCACGACTCGCGCGGAAGCAAGCGCGTCGGCCCGGATCTCCCCGGATGTGGTGCACAGCCGTAGGGCGCCGAGTGTGTCCGTCACGCGCAGTGCGCCGGAGGTGCCGGCCAGGTCGAGATCACCCCCGATGTGCGCGACGTCGAGCGACCCGGATCCGACCCGGGCGTCCACCGAGGCCCCGGCCGGGATCTCCAGGTCCAGGGAGACGCTCGGGGCCAGACCGTCCAGCCGGGGGCCCGGCCGGGTGACCCGGATCGTCAGGGTCTCTCCCCGCCAGGACCTCTCCACCCGTGGCTCCCGCAGGGTCCAGGCCAGCTTCGACCGCAGCCGGACCTGGCCCCCCGGTCCCGGGCGGACGCGTACCGAGGCGTCGGGGGCGTCGAGCCGTACGACGGTGACCGGATGTCGCAGACGCACGTCACCGCCGCGCCCGGCCCGGCCCAGCCAGCCCCATCCGTACACGGCGCCCGGCACCAGCAGCACCACGGCCGTCACGACGGCGAGGGCGGTCCAGGTGGTGCGGGCTCTCATCCGGGGACCCCGAGGAACCGCAGTACCGCGAGCACCCGCCGGTGGCTCAGATCGGCGGGCGGCAGGTCGAGCTTGGCGAAGATGTTGTTGATGTGCTTGGCGACCGCGCTCTCGCTCACCACGAGCGCCTGGCCGATCCCCGCGTTGGAGCGGCCCTCGGCCATCAGCGCGAGCACCTCGCGCTCCCGCGGGGTGAGCCGTTCCAGCGGGTCGCTGTCCCGGCGGACGAGGAGCTGTGCGACCACCTCCGGATCCAGCGCGGCACCTCCGGCCGCGACCCGCTGGACGGCCTCGATGAACTCCGTCACGTCCGCGACCCGGTCCTTGAGGAGGTAGCCCACGCCGCGGGTGTTGCCGGACAGCAGCTTTGCCGCGTGGCGTTCCTCGACGTACTGCGACAGCAGCAACACAGCGACCCGCGGCCACTTCTGTCGGATCGTCAACGCGGCTCGCATGCCCTCGTCGGTGTGCGAGGGCGGCATGCGGACGTCGGTGATCACCAGGTCCACCGGCTGCCCGGGTGCGTCGGACCGCACCGACGGCTCGGACGGGCCGGACCGCTCCGATCGCTCGGACTGCTCGGTGAGAAACGCGAGCAGGCTCTCCGCGTCTCCCACCTCGGCCACCACCTCCATCCCGGCGGCCTGCAGCAGTTGCACCACCCCGGCTCGCAGCAGGACGGAATCCTCGGCGATCACAGCGCGCACGGCAGCTCCACGGTGATTTCGGTGCCCCCTCCGCAGGGGCTGCGGACAGCAAGAGTTCCGTCGACGGAGGAGACCCGGTCCCTGAGTCCGGCCAGGCCCGTGCCGACCGCCGGGTCCGCGCCGCCCACCCCGTCGTCCGTCACGGTCACCCGCAGCCGCTCGGCGTCCCGCTCCAGGCGGATCTCCGCCTGGGTGGCCCGGGCGTGCTTGGCGATGTTGGCCAGGGCCTCCGAGACGACGAAGTACGCCACCGCCTCGATCGGCGGCGTGGCGCGGCCCTCGGCGGACACCCGCAGCCGGACCGGGAAGGGGGCCCGGGCCGCGATCCCGGAGAGCGCCGCATCCAGGCCCTCCTCGTCGAGGACCGCCGGGTGCAGGCCGCGGACCAGGTCACGCAGCTCGGTCAGGGCCTCCTTGGCCTCGGCGTGCACCGTGGTCAGCAACTCCTGTGCCTGCGGCGTGAGTCCGGGCAAGGTCGCCCGGGCGAGACCGAGCTTCATCGCGAGGGAGACCAAGCGCTGCTGCACACCGTCGTGCAGATCCCGCTCGATTCGCCGGCGCTCGGCGTCGGCCGCATCCAGCAGGGCGGCCCGGCTCACCGCCAGGCGATCCACCCGGCGCTGCAATTCCCCCGCCCGGCTGGGCCCGAGCAGAGCCGCGGCGGCGGCGGTGTCGGCCCGGGCGACCAGCCGGGTCAGCGGCGGCGCGGTGAACAGCAGCACCAGGCCGAGCAGCCAGGCGGTGGTGAGCGCTCCCAGGTGCGCGCCGGGACTCAGCGGACTCGTCGCGGGAAGGACCCAGCAGAACGCGGGCAGGACGGTCAGCGCACCTCCCAGCGCCCACGCCGCGAACGCCGTCAGCGCACCGAGGCAGACCGCAGGACCGGCCAGCGCGTGATACGCCACCTGCCGCCACAGAGCCTCCGACCGGATGGTGCGGCCCCGGGCCCGCAGGCCCGCACCGGACGGCAGCCGCACCGGCGCGATCTCCACACCGGGCAGCGCGCCGAGGCGGCTGCGCTGGAGCCCGGTCAGCAGGGGAGTGACGACGGTCAGCGACACGGCGCACAACGCCCCGAAGGCCAGGGTCAGCAGCAGCATCACCGTCAGGCTCACCGAGAGCGGCACAGCGGCTAGACCCAGCTCGAGCGGTGCCACCGTGATGATCAGACCGAGTGCATGCACCGGGATGCCGGCGACGACGAACACGGCATCCCGCCGGACCGCGGCCGACCAGGGAAGAGAGCCGGCCGACCACCGCGCACGCGACGAGGCAGGCGGCGTGGCGGACATGCCCTTGAGTCTAGTGGGCCGCACGGGCCACCCCGGCCCGTACGGCTGGGGTGTAGCTGGCACCACCCCGAAGTCGGCATCGGGCGTTACTGTTCCGCGCCCGCCGGCCCGACATGCTGGTTCCGTGCTCGAAGGACGGGCACGGAAGGGAGCACGGCGACATGGTGCGCGTACCGTCGACCGCGACCGGGCAGACCGGATGCGGCTCCGCCCGGGCGACGGCCGGGTCGCCCCGTGTCACACCGCGCCGCCTTCCGGGTGCTGCGGCCGCCCCGGCGACCCCCCGGAACCGGGCGGCCGCAGGCCTCATCGTGCTCGGAATCGCCATGGTGCCCTGGCTGATCATTTTGCACACGTGGCTGCCGGGCACCGCCGGGTCCGCCCGCTGGGCCTGGGCCTGGACCGGCCTGGACCTTCTCCAGGCGGTGGGGCTGCTCTCCACCGGCCTGCTGCTGCGCCGCGCCGACCCGCGCGCCGGCCTCACCGCGGCGGCCACCGCGACACTGCTGCTGGTCGACGCCTGGTTCGACACCATGACGGCCGCTCCGGGAGCCGACCTCATCTCCGCGGTGCTGATGGCCGTGTGCGCCGAACTGCCTCTCGCGGCGTGCTGCGCGGTGCTGGCGGTACGGGCCTTTCCCCGGCCCGTGCGGTGACCGCCACGTCAGTCCCAGGCCCACTGATAGGTGTGCCGCTTGCGGCGGCCGCGGAACCACAGGAAGACACAGAGCGGGACCGCCACCATCAGCGGCAGCAGCGCGACCGCCCAGCTCAGCGACAGGGGCGGGCCGGGGCGCGGGCCGACGGCGAGGGACAGGTCGCCCTTGCCCTTGCCGCGCGGCCCGTCGACGGTGAAGTGGAAGCGCCAGGAACCCTGCGTGGGCAGGAGGTAGGTGTCCAGGCCCCAGCGGTCGCGCTGGTGGATGTAGGTCTTCAGGGAGCGGTCCTCGGGGCGGCGGTGCCAGAACTCCTCGCCGTCCGGGCCGGTCATGACCAGTTTCGCGGAGTGGCGGGTGATTCCGTCGGTGGGCTGGAAGGTGAAATCCAGGCCGCGGTCGGCGGCGATCGGCCATTGGGAGAACGACACCTGGAGCCGGTAGGGGCCCGCGGTGACGTACTCGGAGTGCACCACGGGGACCGGAGAGTCGGCCGCCTGCGCGGCAGGTACGGTGCCCAGCACCGTGACGGCGGCCAGCACCGTGACGGCGAGAGCGCGGAAGAGGCCGCGGACGAGGGAGGTGGGCATCTCAACTCTCCGGGGGAGTCGGGGCCGCGGCCGGCTTGCGGAGCGGGAACGAGAAGCGGTAGCCGAGCCAGCCCGCGCCCGCACCCAGCAGCCCGGCCAGGATCAGTACTTTCGGGGTGAGCGGGTCGTGGATCTGCGGGCCGTAGCAGGCGGCCATCAAGACGCCGAGCACTCCGGTCGCCAGGGGCAGGGTGCGCTTGGGGGAGGTACCGGCACGGCGGTGACGCAGCAGGAACAGGTCGAGCAGGACGGCGATGACCGGCAGGATCAGCGGGTCGAGGGCCGGCATCTGCGGCACCGTCGACACCCCTTCCCGGAACGGCAGGCCGAGGCTGTCGGCGTACCACCGGGTGGCGAGCGGCACGAACAGCCACTGGAGGCCGACGATGGCCAGGAAGACCAGGCCGGTCGCGCTGACCCACCAGGGCCGCCGCACCACGCAGCCCACCAGGGTCAGCACCAGCAGGGCCACGAAGGTCAGCGACACCTCGAACGGCTGGGCCCAGAACAGCGCGAACACCACCGTGATCACGCTGAGCGCCGAGCTGACCACCAGACCCCAGCGACCGGGAAGGTCCCGGTACTGGTCGGCGAACGCGACGATCGTGCCGACGCAGATCGCCACGCCGCCCAGCGCCAGGCCCACGTGCGGCGGCGAGTTGAGGGTGACGTCGAAGCCGTACTCGGTGTGCCACCACAGGTCGGCCATGCCGTAGAACAGATCGATCGCGCCGCCGACACCGGCGATCAGGAACCCGACAGGGGCCTCGAAGGTGCCGAACACCCGTACCGAGGTGCCTTCCGTCGCGCCCCGCCCTTTGCGTTCGGCCCCGGTGCGCAGCAGCACCACCACCGCGCTGGTCACTCCGGCGAGCGAGGGACCGGCGTAGATCAACAGGTGCGGCAAGGTCAAGAAGGTGTCCGGGCCGACGTTGTTGTGCCACTGCACGTCCCAGACCACGCCGAAGCCCTGGGAGAGCATGCTGATCAACAGCAGTACGCCGCCGATCTGTTCGGCACGGCGGCCGCCGGCGGGCCCGGTGGTGTCACCGGGCGCCGGGGGGCCGGGGCGATCGGGCGCCGGCGGCGCGTTCCCGGCGGCTTCGGTGGTCACGGCCATGTGTCCCTTCCTCGGGGGTTGGCGGGTGGGCGGGTGGTGAACCGCCGCAGGGCCGCTGGGGGAGCGGCCCTGCGTGTGGGGGGAGAGAGATCAGACGGCGGCGTTCTGCTCCATCCAGGTACGCAGGCTCAGCGGCCGCATGTCGGTCCACGCCTCGCGGATGTGCGCCAGGCACTCCTCGCGGGTGCCGCGGGTGCCCTCGGCGCGCCAGCCGTCCGGGAGGTCGCGGTCGGCCCACCAGATCGAGTACTGCTCCTCGTGGTTGACCACCACGACGTACGCGGGCTCGTGCGATGCGGTGTCAGACATGTGTTCTCCTCGGAAAGGGTCAGGGCAAAGGCGGGGCAGGGGTGGGCCGAGCGGCCGGGACGGTGAGGCCGGGCAGAGGGACACGATCACCGTGCGACGGACTGCTATACCGCCCCTATATCGATCAGCAGATCGGAGCCGCGACCGGCCGACGGCCCCGGTGCGTCCAGGCCGAGCGCCAGCCGCCGCACCATCTCCTCGACCAGCAGCCGGGGGGTGGCGAGATTGAGCCGCAGGAAGCCGGGACAGCCGTAGTCCCGGCCGTCACTGACGGCCAGCCCGGCGGTCCGCAGGACACGCCGCGCCAGATCGTCCTCGCCGAGTCGGTCAGCCGTACGACGGCAGTCCAGCCAGGCGAGGTACGTCGCCTCGGGCAGCCGGAAGCCGATCTCGCCGAGGCCATGGGTTCGCAGCAGCTCGGCGAGCAATCGGCGGTTGCCGTCCAAATAGCGCAGCGTCTCCTCCAGCCAGCGGCCGCCGGCGGTGAACGCCGCCTCACTGGCCGCCGCGCCGAACACACCCACCCCGTCCCGCATCCGGGGCGGCTGGGCCAGCAGTGCCTGCGCCGTCCCCGGGCCGGTCGGAATGCCGAAGGCACACTTGAGGCCGGCGATGTTCCAGCCCTTGCTGGCCGACAGGCCGGTCACGCTGCGGACCTGCTGGGCGGCCGGCAGCGAGGCGAACGGCGTATGGGTGCGGCCGGGGAACACCAGCGGGCCGTGCACCTCGTCGCAGAGCACGGTCACCCCGTGGGCCTTGGCGAGCTGCGCCACGGCGGTCAGTTCGGCGGGCGTGCAGACCATCCCGGTGGGGTTGTGCGGATTGCACAGCAGGTAGACCCGGGCGCCGTCGCGGAACGCCCGCTCCAGGCCCGCCAAGTCCAGCCGCCACCGGCCCTCGCGCAGCAACATCGGGTTGGGCACCAGCTCCCGCCCCCGCTCGGCGACCGACTCGAAGAACGCCGGGTACGCCGGAACGTCGACCACCACCGCGTCACCGGGCGCGGAGAAGGCCTCCAGGCCGGCCTCCATCACCCGCATCACATCGGCGTAGTACAGGATTCGCGAGCGCGGCACCCACCAGCCGTGCCGTCGCAGCAGCCAGCCGGCCAGCGCGGCCTGCGCCGGACTGTCGTCGGTGTACGAGAACGCGTAGCCCATGTCCCCCTCGACGGCCAGTCGGCCGATCGCCCGGCCGATCTCCTCGGCCACCGGGAAGTCCATTTCCGCGATGTGGGCCGGCTGCACGCCGGGCGCGTGACGGCGCCACTTCTCGCTGGTCCTGCGGCGCAGGGCGGCCAGGGCCGGGCCGGGACCGGCGGCGGAGTCGAGGGGGCTGACAGTGGTCGGTCTACCTGGTTTCACGGCCCGAATTCCTTTGGCAGCAGCATCGGTTGGACGTCAGTCATGGGCCTCGGCCCATGCCGAACGGGTGATGACGGCGGTGGTGAGGGTCAGCATCAGGACGCTGATGACGACCGCGGTCCAGGTGATGCCCACCGAGTCCAGCAGCCGTCCGGCGAGCAGCGCGCCGAGCGAGTTGGCGCCCGAGGCGAGGAAGCGGCCCGTGCCGTTCACCCGCCCCTGGAGCTCGTCGGGGGTGTGCTGGACCTGGTAGGTCCAGGCCGTCACGTTGAACAGCCCGGAGACCACGCCGATCGCGGCGAGCACGGCTGCCAGGGCGACGGGCTGGCGGATCACCACCAGAGACGGCAGCAGCAGCGTCCAGGCCGTCAGGCCCGCCACGAAGGTGGTCCGCAGACTGAACCGCTTGGCCCAGCGGGGCGCCAGCAGCGCCCCGACCAGGCCGCCGGTGCCACCGACCGCGGTGACCAGACCGGCCGTCGCCGTCGATTCCCCGTGCCGGCGCAGGATCACCATCACGGTCAGCATCAGCATCTGGAAGATCAGGTTGCTGCCGGCGAAGGTGCCCACCAGCAACCGGGCCACCCGGTGCCGCCACAGCCAGCGGACACCCTCCCGGATCTCCGTGCCGATGCGCTGCGGCGGCCCGGACCGCTCTGGCCGGAAACGGCCGCGCAGGAACAGCAGGAACACCACCGCCACCAGGTCGGCGACCGCCGTGAACGCGAACGGCAGCCACCGCGCGACCATGAACAGCAGACCGCTGCCGGGCTGGCCCACCAGCCCGATCGCCGCCCCGCGCGCCTCGTTGTGCGCCAACGCCGTGGACAGTTGCCCGGCGGGGACCACGGCCCGCACCGTGGCCCGTTCCGCCAGGTCGTAGAAGATGCCCCGGGTCACCTCGATGAACGCGGCGACCATCAGCTGCGGGATCCACACCCGGCCGCACAGAACGGCCACCGCCACTCCCGCGATGGACAGCGCGCCCGCGATGTCGCACCACAGCATCAGCTTGCGGCGGTCCCAGCGGTCGACCAGAGCCCCCGCGGGCAGCTGCACGAGGAAGTTTGGCAGCGCCCCGGCGAAGGTCACCAGGCCGGTCAGAGTGGCGGAGTTCGTGTGCCACAGGGCCAACAGCGGATACGCCGTCATTCCGACGGTCGCGGCGAACCGGGAGATCCCCGCGCCCACCCACAGCTGGATGAACGCGACGTTGCGGCGCAGCGGCACCTCGGGGGCCGCGGGCGGCCCCTCGGCGAGGCCTGCCGGCCGGTCTGCGTGGACCTCACTCACCGTCGGCCTTACCGGCGCGCGGGTCCGCGGTGCCCTGCCGCTCCCGTGACCGGGCGGCGTCGGTGGCCTGGCCCCACAGGACCGAGAAGCGGGTCGGGGCCGGCCAGAGCCGGGCCAGCACCCTGCTGACCAGCTCGCGTCCCGCGGTGGCGTTGGTGAGCAGCACCGCACCCGTACCCGCGTGCACCCGCAGGCCGAACATGGCCTGGAAGCCGGTCGCCTGACCCCCGTGCCCGATCTCCAGATCAGCGCGGGAGTCGTCGACGATGACGCTCCAGCCGTAGGGCCGGTCCGGCCGCGGGGTGAGCATCTCGCGGGCCAGCCCTCGCGGCAGGAAGGCGTCCGGCAGACCCAGGTACGAGCGCCGCACGGCCACCGTCAGCCGGGCCAGGTCGGGGGCCGTGCTCCACAGGGACCCGGCCGCGAGCTCCGGCATCACCCGGTAGCCGCCCGGCACGGGAACGGCCCCGGCTTCGTGCCCCCGGGCGTATGGGCGGCCCGAGCCGCGCACGAAGGCAGGATCGTAGTCACTGCCCGTCATGCCCAGCGGTTCCAGCACCAGGCGCCGCATCAGCGCCGGGAACTCCTCTCCGGTGACGTCGCACATCACCTGCTGGATCACCGAGAAGTTCAGCGCCGTCATCGCGAACACCTCGCCAGGCGGATGGGCGAAGGTGACCGGGGAGGCCGGTGGGCGGCCGTGCAGGATGTCCAGTACGGACGGGACCGGTTCGTCCGGCGCGTACCGCGCGAACGGCGGCTGTACCGCGAAGCCGGCGGAGTGCGCCAGCAGGTGCCGCAGAGTGACCCGCGGCGCGGGCTCGCCGGGCAGTCGCCAGGAGGTCAGGTACCGCGCGACGTCCGTGTCGAGGTCGAGCACGTCCTGCTCGACCAGCTTCAGCACGCCGATCGTGGTCACGTGCTTGCTGATCGAACCGGCCGCGAACAGTGTGTCCGCGGTGACCGGATCGGTGCCGCCCGCGATGAGGGTGCCGTGGGTGTGGACCTCGGCGAGTTCACCGTCCCGGATCAACGCCAGCGCGGCGCCCGGGACGGCGTGCCGGGACATCTCCTCGGCCAGCTTCGCCGACTGGGTGGGGCGGGCCGGGCGCACCGTGCCGGACGCGGTGGCGGGCAGCTCCAGCAGCGCGGAGAGTTCCGCGAGCTGCCGGGCGGCGAGACCGTCGACCGTGTCCGCGTCGTGCACCTCGGTGCTGTACGTCCAGCGGAGGTACAGCTGCCCGTCGTGCACCCGGGCGTCCACGTCGAACAGCCGGGGCCGCCTGGCCGCGGCCGGCCGGACCGGCTCCACGAACTGCGGTACGAAGACAAGGGGCGTCGCCCGGGTGTCCGCGGCCGCCTCCGTGAGACGGCAGGTGAAACCGGTCTCGGGGCGCGGCAGCAAGGCCAGGTCTTGCGCCAGCTCCTCGTCGGCGCCGTGGCGCAGCAGGCCGTAGCCGTACCGGGGCTCGGGCAGCGCGCTCAACTGGCGCACCACCGAGCGGAGCCGGGCCGGGCCGGGCCGGTTCTCCGGCAGCCACAGAACCATCGGGCACCGGTCGGTCAGCAGCCCCATCGTCTGTGAGCCGTCCGCCGACTCCCGGGGGTCCGCCGTGAGTTCCACGCCGATCCGGTCGTCACCGCTCCAATCGGCGAGGGCCCGGCCCAGCGCGGCCAGCAACAGTGCCTCCGGCTCTGCCGCGTCCAGCAGCGCCTCGGTGAGCGGGGCGGGCAGCGCCAGCGTGGCCGTACGCGCGGAACCGAAGGTGTTGTCGCCGTCCGCGTGGTCCACCGGCAGCGGTCGGCCGGGCTGCCGGCCGAGCCAGGCCTGCGCCTGTGCGGCCGGCGCCTCCGAGGCGGCCAGCTCGGCCAACTCGGTCGTCAACGCCGACAGTTCGGGCGCGACGGGCGACAGCTCCACCGGCTCGCCGGTGCTCAGCTGCTGGTACGCCAGGTTCAGGTCGTCCACCAGGATGGCCCAGGACGCCTCGTCGACCGCCAGCTCGTGCACACTGATCCACAACTCCGGCAGCAACTCGGCGTTCAGCAGGCTCGCCCCGCCGAAGTCGCACAGCGAGGCCCGCAGCACCGGCCCGTGCACCGGGTCGACCGCGGCCGCGTCCGCGGCGACGGCCGCCGCGACCGCCGCCGACCGGTCATCTGCCGGGACCTCGTCCAGCTCCACCACTCGCAGCAGCACGGCGGACTCGGCCGCGGCGACCGCCGCCGTCACACCGCCGTCCTCCGGCAGTCGCAGCCGCAGCGCCTGGTGGCGGGCGACCACCGTGTGCAGTGCCCGCTCCAAAAGAGCGGTGTCCGGCCGGCGGCTCAGCGGCAGCCGTACCGACTCGGTCGTCGGGGTGCCTTCGAGGGCCGTCAGCTGCGCCGGGGCCAGCGGCAGGCCGTCGGTTGCCGGGGCGTCGGAGGAGACCACGCCGGCCAGTTCGGCCAACGTCCGTGTCCGGTAAAGCATCCACAGCGACAGATCCAGACCTGCTTGGCGGGCCGATGTCAGGAGCCGTACCGCGCGGATCGAGTCGCCTCCCAACTCGAAGAAGTTGTCGTCGGCGCCCACCAGGCCGGGATCGAGCCGCAGCACGTCGGCCCACACCCCGGCCAGTCGGCGCTCGGTGTCGGTCCGCGGCGCGACCCGGCGCGTACCCGCCAGGGCGGTGCGGTCCGGCGCCGGGAGCGCACGGTGGTCCAGCTTGCCGTTGGGGGTCAGCGGCACCGCGTCGATCGGCACGAAGGCACTGGGCAGCATGTACGCAGGGAGCTCGGCCGCCAGTGCGGCGCGCAGCCGAGCCGGGTCCAAAGTCACCCCGTCCATGGCCGCCACATAGGCGACCAGAACCTTGTCGCCGGGCACGTCCTCGCGGGCCAGCACCACCGCGTCCCGCACCTCGGGCTGCCGCCGCAACCGGGCCTGGACCTCACCCGGTTCGATGCGGTAGCCGCGGATCTTGACCTGGGTGTCGATGCGGCCGAGGAACTCCAGTGTGCCGTCCGGCAGTAGCCGGGCCAGGTCGCCGGAGCGGTACAGCCGGGCGCCCGCCGGACCGAACGGGTCCGGTACGAACCGCTCGGCGGTCAGCTCCGCACGCCCCCGGTAGCCGCGGGCCACCGCCGGACCGCCGACATGGATCTCGCCGGGAACGCCGACCGGCACCGGGTTGCCGTACCGGTCCAGCACGTGCACGCGCTGGTCGCCCAGCGGCGTGCCGATGACGCTCAGCGTCGGCCGGCCCAGGTCCTGCTCGCCCAGCTGGTGCCGGACCGAGTACACGCTGGTCTCGGTGATCCCGTACATGTTGACCAGCGCGGGCCGCTCCAGCCCCAACCGCTCGGCCCAGGGCAGCAGTTCGGACATGTCCAGCCGTTCCCCGGCGAACACCACGGCCCGCAGCGCCAGGCGTCCTACCCGGTCGTCACCGGCCAGCGCGGCCAGCCCGCGGAACGCGGTCGGCGTCTGGCACAGCACACCGATTCGCTCGGCCACCAACAGGTCCAGCAGGTCCTCGGGCGAGCGGGCCGTCTCCGGGGGCACCACCACCAGACGACCACCGTGCAGCAGCGCGCCCCACATCTCCCACACCGAGGTGTCGAAGGCATACGAGTGGAACATCGCCCACACGTCCGACTCCAGGAAGGAGAACTCCCGCTCGTCGGTGCGGAACAGCCGCAACACGTTGGCGTGGGTCAGCCCGACGCCCTTCGGCACGCCCGTGGACCCCGAGGTGTACAGCACGTACGCCAGATTGTCGGGCGAGGTGCGCTCCACCGGGTCCACGACCGGTCGTGATGCGATCGCCGCGCGGTCCGAGGCCCGATCCAGCACGACCAGTTCCCCGTTGTACCCGCTGTCCTCCTCCCCGTCGCGCCCGGCGGTGAGCGCGTCCGCGTAGGCCGACGAGGTAACCACCAGGGGCGCCTCGGTGTCGGCGAGGATCCGGGTCAGCCGCCCCATGGGATTGGCCGGATCCAGCGAGACGTACGCCGCACCGGACTTGAGGATGCCCAGCAGGGCGGGCAGGAGCATCGGCCCGCGCTCCAGGCACAGTCCCACCAGTGAGTCGGGTCCAGCACCGAGCGACCGCAGATGGTGGGCGATCCGGTTGGCCCGCTCGTTCAGTTCGCGGTACGAGAGCCGCTCGGCCCCCGCGACCACCGCGAGCTTGTCCGGGTGCCTCGCCACCCGCTCGGCGAAGGCCCCGTGCACCGTCCGGGTGACGGGTTCGGGCACCCGGCCACCGTGCCCGGCCGCTAGTACCCGAGCCTCCTCGGCCTCGGGCAGCACCCCGCGCCTGGCCGAACCGTCCGGGTCGGCCACCATGTCCTCCAGGACCCGCCGGTACATGCCGCACAGCAGCCCGGCGTGGTAGTGGCTCACCGTGTCGGTGCCGCTGAGGATGTTGAAGGAGTCCTTGGTGGCGATCACATGGAAGGCGAAGTCGGTGGCCACCGAGTTGCGTTCGGCGCTGGCGTCGACCAGTTCCCCGTCCATCTGATGGAAGTCGTGGAACTCGATCATCACCGAGACCAGCCGCCCGGTGACGCCCGCGGCGCTCTGGATGGCGGGCAACGGATGGCGTCGATGGGCCCAGACCTCCGTCTCTCGCGCGTAGGTCTGCCCGACCAGTTCCACCCACGTCGCGGGCATACCGCTGTGCGGGAACGGCAGCGTGTTGAGGTGCATGCCCAGCACCCGGTCCGCACCCGGCTCCTCCAGCCGGCCGTGGCAGACCAGGCCGGCGTGGAAAGCGTCCTCGGTGGTGAGCGCGCTCATCACCTTCAGATGCGCGGCCAGCAGCACGCTCTTCAGCGAGGCATCGGCCTGCCCGGCCAGCCGCCGCAGCGGCTCCTCCAGATCACCGAATTCCACTCGACGTCGGTAGCGCTCCACCGGGCCGTCCGGGTCGCCCCAGCTCTCCGGGATGGCCATCGGGACGTGGGTGTCGGTGACGTCCTGCCAGTACCGCTGCTCCTCGGGGTCGTTCAGGGAGTCCAGTTCGGCGGCAATGTAATCGGCGTAACGGACCTCCGGCATTTCGTAGGCCGGTAGCGCCTGTCCGTCGCGGAGGGCGCGGTAGGCGACGAGGATCTCCATCAGGAGCGAGTGGTAGCTCCACCCCTCGGTGATCGCGTTGCAGTGCGTGAACGTCAGCCGCCAGGCGTCCGCCTCGAGATGCACGTTGATCCGCACCAACGGCGCCTCGGTCAGCTCGAACAGCTGCTCCCTCTCGTCCTCCACGAAGGCCAGCCCGGCCGCCCCCGCCTGTTCGGCGTCCTGGCCGCGCAGGTCGTGCACGGCGAGTGGGATCTCCGCGGTCGCGTGGACGATCTGGAGGGGCTGGCTGTAACCGGTCAGGTGGATCGAGGTGCGCAGTGTCTCGTGCCGAGCGGCGACGACATCGACTGCACGGCGCAGAGCGGCACCGTCGAACTCCCGGTCGTCCGGAATCCCGAAGGAGTTGACGCTGTGGTACGTGTTCCGGTCCGGGTCGGCCAGCATTTCGACGAGCATGCCGGTCTGGATTTGGGAGAGCGGGTAGGCGTCGACGGCGTCGGTGGGGAGGGCGGCCTGGTCGGTTTCGCTGATGAGTGTGAAGGGTGGGATGGGGGTGAAGTGGTTTTCTTCGGTGGTGGGTGTGGTGTGTGTGGCGAGTTGGTTGATGGTGCGGTGTTCGAAGATGTCGCGGATGGTGATTTGGTGGCCGTGGGTGCGCAGGGCGCCTGCCAGTCGGACGGCGCGGATGGAGTCGCCGCCGAGGTCGAAGAAGCTGTCGTGGGTGCTGATGTGGTTGGGGTCGAGGTTGAGGATCTCGGCCCAGATGGTGGTCAGGAGTCGTTCGGTGTCGGTGGTGGGGGCTATGCGCTTGTTGGTGGTGAGGGCTTGTC
>NZ_JBVISC010000007.1:0-504483 GCF_055575715.1 Streptomyces sp. NPDC034037 | reverse complement strand
TCACCGAAGTGAGCCGGGGTATCAACATATCTGGCGTTGACTTTTGGCACGCTGTTGAGTTCTCAAGGAACGGACGCTTCCTTTGTACTCACCCTTATCGGGCTTTCCTCCGGGCGCTTCCCTTCGGTGTTTCTTTTGTTCTTGCGTTTCCGACTCTATCAGACTCTTTCGTGTCCGATTTCCTCGGCGCCTTTCCGGTTCCCGCTCCGGCCTTTCGGCTTTCGCGTTTCCCTTTCCGGCGGCTCCGACATTATCAGATCTCATTCGACTCTCTGACCACGGTCACCGCGGCATGCGGAACCAGACTCAGGGATAGGATCTGTCGTGAAGGATGTCGCCGAGCCGGGACGCTGAACCGCGTCCCACGACCTCAGGCAGAGTCCGACTCTACATCGCCGCACGGGCGGGCGCAAATCGTTTGTGCTGCGCCCCTACGTCCGTCAACCGGGATCTGTCGTGCGGAACCGGGACTTCTTATGACTTACGCTTCTGATCAGCGCGTCGTCCAGGACAGGCAGCGACGGCGGCTACGAATCTCCACCCCCTGGGAGGCATGCCATGACCAGTGTTTCGTCCCCGCTTGCAGGACGCGCCATTGGACTGTCCGCAGTACCGGATCCCGTCTTCTCAGGTGCCATGGTCGGCCCTGGTACGGCCATTGATCCCGTGCGCGAGGCTTCCGAGGCCGTGTCCCCCGTGGACGGCATCATCGTCTCTCTGCACCCCCACGCCTTCGTGGTGGTCGACGATCAGGGTCACGGCGTCCTGACGCACCTCGGCATCGACACGGTGCAGCTCAATGGCGAGGGCTTCGAGCTCCTCGTCAACAAGGGGGACACCGTGCAGCGCGGCCAGGCCGTGGTGCGCTGGAACCCCGCCGCGGTCGAGGCCGCCGGCAAGTCCCCCGTGTGCCCCGTCGTGGCCCTCGAAGCCACGGCCGAGTCCCTCTCCGCTCTGGTCGAGGACGGCGACGTGAAGACCGGCGACGCGCTCTTCTCCTGGAAGTGACGTCATCGCCGTCACCGACGGCGCTCAGCACAATCAACGCGGCGGCTTCGCCCGCCGCACTATCGGAGACGGGTGAGATGGAGACAACGCTGCGAGGCGTCGGTGTGAGCCACGGTGTGGCGATCGGCGAGGTTCGGCACATGGGCACGGCGGTTCTCGAGCCGCCGGCCAAGCAGATTCCCGCGGAGGAGGCCGAGCGCGAACAGGGGCGCGCCCGCCAGGCCGTGGAAGCTGTGGCGGCCGACCTGAATGCACGCGGCAATCTGGCCGGCGGCGAGGCCCAGGCGGTGCTCGAGGCGCAGGCCATGATCGCTCAGGACCCGGAGCTCATGTCCGACGTCGACCGGCGCATCACCGTCGGCAGCACGGCCGAGCGCGCGGTCTACGACGCGTTCTCCCACTACCGTGAACTGCTGGCCGGCGCCGGTGAGTACATGGCCGGGCGCGTGGCCGACCTCGACGACGTGCGGAATCGCATCGTCGCGCGGCTGCTCGGTGTCCCGATGCCGGGTGTGCCGGACAGCGACGAGCCGTACGTACTGATCGCCCGGGACCTGGCGCCCGCGGACACGGCTCTGCTCGACCCGGCGCTGGTGCTCGGCTTCGTCACGGAAGAGGGCGGCCCGACCAGCCACAGCGCGATCCTCGCGCGGGCGCTCGGTGTGCCCGCCGTCGTCGCGCTGCCGGGTGCCGGTGAGCTCGCCGAGGGCACGGTCGTGGCCGTCGACGGCAGCACCGGTGAGATCTTCGTGGACCCGAGCACGGAGAAGCGGGAGCAGCTGGCGGCCGCCGCCGCCGAGCGCAAGGCCGCGCTCGCCGCGTCGACCGGGCCGGGCGCCACGTCCGACGGGCACAAGGTGCCGCTGCTCGCCAACGTCGGTGGTCCCGCCGATGTGCCGGCGGCCGTCGAGGCGGGTGCCGAGGGCGTCGGTCTCTTCCGTACCGAGTTCCTCTTCCTCGACGACAGCACCAAGGCGCCGTCCGAGGAGAAGCAGATCGAGGCGTACCGCAAGGTTCTCGAGGCCTTCCCCGAGGGCCGTGTGGTCGTGCGGGTCCTGGACGCCGGTGCGGACAAGCCGCTCGACTTCCTGACGCCGGGCGACGAGCCGAACCCGGCGCTGGGCGTGCGGGGTCTGCGGACGCTGCTCGATCACCCGGAGGTGCTGCGCACTCAGCTGACCGCGCTGGCCAAGGCCGCCGAGGGGCTGCCGGTGTACCTGGAGGTCATGGCTCCCATGGTCGCGGACCGCACCGACGCCAAGGCCTTCGCGGACGCGTGCCGCGAGGCCGGGCTGCGGGCGAAGTTCGGCGCGATGGTGGAGATCCCGTCGGCGGCTCTGCGGGCGCGCTCGATCCTGCAGGAGGTCGAGTTCCTCTCGCTCGGCACCAACGACCTCGCGCAGTACGCCTTCGCGGCCGACCGGCAGGTCGGGGCCGTGTCGCGGCTGCAGGACCCGTGGCAGCCCGCGCTGCTCGACCTGGTCGCGATGTCGGCGGAGGCGGCGAGGGCCGAGGGCAAGAGCTGCGGCGTGTGCGGCGAGGCCGCGTCCGACCCGCTGCTCGCGTGTGTGCTGACCGGTCTGGGGGTCACCTCTCTGTCGATGGGTGCGGCGTCCATTCCCTACGTGCGGGCGACGCTCGGCAAGTACACGCTGGCCCAGTGCGAGCGTGCCGCCTCGGCGGCCCGTGCCGCGGACACCGCCGAGGAGGCCCGCAAGGCCGCGCAGGCGGTCCTCTCGGGCGAGTAGCGCGTAGGCGTACAGCCCGTTTGCTCCCGCAGGGGGCGTTCCACCGAGCCGGTGGGACGCCCCCTTCGGCGTTCAGTGCGTGTGGCCCCTTTCCGGTCCGTCGTCCTCGAGGTCGGGTGCCGCGCAGTAGTCGACGCCGGATTCGGGGGCCACGAGGTCTCCCGAGATGGCGTCGGTGCAGTACGCGTCGAAGACCTCGGCGGCGGTGAGGGGCTGGAGTCGTCCGCCGCTCATGCGCCAGCCCTGGACGCGGTCGCGGGTGCCTTCGGCGATGCAACGCAGCACCATGCCCGCCGGGCGGTGGGTGGCGATGCCGACCGCGAGGACCGTGGCGAACTCCAGTGCCTCGGTGTCGTCGAGCCGGGCGCTGCCGTCCTCGTCGACTTCCACGTGCAGCGCGGCCAGGAGGGTCTCGGCGTCGGAGGGCACGCTGCACACCAGGTGCCGGATGCCCGGGCCCGCGGCGTGGAGGGCGCGGGTGATCAGTTCCGATGCGCGGGCGAACGCGGCGCGGCCGATGTCCTCGCCGCAGGTGGCGCAGGGACCGGAGCGGGCGAGCACCATCGTCGCGTACTCCCAGGTCGCCTGTCGGACCGCCTGGTCGACCAGGTCGGGCAGGAGGTCGGCGAGGGGCTGGCCGTCGTAGGGCACGGTGGGGCCGCCCGATGCCAGTTCCGCGGTGAAGCGGGTGCGGCTGGCGGGGGTGTCGGGGTCCAGGCCGGTCTGCGCGCAGTACTCCTCGTACTCCTCGGGGTCGAAGAGGGTGAGGGTGGTGTGCCTGCCCTGCGAGGCGAGGGTCTTGAGCAGGGCTTCGACCTGCTGGAGGTAGATGTCGTGGTCGTCGAAGGCGAAGGTGCGGTAGCGACGCATCGCCGCGAAGTCCTCCTCGTCGGCCAGCAGGCCGATGGTTCCGGCGACTTCGCGGCGCAGAGCACGTCGCATCGTGTCGTTTCGGGTGTGCGCCATGGTTCCCCCTGCACTCGGTCGATCAATGCTCACTCAGAGTAATCATGGGCACTGACAACGGCGCTGAGCTGCGGGGAGACGGCTCAGCGGCGCTTGCGGGCGAGGTCCTCGTAGAAGTGGAGGAGGTCGAGGTCGTCGACCGAGCCGGGGTTGACCGCCTTGCTCAGCGGTGTGCCTTGCAGGAGGCGCTTGACCGGGACCTCGATGCGCTTGCCGGTGAGGGTGTGCGGGATGCCGGGCACCTCGATGACCTCGTCGGGGACGTGGCGCGGGGAGAGCTGCTCGCGGATGATCCGCTTGATGCGGTCGCGCAGGGCGTCGTCGAGCCGTGCGCCCGGCGCGAGGTGGACGAAGAGCGGCATCCAGTAGCCGCCGTCGGGCTCCTCGATGCCGATGACGAGGGATTCGCAGATCTCGGGCAGGCGCTCGACGGCTTCGTAGATGTCGGCGGAGCCCATGCGGACGCCCTGGCGGTTGAGCGTGGAGTCGGAGCGGCCGTGGATGATCACGGAGCCGCGTGAGGTGAGGGTGATCCAGTCGCCGTGGCGCCAGACGCCGGGGTAGGTGTCGAAGTAGCTGTCGTGGTAGCGGGTGCCCTCCGGGTCGTTCCAGAAGTGGATGGGCATGGAGGGCATGGGGTTGGTGACGACCAGTTCGCCGACCTCGTCGGTGAGCGGCTTGCCCTGGGGGTCCCAGGACTGGAGGTCCGTGCCGAGGCAGGGGGCCTGGAGTTCGCCGATGTGGACGGGGAGCGTGGGGACGGCGCCGGCGAAGCAGGAGCAGACGTCCGTGCCGCCGCTGACCGATGCCGTCCACAGGCCGCCGGGGGTGTCCGCGAACTCGTCGTGGAGCCAGCGGAAGCCGTCGGGCGGCAGGGGGGAGCCGGTCGTCGCGACGCACTTGACGCGGGAGAGGTCGAAGTCGCGGGCCGGGTGGACGTCCGCCTTGCGGCAGGCCATGACGTAGGCGGCCGAGGTGCCGTAGAGGGTGGCTCCGGTGCGCTCGGCGACGCGCCACTGGGCGCCCGTCTCGGGGTAGCCCGGGCTGCCGTCGTACAGGACGATGGTGGTGCCCGTCAGGAGGCCGGAGACGAGGAAGTTCCACATCATCCAGCCGGTCGAGGTGTACCAGAAGAAGCGGTCGTCGGGGCCGAGGTCGCAGTGCAGGCCGAGCTGTTTGAGGTGCTCGACGAGGATGCCGCCCTGGGACTGGACGATGGCCTTGGGCAGGCCGGTGGTGCCGGAGGAGTACAGCACCCACAGGGGGTGGTCGAAGGGCACCGCTTCGAAGACGGGTGCCACGTCGGCCGCGGTGAGGGCGGACCACTCCAGGGCGCCTTCGGGGGCGTCGGTGCCGAGCAGCGGGATGTGGACGACCGCGCGGAGGCCGGGCAGTTCGGAGCGGAGTTCGGCGACGGTGTCGCGGCGGTCGTGTTCCTTGCCCCCGTAGCGGTAGCCGTCGACGGTGAACAGGACGACCGGTTCGACCTGCTGGAAGCGGTCCAGGACGCTGCGGGCGCCGAAGTCGGGGGCGCAGGAGGTCCAGACGGCTCCGACGGCGGCGGTGGCCAGGAGCGCGACGACGGCCTGGGGGATGTTCGGCAGGTAGCCGCTGACGCGGTCGCCGGGGCGCACGCCGAGCGCGCGCAGTTCCGCGGCCAGGGAGCCGACCTGTTGGCGCAGTTCGGCCCAGGTGACGGGCCGCGGGTCGTGACTCTCGTCGACGTACAGGAGGGCCGGGGTGTCCGCGCGCGCGGGGTCCTCGGCCGCGCGCAGGGCGTGCTCGGCGTAGTTGAGGGTGGAGCTGGGGAACCACTGGGCGCCGGGCATGGAGCGGTCGCCCAGCACGCGCGCGTAGGGGGTCGTGAAGCGGACGTCGAACCAGTCGGTGACGGCCTTCCAGAACGTCTCGAGGTGGGTCACCGACCAGTGGTGCAGCGCTTCGTAGCCCCCGTCGGCCGGCGCGCCGTGGTGCTCGGCGGCCCAGGCCTGGAACCGGGTGACCTGTGCTGCGGCGATCCTCTCCGGGCTCGGCTGCCAGAGCGGCGCAGGGTTCGCTGAGGACGTCATGGGGCGGCTCCCGGACTGTACGCGTCGTATGCGTGTGGAGTGCGCACGTGCTGGGTGTGCGCGTGGACACGGCTGAAAGGGACGATGCCACGTGATCGACTTCCGCACCAGGGTGTGCTCCGCGCGGTCGGTCCGGCCGTTGTGCGCCCGGCCGTAGGTGAACGGCAGCTGAACGCACCACATGGGCGGTGTTCTCGGTGGCAGGGTGAGCGGCATGAGCGGTCGTGACCTGGTGCGTTCGGTGAAGGCGGTCGGCATGGTCAACACGGCGCGGGGGTTGCGCACGGTGTGTTCGTCGTGGCGCAGATGGCGGGCGGATGCGACGGGGCCCGCCTCTCGGGGTGGGGAGCGGGCGCGGGTGCCCGGCCCCGTGGTGAAGGTGGAGCCGGGGCCGGGCGGTGGGGTGGTGCGGTTCGCGCGGTCCGAGCTGCGGGTGCGGGTGACGTCCGGTGGCGCCGTGTTCTGGGGGTGGGACGGCGCGGGGCCCGAGCCGTCGTACGGGTTGCGGGGCGTGAGTCCGGAGGCGGATCCGCGGGCGGTCCTGGAGCCCGACAAGGCGGGCGGCTGGCGGGTGGTGTCGGAGCGGGCGACGGTGGTCGTGTCGCGTCAGGGCGCCGTCGAACTGCGCACCCCGGGCGGGGTGATGCTGCGGCGCGATCTGCCGCCGCGCTGGTGGGAGTCGCCCGAGGGGGGTGTGGCCCGCTGGGTGCAGCGGTCGGAGGTGTCGGCCGACGCGCGGTTCTTTGGACTCGGGGAACGGGCCGGCGGGCCTCGGCTGCGGGACGGGGCGTACCGGTTGTGGAACACCGATCCGGGGGGCGGTTTCGGGGCGGGGGACGATCCGCTGTCCATCACGATGCCGGTGCAGGTGGTGGTGGCCGACGCCGGTACGCATCTGGTCTTCCACGACAACACGTGGGAGGGCGAGGTCCTGGTCCGGGAGGGGCAGGAGGGGGCCGGGTCGGGACATGACCGGGGCGGCTCGTGCGAGGTGCGGATGGCGGGCGGGCCGCTGCGGTGCTGGGCGATGGTCGGCACTCCCGCGCGCGTGCTGCACACCTGGGCGTCGCTGACGGGTCCGCCCGCGCTGCCGCCGTCGTGGGCTCTCGGGCACCATCGCGCGTGGCGGGGGCCCGGCGGCGAGGAGGAGGTGCGGCGGATCGCCGCGGGCCACCAAGAGCACGGGTTGCCGCTGGACGCCTTGCATCTGGGCATCGCGCACGGTGAGGCGCATCAGGTGTTCACGGTCGACAAGGAGCGCTTCCCGAAGCTGCCGCAGTTCGCGGACGAGCTGCGCAGGGAAGGGACTCGGCTCGTGTCGGTCGTGGGTCCGGCGGTGAAGGCCGGGCCGGGTGTCGGGGCGTACGACAGCGGGGTGGCGGCCGACGTGTTCGTACGGGACGCGGCGGGGCGCCGGGTGCGCGGTGTCGCGTGGCCCGGCGATGTGCTGTATCCGGACTTCACCGGGCCACGCGTGCGGGAGTGGTGGGGCCGTCTCTACGAGGAGCGGCTCGACCAGGGGTTCTCGGGTTTCTGGCACGACATGGACGAGCCGGTGTCGTTCGCCGCGTTCGGGGAGGCGACGCTGCCGCGTTCGGCGCGGCATTCGCTGGAGGGGCGGGGCGGGGATCACCGGGAGGCCCACAACGTGTACGGGCTGGCGATGGCTCGTGCCGCCTACGAAGGGCTGCGGGAGGTGCTTCCCGAGGAGCGGCCCTTCTTGTTCTCGCGTTCCGGGTGGGTGGGGATGCAGCGCTACGGAGGGGCGTGGTCCGGCGCCGTGTCGACGGACTGGCCGGGGCTGCGGGCCGCGCTGTCGCTGGTGTTGGGGCTCGGGCTGTGCGGTGTGCCGTACTCCGGTCCTGATGTGGGCGGGATCGACGACAGCCCGTCTCCGGAGCTGTATCTGCGCTGGTTGCAACTGGGGGCGTATCTGCCCCTGTTCCGTACGCGCGCGGGTGTGGGAGGCGGTCGGCGCGAGCCCTGGGAGCTCGGTGCGGAAGTGCTGGGGCACGCGCGCGTGACGCTCCTGGAGCGCAGGCGTCTGCTGCCGTATTTCGTGACGCTCGCCCAGTTGGCCCGGCGGACGGGGGCGCCTTATGTGCGGCCTTTGTGGTGGGGCTGTCCCGAGGACAGGGCGCTGCGCGAGTGCGGGGACGCGTTCTTGCTCGGGGATTCCTTGCTGGTGGCGCCA
The DNA here is from genome assembly GCF_055575715.1 of Streptomyces sp. NPDC034037. NCBI lineage: Bacteria > Bacillati > Actinomycetota > Actinomycetes > Kitasatosporales > Streptomycetaceae > Streptomyces > Streptomyces sp. NPDC034037. The sequence continues at coordinate 496,498 of NZ_JBVISC010000007.1, read as the reverse complement.
GTACTGGAGAGCGGCGTGCGGCAGCGTGCGGTGCGGTTGCCGCCGGGGCGGTGGTACGACACGGCGACCGGAAAGACGTACGCGGGTCCCGGCCAGGTGCGGGTGGAGGCGCCGCTGTCGCGTATTCCGGTGTTCGCGCGGGCGGGCACGGTGCTGCCGGTGCGGGGGCGTGACGGCGGCCTCGAACTGGAGGCGTGGGCGCCGGCCGAGGGGCGTACGGGGAGCGGTCTGGTGATCGCCGACGCCGGTGACGGGTGGGAGGAGCCGGAGGTCGAGAGGTTCACGACGCGGTGGAGCGCGGGGCGTGTGGTCGTCGAGAGGGACGGCGGCGAGGAGGGGCGGGTGGCACCGGGGCGGCCGGTGCGGGTGCGGGGGCTCGGGCTCGCCGAGGGGTAGGACGGGGGCGGCGTAGGGGCCGCACGGTGCGGTTTCGGCTGCGGCTGATTTCCGGTTGGGGCTCGGTCCGGGACACGGCTCGGCCCGGGACGCGGCTCGGCCCGGGACGCGGCTTGGTTCCAGCTGCGACTCGGTTGCATCCGGGACGCGCGGCTCGGTACCGGCCACGGCCAGTTCCCGTGCACGGTCTGGTCTCGGGTGCGGCTGGTTCCCCTGCGGCGGCCCGCCCGGGGGGTCGGCGCGCCCCGGGTCGCCGCTCGGTCCCCGCCGCGGCCTGGCGCGGCCGCCGCCGCGGTGGGGAGTGCTGGGCGGGGGTCAGATGTAGCGGCCCTCGAACCACGCGCGTGCCGCCAGGGTGTGGAGCGGGAAGGCCAGTTCGGCGGGGCGGCGCAGTATGTGCCAGCCCTCGGTCTCGTCCGTCGCCACGGAGGCCGGCAGGTCGGCGGCCGGGCGTTCGGGGAGCAGGCCGAAGATCAGGAGATGGCCCTTGGGGTCGCTGGCCGCGTCGATCAGGCGGATGTCGCGGCTCTGGGCGCTGATGCCAGTCTCCTCCTTCAGCTCGCGCACGACGGCGTGCCGCCAGTCCTCCCGGTCGTCGATGAAACCGCCGGGCAGGGCGATGCCGCCGAGCGCGGGGGCGATGGTGCGGGTCACGACGACCAGGCCGGTGCCCTGGGTGTCGTACACGGGCTGGAGGGCCACTGCCACGGGAAGGGGATTGCGGTAGGCCACGGTGGTGCAGGCGGCGCAGGTGCGGGGCCAGCCGGAAAGCTGGTCTTCGTAGGGCGCTCCGCAGCTCGAACAGTGGGAGCCCGGGGCGGAGTTGGTGAGGTGTGGGGATGCGGACACGCCGCGGACTGTATCCGATCTCCCCGGCGTCGGTCTTCCCTGGTCGGGGGTGATCCTGGTAGACGCAGGGGCATGACAGCATTTGCCCCTGTTCTGCGTGCCCTCGCCGCCGCTACCGCCGCTCTGCTGGCTGTGGCGGCGGTCCCCTCCCCCGCGTACGCCAGACCGGAGCCGAAGGCTCCGAAGGAGTTCGTGGCGTTGCGCGACGTCGACCCGACGATCATCCAGGAGATGCGCTACATCACGCCCCACAATTTCGTGGGCGAGCCCATAGACGGCTACAAGAAGCCGATGTGCATCCTCACGGCGCCCGCGGCGAAGGCGCTGCACAAGGCGCAGCGTTCGTTGCTGCGCAAGGGTTACTCCCTGAAGGTGTACGACTGCTATCGGCCGCAGCGGGCCGTGGACCAGTTCGTGCGGTGGGCCAAGGATCTGGGTGACGAGCGCATGAAGGCGGAGTTCTATCCCCATGTCGACAAGTCGCGGCTGTTCGCGGACGGGTACATCGCGGAGAAGTCCGGGCACAGCCGCGGTTCGACGGTGGATCTGACCGTCGTGAGGCTGCCGGCCCAGCCGACGCGTCCGTACGTGCCCGGCGAGCCGCTGGCGCCGTGTCACGCACCCCGGAGCGAGCGCTTCCCGGACAACTCCGTGGACATGGGGACGGGGTTCGACTGCTTCGACACGCTGTCGCACACGGACGATCCACGCGTGAGCGGGCAGCAGCGGGCCCACCGCGAGCTGCTGAGGGGCGCGCTGTCCGAGGCGGGGTTCGTCAACCTTCCCGAGGAGTGGTGGCACTTCACCCACAAGCCCGAGCTGTTTCCCGACACGTACTTCGACTTCCCCGTCTCACGGCGATCGCTGACGGGGCGCTGACGGGCGGCGCGCGCGGCGCACGAGAGGGCGACCGGGGCCACCCCCGTCGGTCCCGGTCGCCCTCTCCGATACTCGGACGCGAAAGCGGGCTGTCCGGTTCCCCCGGTGCCGGCCTGTGTGGCCATCGGATCTCGCGGTCTCCGGCTGCCGCTCCCCTCACGAAATCCGGCTGCCCGTGGCACACTCCTGACGACTCGTCAGTTCAAGCGCTGTGGAGGAGTCTTGTCGCGTACGCGCACCCCCGTAGTGGCCGACTGGTTCGCCGGGGAGGGTGAGAGTTTTCGTCTGCTGGGGACGCGCTGCTCGGTCTGCGCCTGTGTCTTCTTCCCGCGTGAGGACGCCTACTGCCGCAATCCCGGCTGCTCGGGCGGTGATCTCGTCGAGGTGCCGCTGTCCCGGTGCGGGCGCGTCTGGTCGTACACCGACGGGCGCTACCGCCCGCCCGCGCCCTATGTGTCCGACCCGGAACTTCCCTGGCGCCCGTACACGTTGATCGCTGTGGAGCTGGAGGCGGAGCGCATGGTGGTGCTCGGGCAGGCGGCTCCCGGCGTCTCGGTCACCGACCTGGAGGTGGGCATGGAGGTGGAGGTCGTCCCCGGCGTGCTCCACGAGGACGAGGCGACGATCTGGACGACCTGGCACTGGCGGCCCGTGGAGGTGGGCGCATGAGCGGCGAGGTGGCGGTGCTCGGCGCGGGCATGCACCCCTGGGGGAAGTGGGGGCGCGGCTTCGTCGAGTACGGGGTGGTGGCGGCGCGCGCCGCCCTCGCGGACGCCGGGGTCGACTGGCGGGACGTCGGTTCGATCGTGGGCGCCGACACGGTCCGTGGCGGCTATCCGGGTCATGTCGCCGGGGCGACGTTCGCCAAGGCGCTCGGCTGGCAGGGGGCGCGGGTGGCGAGCGTGTACGCGGCGTGCGCGTCCGGCGCCCAGGCGATCGCCGTCGCACGGACCCAGATCCTCGCCGGTATGGCCGACGTGGTCCTGGTGGTCGGGGCCGACGCGGCGCCCAAGGGGTTCTTCCGGCCCGCCGGCGGTGATCGGCCCGATGACCCCGACTGGCTGCGGTTCCGCGTCCTCGGTGCGACCAACCCGGCGTACTTCGGGCTCTACGCCCGCCGCCGGATGGCGGTGCACGGCGACACACTGGAGGACTTCGCCCAGGTCAAGGTGAAGAACGCGGCGATGGGCGCCCTCAATGGGTACGCCCGCTACCGCAAGGCCGTCACGGCCGAGGAGGTCGCCGCCTCGGCGGTCGTCGCCGATCCGTTGCGGCTGCTCGACATCTGCGCCACGTCGGACGGAGCGGCCGCCCTGGTGCTGTCCAGCATGGAGTTCGCCCGGCGGCACGGCGCGCCGGACCCGGTGCGCGTCCGCGCGGTCTCCACGGTGACGCCGACCTATCCGAGCGCGGCACTGGACCTGCCGGACATCGCCACGGACTCCGCGGCGGTCGTGGCGCCCGCCGCCGAGACGTTCCGGGCGTCCATCGCGCGAGCGGCCTACGAAGAGGCGGGCATCGGTCCCGAGGACATATCCGTGGCGGAGGTGTATGACCTGTCCACCGCTCTCGAACCGCAGTGGTACGAGGACCTCGGGCTCTGCGGCGAGGGCCAGGGGGCGAAGCTGCTGCGGGACGGGGTGACGGCCATCGGCGGGCGCGTGCCCGTGAACACCAGTGGCGGGCTCGCGTCCTTCGGTGAGGCCGTGCCGGCGCAGGCGCTCGCGCAAGTCTGCGAGATCACCTGGCAGTTGCGGGGCGCCGCCGGACCTCGGCAGGTCGCGGGCGCGCGCGTGGGGCTGACTGCGAACCAGGGGCTTTTCGGCCACGGGTCGGCGGTCGTCGCGGTGCGCTGATCCGCTCCCGGGACGCTCCGGGGGAAGGTGTCCCACCGGTTAACCGGTGCCGTCCGCGACCTTGACGCTCCATCACCGCCGGTGAACACTTCCGGTGTCAGTCGGCGTCGCCGCACCTCGGCTCCACGCGCGCACAGAGCCTCTGCGCGTGCGAAAGGTCCGCACGCAGGACCTGGTCACCAGGTCATCCCCCATGGGCGATGGGACTGCCACGGCACGCTTGCACGGACGCCGGGCAGGGCGCGGGATACTCCCTGCCCCCGGCTGCGTCAGCCGGTCGTATCCAGGCACCGGCCGTGGGAAACGCACCCTGCACGGAGTACCGGGGCGCACTGCCCCGGGCGAGGGCCTAGGAGCCGCCATGTACTCGAACGGGGACATCTTCGTCGGTGAGGTCATCGGCACCGCGATCCTGATTCTGCTCGGCGCCGGCGTGTGCGCCGCCGTCACGCTCAGCCACTCGAAGGCGAAGACCTCCGGGTGGGTCGTCATCGCCTTCGGATGGGGTTTCGGAGTGCTCGCGGGCGCCTACACGGCGGGGCCGCTCTCCGGTGGGCACCTCAATCCGGCCGTCACGCTCGGCATCGCCATCGACACCGGCGAGTGGGGCAAGGTCTGGGTCTACGTGCTCGGCCAGCTGGTCGGCGCGATGCTCGGCGCCGTGCTCGCCTACCTCGTGTACCTGGCGCAGTTCAACGCCAACGGCGCGCGAGGCGTCAAGGACAAGGTGACCGGCGCGCACGAGCCGACACCGACACTCGGCATCTTCTCGACCATCCCGGAGATCAGGAACCCGGTCGCCAACGTCATCACCGAGGTCATCGCCACCGTCGCGCTGGTGCTGCCGGTCCTGGCCTTCGGGCTCACCAAGGGCCTCGGCGAGTCCGGCACGCAGACGCTGATCGTGGCCTTCCTCGTCGTCGGCATCGGTCTGTCCCTGGGCGGTCCCACGGGCTACGCCATCAACCCGGCGCGCGACCTCGGTCCGCGCATCGTGCACGCGTTCCTGCCGATCCCCGGCAAGGGCACGTCCGACTGGAGCTACGCCTGGGTTCCGGTGGCCGGGCCGCTGATCGGCGGCGCCCTCGCGGGCCTCATCTACAACGCAGCCTTCTGAGTCCTCCCACCAAGGAGTAGCCATGCCGGACAGCTCCGGGAAGTTCGTCGCCGCCATCGACCAGGGCACCACCTCCAGCCGCTGCATCATCTTCGACCAGGGCGGCGCGATCGTCGCCGTGGACCAGCGCGAGCACCGCCAGATCTTCCCCAAGCCCGGCTGGGTGGAGCACGACGCCACCGAGATCTGGTCCAAGGTGCAGGCGGTGGTCGCGGGGGCGATCGCCAAGGCCGGGCTCCGCGCCGACCAGGTGAGCGCCCTCGGCATCACCAATCAGCGCGAGACGACGGTCCTGTGGGACCGCGCCACGGGCAAGCCCGTGCACAACGCGATCGTCTGGCAGGACACCCGTACCTCGGGGCTCTGCGACGACCTGGGCGGCACGGACGGCCAGGACCGCTTCCGCGAACAGACGGGGCTGCCGCTCGCCAGCTACTTCTCCGGGCCCAAGGCGGCCTGGCTGCTGGACAACGTGCCGGGGCTGCGGGCGCGCGCCGAGCGGGGCGAGATCGCGTTCGGCACCATCGACTCCTGGCTGATCTGGAACCTCACGGGCGGCACGGACGGCGGCAAGCACGTCACCGACGTCACCAACGCGGGCCGCACCATGCTGATGAACCTCCAAACGCTCCAGTGGGAGCAGTCGATCCTGTCGGCGATGGACATCCCGGAGGCGATGCTGCCGGAGATCAGGTCGTCGTCCGAGGTGTACGGCACGGCCGTGGGGCAGCTCTCCGGGGTGCCCGTCGCCTCCGCGCTCGGCGACCAGCAGGCGGCGGTGTTCGGGCAGGCCTGCTATGACACGGGGACGGCCAAGAACACGTACGGCACGGGCAGTTTCCTGCTCCTGAACACCGGCGACCGGCCCGTTCCCTCGAAGAACGGGCTGCTCACGACCATGGGCTACAAGATCGGCTCCGAGGCGCCCGTGTACTGCCTGGAGGGGTCGATCGCGATCACCGGCGCCCTGGTGCAGTGGTTCCGCGACCAACTCGGCATCATCCGCCACGCCGACGAGATCGAGACCCTCGCCCAGAGCGTGGACGACAACGGCGGGGCGTACATCGTGCCCGCCTTCTCCGGGCTGTACGCGCCGTACTGGCGCTCGGACGCGCGCGGTGTCGTCACGGGGCTCACCCGGTACGTCACCAAGGCGCACCTCGCGCGCGCGGTCCTGGAGGCCACCAGCTGGCAGACCCGTGAAGTGGTCGACGCCATGTACCAGGACTCCGGGGTGCGGATCACGACCCTCAAGGTGGACGGCGGCATGACGAAGAACAATCTGCTGATGCAACATCAGGCCGATGTCCTCGGGGTGCCGGTGATCAGGCCGAAGGTGTCCGAGACGACGTGCCTGGGCGCCGCCTACGCGGCAGGGCTCGCGACCGGGGTGTGGCACGACCTCGACGAGCTGAAGGCGCACTGGCAGCGGGACGTGGAGTGGTCGCCGCGGATGGACGCGGCCACGCGGGACAAGGAGTACCACCACTGGCGCAAGGCGGTGGAGCGGAGTTTCGGCTGGCTGGAGGACGGCGAAGGCTGAGCCGAGCGAGCCACGGCCCGTACCCCGGTCGGCGGGGGTACGGGCCGTGCCCCCGGGCCACCACGTAAGACAAGGACCTGACTACGTGGCGGAGGGGCCTGTCACGTCGTCGCCGGCTCCCTGGCCGCCGCGGCCGCCGCCATCGCGTGTTCCACGACGTCGATGAGGACGTCCTTGACGGACTCCCGATCACGCGCGTCGCAGAGCACGACAGGCACCCTGTCGTCGAGATCGAGGGCCTGCCTGACGACCTCCGCGGGGTAACGGGAGGCGCCCTCGAAGCAGTTGACGCCGACGACGAACGGTATGGAGCGCCGCTCGAAGTAGTCGACGGCGGCGAAGCAGTCCTCCAGGCGGCGGGTGTCGGCGAGGACCACCGCGCCGAGCGCCCCCGTCGCCAGTTCGTCCCACAGGAACCAGAAGCGGTCCTGCCCCGGTGTGCCGAAGAGGTACAGGACGAGGTCCTCGCGCAGGGTGATGCGGCCGAAGTCCATGGCCACGGTGGTGGTGCGCTTGCCCGCGACACCGCGGGTGTCGTCGACGGGCCGGCCGGCCTCGCTCAGGGTCTCCTCGGTGCGCAGCGGCTTGATCTCGCTGACCGCGCCGACGAGGGTCGTCTTGCCGACGCCGAAGCCTCCCGCCACCAGGATCTTCAGGGTGACCGGCTCGACGGCGGCCTTGCCGCGCTCAGTACGCCGGAAGATCATCGCTCACTTCTCCTGGATCAGTGGTGTCACGCGGGGCCGGTCCGTATCCGCCGCCGCCAGGGGTCTCGCTCACGGATGGGTGGCCGGGCCCGGCCACCCCCACGCGCCGTTCAAAGGGCTCGCAGGCCGCTGATCACATCGCGCAGGATGCTCTCGTCCGGCAGTTCGGCCGGGGGGACGGGCCGGGTCACGTGCACCAGTTCGTCGTCCACCAGGTCACCGATGAGCACGCGGATCACACCGACGGGCAGGTCCAGTTCGGCCGCGAGTTCGGCGACGGACTGCGGCGCGTCCCGGCACAGCTCCACGATGTCCACGTGCTCCGGGGACAGCCTCTGGTCCGCCTCCGGATCGGCTGCGGCCCGCTCCCCCGCCATGACGACCGCGATGAGGTCGAGGCGGTGCTGGGCGGGGCTCGTGGTACGGCCGCGCGTCATGGCGTACGGGCGTACGACGGGGCCGGCGTCGTCGTCGAACCAGCGGGGCGTCTCCTGCCCCGGCGTCTCCCGGGGCGCCGCCTGCCGTGGCGCCGTGCCCCGGTGCCGGGGCAGCCCCGGCACCCCCGCTCGTCCGGGTATCCCGCGCAGTGCCTTCGTTCTCTGCGTCCCTCGACCGTCGTGGCTCATGCCCTCCCACTACCCTCCCGCGGGCAGGTCCGTGCGCGGTGCCGTACCCAGATGCACACCCACCCTCTTGACCAGCAGCGTCATTTCGTAGGCGACGAGGCCGACGTCGGAGTCGGCTTCCGCGAGGACGGCGAGGCAGCTGCCGTCGCCCGCGGCCGTGACGAAGAGGAACGCGTCGTCCAGCTCGACCACGGTCTGGCGGACCCTGCCCGCCTCGAAGTGCCGGCCCACGCCCTTGGCGAGGCTGTGGAACCCGGAGGCGACGGCGGCGAGGTGCTCGCTGTCCTCCCTCGTCAGGTTCTTGGACACGCCGGTGGGCAGGCCGTCGCCGGAGAGCACGAGCGCCTTTCGGATGCCGGCGACGCGCTGCACCAGGTCGTCCAGGAGCCAGTTCAGCTCGCCCGGCCCCCCGTTCGTGATGGTGTGTGCGTCGGCCTTCGGTGCGGTCATCGACCGTTCCCCTCAGATGTCGTTCCTGGTGCTGTGCCGTCCGTGGCGTCGTCCCCGGCGGCGTTCTCGTCGCGGCCGCGCTGCCAGCCCCTCTGGAGGGAGGCCATGCGGCTGCGTACCTCTTCCGCGTCGCGCTCCTCCGGCCGGGTCCCGGGGCGGTCGGAGCGGCGGTCGGGGCCGTCCTTCAACTGCGGGGCGAGGCTGGCCTGCCGGACGCGGCGGGGCAGTCCGCCCGGGTCGGTCGTCGGGGCGTCCTCCCGGGTGCCGCGGCCGGGGGCGGCGCCGCCCTGCGGGCCGGTACGGCGGGAGCGCCGGGGCAGTTCGGGCGCCGGGTCGGCGGTGGTGGCGTCCTGGTGCGGCGGTGACAGGTCGGGCCAGGTGGGGCGCTGCCGGGGTGCCGGGGGCCGCGGGGCGTCGTCCTCGGCCGTGCCGGCCTGGGGCCGGCCGTTGTCCTGCGGCCGGGTGTGGGTCACGGGGCGCCCGTGCGAGCTGACCAGCTTCGGGGTCCTGCGGCGCGGCAGCGGTACGGGCCCCGCGGAGAGGCGGTCCTCGGCGAAGCGGGCGTCGGCGAGGTCGTCGCCGGGGCGGGCGGAGGACTCGGGGCGCGCCGAGGGGCGGGCCGGGGTCAGGTCGCGGCGGGTCGGCTCGGGGCGGCCCGTCTCGTGGTCGTCGCGGGCCTGCTGGTGCTGTTCGCCGGGTGTGCCCGCCACCCGGCGGCGCGGGCGGAAGAGGTCGCCGCGCTCGCTGTCGTCGTCGCCGAGTGCTCCGGGGAAGGGGTCGAGGTCCCCCATGCCGACGGGCGCCTCCAGTTCCACCGGGCCGTCGAGCACGGAGGCGGGCAGGCCGGGGAGCCGCACGGGCACCTGGGCCAGGGCCGCCGCGCGGTCGGCCGCCTCGTCCGTGCTGGGCACGGTCTCCCTGGTCCGGGACCGGTCGAGGCGGAAACCGGCGCCGGCGGTGTCGGGCACGTCGTCGGTGAGAAGGGCCTCGGGGATGAAGACGACGGCGGTCGTGCCGCCGTACGGAGAGGGCTGGAGGGAGACGCGGACCCGCTGGCGCTGCGCGAGCCGGCTGACGACGAAGAGGCCGAGCCGGTCGGTGTCGGACAGTTCGAACTCGGGGGTCTCGGCGAGGCGGAGGTTCGCGTCGAGGAGGGCGTCGGCGGCCATGCCGAGTCCCCGGTCGTGGATCTCCAGGGTGAAGCCGTTGGCCACGTGCTCGCCGAGGACCTGCACGGCGGTGTGCGGGGGCGAGAACACCGTGGCGTTCTCCAGGAGTTCGGCCAGCAGGTGCGTGAGGTCGGCCACGGCGGGGCCGGTGACCGCGATGCGGGGCAGGCGGCGCACCTCGATGCGCTCGTAGTCCTCGACCTCGGCGACGGCGGCGCGCACGACGTCCATGAGCTGGACGGGCTTGCGCCACTGCCGGGACGGGGCGGCTCCGGAGAGGATCACCAGGCCTTCGGCGTGGCGCCGCATGCGGGTGGTCAGGTGGTCGAGCCGGAAGAGATCGGCCAGCTCGTCGGTGTCCTCGGTCCTGCGCTCCATGGTGTCCAGGAGCGTGAGCTGCTTGTGCAGCAGGACCTGGCTGCGGCGGGCGAGGTTGACGAAGACCTCGGAGACGCCGCGCCGCAGGTCCGCCTGTTTGACGGTGGCCTCGACGGCGGCGCGCTGCAGGGTGTTGAGGGCCTGCCCGACCTGTCCGATCTCGTCCTTGTCGTACGTGAGCCGGGGCGCCTCGGTCTCCACGTCGACCTGTTCGCCGGCCGCCAGGCGGCGCAGTACGCCGGGCAGACGGACGCCGGAGGCCTCGTGGGCCTCCAGGCGCAGGCGGCGCAGGTCGCGGATGAGGCCGCGTCCGATGCGTACGGACATGAAGAGCGAGACCAGCAGCGCGAGCAGGCCGAGCACGCCGGCGAGGACGACGCGCACGACCACCCCGACGGCGACGGGCTCGACGCGTTCCTGGAAGCGGTCGCTCGCCTCGTCGTCGCGCTGGGCGAGGTCCTTGAGGGTGCGGCCCGCCGTCTCGTCCCAGTGTGCGGACGTCACCGCGTGCGGGGTGCCCGGCGCGGACTGGACGACGTCCTTCTCGGCCTTGCGCAGCTGGGTCGTCTCGGCGCCGTTCCAGTATCGCTCGTAGCGGGCGCGTTCGTCCTCGGGCAGCGGCGGGAGGTTCACCTCGTACAAGAGGGTGCGCTGGGCCCTCAGCTCGGCGACCTGGCGGATCTCGTCCCGGGTGACGCGGCCGGAGACGAGTGCCGACGCGAGCAGCGCGTCCTCCCGTGCGAGCAGTTCACGCGCGCGTGCGACACCGATCAGCGCGCGGCCCTGCTGATCGAGGCCGGCGTCGTCGAGGCCGTTGAGGGTGGTGAGCAGGCTGAAGCAGGGGTCAATCAGTTTGGAGTACATCTTCAGGGCGCCCGCGCGGGTGACCGTGCCCTCTTCGACGGTGCGGCGCAGCGACTCGATGCCGTCGAAGGCGTCCAGGAGCGAGGCGAGCCGCTGTCGGGAGTTGCCGTCGATGCTGTCGCGGACGTCCTCGTCCTCGGCGTTCGCGCGGACTTCGGCGATCATGTCGTCGGTCACGTCACGGCTGCGGCGCAGGGCCGCGAGGGCGTCGGAGGCGCGCGGGTCGGCGAGGTGGACGAGGGTCTGGCGGCGCTCCTGCTGGAGCACGCGGACCGTGTCCTCGATGGGGTAGCCGATCTTGTCGACGATGTTGGCCGAGTCGAGCAGGGCGCTCGCCTCGCGGCCGGTGATGACGGTGGCGAAACCCCAGATCGCGGTCAGGGAAACCAGCGGCACGAGCAGCAGTGCCACGATCTTCCGGCGGATGGACTTCCCGCGAAAGCGCATGGCCTCCCCCAGATCGGCCCCTGCGGCCGTTGCACGGGCCAGGGGCACACATGTGCGTCAACAAACGGCGCGAGCCTACTACTGACCTCCGAGCAACTCGAAGACACATCCGAACGCTTTTCGGCCGTGACGAGAAAGGGACGTCCCTAGTTGTCCCCCCATTACGGGAGATTGCGTCCCAGCATGTGGGGCTCCGCGCCGGGCCTCATCGGCCTTACGTGGTACGCCAGTTGGCCGGAACTCTTCGCTTCACGGAACCGGAACGGGAATCTTTCCGATCTCTCGTTCGTCGGTCAGGGAGAGACGGTGAAGAGTGGTCGGACCGCGGGTGGGCCGTGGGGCGGGTGACATAAAGGGCAGTAAACCGGGCAGCCACAGGTGAGTTGGGTCGAAGGGCCTCACCGGAGGGTTGTTCGTGAAGGACCGCGAAGCGGCGGGGGGAGTGACGAGATGACGGGCACGGCGGAGCGCCGCAGGGCGTCTGGGAGCGACGAGGCGGCATGGGCGGCGGCACGGGGTGCCTCCCCGCGGGGCGCCTCCCCGCAGGGGGCCGGGAGGCCAAGTGCCTTGCCGCGCGGGCTGAGTTCCACCGAGCGGGCGCGGCAGTCCGTCGCCGCACCGGCGCGGGAGCGGTCGGTGCCGCGCCCACCGCTGTGGGTGGAGGAGCCCGCCCGCAGACGGCGGTTGCCGGACCCGGTGCGGACGGCGGCCGTACGGGCCGTGATCATCGTGGCGGTCACCCTCGTGCAGGCGATGGTCGCCTTCCTCACCGCCCTCGCGGGGTCCTGGCTCTCCTTCCCCATGGTCCTGAGCAGCGTGGCCAGCACGGTCGTGGCCACCTGGGGCGTCCTGGACGTGTGGGTGACCCGCCAGGTGTGGAACCAACGGCACGGGGTGGTGTCCGTGCCCAGCAGTACGGCACGGCGGCTGCGGCGCGAGCGGCGCCGGGCCCGCCGTCAGGAACGGGCCGCCGAGCGCGGCAAGGCGCCTATACGGGTGCGCGTGCGCAGGCGCGAAGGGGCGGGGCAGCTGTCCCACTCCTGAGGAGTGAGGAGTGGGGCGGTGGTTACGGGCGTCTCCGCCGTCTCCTCGTCATCAGGCAGGGCGAGTTGGCCCCGCCCGCGTCACCGGTCGAACCCTGCACGCAGTTCCCGGGCCGCGGACAGGTCGACGAGTGAGGCACCGGCCACGGTGACGGTGACGGTCCTCATGCCGGCGGACGCTCGTATACGCCCTCCGGGATTCGTGCGGGGCCCGCGTCGGCTCTCACGCGGCTGACCCTTCCTCGGTGGCCGTCAGCCGCACGTGGATCATGCCGTCCTCGACGTATACCTGGTGGGTACGGACGGGGCGGCGTGCGGGCGGGCCGGTGGGGCGGCCGGTGCGGAGGTCGAATACCGCGGCGTGGAGGGGGCATTCCACCAGGCAGCCCTCCAGCCACCCCTCCGACAGGGACGCGTCCTGGTGGCTGCACGTGTCGTCGATGGCGAACAGCTCGCCGTCGGCGTTGAACACCGCGACGGGCGGCGTGGTGTCGAGGCGGACGGACTCGCCCGCGGGGAGGTCTTCGAGGCGGCAGACGGAAATCATGGGCCCCCCTCTGGTGTCGTTCGGCCCGGTCCTCGCCCCTTCGGGGGGCCAAGACCCTTCGATAGCATGACGTTTCACATAGCGCACGAGGGAGCGCTGTACGCAACAGAGTCCGGTCGGGACGCCCGTCACGTCAAGGGCTTCCCGAAGACGCGGCTTCACAGGGCCGCGAGGTGGTGAGGGTCGACATATGAGCGGCACAGCGAAACAGCCGAAGGCGGCCGCCGGCTCGGTGCAGTCCGTGGACCGCGCCGTGAGCGTCCTGGAGATCCTCGCCCGGCACGGCGAGGCCGGAGTCACGGATATCGCGGACGAGTTGGGCGTCCACAAGTCGACGGCCTTCCGGCTCCTCGGGGTGCTGGAGAACCGCGGCCTGGTCGGCCAGGCCAAGGACCGCGGGAAGTACTTCCTGGGTGCCGGCGTACTGCGCCTCGCGGGGGCGGCGGCAGTGCGCATGGACATCTCCCAGGAGGGCGGCCCGGTCTGCCGCGAACTCGCGGACGAGCTGGGCGAGACCGTCAACATCGCGGTCCTGGACGACGACGCCGCCGTCAACATCATGCAGGCCCGCGGGCCCGCCTCGGTGACCGCGCAGAACTGGCTCGGCCGCCGCACCCCGCTGCACGCCACGTCCAGCGGCAAGGTGCTGCTCGCGCATCTGCCGACGACGCTGCGCGAGGGCCTCATCGCCCGCACGCTGCCCCGCATGACCGAGCACACGGTGACCGGCACGGTGGCGTTGCGCGGCGAGCTGGAGGCCGTGGTCGGGCAGGGTTTCGCCGTCGCCGTCGAGGAGTTGGAGGTGGGACTCGCCGCCGTCGCCGCGCCGGTGCGGGCGCACGACGGCAAGGTCATCGGGGCGCTCAGCACGTCGGGGCCGGTGTACCGGCTGACCGAGGACCGCCTGACCGAACTGGCCAAGCGGACGGTCGCGGCGTCCGTGGAGCTGTCCCGGCGGATGGGCTACGGCTTCTGAGTCCTGGGGCACGGCTTCGGACAGATGGTGCACCGCCCCCTTGACGGCCTCTCGATGGCGTTCCCACTATGTCTCTCATAGCGCAACCGGTCGTGCAGTACGCAACAGAATCTGCCTTCGTACGTATCCACGCCACCGAGCCGTGCGCAACAGCAGAGGAGTCTGGCCGTGCCCCACGAGGTCCGTGCCGCCGTCGCCGTCAAGAAGGGCGCACCCGTCGAGGTGCGGACGATCGTCGTGCCAGATCCCGGTCCCGGAGAGGTGCTCGTCTCCGTGCAGGCCTGCGGGGTCTGCCACACGGATCTGCACTACCGGGAGGGCGCGATCACCGACGACTTCCCGTTCCTGCTCGGCCATGAGGCGGCCGGCACCGTCGAGGCGGTGGGCGCGGACGTCGTCGGCCTCGCCGCCGGTGACTACGTGGTAATCGCCTGGCGCGCCCCCTGTGGTGCGTGCCGTTCCTGTCGGCGCGGGCGCCCCTGGTACTGCTTCGACTCCCGCAACGCCGCGCAGCCGATGACCCTCCAGGAAGGCACGCCGCTGAGCCCCGCCCTCGGTATCGGCGCCTTCGCCGAGAAGACGCTGGTCGCCGCAGGTCAAGCGGTGCGGGTCGATCCGGCGGCGCGCCCCGAGGCGGCGTGCCTGATCGGGTGCGGCGTGATGGCGGGGTACGGGGCGGCCGTGCACACCGGTGGGGTGGGCCGCGGCGACACCGTCGCGGTCATCGGCTGCGGCGGTGTCGGCGGCGCCGCGATCGCCGGGGCGTCCCTGTCCGGGGCCCGGCGCGTCATCGCCGTCGACATCGACGACGCGAAGCTGGACGCGGCGACCCGTTTCGGCGCGACGCACACCGTCAACTCCCGTGGCACCGACCCCGTCGCGGCCGTCCACGAGCTGACCGGCGGGCACGGGGTCGACGTCGCCATCGACGCGGTCGGCACCCCGTCGACGTACAAGCAGGCGTTCTACATGCGCGATCACGCCGGTGTGCTGGTCCAGGCGGGGGTGCCCGACGCGGAGATGAGGGTCGATCTGCCGCTGCTCGATGTCTTCTCGCGCGGCGGCGCCCTCAAGTCGTCCTGGTACGGCGACTGCCTGCCCGCGCGGGACTTCCCGATCCTGGTGGACCAGTACCTCAGCCGCCGGCTCGACCTGGGCGGGTTCGTCTCCGAGACGATCTCCCTGGACGAGGTGGAGGAGGCCTTCGACCGGATGCGGCGCGGTGAGGTGCTGCGCTCGGTGGTGGTCCTGTGAGCCGCTTCCCGGGCCGGGGGCCCCGTGTGGTCGTCGTCGGCGCCGGAATCGTCGGCTGCTCGCTCGCGGACGAGCTGACCGCCCGCGGCTGGACCGACGTCACCGTGCTCGACCAGGGGCCGCTGCCCGCGCCCGGCGGCTCCACCTCCCACGCCCCCGGGCTGGTCTTCCGGACCAACCCGTCCAGAACGCTGACCGCGTTCGCGACGTACACGGTGGAGAAGTTCACCTCCCTCGAAGTCGACGGCCTTCCGTGCTTCCACCCCGTGGGCGGCCTCGAACTGGCCACCACGCCCGAGCGCTGGGCCGAGTTGCACCGCAGGGCCGGTCTCGCCGCCTCCTGGGGCGTCCGCGCCGAACTCGTCGGGCCCGCGCGCTGCAAGGAGCTGTGGCCACTGGTGGACGAGAGCCGGCTGTACGGCGGTCTGTACACACCGGACGACGGCTTGGCCCGCGCCGTTCCCGCCTGCCGTGCGCAGATGGCGCGGGCACGCGCGCGTGGCGCACGTTTTCTGGACCGCCACACCGTGACCGGCATCGAGCAGGACGGCGGCCGGGTCTGCGCCGTCGTCACCGACCGCGGCACCTTCCCCGCCGACCACGTCGTCTCGGCGGCCGGGTTCTGGGGCCCGGTGATCGGGCGGATGGCGGGCGTCGACGTGCCGCTGCTGCCGCTCGCCCACCAGTACGCGACCACCCGGCCCCTGCCCGAGCAGGCCGGGGCCAACGACCCGCGCACCGAGGCGTCGCGGCCGATCCTGCGCTTCCAGGACCGCGATCTGTACTTCCGGGAGCACACCGACCGCATCGGCATCGGCTCGTACGCCCACCGGCCGCTGCCCGTCGACCCGTTCGGCGTCCCCGCCTACGACGACGCCGAGAGCATGCCGTCGTCGTACCCCTTCACCGAGGAGGACTTCGCGCCCAGTTGGCAGGACTGCCGGTGGCTGCTTCCCGCGCTGGGGCGGACCGAGATCGAGGAGGGCTTCAACGGCGTCTTCTCCTTCACCCCGGACGGCATGCCGGTGCTCGGCGAGTGCCGTGCGCCGCGCGGCTTCTGGCTGGCCGAGGCGGTGTGGGTGACGCACTCCGCGGGCGCCGCCAGAGCGGTCGCCGAGTGGATGGTCGACGGGCGTCCCTCCCTCGACCTGCACGAATGCGAGCTGACCCGCTTCGAGGACGCCCAGCGCTCCCCCGCGTACGTCGCCGAGCGGGCCGCCCGGCAGTTCGTGGAGGTCTATGACGTCATCCACCCGCTCCAGCCACCGGACGAGCCGCGCCCCCTACGGGTCAGCCCCTTCCACGCCCGCCAGCGGGAGCTGGGCGCCGTCTTCCTGGAGGGCGGCGCCTGGGAGCGCCCGCACTGGTACGAGGCGAACGCCCCCCTGGCCGAAGGGATCACGCTGCCCGCGCGCGACGCCTGGGCGGCGCGCCACTGGTCCCCGACCGTGGCGGCCGAGGCCCGTGCCACCCGCGAGGGGGTGGCCCTGTACGACATGACGCCCCTGCGCCGGCTGGAGGTCACCGGTCCCGGTGCGCTCGCCTTCCTCCAGCGCATGACCAGCAACAACCTCGCGAAGAGGCCCGGCGCCGTCACCTACACCCTCCTTCTCGACGAGGCGGGTGGCATCCGCTCCGACCTGACGGTGGCACGCCTGGCCCCCGACCGTTTCCAGGTGGGCGCCAACTCCCCCGCCGACCTGGACCGGCTCCTTCGGCATGCCCCGGCCGACGTCCACCTCAGGGACATCACCTCGGGGACCTGCTGCATCGGTGTCTGGGGTCCTGCGGCCCGCGCGCTGGTCCAGCCGCTCACCCCGGACGACTTCTCGCACCAGGGGTTCGGCTACTTCAGGGCCAAGGAGACCTGGGTCGGGCACGTCCCGGTGACCGCGATGCGCCTGAGCTACGTCGGTGAACTGGGCTGGGAGCTGTACACCACCGCCGACCTGGGGCTGCGCCTGTGGGACACGCTGTGGGAGGCGGGGCGGGCGCACGGGGTGATCGCGGCCGGGCGGTCCGCCTTCAACAGCCTGCGCCTGGAGAAGGGGTACCGCGCGTGGGGGCACGACATGACCGCCGAACACAACCCCTACGAGGCGGGCCTCGGCTTCGCGGTGCGCATGGACAAGGGGGACTTCGTGGGCCGCGCCGCCCTGGCAGCGCTGGGTGAGCCTGCGCGGAGGCTCACGCCCCTGCTCCTCGACGACCCGGCCGCCGTCGTCCTCGGCAAAGAGCCCGTGTACGTCGACGGCGCCCCGGCTGGGTACGTCACGAGCGCCTCGTACGGATACACGCTGGGTCGCTGTGTCGCGTACGCCTGGCTGCCGCCCCTGAGGGCCGGTACGGGCGTCGACGTCGAGTACTTCGGCGAGAAGGTTCCCGCGACGGTCGCCGAGGAACCCCTGTTCGACCCGGAGATGACCCGCATCCGCCGCTAGCCGCCAGGAGGCCCCGGTGTCCCCCACCACCTACGACGTGATCGTGATCGGCCTCGGCGGCATGGGCGGCGCCGCCGCCCACCACCTGTCCGCGCGCGGCGCCCGCGTCCTCGGCCTGGAGCGGTACGGCCCCGCGCACCGGCGCGGCTCCAGCCACGGCGGCTCCCGCGTCACCCGGCAGTCCTACTTCGAGGACCCCGCGTACGTCCCGCTGCTGCTGCGCGCGTACGAGCTGTACGAGCGCCTCGAACGGGACACGGGCCGTGAGATCGCCACCCTGTGCGGCGGCGTGATGCTCGGCCGGCCCGAAAGCCGCCCCGTCGCCGGCTCGCTGCTCTCCGCCGAACGGTGGGACCTGCCCCACGAGACGCTCGACGCGAAAGAGATCCGCCGCCGGTTCCCGACCCTCACCCCGGACGACGACGAGGTGGCGCTGTACGAGGCACGGGCGGGCCTGGTCCGCCCCGAGAGCACGGTGGCCGCCCACCTGGAACTCGCCACGCGCGACGGCGCCGACCTGCGCTTCGAGGAGCCCATGACGCGCTGGGAGCCCTGCCGGGGCGGCGTGCGCGTCCACACCGCCGAAGGCACGTACACGGCGGGCCACCTAGTGGTCTGCCCCGGCGCGTGGGCGCCGGAGCTGCTCACCGACCTGGGCGTGCCGTTCCACGTCGAACGGCAGGTCATGTACTGGTTCCAGCCCACCGGCGGCGTACGGCCCTTCCTGCCGGACCGGCATCCGATCTACATCTGGGAGGACGCGCGGGGCGTACAGGTGTACGGCTTCCCCGCGATCGACGGGCCCGAGCTGGGGGCCAAGGTGGCCTTCTTCCGCAAGGGCACGCCCTGCACGCCCCGGACCATCGAGCGGACGGTCCACCACCACGAGATCGCGGCGATGGCCGAACAGGTGGGCCAGCTGATCCCGTCGCTCCCCGGCCGCTTCCTGAAGGCCGCCACCTGCATGTACTCCAACACTCCCGACGAGCACTTCGTCATCGCGCGCCATCCGGCGCACCCCGGGTCGGTCACCGTCGCCGCCGGGTTCTCCGGGCACGGCTTCAAGTTCGTGCCCGTGGTCGGCGAGATCGTCGCCGACCTGGCGCTGGACGGCGCCACCGGGCAGCCCATCGAGCTGTTCGACCCCGCCCGGTTCGCCGCCGCGCCCGCCCGCGAAGTCCGAGCGCCTTCTTGAGGAGGACGACCACCGTGACGACGACCCCTTTGCCGCCGAGTCTCATCGCGACCCTCCCCGGCCGCTACTACACCGACCCGGAGATCTTCCGGCAGGAGCAGGAACGCGTCTTCGAAGCGCTCTGGTTCTGCGCGGTGCGCGCCGCCGATCTCGACGCGCCGGGCGCCTTCCGCACGGTACGGGTCGGGCGGGAGAGCGTCCTGGTCACCCGCTCGCGCACCGGCGAACCGCGCGCCTTCCTGAACGTCTGCCGGCACCGCGGCGCCCGCCTGTGCGCCGAGGAGTCCGGGCAGGTCCGCCGCGCCCTCCAATGCCCGTACCACGCCTGGACGTACGACCTCGACGGCAGACTGATCGCCGCGCCCAACCTGGTCAGGATGCCGGACGTGGACCGTTCCGCGTACGGCCTGGTGAAGGTGGCCCTGCGGGAGTGGCTCGGCTACCTCTGGCTGTGCCTGGCCGAGGAACCGCCCTCCTTCGAGGAGAGCGTCGTCGGCGCGGTGGTCGAGCGGCTGGGCGACGCGGCCTCCATCGAGCGCTACGGCACCGAGCGGCTCGCGCTCGGCCGGCGCGTCACGTACGACGTGCGCGCCAACTGGAAGCTGATCGTGGAGAACTTCATGGAGTGCTACCACTGCGCGACCATCCACCCCGAACTCACCGACGTCCTGCCGGAGTTCGCCGACGGCTTCGCCGCGCAGTACTACGTCGGGCACGGTGCCGCGTTCGGCGAGGAGGTCGGGGGTTTCACGGTCGACGGCAGCGCGGGCTTCGGCCGCCTCCCCGAGGTCGGCGACCAGCAGGACCGTCGCTACTACGCGGTGACCGTGAAACCGACCGTCTTCATCAACCTCGTCCCCGACCACGTGATCCTGCACCGCATGTTCCCGATGTCCGAGGACCACACGCTCGTCGAGTGCGACTGGCTGTACGCACCCGACGTCGTCGCCTCCGGAGCCGACCTGTCGAAGTCCGTGGAGCTCTTCCACCGGGTCAACGTCCAGGACTTCGCGGCCTGCGAGCGCACCCAGCCCGCGATGGCGTCCCGCGCCTACCGCGGGGGCGGGGTGCTGGTGCCGACCGAGCACCACATCGGGCTCTTCCACGAGTGGCTCACCAAACAGCTCGCTACGTAGTGGCCGAGGAGGGCTGGGGCGCCGAAGAGGGCCGCGCCGGCAAAGACGCTTGCGCCGCGGGGCGCTTGTACATCCGCGTGGCCGTGATCTCGCCGTGCACCGTCTCGCCGTCGGGGTCATCGGGGTCCCGCTGCGGCAGGCCGGGGCGCAGGTGCTCCTCGACGCTGATGTACTTCAGCCCCGCCCGCAGGTCCGCGTCGTTGCGCAACCGGATGACCAGCGGGAACTCCGCGAGCGCCGTGGTGTCGAACAGGCCGGTCGTGTAGAGCAGCTGCACACCGAGCGCGTCGGAGACGGCCCGCTGGAGCTCCAGGAGGTACGTCGCGTTGGCGCGGCCGATGGGGTTGTCGAGGAAGAGCGTGCCGGCGTGCCGGTGCTTGTCCCGGCCCCGGTCGTTGCTGCGCAGGGCGGCCATCGTGCAGTACAGGGCGATGGCGGCGGTGAGCAGCTGCCCTCCGGAGAAGACGTCGCCCATCTGTCCGACCGGGACGCGCTCGGCGCGCAGCACGGCGTCCGGCTTGAGGATCTCGACGGCGACGCCACGCGGCTCCAGCGCGGCCTGGACGCCGCGCAGCAGCAGGGACATGCCGTCGCGCCGCAGGTCCGAGTTCTTCTTCACGGCCGCCCGGGTGGCCTCGTCGATGACCTCGCCGAGGCGCTCCACGAGGGTGGCCTGGTCGGGCTCCTCGAAGCGGACCCGCAGGAACTCCTGGCCCGACCACTCCCCGAGGCCCTCGGGCAGGCGGGACAGGCGCTGGGCGGACCTGAGCGTCGCGAGGGCCGACTCCACGAGACCGCGCAGGCGGTCCACGATGCTGTCGCGGTTGCGCTCCAGCTGCGCCAGCTCGTCGGTCAGCACCCGCAGCCGGGGCGCGAAGGCGTCGGCCCACTTCTTGGCGTGCTCGGGCAGCGCGGAGGCGGGCAGCTCGCGGATCTGCTGGCGGGCGGGCGTGCGGACCTGCTCGTAGCGGGTGGAGTTGGCGTGCCGTACGAGGATGTCGCCGGCCTCGCGGACGGCGGTGTCGGCGGCGGACAGGTCGGCGGCGCAGCCGCGCAGGGAACGGCGGGCCTCGGCGGCGGCCTGGCGGGCCTCCTCCAGGGTGCCGGAGTAGGGGTCGGGCTCCTCTTCGGGGTCTTCCTGGTGCTCGCGCAGGAGGTCGCGCAGGAGGGCGGCCGTCTCGTCGAAGCCGCCCGCAGCGTCCTCCGTGGCGCGGTGCGCCTGGAGCAGCGCGGCGTGGGACTCCTTGGCGCGGCCCAGCGCCTCGGTGTGCGCGGCCAGTTCGCCGGTGGCGGTGCGCAGCAGTGCCTGGGCCTGCTCGGCGTCGGCGGGGACCAGCTCTTCGGGCAGCTCGGTGTGGGCCTCGCCGTCCTCGGGGGCGTGCCGCTCGGCCTCGCCGCGCAGCCGGCCGAGCTGCTCGCTGGCGGTGGCGGCGCGGGCCTCGATGAGCTGGACCTGGGCCTCGGCGCGGGCGGCGGCGGCCTGCCGGGAGGGGCCGTCGGAGCCGTCGGTGCCTTCGAGGAGCAGGGCGGCGCGGGTGCGCACCTTGTTGCTGAGCCGGTCCAGCTCGGCGAGGGCGGCGCTCTCGTCGCTCTCGGCGCGGGCCTGTTCGGCGCGCAGGTCGGCGCCGACGCCCACCTTCTCGTAGAGCTGCGATGCCGCGCGGTAGGCCTCGCGGAGGGCGGGCAGCGACGTCTTGGGGGCGTCGGTGTCCTCGGGGATGTCCTCGGGGGCGCCGGCGATCTCGGCGCGTTCGGCGCGCAGGGCGCGGGCGGTGCGGCGGGCGTCGTCGGCGGCGCGCTGGGCGGCGCGGCGGTCCTCGTCGGCGGCGCGGGCGCGGTCCAGGCAGGTCTGGGCGCGGGCCTCGGACTCGGCGGCGTCGTCGGCCAGTTCGCGCAGCTTGGCCTGCCAGCCGGCCCGCTCGCGGAGCCGGAAGGCGAGGCCCGCGAGGGCGTCGGCGGCGCGGCGGGCGCGCTGGGCGGCCTCTTGGCGTTCGTCCCGCACGCGTGCCGCCTCGCTCGCGGCCTCGTCGGCCTCGGCGCGGGCGGTGCGGGCCTCGGCCAGCTCGGCCTCGGCCTCCTCGGCGAAGGCGCGGGCCTCTTGGGCGGCGGTGGCGAGTTCGGCGAGGCGGCCGCCGGGGCAGCCTGCGCGCCAGGAGGTGAGCCGGGCGGCCAGCTCGCGGTCCTTGGCGAGCCGGGCGGCGAGGGAGCGGATCTCCTCGTCCCGCCGGGCGGCCCGCGCGCGCAGCGCCTGTCGCTCCTCGTCGGCGGCGTGCTCGTCGTGCATGGCCGGGTTCGGCGGTACGAGGAAGACGCCGCTGTCGGTGGCCTGCTCGCCCGGTGTGGGGGCGAGGAGGGCGGCGGCGGTGCCCACGGCGACGGCCGAGCGGGGCAGCAGGGCGGCGTCCACGAGGGCTTCGCGGGCGCGGGCGTGGGTGTCCGGGTCGGTGATGACCACGCCGTCGACCAGCTCGGGGCGGGCGGCGAGCACGCGCGCGTGGTCGGCGGGGTCGACGGCCTGGGCGAGATAGCGCCAGCCGGGCAGTGCGGGGATGCCGTGCTCGCCGAGGAACTCGACGGTGGCGAGGACGTCGGGGCCGGGCGGCAGCAGTCCGCCGTCGCCGAGGGCGCCGAGGATGCGGGAGTCGTCGGCGGCGGCGGTGCGCAGGTCGAAGAGCTGCCGTTCGGCGGAGGCGACGCCTTCTTCGAGGAGGGCGCGCAGCTCGTCGGCGGAGCGGTCGAGCTCCTCCACGGAGAGGGCACCGCGCGCCGGGGAGGGGGCGCTGTCGGTCTCGGCGCCGCGCGGCCGCGGGACGGCGCTGACGCCGGTCGGCAGGCTCAGCAGTTCGGCGAGCCGTTCGTCCCCGGCGATGGACTCGGCGGCGCGGCGCTCCGCGTCGTGGGCGGCCTCGGCGGCGGTCGCGGCGTCCGAGGCGCGGGCGGCGGTCAGTTCGGCGCGGGCCTCGGCGGCGGCCGCCTCCTTGGCGTGGTCGGCGGTCCGGCGGGCGGCCTCGCGGGCGGTGTCCCAGGCGGCGACGGTCGTCTTCTCCGCGTCGCTCGCGGCGAGGGCGGCCCGCGCGGGGTCGGCGTCGGGCGCGGTGTCGTCGAGCCAGCCCGCGCGCACGGCCTCGGCGGTCTCCTGCTCGACCTCCGTGAGGCGCTGGCGCAGGTGGCCGGCCTCGCTGCGGGCCCGCTGGGCCTCGGTGGCGGCGGCGGTGGCGTCGCGGTGCGCGCTCTCGCCGGTCTCCTGGAGGGCGGCGGAGCGCTCCTCCTCCTCGTTCGCGACGTCCTCGGCGCCTTCGGCGGCGGTGTGCAGGGCGCGCACGAGGTCGGCGGCGGCCTTCGCGCGGGCGGCGAGGGCGGGCGCGGCGTCCCGCTCGGCCTCGCGGATCGCGGCGGCCACGCGCGCGGAGCGGTCGGCCGCCGCGCGGTGGCGCAGGACGGCCTCGGCGGCCTGCCAGGCGGCGTGCAGGGTGCGGGCGTCGGCGAGTTCGCGGCGCTGGGCGGCGGCGGCCTTCTCGGCGACGGTGAGCGCCAAGGACGCGTGGCGGTAGGCCAGTTCGGCGGAGATGAGGGCGCTCTCGCCGCGGGCCTGTTCGGCCTCGGTGACGGTGTGGGCGGCGGCGGTGACCTGTTCGGCCAGGGTCGCGGCGCGCCCGCGCTCCTCGACGGCGCGGGCGGACAGGCGCCGGGCCAGGGTGCGGGTCCTGCGCTCGGCGGCCGCGTGCACGTCACGCGCGCGTGCCCGGGTGCCGGCGGCCTCGACGATGCGCCCGAGCAGGTCGACGGAGCCGGCGGTGAAGTCCCGCTCGGCCATCAGTTCGGCCCGTCGGCCCAGCTTGTTGCCGAAGCCGTGGACGAGGTCGGCGAGGCCGTCGGTGTCACGGGTGTCCGTGACGGCGCGCAGCAGCAGGTCGGTGAAGTCGGAGTCCTTCTTGACGGCGAAGAGGCCTGCGGCCTCGCCCTCGTCGGCGTTCATCTCGCGCTGGTAGCGGAAGAGTTCGGGGTCGAGACCGAGGTCGCCGAGGTGTTCGTTCCAGCGGTCGTGGATCTCTTCCCAGTGCACTTCGAGGTGGGGGTAGGCCTTGGTGGCCTCGGTCAGCGCGTCGCGGAAGCCCTTCATGGTGCGCCGGCGTCCCTGCGCGCCCGAGGCGCCCTCCACGGAGGGCCGTACGGCGGTGGACTCGGCGACCGGCAGCGAGTCCAGGCTCAGACCGGGGCCGGGCCGGAAGGAGTACCAGGCCTCGGCGAACTTCCGCGGGTCGTTCGAGACCTGGCGTCCCCGCCACTCGCTGACCTTGCCCACGACCACGCACTCACCGGTGAGGGTGTGCTGCCACTCCAGGGCGACGTGCCCGCAGTCGTCGGCGAGCAGGAACTTGCGCAGTACGCCGGAGCTGGCGCCGCCGAGGGTGTTCCGGTGGCCCGGCAGCATCACCGAGAAGATCAGCTTGAGCAGGACGGACTTGCCGCCGCCGTTCTCCAGGAAGAGCACGCCCGCGGGGGCGGGGCGGCGCGGCGGCCCTGTCGGCTCGTCCTCGAAGAACTCCGCCTGCGTGGGCGCGGGGTCGGGCACCACGGCGCCGACACCGCGCAGGTCGAGCACGGTGTCGGCGTAGCGCGCACCGGCCGGACCGATGGAGTAGAGGCGGATCCGGGACAGCTCGTACATGGCGGCGGACTCTCGTCGTAAGTCGTGAAAAACGGCGGGGAGGTGCGGGGCGGGGGCGGCGGCGGCGCGTGGGTCGGGAGGGGCCGCGGGGTCAGGAGTGGAAGGGCAGTCCCGCGTCGGCGGCCAGCTCCAGGTCGTCGGTGTCCTCGGGGGGCAGCAGCGTCGCCGAGCCGTCCGTGACCGGTACGACGCCGAGGTCCAGGAGCTCGGCCATGGCCGCGCTGCCGGCCATGTCGCGGACCTGGAGCTGGTAGCGGGCCGTGGTGCGGTACGTCCCTCCGGAGTCGTCGCCCGTGCGCTGGAGGAAGCCGGAGTCGGTGAGGAAGGCGACGGCCTTGCCGACGATGCCGGTGGTCGAACCCGCGAGGCGGCGGGCGTCCTTGGTGGCCCCGGTGGAGCTGCGCCGCGCCCAGATCCGCCAGGCGGCCTCGAGTCCGGGGGCGTCGGTGGCCGGGTCGGTGTTCTCGCCCTGCTCCTCGGCGCGCTCCTCCAGTCGGCGGCAGGCCTGGCGCACGAACGCGTCGACGCCGTTGACCGTGACCCGGCCGATGTATCCGTCGTCGGCGAGGTCCTCGGGGCGCGGGAAGGCCATGGCGGCGACCGCGAGGTGTGCGAGGCCGTGCAGGAAGCGGTCGGTGGAGTCCGTCGCCGCGCGGCGGGCGTAGTCGCCCATGCGGACGGCGAAGACGGAGTCCTCGGCGGCGGTCACGGCCATGCCCGCGCGCGGGGAGACCTCCAGGACGACCAGCCCGAGCCCGGTCGCGACGGCGTCGGCGAGCCGCGCGAAGGGCGGGTCCTCGCGGTAGCGGCGGAGCAGTTCGCCGTACTCCTGGTCGCGGGCGGGCTGGAGCTTGGGCTGCAGGCCGAAGGAGACGAGGCGGGCCGCGTCGGCGGCGTCGGCCGGGGTGACGGGCGCGGGGGCGGCGGGCGCCGTGGCGGAGTCCGGCTCGCCCCACGCGGCGTGCTCTGCGGGGTGGTCGGTCACGGCGTGTGCTCCTTGGTCGGGTGGGGCGTGAGGGGGCCGGGGTGACGCATGAGGCGGCCAGGCGGGTGCCCTGTGGTGCGGGAGGGGCACCTGCGCGTACGGGAGTTCACGACGCCTCCTTGCGGTCGGCCGCCATGCCGGCGGCGTCCAGGAGGGCCGTGCCGACGATGAGGTCGGCGCCGCCGAACTCCTCGTCGTCCAGTTCGGTGCCGTCGTCCACGGCGAAGAGCAGCTTCTCCTCGCCCTGGCGGTAGGCGGTGCCGACCGGCGGGCTGGCCGCGTGGACGGCGAGGAGGGCGACCAGGTAGGGCAGTTCGGGGTCGCGCAGGCGGGCTTCGGCGAGCAGACCGGAGAGGCGGCGCGGCGCGTCGGCGGGCAGCGTCAGCAACTCCATGGCGCTCGCCAGCTGCTCCTCGCTGAAGCGGCTGTCGTCCGGGGTGGCGATGAGGTCGGGCTCGGGCATCTCCGCGCCGAGGTGCTCGCGCTCCGTCGGCGGGGTGAGCAGTATGTCGACGAGGTCGCCCACCCGTACGGACACGGGGGTGCGCAGGCCGGTGCCGCGCGCGAAGAAGGCGTCCGTCACGCGGATCGCCCGCTCGGCGGGGAGCGGCAGGATGGGCGCGAGGAGCTGCCCGTACAGGTCGAGCCCCGCGCGCGCGGTGGGCGTCGCGAAGGCCTGCCGGTCCTGCTCGGCGCGGAAGAGCGGGCCCGCTTCGAGGAGGCGGGACTGCAGCTGGGTGTGGCGGCGGATGCAGTCCTTGACGATGTCGACGAGCTCGGCGGCGCGGCGTTTCTGCTCGGGGTCCTCGGACTCGTCGCGGGCCTTGCGGATGTTGGTCAGGATGGCGTTCTCGTGGCGGTACCGGTCGGCCACGTGGTCGAGCGCCTCGGCGATCATGTCGGGGACGGCCTGGAGCCAGTCGACCGCCCGGACGTTGCGCCGGGTGGCGTCGAGGGCCTTGCGGAGCGTCTCCGAGTACTGCACGGTCCGGTAGCGGGCCTGCTCGGCGGCGAGCTGGGCGTCGGCGAGCCTGCCGCGGCTGATGAGGACCTCCAGCTTCACCTCGGCGGCGATCTGGGCACTGGTGACGTCCGTGTCGAGGGCGCCCACCAGGACGTTGACCGCCTCGTCGGTCGTGCGCAGATAGACGCTGCCGCCGTACCCGGGGACCTCTTCGAGGAGCTTGAAGTCGTAGTCCCTGCGGACGTACGTCCCGTCGGGCGCGAAGGTGCCGTACACCGCGCGGAAGCCGCGGTCCACGCTGCCGACGTTGATCAGGTTCTCCAGGACCCAGCGGGCCACGCGCTCGTGCTCGGCGGCGGGGCGCTCGGGGGCCTGCGCGGCGACGCGCGGGAACAGCCTGGCGACGATCTGCTCGTGGTCGGCGCCGGTGTCGAAGTCCATGGTGAGCGTGACGAGGTCGATGGCGGACAGGGCCACCTCGGCCATCGCGTAGACCGAGTACTCGCCCGCGAGGTTGGCCTTGCGCACGTCGAGGTCGTGCAGCGGAGCCGTGCAGGCCAGGGCGCGCAGGCGGCGCGCCAGGCCCTCGTCGGCGGCCGGGCCCGTGGCGGGCCTCGGCCCCGCGCTGAGCTGGGGCGGAGCGGTGTCCGTAACGGCAGGCGAAGTCACGGTGCACAGACTAGGTCCTCGGTCTGACAACGGTCGAAACGGCGCAGAAGCGACCGGCTCCCCGGCCGGGGCCGCCGCACCGGAACGTCCGCCTCAGCCGCCCGCGTACGGCGACTTTCAGCCGCTCTCGGCCACCCGGCGCCCGTACACCTCGACGAGGCCCGCGAGCGAGTCCTCCAGGTAGGCGGCGAGCAGGCGTTCGGCCCGCGCGGCATGGCCCGCCCGCAAGGTGTCCAGGATGCGCTGGTTGCGTTCGAGGTAGGGCTCGTGGAGGCGGCGCGGATCGGCCACCACGTGGAAGGCCAGGCGGAGTTCGGCGAAGACGCTGCGCATCAGCTCGTCGGTGCGCTCGCTGCCGGCGAGGGCGACGAGTTCCCGGTGGAAGTGGATGTTGGCCGTGGAGACGCCTTTCCAGTCCTTCTCGGCGGCGGCCCGCACGCCGTCGGCGACGGCTCCGGCCACCCCGTCGAGCGCGAAGGGCGGCTCGCCGAGACCACGGACCACGGCGCACTCCACGAGGCGGCGCGTGCGGTAGATGTCCCGGACGTCCTCGACCGTGAGGACCCGCACGAAGACCCCGCGGTTGAGCTGGTGGACCAGCAGCCGCTCGTGCGTGAGCAGGCGGAACGCCTCGCGCAGGGTGTTGCGGGACACGCCGAGCGCCCCGCCGATGCTGTCCTCGGACAGTCGCGTGCCGGGCGGGAAGTACCCCTCGGCGATGCGGCTCCGGAGGATGTCCGCGACCCTCTCCGCCGTACTGGTGCGCCCCAGGAGCGCACGGTCGTCGGCCAGTTCGCCCACTCCAGCCATCCCCTCAGCCATGCCCGGATTCAATCGCAGATGCGAGGACGAAACAACACAGGTATTGAGGGATCGTTCAACGATCCTCTACCTTGTGGCACCAGATCCCCGCTCCAGCACCCTCCCCGTCCCTCTCCTGCGAGGTGCCCATGAGCACGACTCCACCACCCCAGGCCACCCCGGCCAAGACGAGCGACGGCGTACCCGCCGGCGTGCGTGGCGACAAGGGCGGACTCCCCGACGACAGCGGAACGTTCGGCTGGCTGCGGGCGCTCGGCCCGCGCGGCCGCCGGGCCTTCGCCGGCGCCTTCGGGGGCTACGCCCTGGACTCCTACGACTACTTCACGCTGCCGCTGAGCATGGTGGCGCTCGCCGCGTACTTCGGCCTGGACAGCGGCCAGACCGGGCTCTTCACCACCGTCACCCTCGTCGTCTCCGCCGTGGGCGGCGCCGTCGCCGGCGTGGTCGCCGACCGGATCGGGCGCGTGAAGGCGCTGATGATCACGGTGGTCACCTACGCGGTCTTCACCGTCGCCTGCGGCTTCGCGCCCGACTACGAGACGCTGCTGGTCTTCCGTGCGCTTCAGGGCCTCGGCTTCGGCGGTGAGTGGGCGGTCGGCGCGATCCTCGTGGCCGAGTACGCCACCGCCAAGAACCGGGGCCGCACCCTCGGCGCGATCCAGAGTGCCTGGGCCGTGGGCTGGGGGCTCGCCGCGATCGTGTACACCGTGGTCTTCCAGTTCCTGGACGACGACCTCGCCTGGCGCGTGATGTTCTGGACCGGCGCCCTGCCCGCCCTCCTGGTGATCTACGTGCGCCGCAACGTGCACGATGCCCCGGAGGCGGCCGCCCAACGTCGTGACAGCGCCCACAAGGGGTCCTTCACGGCCATCTTCAAGCCGGGGCTGCTGCGCGTCACGTGCTTCGCGGTGCTCCTGTCCACCGGAGTGCAGGGCGGTTACTACACGCTGGCCACCTGGGTCCCCACGTATCTGAAGACCGAGCGCGGCCTGACCGTCGTCGGCACCGGGGGCTATCTCACCTTCCTGATCTCCGGTGCCTTCCTCGGCTATCTGACCGGCGGCTATCTCACCGACAGGCTCGGCCGCAAACGGAACATCACGCTCTTCGCCTTCCTCTCCGCGGCCAGCATCCTCGCCTACACGAACATCCCGGACGGGGCCAACGGCCTTCTCCTTGTGCTCGGTTTCCCGCTCGGCTTCTGCATGTCCGCGATCTTCAGCGGCTTCGGCTCCTTCCTCAGCGAGCTGTATCCGGCCGCCGTGCGCGGCACCGGCCAGGGCTTCACGTACAACACCGGCCGCGCGGTCGGCGCCGTGTTCCCCACCATGGTCGGCTTCCTCGCCGACAGCTGGGGCGTCGGCGGCGCGCTGATCTTCGGGGCACTCGGTTACGGCCTCGCCGTCATCGCCCTCTTCGGCCTTCCGGAGACGCGGGGGAGGGAACTCCTGTGACCGCCGAAAAGACCAGCGCCGCGATGGCGCGCGCCGCCTTCCGTGCCGGCGAGAGCGGCCCCACCGCGGGCCGAGCGCGCGGGTTCACCCAGGCCAACCTCGTCTCCGTCCCCGCCGACTGGGCGTACGACATGCTGCTGTTCTGCCAGCGCAACCCCAAGCCCTGCCCGGTGCTCGACGTCACGGACGCGGGCTCCTGGAGCACGCCGCTCGCCCCGGGGGCCGATCTGCGGAGGGATCTGCCCCGCTACCGCGTGTGGGAGCACGGTGAGCTGACCGACGAGCCCACGGACGTCGTCGACCGCTGGCGCG
This sequence comes from Streptomyces sp. NPDC034037, assembly GCF_055575715.1. Taxonomy (NCBI): domain Bacteria; kingdom Bacillati; phylum Actinomycetota; class Actinomycetes; order Kitasatosporales; family Streptomycetaceae; genus Streptomyces; species Streptomyces sp. NPDC034037. The sequence continues at coordinate 466,750 of NZ_JBVISC010000007.1, read as the reverse complement.
GCGACCTGGTGTCGTTCCTCATCGGGTGCAGCTTCACCTTCGAGTGGGCGCTGGCCGACGCCGGGGTGCCGCTGCGCCACGTCGAGCAGGGCCGCAACGTCCCGATGTACGTGACCGCGCGCCCCTGCCGCCCGGCGGGGCGCCTGCGCGGCCCCATGGTGGTGTCGATGCGGCCGGTCCCGCCCGGCGCTCTCGCCGCCGCCATCAGGGAGAGTGCCCTGATGCCCGCGGTGCACGGCAGCCCGGTGCACTGCGGCGACCCGGCGGGGCTCGGCATCGAGGACCTCGCCCGGCCCGACTTCGGTGACCCGGTGGCGGCCGGGCCGGACGACATCCCGGTGTTCTGGGCGTGCGGGGTGACACCGCAGGCCGCCGTGATGGCGTCCAGGCCTCCCTTCGCGATCACCCACGCGCCGGGCAGGATGTTCATCACGGACGCCCGGGACGAGCAGTACCGCGTGACCTGAGAGCCGAGGCCCGCGGCACCGCCGTACCCGGGTGCCGAGAACCCGCCCGACCGTCGACAACCGCCCGACCGGCGAGAACCCCACCGGCCGCCGAGAACCCAGGAGACCCGCGCGGATGAGCACCACCTCCATCGATCTGAACGCCGACCTCGGGGAGGGCTTCGGCCGCTGGCACCTGACGGACGACGAGGAACTGCTGTCCGTCGTCACCAGCGCCAATGTGGCCTGCGGCTTCCACGCCGGGGACCCCGTGACCATGCGCAGGGTGTGCGACCGGGCCGCCGAGCGCGGGGTCCGGATCGGCGCGCAGGTCTCCTACCGCGACCTGGCGGGCTTCGGGCGGCGCGCCATGGACGTGCCGGCGGAGGAGCTGGCGGCCGAAGTGGCCTACCAGATCGGCGCCCTGGAGGTCTTCGCCCGGGCGGCCGGCACGCGCGTGGCGTACGTGAAGCCGCACGGCGCGCTCTACAACCGTGTCGTCCACGACGAGGAGCAGGCCCGCGCGGTCGTCGAGGGCGTGCTGCTCGCCGGCGGCTCGCTGCCGGTCCTCGGGCTGCCCGGGTCCCGCTTCCTGGAGTCGGCGCGGCGGGCCGGGCTCCCGGCCGTCACCGAGGCGTTCGCGGACCGCGCCTACACCGAGGAGGGCACGCTCGTACCGAGGAGCGGCGAGGGCGCGGTCATCACGGAGGCGGACGCCGTGGTCGAACGGTCCCTGGACATGGCACGCTCCGGGAGGGTCACCTCCCGCACGGGCCGTGAGATCGCGGTGCGCGCGCGGTCGCTGTGTCTGCACGGCGACACGCCGGGCGCGGTGGACCTGGCCCGCCGGGTCCGGGCCCGCCTGGAGTCGGCGGGCGTGCGCGTGGAGGCTTTCGCGTGAGGGTCCTGCCGGTGGGCGAGCGGGCCCTGCTCGTGGAACTCGCCGACGGCGCCGAGGCCCAGGCCCTCCACGCGGAACTGCTGCGCCGCCGCGCGGCCGGCTCCCTGCGGGTGGGCGAGATCGTCCCGGCGGCCCGCACGGTGCTCCTGGACGGACTGGACGAGCCCGCCCGGGTCCGCGCCGAGCTGCCCGGGTGGGGCATTCCGCCGCTGCCCGCGCGCGCGGGGGCCGTGGTGGAGATCCCGGTCAGGTACGACGGCCCGGACCTCGCGGACGTCGCCGCGCACTGGGGCGTGGGCGTCCCCGAGGTGGCCCGGATCCACTCGGCGGCGCGGTTCCGCGTCGCCTTCTGCGGATTCGCGCCGGGGTTCGGCTATCTGACTGGGCTGCCCGAGCGCTACGAGGTGCCGCGCCGGGCCACGCCCCGCACGTCGGTCCCCCCGGGCAGCGTCGCCCTCGCCGGGCCGTACACGGGGGTGTATCCCCGCGCGTCGCCCGGCGGCTGGCAGCTGATCGGCACGACGGACGCCGTGCTGTGGGACCACACGCGCGTGCCCGCCGCGCTGCTCTCACCCGGCGTACGCGTCCGCTTCGTACCGCAAGGCCCACCCTCGGCCGCACCGCGCACCGCGCCGGACGCCACCCGGGAGCGGCGATGACGGACCGGGCCTTCGCCGTCGTGCGGGCCGGCGCGCTGACCACCGTGCAGGACCTGGGGCGCCCCGGGTACGCGCACCTCGGGGTCCCGCGCTCCGGCGCCCTGGACCTCCCCGCCGCCCGCCTGGTCAACCGCCTCGTGGGCAACACTGCGGACGCCGCCGTCCTGGAGACCACCTTGAACGGCTGCGCGGTGCGCCCCCGCCGCCCCGTGACGGTGGCCGTCGGCGGCGCGCCCTGCCCCGTGACCGTGGACGGCCGGCCCGCCGCCTGGGGAGCGCCCGTACGGGTGCCGGCGGGGGCGGTCCTGGACGTCGGTGGTGCCGTCCACGGAGTGCGGTCCTACGTCGCCTTAGACGGCGGTGTGGCCGTCGAGGCGGTGCTCGGCAGCCGCTCGTCGGACCTGCTCTCCGGGCTCGGTCCGCCCCCGCTCGCGGACCGGGCGGTGCTGCCGCTCGGCGCCCCGGCCGGGCCGCACGCGCGCGTGGACAGCGCCCCGCAGCCCGCCCCACCCCGGGAGCTGGTGCTGCGGGTGACGCTCGGCCCGCGCGCCGACTGGTTCACGCGGGCGGCGCTGGAGACGCTCACCACGCGCGCGTACCGGGTGTCCTCGGCGAGCAACCGCATCGGACTGCGCACCGAGGGCCCGCCGCTGGCGCGCGCGGTCCACGGCGAACTGCCCAGTGAGGGCATGGTGCTCGGCTCCGTACAAGTGCCGCCGGACGGCGGGCCCGTCGTCTTCCTCGCCGACCATCCGACCACCGGGGGCTATCCGGTGGTGGCGGTCGTCCGGGAGGCCGACCTGGCGGCGGCCGCCCAGGCGGCGCCCGGCACGCCGGTGCGCTTCCTGGGCACGGGCCGGCGGTGACCGGCCCGGCCGCACGGCGCGGCAGGCGCTACACGGCGGGCGCGTCGGCGTCGGGGCCGATCCTGCTGCGTACCGCGGTCTGTACCTCGTCCTCCTCGGCGGGGTCCGCGGCGAGCCTGCGGAGCCGGTTGACGACCCGGGCGTCACCGGTCTCGGCGTGCCGTGCGGCGACCCCGCGGGTGGTCTCCTCGCAGTCCCACAGGCACTCGACGGCGAAGCCGGAGGCGAAGGTGGGGTCGGTGGCGGCGAGCGCGCGGGCGGCGCGGCCGCGCAGCTGGGACGAGGCGGTCTCGCGGTAGACGTGGCGCAGCACGGGGGCCGCGCAGGCGATGCCGAGGCGTCCCGCGCCGTCGACGAGCGTCCACAGCGTGGGCGCGTCGGGCCCCTCGCCGCGGACCGCCTCGCGCAGCGCGGCGAGGACGAGCTCGCTGTCCTGCGCGCCGCCGCGACAGGCGAGGACGCGGCCGGCGGCGGCGCCCAGGGCGTCGGGGCGGTAGGCCCAGCGCCGGGCCCGTTCGACGGCGGCGGCGCCGCGCATCCGCTCGAAGGCCTCGGTCGCGGCCTCCACGACGGCCGGGGAGTGACTCTCCACGGCCCGCTCGATGAGGTCGAAGACCTCGGGGTCGTGGGCGTCGGCGAGATAGCGCAGGGCGGCGCCGCGTGCGCCGTCGGAGCCGGCGCGGGCGGCCTTCAGGATCGCCGGGCGGTCCTCGGGTCCCGCGACGGCGCTCAGGCAGCGGGCGGCGGGCACATGCAGCACGGCACCGCGCTCCAGGCCCTCCTGGGCCCAGTCGAAGACAGCCTGGACGCTCCATCCGGGGCGCGGTCCGGCGGGCCGCATCTGGCGCTGCCAGCGGTCGAAGGAGCCCTGTTCCCGCGCGGCCCGCACGCGGGCGCCGATCTCGGGGCGGGGGTCCTCCTCCCACAGCCGCCAGGGCCGTGGTTCGTAGGCGTCGCGGACGGCGGCGGCCAGGTCGGCCTCGCCCTGCGCGTCGGCGGGGAACCTGGCGAGCACGGGGGCGGCGAGGGCGCGCAGGCCCGCGTCGTCGTCGCGCAGGGCCAGCTCGTCCAGGGCCCAGGCCCAGTTCGCGCCGTGGGCGGCGTACCGCCTCAGGAGCGCGAGGGCGTCGGGTCGGCCGTACGAGGCGAGGTGCCCGAGGACGGCGAGGGCGAGCCCGGTGCGCGAGTCGTCCGGGTCCAGGGCGTCCTCGGCGTCGAAGAGGTGCCGCTCGATCTCGCCGAGCCCGCCGTGCAGGTCGAGGTAGAGCCGGGCGTAGTACAGCGAGCGGTTCTCCACCTGCCAGTCGTGGCGTGGATCGTTGAGCACGCAGTGGTCGAGGGCGGCGAGCGCCTCGGAGCGGGGTGCCGTGAGCGCGTGCAGCGTGCCGTCGCCGCGGCCCCGCTGCAGCAGGCCGAGCAGCGTACCGCTGGGCGCTATGACCGGATCGAACATGGGAAACAGCCTCACATCAAGCGTCGACGCAACCGGGAATCACGCATTACCTGGCCGCACGCCAACACGTCGGGCCGCCCGCCGTCTCTTGCTTGTCGAAGACCATCTTCCTCTGCCTCTCGTCGGTGGCCCTTAAGGGTTCCCGGACCGAGGTCCGGGGGCGGGCCGCTCACGGACCACGCGGTTCGGCGCCTGTTGCCCCACCGTCGCGTCCGTGAATCACGTCGTCATGATGACCCGGCGGTCATGTCCGCCGCGACCACATTTCCAGCGCCCCGTCACTGCTGCCCGGTTACCCGTTCAGAGCGCCCCGAACAGTTCCAGCAGCTCCGTCTTCTGGAACATCCGTGCGGTGTCCAGCGCCGACGGCGTCCCCGCGGCCGGGTCGGCCCCGCCGTCCAGGAGGGCGCGGATCACCGCGTGCTCGCCCTTGAAGACGGCTCCGGCGAGCGGCGTCTGCCCCCGGTCGTTGGCGCGGTTGGCGTCGCCGCCGCGCTCCAGGAGGGCCCGGACCGCGTCGGCGTGCCCGTGGTAGGCCGCCAGCATCACCAGGGAGTCTCCGCTGTCGTTGGTGAGGTTGGCCGGGACACCCGCGTCCACGTAGGCCGTGAGCGCCGCGGTGTCCCCCTGCCGGGCCAGATCGAAGATCTTGGTCGCCAGCTCCACGACCTCGGGGTCGGGGGCTTCGCTCATGGGGTGTCCGCCTTTCCGGGATGCGCTGCGGGTGCAGCCGTACGAGTGAATCGACAGGGTACTGCCCGGGCGGGCACATGACGCGGCCCGGCCGAGGCAGAGATCACGGCACGCACGCGAGACCCGCCGGCCCGCTCTTCGACAGCTCCGAAAGGGCTCTGCCATTCGAGGGAAATTCCAGGAATTTCACTCTTTTGCACCTTTTGTCGTATGGATACATGCTGTGAACCTGGAAGAACTCATGGTGACTGTCCCCACCACATCAGGAGAACCGTCATGGTCCTTTCCATCTCGGGCGTCGTACTGCTCGGAATCATCGTCTTCCTCTTCTTCCGCAAGGACGGCCTCAAGGCCTCCCACGCCCTGGTCTGCGCCCTCTTCGGCTTCTTCCTGGCGGGCACCGCCATCGCCCCGAGCATCAAGGCCGGCAGCGCGAGCCTCGCGAGCCTCCTCGGCGGCATCAAGTTCTGAGGCTCCTTTCCTTCGCACGCACCTCCAGGAGACTGACGTGGCCAGGCCCCCACTCCCCCGCATCCTGAGCAACGGCACCGCGTCCCTGGCGCGCAGCCGGGAGCTGGCACGGTCGGCCGCCGACAGCGCCACCGACGTTCTCCACCCGCTGATCACGATCGCTCGTGGACTGCGCCGGCTGGCTGCCGCCGGGCGGCGCAGGTGGGCCGAGACCCCGAAGGACAAGCGCGGACCACTGCTGTTCCTGGTGGCCTCCGTGATCCTGGTGGTGGCCCTCGTCCCCTACGGGCCCCTGCTCGCGGGGATCTGTCTGATGGGGGCCTGCGCGTGGACCGGCCGGGAGCGCAACCCGCCCGCGCCGGACGGCCCGGACGAGGCACAGGCACAGCGGCTGCAGTCGCTCTACGAAGCGCTCGTCCCCTACTTCTCCGTCCCGGAGGACCCCGACCCGCTCTTCGCGCACGGCGGCGCGTGGGACAAGGCCTTCCCCTCCCACACGTTCGACGACACGGGACGGATCTCCCGGCTCGTCGTGCACTACCCCGCGTACTTCACGGACGGCGAGGCCGAGTCCCGCGCGCGGATCGAACAACTGCTGCACGCCAAGTCGGGCCGCGGACGCGAATACCACTTCGCGTGGGACGAGGAGGGCAACGAACTGACGGTCAGCGTGCTCCCCCCGCTCCCCACCGACATCGCGGCCCAGCGCTTCGTCACCGCCCCCGGGGAGACCGTCCTCGGCTTCACCGACGAGACGGACGTGCGGCGCACCCTGCCGGTCACGGACGGCGAGCAGTGCCGCGACGTGCCCCCCGTCGTCTGGCGCACCGGCGTCCGCTCCACCGAGCCCCATCTGCTGATCGCCGGCCAGCCCGGCAGCGGCACCACCACACTGCTGCGCTCGATCGCCCTCCAGGCGCTGCAGTACGGCGATGTCCTCGTCGTCGAGGGCACCGGCACCGGTGACTACGCCTGCCTGACGGGCCGCGAGGGTGTCCTCGCCATCGAATGCGGGGTCGCCGGAGCGCTCGCGAGCCTCGAATGGGCGGCCCATGAGACCGAGCGCAGGCTCATCGCCGCCAACCGCGCCCGGCAGGCGGGCCACTCGGCGCCCGAGGACATCAAGCGCCCCCTGTGGATCCTCCTGGACCGGCCGAGCGCCCTCGGCCACCTCGCGGCCGCCGACGGGCGCGACGATCCCCAGTCACTGCTCCAGGTCCCGCTGCGGCACGGCAGGGCGGCGAACGTGACGGTGGCCGTGGCGGACCAGCTGGACTGCCTGGACGCCCTCAGCGACGCCGTGCGCCAGCACACCCGCGCGCGCGTGGTGCTCGGGCCCGCCGGTGCCCGCCGGCTGGAGGAGGTCCTCGGGGCGCCGCCCCACACGACGCCCACGTCCGAGGTCCCGCCCGGGCGGGGCTACGCCCGGCTCGGCACCGGTCCGGTGCACCGCCTCCAGGTGCCCGCGACGCCCGACCCGTACGACGACGCGACGAGCGAGGCGCACCGACGCGCGGTCCTGGACCTGCTGCCGGAACGGAGCACCGCCCCGCAGACGGGCCCCACGGAACAGATCACCGAGCAGATCGCCGAACAGCGGGCCGAAGAACTCCAGGAGGTCACCGAGCCGGCCCCGGTCGCCGCGGAGAGCTGAAGCGGGCGGGAGCCGAGCCCGGCGGGGGCTGACACCGGCGGGAGCCGAGCCCGGCGGAAGCCAAGCCCGGCGGAAGCTGGCGCCGGCGGGAACCCAGCCCGGCGTAAGCCGACACCGGCGGGAACCCAGCCCGGCGGAAGCCGACACCGGCGGAAGCCCAGCCCGGCGGAAGCCGACACCGGCGGAAGCCCAGCCCGGCGGAAGCCGAGACCGGCGGAAGCCGAGACCGGCGGAAGCCGAGACCGGCGGAAGCCGAGACCGGCGGAAGCCGAGACCGGCGGAAGCCGAGACCGGCGGAAGCTGAGACCGGCAGTAGCTGGCGCCAGCGGGAGCCGAGCCCGGCGGGGGCTGACACCGGCGGGCGCCCAGCCCAGGGCAGAGCCGAACCCGGCGGGGGGCGTCCTCAGGCCACGAAGGGATGCGCGACCTCCGCGCCCGTGCCGGCGCCCGTCTCCACGAGGCGGGCCGCGGCGGCCAGGCGCGCCGCCGCCTCGTCGGCCACCGCGCCGCCCACGGTGAACGGCAGCCGCACATACCCCTCGAAGGCCCCGTCGACACCGAACCGCGGCCCGGACGGAACCCTGACCCCCACGCGCTCGCCCACCTCGGCGAGCCGCGAGCCCGACAGGCCGCCGGTGCGCACCCACAGCGTGAGGCCGCCGCGCGGCACCTCGAACTCCCAACCGGGCAGCTCGCGGCGCACGGCGGTGACCAGCGCGTCGCGGTTCTCCCTGGCCTGCTGCCTGCGCAGGTCCACGGCGGCCTGCCAGCCCTCGGTGTTCAGGAGCCAGTTCACGGCGAGCTGCTCCAGGACGGGGGTGCCCAGATCGGCGTACGCGCGTGCCGCGACGAGGCTGCGGATCACGTCGGGAGCGGCGCGCACCCAGCCGATGCGCATGCCCGCCCAGAACGCCTTGCTCGCCGAGCCGACGGTGATGACGGTGGAGCCCGCGGGGTCGAAGCCGCAGACGGGCCGCGGCATGTCGAGGTCCGGGTCGAGTCCCAGCTCGCTCATCGTCTCGTCGACGACGAGGACCGTGCCCGCGGAGCGGGCGGCCTCGACCAGTTGCCGGCGCTGGTCCTCGCTCGCGAGCGCGCCCGTGGGGTTGTGGAAGTCCGCGACGACGTACGCCAGCCGGGGAGCGGCGTCCCGCAGCACCTGCCGCCAGCGGTCCATGTCCCAGCCCTGGAGGCCCTCGGCCATGGCGACGGGGACGAGGCGGGCGCCCGCCTCGCGCATCAGCTGGAGGATGTTGGCGTAGGAGGGGGACTCGACGGCGATGCGCTCGCCGCGCCCCGCGAAGAGGTGGCAGATCGCGTCGATGGCGCCCATCGCGCCGGTGGTGACCATGATCTGCTCGGGCATGGTCGGGATGCCGCGCGCGGTGTAGCGCTCGGCGAGCATCTCGCGCAGGGCGGGCAGCCCCGCGGGGTAGTCGCCGTGGGTGTGGGCGTACGGCGGCAGCGCTTCGAGGGCGCCCTGCACGGAGCGGGTGAGCCAGGGTTCGGGCGCGGGCAGCGCGGCGCAGCCCAGGTCGATCATGGAGCCGAGCGCCTCGGGCGGCAGCGGTTCGAGCCCGCGCGCAGGCAGCGGGTTCCCGGCGGGGACGGCGGTCCAGCTGCCGGCGCCCCTGCGGGACTCCAGGAAGCCCTCGGTGCGCAGCGCCTCGTAGGCGGCGGCCACGGTGGTGCGGCTGACGGCGAGCGCCACCGCGAGTTCGCGTTCGGCGGGCAGGCGCGCGGCGACCGGGACGCGGCCTTCGAGCACGAGCAGCCGGATGCCGTCGGCCAGGGCGCGGTAAGCGGGCGGGCGGCGGGTGCCCGTCCCGCTCGGGCGTGCCTGCTGGGAGGCGAGGAGCCGGGCCAGCTGGGTCGAGCCCATCGCCGAAGTCCACTGAGCCATGATTCCCAGTCCACCTTCCCCGAATTGGCCATGGTCGCGGTCTGCTTCCAAGCCACAGGGTGTCATGCGTCATGCCACTGTCACCAGCGGGGAGCACCACTTGTCCGGGATGAAGCCACAGCTCGTGCGTCGGTTGGCGCGGTTGTACGTCGGTCTGACGCTGTATGGCGCCAGCTCCGCGCTGATGGTGGCCGCGGGGCTCGGTCCCGAGCCGTGGAACGTGCTCAACGAGGGCCTGTCCGAGCTGACGGGCCGGTCGATCGGCGTGGTCTCCATCGCCGTGGGCGCGGCGGTGCTGCTGCTGTGGATCCCGCTGCGCCAGCGGCCGGGTCTCGGCACGATCTCGAACGTCTTCGTCTGCGGTCTGTCGATGGACGCCACGCTGTCGCTGCTGCCGCAGGCGCAGACCCTGGCCGTCCGTATCCCGCTGCTGCTGACCGGTGTCGTCCTCAACGGTGTGGCGACCGGCCTGTACATCACCGCCGCGTTCGGCCCCGGACCGCGTGACGGCCTGATGACGGGCCTGCACCGGCGCACGGGCCGCTCGGTCCGCCTGATGCGCACGCTCATCGAGGTGACGGTCGTGGCCACCGGCTTCGCGTTCGGCGGCACGGTCGGCCCGGGCACCGTCCTGTACGCGCTCGCCATCGGCCCGCTCGCCCAGTTCTTCCTGCGCCACTTCGGCCCCGCCCGCGCCCTTGCCCCCGCCGGGATCCGGGCGGTCGACCGCCGCTTCGCGCGCGACGCGGGGGAACCTCGTACCGAGAAGATTTAGCAACTGAGGGCAAAGGGCGGTAGTGTACGCGTTTGGCCTGCCAGGCGGACCGTTACTGCGATCTGGAGCCTCAGAAACGCTGGGTGACATCTGCTGCCAGATGTGACAAACCGGGCGCTGGTGGGTACAACAAGGGGCGGCATACGACGGCGACGCATGACCCTGAACGGGAATCTTTACCGCCGACCGGACGTTGACCGGATGACGACGACAGCGACACCTGTCCTGTGGGCGACAAGCCCGGGAGGCACGATTCATGAGTGAGCGAGCTCTTCGCGGCACGCGTCTCGTGGTGACAAGCTACGAGACCGACCGCGGCATCGACCTGGCTCCGCGCCAGGCCGTGGAGTACGCATGCCAGAACGGACATCGTTTCGAGATGCCGTTCTCGGTCGAGGCGGAGATCCCGCCGGAGTGGGAGTGCAAGGTCTGCGGGGCCCAGGCACTCCTGGTAGACGGCGACGGACCTGAGGAGAAGAAGGGCAAGCCGGCGCGTACGCACTGGGACATGCTCATGGAGCGCCGTACTCGAGAGGAACTCGAAGAGGTCCTGGAGGAGCGCCTGGCGGTCCTTCGGTCCGGCGCCATGAACATCGCGGTGCATCCGCGGGACAGCCGCAAGTCCGCCTGACGACGGACGCGGCGCACCACCGCACAGCACGAAACACGAGGGCCGGGGCCACTGCTCAGCAGTGGCCCCGGCCCTCGTGCGTGCTACGGCCCCCGTGCGTTCAGCGGCCCCGGGGCGCGTCAGCGCGGCAGCTGGGGATCGTCCGGACGGGGGCCGCGGGCCGCCGGCTCGTCCCTGATGACCTCGCCCTGGACGACCTTGCCGTCCGGGTGGTGCGTCCGCGCCTGCCGCAAGGCGTCCTCGAAACCGACCGGCGCCGCCTCCCGCACCTTACGCTCGAAGGTCCGCTCGGCATACCGCCCGACGGCCTCGCGCACCGGCGGCACCAGCAGGAGCAGCCCCAGCGCGTCCGAGATCAGCCCGGGCAGGATGATCAGCAGGCCGCCCACCATCGTCAGGGCCCCGCCGCCGCTCCCGGACTCCTGCTCGGGCGGCACCCCGCTCTGCTGGCGCTGCACCGCCTCGCTGAGCCTGCGAAAGGCCCTGCGCCCCGCGCGCTTGATCACCGCGGAGCCGAGCAGGAGGCCGCCCACCAGGAGCAGGAAGACCACGAGCCCGCTCGTGGCGCCCGCCACGACGGTGAGCAGCCAGATCTCCAGGACGAGCCACGCGGCGACGCCGAGCGGCAGGAACTTCAGGGGCCCGGAGCGCCGGGGTCGGGCGGGGCGGAGGGGAGGCGGTGCGCCAGTCGTCATGCCTCCAGTGTGCCTGGGTCCGCCTCAGGCCGGGATAAGGGGGATGATCAAGAGGCGGGGTCCTGCGGGCGCCCGGCGGGCTTGCGGCCGACGACCCGGCCGACCCGCTCCCCCACGCCCCAGGCGGTGACCCGCCACAGCGCCTCGACCACGATGTTCTGGCTCATCTTGCTGTCCCCGAGTTCGCGCTCGACGAACGTGATGGGCACCTCGACCACGTGGTAGCCCGCCTTGACGGCGCGGCGCGCGAGGTCGACCTGGAAGCAGTAGCCCTGCGACTCGACCTCGCCGAGGCCGAGGCCTTCGAGGGTCTCGCGGCGGAAGGCGCGGTAGCCGCCCGTCACGTCCCGGATGGGCACATCGAGCAGGAGGCGCGAGTAGGTGCTGCCGCCGCGGGAGATGAACTCGCGGTGCTTGGGCCAGTTGACGACCCTGCCGCCCGGCACCCAGCGCGAGCCGAGCACGAGGTCGGCGCCCTTGAGCGCGGTGAGCAGCCGGGGCAGCTCCTCGGGCTGGTGCGAGCCGTCGGCGTCCATCTCCACGAGTACGCCGTAGTCGTGGTCGAGGCCCCAGCGGAAGCCCGCGAGATAGGCGGCCCCGAGGCCTTCCTTGCCCTTGCGGTGCAGGACGTGGACCTGCTCGTCCTCGGCCGCGAGCTCATCGGCGATCTTGCCGGTGCCGTCGGGGCTGTTGTCGTCGGCGACCAGGACGTGCGCGTCCGGGACCGCGGCCCGTACCCGGCCGACGATGGCCTGGATGTTCTCCGCCTCGTTGTAGGTCGGAATGATCACCAAGGCCGTGCCGAGCGAGCCGAACTGCCTCCCCTGGTCCCCCGCTTCGGAGACCCGACCGCCGTCGTTCACTACTGCCCCTTCGTTCGTACGCAGAGGACCACCATAGTGGCCCCGGCCTGCGCCGCAGCGGCGGCACTGGAGTAGGGGCGGTCCGCACAGCGGATCGGGGCCCGGCGCCCTTCGGGCCGACCTGGGACCCGCTGGCTGCGGGTCGACCGAAAGCCGTTGTCTACTGAGCGTCCGGGCCCCACCCGGGTCACACCTGCCGATCGGCTGATACGTTCCCTCGCCTCCGCGTCGCCGGCGCTGGACCTGGCTCCCAGTGGCGGTGCGCCGGTGCGGCACACCGCCCATGACCCAGCGGCGTTCGACGACTGCGTGGAGGTTCACCGGTCGGACGTCCTGTGGTGGACCCGGCCGAACCTACCGGCCCACGGCGGCTGTCTGTCAATACCCCTGTGAGCTGCGGTGATGACAAAGACCACCAGGTCAGTGCCGAGGATTCCCAGGTAGTCGGGAACCGCGGCGGGCCGCCACGGGCGCCGCGCACCGCCGGGACATCACTCGTCCGGCCCCACATGGACCGGCCGGCCGCCCACCACGGTGCGCAGGCAGACGGGCAGTTCGGCGTCCGGCGACAGGTCGGGCAGGCCGGGCGTGCCCGAGCGGGGGTCGGTCGACCACCGGGCGACGCGGTCGTCGGGGGCCTGCACCACCAGATCGGAGGTGCGCCACACGGCGTAGTCGGCGGGCGCGCCCGGCACGAGCACGCCCGCGTCGTCCCGGCCGACGGCCCGCCAGCCGCCCCGGGTGTGCGCGGTGAAGGCGGCGCGCACCGAGACGCGGTGCTCGGGCGTGCGGTGGAAGGCGGCGGCGCGGACCGTGCCCCAGGGGTCGAGCGGGGTGACGGGGCTGTCGGAGCCGAAGGCGAGGGGCACGCCGGCGCGCAGCAGAGCCGCGTACGGGTTGAGGGTGCGGGCCCGTTCGGCGCCCAGGCGCCGGGCGTACATGCCGTCCTCGCCGCCCCACAGGGCGTCGAAGGCGGGCTGGACGGACGCGGTGAGCCCGAATTCGGCGAACGCCGCGATGGTCTCGGGGGTCAGCATCTCGGCGTGCTCGACGCGGTGCCGCGCGGCCCGCAGACGGGCCAGGCCGACCTTCTGCGCGGCCAGCCGCAGCCCGTCGGTCACGGAGCCCACCGCGGCGTCCCCGATGGCGTGGAAGCCCGCCTGGAGGCCCGCCTCGGTGCATGCCACGACGTGGGCGGCGACGGCGGCGGCGTCCAGGTGGGCCGTGCCGGTGTGGGCGGCGTCGGCGTACGGCTCGTGGAGGCAGGCGGTGTGGGAGCCGAGGGCGCCGTCCACGAAGAGGTCACCGGCGGCGCCGGCCGCGCCCAACTCCCGGGCGCGCGCCACGCCTTCCTCGCCCCACTGGGCCCAGTAGCCGATGACGCGGGGCCCCGACTCCTCGGCGTCGAGCCGCAGCAGCCCGGTGAAGTCGGCCTCGTCGGAGATGTCGGGGCCCGCGCACTCGTGCACGGAGCCGATGCCGAGCGAGGCGGCGCGGCGCAGGGCCGCCCGCTGGGCCTCGGTGCGCTGCCGGGGCGTGATCGCGCCGAGGGCGGTGGCGCGCACTCCGTGATGGGCGTCGCCGGTGAGCGGGGCGTCCGGGTGATAGCCGGCGCGCCCGGTGACGCCGGGCACCAGGTCCAGCAGCGCGGTGGAGGCGACCGCCGAGTGGACGTCGATGCGGGAGAGGTAGAGGGGACGGCCGCCGGTGGCCTCGTCGAGCTCCACGCGCGTGGGCGGTCGGCCGCCGGGCCAGCGGGCGGCGTCCCAGCCGTGGCCGAGCAGGACGGCGTCGTGCGGTCGGGCGGCGGCGTGTTCGCGTACGGAGACGAGCGCCTCGTCCAGCGAGCGGGCAGCGGACAGGTCGAGGCCCGTCAGGGCCAGGCCGGTGGCCGTGGTGTGCACGTGGGCGTCGGTGAACGCCGGGGTGACCAGGGCGCCTTCGAGGTGGACGACCTCGTCCACGCCGTCCGCGAAGGCGTCCGCGGCGCCCTCGGAGCCGACCCAGGCGACATGGCCGCGCTCGACGACCATCGCGGTGGCGAACGGATCGGCGGGGCTGTGGACGTCGCCGCCGCGCAGCAGCACGGTGCGGTGGCTCTGGGGGTCCCGGGCGTCCTCGGGGGCGGTGCGCTGGCTCATGGGTACCAGTCTCGCCCCTGCGGGCACGCGCCTCGCGCGCGGGTCACACCTGGGGCGGGCGCGCCTCGTAGGGGGTGGAGAGCACGACGGTCGTCCGCGTGGAGACACCCGCGAGGGCGCGCAGCCGGCTCAGCAGGTGTTCCAGTTCCAGCGGGGTGGCGACCCGCACCTTGAGGATGTAGTTCTCGTCGCCCGCGACGCTGTGGCACGCCTCGATCTCCGGGACGCCCGCGAGGCGTTCGGCGATGTCGTCGGGCGCGCTGGGGTCGAACGGCTTCACCGAGATGAAAGCCGTCAGCGGCAGCCCCACGGCCTCGGGGTCGACGACCGCGGCGTAGCCGCGGATGACGCCCCGCTGTTCCAGGCGGCGCACCCGCTGGTGCACGGCCGACGTGGACAGGCCCGTGGCCTTGCCCAGGTCGGTGTAGCTCATCCGCCCGTCCTTGACGAGCAGCTGCACGATCTGTCGGTCCAGCTCCTCCATGCGCAGAACCTACAGGGCTCTTGATCCCCGCGGATACCCGAGCGCGGGAAGCGGGCCCCGGCGGAGCACCCCCGCGACATGGGTTATGTGACGAACGCCACACCGCTGTGCCCGTGTCCGAGGGGATGCCACGATTACCTCTACGACGGGACGGGAAGTGCTTGCTGTGGTCGAGGCCGCAGTGCCTTGTCGGCCCACCCAAGGGGGAGAGTCCCATGCAGAATCTGAAGCGCCCCGGCAGGTCCACCCGCAGCAAGCAGCAGCAGGTGGCAGAGCCCGAGCCGGAGGGCGTCGAACCGGCTGACGCCCTTCTCGACGCGTACGACACCTTTGAGATGTACCGCGTGAACTGCCCCGACTGCGGGCAGCCGATCGCGCTCCTCGCCGACGAGGACGTCCTGCCCGAGCACGCGCTGTGCCCCACTCCGTGGAACCCGTTCGGGCTCACGGTCTGCGCCGGCACCGGCCGCGCCGCCGCGGACGCCACGCCCGCCGACGAGTCGATGGAGGTCCAGGAGCAGGACACCGCCCTGCTGCTGACGCTCCCTCAGGGACTCGACTGGCGCAAACAGCCGTTCTCGCACGTGGGCGGGCCGGGCTCGCGCCCCATCCGGGTGCCCCGACAGCAGCGGCCCGCAGCCTGACGCACCCGTAGCCGATTCCGCGCCACGGCCGCGAGGCCGCCGTGGTGCGGAATCGGGGTGTCCGCGCCCTTGAGGCGCCGGGCGTCGCGGTGGCGCGTCGGGCCGTTCTCCCGGGCGCGGCCGCCGGTCCTGGAGGGGGCGCGGGACGACGCTCCGGCGTACGCCGCCCCGACACGCGGGTGCCGTGAACTGACGCCCTAATCCGCCAGGCGGTGACCAAGGTGCCGCGGCCTCCGTTGGCCTGGCATGACCCCCACGGACATGGGCCCCACACACGTTCCCAGCGGCCGCCGACGGCGCACCCTGGTGACGGTGCCCGCCTCCGCAGAATCGGTTCCCCAGCGGCCCCAGCAGGTCGACCCGCGCCGGCAGCCCTACCAGCAGCCGCTCCCCCAGCAGCCGCTCTCCCAGCAGGCGTACCAGCAGCCCCGTCGGCCCCAGCCGCATCAGCCGCCCCGGCAGCAGCCGTACGAGCAGTCGGCATACGAGCAGTCGGCGTACGAGCCGCAGACGTACCAGCAGCCCTTCCAGCAGCAGTCGTTCCAGCCCCACGCCCCGCAGCAGTCCCGCCTGCCGCAGCCGCCCCACCAGGACCCGCCGATCTACCGCGCCCTGCTGCGCCACTGGTCCGACCGCGACCGGACCCTGCCCGGGCGGCACGACCCGGAGTGGGCCCGGCTCGTCACGCCGACCGTCGCCCTGGGGCAGTTCAGCGGGACTCGGGACCCGCGAGGTGACGGGCGATGACCATGCGCTGGATCTGATTGGTGCCCTCGACGATCTGCAGCACCTTGGCCTCGCGCATGAAGCGCTCCACGGGGAAGTCCGCGGTGTAGCCGTAGCCGCCGAGCACCTGCACGGCGTCCGTGGTCACCTTCATCGCGGCGTCCGTGCACAGCAGCTTCGCCATGGCCGCCTGCTTGGCGAACGGCCGGCCCGCGTCGCGCAGCCGGGCCGCCGACAGATACAGCGCCCGGCCCGCCTCGATCTGCGTCGCCATGTCCGCGAGCATGAAGCGAAGTCCCTGGAAGTCCGCGATGGCCCGGCCGAACTGGCGCCGCTGCGTGGCGTATCCGAGCGCCTCGTCCAGTGCCGCCTGGGCCACGCCGATGGCGCAGGCCGCGATGCCGAGCCGCCCCGAGTCGAGCGCGGAGAGGGCGATGGCGAAGCCCTGCCCCTCGTCCCCGATCCGGCGGGAGTCCGGGACGCGTACGCCGTCGAAGTGGATCTGGGCGGTGGGCGAGCCCTTCATGCCCATCTTCTTCTCGGGCGCCGCCGCGTTCAGCCCCTCGGCGTCGCCCGGCACCAGGAAGGCCGTGACGCCCCGGGCGCCCTCGCCGCCGGTGCGGGCGAGCACGGTGTAGAAGTCGGCGACCCCGCCGTGCGTGATCCAGGCCTTGGTGCCGTCGATGACCCAGTCGTCGCCGTCGCGCACGGCCTTCGTGCGCAGGGACGCGGCGTCCGAACCCGACGCGGGCTCCGAGAGGCAGTACGCGCCGAGGAGGCCGCCGCCGAGCATGGCGGGCAGGTGCTCGGCCTGCTGCTCCTTGGTGCCGTACCCGGCCAGGGCGTGACAGGACAGGGAGTGGACGCTGACGCCGAGGCCGACGGTCAGGCGCGCGGCGGCCAGTTCCTCCAGGACCTGGAGGTAGACCTCGTAGGGCTGATCGCCGCCGCCGAATGCGGAGTCGTAGGCGAGGCCGAGCAGGCCGGCCTCGGAGAGCAGGGTGAAGACCTCGCGCGGGAAGCGCCCGGCCTCCTCTTCCTCGGCCGCCCTCGGGGCGATCTCGCGCTGGACGATGTCCCGGACGAGCGAGAGCAGATCCCTGGCCTCATCCGTCGGCAGTTGGCGGTCCACCGGCTGCGGGGCGTGGTCGGGCATGACGCTCTCCTCCCTGTGGGGCTACGGCGGACGCCCGCGAAGGGTGAGGCGGCGACGCCGGAAACGATGCCGTGAGCCAGGGTCTCCTTTCGGGTCACGAAAGCGGCTGACCAGCGGCTGCGGCGCGTTGAGTATGCCCGATCGGCGGCACCCAGTCACTAGTTAACGACCGCTTACTCGAAAGATGTCTCTCGATCGTCACCCGCCGCCGGATTGGTACGAACCATTGACCGTACTGGTCTAGTCCTCCTACTGTTCCCCGCAACGCCTCACCGCGTTCATGCCAAGCGCTTCCCCGCGCACCAGTAGGTCCACGGCACGACTTCCCCCTCCCTGTTTCCCCCCACGAGGAGACACGATGCTCAGACCGCACTCCCCCCGCGCCGGCCTCCGGGCCGCCCTCGCCACCGCCTGTTGCGCCGCTCTCGGCGCGGGTCTGCTCACGGGCGCCGGCAGCGCCGCCGCCGAGCCGGACCGCGCCCCGGCCGCGGCGGCGGCCGCCGGTTCCAAGGTCGTCGGTTACTTCACCGAATGGGGTGTCTACGACCGCAATTACCACGTCAAGAACATCGAGACGTCCGGCTCGGCGGACAAGCTCACGCACATCAACTACGCCTTCGGCAACGTCCAGGGCGGCAAGTGCGCGATGGGCGACGCCTACGCGGCCACCGACAAGGCGTACCCCGCCGACCAGTCGGTGGACGGCGTGGCCGACACCTGGGACCAGCCGCTGCGCGGCAACTTCAACCAGCTGCGCAAGCTGAAGAAGAAGCACCCGAACCTCAAGGTGCTGTGGTCCTTCGGCGGCTGGACCTGGTCGGGCGGCTTCACCGAGGCCGCCAAGAACCCCGAGGCCTTCGCCAAGTCCTGCTACGACCTGGTGGAGAACTCCAAGTGGGCCGATGTCTTCGACGGCATCGACATCGACTGGGAGTACCCGAACGCCTGCGGTCTGAGCTGTGACACCAGCGGGCGCGCCGCGTACAAGAACCTCATGTCGGCGGTCCGTTCGAAGTTCGGCAGCGGCAACCTCGTGACCGCGGCGATCCCGGCCGACGCCTCGGCGGGCGGCAAACTCGACGCCGCCGACTACGCGGGCGCCGCCCAGTACGTCGACTGGTACAACCCGATGACGTACGACTACTTCGGCGCCTGGGACGCGAAGGGCCCGACCGCCCCGCACTCGCCGCTGACCTCCTACAGCGGCATCCCGAAGGCCTCGTACCACTCCGACGCCACCATCAAGAAGCTGACGGGCCTCGGCATCCCCTCGCAGAAGCTGCTGCTCGGCATCGGCTTCTACGGCCGCGGCTGGACGGGCGTCACCCAGAAGGCGCCCGGCGGCACCGCCACCGGCCCCGCCGCGGGCAAGTACGAGCAGGGCATCGACGACTACAAGGTCCTCAAGACCAAGTGCCCGGCCAACGGCACGGTCGGCGGGACCGCGTACGCGTACTGCGGGAACAACTGGTGGAGCTACGACACCCCGGCGACCATCGCGGGGAAGATGAACTACAAGAACCAGGCGGGCCTCGGCGGCACGTTCTTCTGGGAGCTGAGCGGCGACACGGCGGGCGGTGAGCTGATCAAGGCCATCAACTGACGTTGCTCAGGAACGCGTCAGGGGCGGGGGCCGGCCGGCTCCCGCCCCTGACGCGTGCGCGGTCTCAGGGCCGCCGCGCCGGCGCCGGGTACGACGGCTCGAAGTCCTCGATGACGCGCAGCGTGTCCCCGAGGGTGCGCACGAGCAGCGCGCAGACCGTCGCGCGCGGCAGGTCCCGGCGGCCGATCCAGTCGAGGGTGACGCCCTCGACGCTGCACAGCCAGCCGAGCAGCGCGGTGCGGACGAGGCACGGGACGTCCTTGTGGCCGTACGTCCCCTCGGCGATCGTCCCCATCATCGCCTCGCGCACGCCGTCCCGTATCGCGTGCACCTCGGCGTCGAAGCCGACGCCCCCGCTGATGATCGCGCGGTAGGCCGCCTGGTGGTGCTCGGCGTAGCGCAGATACCCGTCGACGGTGCGCTGCACGCGCTCGACGGGCGGCAGGTCGTCGTGGCGTGCCGCGCGCGCGACGAGGTCGCCGACGGAGTCCTCGATGATCGCGAGGTAGTACCCGCGCTTGGACTTGAAGTAGTAGTAGATCAGCCCCTTGGCGACGCCCGCGTGTCGGGCGATGTCGTCCATCGACAGGGCGTCGTAGGACGTGTCGGCGAACAACTTCCGGCCGATGGTGATGAGTTCGGCGCGCCGTGCCGCGGAGCGGTCGCCGCCGCGCTGTTGACTATTATTCAATTGCGGCCCTAGTCTCCAACTGCCGTGGGATGTCCGCAGTATGGCAGAGCGGCACCCGCTGCCCACCGGCTCCCGACGGCGCTTCACGCACCCCCTCTTGCGCACCCGTGCGCAGCCTTGCGCACTCCTACGCACGCTCGACGACGCGGAACGACGTACGGGAGGAAGACAGTGAGCGCAGCACGCGACGCGTTACGCGAGGGCAGGACCTCCTGGAAGAAGACGGCCGTGGTGGCCCTGCCGGCCGTTCTGGCCGTCGGCGCACTGGCCGCGGTGATGGCCGAGGGCGCGCTCGCCGCGTCCTTCGCCGTGTCGGGCACCAGCTTCCAGGTCTCCTCGGGCAAGCTGACCAGCGAGGGCCTGTCCTCGTACGTCCAGACGGACCGGGACATCGACGGCAAGGGGCACCCGGTGGCGCTCCTCGGAATCGGTGACGCCACCCTGTCCGACATCTGCCAGGCCGCCGAGGTGAAGACCCCGGTCGGCACGGTCGTCTTCAAGCTGACCGCGGGCGGCGACGCGGGCGAGGTCACCGCGAGCAATCTGATCATCGACGCCGAGGACCTGGTGGGCGACGCCCGCTTCGGCACCGCGGAGATCGGCCGGGACGCCTCGACGCTGGACGAGGTGGCCGGGGTCAAAGGCGACAAGGGCAAGTTCGGGCTCCAGGCCGGGGACATCACGGTCTCCGGGGTGAAGTCGCACGCCTGGTCGGCGACCGGCGGCAACTTCCGGCTCAAGGGCATGCGGGTCGACGTCAGCCTCGGCGGCAAGAAGTGCTTCTGACCGGCGGCTCCTCGGGCGGCGTCCGGGGCCCCCGCAAGGACGGCGGCGGCCGGCTCGACCGGCTGCTGCCCTGTCCCGAGCGGCGGCGGACCGTCCGCCGCTGGCGGCGCACCCGGCCCTTCTGGGGCGGGCTGCTGCTGATCCTCGGCGGCGCCGAACTGCTGCTCGTGCCGCTGTCGCCGGTGACGGTCCTGGTGAGCCTCGGTCTCGGCGGGCTCGCGGCGCTCGGCATCGGGATCGCGCTGGTGGTGGCCGGTCTCTTCCTGTGGTTCCTGCCGCACACCCGCCACTACGTGAGCCTCAACGCCCTGCTCCTCTCGGTGCTGTCCTTCGCCGCCACCAACCTCGGCGGGTTCCTCGTCGGCATGCTCCTCGGCATCGCCGGCAGCGCCATGGGCTTCGGCTGGACGCCGGTCCCCGAGGACGCCGAGGAGGACCCCGCCCGGCCCAAGGCGCGGGACGGGCAGGGCACGCGGACGCTCGCCGTGCTGCTGCCGGTGCTGATCGTCGCGGGGACGGTGAACGGGAACCCCGCGAAGGCCGCCCCGGCCGGCGCGCGGCCCGCCGCCCCGTCGACCGTGGCGGCGCGGACCCCGCCGACCATCACCACGGCGCTCTTCGCGCCCCAGGGCTTCATCGTGGCGGGCGTCACCGAGATCCCGACCGCCGACGGGCCGCTGAAGGTCATGGTGCTGCGGATGAAGGCGGCCTCGCTCACCGACTACCGGCTCAGGACGCGGGACGGCGGCGGGGAACTCGCCCTCGGCGCCGACACGCTGGACCTCAGCGGCTCGGTCACGCTCTACCTCACCAAGTTCAAGGGGTGCGTCGAAGGCCTGCTGTGTCTGACCTTCACCCCCGACAGGCTGCCGGTGCCGCCCCTCGTACCGCCGTTCGTCTTCATGACGGACGTGAGCGCCGAACAGGCCCTGGTCAGCTCGGACTCGATCGTGGCCGGCGGGCTCTCCCTCACGGCCTCGGCGTGAGGGGCGGGGCGTGACGGGCGCGGTATGAGAGCCGCGAGCGGGTCACAGCAGGCCGGTCTGGGTGACGAGCATCGCGAGGACGACGACGAGGGTCCAGCCCGCGAGGTGCTCGAAGAGGGTCGGCCCGTCTTCCTCGGGGCCGCCGGTGCGGGCTCCGACGCGAACGGCGGTGGCAGAGAAAGCGGTCATGTTCTTCTCACTGATTCTTCCGGCAGTGGTGTCCCCCCACGGAACCCCTCCACCATGCCAGCACTAAACCCGTTTGTGAGAGAGAGCTTGGTCACGCCCCGGACCTGCCCTCCGCAACTCGGACGGAACGTCCCGCAACTCGGACGGAACGCCGCGCGTCTAGGACGGAACACGGCGCGTGTACGCGCAGCATCCGACCGAGAGGTTCCCGATGAGCACCGACCGGACGACCCACCGCGGAGCGCGGCTCGCCCTCGCCGCCGCGATCACCGCGGCGGCCGCCCTCACGGCACCCGCCTCCCAGGCCGCCCCGGCCTCAGCCTCCGACTCCACCTCCACCTCCACCGAGAAGCCGACGCCGGGCGCGCCCGGTATCGGGGACCCCCTGTTCCCCCTGGACGGGAACGGCGGGTACCGGGTGGACCGCTACTACCTGGACTTCGACTGGCAGGCGCCGAAGACGCCGTTCGCGGCGACGACGACGATCAGGGCCACCTCCACGCAGGCCCTGTCGCGCTTCAACCTCGACTTCGCGGGCAACACCCTGCACACCGTGACCGTGGACGGCGCGCGGGCCGGCGCCTCCCGCGAGGGCGACGAGCTGACCGTCACGCCCAAGTCCCCGATACGCGACGGCAGTTCGTTCACGGTGAAGGTCACCTACACCGCCGACCCGAGCCAGACCCGGCACCGCGACGACGCGATCGAGGACTACGGCTGGATACCCACGCCCGACGGCACGGTGGTCTACCCCCAGCCGAACGGCGCCCGGCTGATCTTCCCGGCCGACGACCACCCCAGCCGACGGGCCCCCGTCACCTTCCGCATCACCACGCCGAGCGACCGCACGGCCGTCGCCAACGGCAGACTGGTCTCGCGCACCAAGGTCCCCGGCGACCGGGTGCGCTGGACGTACGACTCCGAGCAGCCGCTCTCCACCCAGTTGGTGCAGCTGGCGGTCGGCAGGTTCCGGCTGGTCGACGGCGAGGGGCCCGGCGGCCTCCCGCTGCGGGACGTCGTCCCCGAGACCCTGGTCGAGCCGACGGCCGAGTACCGCGGGCTCACCCCCGACCACCTGAAGTGGCTGGAGGAGAGGCTCGGCCCCTACCCCTTCCACCGGTACGGCATCCTCGTCGGCGACACCGACCTCGGTGTGGCCCTGGAGACCCAGACGCTCTCCCTCGTCCCCAAGGCCGACCTGCTGGGCACGAAGGTCGACGCCGAGCGGAACATGGTGCACGAGCTGACCCACCAGTGGTTCGGCGACAGCGTCGCCCTCAAGAGCTGGTCCGATCTGTGGGTGAGCGAGGGGCACGCCCGGTTCTACGAGCGGCTGTACTCCGAGGCACACGGCGGCGACAGCTTCGAGGCGGCGATGAAGACCGCGTACGCGGCGCACGACCAGTGGCGCAAGGACTACGGCGCCCCCGCCGAACCCACCGAGCCGAACCTCTTCAAGCGCATGCGCTACGACGGCTCGGCCCTCGTCCTGTACGCGCTGCGCGAGCGGGTCGGCGACGCGACGTTCCAGAAGATCGAGCGTGCCTGGCTCAGCGGCTTCAAGGGCCGCGCGGCGGGCACCGAGGACTTCGTCGACCTGGCGTCGAAGGTCGCGGGCGAGGACCTGGAGGGCTTCCTCCACCCCTGGCTGTACGGCTCGAAGACGCCGCCGATGCCGGGGCACCCGGACTGGGTGGTGAACCCGGTGCCGTCGCCGCGGCGGGCCTGATCACGGGAGACGGCGCGGGCCCCTGCCCCCCTGCCGTGCGGCGGGGCGCCTTCGGGGCAGGGGCCCGCGGCCTAGCTCAGCGGATCCCGACCGCCGCCAGCGCCTCGCGGCGGCGCGCCGAGAGCTTGGTGGGGAAGTACAGGTAGCAGACGCCACCGGTGCCGGAGACGACCTTGCCGGTGGCGTTGTAGCGCTTGGTGCGCAGCCAGACGTTCTCGAACTCGCGGCGCTTGTAGACGCGGCGCACCGCGGGGTCGGTGGGGGAGGCCGGGTCGTTGGCGATCACGTCGCCGTCCGCCGTGAAGCCGATGACCGTCATCAGGTGGCCCGCCGTGCCGTACCCGGCACCCGTCAGCTCCTCCTTGAGGAACGACTGGGAGGTGATGGCCGGGATGCCCGCGGCGATCAGCGTCTCCAGCTCGCTCAGCGAGGCGAGGCGGGTCACGACGCCCTGGAGGTCCCGGTACGTCGCCGCGTACGCCGCGTTGAAGGGCCAGTTGCCGCAGCCGTTGTACTGGTAGTCGAACGTGAAGCGGGCCGCGTGGCACACCTGCGGGTCGGCATAGGAGGGATCGACCCAGGCGAGGTCGCCCGGGGTCGGCTCGCGGCCCCAGTACTCGATGATCATCTGCGAGGAGGTGGGGCTGCACCAGGCCTCGCCGCCGTTGTCGTACTGCGGGTACTGGCCCTTGTGGATCTCCTGCGAGTAGCGCGGGACCGCCAGCTCCTCGGCGAGTCCCGGCCGGGAGGCGGGGACCGTGAAGCGGTCGGGGACGGCCGAGGCCATCACGCCGAGCCGCCAGACCGTGGGGGTCGCGGCACTGCCCGGCCTGCGGTGGAGCGTCAGGCGCAGCTCGTACGAGACGACGCGCGGCCCGGCGTCCGTGTCGTCCAGGGAGAGCGTGTCCGTCCACACCGTCGACCTGCCGTCGGTCTGGCCGTCGACGGAGGTCCGCCGGATGTCGGTCTCCTCGTCGTCGCCCGAGGCCCAGCGGCCCATCACGTACCAGGGGCTCTGCGTGCCGTCCGCGTACGTGCCCCGCAATTCGACCTGGATCCAGGTGCCGGCGGGCGTGCGGGCGTTCCAGGAGGCGATCAGCTCCGTCGCGGGGACCGTGGTGCGGTGCGTGGGCGAGGTCCAGCGGGCGTACTCCCACTCGGCGGTCCTGCCGGTGTGCGGGTCGGTGTACGTGGTGCGGCCCGCCGGCTTCCCGATCCGCAGCCCGGGGCGGACCCCGGCGACGGCGACGGCGCCCTCGGCGGTACCGGCGCGCCAGTGCGCGTACGAGGTCCAGAAGCGGTTGTCCACCGGACGGTCGGCGCGCGGCGGCCGGCGCGCCGGCGACGGCCCGCCCGAGGCCAGGGCGGGGCCGGTGGCCGCCGCGAGGGCCGCCACCGCGGCACTCGCGGCGAGCACGTTTCTGCGGGACATGGCGCCTGGGGCGGACAGGCCGTCCCGGTGCGGGGCGGCCCCTTCGCGCGGGGCGTCGTCAGCTCGGTCGAAGCGGTCAGCTCGGTCCATGGGGACCCCCAGTCGACGTGGTTTCCGGCGGGATCCGGAAGGATGTCGGGTCGAATGCACGGAAGTGGGCCAACTATGGCGGGTCCCCGCCGACTTCTGCCAGCGCTTCGGACACCGCCGTGCGCACCAATATTGGCCTCCACCACTGGCATGACCGGCGGCGGCGCGCGGAACACCCGCTTCCGCGGTCGTACGCTGGCCGTGATGACCCCTGACGCGCCGACCCCCGCCACCCCGCTCCCCCGTATCGCGGCCGCCCTGCGGAGCCTGCCGCCGTCCTGCGGCCCGGTGCGGCTGATCGCCGTGGACGGGCACGCCGGCTCGGGGAAGTCGACGTTCGCCCGCCGGCTGGCCGGGGCGCTGGGCGGGGCGCCGGTGCTGCGGCTCGACGATCTCGCGAGCCACGGCGAGCTGTTCGGCTGGACGGAGCGGGCGCTGCGGCTCGTGGGGCCGCTCTCGCGCGGCGAGGGCGCGCGCTATGCCGCGTACGACTGGCACGAGCGCCGCTTCGGCGCGGCGCAGGAGGTCCTGCCGGCCGCGCCCGTGGTGCTCGTCGAGGGGGTGGGCGCGGGCCGCCGCGCGCTGCGGGCGCACCTCGCGGCCGTGCTGTGGATGGACGTGCCGCGTGCGACGGCGTGGCGGCGTGGACGCGAGCGGGACGGGGCGGCCCAGCGGGACTTCTGGGACGGATGGGAACCGGCGGAACGCGAGCACTTCACCGAGGACCCTTCCCGGCCCTTCGCCGACCTTCTGGTGCGGCAGTGCCCCGAGGGATACGTGGTGGAGCCGGGACCCCGTGGGACACCGGTCGGAACGGAATTCATCACTCAGGGTGATGGGTCGTCGGCGGTCCGCTGAACCTTTCGGGGGCCGCTTCCGCATGGCCCCGGCAGTTTCCATGAGTGCCCCAACTCCGCTTGACCCAGGGGCCTTACAGGACTTACGTTCTGGATGTGCGGACTTACGAGACCGCCCGCAGACGCGAAGCCCCCGGTTGTTCCCCCGTGATCGGGGGCTTCGTTCTGCCCTCCGGGCCCACTTTTCGGCCGCTGCGAGCCGTCATTCGCTCACCCTCGGTTACCACCGCTCGCGCTCCCCGACGCCCTTTTCCGGCCGATCCGGCGGTGCGGCACCCTACGGCCGACCGCTCCTGCGCAGGTACGATGCCTATCGGTGCGCCTTTTCGGACGGCTGCTCTGCGCGCCTGATCAACTCCCGTCCACAGCACGGCGGTTCAGCGCAGTGGCCGACGGGCACCGGCCCGGTGGCTGGCAAACGGGGGCACGGTTCGTGGGGGACGTGATGGACTTCGACGCGATGGGCACACCCGCACCGGCCGACCTCGCCTGGCTGCGGGGCGTCGACGCCTACACGGTGGGCGCCTACCCGCAGGCCGAGGAGGAGTTCCGCACGGCGGTGCGGATGGATCCGGGGATGGCCGACGGCTGGCTCGGCCTGCACGCGCTGCGCGTCGACACGACGACGGCGCTGCTGCGGATGTTCCAGCACCGGGACAGGTTCGGGGAGCAGCGCACACGGCACACCCGCACCCTCAACTCCTGGTACTGGCTGGGCTGGTGGGTCCAGCCGGTGCTGGAGAGCGCGCGGGATCTGCTGCTCGCGCACGCCTCGCACTGGCTGGACGGCCGGCACGTCCCCGAGCTGGACCGGGCGCTCGCGGGGCTGCCGCCCGTCGACGCGGATCCGCAGGTGCGCTTCCTGCACGCCTGCCGCGCCTATCTGGTCAAGGACTGGGAGCAGCTGGTCCGGCACACCGACCCGCTGATCGACGACCCGATGCTCGGCATCGAGGCCGGGCTGTTCGGCGGCATGGCCCGGGTGCGCCTGGAGATGTACGGGCAGGCCGAGCCGCTGCTGTCCACCGCCCTGATGCGCTGCCGCAGCGAGCAGCCCCAGCGCAAGGAGCTGCGGTACTGGCTGGCCAGGGCCCACGAGGGCACCGGCCGCTCCGCCGCCGCCCTGCCCCTGTACCGGGCCGTGCACCGGGTCGACTCCTCCTTCATGGACACCTCGGCGCGGCTCGCGGCCATCTCCGAGGGCGACGGCTACGACGAGGCGGCCGATCTGGCCGCCGCGATCAGCCTGGCGGGCGGCGGCCAGGACGCGCTGGAGGGGCCCGACGGCATCGACGTCCTCTTCGGCACCGAGGGCCGTGACGTGAAGGTCACCCCCGAGCCGCCCCCGGGAGGCGGCCCGCCGGGACCGAGCGGACCGGCGGGGCAGAACACCGGTCCGGCGGGGCAGAACGGCCCCGGCCGGTCCGAGGCCGACGCCGTCCGCGAGAAGGCGATCATCCCGATCAAGCCCGGCCCCGCGCAGCCGCCCCCGGGCACCACCGACCCGGCGCTCCTCGCGGCCGCCCTGTCGGAGCTGGAGGGCATGGTCGGCCTGGATCCGGTCAAGCGCCAGGTCAAGGCGCTCTCGGCGCAGTTGAACATGGCGCGGCTGCGGGCCGCGCAGGGCCTGCCGGTCCAGCCGCCGAAACGGCACTTCGTCTTCTCCGGCCCCTCGGGCACCGGCAAGACCACCGTGGCCCGCATCCTCGGCCGGGTCTTCTACGCGCTGGGGCTGCTCGGCGGCGACCACCTGGTGGAGGCCCAGCGCGCCGACCTCGTCGGCGAGTACCTGGGGCAGACCGCCGTGAAGGCCAATGAGCTGATCGACTCGGCGATCGGCGGCGTCCTCTTCGTCGACGAGGCGTACTCCCTGTCCAACTCCGGCTACGGCAAGGGCGACGCGTACGGCGACGAGGCCCTTCAGGTCCTCCTCAAGCGGGCCGAGGACAACCGCGATCACCTCGTGGTGATCCTCGCGGGCTATCCCGAGGGCATGGACCGGCTGCTCGCCGTCAACCCGGGTCTGTCCTCGCGCTTCACGACACGCGTCGACTTTCCCTCGTACCGCCCCCTGGAACTGACCGCCATCGGCGAGGTGCTGGCCGCCGACAACGGCGACAAGTGGGACGAGGAGGCGCTCGAAGAGTTGCGCTCCATCAGCGGGCACGTCGTCGACCAGGCCTGGATCGACGAGCTGGGCAACGGCCGCTTCCTGCGCACCCTCTACGAGAAGAGCTGCGCCTACCGCGATCTGCGGCTCTCGGGCTATCCCGGTGAGCCAGGCCGCGAGGACCTGTCGACGCTGCGGCTCCCCGATCTGATGCAGGCCTATGGAGAGGTGCTGTCGGGGCGGGGACCGCGGGACGCGCCGGGGATGTGAGTCCGGGGCACGGCCCGCGGCCCGCCGGTCAGCCGGGCCGGCCGACGAGGGCGCCGTCGAGCTTCTCCCGGGTCCCCTTGGTGTCCTGGGCCCTGCGGGGCACGGTGACGCGGTGCGCGGGGTCGCGGACCTTGCCGACCAGGAGTTCCAGGACGTCCTCCAGGGCGACCAGGCCGAGCACCTTGCCCGAGGCGTCGGCGACCTGCGCCAGATGGGTCGCGGCGCGGCGCATCACGGTCAGGGCGTCGTCCAGCGGGAGCTCCGCCCGCAGCGTCGTCATCGGGCGCCAGACCTGCTGCGGCACCGCCCGCTCGGTCTCCTCCAGGTCCAGTACGTCCTTGACGTGGAGGTAGCCCATGAAGGCGCCGTTCTGCGCCTGGATCGGGAAGCGGGAGTAGCCGGTGCGCCCGGTGAGGTCGATGACCTGGCCCGGGGTGACCGAGGCGTCCACACTCACCAGGGACGCGCGGTCGAGCAGGACGTCCGTCACCGGGCGCGAGCCCAGTTCCAGGGCGTCCTCCAGGCGCTCCTGCTCCTCGGGGTCGAGCAGGCCCGCCTGGCCGGAGTCCTCCACGAGGCGGTTGAGCTGCTCGCTGGTGAAGACCGCCTCGACCTCGTCCCTTGGCTCCACCCGGAAGAGCCTGAGGACGAGGCGCGCGCACGCCCCGAGGGCCGCCGTCACCGGCCGGCACAGCCGGGCGAAGGTGACCAGGCCCGGGCTGAACCAGAGCGCGGTCTTCTCGGGCGCCGCCATCGCGAGATTCTTCGGGAGCATCTCGCCGACGACGAGGTGCAGGAAGACGACGACCGCGAGCGCGATCACATAGCCCAGGGGATGGACCATGCCCTCGGGCAGGTGGACCGCGTGGAAGAGCGGCTCCAGGAGGTGGGCGACGGTCGGCTCGGCGACGGCGCCGAGCGTCAGGGAGCAGACGGTGATGCCGAACTGGGCGGCGGCCATCATCTGCGGCAGGTGTTCGAGGCCGTGGAGGACCTGGCGGGACCGCTTGGTCCCCAGGGGCTCGATCTGGCTGCGGCGCACGGACACCAGCGCGAACTCGGCGCCGACGAAGAAGCCGTTGGTGAGCACCAGGAGCACGGCGAAGAGGAGTTGCAGCAGACTCATCGGCTCGCCTCCGTGGCGCTCGCGGCGAGCGGGGCGTCCGCCGTCACGGCGATCCTGACCCGCTCGGCCCGGTTGTGCCCGACCTGGCGCACCGAGAGGCGCCAGCCCGGGAGTTCGGCGCGGTCACCGGGGGCCGGGATGCGTCCGAGCAGGTCGGCGACGAGGCCCGCGACGGTCTCGTAGGGCCCCTCGGGCACGTCGAGGCCTATGCGCTGCAAGGTGTCGACACGGCAGCCGCCGTCGGCGTCCCACGCGGGCCTGCCGTCCTCGGGCGGCGCCGCGCACAGCTCGGGCAGGTCGTGCAGGTCGTGCTCGTCGCGCACCTCGCCGACCAGCTCCTCGACGATGTCCTCCAGGGTGACCACCCCGGCCGTGCCGCCGTACTCGTCGACGACGACCGCCATGGGCTGCTCGCTGCGCAGCCGCCCCAGCAGGGGCTGCACGGGGAGGGTCTGGGGGACCAGGAGCGGGGACCGGGCGATGCGGCTCACCGGGGTGCGCAGCCTCTCGTGGGCGGGCACCGCGAGGGCGTCCTTGAGGTGCACCATGCCGATGATCTCGTCGATCCGCTCGCGGTAGACGGGGAAGCGGGACAGGCCGGTGGCGCGCGTCAGGTTGACCACGTCCTCGGCGGTCGCCGACGACTGGAGCGCGCTGACCTTCACGCGCGGCGTCATGACGTGCTGCGCGGTCAGCTCGCCGAGGGAGAGGGTGCGGACGAACAGGTCGGCGGTGTCCTGCTCCAGGGTGCCGGCCTGGGCCGAGTGGCGGGCCAGGGAGACCAGTTCGCCGGGGGTGCGGGCCGAGGCGAGTTCATCGGCGGGCTCGACGCCGAGGGCGCGCACCAGCCGGTTGGCCACGGCGTTCAGGAGGGCGATCACGGGCCGGAAGAGCCGCGAGAAGGCGTGCTGCGGGCCCGCGACGAACCGCGCGACCTGCAGCGGCCGGGAGACCGCCCAGTTCTTGGGCACCAGTTCGCCGACGACCATCTGCACGGCGGACGCCAGCAGCATGCCGACGATCACGGAGACCCCGCCGACGGCGCCCTCGGGGACGCCGAGCGCCGTGAACGGGCCCGCGAGCAGGTGGGCGAGGGCCGGTTCGGCGAGCATGCCGACGACGAGCGAGGTGATGGTGATGCCGAGCTGGGTGCCGGAGAGCTGGAAGGACAGCTCCTTGAGGGCACCGACGACCGTGCGGGCCCGGCGGTCGCCGTCGGCCGCGGCCTTCTCCGCGTCGGCCCGCTCGACGGTGACGAGGCCGAACTCGGCCGCCACGAAGAAGCCGTTGGCGAGAATGAGCAGGAATGCCGCCGCGAGGAGGAGCAGGGGGACTGTCATGCCGCCGCCCCTCCGGTCGTTCGGTTCCCGGTGTGTCGGGAGAGGGCGGCGCAGGTACTACAGGACGATCCGTCCATCGCCGGAGGGTGTCACTCCTCGGGTAGCAGGAGCCCCTGGGGGCCGGGCGGGCCCGTCAGGGGCGGGGCGGCACACCTTGCGTGCCCCGCCACCAGATTAATCAGAACGTCAAGACACTGCGCGCGATGTCAGTCGCCCGGCGGTGTGCGGGCGTCCACGAGGGCGCGCAGGGCCCGGGAGTCGGCGATGGCCTGCTGCCTGGCGATGCCGGGCTGGATGCCCAGGGCCGGCAGGCTGGTGCCGTCGCTGAGGTTCAGGAACACCCAGGGGTCGCCGGGGCGCAGGGTGACCTGGATGATCTCGGCCCAGGCCAGACGCCTGCTGGTCGCGATGTTGACGACGGTCACGCCGGAGTCGTCGGCGACCACCTTGGGCCTGCTGAGCAGCACGAGCACGCCGAAGAGCAGGGCGCCGGTGAACACGAAGCTGGTCCGCTCCCCCGCGCTGAGGTGGGGCAGCAGCAGGGCGATCACCGTGAGGACAACGAACATCGCGGCCCCGGCGGTGAGCATGACGACCCGGGTCCGCCGGGGGCGGAAGGTGACGGGCAGGGCGGGAAGGTCGGACATGGGATGCGGGCTCCGGCCGGTTCAGAGACGGCAGGCGTGGATGGCGGTGGTCAGGATGGCCCGCGCGCCGAGGGCGTACAGGTCGTCCATGACGCGCTGCGCCTCCTTGGCGGGGACCATGGAGCGCACGGCCACCCAGCCCTCGTTGTGCAGCGGGGAGATCGTCGGCGATTCGAGGCCGGGAGTGAGGGCGACGGCCCGCTCCAGGTGCTCGGCGCGGCAGTCGTAGTCCATCATCACGTACGACCGGGCGACCAGGACGCCCTGGAGGCGGCGCAGGAACTGCTGCACCTTGTCGTCGTCGCCGTCGGCGCCGGCGCGCCGGATGACGACCGCCTCGGACTTCATGATCGGCTCGCCGAAGACCTCAAGGCCCGCGTTGCGCAGGGAGGTGCCGGTCTCCACGACGTCCGCGATGACCTGGGCGACGCCCAGTTCGATGGCGGTCTCGACGGCGCCGTCGAGGTGGACGACGGAGGCGTCGACGCCGTGGTCCGCGAGGTGCTTGGCGACGATGCCCTCGTAGGAGGTGGCGACGGTCTTGCCGGCGAGGTCCTCGATGCCGTGGGCGGTGCCCGGCTTGGCGGCGAAGCGGAAGGTGGAGCGGGCGAAGCCGAGCGGCAGGATCACCTCGGCGTTCGCCCCGGAGTCGACCAGCAGGTCCTGGCCGGTGATGCCGATGTCCAGCCGGCCGGCCGAGACGTAGATCGCGATGTCCTTGGGCCGGAGGTAGAAGAACTCGACCTCGTTCTCGGGGTCGACGAGGACGAGTTCCTTCGACTCCTTGCGCTGCTGGTAGCCGGCCTCATGGAGCATCGCCGACGCAGGTCCGGACAGTGAACCCTTGTTGGGGACGGCGATGCGCAGCATGAGGTCGGATTCCTTTGCGTGAAGGGGTGTGGGGCCGGCTCGGATGACGTGCGGCTCAGAGGTGGGCGTAGACGTCGTCGAGGGAGATGCCGCGGGCGACCATCATCACCTGGACGTGGTAGAGCAGCTGCGAGATCTCCTCGGCGGCGGCTTCCTTGCCCTCGTGCTCGGCGGCCATCCAGACTTCGGCGGCCTCCTCGACGACCTTTTTGCCGATGGCATGGACGCCCTTGTCGACCAGCTCGGCGGTGCGGGAGGTCGCGGGGTCGCCGTTGGCGGCCTTGTGCTGGAGCTCGGCGAAGAGCTCCTCGAAAGTCTTCTTGGACATGATGCCGTTCACTCTACGCGGCCGGGGGGCGCCGCTCAGCGCCAGGGCTCGGAGACGGTGCGCAGCGTGGTCGCGGTGGCCACGGCCGCGGTGACCGCTTCGTGCCCCTTGTCCTCGCGGGAGCCCTCGATGCCCGCGCGGTCGAGGGCCTGCTCCTCGGTGTCGCAGGTGAGCACGCCGAAGCCGATGGGGACGCCGGTGTCCACGCAGACCTGGGTGAGGCCCTGGGTGACGCCCTGGCACACGTACTCGAAGTGCGGGGTGCCGCCGCGGATGACGACGCCGAGCGCCACGATGGCGTCGTAGCCGCGTTCGGCGAGGACCTTCGCGACGACCGGCAGCTCGAAGCTGCCCGGCACGCGCAGGACGGTCGGCTCGCTGATGCCCAGCTCGCCGAGGGCGCGCAGGGCGCCGTTCACGAGGCCGTCCATGACCTTCTCGTGCCACTGCGCGGCGATCACCGCGACCCGCAGGTCTCCGCAGTTCTTCACACTCAGTTCGGGTGCGCCCTTGCCGCTCACGCGCTTCTCCTTCGGGTCCGTCGACAGCAGTCGTGGAAAGTTGGGGGGTGTCTTACTGGTTGCCGCAGGGTGAGACGCCGGGGGTGTCCAGCCAGGGCAGGTCGTGGCCCATCCGGTCCCGCTTGGTGCGCAGGTAGCGGAGGTTGTGCTCGCCGGCCGTGACGGGCATCGGCTCCCGTGCGGTGATCCGCAGGCCGTGCCGCAGGACGGCGTCGGTCTTGTCGGGGTTGTTGGTCATCAGGCGGACGCTGCGCACGCCGAGGTCGTCCAGGATCCGCGCGCCCGCGCCGTAGTCCCGGGCGTCGGCGGGCAGGCCGAGCTCCAGGTTGGCGTCGAGGGTGTCGCTGCCGCGCTCCTGGAGTTCGTAGGCCCGCAGTTTGGAGAGCAGGCCGATGCCGCGCCCCTCGTGGCCGCGGAGGTAGACGAGGACGCCGCGTCCTTCCTCGGTGATGCGCCGCATGGACTCCTCCAGCTGCGGGCCGCAGTCGCAGCGCAGGGAGTGGAAGACGTCGCCGGTCAGACACTCGGAGTGGAGCCGGGCCAGGACGGCCTCGCCCTCGCCGAGCTCGCCGTGGACGAGGGCGACGTGCTCGACGCCGTCGACGGTGGAGCGGTAGCCGTAGGCGGTGAAGTCGCCGAAGGCGGTGGGCAGTTTGACCTCGGCCTCGCGGCGGACGGTGGGCTCGCTGGAGCGCCGGTAGGCGATCAGGTCCGCGATGGAGATGATCGTCAGTCCGTGCTTGCGGGCGAAGGGGATCAGCTCCGGCAGGCGGAGCATCTTGCCGTCCTCGCCCGCGATCTCCACGATGGCGCCGGCGGGGCGCAGGCCCGCGAGGCGGGCGAGGTCGACGGCGGCCTCGGTGTGGCCGTCGCGGGCGAGCACGCCGCCGGAGCGGGCGCGCAGCGGGAAGATGTGGCCGGGCCGCACGAAGTCGTCGGCGGCGGCCGTCCCGCGGGCGAGCAGTTGGAGGGTGGTGGCGCGGTCGGCGGCCGAGATGCCGGTGCTCACGCCGTGGGCGGCCGAGGCGTCGACGGAGACGGTGAAGGCCGTGCTCATCGACTCGGTGTTGTTCTCGACCATCTGCGGCAGGCGCAGCCGGTCGAGTTCCTCGGCCTCCATGGGCGCGCAGATCAGGCCGCGGCACTCGCTCATCATGAAGGCGACGATCTCGGGGGTCGCCATCTCGGCGGCGACGACGAGGTCGCCCTCGTTCTCGCGGTCCTCGTCGTCGACGACGACGACGGGGCGGCCCGCGGCGATGTCGCGGACGGCCTGCTCGACGGGGTCGAGGGACAAGTCCTCGACGTCGTCCGTGCTGTATCGGACAGGTGCCGTGGTCATGCCGGGGCTCCTTCGATGACGTGCTTCGAGGCCGCCGCGCGGGAGCGCAGCCACCAGTCGCGCATGCCCCACAGGACGAGGGCGAGGTAGACGACGTAGACGAGGCCGGAGAAGGCCAGGCCGCTGCTGAAGGCGAGGGGCACGCCGACGACGTCCACGAGCAGCCAGGCGAACCAGAACTCGACGAGGCCGCGCGCCTGGGCGACCATCGCGGCGAGCGTGCCGACGAAGATGTAGGCGTCCGGCCAGGGGTTCCAGGACAGCGAGGGCACGGCGGTGAACAGCGCGCCAACGGCGAGCGTGCCGAGGGCGGTGCCGCCGAGGAGGATCCCCCGCTCCTTCCAGCTCGCGAAGCGGATGGCGATGGAGCCGTCCTGCGCCTGCCGCTTGCCGCGCGTCCACTGCCGCCAGCCCCACAGCGCGACGCCGATGACGAGGAACTGCTTGCCGACGCCGCCGGACAGCTCCGCGGCGGCGTACGCGGCGACGAGGATGACGCCGGACAGGAACTGGGCGGGCCAGGTCCATATCGAGCGCCGCCAGCCGAGGGCGAGGGCGATGAGACCGACGGTGTTGCCGATCATGTCGGACCACATGATGTGCTGGTCGAAGGCCGTGAAGGCCTCGCTGTTGAGCCAGTTCACTTGGTGGCCTCCCGACCGGGGGCGTGGGCGCGGTCGCCGAGGAGGCGCTCCACGTACTTGGCGATGATGTCGACCTCGACGTTGACCGGGTCGCCGGGCTGCTTGATGCCGAGGGTGGTCAGCGCGAGGGTGGTGGGGATCAGGCTGACGGTGAAGAAGTCGGGGCCCGCGTCGACGACGGTGAGGCTGACGCCGTCGACCGTGACGGAGCCCTTCTCCACGACGTAGCGGGAGAGGCCGGCGGGCAGGGAGACCTTGACGATCTCCCAGTTCTCGGAGGGCTCGCGCGCCAGGATCTCGCCGGTGCCGTCGACGTGGCCCTGCACGATGTGCCCGCCGAGGCGCGCGCCGACCGAGGTGGGGCGCTCCAGGTTGACGCGGGAGCCGACCGTGAGCGCGCCGAGGCTGGAGCGCTTCAGGGTCTCCGCCATCACGTCGGCGGTGAATTCGTCGCCCTCGTGCTCCACGACCGTCAGACACACGCCGTTGACGGCGATGGAGTCGCCGTGCCGGGCCCCTTCGGTGACCACGGGGCCGCGCAGGCGGAACCGGGACGCGTCGGGGAGGTTCTCGACGGCGGTGATCTCGCCCAGCTCTTCGACGATTCCGGTGAACACGTCAGTGCTCCTTCGCTACGGGGGTCGCGGTGATGCGCAGGTCGGGTCCGAGGCGGACGGTCTCGCTCACGTCGAGCCGCAACGCTTCGGTGATGGTGGTGATTCCGCCGCCGGCCAGAGCGGTGGGGCCCGCGCCCAGCAGGACGGGGGCGAGGTAGGCGACGACGCGGTCGAGGGCGCCGGCGGCGACGAAGGCGCCGGCGAGGGTCGGGCCGCCTTCGAGGAGCACGGAGCGCACTCCGCGCCCGTGGAGGACGTCGAGGAGGGCCGGGATGTCCAGACCGTGCTCGGTGCGCGGGAGCCGGACGGTCTCGGCGCCGTGCCGGGGGCGGGCGTCCTCGGCCACGGCGATCAGGGTCGGCGCCGCGGCGTCCAGGACGCGGGCGCCCGGCGTGACGGCGGTGCCCCGGGTGTCGACGACGACGCGCAGCGGCTGGACGGCGCCCGCCACGTCCCGCACGGCGAGGTGCGGGTCGTCGGCGCGCTGGGTGCCGGAGCCGACGACGACGGCGTCGCTCTGGGCGCGCAGCCGGTGCACGTCGGCGCGGGAGTCGGCGGAGGTGATCCAGCGGCTCGAACCGTCGGCGGCGGCGATCCTGCCGTCCAGTGAGGCGGCGTACTTCCAGGTGACGTGGGGGCGGCCGAGGCGTACGGCGGTGAGCCAGGCGGCGTTGCCCCGCGCGGCCTCCGCTTCGAGCAGGCCGGCTTCGACGGAGATCCCGGCCGTACGGAGCGTCTGCGCGCCGCCGGTCGCGGTGGGGTCGGGGTCGCCGACGGCGTAGACGACGCGGGTGATCCCGGCGTCGATGAGGGCCTGAGCGCAGGGGCCGGTGCGGCCGGTGTGGTTGCAGGGCTCCAGGGTGACGAGCGCGGTGCCGCCGCAGGCCCGCTCACCGGCCGCGCGCAGGGCGTTGACCTCGGCGTGCGGGCCGCCGGCGCGCTGGTGCCAGCCCTCCCCCGCGACCTCGCCGGACGCGTCGAGCACGACGCAGCCGACGACGGGGTTGGGGCTCGTGGCTCCGAGACCGAGCGCTGCGAGCTCGACGGCGCGCCGCATGGCGGCTGCTTCGGCTACGGCGGTGGCCACCGGGTCCTCCTGCCTCTTCGGGCACGGACTCCGGGGCTGTCGATGACGACGACACGTACGGGCGACGACATCCACCGACACGTCGTCGCCGAAAGAGACCTGTCCCCGGGAGGTCCCAGGAACCGCCCCTGGCCGAGGCCAGGAACAAGCCAAGTCGGCGGCGTGCATGAGATGCCCGCCCGCCGCGCACTGCCTCCCATCCGGACTTTCACCGTCGGTCCAGGAATTTCACCTGGTCAACCGACCGCTGGAGGCGGCCGGGTCGCGGACTGTAACCGCCGGTTCGGAATTACACCGACCCCGGAGTGCGCTGCTTGTGGTACGAGGCCAGTGTGCCACGCCTGATCGTGGGCCAGGCGAGTGACCGGCTGTGGGCTGGCTCACAGGGGCGGCCATCGATCTTGCGTTCAACAACTTGGTCCAGACCTATTGACCGACTGGTCTAGTCCTCTTAATCTCTGCGTCACCTCCCAGGAGCCGGAGCCGACGGTGTGCGCACACCGGGCCCCAGAACGTCCCACCTCTGTACCGGCTGTGCTGTTCCGCCCGTCCGCGTTCCACCATGCCCCTGGAGGCCCCCTTGCCGTCCCTCGACCGCGCGAGATCCACCGTGCTCGCGACCGGCGTCGCCGTCGCCGGAATGCTGCTCGGCATGGTGTCCGGCGGCGTCTCGCACGCCGCCGACGACGCGTCCTGCCGCCCCGACGGCCTCTACCGGACGCCCGGTGTCGACGTCCCCTACTGCTCCGTCTACGACAGCGCCGGCCGCGAGAAGATGGGCGCCGACCACCAGCGCCGGGTCATCGGCTACTTCACCGGCTGGCGCACCGGCAAGAACGGCGAGCCCGCCTACCTCGCCTCCGACATCCCGTGGGAGAAGGTCACCCACGTCAACTACGCCTTCGGGCACATCGACAAGGCCAACAAGCTCTCCGTGGGCTCCGACGGCGAGAAGAACGCCGCCACCGGCATGACCTGGCCGGGCGTCGCGGGCGCCGAGATGGACCCCGCGCTGCCCTACAAGGGCCACTTCAACCTGCTCAACAAGTTCAAGAAGAAGCACCCGGACGTCAAGACGCTCATCTCCGTGGGCGGCTGGGCCGAGACGGGCGGCTACTTCGGCGACGACGGCGAGCGCGTGAAGTCCGGCGGCTTCTACTCGATGGCGACCAACGCCGACGGCTCGGTCAACCAGGCGGGCATCGACACCTTCGCCGACTCGGCGGTCGCCTTCATAAAGAAGTACGGCTTCAACGGCGTCGACATCGACTACGAGTACCCGACCTCGATGAAGGACGCGGGCCACCCGGCCGACTTCCCGATCTCCAACGCCCGGCGCGGCGGCCTGGTCAAGGGCTACGCGGCGCTGATGAAGTCCCTGCGCGAGAAGCTCGACAGGGCGGGCGCGGCGGACGGCAGGCACTACATGCTGACCGTGGCGGCGCCCTCCTCCGGCTATCTGCTGCGCGGCATGGAGACCTTCCAGGTCCAGAAGTACCTGGACTACGTCAACATCATGTCCTACGACCTGCACGGCGCCTGGAACGAGTACGTCGGTCCGAACGCCTCGCTCTTCGACGACGGCAAGGACGCCGAACTCGCGGCGGCGGGCGTCTACGGCAGCCAGCAGTACGGCGGCATCGGCTACTTGAACACCGACTGGGCCTATCACTACTTCCGCGGCTCGATGCCCGCGGGGCGGATCAACATCGGCCTGCCGTACTACACGCGCGGCCACAAGAACGTGCAGGGCGGCACCGACGGACTGTGGGGCAAGGCGGCGGCGAGCACGTGTCCGGCCGGCTCGGGCCTGACCAAGTGCGGTGACGGCGCGGTCGGCATCGACAACCTGTGGCACGACAAGGACGACAACGGCAAGGAGTCCCCGGCGGGCTCCAACCCGATGTGGCACGCCAAGAACCTGGAGAAGGGGATCGTCGGCGACTACGTCACCAAGTACGGCTTCCCCGCGGACACCAGGCTGACCGGCACCTACGCCCGCAAGTACAGCTCCTCGCTGGTCGCGCCGTGGCTGTGGAACGCGGAGAAGAAGGTCTTCCTGTCCACGGAGGACGAGGAGTCGGTGGCGAAGAAGGCCGACTACGTGGTCGACCGGGGCATCGGCGGCACGATGGTCTGGGAGATGGCGGGCGACTACCGCTGGAACGCGGCCAAGGGCCAGTACGAGATGGGCGACACGCTCACCTCGCTGATGCACGACAAGTTCAAGGCCGCGAAGCCGTACGGCGCGAAGGTCGCGAACAAGGAGATGCCCACCAAGGCCGTGGACATCGGCGTGGAGTTCGGGGACTTCAAGCTCGGTGACTCCAACTACCCGATCACGCCCAAGGTGAAGATCACCAACAACACGAAGACGGCGCTGCCGGGCGGTACGGAGTTCCAGTTCGACTACGCCACCTCGGCCCCGGGCAACGCCTCCGACCAGTCGGGCTTCGGTACGAAGGTCATCAGCAGCGAGCACACCGGAAGCAACGTCGGCGGTCTGAAGGGCGATTTCCACCGGGTCTCGCTGAAGCTTCCCGCCTGGCAGTCGCTGGCCCCGGGCGCCTCGGTGGACCTGTCGTTCAACTACTACCTGCCGGTGTCGACCCCGTGGAACTGGACGGTGAACATCAGCGGCACGACGTACGCGCTCACCGGCGACCTGGCGCGCGGCACCACGGTCGTCGAACCGGGCACGGGCACCGGCCCCACCGACCCGCCGGGGCCGACGGACCCGCCGGTACCCGGCGCGTGCACCGCCCCCGCGTGGAGCTCGTCGGCCGAGTACGGCTCCGGAACGACCGTCTCGCACAAGGCGCACACCTGGAAGGCGAAGTGGTGGACGAAGGGCGATGAGCCCGGCGCCGGCGGCCAGTGGGGCGTCTGGCAGGACCTCGGCGCCTGCTGACCTTCGCCCGACCCGGCCCGCCGCCCCGCCTCACCGGCCGGGCGGCGGGCCGAACAGTTCGTCCTGGGCCGCGTCACGGGCGGCCAGCAGCGCGCCGCGAGAGACCGCCGAGTCGCCGAGGACGCTCGCCCGGACCTCGGTGCGCAGGGGCGACATGGCGCTGACGCGGGCGGTGACCCGCTCGGCGAGCGCGGCACCGCCCGCGCGGCCCACTTCGCCGCCCAGCACCACGCAGCCCGGGTCCAGGATCGCGGCCATCGCGGCGGCGCCGACGGCGATCCGGTCCGCGACGGCGTCCAGGAAGGCGTCCGCGCCGCTCCCGACGGCACGGTGCACCACGTCGGCGGCGGTCAGGCCGGGGCCGGACAGGCCGTGCTCCGCGCCGAGTTCCCGCAGCGCGGCGGCGCAGGCCAGCGAGTGGAAACCGCCCTCGCAGCCGGTGGCGGAGGGCAGCGAGCCCGTGCCCGGCACCGGCAGGAAGCCGATCTCGCCCGTGCCGCCGGAGGCCCCCCTGCGCAGCACGCCGTCGAGCACGACGGCGGCGCCCACACCCTCGCCGAGCCAGAGCAGCACGAAGGTGTCCCGGTCGTGCGCGGCGCCCTCGCGCTGTTCGGCGCGGGCCGCGAGGTTGGTCTCGTTCTCCACCAGGACCCGCGCCCCGAGCCGCTCCTGGAGGGCGCCGGGGAGCCGTCGGTGCCAGGCGGGCAGGGACGTCGTGTCGTGCAGCTCGCCGGTGGCGGGATCGATGAGGCCGGGCGCGCCCATGCCGACGGTGTGCAGCCTTTGGGCGCCGCTCTCGCGTACGGCGCCCTCGACGAGCGCGAGGGCGCTTTCGACCGCGGCGGCGGTGTCGCCGCCGATGGGCGCGCGGGCCTCGGCGAGCCGCGCCCCCAGCAGGTCGGTCACGACCACGCGGACGCCGTCGGTGCGCACGTCGAGCGCGGCGAGGTGGGCGCGGTCGGCGACGATCCCGTAGAGCCGGGCGTTCGGGCCGCGCCGCTGGGCGCCCGCCTCGCCCACGACGGTGACGAGCCCGGCGCCCTGGAGGCGCTCGACGAGGTCGGCGACCGAGGGCCGGGACAGGCCGGTGAGCTGCTTCAACTGGCCCGCGGTCAGGGGGCCCTCGCTCTGCAGGAGGCCCAGTGCGAACCGGTCGTTGATAGCCCGGGCGGTCCTCGGTGAGGCAGGCATGCCGCGATCCTTCCACAGAGCGCTTCTATTTATCAGGCAGGGTTCCTGATAGTTTACGTCGCCGTATCGGGGCACATCTCGGGAGGGGCGGAGCGGTGATGGGTGAAGTGGTCCACGACAAGAGGCGGCTGCGGCGCGCGCGGATCGCCGTGGCGGCCGTCTTCTGTGTGCACGGCGCGGTCACCGGCTCCTTCGCGACCCGGGTCCCCTGGATCCAGGAGCACGCCTCGGTCAGCGCCGGCCTGCTCGGCCTGGCCCTCGCCTTCCCGGCGATCGGCGCCTCCCTCGCGATGCCGCTCGCGAGCCGGATCAGCCACCGCTTCGGCGCCCGCAACGCGCTGCGCGGGCTGCTGGCGCTGTGGACGCTCTCGCTGATCCTGCCGTCGCTCGCGCCCAACCTGCTCACGCTCTGCCTCGCGCTCTTCGTGTACGGCGCGACGTCCGGCATGTCGGACGTCGCGATGAACGCGCTCGGCGTCGAGACGGAGACCCGCATGCAGAAGTCGATCATGTCGGGGCTGCACGGCATGTGGAGCGTGGGCGCCCTGATCGGCTCGGCGGCCGGCACGGTCGCCGCCCACCTGGGCTCGGACGCCCGGCTGCACCACGCCCTCGCCGCCGCCGCGCTGACGGTGCTCGGCCTCGCCGCCTGCCAGGGAGTGCTCGACCTCCAGGCGACGCCCGAGGAGGAGGTGCCGCCGCGGTTCTCGCTGCCGCCCAAGTCGGCGCTGCTCATCGGCGCGGTGGGCTTCTGCGCGGTCTTCGCGGAGGGCGCGAGCCTGGACTGGTCGGCGGTCTACCTGCGGGACGTCCTGGACACGTCGGCCGGTGCCGCCGCCGCGTCCACCACCGGTTTCACGCTCACCATGGCCGTCGCACGGCTGGCGGGCGACGCGGTGGTGGACCGGTTCGGGGCGGTGCGCACGGTGCGGGCCGGCGGGGTGCTCGCGGCCCTCGGCGGGCTGCTCGTGGTCTTCGCGACCCATCCGGTCATGGCCATGGGCGGCTTCGCGCTGCTGGGCCTCGGGATCGCCGTCGTGGTGCCGCTGGCGTTCGCCGCGGCCGGGCGCAGCGGCCCGAACCCCAGCCAGGCCATCGCGGGCGTCGCCACCATCACGTACACCTCGGGCCTCATCGCCCCCTCCGCGATCGGCACGCTGGCGGACGCGACGAGCCTGGTGGTCTCGTTCGGCCTGGTGACGCTGCTCGCCTTCGGCCTCGCGGTCTTCGCGGGCGTCCTGCGCACGGACGGCCGAGCGGCGGCGCCGGCCCCGAGCGCGCAGCCGACCGGAGAGAAGTCGCACTGATGTCGCATTAACATGGCGTCGATCATTTCGGGCCACGCGCGACACGCTGTGCGGTCCGGTCCGGCGCACAGAAAGCGACACTCACCATGGATCTCGGCGTGCGCTGGAAACTGCACGGCGACGGCCGTACGCCCGCCCCCGGCGCGGTCGTACGGCCCGACGAGCGGCTCTCGTGGCCGCGCACCTTCGGGCTCGGCGCGCAGCACGTGGTGGCCATGTTCGGCGCGTCCTTCGTGGCGCCCGTGCTGATGGGCCTCGACCCGAATCTCGCCATCATGATGTCGGGTGTCGCGACCGTCATCTTCCTGCTCGCCACGCGCGGGCGGGTGCCGAGCTACCTGGGCTGCTCGCTCTCGTTCGTGGGCGTGGCCGCCGTCATCCGGGCGCAGGGCGGCTCCAGCGCGACGGTCACCGGCGCTGTCCTCGTGGTGGGCGTCGTGCTGTTCCTGGTGGGGCTCGCGGTGCAGAAGTTCGGGGCGCGGATCATCCACGCCGCGATGCCGCCGGTCGTGACCGGCGCGGTCGTCATGCTGATCGGCTTCAATCTGGCGCCCGTGACCGCGTCGACGTATTGGCCGCAGGACCAGTGGACGGCTCTGCTGGTGATGCTGTTCACCGGACTGGCCGTGGTGTGTCTGCGCGGCTTCTGGTCGCGTGTCGCGATCTTCCTCGGCCTGGTCTTCGGCTACGCCGTCTCCTGGGTCTTCGACCAGGTCTTCGGCGCGATCCACTCGGCGGACGCCGCCGGCAAGGTCGTCGACCACTGGCGCCTGGACCTGTCCGGCGTCGGCAAGGCCGACTGGATCGGCCTGCCCTCCTTCCACGCGCCGAGCTTCGAGTGGTCGGCGATCCTCGTGGCGCTGCCCGTCGTCATCGCGCTGGTCGCGGAGAACGCGGGCCACGTCAAGGCCGTCGGCGAGATGACCGGCGACAACCTCGACGACAGGCTCGGCACGGCGATCTCCGCCGACGGCGCCGCCTCCATGCTCTCCACCGCGGTCGGCGGGCCGCCCAACACCACGTACTCCGAGAACATCGGCGTGATGGCGGCGACCCGCGTCTACTCCACGGCCGCGTACTGGGCGGCGGCCGCCTTCGCGCTGCTCTTCGGGCTCTGCCCCAAGTTCGGCGCGGTCGTCGCGGCGATCCCCGGCGGGGTGCTCGGCGGCATCACCGTCATCCTGTACGGCATGATCGGCCTGCTCGGCGCGCAGATCTGGCTCAACGCCGGGGTGGACCTGCGCAATCCGCTGAACCTCGTGCCGACCGCCGCCGGCATCATCATCGGCGTCGGCGGTGTCTCGCTGAAGATCACCGACAACTTCGAGCTGAGCGGCATCGCGCTCGGCACGATCGTCGTCATCACGGGCTACCACGTGCTGCGCGCGTTCGCCCCGCCGCACCTCAAGTCCCAGGAACCGCTGCTGGACGCGGGCACGTCGACGTACGACGAGAGCGGCGCCACGGACGAGAGCGACAGGACCCGGTAGTCGGAGCGACAGGACCCGGTAATCGGGTGGACAGGGCGCGCACCGTTTGACTAGCGTGCCCGCCATGTCCAGCCCCGAGGCGTCAAGACTGCGGCCACCGGTCCTCCGGTGGCTTTCCGCGCTCTCGCACTGACACCTCGGCCGTACGCGACCTCCGCCTCGGCCCGTACGCGACCTCCGCGCCGCCACCGGATCACCGCCCCGTGCCCTGATCCCGGCGTTTCCTCGTGATTGCGGAGTCCTGCTGTGCCCTTTGCCCTCTACCTGCTCGGCCTTGCCGTCTTCGCGCAAGGCACCTCCGAGTTCATGCTGTCCGGTCTGGTGGCGGACATCGCCCGGGACCTGGAGGTGTCCATCCCGTCCGCGGGCCATCTGACCTCGGCTTTCGCCATCGGGATGGTGGTCGGCGCGCCGCTGATGGCCGTCGCGAGCCACCGCTCCTCGCGGCGCGGCGCGCTGTCGGCGTTCCTGGTCACCTTCTTGCTGGTGCATGTCGTCGGCGCGCTCACCACGAGCTTCGCCGTGCTCCTCGCCACCCGTGTGGTGGGCGCTCTCGCCAACGCCGGCTTCCTCGCGGTCGCCCTGGTGACCGCCACCGCCATGGTCGAGCCGCACGCGAAGGGCCGCGCGACCTCGGCCCTGCTCGGCGGGGTGACAATCGCCTGCGTCGCGGGGGTGCCCGCGGGTGCGCTGCTCGGCGAGGTGTGGGGGTGGCGCTCCGCGTTCTGGGCCGTGGCCCTGCTCTCGGTGCCCGCGATCCTCGCGATCGTACGGGCCGTGCCGAAGGGGGCGCCGGACACCGCCGGGCCGGGCGTGCTCGGCGAGCTGCGCGCGCTGGGTGACCCACGGCTGCTGGTCACCCTGCTGCTCGGTGCGCTGGTGAACGGCGCGACGTTCTGTACGTTCACCTATCTCGCGCCCCTGGTCACCGAGGTCACCGGGCTCGGCTCGGCCTGGGTTCCGATGGTGCTCGCCCTCTTCGGCATCGGTTCGTTCGCCGGGGTTACGCTGGCGGGCCGCGCCGCCGACGTACGGCCCGTACCGCTCCTGGTGTCCGGCATGCTCGCCCTGCTGGCGGGCTGGGTACTGTTCGCGGTGACCGCCGCGCACCCGGTGGCCGTGGTGGTGCTGGTCCTCGTCCAGGGCGCGCTGTCCTTCGGCGTGGGCTCGACGCTGATCTCGCAGGCCCTCTACGCGGCGAGCGACGCGCCCCGGCTGTCGGGCGGCTTCGCCACCGCCGCCTTCAACGTGGGCGGCGCGTTCGGTCCCTGGGCGGGCGGTCTCGCGATCTCGGCGGGGCTCGGCCACCGCTCGCCGCTGTGGGTGAGCGCGCTGCTCGTGGCGCTGGCGCTGGCCACCGCGGGCGTTGCGCTCGTCCTGCGGCGGCGGGTCCCGGCGGGCGCCGAGGCCCCTTCCGGC
This sequence comes from Streptomyces sp. NPDC034037, assembly GCF_055575715.1. Taxonomy (NCBI): domain Bacteria; kingdom Bacillati; phylum Actinomycetota; class Actinomycetes; order Kitasatosporales; family Streptomycetaceae; genus Streptomyces; species Streptomyces sp. NPDC034037. Next base: position 422,006 of record NZ_JBVISC010000007.1, on the reverse strand, counting down.
GTCCGCTCGTAGCCGGGCCGCGGGGTCCCTCGTTTCGGGGAAGCGACCGGTGCGCCGAGGGCCCGGTCGGGCCGGGCCTGGGACCCTGCCCCCATGGCGCAGGTGGAGCGGTTCGCACAGACACGGGCCCCGGAGCGCGGGGGCGACGGCATGGTGGCGCAGCGGTCCGGGCCGGCCGGGCCGCCTGCGCGCACACCGGAGGTCGACAGCGTCCTGGCGCGGATGCGCGCGCTCGGCGACGACTGGCCACCGCACGACGGGGTGGCCGTCTTCAACCGCGTCTACCTCTCGGTGACCGAGGAGATCGGCCGGAGCATCGGTCGGGGCGCCTTCCCCGACACCCGGGCCGCGGCCACGCTGGGGGGCCGGTTCGCGCAGCGGTATCTGGCCGCCGTCGACGCCGCCTCCGACGGCCGCACACCGCCGGCCTGCTGGCGTCCGCTGTTCCAGTACCGGCGCCATCCCGGCGTACGCCCGCTGCAGTTCGCCCTCGCGGGCATCAACGCGCACATCGGCCACGATCTGGCCCTCGCCCTGCTGGACACCTGCCGTGCGCTCGGCTGCGAACCGGCCGATCTGGAGGACGAGTTCGACCGCGTGGGCGACATCCTCGTGGCCCTGGAGGAACACATCCGCGAGGAGCTGATGCCCGGCCCCGACCTCCTCCAGATCAGCGATCCGCTGACCCATCTGGCGGGCTCCTGGAGCCTGGAGCGGGCCCGCGACGGCGCGTGGGCGGCGGCCCGCGCCCTGTGGGCGCTGCGGGAGCTGCCCGGCGTCGCCGAGGAGTTCACGCAGCGCCTGGACGGGGCGGTGGGCCTGGTGGGGCGCATCCTGCTCACCCCGCTGCCGGACTGAGCGCGGCCGCCGCCACCGCGCCCCTCGCCAGTGCTCCGGCAGCCAGGCCTTCGGCGGTCAGTCCTCCGGCAGCTCGACCGGCGCGATCTCGTCGTACACGTCGCCCGGCCCGGGGTTCGTGGCGTCCGTGGCCCCGCCGAAGTGGTGCATCACGCCCCACACCGCGTTCAGCGCGGTCTGGATCGCGCCCTCGGCCCAGCCGGCCGTCCAGGAGATGTCGTCGCCCGCGAGGAAGATGCCGCGCTTGTCCTCGGGCAGGCGGTCCTGCATGAAGTGGGTGAACAGGCGCCGCTGGTAGCGGTAGTGGCCGGGCAGGTTCGCCTTGAAGGCGCCCATGAAGTAGGGCTCGTTCTCCCAGGAGACCGTCACCGGGTTGCCGATGATGTGGCTGCGGATGTCGACCTTCGGGTAGATCTCGCCGAGCGACTTGAGCATGACCTCCATGCGCTCGTTCGCCGACAGGGGCAGCCACTTCAGGCTGTCGTCGCACCAGGTGTAGGAGAGGCAGATGACGGCGGGCTTGTCCGGGCCGTCGTCCAGGAGGTAGGTGCCGCGGGTCATGCGGTCGGTGAGCGTCATCGACATGACGTCCCGGCCGGTCTCCTCGTCCTTGTCCAGCCAGAACGGCCGGTCCACCGGCACGAAGAGCTTGGAGGACTCCATGTAGTGGGTGCGCTCCATCGCCGTCCAGTGGTCGATGGGGAAGAGCGAGTCGTCGCACTCGATCTTGGAGAGCAGCATCCACGACTGGGCGGTGAAGATCGCCGCCCGGTAGGTGCGGATGTCGCCGGAGGCGTCGGTGACGGTGACGCGGTTCCCGGCGGTGCGGGTCAGGCGCATCACGGCCGGCTTGGGCTCGCCGCCCTCGTGGAGCGTCTTCAGGGACGTGCCGGGCTCCCAGTGCACGATCTTCTGCGGCTCGCGCTCCCACAGGCGCAGGGGCAGCTGCTGGCTGCCGCCGACGATGCCGCGGTGGTGGTCGTCGGCCTCGGTGTAGACGACGCGCAGGATCTCCAGGATGGAGTTCGGGAAGTCGGTGTCCCAGCCGCCCGTGCCGAAGCCGACCTGGCCGAAGATCTCGCGGTGCCGGAAGGACTTGAAGGCCTCGGAGTCGCAGAGGAAGCCGTAGAAGGTCTGGTTGTCGAGCTTCTCGACCAGCTTCGACCAGATCTCGCGGATCTTGGGCACGTCGCGCTCGCGCAGGGCGCGGTTCATGTCGGAGAAGTCGGCGCCCTCTTCCAGGCAGTCCGCCCACGCCTTCGCCACGTCGCGGTAGACCTGCGGCAGGTCCGCCACCGTCTCGGCGTAGTGCGACTCGCCCTTGAGGTCCACGACCGTGGAGGGGGTCGACTCGGCGAGCGGGTTCGGGAACGCGCGGGTCTTCAGACCCACCAGGTCGATGTAGTGCTGGAGCGCCGTCGAGGACGGCGGGAAGCGCATGGCGCCCATCTCGGCCGTCAGGTCGGCGTCGCACCCCTCGAAGCCAACGGTGCGCAGCCGGCCGCCGATCTGGTCGGCCTCGTAGACGACGGGCTTGAGGCCCATCTTCATCAGCTCGTACGCGGCGACGATGCCGGACAGGCCACCGCCGATGACGGCGACCTCGGTGCCGTGCTCGGTCGCGGGTATCTGGCCGAGGCCCGCGGGGTGCGCGAGGAAGTCGTCGTACGCGTAGGGGAAGTCCGGGCCGAACATGGTGATCGGCGGCTGGGCGTCGGTGTGCTGGATGGCGGTGGGCACCGTGGACGTCATGGGGTACGGACTCCTTGCACGAACTGAAAAGTCAGGTGAGGGGGTGGGCTCAGACGAGGGACGCGTACAGGCCGGGGCGGCGGTCGCGCAGGTAGGGGTTGGTCTCGCGGGACGCGCGCAGGAAGTCCGGGTCGACGTCGCCGACGACCAGCTCGGTGCCGCGGCCGGCGCGGGCCCGTGCCACCCCGTCGGGGCCGGCCAGCGTGGACAGGCCGACGAACTCGAACTCGCCCTCGGGGCCGACGCGGTTGACGTACGCGACGTACATCTGGTTCTCGAAGGCGCGCACCGGGATGACCGACTCGGCGACGAACTGGAAGGGGTGCATCTGCGCGGTGGGGACGAGAAGCAGGTCGGTGCCCGCCAGGCCGTGCGCGCGGACGTTCTCCGGGAACTCCACGTCGTAGCAGATCATGAGGCCGACGCGGACGCCGCCCAGCTCGGCCTGGACGACGGGCTGCTCCCCCGGGGTGAAGGCGTCGCGCTCGAAGCAGCCGAAGAGGTGGGTCTTGCGGTAGTTCGCGAGGCGGGTCCCGTCCGGGCCGATGAGCTGCGCGGAGTTGAAGACGACGTCGCCCTCGCGCTCCGGGTAGCCGTAGACGACGCCGACCCGGTGGCGGACCGCGATCTCGGCGATCGCCGTCGCGGAAGGGCCGTCGGCGGCCTCGGCGAGGCGGGCGATGTCGTCGCCGATCGCGTACCCGGTCAGGAACAGCTCGGGCGCCACGAGCAGCCCGGCCCCCTGGGCGGCGGCGCGCGCGGCCGCGTCGTCGAGCGCCGTGAGGTTCTCGGAGACGGATCCGAGCTGCCCGGAACTCTGGAGCAGGGCGGTGCGCAGCGCAGGCATGGCTGATCCTCATGGCGTACGAAGGGGCAGGTGGGGTCCGTTAGACGGTACGGGCGCCGACCTCACCGGTACAAGACGCGACCGTTGCGGGCAGCCGCGCGATCTGTTGCGCGTACGGACGCCGGAACGACGATTCATTGCGCCCGCCCCTGGAAGCCGGCCCCAGCCCCGTCAGCGAACGACTACGCGGGTGACCCCGAGGAGAACCGCCGCATCAGCGGCGAAAGCACCAGCACGGACTTGGTCCGCTCCACGAACGGCTCCCCCGCGATCCGCTCCAGGACCCGCTCGAAATGCCGCATGTCCGCGGCGAAGACCTGAACGATCGCGTCCGCGTCCCCCGTGACGGTGGACGCGGACGCGATCTCGGTGTAGCGCTCGAGTCCTCGCTGGATCGCCTCCGGCGAGGTGTTGCGGCGACAGTAGATCTCGATGAACCCCTCGGTCTCCCAGCCGAGCGCGGCGGGGTCCACCCGCACCGTGAAGCCCGTGATGGCTCCGGTGGCCCGCAGCCGGTCCACGCGCCGCTTGACGGCGGGCGCGGAGAGTCCGACCAGCTGGCCGATGTCGGCGTAGGAACGGCGGGCGTCCTCGGCGAGGGCGTGCACGATGCGTTCGTCGAGATCGTTCAGTCGCACGGGGGGTGGATCACTTCTCTGCTGTGGCCAATCGGGAGCGGCTCATGCCGTACAGGAAGTAGAACACGAGGCCGACGGCCATCCAGACACCGAAGACGATCCAGGTGATGGAGTCGAGGCTGAACATGTTGTAGGCGCAGAATCCGAAGCCGAGCACCGGGAAGAGCCAGCCGAGCGGCACCCGGAAGGTGCGCGGCATGTCCGGGCGGGTGCGGCGCAGCACGATCACGGCGATGTTGACCAGGCCGAAGGCGAAGAGCGTGCCGATGCTGGTGGCGTCGACGAGCTTGCCGAGCGGGACGACCGAGGCGAGCGCGCCGCAGAACAGCGACACGATGACGGTGTTCACGCGGGGCGTGCCGGTCTTCTCGCTGACCCTGCCGAACGCCTTGGGGACCAGGCCGTCGCGGGACATGGCGAACAGGACGCGGGTCTGGCCGTAGAGGACGGTCAGGACGACGGACGCGATGGAGATGACCGCGCCGGCGGCGAGGATCGTGCCCCACATGTGCTGGCCGCTGACGTCGTTCATGATCGCGGCGAGCGTGGCCTCGGAGCCCTCGAAGTCCTTCCAGTTCCAGGCGCCGACGGCGACGGCCGCGACCAGGACGTACAGCGCGGTGACGATGACCAGCGACAGCATGATGGCGCGGGGCAGGTCACGCTGGGGGTTCTTGGCCTCCTCGCCGGCAGTGGAGGCGGCGTCGAAGCCGATGTACGAGAAGAACAGGCTCGCGGCGGCGGCGCTGACACCGGCCGTGCCGAGCGGCATGAAGTCGGAGTAGTTGCCGGACTTGAAGCCCATGAAGCCGATGGTGCAGAAGAGCACCAGTGCGGCGATCTTCACCATGACCATGATCGTGTTGGCGGTCGCCGACTCCTTGGCGCCGCCGAGCAGGAAGACCATGGCGAGGAGCACGACGATGAGGCCGGGCAGGTTGATGATCGCACCGTCGACCTCGCCGGGCGCCGCGGAGAGCGCGTCGGGGATGGTGACGCCGATGGTGCCGTCGAGCAGTTCGTTGAGGTACTCGCCCCAGCCGACCGCGACCGCGGCGACCGAGACGCCGTACTCCAGGACCAGGCACCAGCCGCAGACCCAGGCGATGAGTTCACCCATCGTTGCGTACGCGTACGAGTACGAGGAGCCGGCGACCGGGATGGAGCCGGCCAGTTCCGCGTAGGAGAGGGCGGAGAAGAGGGCGGTGAGGCCGGCGATCACGAAGGAGATGGTGACGGCGGGGCCGGCCTTGGGGACGCTCTCGCCGAGGACGACGAAGATGCCGGTGCCGAGGGTGGCACCGATGCTGATCATGGTCAGCTGCCACATGCCGAGGGAGCGCCGGAGCGAGCCTCCCTCGCCCTGGCCACCCTCCGCGACCAGGGCTTCGACCGGCTTGCGGCGCATCAGACGGCGGCCGAGGCCAGGGGTGCCCGGGGGGCTGGGGCGGTTCTGCGGGGGTGCGCCTTGGTCGAGCACGCGCTGGCTCCTTCGTCGCTGCCGGTCAGGGCGGCGGGGACCCGTGGCATCCGCGTCCAGGGACGGGAGCCACCGAGCAGGCAGTCCCCGCCACACCACGTACAGCGCCTGACTCTAAGGTCCATGCCTTCCCGGCCGTAATGCAGCAACCTTGCGCACCGGCGGACGATCATTGCGCACTTGCGCCCTGGGCGTCGGATCGTTGCGCGGTCCGTTTCGTCCGTTGCGTTCCGGGGGTCGCGGGGCATGCCGAAGGCCCCCGCGGAGATCACCGCGGGGGCCTTCGTGGGGTGCGACTGGGGCTAGCTCCAGCTGGCGTGCAGGGGCTTGCCCTCCGCGTAGCCGGCGGCGCTCTGGACGCCGACCGTGGCCTTCTCGGCGAACTCCGCGAGGGAGGCCGCGCCCGCGTACGTGCAGGAGGAGCGGACGCCCGCGATGATCGAGTCGATCAGGTCCTCGACGCCCGGACGGGTCGGGTCCAGGAACATGCGGGAGGTCGAGATGCCCTCCTCGAAGAGCGCCTTGCGGGCGCGGTCGTACGCCGACTCCTCGCTCGTGCGGTTGCGCACGGCGCGGGCCGAGGCCATGCCGAAGGACTCCTTGTAGGCGCGGCCCTGGGCGTCGTGCTGGAGGTCGCCCGGGGACTCGTACGTCCCGGCGAACCAGGAGCCGATCATGACGTTCGAGGCGCCGGCGGCCAGCGCCATGGCGACGTCGCGCGGGTGGCGGACGCCGCCGTCGGCCCAGACGTGCTTGCCGAACTTCTTGGCCTCGGCGGCGCATTCGAGCACCGCGGAGAACTGCGGGCGGCCGACGCCGGTCATCATGCGCGTGGTGCACATGGCGCCGGGGCCCACGCCGACCTTGATGATGTCGGCGCCGGCCTCGATGAGGTCGCGCACGCCCTCGGCGGCGACGATGTTGCCGGCGACGATCGGGACCTGCGGGTCGAGCGAGCGCACGGCCTTCACGGCGGCGATCATCGACTCCTGGTGGCCGTGCGCGGTGTCCACGACGAGCGTGTCGACGCCCGCGTCGAGCAGCTGCTTGGCCTTGCCCGCCACGTCGCCGTTGATGCCGACGGCGGCGGCGATGCGCAGGCGGCCCTTGGCGTCGACGGCCGGGGTGTAGAGGGTGGCGCGCAGGGCGCCCGTGCGGGTCAGGATGCCCGCGAGGCGGCCGTCCTTGTCCACGGCGGGGGCGTACCTGCGGTTGGCGTGGTCCAGCTTGTTGAACGCGTCGCGCGGGTCGATGTCGGCGTCCAGGAGCACCAGGTCCTTGGACATGACCTCGGAGAGCTGCGTGAAGCGGTCCACGCCGGTCAGGTCGGTGTCGGTGACCACGCCGACGGGCTTCTGGTCGCCGTCGACCACGACGCCCGCGTTGTGCGCGCGCTTGGGCAGCAGGGCGAGCGCGTCGGCGACCGTCTGCGTGGGGGCCAGGACGATCGGGGTGTCCAGGACGTGGTGGCGCGTCTTGACCCAGGTGACGACCTCGGTGACGACCTCGATCGGAATGTCCTGGGGGATGACGACGAGGCCGCCGCGGCGGGCGACGGTCTCGGCCATGCGGCGGCCGGCGATCGCGGTCATGTTGGCGACGACCAGCGGGATCGTGGTGCCCGTGCCGTCGGGCGAGGTGAGGTCGACGCCCTGGCGGGAGCCGACGGCGGAGCGCCTCGGGACCATGAAGACGTCGTCGTACGTCAGGTCGTACGCAGGCTGGATGTCATTGAGGAAGCGCACGTGCTGCTCATCCCAGTCGATCAGAGGTGGCCCCCGGACAGTTAGGCCGAGGGAAAAGCACGTACTTCATTGTCCCATGCCATCGGGCCCGTGCCGCCTGGGACGATCACCCAGGCCGGTCGCGGGGGCGCTGGTCGGATCCTCCAAGGGCGCCGCGGACGGGGACGTTCCGTTCAGCCCTCGCCACGCTCCGTGCGGGCCGGTCCCAGGGCGAGGACGATCTCCAGCCCGGTCTCCGCGCCCCGCCAGCGCTCGACCGCCGAGGAGAAGACCTCCAGCGCCGTCTCCCACTCCCCCGGCTCGGCCCGGGCGTACTCCTGCCAGCCGGAGACGACGAGCAGCCGCCCCCGGGCGCGGGGCGCCCAGGACAGGTCGGTGAGGCAGTCGGCGAGGGCGTCCCAGTTGTGCCCGAACCACTCGGGCAGGCCAAGGCCCCGGGCGCAGCGCTCCATGAAGGCCGCCTTGTCGCTCACCCCGGCCAGGGAGAGCGCCGCGGTGGTCCACCCGGCGCCGCGCGCGGCATCGAGCACGGGCGCGAGGGGGTCGGGTGCGGGGGTGCGGGGTTCGGGTACGTCGGTCATCGCCTCAGCACCGCCTTGAACGACGCGTAGTGGTCATCGGTGTAGTAGATCTCGCCGCCGCTCCCGGTGACGATGCGCCGGGCACCGCGGTCGCGCTCACCGGGCGTGCGGACGGTGTACTCGTGGTAGTAGCCGCGTTTCTCGCGGGGCAGTCTCCGCTCGAAGTTGCCGAAGACGGCGCCGTCCTTGTCGTACGGGAAGGGGCCGCCGTCGTCGATGCGCCGCAGGGTCAGCCGGGCCTCGGCGGGCAGCCGGTCGGCCCGGACGGTGTCCATGCCACGGGCCCAGTCCGGCGCGGTGGAGGCGTCCGGCCCACACCCGCTCGCCAGGACGGCGAGACACATCAGCACGATCCCCAGCACGCGGGGGACAAACCGGCTCAGCATGCAAGAGACCCTGCCACAGCGCCCCGCGCGGGGCGCGGGGAACCGTCCGACCGGTCGCCGCGGAGCCCGCGGCCGGTCAACTGCCGTCGGGGTCCGCCCGGTCCAGCGCGGGCCGCGGGGCGGGCCCGGCGACCAGCAGCTGATCGGCGGCGGCGGTGTCCGTGACCAGGCTGGTGACGAGCCCGGACCGCAGCACCGCGTCGATGGCCGCGGCCTTGCGCTGCCCGCCGGCGATGGCGACGACCTCGGGAATGCGCCGCAGCCGGTCCGCCTCGACGGTGATGCACCGCTCCCCGAGATCCCGCCCGACGCGACGCCCCTCGGCGTCGAACAGGTGCGCCGACATCTCCGCCGCCACTCCGAGGGAGGCGTAGTGCGCCCGCTCCTCGTCGCTGAGCATGTCGTGCACGGTGGAGATGCCCCGCTCCCAGGAGCCGATGGAGACCGCGGCGACCGTCACCTTGTCGAAATACTCGAAGGCGCGGGCGATGCCGGTCTGGTTGCGCAGCGCCGCCGCGGTGGCGGGGTCGGGCAGCAGCATCGGCGCGTAGATGGGGTGGGCCTCGCCGCCGGAGACCTGGGCGGCGCGCCGTACGGCCTCCACGGAGCCGCGCTCGGCGGTCCCCGCGTCGTAAACACCGGTCAGCTGCACGACCGTGCACGGCGGCAGCTGGTCGAGCGCCGCCGCCATGTGGATCGTGGAGCGGCCCCAGGCGAGGCCGAGCACGTCGCCCTCGTTGACCAGTTCGCCGAGCAGGTCCGCCGCGACCTCGCCGAGGTTCTCGGGGTCGGGGGAGTCCTCGATCTCGTCGGTGGGCGCCGGGGACTCCACCACGACGGCGTGCCGCAGGCCGTAGCGGGCGCGCAGCGCGTCCGAGCGCTCGGCGTCCAACTCCGCCGGGACCCGGATCTCGATGCGCACGAGATCCCGCTCCAGGGCCGTCTCCAGGACCCGGGCCACCTTGAAGCGGCTGACGCCGAACTCCTCGGCGATCTGGATCTTGGACTTGCCCTCGAGGTAGAAGCGGCGGGCCATGGCCGCCGCCTGCACCAGCTCCGCGGGGCCCATCCGCATGGCTGACCGACCCGCCGACATGGCCGACACGGCGCTCTCCTCACTGCTGTTCACAAACTGGGTTCGCCGCTCATCCTTGCAGATCCGGCCTGGTCGATCAGCCCTGAGGGACTGCGTTCACGTTCCCGTGGCTCAGTGGCCGCATGCCCAGGCGCTTGACGCGGTCTTTGCCGTCGCTTGGGCACGCAGTGAACGTACCGCTTCCGCCGGGTCCGTGGCGCCGTAGACCGCGGAGCCCGCGACGAAGACGTCGGCTCCGGCCTCCGCGCAGCGCTCGATGGTGTCGGCGGAGACCCCGCCGTCGACCTGGAGCCACAGCTCCAGGCCGTGCTTGCCGATCAGTTCACGGGTGCGGCGGATCTTGGGCAGCATGATGTCGAGGAACGCCTGTCCCCCGAAGCCCGGCTCGACCGTCATGATCAGCAGCATGTCGAGCTCGCGCAGCAGGTCCTCGTACGGCTCGATGGGCGTCGCCGGCTTCAGGGCCATGGAGGCGCGGGCGCCCTTCGCGCGGATCTCGCGGGCCAGCCGCACGGGAGCGGCGGCGGCCTCCGCGTGGAAGGTGACCGATCCGGCGCCCGCCTCGACGTACTGCGGGGCCCAGCGGTCGGGGTCCTCGATCATCAGGTGGCAGTCGAGGGGCGTGTCCGTCGCGCGGGCCAGCGCCTCCACGACCGGCACACCGAGGGTGAGGTTGGGGACGAAGTGGTTGTCCATCACGTCGACATGGAGCCAGTCGGCGCCCTCGACGGCCTTCGCCTCCTCGGCGAGGCGGGCGAAGTCCGCGGACAGGATGCTGGGGTTGATCTGCACGGCCATGCCCCAAGCCTCCCATGCCCGGCCCCCACCGCGGACCGCGGTCCGAGCCGTGGGCACGGCGCCCCGCGCGGCCGGGTGCCGCGCGCCCCACCGCGCCGTGTACGCCCGCGAAGACCGGCCCGCGCGGCGGGGGCGCCTCTCGCCGTCCGCCACGGCGGGACCGGACGCGGGATCGCTCGCTGTCGCGAAGCCTGCGCCGCCCTGCGCCGCCTGCGATTCACGCGGCTCAGGCGGCGCAGGCGGCTCAGGCGGCTCAGGCGGAGAGGGCGGATCTCCGGATCAGGCGGTCCGTCGGATCAGCGCCAGATACATCGCGTCCGTGCCGTGCAGATGCGGCCACAGCTGTACGTCGGGGCCCTCACCCAGCGCCGGGACGCCGGGGAGCAGCGGGCGCGCGTCGAGCAGTTCGGCGCCGTCGCTGTGCTTGACGACGTCGTCGACGACCGCCCGGGTCTCGGCCAGGTGCGGCGAGCAGGTGGCGTACCCGACGACGCCTCCGACGCGTACGGACTCCAACGCCGTGCGCAGCAGGGAGCGTTGCAGCGGGGCGAAGCCGTCCAGGTCCTGCGGGCGGCGCCGCCAGCGGGCCTCCGGGCGCCTGCGCAGCGCGCCGAGGCCGGTGCAGGGCACGTCCATCAGGACCCGGTCGAAGGTGCCGGGCCGCCACGGCGGGCGGGTGCCGTCGGCGGCGATCACCTGGTAGGGGCCGGGGTTGCCGCGCAGGGCCTGGGCGACCAGGCCGGCCCGGTGCGGCAGCTTCTCGGAGGCGAGCAGCACGGCGCCGCGTTCGGCGGCGAGCCCGGCGAGCAGGGCCGCCTTGCCGCCGGGGCCCGCGCATCCGTCGAGCCACTTGGTGTCGGGGCCCTCCAGCGGGGCGTTCGCCAGGGCGAGCGCGACGAGCTGGCTGCCCTCGTCCTGCACACCGGCGCGGCCCTCGCGCACCGCCTCGACCAGACCGGGCTCACCGCCCTCGCTGAGCCGCACGGCATACGGCGACCAGCGGCCGGGCAGGGCCGAGTCCTCTCCGACGGAGTGCAGCAGTTCCTGCGCGGTGGCCCGGCCGGGGCGGGCGACAAGGGTGACCTCGGGGCGTTCGTTGTCGGCTTCGAGCAGGTCCTCGATGCCGGCGCGGCCGCCGCCGAGCGAGTCCCACAGCGCCGAGACGACCCAGCGGGGGTGCGAGTGCACGACGGCCAGATGGTCCTCGGGGTCCTCGTCGTAGGGCGGCGCGACCTTCTCCACCCAGCCGTCGAGGTCGTTCTGGGCGACCTTGCGCAGCACGGCGTTGACGAACTTGGCCCGCCCGTCGCCGAGCACCACGCGCGCCAGCTCCACCGAGGCGGAGACGGCGGCGTGCGTCGGGATGCGTGTACCGAGCAGCTGGTGCACGCCGAGGTTGAGCACGTCGAGGACCGGCGGGTCGACCTCGCGCAACGGCCGGTCGACGCAGGCCGCCACGATCGCGTCGTACGTCCCCTGGCGGCGCAGTGTCCCGTAGACGAGCTCGGTGGCGAGCGCCGCGTCCCGCGCGTCGAACTTCTCCGGACCCTCCTTCTCCCTGGCCTTGCGCAGCAGGGGCGGCAGGACGAGGTTCGCGTACGCGTCCCGCTCGTCCACGGCGCGCAGCGCCTCGAAGGCGAGGAAGCGGACGGGGTCCTTCTGGGGCCGACGGTAGGGCTTGCCGGACTTGCCCGGCTGACCGGAGGACTTGCGGGGGCGCCGGTTCGGCTGGTCGTTCAAAGGTGCTCCGCTGCTGGATGGGGCGAACCCACTCAGCCTACGTCGCCACCGCCGAGGCGCTCATCGGGGGCGATCCGCACCCCGCGCGCCCAGTCGGCGCCGCGCATCGGCTTCTTGCCCTGCGGCTGGACCCAGAGCAGCTCGACGGCGTGCGAGCCGGTACCGACGTAGACGTTGTTCTTGGCGGCGGACAGCTCGCCGGGCGCGAGGTCCGTGCGGTCGGGCACCTGCGCGGCCTGAATGATCTTCAGACGCTCGCCGCGGAAGACGGTCCAGGCGCCGGGCGCGGGCGTGCAGCCGCGCACCACGCGGTCCACGCGCAGGGCGGGCGCGGCCCAGTCCACCTGGGCGTCCTCGACGGTGATCTTCGGGGCGAGGGTGACGCCGTCGGCCGGCTGCGGCACCGCCTTCAGGCTGCCGTCCTCGATGCCGTCCATGGTCGCGAGCAGCAGCCCCGAGCCCGCGAAGGCCAGGCGGGTGAGCAGGTCACCGCTGGTGTCGGTGGGCCGCACCTCCTCCGTGACCGTGCCGTACACCGGCCCGGAGTCGAGTCCCTGCTCGATCAGGAACGTCGACGCGCCGGTGATCTCGTCGCCCGCCATCACGGCGTGCTGCACCGGCGCGGCGCCGCGCCAGGCGGGCAGCAGCGAGAAGTGCAGGTTGACCCAGCCGTGCGCCGGCACGTCGAGCGCGACCTTGGGCAGCAGGGCGCCATAGGCGACGACGGGGCAGCAGTCCGGGCCGATCTCCCGCAGCCGCGCCAGGAAGTCCTCGTCACGCGGCTTCGCGGGCTTCAGCACCTCGATGCCGGCCTCCAGCGCGCGCTCCGCGACCGGGCTGGCGACGAGCCTGCGCCCACGGCCCGCGGGCGCGTCGGGGCGGGTCACGACGGCGGCGACCTCGTGCCGGCCGGAGGCGATCAGGGCGTCCAGCGCGGGGACGGCGACCTCGGGAGTGCCTGCGAAGACGAGCTTCACTGGGTGGTACCTCGGATCTCTGGTGGGAGCGACGGCAGCGCACCAGTCTATGGGCCGCCCGCGGGCCCCGCCCAGGACGGCCCCGCCGGTGCCCGGCGTTGACGCTCCCGGGGGCGTACGAAGCCTCGCGCGCCCCGTGCATATGCGCATACGCCCCTGCACCGTGACCCCTCACGACCTGGCGCGTTGGTCAAGAGAGAGTTGACCACCCTGGGCCGCGGTTGCGGCCCGATCCTCATTCCACGCCGGTTCGAGAGGCTTGTTCATGGCCGACCACGCAACCCACGACGCCCAGGCCCGGGCCAGCCTGCACCTCCTGGTGCGGGACATCGAGCGGGTCCGCCGGCAGGTGGACGCACTGCGGACCCTCACCGCCCAGCTCGGCAACGTCTACCGCCCGCGCCGCTCCAGCCCCTCCGCGGGGTTCGTCGTCTACGGGCGGGCCCCCGCCCCGACCGTCCGACTCGCCCAGGAACTGCGGGACAGCGTCGAGACGCTGGTCACCGCCGCGGTGGACTTCGACCGCTCGCTCGGGTTCTCGTGGGACGCGGTGGGCTCGGCCCTCGGCGTCACCAAGCAGGCCGTCCACCGTCGGTACGGGGCCCGGCGGGCCACCGCCCAGGCGGCGGCCGAGGCGGAGCGTGCGACGGAGGCTCCGGCCGCGTCCACCACGACCGCCACGGTCAGCCGCCCGGTGCCGGTCGGCGCTCCTCTGCCGTCCGTCCCCGCGGCCCGTGCGATGCCGACCCAGCCGACCGCCGGCAGTCCCGCCCTCCGGGACGAGACCAGGCCGAGCGCCTTCCCCGCCCCTCGCAGCGGCTGACCCGCCCTTCCCTCGACCTCTTCCCTGCCTCCTCGCCCCGTCCGGCGAGGGGGCGGTCGCCTGCGTACGGCTCCGCCGGGGGCGGGGGGGTGTCGCGTGGCCGCCCGCTCTCCGGGAACGGGAGCCGCCCTCCGCCACCGCCTGGCGCCGGGGAGCCGCGCCCCCGTGCCCCGCCCAGTCAGCCCCCGCGGGCACGTCGTGGCCGATCGCGCAGTTCCCCGCGCCCCTGGGGGGAACCCGGCCGCCGCCCAACGACAGAAGCCGCGCACCCGTCGCCCCGCCCGGCCAGCCCCTGCGGGTACGTCGTGGCCGATCGCGCAGTTCCCCGCGCCCCTGAGGGAACCCCGGTCGCCCCCCATCAACAAAGCCGCACCCCCGTTACCCCGCCCGGCCAGCCCCCGCGGGCACGCCGTGGCTGGTCGCGCAGTTCCCCGCGCCCCTGAGGGAGCCCCCGCCCGGGGGCCGGAAGCAGTGGTCGTTCTCAGCCGATGTCCGGGGGGTCCACGCGGAGGCGGATCGGCTCTGTGCCGGGCTGCTTGGTGCCCTTCGCTCCGCGGGCCATCCGCGCTGCCTGCGCCGACTTCAGTGCGGAGGCGAGCGCGGCGCCGCTCCCCGGTGGTACCCGGATCAGCACCCGCTCCCACCGCTCGCCGACCGGCGCCGCTCCCGGCCGCCGGGCGGGCCCGGGCGTCGCCTCCTGGACCGGTACCGGGCCCAACACCACGGCGTCCGGCGGCAGTTCGGCCCCCGCGAGGAAGCCCCTGAGCGCCTCCGGCGGACCGGAGACCGCCGCCATCCGCGAGACCGGCGGGAAGTTCAGCTCGGCCCGCTCCTCCAGCTCCCGCACCGCGTGCCCGACCGGGTCCCACCGTACGAGGGCCTGCACGGGCCGCAGCGTCGGCTCGGCGACGATCACCACCGTGCCGCCCTCCCCCTGGGGACGCACGAGCGCGGCCGCCCCGATCCACCGCCGCAGCGCGTCCTCCCCCGCCCGCAGGTCGGGCCGCCCGAGCATGGCCCAGCCGTCGAGCAGCAGGGCGGCGGCATAACCGCCCTCGGCCACAGGCTCCGCCCCCGGCGTACTGACCACCAGCGCGGGCGCCCCCGGCACCGTATCCAGCACCTGCTCGCGCCCGGAGGTCCGCACCGGCACCGCCGGGAACGCCCGGCCCAGCTCCTCGGCGGTCCGCCGCGCCCCGACGACCTGCGCCCGCAACCGGAACCCGCCGCACGAACCGCAGTGCCAGGCGGCCTCCGGCACCCCGCACCAGCCGCACCGCAGGGCCGACCCGCTCTCCTGCGCCTCCAGCGGCCCCGCACACCGCCGGCACCGCGCGGGCTCCCGGCACCGCTCGCACGCCAGCCGCGGCACATACCCGCGGCGCGGCACCTGGACCAGGACGGGCCCGTGCTTGAGACCCTCCCGGACGGCCCGCCAGGCCAGCGTCGGCAGCCGTGCGGCCCGCGCCGCCTCGTCCCGCGCGAGGTCGCCGTCGCCCACCGTGCGCACCAGCGGCGCGGCGCCGCGCACCTGCTCGCGGTCGGCGACGAGCGGCGCCGCCCAGCCGGACTCGACGAGCTGGGCGGCCTCGACCGTGCAGCTCCATCCCCCCAGCAGGAAACCGCACTTGTCCCGCGCCGCCCGCAGCTCCAGGACCTCCCGCACATGCGGGAAGGGCGCGTGGTCGTCGCTGTGGCTGGAGTCGCCGTCGTCCCAGATCACCACCAGCCCCAGGTCCCGTACGGGCGCGAACATGGCGGCCCGGGTCCCGACGACGGCCCGCACCTCGCCGCGCCGCACGGACAGCCACTCCCGATAGCGGCGCTCCTGCCCGGCGTCGGCGGTCAGCAGCGCGTGCCGCCCCTCGCCGAGGAGCGCCGTGAGCGCGGCGTCCACGCGTGCGGCGGGCCGCCCGGTCGGCACGACGACCAGCGCGCCGCGCCCCGAGGCGAGGGTGGCCTGCATGGCGCGTGCGATCTCCTCGGCCCACTGCGGCCCCGGCAGCGCCGTCCACACCGCGCGGGGCGAGCCGCCCGAGGCGAGGGCCCCGAGGAACTCGGCCCCATGCGCATAGCGCCGCCAGGTCCCGGCGTCGGGCGGCGGCGGGGGCGCGGCGGGGGCGGAGGCGGCCTTGGCCTCGGCCCGCGCGTGCCGGGGCGGGACGGCCAGCTGCAGCACGTCGGCGAGGCTGCCGGCGTACCGGTCGGCGACGGCGCGGGCCAGCTCCAGGAGACCCTGGTCGAGCACCGGCTCCGGCGAGACGACCTGCGCCAGCGCGGCCAGCGGGCCGGTGTACTCGCTCTCGGCCCGCCGCTCGACAATGAATCCGTCGATCAGTCCGCCACCCTCGCGCCGCCCCTCGCGCACGTTGCGCGCCCCGGCGCCGAACCGGACCCGCACCCTGACCCCGGGCTGCGCCACGGCGTCCAGCTCCTCGGGCACGGCGTAGTCGAAGTACCGGTCGAGGTGCAGCACGCCCTTGTCGACCAAGACGCGGGCCACCGGCAGCTGTTTGGCCAGCGCCGCGCCCCGCCATGTCCGCGGCTTGGCCCGCGGCACCTTGGCGCCCCGCACGCTCTCCCGGATCAACGCGAGCTGCTCGCCCTCGGGCACCCCGCCCCCGGCGCCCTCACCCACACCCGGCCCGTTCTCCCTGCTCACAGCAGCATTCCTACCAGACCGCACCGACAGCGCCGGAAGACCGTCGAGGCCCGGCATCCCACCAGGGGATACCGGGCCTCGACGAAGCGGAACGGAACGAAACGGTCGGGACTAGAGCCCCGCCGCCTTGCGCAGCGCGTCCACGCGGTCCGTGCGCTCCCACGTGAAGTCGGGGATCGCCCGGCCGAAGTGGCCGTACGCGGCGGTCTGCGAGTAGATCGGACGCAGCAGGTCGAGGTCGCGGATGATCGCGGCCGGGCGGAGGTCGAAGACCTCGCTGATGGCCGTCTCGATCTTGTCCGTGTCGATCGTGGCCGTGCCGAAGGTCTCGACGAACAGACCGACCGGCTCGGCCTTGCCGATGGCGTACGCGACCTGGACCTCGCAGCGGGCCGCGAGACCGGCCGCCACGACGTTCTTGGCGACCCAGCGCATCGCGTAGGCGGCCGAGCGGTCGACCTTGGACGGGTCCTTGCCGGAGAACGCGCCACCGCCGTGCCGGGCCATGCCGCCGTACGTGTCGATGATGATCTTGCGGCCGGTGAGGCCGGCGTCGCCCATCGGGCCGCCGATCTCGAAGCGGCCGGTGGGGTTGACCAGCAGGCGGTAGCCCTCGGTGTCCAGCTTGATGCCGTCGTCGAGGAGCGCCTTCAGCTCGGCCTCGACCACGAACTCGCGGATGTCGGGGGCGAGCAGCGAGTCCAGGTCGATGTCGCTGGCGTGCTGCGAGGAGACCACGACCGTGTCGAGACGGACGGCCTTGTCGCCGTCGTACTCGATGGTGACCTGGGTCTTGCCGTCGGGGCGCAGGTAGGGGATGGTCCCGTTCTTGCGCACCTCGGACAGGCGCCGCGAGAGGCGGTGCGCGAGGTGGATCGGGAGCGGCATCAGCTCGGGCGTCTCGTCGCAGGCGTAGCCGAACATCAGGCCCTGGTCGCCCGCGCCCTGCTTGTCCAGCTCGTCCTCGTCGCCCTCGACACGCTGCTCGTACGCCGTGTCGACGCCCTGCGCGATGTCGGGGGACTGCGAGCCGATGGACACCGAGACGCCGCAGGAGGCGCCGTCGAAGCCCTTCTTCGAGGAGTCGTAACCGATCTCGAGGATCTTGTCGCGCACGAGCTGCGCGATCGGCGCGTACGCCTTGGTCGTGACCTCGCCGGCCACGTGGACGAGGCCGGTGGTGATCAGCGTCTCCACGGCGACCCGGGACTTCGGGTCCTCCCGCAAAAGCGCGTCGAGAATGGTGTCGCTGATCTGGTCAGCGATCTTGTCGGGGTGACCTTCGGTCACAGACTCCGAGGTAAAGAGGCGCCGGGACACATCGCTCCCTGTGGTTGCAGCGGCTGCTGGCTGATCATTGATGGACGGCCGGGAGCTGCGCCCGGCGTCGTCCGAGACCAGTTTATCGGTCACACCTGTCCGCGGGACCACGTGTCTCGCCACTTGGGAGCCTGTGACCTGCGGCACTGCATTGTGCGGTACGGCGATCGATCTCCGCCAGAGGACCTCTCGCCCCATTTCCCCGGGTTTGAGACCACTGGTGGTACGAAGATGACATTGAGCCCCGATGAAGGAGACCCGGTCAAGTAACGCACCGCATTGTGGCCGAGTTCCGCCACAAGAGGAAAGGGAGCGAAGGAAAAGAGGCGAGGAACGCGGGGAGACGGAAGCCGCCCCAGGAGAGCCGCCCCAGGAGAGCCGTCGCGCGAGGCCGCCTCAGGAGAGGCGTTCCGCGACCAGGTCCCAGACCGTGTCGGCCAGCGCCTCCTTCGGCCCGTGGGGCACCGGTGTCTCGGAGCCGTCCGCGCCGAGCACGAGTGCCTCGTTCTCCTCGGAGCCGAAGGTCTTGCGCTCGCCGACCTCGTTGACGACGAGGAGGTCACAGCCCTTGCGGGCCAGCTTGGCCCGGCCGTTGGCGAGGACGTCGTCCGTCTCGGCGGCGAAACCGACGACCACCTGGCCGGGACGGGCCCTGTCCCCGGCGATCTCGGCGAGGACGTCGGGGTTGCGGACCAGGGCGATGGGCGCCGGCTCCTGGCCGTCCTTCTTCTTGATCTTCCCCGCCGCGTAGGTCGCGGGGCGGAAGTCGGCCACGGCGGCGGCCATCACGACGGCGTCGGCGTCGGCCGCGGCCTTCAGGACGGCCTCGCGGAGCTGCACGGCGGTGCCGACCGGCACGACGTCGACGCCGGCCGGGTCCGGCAGCGCGGCGTTCGCCGCCACCAGCGTGACCCGGGCGCCCCGCGCGGCCGCGCTGCGGGCGAGCGCGTAGCCCTGCTTGCCGGAGGAGCGGTTGCCGAGGAAGCGGACGGGGTCGAGGGGCTCGCGGGTGCCGCCGGCGCTGACCACCACGTGGCGCCCGGCGAGGTCCCGTGCCCGGTCGCCGCGCGCCAGGACCCGGCGTACGACCTCGAAGAGCTCGACGGGGTCCGGGAAGCGGCCCTTGCCGGTGTCGACGCCGGTGAGCCGGCCGACCGCGGGCTCGATGACCAGGGCGCCGCGCCGCCGCAGCGTGGCGACGTTCTCCTGGGTGGCCGGGTGCTCCCACATCTCCGTGTGCATGGCCGGGGCGAAGACCACCGGACAGCGGGCGGTGAGGAGGGTGTTGGTGAGCAGGTCGTCGGCGAGGCCGTGCGCCGCCTTGGCGAGCATGTCGGCGGTGGCGGGGGCGACGATCACGAGGTCGGCGTGCTGCCCGATGCGCACGTGCGGCACCTCGTGGACGTCCGACCAGACCTCCGTCGAGACGGGGTTGCCGGACAGGGCGGACCAGGTCGCGGCGCCGACGAAGTGCAGCGCCGACGCGGTCGGCACGACGCGCACGTCGTGGCCCGACTCGGTCAGCCGCCGCAGCAGCTCGCACGCCTTGTAGGCGGCGATGCCACCGCTGACCCCCAGAACGACCTTGGGCTTGCTCACCCGTGCCTCCCCGCACTTGGATCTCCGCAGTCGGAGACGTACGACTCCATGACACACCACAGGCCCGGCAGTCGCGCTGCCGGGCCTGTGGTGAGAGAACGAACAGCGCCTACTGGGCGGGGCCCTCGATGGCCTCGGAGGTCAGCAGGCCCGCGTTGATCTCGCGGAGCGCGATGGAGAGCGGCTTCTCGTGGACGTGCGTGTCCACCAGGGGGCCGACGTACTCCAGGAGGCCCTCACCGAGCTGCGAGTAGTACGCGTTGATCTGGCGCGCGCGCTTGGCGGCGTAGATCACGAGGCTGTACTTCGAGTCGGTGGCTTCGAGCAGCTCATCAATCGGCGGGTTGATGATGCCCTCGGGCGCGGTGATGGAAGAGGACACTCTTCGCCTTCCGATGGGGTCAAGACCAGAAGGGTCAAGACAGGGGTAAAGATCAGAGAACTCTCATCAAGGCTAGCAGCTCGCGGGCCACGTCCTCGACGGAGGTGTTGACGAGGGTCGTGTCGAACTCGGCCTCGGCGGCCAGCTCGATCCTGGCGGCGGCCAGCCTGCGCTCGATCACCTCGGGCGCCTCGGTCCCGCGGCCGGTGAGCCGGCGGACCAGCTCGTCCCAGCTCGGCGGGGCGAGGAAGACGAGCTGCGCCTCCGGCATCGACTCGCGCACCAGGCGCGCGCCCTGGAGATCGATCTCCAGGAGGACGGGCTCGCCCGCCTCCAGGCGATCCATCACGGCGCGCCGCGGCGTGCCGTAGCGGTGGCCGGCGAACTCGGCCCACTCCAGCAGCTCGCCGTTGGCGATCAGCTTGTCCATCTCCTCGTCGGAGACGAAGAAGTACTGGACTCCGTGCTTCTCCCCGGGCCGCGGCTTCCGTGTGGTGGCGGAGACCGAGAGCCAGACCTCGGGGTGTTCTTTGCGCATATGGGCGACGACCGTGCTCTTGCCGACCCCGGAGGGGCCGGAGAGCACGGTCAGCCGCGGACGTACGTCCGGGGGTACGGGGGGTGTCCCCCGGGATGTTGCAGCCATGCAGCGATTATCCAGGTTCTCAGGAGTGCCTGAGAACGTCAGGCAGCGCCACCGCCGAACTCGCGCTCAAGAGACGCGATCTGGTTGGAGCCGAGACCGCGCACACGGCGGCTCTCGGAGATGCCAAGACGCTCCATGATCTGCTTGGCGCGGACCTTGCCCACGCCAGGCAGGGACTCCAGGAGGGCGGAGACCTTCATCTTGCCGATGACATCGTTCTCCTGGCCCTGCTTGATGACCTCGTGAAGCGAGGCCCCGGAGTGCTTGAGTCGATTCTTGACCTCGGCCCGCTCCCGGCGAGCCGCGGCGGCCTTTTCGAGCGCGGCTGCGCGCTGTTCAGGGGTAAGGGGCGGAAGAGCCACGCCTACGTCACCTCGGATGTCGAACTGTCGGATACGGACCGGTGAGGAACCTAGTCGCCCCACACCTGGGGAGCAACGTGCAACGCGCTTGCCCGTTGACTCCCTCGGAGACTAGCGGCCATGGCCGCCGGAGTCAGCGAGAACAGACGAAAAGTCCTGGTCAGCCTCTGTCGAGCCGGACATTCCCGGCATATCTCACCGGTTTTCGGCCGGTGAGTCGTCGCCGGGAGCACGACGCGCGCTCCGCCGCTCCCGTCAGGCCGCCTCGACGGCCGTCCGGATCTCGTCCGCGAAACGCTCCGCGGCCCCGCGCAGGCCGGCGGCGTCCGGCCCGTACCGCAGCACTCCCCGGCTCACGCTCGGCACCACGTTGCGCACGGCGGCGCCGAAGACGCCCGGCAGATCGGCCGGGGTCGCGCCCTGCGCGCCGATGCCGGGCGCGAGCAGCGGGCCGTTGATCCCGAGGTCGTACGAGGAGAGGTCGCCCAGCGTCGCGCCGACGACCGCGCCGAAGGAGCCGAGGGGCGTCTGGCCGGCGTTGTCGGCGGCGAGGTGGCCGAGGACGGTGGCCGCGACCGTACGGCCGTCCTCGCGCAGCGCGTGCTGGACCTCGGCGCCCTCCGGGTTGGAGGTGAGCGCCAGCACGAAGAGCCCCGCGCCGTTCTCCCGGGCGAGTTCGACGGCCGGCCTCAGCGAGCCGTACCCGAGGTAGGGCGAGACCGTGAGCGCGTCGCTGAACAGCGGGGAGTCCTTGTGCAGGAAGGTCTCGGCGTACGCGGCCATGGTCGAGCCGATGTCGCCGCGCTTGGCGTCCATGACGACCAGGGCACCGGCCTCGCGCAGCTCCGCGACGGCCTTCTCCAGGACGGCGATGCCCCGCGAGCCGAAGCGCTCGAAGAACGCGCTCTGCGGCTTGAAGACGGCGACGCTTCCGGCGAGCGCCTCGACGACGGTCCGTGTGAACCGCTCCAGGCCCGCGATGTCGTCGTTCAGTCCCCAGGCGGACAGCAGTGAGGCGTGCGGGTCGATGCCGACGCAGAGGGGGCCCCGCTCGTCCATGGCGTGGCGCAGGCGGGCGCCGAAGGGTTCGGGGGCGCCCACGCGGATCTCCTCGGCACTCATGCGGACTTCCTTGCGTCGGCGCCGACGGCCTCGGCGAGCGTGGCGTACGGGGAGGCGTTCAGGCGCGCGGCGAGACCCTTGTGGATGGCGCGGGCCCAGAAGGGCCCTTCGTAGATGAAGGCGCTGTAGCCCTGGACCAGGGTGGCGCCCGCCAGAATGCGCTGCCAGGCGTCCTCGGCGTTCTCCACGCCTCCGACGCCCACGAGGGTGATGCGGTCGCCCACGCGCGCGTAGAGGCGGCGCAGGACTTCCAGGGAGCGCTCCTTGAGGGGCGCTCCGGAGAGCCCGCCGGTCTCCCGCACCAGGGAGGGGTCGGACCGCAGACCGAGGCTCTCGCGCGCGATGGTCGTGTTCGTGGCGATGATGCCGTCCAGGCCCAGCTCGACGGCGAGGTCCGCGACGGCGTCGACGTCCTCGTCCGCGAGGTCGGGGGCGATCTTGACCAGGAGCGGCACCCGGCGGCCCTCGACGCTGCGGTCGGCGGCCTCGCGCACGGCGGTCAGCAGGGGCCGCAGCGACTCGGTGGCCTGGAGGTTGCGCAGGCCCGGGGTGTTGGGGGACGAGACGTTGACGACCAGGTAGTCGGCGTGGCGGGCGAGCCGCTCGGTCGACTTCACGTAGTCGGCGGCGGCCTCCTCCTCCGGCACGACCTTGGTCTTGCCGATGTTGACGCCGACGACGGCCTTGAAGGCGGGCGTACGGGAGGCGAGGCGCTGGGCGACGGCCGCGGAGCCCTCGTTGTTGAAGCCCATGCGGTTGATCAGCGCGCGGTCCTGGACGAGGCGGAACAGCCGCTTCTTGGGGTTGCCGGGCTGGGGCTCGCCCGTGACCGTGCCGATCTCGATGTGGTCGAAGCCGAGCATCGCCATGCCGTCGATCGCGACGGCGTTCTTGTCGAAGCCCGCCGCGAGCCCGAACGGCCCGTGCATCCGCAGCCCGAGGGCCTCGGTGCGCAGTTCCTCGTGACGGGGCGCGAGGGCGGCGGCGAGGAAGGTGCGCAGCACGGGGACGCGGGCCGCGAGACGGATCCAGCGGAAGGCGAGGTGATGGGCCCGCTCCGGGTCCATGCGCTTGAAGACGAGGTTGAAGAAGAGCTTGTACATGTTCGATGTCCTCGGAGAGAGCCTCGGAGTGAGCCGCGAATGAGCCTCATGAAGAGGGGGACACCGTTTCCGGTGTCCCCCTCGGGGCTGCTAGTCGCGGGCCGCGGTCAGGCGTTCCGCGTGCTCCTGGAGGGACCGGACGCCCACGCCCCCGTGGTTGAGCGCGTCGATGCCCTGGACGGCGGCGGCGAGCGCCTGGACCGTCGTCAGGCACGGCACGGAGCGCGCCACGGCGGCCGTGCGGATCTCGTAGCCGTCGAGGCGGCCGCCGGTGCCGTAGGGGGTGTTGACGATGAGGTCGACGCCGCCGTCGTGGATGAGCTGGACGATCGTCTTCTCGCCGCCCGGACCCTCGCCCTCGGACTGCTTGCGCACGACCGTGGCGTTGATGCCGTTGCGCTTGAGCACCTCGGCCGTGCCGGACGTGGCGAGCAGCTCGAAGCCGTGGGCGACCAGTTCGCGCGCCGGGAAGATCATCGAGCGCTTGTCGCGGTTGGCGACAGAGATGAAGGCGCGGCCCTTGGTGGGCAGCGGCCCGTAGGCGCCGGCCTGCGACTTAGCGTAGGCGGTGCCGAAGACCGTGTCGATGCCCATGACCTCGCCCGTGGAGCGCATCTCCGGGCCGAGGACGGTGTCGACGCCGCGTCCGTGGATGTCGCGGAAGCGCGACCACGGCATGACGGCCTCCTTGACGGAGATCGGCGCGTCCATGGGCAGCGTGCCCCCGTCGCCCTGCTTGGGCAGCATGCCCTCGGCACGCAGCTCGGCGATGGTGGCGCCGAGCGAGATCCGGGCGGCGGCCTTGGCCAGCGGCACCGCGGTCGCCTTCGAGGTGAAGGGGACGGTGCGCGAGGCGCGCGGGTTGGCCTCCAGGACGTAGAGGATGTCGCCCGCCATGGCGAACTGGATGTTGATCAGCCCGCGGACGCCGACGCCCTTGGCGATGCCCTCCGTGGAGGCGCGCAGGCGCTTGATGTCGAAGCCGCCGAGGGTGATCGGGGGCAGCGCGCACGCCGAGTCGCCGGAGTGGATGCCGGCCTCCTCGATGTGCTCCATGACGCCGCCGAGGTACAGCTCGCTGCCGTCGTAGAGCGCGTCGACGTCGATCTCGATGGCGTCGTCCAGGAAGCGGTCGACGAGGACCGGCCGCGAGGGGCTGATCTCGGTCGACTCCTCGATGTACGAGGCGAGGCGGACCTCGTCGTACACGATCTCCATGCCGCGGCCGCCGAGCACGTACGAGGGGCGGACGAGGACGGGGTAGCCGATCTCGTCGGCGATGGCCTTGGCCTCGCTGAAGGTGGTGGCGGTGCCGTGCTTCGGCGCGGGCAGGCCGGCCTCGGCGAGCACGCGGCCGAAGGCGCCGCGGTCCTCGGCGGCGTGGATGGCCTCGGGCGAGGTGCCGACGACCGGGACGCCGTTGTCCTTCAGGGCCTGCGAGAGGCCGAGCGGGGTCTGGCCGCCGAGCTGGACGATGACGCCCGCGATCGGGCCGGCCTGCGCCTCGGCGTGGACGATCTCCAGGACGTCCTCCAGGGTGAGCGGCTCGAAGTAGAGCCGGTCGGAGGTGTCGTAGTCCGTGGAGACGGTCTCCGGGTTGCAGTTGACCATCACGGTCTCGTAGCCCGCGTCGCTCAGCGCGAAGGAGGCGTGGACGCAGGAGTAGTCGAACTCGATGCCCTGGCCGATGCGGTTCGGGCCCGAGCCCAGGATGATCACCGCGGGCTTCTCGCGCGGGGCGACCTCGCTCTCCTCGTCGTAGGAGGAGTAGAAGTACGGCGTCTTCGCGGCGAACTCGGCGGCGCAGGTGTCGACCGTCTTGTAGACCGGGCGCACGCCGAGCGCGTGCCGCACCTCGCGCACGACGTCCTCGCGCAGGCCGCGGATCTCGGCGATCTGGGCGTCGGAGAAGCCGTGCCGCTTGGCCTCGGCGAGCAGGTCGGAGTCGAGGCGCTCGGCGGCGGCGAGCTCGTCCGCGATCTCTTTGATGAGGAAGAGCTGGTCGACGAACCACGGGTCGATCTTCGTGTGGTCGAAGACCTCCTCGGGGGTGGCGCCGGCGCGGATGGCCTGCATGACGGTGTTGATGCGCCCGTCGGTCGGCCGGGCGGCCTCCTCCAGGAGGAGGGTCTTGTCGCCGGGCTCGCCCACGAAGGTGAACTGCGAGCCCTTCTTCTCCAGCGACCGCAGCGCCTTCTGGAGCGCCTCGGTGAAGTTGCGGCCGATGGCCATGGCCTCGCCGACCGACTTCATGGTGGTCGTCAGGGTCGAGTCCGCCGAGGGGAACTTCTCGAAGGCGAAGCGCGGGGCCTTGACGACGACGTAGTCGAGCGTCGGCTCGAAGGAGGCCGGCGTCTTCTCCGTGATGTCGTTGGGGATCTCGTCCAGCGTGTAGCCGACGGCCAGCTTCGCGGCGATCTTCGCGATCGGGAAGCCGGTGGCCTTGGAGGCGAGCGCGGAGGACCGGGAGACGCGCGGGTTCATCTCGATGACGATGACCCGGCCGTCCTCGGGGTTGACCGCGAACTGGATGTTGCAGCCGCCGGTGTCCACGCCGACCTCGCGAATGATCGCGATGCCGACGTCGCGCAGGATCTGGTACTCGCGGTCGGTCAGCGTCATCGACGGGGCGACGGTGATCGAGTCGCCGGTGTGCACGCCCATGGGGTCGAAGTTCTCGATGGAGCAGACGACCACGACGTTGTCGTTCTTGTCGCGCATCAGCTCCAGCTCGTACTCCTTCCAGCCGAGGATGGACTCCTCCAGGAGCACCTCGGTGGTCGGCGAGAGCGTCAGGCCCTGACCCGCGATGCGGCGCAGCTCCTCCTCGTCGTGGGCGAAGCCGGAGCCGGCGCCGCCCATGGTGAAGGAGGGGCGCACGACGACGGGGTAGCCGCCGAGCTCCTCGACGCCCCTGAGGACGTCGTCCATGGAGTGGCAGATGTAGGAGCGGGCGGACTCGCCGTGCCCGATCTTCTTGCGGACCTCTTCGACGACGCCCTTGAAGAGGTCGCGGTCCTCGCCCTTGTTGATCGCCTCGACGTTGGCGCCGATGAGCTCGACGCCGTACTGCTCCAGGACGCCCTGCTCGTGCATGGAGATGGCCGTGTTGAGGGCCGTCTGGCCGCCCAGCGTCGGCAGCAGCGCGTCGGGGCGCTCCTTGGCGATGATCTTCTCGACGAACTCCGGGGTGATCGGCTCGACGTACGTGGCGTCGGCGATCTCCGGGTCGGTCATGATCGTCGCCGGGTTGGAGTTGACGAGGATGACCCGCAGGCCCTCGGCCTTCAGGACCCGGCACGCCTGGGTGCCGGAGTAGTCGAACTCGGCGGCCTGGCCGATGACGATCGGGCCGGAGCCGATGACCAGGACGGACTGGATATCGGTGCGCTTAGGCACGCTGGCCCTCCATCAGGGATACGAAGCGGTCGAAGAGGTACGCGGCGTCGTGCGGACCCGCGGCTGCTTCGGGGTGGTACTGGACGCTGAACGCCGGCTGGTCGAGGAGCTGGAGCCCCTCCACCACCTGGTCGTTCAGGCATACGTGGGAGACCTCGGCGCGGCCGTAGGGGGTGTCGGAGACCTTGTCGAGGGGGGCGTCGACGGCGAAGCCGTGGTTGTGCGCGGTGACCTCGACCTTGCCGGTCGTGCGGTCCTGCACGGGCTGGTTGATGCCGCGGTGGCCGTACTTCAGCTTGTAGGTGCCGAAGCCGAGCGCCCGGCCGAGGATCTGGTTGCCGAAGCAGATGCCGAAGAGCGGCGTCCTGCGCTTGAGGACGGCGGCCATCAGCGCGACCGGTCCCTCGGCGGTGGCCGGGTCGCCGGGGCCGTTGGAGAAGAAGACCCCGTCGGGAGCGAGCGCGTACACGTCCTCCTCGGTGGCGGTCGCGGGCAGCACGTGCACCTCGATGCCGCGCTCGGCCATGCGGTGCGGGGTCATGCCCTTGATGCCGAGGTCGATGGCGGCGACGGTGAACCTCTTCGCGCCGACGGCCGGGACCACGTAGGCCTCCTTGGTGGCGACCTCCTCGTACAGGCTGGCGCCCTTCATGGGGGGCTGCGCCTGGACGCGGGCGACCAGCTCGGCGTCGGCGGCCAGCGCCTCGCCGGAGAAGATGCCGGAGCGCATGGAGCCGCTCTCGCGCAGGTGGCGGGTGAGGGCGCGGGTGTCGATGCCGGAGATGCCGACGACGCCCTGCGCGAGGAGCGCCTCGTCGAGGGAGCGCCGGGCGCGCCAGTTGGAGGGGACGCGCGCGGGGTCGCGCACCACGTAGCCGGAGACCCAGATGCGGCCCGACTCGTCGTCCTCGTCGTTCCAGCCGGTGTTGCCGATCTGGGGGGCGGTGGCGACCACGATCTGGCGGTCGTAGGAGGGGTCGGTCAGGGTCTCCTGGTAGCCGGTCATGCCGGTGGAGAACACCGCTTCGCCGAAGGTCTCCCCCACGGCCCCGTAGGCACGGCCGCGGAAGATGCGGCCGTCCTCCAGGACGAGTACGGCGGGAGCCTTGGCGGCTCCCCGGGTGGAGGTCGTCATCGTGCGGTGCCTTCCGTCGTAGCGGTATTGATCATGGTGTTGATGGACTCGACCCATGCGGCCTGCTCGGCCGCGTGGTCCGAGCGGAAGCCCGAGTCGATGAGCTTGCCGCCGTGCTCCCAGGTGACGATCAGCAGACCGCCCTCGGCGAGCACCTTGCCCGCGATGCCCTTGTCGAGACGGGCCCCGCGCAGCTGACCGACCGGGACGAAGAAGTCGCTCGCGCCGGGGCGCGTGACGTCCAGTCCCTCGTCGGTGAGCGTCAGCTCGACGCGGCTGCGGCTGCCCAGGCCGTGCGCCACGATCCGGTCGAGCCACTGCCCCGCCGTGGTGGAGCCGTGGTAGCGGCCGCTCAGCTCCAGTCTCGCCGGGCCCGTCTCGGACGGCGCGCCGGGCAGCTCGGGCAGGTCGCCCTGGAGCGTGCCGCGCCACTTCCAGCCCTCACGCATCAGCCAGTACACGAGCGCGATGAAGAGCAGCAGTCCGACGACCCAGCCGAGCCGTGCGGCCCAGTCGGTGACGTCCGCCGATTCCTTCTCGGCGGCCAGTTCCACAAGTGATGTCACGCGAGTTTCCCGTCGACGAGCGTGGCCCGACCCCTCAGCCACGTGTGCGTGACGCGGCCCGGCAGCTCGCGGCCCTCATAGGGAGTGTTGCGGCTGCGCGAGGCGAAGCCCGCGGGGTCCACTTCCCCACGGTAATCGGCATCGACCAGGACGAGGTTGGCGGGCTCACCCGCCGAGACGGGGCGGCCGTGGCCGGTGGCCCCGCCGATCAGGGCGGGCTTGAAGGACATCCGGTCGGCGACCGCCTCCCAGGTCAGCAGGCCGGTCTCGACCATCGTCTGCTGGACGACGGACAGCGCGGTCTCCAGGCCGACCATGCCCATGGCGGCCGCGGCCCACTCGCAGTCCTTGTCCTCGTGCGGGTGCGGGGCGTGGTCGGTGGCGACGATGTCGATGGTGCCGTCGGCGAGGGCCTCGCGCAGCGCCATGACGTCCCGCTCGGTGCGCAGCGGCGGGTTGACCTTGTAGACGGGGTTGTAGGAGCGCACCAGCTCGTCCGTGAGGAGCAGGTGGTGCGGGGTGACCTCGGCGGTGACGTCGATGCCGCGCGACTTGGCCCAGCGCACGATCTCCACGGAGCCGGCGGTCGACAGGTGGCAGATGTGCACCCGCGAGCCGACGTGCTCGGCGAGCAGCACGTCCCGGGCGATGATCGACTCCTCGGCGACGGCGGGCCAGCCGCCGAGGCCCAGCTCCGCGGAGACGACGCCCTCGTTCATCTGGGCGCCCTCGGTGAGGCGGGGCTCCTGCGCGTGCTGCGCGATGACGCCGTTGAAGGCCTTCACGTACTCCAGGGCGCGGCGCATCATGACGGCGTCGTCGACGCACTTGCCGTCGTCGGAGAAGACGGTGACCCCGGCGGCGGACTCGTGCATGGCGCCCAGCTCGGCGAGCTTCTTGCCCTCCAGGCCGACGGTGACGGCGCCGATGGGCTGCACGTCGCAGTAGCCGGACTCCTTGCCGAGGCGGTAGACCTGCTCGACCACGCCGGCGGTGTCGGCGACGGGGAAGGTGTTGGCCATGGCGAACACGGCGGTGTAGCCACCGGAGGCGGCGGCGCGGGTGCCGGTCAGTACGGTCTCGGAGTCCTCGCGGCCCGGCTCGCGCAGATGGGTGTGCAGGTCCACGAGGCCCGGCAGGAGGACCTTGCCGTCGGCCTCGACGACGTCGGCGCCCTCGGCGCTCAGAGCGGCGCCCACGGCCTCGATGGTCTCGCCGTCGATCAGGACGTCCCGCGCCTCGCCGCCCAGCACCTTCGCACCGCGGATCAGGATCTTGCTCATGGTTACTTGTTCTCCGAATCGACGGGCCGGGTGTGGGTGACGGCGGGCTCGTTGCCGCCCAGGAGCAGGTAGAGGACGGCCATGCGGATGGAGACGCCGTTGGCGACCTGTTCGACGACCGTGCAGCGCGGCGAGTCGGCGACCTCGGCGGTGATCTCCATGCCGCGGACCATCGGGCCGGGGTGCATGACGATGGCGTGCTCGGGCATCTTCGCCATGCGCTCGCCGTCCAGGCCGTAGCGCCGGGAGTACTCGCGCTCGGTGGGGAAGAACGCGGCGTTCATGCGCTCGCGCTGCACGCGGAGCATCATCACGGCGTCGGACTTCGGCAGCACGCCGTCCAGGTCGTACGAGACCTCGCAGGGCCACTGCTCGACGCCGACCGGCACCAACGTGGGCGGGGCGACGAGGGTGACCTCGGCGCCGAGGGTGTGCAGCAGGTCGACGTTGGAGCGGGCGACGCGGCTGTGCAGCACGTCACCGACGATGGTGATGTGCTTGCCCGCCAGGTCCTGGCCGAGCCCGGCGTCGTGCCCGACGAGCCGGCGCCGCATGGTGAAGGCGTCGAGCAGCGCCTGGGTGGGGTGCTGGTGGGTGCCGTCGCCGGCGTTGATGACGGCGGCGTCGATCCAGCCGGAGGTGGCCAGGCGGTAGGGGGCGCCGGAGGCGCCGTGCCGGATGACGACGGCGTCGACGCCCATCGCCTCCAGGGTCTGGGCGGTGTCCTTGAGGGATTCGCCCTTGGAGACGGAGGAGCCCTTGGCGGCGAAGTTGATGACGTCGGCGGAGAGGCGCTTCTCGGCGGCCTCGAAGGAGATCCTGGTGCGGGTGGAGTCCTCGAAGAAGAGGTTGACCACGGTGCGCCCGCGCAGGGCGGGCAGCTTCTTGATCGGCCGGTCGGCGACGCGTGCCATCTCCTCGGCCGTGTCGAGGATGAGGACGGCGTCGTCGCGGGAGAGGTCGGCGGCCGAGATGAGGTGTCGCATCATCGGGGTGTACTCCGGTGTGTGGAGGTCTGCGGGCACGCGGGCGCACAGGGGTGTGCCCCAGAAGCCCGCGAGGGAGGAAGCCGGACTCTTCAGGCGGCGGCGGGCTTGGCGCCGAGCAGCACGGCGTCGCGGCCGTCCTCCTCGGTGAGCTGGACCTTGACCGTCTCCCGCAGCGACGTGGGGAGGTTCTTGCCCACGTAGTCGGCGCGGATGGGCAGTTCGCGGTGGCCGCGGTCGACGAGCACGGCGAGCTGCACCGCGCGCGGACGCCCGATGTCGTTCAGCGCGTCGAGGGCGGCCCGGATGGTGCGGCCGGAGAAGAGCACGTCGTCGACGAGGACGACCAGGCGGCCGTCGATGCCGTCACCGGGGATGTCGGTGCGGGCCAGCGCACGCGGCGGGTGCATGCGCAGGTCGTCGCGGTACATGGTGATGTCGAGGGAGCCGACCGGGATCTTGCGGCCGGTGATCTCCTCGAGCTTCTCGGCGAGCCGGCGGCCGAGGAAGACGCCGCGGGTGGGAATGCCGAGGAGGACCACGTCGTCGGCGCCCTTGGCGCGCTCGACGATCTCGTGGGCGATACGGGTCAACACCCGTGCGATGTCGGGCCCTTCGAGAACGGGGCGCGCGACGGTCGGGTCTTTGGAGCCTTGCGTGTCCATATGAAACGGACCTCCTTCTCCGCCTCACGGGACGGACGTTAAAGGACGTCGAAATTGCGCCATCCACAGTACCAGTACTGATGAGCGACCACGTCATCGGCCTCCACCGAAGGGGCGGTACGGACCATTCGGCTTGACGCAGCCAAGTAACGCTGCGTAACCTCACAGTGAGTTACCAGCCACGCGGCGGAGCCGCATGATTGTCGCAGCGTCCGGGGAGCTATATGTCCAGCGAATACGCCAAG
This sequence comes from Streptomyces sp. NPDC034037, assembly GCF_055575715.1. Classification (NCBI taxonomy): domain Bacteria; kingdom Bacillati; phylum Actinomycetota; class Actinomycetes; order Kitasatosporales; family Streptomycetaceae; genus Streptomyces; species Streptomyces sp. NPDC034037. The sequence goes on along the minus strand of NZ_JBVISC010000007.1, from coordinate 390,810 downwards.
CAGCTCGGGGCCAAGCTCCGCGCGATCCGTACCCAGCAGGGCCTTTCCCTCCACGGTGTCGAGGAGAAGTCCCAGGGACGCTGGAAGGCGGTCGTCGTGGGGTCGTACGAGCGCGGTGACCGTGCCGTGACCGTGCAGCGCCTCGCCGAGCTGGCGGACTTCTACGGCGTCCCCGTGCAGGAGCTCCTTCCCGGCACGGCGCCCGGTGGCGCCGCCGAGCCGCCGCCGAAGCTGGTCCTCGACCTGGAGCGCCTCGCCCACGTGCCGGCCGAGAAGGCGGGCCCGCTCCAGCGGTACGCCGCCACGATCCAGTCGCAGCGCGGTGACTACAACGGCAAGGTGCTCTCGATCCGCCAGGACGACCTGCGCACCCTCGCCGTCATCTACGACCAGTCCCCCTCGGTCCTGACCGAGCAGCTCATCAGCTGGGGCGTGCTGGACGCGGACGCGCGCCGCGCCGTCGCCCACGAAGAGGTCTGATCCCCCGCGGGACACCTCAGCAGAAACGTGCCGCCGGGATGGCCGCAGCCAAAAGGCCGCGGCCATCCCGGCGGTCTTCGTATTTCCGGCGCGATGAGCCGGGAAATGCGGACGCCGGTGAAAGGCGCCGCCTGGTCCGGGTATACCGAAGGGCCCGCAGCATTGCGCTGTGGGCCCCTCGTGTGACGTACGGGGACGTCTTACGCCTCGTCGCGGCGCAGGGACGGCTTCAGGTCCTTGAAGCGTCCGAGCAGGCCGTTGACGAAGGCCGGCGACTCGTCGGTGGAGAACTCCTTGGCGAGCTGGACCGCCTCGTCGATGACCACCGCGTCGGGCGTCGCGTCGACCCAGACCAGTTCGTGGGCGCCGAGCCGGATGATGTTCCGGTCGACGACCGGCATGCGGTCCAGGGTCCATCCGACGGCGTACTGCGAGATGAGCTCGTCGATGCGGCGCTCGTGCTCCGCGTACCCCTCGACGAGTTCCATCGTGTACTCGCTCACCGGCGGCTGCCGGGTGTCGGACCGCGAGTGGCGCACCCAGTCGGCGAGGACCGTCAGGACGTCCGTTCCGCGCTGGTCCGCCTCGAAGAGGATCTGGAAGGCGCGCTTGCGGGCCGTGTTACGAGCAGCCACGGTTAGCTGTTCACCCGGCCGAGGTAGCTGCTGTCACGGGTGTCGACCTTGATCTTCTCGCCGGTGGTGATGAAGAGCGGCACGTTGATCTGGTGGCCGGTCTCCAGGATGGCGGGCTTGGTGCCGCCCGTGGAGCGGTCGCCCTGGACGCCCGGCTCGGTCTCCTGGATGGTCAGCTCGACGGCGGCGGGCAGCTCGACGAAGAGCACCGAGCCCTCGTGCTGCGCGACCGTGGCGGTGAAGCCCTCGATCAGGAAGTTGGCGGCGTCGCCGACGGCCTTCTTGTCGATGTGCAGCTGGTCGTAGGTCTCCATGTCCATGAAGACGAAGTACTCGCCGTCCATGTAGGAGAACTGCATGTCACGCTTGTCGATCGTGGCCGTTTCGACCTTGACGCCGGCGTTGAACGTCTTGTCGACGACCTTGCCGGAGAGCACGTTCTTGAGCTTGGTGCGCACGAAGGCCGGGCCCTTGCCGGGCTTGACGTGCTGGAACTCGACGACGGACCAGAGCTGGCCGCCTTCGAGCTTGAGCACCAGGCCGTTCTTGAGGTCGTTCGTGGAAGCCACGGTTGCTTCAATCTCCTGCACTGACTGACTGGTGGACGACCCCGGTCGGGCACGCGCGCTAGAGCGCGAGCAGTTCCTTGGTCGTGATGGTGAGTAGCTCGGGTCCGCCGTCCGCCTCGGGGCGCACGACGAGCGTGTCATCGATCCGGACACCACCCCGGCCAGGGAGGTGAACCCCCGGTTCGACGGTGACCGGCACGCAAGCGTCCAGTTTACCCATGGCCGAGGGCGCCAGCTGCGGGTCCTCGTCGATTTCGAGCCCCACACCGTGTCCGGTCAGTGGAGGAAGGCCGTCCGCGTGCCCCGCGGCGGTCAGCACCTGACGTGCCGCCCGGTCCACGTCACGGCAGGCCGCACCGGGTACGAGGGCCTCCCTGCCCGCCCGTTGAGCGGCGAAGACGAGGTCGTACAGCTCGATCTGCCAGTCCGCGGGCGAGGTTCCGATGACGAACGTGCGCCCGATCTCGGACCGGTATCCGCGGTAGCTCGCCCCCAGGCAGACGGAGAGGAAGTCGCCCTCCTCCACCCGCCGGTCCGAGGGCCGGTGGCCGCCCCGGCCGGAGTGAGGTCCCGTGCCGACCGAGGTGGGGAAGGCCGGGCCGTCCGCGCCGTGGTCCACCAGCCGCCGCTCCAGCTCCAGCGCCAGATGCCGCTCCGTGCGGCCGACGAGGATCGACTCCAGCAGCTCGCCCAGCGCCTGGTCGGCGATCTCCGCGGCGATCCGCAGGCAGGAGATCTCCTCCTCGTCCTTGACGTACCGCAGCTGTTCCACCGCCCCGCCGAGGTCCACCAGCCGGAGCCGGGGCGCGACCGAGCCGAGCGCCCGGTGCCGGGCGACGGTCAGGTGGTGCTCCTCCACGGCCAGCGACTCCGCTCCCCCGGCGGCGGCCAGCTTCGCCCCCGCCACGGCCGGATCGGCGCCCGGCACGGGCAGCAGCCGGGTGCGCAGCGCCTCGTCGGGCCGCCCCTCGCCCGGCTGCTCGCCGGGGGGACGCCCGCACAGCAGGACGTCCTCGTCCTCGCCGATGAGCAGCACGGCGCCCTCGGGGGCCGTCCCGGCGAGGTAGCGGACGTTCGCGGGCCGGGAGACCAGCGCCGCGGCACCCCCGCCGGCGGCGCACCGCTCCCTCACCCGCTCTCTGCGGATCGCGTAGACCTCAGACATGGGGCGAGCCTATGAGCGCGGGCGCACCCCGGCCCGGCCAGCGCGTCCGACCGGGCGGTGGCCCTCAGTACGCGGCCGCGGCGGGCCCGCGCGCTACCACTGCGGCGGGCTCGTGATGGCCCGGGCGAGGACCTCGTCCAGGACGCGGGCCGTGGCGGGGACGTCCAGCTGGGAGTTGTCGATGATGGGCAGGCCGGAGCCGTACCAGCCGGCCATGCGGCCGTGGATGCGGGCCACTTCCTCGTCGGTGAGGCGGCGGTTGCCGCTGCGCTCGGCGTTGCGCTCCAGGACGATCTCCAGGCCGGGCAGGAGGACCACGGGCAGCAGTCCGGGGCCCACGTGCCGCTTCCAGCCGCCGAGGCCGACGACCGGGCGGTCGGGGAAGACCGCGTCGTCGAGGACGCACGATATGCCGTTCGCCAGGAAGTTCCGCGCGGCGAAGCCGCAGGTGCGGCGGGCCAGGCGGTACTGGGCCTCCGAGTGGTCGTTCCACCCCGACTGGGGGTCGGCGAACCCGGAGCGCACCCATTCGCGTACGTCGTCGAGGCTGATGTGGGCCGTCGGCACGCGGCGGTGCTCGGCCCAGAACTTGGCGACGCTCGTCTTGCCCGCGCCCGCGGGGCCGATGAGCAGCACGGCGAGCGTGGTCGCGCCGGTGTCGGCCTGCGCCATGTCCGGCGGCGGGCTCGGCATCGCGACGGGGCCGCCGGGCGGCAGCTGGACGTGCCCGGTGGTGTCCGGGTTCGGCGGCACGGGGCCGTGGCCCAGCTGGAGGGTCGCCGGTGCCCCGCCCGGTGCCTGGGGCGGGCTCTGGCCCGGTGCCCGGGGCGCGGGGCCGCCCGCGACGAAGCCCGGGGCGGGCGGGTGCGGTGGACCCGGCGGCGGGGCGGCGCCCGGGTGCGGGGCGCCCTGGGGGGCGGTGCCCGGCGGCGGAGCGCCCGGGTGATGTGCGGCCGGCGACCAGCCGGTGGCCGGTCCGTGCCCCGGCTGATGGGGCGGCGGCAGCGGAGTCCCCACTGCGTGCTGCATCCGGTGCCACTCCGTCTCGTGCGACTGACGCTGGTCGGGCGGCGGCCGGGCCGCCCGTTACCGAACGGTACCGTCCCCGGCCGCCGTTGTGTGAACGGCCGGGGAGGCCGTGAAGTGCCCGTGGCCGGATACCGGGGCCACGGCGGCGGGCTACTCGCCCACTTCGCCGTACGCGGCGAGCAGCACCGCCGGGTCCGGGCCCTCCAGGACGGTCGGCTTGCCGAGGCCGTCCAGAACGATGAAGCGCAGCAGGTCACCGCGGGACTTCTTGTCGACCTTCATGGTCTCCAGAAGCTTGGGCCACTGGTCGTAGCGGTAGGTCAGGGGGAGCCCGACCGACTCCAGGACGGTGCGGTGCCGGTCGGCCGTCGCGTCGTCCAGGCGTCCGGCCAGTCGGCCGAGTTCGGCGGCGAAGAGCATGCCCACGGAGACCGCGGCGCCGTGGCGCCACTTGTAGCGCTCGTTCTTCTCGATGGCGTGCGCGAGGGTGTGACCGTAGTTCAGGATCTCGCGCAGGCCCGCCTCCTTGAGGTCTCCGGAGACGACCTCGGCCTTGACCCTGATGGAGCGCTCGATCAGCTCGGCGGTGTGCGGGCCCGCGGGCGTGCGGGCCGCCTGCGGGTCGGCCTCGATGAGTTCGAGGATCACCGGGTCGGCGATGAAGCCGGCCTTGATGATCTCCGCGAGCCCGGAGACGTAGTCGTTCACCGGGAGCGAGTCGAGCGCCGCGAGGTCGCACAGGACCCCGGCCGGCGGGTGGAAGGAGCCCACGAGGTTCTTGCCCTCGGCGGTGTTGATGCCGGTCTTGCCGCCGACAGCCGCGTCCACCATGCCGAGCACCGTGGTCGGGACGGCGATCCAGCGCACCCCGCGCAGCCAGGTCGCCGCCACGAACCCGGCGAGGTCAGTCGTGGCACCGCCGCCGACGCCGACGATGAGGTCGCTGCGCGTGAAGCCGGACTGGCCAAGGGCCTTCCAGCAGTACGCGGCGACCTCGGCCGTCTTGGCCTCCTCGGCGTTGGGCACCTGGATGGCGACGGCCTCGTACCCCTGGTCGGCGAGGTCCTGGCGCAGCGCGTCGCCGGTCTCGGCGAGCGCCTCGGGGTGGATCACGGCGACCCGCTTGACCTGGCCGCCGATGAGTGCGGGCAGCTCGCCGAGGAGCTGCCGACCGACCAGGACCTCGTACGCATCCGTTCCGGCGGTGGCGCCGACGTGGATTCGGGTGGGGGTCTGCTCCGTCGTCATGCTTCCTTCAACTCCAGTGCGTCGAGGACCGCCTGGGCGACCTCTTCGGGGGTGCGGCCGTCGGTGGCGACGACCGCGCGGGCGACTTCGGTGTACAGCCGGCGGCGGGCGTCCATCAGCTCGCGCCACTGCTTGCGCGGGTTGACCGCCAGCAGCGGGCGCGCCTGGTTGAGGCCGGTCCGCTTGACGGCCTCCTCGACGTCCATCGAGAGGTAGACGACGGGGTGCGGGGCGAGCAGCGCGCGCGTCGACGCGTCGAGGATCGCGCCCCCGCCGAGTGCGAGGACGCCGCTGTGCTCCTCGACGGCGGCGCGCACGGCCCGCCGCTCCAGGTCGCGGAAGTACGGCTCGCCCTCGTCGACGAAGATGTCCGCGATCTCGCGGCCCTGGGCGGCGACGATGTCGGCGTCGGTGTCCCGGAAGGCGACGGCGAGCCGGTCGGCGAGCAGCTCGCCGACCGTGGTCTTGCCCACGCCCATGGGGCCGACGAGAACGATCTGCGGGCCGGTCACCGGATCTGGAGGTTGTCGAGGTAGGAGCGCACGTTCCGCCGGGTCTCGGGGACGCTGTCGCCGCCGAACTTCTCGGCGACGGCGTCGGCGAGGACGAGCGCGACCATGGCCTCGGCGACGATGCCGGCGGCGGGGACGGCGCACACGTCGGAGCGCTGGTGGTGCGCCTTGGCGGCCTCGCCGGTGGCCACGTCGATGGTGGCGAGGGCGCGCGGCACGGTCGCGATGGGCTTCATCGCGGCGCGGACGCGCAGCAGCTCCCCGGTGGTCAGGCCGCCCTCGGTGCCGCCGGAGCGGCCCGAGGTGCGCTTGATGCCGTCCTCGGTGGTGACGATCTCGTCGTGCGCCTTGGAGCCGGGCACGCGCGCGAGGTCGAAGCCGTCGCCGACCTCGACGCCCTTGATGGCCTGGATGCCCATGAGGGCGGCGGCGAGCCGCGCGTCGAGCCGCCGGTCCCAGTGCACGTGCGAGCCGAGGCCGACGGGCACGCCGTAGGCGAGCACTTCGACGACGCCGCCGAGGGTGTCGCCGTCCTTGTGGGCCTGGTCGATCTCGGCGACCATCGCCTTCGACGCGTCGGCGTCCAGGCAGCGCACCGGGTCGGCGTCGAGCCTCTCGACGTCCGCGGGGGTCGGGTAGAGGCCGTAGGGCGCCTTGGCGGCCGCCAGTTCGGTGACGTGGCTGACGATCTCGATGCCGGCCGTCTCCTTGAGGTAGGAGCGGGCGACGGCGCCGAGTGCGACGCGGGCCGCGGTCTCGCGGGCGGAGGCGCGCTCCAGGATCGGCCGGGCCTCGTCGAAGCCGTACTTCTGCATGCCGGCGAGGTCGGCGTGGCCGGGGCGGGGGCGGGTCAGCGGGGCGTTGCGGGCCAGGTCGGCCAGGATCTCGGGGTCGACCGGGTCGGCCGCCATGACCTGCTCCCACTTGGGCCACTCGGTGTTGCCGACCATGATCGCCACCGGCGAGCCCATGGTCAGGCCGTGCCGCACGCCGCCGAGGAAGGTGACCTCGTCACGCTCGAACTTCATGCGGGCGCCGCGTCCATAGCCGAGCCGCCGCCGGGCCAGGTGGTCCGCCACCATGTCCGTGGTGATCGGCACGCCGGCGGGAAGTCCCTCCAGCGTGGCGACAAGTGCGGGTCCGTGGGACTCCCCAGCGGTCAGCCAGCGCAACTTGCTCAACGGTGCTCCTCATGCTCGCGCCTGGAACTGCGGTCTTCGACGGCGCGGCCGGGTGCGCGGCCCTGGCCCGCCGCCCCGATCCTCCCACGTCCGCGGGGCGCTCCCGGCCTCCGGTCCACCAGGCGGACGCCGCGCCCACCTCGCGGACACGGCGTCATCCCCCCGAGGGCTACCGCTCGGCGAGCGCGTGTTCCCCCGCCCTGCGCATGGCGTCCAGCGGCGCGGGGGTGCGGCCGGTCATCTGCTCGACCTGGAGCACCGCCTGGTGCACGAGCAGGTCGAGTCCGCCGACGACCGCTCCGCCGTACGCCGACCAGCGGGCCGCGAGCGTCGTGGGCCACGGCTCGTACAGCACGTCGAAGAGGGTCGCCGGGCGCTCGGGCACCAGGGCGGCCAGCGCGTCCGTGGCGCCCGCCGGGGTCGTGGCGATCACCAGCGGTGCGCTCAGCGCCTCTCTGGCGTCCTCCCAGTCCTCGGTCCTGACCTCCACGTCGAGCCGCTCGCCCCACTGCCGCATCTCGGCGGCGCGCGCGTCACTGCGTACGTAGGCGACGACCTCGCCCGTGCAGATCCGCGCGAGGGCGGCGAGCGCGGAGGAGGCGGTGGCGCCGGCGCCGAGGATCGCGGCAGAGTCGACCTGCTCGATGCCGTGTTCGCGCAGCGCGGCGACCATGCCGGGGACGTCGGTGTTGTCCCCGACCTTGCGGCCGTCCTCGGTGAACACCACGGTGTTCACGGCTTCCACCGAGGCGGCGGTGTCGCTGATCTCGTCGAGCAGCGGAATGATCGCCCGCTTCAACGGCATCGTCAGGGAGAGCCCCGCCCATTCCGGGCCGATTTCCCCGAGGAATTCGGGCAGCGCCGCCTCGTCGATCTCGAAACGGTCGTACGTCCAGTCGGTCAGCCCCAGCTCCGCATAAGCGGCGCCGTGCAGTACCGGTGAGAGGGAGTGGCCGATCGGGGAGCCGAGCACGGCGGCTCGACGCTGGTGCGCGCTCATTGCCCCTTCAGGTATTTCTCGCGGTTGCGGTTCTGCTCTTCGTTCGTCTCGGCGAAGAGCGTCTTGTCCTCGCTGACCGAGACGAAGTAGTACCAGTCCCCCTTGGCCGGGTGGAGTGCGGAGAGCAGCGCCACCTCACCGGGGTTGCTGATCGGTCCGGGCGGCAGACCCTTGATCTTGTAGGTGTTGTACGGGTCCTTGATCTTGCGCAGCTCGTCGACCGAACCGGTGGCGAGCTTGGACTCGCCCTTGAGGTAGTTCACCGTGGAGTCGAAGTCCAACAGGCCGTAGGTCTCGGTGTTGTCGGGCTTCAGGCGGTTGTAGACGACCGTCGCGACCTTCTCGAAGTCGTGCTTGTGCTTGCCCTCCGCCTGGACCAGGCTCGCCACCGTCAGGACCTGTAGCGGGTCCTTCAGATTCAGCTCGCCGGCCTTCGAGGCCAGGTCCAGTTCCTCGTACTTCTCATTGGCCTGGGCGACCATCTTGCGCAGGACGTCCGCGGGCTTCTGGCCCTTGGCGACGGGATAGCTGGCGGGGAAGAGGAATCCTTCCAGCGGGTCCTTGATGTCCTTGTTGGTATTGGCCCACTTGGGAAGTCCGAGGGTCTTCCATTCGGTCTTGGCGACCTTTTCCGTGGTGCCCTTCGCCAATTCCAGGCGCCGGTCGATCTCGCCGTAGACCCACTGGTTCCTGCGGCCCTCGGGAATGATGAGATTGCTGCGGCTCTTGGGGCTGAGCATCAGCTTGACCGCGCTCGCGGCGGACATCTCCTTCTTGAGCGTGTAGACGCCCGCCTGGATGGTCTGCCCCTGCGGGTGCTTGCCCTGGGCGGAGACGAAGGCGTCGACGCTCTTGACGACGCCGGCCGCCTTCAGCTTGGCGCCGATCTCGTAACCGCCGGCGTCCTTGGGGATGTCGACGGTGACCTTGCCCGAGCCGTCGCCCGCGTAGTCCGGGGCCGTGCCGAAGCGGTCCTGGTAGAACTGGTATCCGAAGTAGCCGACGCCGCCGAGGCCGCCCGCGAAGACGAGCGTCACGACCAGGCAGGCGCAGCCGTTGCGGCGCTTCTTCTGCTTCTTGCCGCCGCGTCCCCCGCGCCGGTCACCGCGGCGGCCGGGCTCCTCGCCGTCCTCGTCGTCGCCGCCCGCGAAGAAAGCGTGCTCGCCCTGGTCGGGCCCCGGGTCCCAGTCGCCCTCGGGGTCCGGCTCCGGAGCCCGTCGGCGGCCGGGCGGCTCCGGCGGCGCGTAGGCCTCGGGCGTGGCGTAGTAGTCGGGGCTCTCCTGGCCGTAGCCGGGCTGCCGGCCGCCGTAGGGGTCCATCGGGTCGCCGGCGTAGGGGACCTGCTCCTGCTGCCCGGCGTCCCAGCCAGCGCTGTGGGAGTCGTGCCCGCCGTTGTACTGCTGCGCCGGGTCGCCCTCGTACCGCTGCTGACCGCCGTCGTGGGCCGACTGGTCGTAACCGGCCTGCTGACCGGTGTTCCAGTCGCCGCCGTACTGCGACTGCTGGGACTGCCCGTGCTGCTGCGGCTGCTGATGCTGCGGCTGCTGATGCTGGTGCGGCTGCTGGTACTGCTCCTGGCCGCCGTAGCCGGACTGCCCGCCCGCGGGCTGCTGTCCTGCCCATCCGCCGTCCCCGTACAACGGGTCCTCCGGATGCCACGGTTGGGAGCCTGGGCCCCGGCCATACTCAGTCATCGATCCCCTACATGCCGCGAGGCGGGGCCGCCGTTGGGATGGCCGGGCAACCGTTCCGCCTCTTGATGCTGTGCGGCAGCTGTTCGAACACCGCCGCATCGCGCGGAACGTTACCGTATCGCGATCAGATGACCACTTCGACGCCCTCGCCGGGTGCCTTCCCTGACGCCCGTTCGGACTCCAGGGCCTGCTGAAGGATGATCACCGCGGCCGCCTGGTCGATGACGGACCTGCCCTTCTTGGACTTCACGCCCGAGGCGCGCAGGCCCTGACTGGCCGTCACCGTGGTCATCCGCTCGTCCACCAGCCGCACCGGGACGGGGGCGACCATGCGGGCGAGGTCCCGGGTGAACGCGCGGATCTTCGCGGCCGCCGGCCCCTCGCGCCCGTTCAGGGAACGAGGGAGGCCGACGACGATCTCGATCGGCTCGTACTCCTCGACCAGCTGCCGCAACCGGCGCTGGGCGGCCGGGACATCGCGGCCCGGCACCGTCTCGACCGGTGTGGCGAGGATCCCGTCGGGGTCGCACGAGGCGACCCCGATCCGGGCGTCACCGACGTCGACGGCGAGACGTCGGCCCCTGCGCATGCCCCGGGCGGGCTCGGTCATCAGGCCGTCTCGGTGACGAGGCGCTCGACGGCGGCGATGGCGTCGCCGATGGCGGCCGGGTTCTGGCCGCCGCCCTGGGCGACGTCCGGCTTGCCGCCGCCACCGCCGCCGAGGGTCTTGGCGGCGGTACGGACCAGGTCGCCGGCCTTGAGGCCGCGCTCACGGGCGGCCTCGTTGGTGGCGATGACCGTGAGCGGCTTGCCGTTGGCCGTGGTGAAGAGGGCCACGACCGCCGGGCGGTCGCCGGGGATGCGGCCGCGCACGTCGAGGACGAGCCTGCGCAGGTCGTCGGCGCCCGTGCCGTCCGGCACCTGGCCGGTGACGACGGCGACACCGCGGACGTCCTTGGCGCCCTGGACGAGACCGGCGGCGGCCTGGAGGACCTTCTCCGCGCGGAACTTCTCGATCTCCTTCTCGGCGTCCTTCAGCTTGGCGAGCATGCCGGAGATCTTCTCGGGCAGCTCCTCGGAGCGGCCCTTGACCAGCTCCTGGAGCTGGGCGACGACCGTGTGCTCCTTGGCGAGGAAGTTGTAGGCGTCGACGCCGACCAGGGCCTCGATGCGGCGCACACCGGAGCCGATGGAGGACTCGCCGAGCAGCTTCACCAGGCCGAGCTGGGCGGTGTTGTGCACGTGCGTACCGCCGCACAGCTCCTTGGAGAAGTCGCCGATGGTCACCACGCGCACGCGCTCGCCGTACTTCTCGCCGAACTCGGCGATGGCGCCCTGCTTCTTGGCCTCGTCGATCGACATGACCTCGGCCTGGACGTCCAGCTCGTGGGCGAGGACCTCGTTGATCTTCTGCTCGACGTCCGTCATCACGGCCGTGGGCACGGCGGAGGGCGAACCGAAGTCGAAGCGGAAGCGGCCGGGCTGGTTCTCCGAACCGGCCTGGGCGGCCGTGGGGCCGAGCGCGTCGCGCAGCGCCTGGTGGGTGAGGTGCGTGGCGGAGTGGGCGCGGGCGATGGCGCGGCGGCGGTGCGCGTCGATCGAGGCCCACACCGGGGCGCCGACGGTGATCTCGCCGACCTGCACGACTCCCTTGTGGACGTGCACGCCGGGGACCGGCTTCTGCACGTCGCGGATCTCCACGAGGGCGCCGCTGTCCAGGCGGATCCGGCCGGTGTCACCGATCTGGCCGCCGCCCTCGGCGTAGAAGGGGGTGCGGTCCAGGACGATCTCGACCTCGTCGCCCTCGGTGGCGGCGGGCGAGGAGACGCCGTTGACCAGCAGGCCGACGATCACGGCCTCGTTCTCGGTGAGGGAGTAGCCGGTGAAGTCGGTGGCGCCCGCGGTGTCGGCGATCTCGCGGTAGGCGTGCAGATCGGCGTGGCCGGTCTTCTTGGCCTTGGCGTCGGCCTTGGCGCGGTCCCGCTGCTCCTTCATCAGGCGGCGGAAGCCGTCCTCGTCCACGGACAGGCCCTGTTCGGCGGCCATCTCCAGGGTGAGGTCGATCGGGAAGCCCCACGTGTCGTGCAGCAGGAACGCCTTGTCGCCGGAGAGGACCTTGCCGCCGGCGGCCTTGGTCTCGGTGACGGCCGTGTCGAGGATGTTCGTGCCGCCCTTGAGGGCCTTGAGGAACGCGCCCTCCTCGGCGAGGGCGACGGTCTCGATGCGCTTGCGGTCGGTGAGCAGCTCGGGGTACTGCTGCCCCATCGTGTTGATCACGACGTCGATGAGCTCCTGGACCACCGGGCCGGTGGCGCCGAGCAGGCGCATGTTGCGGATGGCGCGGCGCATGATGCGGCGCAGGACGTATCCGCGGCCCTCGTTGCCGGGGGTGACGCCGTCGCCGATGAGCATGGCGGACGTACGGATGTGGTCGGCGACCACGCGCAGGGAGACGTCCGAGCCGTGCTCGGCGCCGTAGCGCACGCCGGTCAGCTCGGTGGCCTTCTCCATCACGACGCGCAGGGTGTCGGTCTCGTACATGTTCTGTACGCCCTGCAGGATCATGGCGAGGCGCTCCAGGCCAAGGCCCGTGTCGATGTTCTTCGACGGGAGCTCGCCGAGGATCGGGAAGTCCTCCTTGCCGTCACCGGCGCCGCGCTCGTACTGCATGAAGACCAGGTTCCAGATCTCCACGTACCGCTCGTCGTTGACGGCCGGGCCGCCCTCGACGCCGAACTCGGGGCCGCGGTCGTAGTTGATCTCGGAGCAGGGGCCGCAGGGGCCGGGGACGCCCATGGACCAGAAGTTGTCCTTCTTGCCCAGGCGCTGGATGCGCTCGGCGGGGACGCCGATCTTGTCGCGCCAGATCCGCTCGGCCTCGTCGTCGTCGAGGTAGACCGTGATCCACAGGCGCTCGGGGTCGAGGCCGAAGCCGCCGTCGGCCACGGAGCCGGTGAGCAGCTCCCAGGCCAGCTCGATGGCGCCTTCCTTGAAGTAGTCGCCGAAGGAGAAGTTGCCGCACATCTGGAAGAACGTGCCGTGCCGGGTGGTCTTGCCGACCTCTTCGATGTCGGGGGTGCGCACGCACTTCTGCACGCTGGTGACGCGCGGGCCGGGCGGCTTGACCTCGCCCAGGAAGTAGGGCTTGAAGGGCACCATGCCGGCGGGGACCAGCAGCAGAGTCGGGTCGTCCGCGATGAGCGACGCCGAAGGGACGACGGTGTGCCCGCGCTCCTCGAAGAAGCTCAGCCAGCGGCGGCGGATTTCAGCCGACTCCATCAGTGGTCCTCATTCCGGTTGTACGAGTACGTCGTGTTCGGAGACTTCTCGACGTACAGCGTCTTCTTGTCGGTGTTCTTGTTGCTGTGGTTCTCGATGACCGCGAAGCGGCGCCCGGGCGGCAGTTCGGCGTCGGGGTGGCGGTTGAGGCCGAGGGCCTCGCCCAGCTCGGCCTCGCGTTCGAGCATGCCGTCGCGGACGTCGAGCGCGAAGTCCTTCAGCTTGTGGCCCGCCTCGATCGCCTTGTTCGCCGCCTGCGCGGCCAGGCTCTCGGGCGTGAGCTTCTTGAGCTTGCGGTTGACCTTGGTGGTGGCCCATACGCCGGCGGCTGCGCCCGCGGTGAACCAGAACGTGCGGCGGAACATCGCTGCGTCAGTCCCTCATATTCCGGTTGTCCCGCTTCCTCCGCCGTGCGGAGGGGACGGTACGGCCCACGATCACCGTACGACGGGACGGCTTGGCGGGCATGTCGTTCATTTCGGGGTCGGCCTTGCGGCTGATGGCCCGGCGGACGCCGTATCCGAACGCGGCCACCTTGACGAGCGGGCCGCCGAAGGTGGAGGCGACCGTCGTGGACAGCGCCGAGGCGTTCGACGTGACCTCCTGGACGTCGGAGGCGATGGCGTCGACGCGCTCGATCTGCGTCTGCGCGGAGCGCACCGCGGTGGAGGCGTCGGCCAGCAGCGGGACCGCCTGCTCGGTCACGTCCGCGACGAGCTTGGTGGTCGCCCTGAGCGTCTGGGCCAGCCTCGCGAGCGCCACCGCGAGGAAGGAGACCAGGATCGCCCAGAAGACGGCCACCAGGATCCCGGCAACCTCTCCACCGGACACTTGGCACCGCTCCCTGAGACATCGTCCCTGAACATCGAAAAGTCGTCCCCCGACCCTATCGCGCCGGGGCCTCGCGTCTGTACCGCATTCCGCGCGCTGTCACCGGGACTGTCACGGGAACGGGCCCGGTGATTGTACGGACCGCACGCGGATGAGTACGCTCCGTACCCCATGCGACGCTCTCAACCCGGCAATCTCCCGCTGGAGCTCAACGCCTTCATCGGGCGCACCGCCGAACTGACCGAGCTGGCCGCGGCGTTGGAGGCCGGCCGGCTGGTCACCGTGACCGGCGTCGGCGGGGTCGGGAAGTCGCGGCTTGCCGTGCGGGCGGCCGCGGGGGTCCGGCCGCGCGACGGCGCCTGGCTGGTGGACCTGACGCCGCTGCGGGACGCGGAGCTGGTGGAGCACGCCGTCGCCGAGGCCCTGGGGCTGACCGACCACACGAGCCGGCCGCCGCGTCAGGTGCTGCGCGAGCACCTCGCGGAGCGGGACGTGCTCCTGGTCGTGGACGGCTTCGAGCACCTCGTGGACGCCTGCGCCTCGCTGGTGCGGGATCTGCTCGTGCACTCCCCCGGGCTGCGGGTGCTCGCGGTGGGGCGCAGACCGCTGGAGACCGGCGGCGAGCGGCTCATCGCCCTCGCGCCGCTGCCGGAACAGGACGCGGCGGCGCTGTTCGCCGACCGGGCGGCGGCCGGCCTGCCCCGCTTCGCCGTGGACGACGGCAACCGCGCGGACGTGCTGGAGCTGTGCCGGCGCCTGGACGGCATCCCGCTCGCGGTCGAACTGGCGGCGGGCCGGCTGCGGGCGCTCTCCCCCGCGCAACTGCTCGCCCGGCTCGACGACCGCTTCCGGCTGCTGACCGGCGCCCGGCGCGATGTGCCGCTCCGCCACCAGACGCTGCGGACGGCCATCGGCTGGAGCCACGAGCTGTGCGCGCCCAGGGAGCGGCTCCTGTGGTCGCGGCTCTCGGTGTTCGCGGGGCAGTTCGACCTGGAGGCCGTCGAGTACATCTGCGCCGGGGACGGACTGCGGGCCGACGAGGTCCTCGGCGTACTGGACGAACTGCTCGCGCAGTCCGTGGTGAACCGCGAGGAGGGCCCGGCGGGCGTGCGCTACCGCATGCTCGACACGGTGCGGGCGTACGGCGCCGACTGGCTGGCGGCGGCGGGCGAGGCCACCCGGCTGCGGCGCAGGCACCGCGACTGGTACATGGGGCTCGCCACCTGGTGCGAGCTGGAGTGGTTCTCCCCGCGCCAGGAGGAGGTCGCCGCCCTCGTCGACGTCGAGCTGCCCAATGTGCGGGCGGCGCTGGAGTTCTGCCTGACCGAGCCGGGCGAGGCCCACCTGGGGCAGTACCTCGCGGGCACGCTGTGGTTCTGCTGGGTGGGCTGCGGGCGCCTGGCGGAGGGCAGGCACTGGCTCGACCGGGCACTGGAGCTGGACGGCGGCCACGAGGACTCGCGGCTCAAGACGCTGTGGGTGCTCGGCTATGTGGCGGTGCTCCAGGGGGACACGGTCGCCGCCCTGGGAGCGCTGCACGCCTGCCGCGACGGCGCCGAGCGTTCCGGCAGCGCGATCGCGGCGGCCTACGCCGAGCACCGCATCGGCTGCCTGGCCCTGGTCACGGACGACATCCCGCGTGCGGAGCGGCTGCTGCGCTCGGCACTGGAGCGCTACCGCGAGATCGGTGAGCTGAACAGCAACGTCCTGATGGGCCAGGTCGAGCTGGCCATGGCCCTGGCGTTCCGCGGCGAGCTGGCCGGCGCGGTGGAGCTGTGCGAGGAGGTGCGCCGCGTCTGTGCGGACCACGGCGAGCGCTGGGCCCTCGCCTACGCCCTCTACGTCCTCGGGTACGCGGCCTGGACCCGCGGCGAGAGGGGGCGGGCGCGTGAGCTGCTCGCCGAGTCCCTCGATCTCGACCACCGCTTCCACGATCTGCTGGGCACGGTGCTGTCCATGGAGCTGCTCGCGCTGTTCACGGCGGCGGAGGGCGATCCGGCGGAGGCGGCGGTGCTGCAGGGCGCGGCGTCGCGCGTCTGGCCCTCGGTGGGGCTGCCGCTGTTTGGTTCGGACCACTTCGGGGCGCCGCACGTGCTGTGCGAGGAGAAGGCCCGCGCGGCGCTCGGCGACGAGCGGTACGAGGAGTGCGTGCGCACGGGCGCGGGGCTCGGTCTGCGGGCGGCGGTGGCCAGGGCCCTGCGCACCGAGCCCGGGAACGAGCGAACCCGCCGCCTGCCCCGCCCGGAAGGGCGGAGCGGCGACGGGCTGAAGCAGGGTGAGCTACGTCCGGGTCAGCGGGCGTAGTACTCGACGACGAGCTGCTCGTCGCAGATCACGGGGATCTCCTTGCGGTTCGGGTCGCGGTCCAGGCGGAAGGCCAGGGCCTTCAGGTTCACCTGGAGGTAGCGCGGGGTCTCGCCGTCGGGGGCGAAGCCACCCTCGCGCGCGACCTGGAACAGCGGCTTCTCGCGGCTGCGCTCGCGGACCATGACGACGTCGTCCGGCCGGACGCGGAAGGACGGCTTGTCGACCTTGCCGCCGTTGACCTCGATGTGGCCGTGCACGACCATCTGGCGGGCCTGGTAGATCGTGCGGGCGATGCCCGAACGCAGAACCAGGGCGTCGAGACGACGCTCCAGCTCGATGACCAGGGCCTCACCGGTCTTGCCCTGCGTCTTGGCGGCACGCTCGTAGGCGCGGACGAGCTGGCGCTCGGACACGTCGTACTGCGCGCGCAGACGCTGCTTCTCCAGCAGACGGACCTTGTAGTCCGAGTTCTGCTTGCGCCCACGGCCGTGCTCGCCCGGCGGGTAGGGGCGGGCCTCGAAGTACTTGACGGCCTTCGGGGTCAGCGCGATGCCAAGAGCACGCGACTTCTTGACCTTGGGGCGGGACTGGTTCGGCATGAACCAACCTCTCTGTTCAATGGAATTCGGCTTCACCAGTGGTTAGGGGAGGTCGCATCCGCAGCCTGGGAAACCCCGTGGGCCTGGGCCGGTGGGCCTGGGCCGTGAGGCAGCCGCTCCCTGGTCTGGGCACTATGTGCAGCACGCGAGTGGCCCACCGACCGATTCCCGGGCTCCGGGGTGGTGGTGGGCTGCCCGCGACACCTTCGACGGTGCGCGACGCTCCTGGATCCCCTGTGCCTCGCGGCGCGGGGGTTCCGGCTGGATGTCCCGTTCTGGTGGTGCCGGTACGAGACCGGACACGGGACGCAGCACTTCGGGCAAGTGTACCGGGTGCGGCGGGGTGCCTCAGCCGGGGCCCTGGCTCTCGGGCTGCTCGCCCTTGAGCCGGGCGCGGACCCGCTCCACCACGTCGGCGTACCGCGCCTCGGCGCCGTACCTCGTGGGCCGGTAGTAGCGCTTGCCCTCGATGGTGTCCGGGCCGTACTGCTGGGCCGCGATGCCGCCGGGGACGTCGTGCGGGTACACGTACCCCTGGGCGTGGCCGAGCTTGGCGGCGCCCTTGTAGTGGCCGTCGCGCAGGTGGGGCGGGACGGGGCCGGCGAGGCCGGCGCGGACGTCGGCCTGGGCCTGCTGGATGGCGATCGTCGCCGCGTTCGACTTCGGGGCCAGGGCGAGGGCGATCGTGGCGTGGCTCAGGGTGAGCGCGGCCTCCGGGAAGCCGATCATGGCGACGGCCTGGGCGGCGGCGACCGCGGTGGGCAGGGCGGTCGGGTCGGCGAGGCCGATGTCCTCGCTGGCGGAGATCATCAGGCGGCGCGCGATGAAGCGGGGGTCCTCGCCGGCCTCGATCATGCGGGCCAGGTAGTGCAGGGCCGCGTCCACGTCGGAGCCGCGGATGGACTTGATGAGGGCGCTCGCGACGTCGTAGTGCTGGTCGCCGTCGCGGTCGTACGTCACCGCGGCGCGGTCGACGGACTCCTCCAGTGTCTGGAGGCTGATCGTCTCCTCGCCCTTGGCGAGGGCCGAGCCGGCGCCCGCCTCCAGGGCGGTGAGCGCGCGCCGGGCGTCGCCGCCCGCGATGCGCAGCAGGTGCTCCTCGGCCTCCCGCGGCAGCTCGACGGCACCGCCGAGGCCCCGCTCGTCGGTGACCGCCCGGCGCAGCAGGTCGCGCAGGTCGTCGTCCGTGAGCGGTTCGAGGGTGAGCAGCAGGGAGCGGGACAGGAGCGGGGAGATGATCGAGAAGTACGGGTTCTCGGTGGTCGCCGCGATCAGCGTCACCCAGCGGTTCTCGACGGCCGGCAGGAGGGAGTCCTGCTGGGCCTTGCTGAAGCGGTGGATCTCGTCGAGGAAGAGGACGGTCTCCTTGCCGTGGCCGCCCATGGCCCGGCGGGCGCCGTCGATGACCGCGCGCACTTCCTTGACGCCCGCGGTGATCGCGGAGAGCTCGACGAAGCGCTTGTTCGTGGCCTTGGAGACGACGTACGCGAGAGTCGTCTTGCCGATGCCGGGCGGGCCCCACAGGAGGACGGAGGACGGCCCGGCCGGGCCTCCCCCGCTCTCGCCGACGAGGCGGCGCAGGGGGGAACCCGGCTTCAGCAGATGCTGCTGGCCGACGACCTCGTCGAGGGTGCGCGGGCGCATCCGGACGGCCAGGGGGCTGCTGGAGGGGTCCTTCTCCTGGCGGTCTTCGGCTGCGGCGGTGAACAGGTCGGGTTCCACGTCGAAAACCCTATGTCACGCCACTGACAATTCGTCCTGGACCGGGGCGGGCGGCAGCGGCCCGGGCCGGGTCAGGCCCAGAGGTCGGCGCCCCAGCGCGTGAGGATCAGCATCGCGATGACGCCGATGTGCATCACGGGCAGGGCCCAGGTGAAGTCCGCCAGGAAGCTCTTGGCCCAGCGCGGCGCGGGCAGGAAGCCGGCGCGGACGTTGAACGACGTGACGTACCAGAACATCAGCAGGGTGGCGGCCCAGGCCAGGCAGCACCACAGGCAGAGCGCGTTGATGTGGTACAGCGACTGGATCATCAGCCAGGTGCAGAATCCGACGCCGAAGAGCGTGCCCGCGTTGAACGTCAGCCAGTACCAGCGCGGGAAGCGGGCGCCGGCGAGCAGGCTCATGGCGACGCAGACCACGATGCCGTAGGTGACCAGGCCGAGCATCGGGTTCGGGAACCCGAAGACCTCCGCCTGCTCGCTCTTCATGATGCTGCCGCACGAGACGATGGGGTTGATGCTGCAGCCCGGCTGGAAGTTCGGGTCCTTCAGCAGCTCCAGCTTGTCCAGCGTGATGACCCAGGCGGCGAGCAGTCCGGCCGCGCCCGTGATCAGCAGGAGCAGCGCCAGCCCACGGCTCCCGCCGACGGCGCCTGGAGCGGCCGCCCGCTCGCCGTGGTCCGCGTCCTGGTCCTGCGCCGAGATCGTTTTGGTCATCACGCCGTTCCGTCACTTGTGGAGGCCTGTGGGCACGCACATTGTGCCGCATGTACCTGTGTGTCCACCGGCCGTTGGACATCCCCGTCCGGTCAGGCCAGCTTGCCCTTCAGGACGGCGACGATCTCGTCCACCGCGACGGCTTCCTGCTCGCCGGACTCCATGTCCTTGAGCTGTACGACGCCCTCGGCGAGGTCACGCTCACCGGCGACGACGGTGAAGCGGGCGCCGCTGCGGTTGGCGTTCTTCATCGCGCCCTTGAGGCCCTTGCCCCCGTAGCTGAAGTCCGCCGCGACGCCGGCCTTGCGCAGTTCGGTCACCTTGGCGAAGAGCACGCGGCGCGCCTCGTCGCCGAGCGGCACCGCGAAGACGCTGGTGGGCGAGGGCAGTTCGAGCTCGACGCCCTCCGCCTCCAGGGCGAGCACCGTGCGGTCCACGCCGAGGGCCCAGCCCACCGAGGGCAGCGAGGGGCCGCCGATCATCTCGGACAGGCCGTCGTAGCGCCCGCCGCCGCCGACCGCCGACTGCGAGCCGAGGCCGTCGTGGACGAACTCGAAGGTCGTACGGGTGTAGTAGTCCAGGCCGCGGACGAGCTTCTCGTCGTCCTCGAAGGCGACGCCCGCCGCCGTGATCAGCTCACGGACCTGCTCGTGGTACGCCTTGCAGGCGTCGCACAGGTGGTCGCGCAGCGAGGGGGCGCCCACGAGCTGCTTCTGGACGTCGGCGCGCTTGTCGTCCAGGACGCGGAGCGGGTTGATGTCGACACGTCGACGTGTCTCCTCGTCCAGGTCGAGGCCGCGCAGGAAGTCCTGGAGCGCCGCCCGGTAGACGGGGCGGCACTCCTTGTCGCCCAGGGAGTTGAGCAGGATGCGGAAGTTCCGCAGGCCCAGCGTGCGGTACGCCTGGTCGGCGAGGATGATCAGCTCGGCGTCGAGCGCCGGGTCCTCGGCGCCGATCGCCTCGGCGCCGACCTGGGAGAAGTGGCGGTAGCGGCCCTTCTGGGGGCGCTCGTAGCGGTAGTACGAGCCGGAGTACCAGAGCTTGACGGGGAGGTTGCCGGCCTTGTGGAGGCTGCCCTCCAGCGCGGCGCGCAGCACGGAGGCGGTGCCTTCGGGGCGCAGGGCGAGCCTGTCGCCGCCCTTGGTCTCGAAGGCGTACATCTCCTTGGTGACGATGTCGGTGGACTCGCCCACGCCGCGCGCGAACAGCTCGACGTTCTCAAAGCCGGGCGTCTCGATGTAGCCGTAGCCGGAGTTGCGCAGCGGCGCGGCGATCGCCTCGCGGACCGCGAGGTACTTGGCCGAGTCGGGCGGCAGCAGGTCGTAGGTGCCCTTGGGGGCCTTGAAGGTGCTCACGGGTGTTCTCTCGTCACATTCCTCGTCGCGGGGCGGACGTGGGGTCCGCCCTGTGGCCTTGACGGGCCGCGGCCACCTGCCGCAGATACGGGTTGGTGGCGCGCTCCTGGCCGATGGATGTCTGGGGGCCGTGGCCGGACAGCACCACGGTCGAGTCGTCGAGCGGCAGGCACACGCGGGCCAGCGACCGAAGGATCTCGGGGTGGCTGCCGCCGGGCAGGTCGGTGCGTCCGATGGAGCCGGCGAAGAGCAGGTCGCCCGAGAAGAAGACCGAGGGGATCTCGGCCGTCTCGGGCATCCGGAAGGTCACCGACCCCTTCGTATGGCCCGGCGCGTGCGCGACGGAGAAGTCGAGGCCGGCCAGCCTCAGTTCGGCGCCGTCGGTCAGCTCCCGCAGGTCGTCGGGCTCCCCGACCGTCAGCTCGCCCATGAGCGGCATCCCGATGGAGCGGCCCAGCGCCTTCTCGGGGTCGCTCATCATGTACCGGTCCGAGGGGTGGATCCAGGCGGGCACGTCGTGCGCCCCGCACACCGGGACCACCGAGGCGACATGGTCGATGTGGCCGTGGGTGAGGATGACCGCGACGGGCTTGAGCCGATGCTTCTGGAGTGCGTCCTCGACTCCCTGGGCGGCCTGGTGGCCCGGGTCGATGATCACGCACTCCTCGCCTGCGGCGGGGGCGACCACGTAGCAGTTGGTGCCCCAGGCCCCGGCGGGGAACCCGGCAATGAGCACGATCGTCCTTCGTTCGTCGTCCGGTGGGAGGGACCGCGGATCCCC
This sequence comes from Streptomyces sp. NPDC034037, assembly GCF_055575715.1. Taxonomy (NCBI): domain Bacteria; kingdom Bacillati; phylum Actinomycetota; class Actinomycetes; order Kitasatosporales; family Streptomycetaceae; genus Streptomyces; species Streptomyces sp. NPDC034037. The sequence goes on along the minus strand of NZ_JBVISC010000007.1, from coordinate 369,710 downwards.
GTCGGGAGATCGCGGTGGGTCAGAGCCTACCGGCGCTGCCGATTCCACAGCGAACCCATATACGGTACGGGGCACATTCAGGCGGTCCCGCGAAAGGACCGGGGCAGCAGCGGAAAGAGGAGATCACCCGGTGGTCAGCAGCGATCAGCGGCGGCGGCAGCTCGCCCGGGAGAAGTTCGAGCGTCAGCAGCGGCGGCGCGAGGCCGCGCGGCGCAGGGCTCGCCTGCGCAACGGCGTGCTCGCGGGGGCGCTCGCGGTGGTGGTGGCGGCCGGCGCGGTGTCGTACGCGGCGGGCGCCTTCGACGGTGACGACTCGACGAAGGACTACGCGGCGGCGTCGCCCAGCAGCCCGCCGAAGGACCCCTGCGGGAAGGCGGCGCCCGGCAAGGTGAAGCCGCTGAGCTTCCCGAAGGAGCCGGCGCTCAAGATCGACCGGTCCGCCGACTACACGATGCGGCTGGCGACGACCTGCGGCGACATCGCGCTCGACCTGGACGCCGCGAAGGCCCCGCACACCGTCAACTCCTTCGATTTCCTGGTGAACAAGGGCTACCTGGACCACACCGCGTGCCACCGCCTCACCACCGGCGGTGTCGCCGTCCTGCAGTGCGGCGACCCGAAGGGCACCGGTGAGGGCGGCCCCGGCTATTCGCTCCCCGACGAGAACCTCAAGGACAAGCGGCTGAAGGGGAACGTCTATCCGGCGGGCACGGTCGCCATGGCGAACCAGTACAACGCCCGGACGAAGAAGGGCCGCGACACCGGCGGCAGCCAGTTCTTCCTCGTCTACCGGGACAGTCAGCTCCCGCCCGACTACACACCGTTCGGGACCATTTCCGATTCCGGGATGAAGGTGCTCAAGAAGATCGCCGCCGCCGGGGAGAGCTCCGGGCAGGGCGACGGCGCCCCGAACGCGACGGTCGTCATCGACAGGGCCACCGTCACGAAATCCTGAGCCCGCCGGGCAAACTTCGCTCGTGCGGGATGCGGACAGCCGCCCCGCCGGTCGCCTATGTTGGCGGTGACGAAACTGTGGACGATGCCGGGGGCCCGACGGCCCTGTGCAGGCATCATGTGGAGGAGGCGCTGTGAGCAGCGACCCGTGGGGCCGCGTCGACGAGACGGGGACCGTGTACGTGCGTACGGCCGACGGCGGCGAGCGAGTGGTCGGTTCGTGGCAGGCAGGATCTCCTGACGAGGCCCTCGCCTACTTCGAGCGCAAGTACGAGGGCCTGGTCGTCGAGATCGGACTCCTCGAGCGCCGGGTGAAGACGACCGACCTGTCCGCCAAGGACGCGATGACCGCCGTCGACCACCTGCGCCAGCAGGTCGACGAGGCGCACGCGGTCGGTGATCTGGACGCGCTGGGCAAGCGGCTCGACAAGCTGGTGGAGACCATCGAGGCCCGCCGCGAGGAGCGCAAGGCGCAGAAGGCCAAGCAGTCCGACGAGGCGCGGCACGCCAAGGAGGCCCTGGTCGTCGAGGCCGAGGAGCTGGCCCAGAGCGACCAGTGGCGGTCGGCGGGCGAGCGGCTGCGGGCCCTGGTGGACACCTGGAAGGGTCTGCCGCGCCTGGACCGCAAGTCGGACGACGAGCTGTGGCACCGCTTCTCGCACGCCCGCTCGGCGTTCTCCAAGCGCCGCAAGGCGCACTTCGCCTCGCTGGACGCGCAGCGCGAGGAGGCCCGCAAGGCCAAGGAGAAGCTGGTCGGCGAGGCGGAGGCACTGTCGAGTTCGACGGACTGGGGCCCGACGGCCGCGCGCTACCGCGAGCTGATGACCGACTGGAAGGCCGCGGGCCGCGCCCAGCGTGAGCACGAGGACGATCTGTGGAACCGCTTCCGCGGCGCCCAGGACGTCTTCTTCGCGGCGCGCAGCGCGGTCTTCGCGGAGCGCGACGCGGAGCAGGGCGAGAACCTCAAGCTCAAGGAGGAGCTGGCCGACGAGGCCGAGAAGCTCGTCCCGGTGACGGATCTGAAGGCGGCCCGTGCCGCGTTCCGCTCCATCAACGAGCGCTGGGAGGCCATCGGTCACGTCCCGCGGGACGCGCGTCCGAAGGTCGAGGGCCGCATGCAGGCCGTGGAGCGGGCGCTGCAGGAGTGCGAGGAAGCCGAGTGGCGTCGCACGAACCCGGAGGCACGGGCTCGGGCCGAGGGCCTGACGGGGCAGCTGCAGGCGGCGGTGGACAAGCTGACGGAGCAGATCGAGAAGGCTCGTACGGCCGGCAACAACGCCAGGGCCGACAAGCTCCAGAAGGAACTCGAGGGCCGCCAGGCGCTTCTCGACCAGGCCCTCAAGGGTCTGCACGAGTTCGGCGGCTGACAGCCCGCACGGCACGTGGGCCCGGCCCCGGCGCTGCTGCGCCGGGGGCGGGCCCATGTGCGCTGGGAGTCAGGGCCGGCGCGCCGACGTGACCCGGTAGACGTCGTACACGCCTTCCACTCCCCTGACGGCCTTGAGCACGTGCCCCAGGTGCTTGGGGTCGCCCATCTCGAAGGTGAAGCGGGAGGTGGCGACGCGGTCGCGCGAGGTCTGCACCGCCGCCGAGAGGATGTTCACGTGCTGGTCCGAGAGGATGCGCGTGACGTCCGACAGGAGGCGCGAGCGGTCCAGCGCCTCGACCTGGATGGCGACCAGGAAGACGGAGGACTGGGTGGGCGCCCACTCGACCTCCAGGATCCGCTCGGGCTCGCGGGAGAGCGAGTCCACGTTCACGCAGTCGCTGCGGTGCACCGAGACGCCGCTGCCGCGCGTGACGAAGCCGATGATGGGGTCGCCGGGGACGGGCGTGCAGCAGCGGGCCAGCTTGACCCACACGTCCTCGACGCCCTTGACGACGACGCCCGGGTCGGCGTTGGAGCGGCGCTTGCTGCGGCCGCGTGAGGGCGGCGCGCTCTCGGCGATGTCCTCGTTGGCGGCTTCCTCGCCGCCGAGGGCCTGGACGAGCTTCTGCACGACGGACTGCGCGGTGACATGGCCCTCGCCGATCGCCGCGTACAGGGACGAGATGTCGGGGTAGCGCATCTCGTGGGCGAGCGTGACCAGGGAGTCGCCGGTCAGGATCCGCTGGATGGGCAGGTTCTGCTTGCGCATGGCGCGCGCGATGGCGTCCTTGCCCTGCTCGATGGCCTCGTCGCGGCGCTCCTTGGAGAACCACGCGCGGATCTTGTTGCGCGCCCGCGGCGACTTGACGAAGCCGAGCCAGTCGCGGGAGGGGCCCGCGCCCGCGGCCTTGGAGGTGAAGACCTCCACCAGGTCGCCGTTGTCCAGGGTCGATTCGAGCGGCACGAGGCGGCCGTTGACCCGCGCCCCTATGGTGCGGTGGCCGACCTCAGTGTGCACCGCGTAGGAGAAGTCGACGGGGGTGGCGCCGGCGGGAAGCGCTATGACGTCGCCCTTGGGCGTGAAGACGAAGACCTCGTTGCGCGAGAGGTCGAAGCGCAGCGATTCGAGGAACTCGCTGGGGTCCTCGGTCTCCTTCTGCCAGTCCAGGAGCTGGCGCAGCCACGCCATGTCGTTGAGGTGGTCGTCCTTGCCGCCGGCCTTCCTCGGCACGTCCGTGCGCACCTTCGAGGCGCCGGCGACGGCCTCCTGCTTGTACTTCCAGTGCGCGGCGATGCCGTACTCGGCGCGGCGGTGCATGTCGAACGTGCGGATCTGCAGCTCGACGGGCTTGCCGTTGGGGCCGATGACCGTCGTGTGCAGCGACTGGTACATGTTGAACTTCGGCATCGCGATGTAGTCCTTGAACCGGCCGGGGACCGGGTTCCATCGCGCGTGGACGGTGCCGAGCGCCGCGTAGCAGTCGCGGACCGTGTCGACGAGGACACGGATACCCACCAGGTCGTAGATCTCCGCGAAGTCACGGCCGCGGACGATCATCTTCTGGTAGACGCTGTAGTAGTGCTTCGGGCGGCCGGTGACGGTGGCCTTGATGCGGGCGGAGCGGAGGTCGGCCTGGACCTCGTCGGTCACTATGGCGAGGTACTCGTCGCGCTTGGGGGCGCGCTCGGCGACCAGGCGCACGATCTCGTCGTACATCTTCGGGTAGAGGATCGCGAAGGCGAGGTCCTCCAGCTCCCACTTGATGGTGTTCATGCCCAGGCGGTGGGCGAGCGGCGCGTAGATCTCCAGGGTCTCGCGCGCCTTCTTCTCCTGCTTCTCGCGCTTGAGGTAGCGCATGGTGCGCATGTTGTGCAGGCGGTCGGCGAGCTTGATGACCAGGACGCGGGGGTCCTTGGCCATGGCGACGACCATCTTGCGGACCGTCTCGGCCTGCGCGGCCTCGCCGAACTTGACCTTGTCGAGCTTGGTGACGCCGTCGACGAGCAGGGCGACCTGGTCGCCGAAGTCGCGCCGCAGGGTGTCCAGGCCGTACTCGGTGTCCTCGACCGTGTCGTGCAGCAGACCGGCCATCAGCGTGGCGGGGTCCATGCCCAACTCGGCGAGGATGGTCGTCACGGCGAGCGGGTGCGTGATGTACGGGTCGCCGCTCTTGCGCTTCTGCCCGCGGTGCCAGCGCTCGGCGACCTGGTAGGCCCGCTCGATCTGGCGGAGCGTGGACGTCTCGATCTTGGGGTCGTTGCTGCGCACGATCCGCAGCAGGGGCTCCAGGACCGGGTTGTACGGGTTCGAACGCTGGACGCCGAGCCGGGCGAGGCGGGCCCGCACCCGGTTGGAGGAGCCGGAGCGCGCGGGCTGGCCGGCGGCCGGACGGACCGCCGGGGCCGTCGGGTGGTGGTCGGCGGGCGGCTGCGGGCGAGGCTGCTCGGCCGGTTGGTCGCCCCGGGAGACCTCTTGCCGGGCGCGCTGCGCGGACGTGTCGCCCTGGGCGCCCTCTGCCTTCTTCGCGGGCGCGACGGAGCCCGCCGAGGCCTGCTGGGCCCGCTGGGCGGCCTTGGCGGCGGTGAGTGGCTGGGACTCGTCTGGCAAGAGCGCTCCCTGTGCGCGATCGGGTCCCCCGGACAGGCCCCGAAGTACCCATGGTATCGATCCTGGGGCTCGGCTCGCCTGCGGCGGGTGGGACGCCTCCGTACTGGAGGAACGCCAGGGGCCGGGCGGCGATTCCCCGCCAGGCGCCCTGTTCGGCCGCGCGAGCCTCCGGGAGCTTACAGCGCGACGGACGCCCCGGCCGGTGCGGGACGTCCGTCGCGTCGTCGTGCGTGTCGCCTCAGACGGTGATGAGGGCCTCCAGGGGCGCCCCGGCCAGCGCCTCGACCAGCTTGTGCCGGCCCTGGAGGAAGCCGAGCTCCATGAGGACCGCGACTCCGGCCACCTCGGCGCCCGAGCGCCGGATCAGGTCCAGCGAGGCGCCCGCGGTGCCGCCGGTGGCGAGGACGTCGTCGATGACCATGACGCGGTCGCCCGCGGCCAGGTCCTCGGCGTGCACCTCGATCTCGGCGCTGCCGTACTCCAGGTCGTAGCGCTGGCGCAGCGTCGCGCCGGGGAGCTTGCCCGCCTTGCGTACGGGGATGAAGCCGAGCCCGGCGCGGAGCGCGACCGGGGCGCCGAGGATGAAGCCCCGGGCCTCCAGGCCGACGATCTTCGTGGCGCCGTGGCGCACGCAGAGGTCGGCCAGCGTCTCCGTGAGCGCCGCGAAGGCCGCCGGGTCGGCGAGCAGCGGGGTGATGTCCTTGAACGTCACGCCCGGGATCGGGTAGTCCGGGACGTCGCGGATGCGGCTCAGCAGCAGCTCCGTGACGTCCGTCGACGCGGTCATCGGCGCTTCCCCGAGGGACGGCCCTTGCCGCGGCCGCGGGAGGCGGGCTGGGCCCGCGGACCCACGACGGCCGGTGCGGCGTCGTCGGAGACGCCGTCCCGCGGCTCGGCGTCCGCGTACTCGGGCTCCTCTGCCGAGTCCCCCTTGGCCGCGGCCGACGCGCGCTTGGCGAGCACCCGCTTCTTGAGGGCCTTCAGCTGCGGCTCGCGCTCCTTGAGGTCGGCGACGAGCGGCGTCGCGATGAAGATCGAGGAGTACGCGCCGGCCGCGAGGCCGACGAACAGCGACAGCGAGATGTCGTTGAGCATGCCGGCGCCGAGCGCGCCGCCACCGATGAACAGCAGGCCCGCCACCGGGAGCAGCGCGACGACCGTGGTGTTGATGGAGCGCACCAGGGTGCCGTTGATGCTGCGGTTGGCGATCTCGCTGTAGGTGAAGCGCGTCTGCTTGGTGATGTCCTTCGACTGCTCCTTCAAGCTGTCGAAGACCACGACCGTGTCGTAGAGCGAGTAACCGAGGATGGTCAGCAGACCGATCACCGTGCCGGGGGTGACCTCGAAGCCGACCAGCGCGTAGACACCGACGGTGATCGTGATGTCGTGGATCAGCGCGATCAGTGCCGCGAGGGCCATGCGCCACTCGAAGGCGATGGCCAGATAGATCACCACGAGGACCATGAAGATCGCCAGGCCCTGCCAGGCCTTGTTGGCGACCTGCTCGCCCCAGCTGGGGCCGACCAGGTCGGCGTTGATCTCCTCGGCCTTGACGTCGAGGTCGCTGGCCAGGGCCTTCTTGATCTGGTCGGACTTGTCGATGTCCACGCCCGCGATCTGGATGCGCATCGCGTCGTCGCCCAGCTTCTGGACGATCGCGTCATGGCCCGAGGCCTTCTCCGCGGACTCCTCGGCCCGCGCGACGGAGACGGTGGTCTTCGGGGTGTTGAAGACGGCACCGCCCTCGAACTCGATGCCCATGTTCAGGCCGCGCACCGCCAGGCCGACGATGGCCGTGATGGTGATCAGGATCGAGACGGCGTACCAGATCTTGCGCTTGCCGATGAAGTCGTAGCCGACCTCGCCGTGGTAGAGCCTGGCGCCGAGATTGCCGAGCTTCGACATCTCACGCCTCCTTCGGGTCGACAGGGCCAACGGATGAGCCGGTGGCGCGGCGGGACCGGCGGATCGGGGGCTTGATGCCGAGCCGCTTGGGGTCGAAGCCGGACCACTTGTGGCCGTTCGCGAAGAACTTCTTGCGTGCCATGAGCGTCATCAGCGGCTTGGTGAAGAAGAAGACCACGACGACGTCCAGCAGCGTGGTCAGACCGAGCGTGAACGCGAAGCCCTGCACCTTGCCGACCGTCACGATGAACAGGACGGCGGCGGCGAGGAACGACACGAAGTCGGAGACCAGGATGGTGCGCCGGGCGCGCGGCCAGGCCCGCTCGACGGCGGGGCGCAGCGTGCGTCCCTCACGGACCTCGTCACGGACGCGTTCGAAGAAGACGATGAACGAGTCCGCCGTGATGCCGATGGCGACGATGGCGCCGCAGACCGCGGGCAGGTTCAGCGCGAACTTGATGGTCGGTCCGAGCAGCGTCATGATCGTGTACGTCAGGGCCGCGGAGACCAGGAGGCTCGCGATGGCGATGAGCGACAGGCCGCGGTAGTACACCACGAGGTAGATCACGACGAGCGCGAGGCCGATGGCGCCCGCGATCAGGCCCGCCTTGAGCTGCTCGCCGCCGAGGGCCGGGCTGACCGTGGTGACGCTCTGCTCGTGGAAGGTGAGCGGCAGGGCGCCGTACGACAGGATGTTCGCCAGCTCCTTGGCGGACTCCTGGTTGAAACTGCCGGAGATCTCGGCGTTGGCGGTCAGGGTGGTCCGGACGCTGGGGGCCGAGACGACCTCGCGGTCCATGACGATGGCGAACTGGTTCTGCGGGGGTTGCTGCGTCGAGAGCTTGCTCGTGACCTTCGCGAACTTCTTCGAGCCGTCCTTGGTGAAGTCCATGTTGACGACCCAGGCACCGCTCTGCGGGTTGATCGTCGCCTGCGCCTCGTCGACGTCCTTGCCGTTGACCTCGGCCGGGGCGAGGATGAACTTGTCCCACGTCTTGCCGTCGGGGCTCTTGCCGCAGGCGACGGTCGGCTCGGACGGCTTGACGCCCTCGCCTGCCGCGCCCCGGGCCTTCTTGTCCGTGCAGTCCAGCTTGGCGAACTGCGCCTGGAGCTTGGCCGTGGCGGGATCGGCGGACGGCGTGGGCGCCGGGTCCTTCTTGCCGTCCTTCTTCTTGCCGTCCTCGGCCTTGTCCTTGTCCTTGTCCGACGGGGGCGTGGTCGGGTCGGCCTTCAGGGCCTCGCTGACGGCACGGCCCTGGGGGGACGCGGTGGCGGTCGGGGAGGTCGCCTTGTCCGTGGCCTTGTCCGTGGCCTTGTCCTTGTCGGTGGCCATGTCCTTGTCCTTCTCCTTGTCCGTCTTGGACGAGGAGCTGGGGGACGGCTCGGGGGCCGGGCCACTGGGGGCCTGGGTGATCACCGGGCGGAAATAGAGCTGCGCGGTCGTGCCGACCTGGTCGCGGGCCTGCTTCTCGTCCGTCCCCTTGGGGATGTTGACGATGATGTTCTTCTCGCCCTGGGTCTGGACCTCGGCCTCGGAGACACCCAGACCGTTGACGCGGTTGTTGATGATGTCAACAGCCGTGTTCATGTTGGTCGGGTTGATCGCGTTCTCCTGGCCCGGCTCGTTCCTCGCCTCGAGCGTGATGCTCGTACCACCCGCGAGGTCGATGCCCAGGCGCGGTGTGGTGTGCCCGGAAAGGAACATTCCCCCGGTCAGCGCCACGAGGGCGATCAGGATGAAGGCCAGTGCGCGACCCGGTTTGCCCGGTGCGCTCTGCCTTCGGCCCTTCTTCGGTGCTGCCACCTTCTCGTTCTCCCTGTCCAACCGCCCGGCATACGGTCCGGCCCCGAGCGGTGCGGGGCGGGCCCGGGCGGGCGGCCATGAAGTGGTGTCGAGACTCGGCGCGAAATGCACGTGGTCCGGGACCCGTGGTGCGCGAGCGGCGCGCCCCTCGGGTCCCGGTCGTGACTACTTCGCGTCGGACTCGCCGTCGGTCTTCTTCGGCTTCGCGTCGTCGGCGGTGCCGGCCTCGTCGGCCGCGTCCTTCTTGCCGAGGTCGATGCGCGAGTCGTCGGAGGCGTCGGCGGGCTCGGCGGGCTCGGTCAGGGAGGAGGCGTCGTCCGGAACGACGGGGGCGTCCTCGTTCAGGTCGTCCTCGGTGCCGTGCACGATGCGGTTGTACTCGTCGTCGGCCAGTACGGCGCCGATCGCGTTCTTCGCGTAAACCGCGTGGACACCGGGGGCCACCTCAAGGAGGACGGCGTCGTCGTGGACCTCCTTGACGGTGGCGTACATGCCGCCGATCGTGCGGATGCCGGTGCCGGGCTGCATGTCGTTACGCATCTGCGCGGCGGCCTGCTGCTTCTTCTTCGCCGACCGGGTCATCAGGAACATGGCCCCGATGAGCACGATGAACGGGAGGAGGGTCACGATATTCACGGGACGGAATTTCCTTCGCACGACCGCGCGAGTGAAGCGGCCTACTGGATGGGGGTGGGCACGCCGCCCGCAAAGGCGGCATCGGCGGAGTCTAAGCGAGTCCGCGCCTAACGAACAACGCTCAGCATGGCACCGCAGTTCCTCGCCGCACGACTCTCCGTGCCGTTGTGGCGCGGTTGCGCCGTCGTCCCGCCGCCGTCACGACCCGAACAGGTCCTGCTGTCCCTTTCCGCCCGTCTGCCGCGGGGGCACGAGCCCCAGGTGCGCCCAGGCCGCCGGGGTGGCCACGCGCCCGCGCGGGGTGCGGGCCAGCAGCCCTTCGCGCACCAGGAAGGGCTCGGCCACCTCCTCGACGGTCTCGCGCTCCTCCCCCACGGCGACCGCGAGGGTCGACAGGCCGACGGGCCCGCCGCCGAACAGCTTGAGCAGGGCCTGCAGGACGGCGCGGTCCAGACGGTCGAGGCCCCGTCCGTCGACCTCGTAGACCGCGAGGGCCGCGCCCGCGATGTCACGGTCGATCACCCCGTCGGCCTTGACCTGGGCGTAGTCCCGCACGCGGCGCAGGAGGCGGTTGGCGATGCGGGGGGTGCCGCGCGAGCGGCCCGCGATCTCGGCGGCGCCGGCCACGTCGATCTCCACGTCGAGCAGCTGGGCGGAGCGGTGGACGACCCGCTCCAGCTCGGCGGGTTCGTAGAACTCCATGTGGGCGGTGAAGCCGAACCGGTCGCGCAGCGGCGGCGGCAGCAGGCCCGCGCGCGTGGTGGCGCCGACCAGGGTGAAGGGCGGCAGTTCCAGCGGGATGGCGGTGGCGCCGGGGCCCTTGCCGACGATGACGTCGACCCGGAAGTCCTCCATCGCCATGTACAGCATCTCCTCGGCGGGCCGCGACATGCGGTGGATCTCGTCGAGGAAGAGGACCTCGCCCTCCTGGAGGGAGGAGAGGATCGCCGCGAGGTCGCCCGCGTGCTGGATGGCCGGGCCGCTGGTGATGCGGATCGGGGCGCCCATCTCGGCGGCGATGATCATCGAGAGGGTCGTCTTGCCGAGGCCGGGGGCTCCGGAGAGCAGGACGTGGTCGGCGGTGGCGCCCCGCGCGCGGGCGGCCCGCAGGACGAGGTCGAGCTGCTCGCGGACCTTCTCCTGGCCGATGAACTCGCCCAGGTCCTTGGGGCGCAGGGCGGCCTCGACGGCCTGGTCCTCGCCGTCGGCGGACGCACCGACGAGCCGCTCGGCCGCTGCGGCAGCTTCGTCGGTCGTGTCGTCCCAGTTCATGCGGTGTGCCTCGCGATGCGGTTCAGGGGGTGGCGGCTGGTGCGTACGGGGTGGCGGACGGGCGCTAGCGGGTGCGGTTCAGGGTCTGGAGCGCGGCCTTGAGGAGCCGGCCGACCTGCGGGGTGCCCTCCGCGGCCTCGGCCTGCGGGGTGACGGCGGCGACGGCCTCGTCGGCCTCGCGCGTGGCGTACCCGAGGCCGATGAGCGCGGCGTGCAGCTGGTCGCGCCAGCCGGAGGTGACGGGGGTGCCGACGGCGGGGCCGCCGGTGCCGAGGGGCTCGCCGAGGCGGTCCTTGTACTCCAGGAGGAGCTTCTGGGCGCCCTTCTTGCCGATGCCGGGCACGGCGGTCAGCGCCTTCTCGTCGCCGGTGGAGACGGCGCGGCGCAGGGCGTCGGGGCTGTGCACGGCGAGCATGGCCAGGGCCAGGCGGGGGCCGACGCCGCTGGCGGTCTGGAGCAGCTCGAAGGTCTGGCGCTCGTCGTCGTCCGCGAAGCCGTACAGGGTCAGGGAGTCCTCCCGTACGACCAGCGAGGTGGCGAGCTTGGCGGGCCGGCCCACCCGGAGCGTGGAGAGGGTGTTCGGCGTGCACTGCACGGCCATGCCGATGCCGCCGACCTCGACCACCGCGGCATCGGGGGCGAGGGCGGCGACGGGGCCGCTGACGAAGGCGATCATGCGGTACGGCCTTTCTGGGCTGTGGGGGTCTTGGCCGCGTGCTGGGCGACGGCCTGCTGGAGCCTGTTGCGGGCGACGGCCTGCTGGAGGCGGTTTTGCGCCGGGGCGCGCCAGATGTGGCAGATGGCGAGGGCGAGGGCGTCCGCGGCGTCGGCGGGCTTGGGCGGTGCGTCGAGCCGCAGGAGGCGGGTGACCATCGCGCCGACCTGGGCCTTGTCGGCGCGGCCGCTGCCGGTGACGGCCGCCTTGACCTCGCTGGGGGTGTGCAGGACCACGGGGAGGCCGCGGCGGGCGGCGCACAGCATGGCGACGGCGCTGGCCTGGGCGGTGCCCATGACCGTGCGGACGTTGTGCTGGCTGAACACGCGCTCCACGGCGAGGACTTCGGGGCGGTGCTCGTCGAGCCACTGCTCGATGCCCTGCTCGATGGCGACCAGCCGCAGCCCCAGCTCGGCGTCGGCCGGAGTCCGCACGACTCCGACGCCGCGCATGGTCAACGGCCGTCCGGCGACGCCCTCGACGACACCGACACCGCACCGGGTCAGCCCCGGGTCGACCCCCAAAACGCGCACGTAAGCCCCTCCCCTCGCCTGTCCGTGCAGGTTATCGGGTCCCTCTGACAACGCGACGGGCCGACGGGGTGTGTCCCGTCGGCCCTTGCGCGCCCTGCGGGGGCGCGGAGCACTCCGGATGCGACCACGAACGAGCCGTGGCCGCATCGCCGGTGACCCGGCGGAGCGCTTACGCGTCGACCTTCGCCATGACCTCGTCGGAGACGTCGAAGTTGGCGAAGACGTTCTGCACGTCGTCGCTGTCCTCCAGGGCGTCGATCAGCTTGAAGATCTTGCGAGCACCCTCCTCGTCCAGCTCCACCTGCATGGTGGGGACGAAGTTGGCGTCGGCCGAGTCGTAGTCGATGCCGGCCTCCTGGAGCGCGGTGCGCACCGCGACCAGGTCGGTGGCCTCGCTGAGCACCTCGAAGCTCTCGCCGAGGTCGTTGACCTCTTCGGCGCCGGCGTCCAGGACCGCGCCGAGCACGTCGTCCTCGCTCAGGTCGCCCTCGCCCTTGGGGACGATGACGACGCCCTTGCGGTGGAAGAGGTACGAGACGGAGCCGGGGTCGGCCATCGAGCCGCCGTTGCGCGTCATGGCGACGCGGACGTCGGACGCGGCGCGGTTGCGGTTGTCGGTGAGGCACTCGATGAGCACCGCGACGCCGTTCGGGCCGTAGCCCTCGTACATGATCGTCTCGTAGTCGGCGCCGCCGGCCTCGAGACCGGCGCCGCGCTTGACCGCGGAGTCGATGTTCTTGTTCGGGACCGAGCTCTTCTTGGCCTTCTGGATGGCGTCGAACAGGGTCGGGTTACCGGCGGGGTCGGCACCGCCGGTACGCGCCGCGACCTCGATGTTCTTGATCATCTTCGCGAAGAGCTTGCCGCGCTTGGCGTCGATCACGGCCTTCTTGTGCTTCGTCGTAGCCCATTTAGAGTGGCCGGACATCTGCCTGTCTCCTTCGCGTTACCCAACAACCAGTAGGAACTCTCCCAGACCGTAAGGCTCCGGGGTCCCCGGAGATCCTACAAGGATCCCGCGCGCCCGTTCCCCCGCACCATCTCCACGAACAGCGCGTGCAGACGGTGGTCGCCCGTGAGTTCGGGGTGGAAGGACGTGGCGAGCGCTTTGCCCTGGCGTACGGCGACGATGTGGCCCTCGTGCTCGGCGAGCACCTCCACCTGGGCGCCGACCGACTCCACCCAGGGCGCGCGGATGAAGACGCCCTCGACGGGGGCGCCCTCGACGCCCTTGACGCCGACCGCGGCCTCGAAGGACTCGTTCTGCCGCCCGAAGGCGTTGCGCCGCACGATCATGTCGATGCCGCCCACCGTCTCCTGGCCCGAGCGCGGGTCGAGGATCTTGTCGGCGAGCATGATCATGCCCGCGCAGGTGCCGTAGACCGGCATGCCCGCGCGCACCCGCGCGCGCAGCGGCTCCATGACGCCGAAGAGGGCCGCCAGCTTGGAGATGGTGGTGGACTCGCCGCCGGGGATGACCAGGCCGTCGACCTCGGCCAGCTCTTCGGGGCGCCGCACCGGCCTGGCCAGGGCGTCCGCCGAGGCCAGGGCGATCAGGTGCTCCCGTACGTCCCCCTGAAGGGCGAGGACGCCCACTACGGGAGTGGTCATCACCAGCCTCGGTTCGCGTAGCGCTCGGTCTCGGGCAGGGTGTCGCAGTTGATGCCGACCATGGCCTCGCCGAGGTTGCGGGAGGCGTCCGCGATGATCTTCGGGTCGTCGTAGAAGGTGGTGGCCTTCACGATGGCAGCGGCGCGCTTGGCCGGGTCGCCGGACTTGAAGATGCCGGAGCCGACGAAGACGCCCTCGGCGCCGAGCTGGCGCATCAGGGCGGCGTCGGCCGGGGTGGCGACGCCACCGGCGGAGAAGAGCACGACCGGCAGCTTGCCCAGCTCGGCGGTCTCCTTGACCAGCTCGTAGGGGGCGCGCAGCTCCTTGGCGGCGGCGTACAGCTCGTTGTTGTCGTAGCCGCGCAGGCGGGCGATCTCGTTCTTGATCTGGCGCAGGTGGCGGACGGCCTCGACGACGTTGCCGGTGCCGGCCTCGCCCTTGGAGCGGATCATGGCCGCGCCCTCGGCGATGCGACGCAGGGCCTCGCCCAGGTTGGTGGCGCCGCACACGAACGGCGTGGTGAAGGCGAACTTGTCGCTGTGGTTGACCTCGTCGGCCGGGGTGAGGACCTCGGACTCGTCGATGTAGTCGACGCCGAGGGACTGCAGGACCTGGGCCTCGACGAAGTGCCCGATGCGGGACTTGGCCATGACCGGGATCGAGACGGCCTCGATGATCTCCTCGATCATGTTCGGGTCCGACATCCGGGCCACGCCGCCGTCCTTGCGGATGTCGGCGGGCACCCGCTCCAGCGCCATGACGGCCACGGCGCCGGCGTCCTCGGCGATCTTCGCCTGCTCGGCGTTGACGACGTCCATGATCACGCCGCCCTTGAGCTGCTCGGCCATGCCGCGCTTCACGCGCGCGGTGCCGGTCTCGGGCGTCGGGTTGCTGGTGGAGGGGGTGCTGGGCACGGGGTTGACCTCACTCGCTGAAGAGAAGTTTCTGCACTTCCGAGGAAACGCCCGTCCACCAGGCCACAGCAAGGGCCAATGGTTGACCGGTGGCTCATTTTTCCAGGACGCCGCTGGTCAGTACCGCGCCCGGACGACGCCTCACCCGGCGGGGCGGTCGGCCAGCGCCGTCGGTGGCTCGTCGTCCATCTCGAACGCCAGCGGGAAGGGCGCGTGCCCCGCGAGGCGGAACCAGCGGACCTTGCGGTGCCTGCGCAGGGCGCGGGCGGCGCGTACGGAGTCGTTGTGGAAGCGCCGGGCCATCGGCACCCGGCGCACGGCCGCGGCCAGTTCGGTGGCCGCCTCGTCCCCGCCGGGGGCCTCGCGTACCGCCTCGACCTGCTGGACCTCGCCGAAGATGGCCCGCAGGGCCTGGCTCAGCTCGCTCTCGGCGACCTCGCGCTGCTCCTCCTCCGCCTGCCGCGCCGCGTGCGCCGCCTCGTAGAGCACGATCGAGGCGGCCGGGTCGAGCACTCCGGAGGTGGCCAGTTCCTGGGCGACCGAGGCGCGGCGCAGCAGCTGGGCGTCGAGGGCCGCGCGGGAGGCGTCGATGCGGGCGTGCAGCCGGTCGAGCCGGCCCGCCGTCCAGCTCAGGTAGAGGCCTACCGCGAAGAGGACTACCGCGATCCAGATCAAAGTGGAGGTCACGGGCCTACACGCTAGGGCATGTTTCGAAAGTCCCGTCGGGGGGCCGGGCCCGCCGCCGGGGACCGGCGGGGCTCAGGACGTCAGTCCCTGGCCAGTCCGAACCGGGCCCGCAGCCCAGAGCGTTCGTCCTCCGCGACCGAGGCCGCGCCGTCCGTCACCGTCTCGTACACCGCGAGGATGTCCGCGGCGACGGTCGACCAGTCGAAGCGCCGCACACGCGCGCTGCCGCGCTCCCGCAGGCCCTCGCGGCGCGCGGGGTCGGCGAGGAGGCGCACCGCCGCCTCGGCGAGCGAGTCGGCGTCCTCGTTGCCGAACAGGTCGCCGGCCGCGCCCTGGTCGAGGACCTGGGCGAAGGCGTCCAGGTCGCTGGCGAGTACCGGCGCGCCCGCGGACATCGCCTCGACCAGGATGATCCCGAAGCTCTCGCCACCGGTGTTCGGCGCCACGTACAGGTCGACGCTGCGCAGCAGCCGCGCCTTGTCCTCGTCGCTGACCATGCCGAGGAACTCCACCCGGGAGCGCAGGTCGGCGGGGAGCGTGGTCACCGCCTCGTCCTCGTCGCCGCGCCCGGCGACCAGCAGGCGCGCCTCCGGCCGCTCGGCGAAGATCTGCGGCAGCGCCTTCATGAGGACGGGCAGCCCCTTGCGGGGCTCGTCGATGCGGCCGATGAAGCCGATGGTCCCGCCCTGCCACTCCGGCTTGGGCTCGGCCTTGGCGAAGAAGTCGACGTCGACGCCGTTGGGGATGACGACCGCGTCCCCGCCCAGGTGTTCGACGAGGGTGCGGCGCGCGTACTCGCTCACGGCGATGCGGGCGCTGATCTTCTCCAGGGCGGGCTGGAGGATCGGATACGCGGCGAGCATGGCGCGGGAGCGCGGGTTGGACGTGTGGAACGTCGCGACGATGGGGCCCTGCGCCGCCCAGCACGCGAGCAGCCCGAGCGAGGGCGAGGTCGGCTCGTGGATGTGGATGACGTCGAAGGTGCCGTCGTGCAGCCAGCGGCGTACGCGGGCGGCCGACAGGAAGCCGAAGTTGAGCCGGGCGACTGAGCCGTTGTAGGGCACGGGGACAGCGCGGCCCGCCGAGACGACGTACGGCGGCAGCGGCGTCTCGTCGTCGGCCGGGGCGAGGACGGACACCTCGTGCCCCAGGCCGATGAGGTGCTCCGCCAGATCGCGGATGTGGAACTGGACGCCGCCCGGCACGTCCCACGAGTAGGGGCAGACGATGCCGATCCTCACGAGGCCTCCCCCGCCGCGGGGCCGCCGGGGCGGGGCTCCAGGTCGGCGAGCCACAGCCGCTGCAGCATGTGCCAGTCCTCCGGGTGCTCGGCGATGCCGGTGGCGAAGGCGTCTGCCAGCGCCTGCGTCATGGCAGACGTCTTCTCGGCGCGGGTGCCTGTCTCGGGGACGTCGACGGGCGGGTGGATCCGGCCGCGCATGACGGGCCCGTCGTACCAGAGGGTCACCGGGAGCAGCGCCGCGCCGGTGTGCTGGGCCAGCATCGCGGGTCCGGCGGGCATCCGGGCGGTGTCCCCGAAGAACTTCACCTCGACCCCGGAGGCCGACAGATCGCGGTCCGCGACGAGGCAGACCAGGCCGCCCGCGCGAAGCCGGCGGGCCAGCGTGCCGAAGGCGGCGCCGCCGGTGTGCGGCAGGACCTCCATGCCGAGGCTCTCGCGGTAGGCGACGAAGCGGTCGTAGAGCGACTCGGGCTTCAGGCGCTCGGCGACGGTGGTGAAAGGGGTGTCCAGCTTCGCTGCGACCCAGGCGCCCGCGAGGTCCCAGTTGCCGAGGTGCGGCAGGGCGACGACGACGCCCTTGCCCGCTTCGAGCCCGGCGGTCAGATGGTGCACGCCCGTGACGTCGACGCCGTCCCTGATGCGCTCCCTGCTCCAGGACGGCAGCCGGAAGGACTCCATCCAGTAGCGCAGGTACGACCGCATGCCCGCCCGGGACAGCTCCGCGAGCCGCTCGGGGGTGGCGTCGGGCACCACGCGCGCGAGGTTGGACTCCAGGCGCAGCACGCCCTTGCCGCGGCGCTTCCAGACGGTGTCGGCGATGGTCCTGCCGAGCCGCTCGGCGACCGGCTCGGGGAGCTTCTTGACGGTGCTCCAACCGAGGCCGTACAGCCCGTCGGTGAGGCGGTCCTTCACTGCGCGGCCTCGTTCCCCTGGCCCGGGGCGGCCGTGGCGGCGTCCGCCTCCGCGGACTCGCGGCGCACGGTGACGACCCGCTGGACGAGCGTGACCAGGCTGCCCACGGCGACGATCCACAGGGCGATGGGCAGCAGCACCTGGATGCCGGGGACCCCGAACGCGTGGAGCCCGGAGAGGCCCGCGGCGACCAGCGAGATCACCAGCCGCTCGGCGCGCTCGACCAGGCCGTTGACGGCGACGGGCAGCCCGATCGCCTCACCGCGCGCCTTGGTGTACGACACGACCTGACCGCTCGCCAGACAGAAGATGGACACGGCGCACAGGATGTTGTCGTCGCCGCGCCCGGCGTACCACAGGGCGAGGCCACCGAAGATCGCGCTGTCGGCCACCCGGTCGAGGGTGGAGTCCAGGAAGGCGCCCCAGCGGCTCGAGCGGCCGAGCTGGCGGGCCATGTTGCCGTCGACGAGGTCCGAGAAGACGAACAGCGTGATGACGATGGTGCCCCAGAAGAACTCGCCACGGGGGAAGAAGACCAGCGCTCCCGCCACCACACCGGCCGTGCCGATGAAGGTCACCGCGTCGGGGCTGACCCCGCGGCGGATGAGAAACGCGGCGAACGGCGTGAGGACACGCGTGAAGAATGCACGCGCGTACTTGTTCAGCATGGCCTTCCCGAGGGGTCGGTGCGCCGCGTGGCCCCGTTGGCCACCGGCCGACCCATCGTAGTCACGCCCCTGACGGACCGGCTCGCCCCCTCACGATCACGTACGACGTATGGACGCACCGGGACCCGGGTGGAAAGCTCGAAAGCACCACGGGCGCCACCCCAGCGGCCCCGCACCGGGCCCCGCGCGTCCGCGAGCAGCCGGCATCCCCGAGGGGGCTGAGCCTCCTCGACCGCGCACGTGACCGGGAGGCAAGGCATGGGCGACAAGGCGCACGCACACCCCGGAGCCGCCGGCAGGGCGGTGACGGCCGACCACCCCTCCTGTGTACGGAACGTGGTGCTGGTCGGCCACAGCGGATCGGGCAAGACCACCTTGGTGGAGGCCCTCGCGCTGACCGCGGGGGCGGTGAACCGGGCGGGCCGCGTCGAGGACGGCACCACCGTCTCCGACCACGACGAGACGGAGCACCGCCGCCAGCGCTCGGTGCAGCTGTCCCTGGTGCCCCTCGTCTGGGACGGCATCAAGGTCAATCTGCTGGACACCCCCGGATACGCCGACTTCGTCGGGGAGCTGAGGGCCGGTCTGCGCGCCGCGGACGCGGCCCTCTTCGTCGTCTCGGCGGCGGAGGGCACCGAGGGCATCACGGGCGCGACCCGCATGGTCTGGGAGGAGTGCGCGGCGGTCGGCATGCCGCGCGCCATCGTCGTCACGCACCTGGACTCGGCCCGCGCCGACTTCGCGGACATCACGCGCCGCTGCGCCGAGGCGTTCGGCGCCGACGACCCGGACGCCGTGCTGCCGCTGTATCTGCCGCTCCACGGCGAGCAGGGCCCCGACGGCCACGCGCCGGTGACCGGTCTGATCGGACTGCTCTCGCAGCGCGTGTACGACTACGCCTCCGGGGAGCGCAAGGAGTCCGAGCCGGGCGCCGACCAGCTGCCGCCGCTGCGGGAGGCACGCGAGAAGCTGATCGAGGGGATCATCGCCGAGAGCGAGGACGAGTCGCTCATGGACCGCTATCTCGGCGGCGAGGACATCGACTTCACGACACTCGTGGACGACTTGGAGCGTGCCGTGGCGCGCGGCGTCTTCCACCCGGTGCTCGCCGCCGCCCCGGCCGCCGAGGGCGCCCGGCAGGGCATCGGCACCGTCGAGCTCCTGGAGCTGGTCACGGGCGGCTTCCCGACCCCGCTGGAACACCCCGTGCCGGCCGTGACCGCACCGGACGGCACGGCGCGCGCCCGGCTCACCTGCGACCCGCTGGGCCCTTTGGCGGCCGAGGTCGTCAAGACCGCCTCCGACCCGTACGTCGGCCGGATCTCACTCGTACGTGTCTTCTCCGGCACCCTGCGCCCCGACGAGACGGTGCATGTGTGCGGGCACGGGCAGGTCGAGCGGGGCCACGAGGGCCGCTCCCTCCTCCAAGCCGACGAGCGGGTCGGCGCGCTCTCCGCCCCCTTCGGCAAGCAGCAGCGCCCGCTCACCCGGTGCGTGGCGGGCGACATGGCCTGCGTGGCCAAGCTGCACCGCGCGGAGACGGGCGACACGCTGTCGGGCAAGGGCGACCCGCTCCTCATGGAGCCCTGGGACATGCCCGATCCGCTGCTGCCGCTCGCCGTCCGGGCGCACGGCAAGGCGGACGAGGACAAGCTCTCGCAGGGGCTCTCGCGCCTGGTGGCCGAGGACCCGACGATGCGGCTGGAACAGAATCCGGACACCCACCAGCTGGTCCTGTGGTGCCTGGGCGAGGCGCACGCCGACGTGGCCCTGGAGCGGCTGCGCGGCCGGTACGGCGTGCAGGTCGACGTGGTGGCGCACAAGGTCGCCCTTCGGGAGACGTTCGCGGACAGGGCGGTGGGGCGCGGCCGCCACGTCAAGCAGTCCGGCGGGCACGGCCAGTACGCGATCTGCGAGATCGAGGTGGAGCCGCTGCCGGGCGGCAGCGGCATCGAGTTCGTCGACAAGGTCGTCGGCGGCGCGGTCCCGCGGCAGTTCATCCCGTCCGTCGAGAAGGGGGTGCGGGCTCAGGCGGCGAAGGGCGTGGCCTGCGGGTACGCGCTGGTCGATGTGCGGGTCACGCTGCTGGACGGCAAGGCGCACTCGGTGGACTCCTCCGACGCCGCGTTCCAGACGGCGGGCGCGCTCGCGCTGCGGGAGGCGGCGGCCGGCGCCGGGATCCATCTGCTCGAACCGGTCGCCGAGGTGCGGGTGCTGGTCGGCGACGACCACGTCGGCGCGGTCATGAGCGATCTGTCGGGCCGCCGCGGCCGGGTGGTCGGGACCGAGCAGGCAGCCGGTGGCCGTACGCTCGTCCGGGCCGAGGTCCCCGAGATCGAGATCGGCCGGTACGCCGTGGATCTGCGCTCCCTCTCCCAGGGCACCGGACGCTTCAGCCGGGCGTACGCCCGCCACGAGCCGATGCCGGCGCAGTTGTCGGAGCGGTTCCGCGAACAGGCGCGGACCGCCCCGTAGTTGTACCGGCGCGCGCGGAGTGGCCCGCCGGCGCCCCCTGACGGATGTCGGTGCTCCCCGATACGCTGATGACCTGATCAACGGATGCGCGGGACGGCAACAGGTGTGCCGGACAAGGAAGTCGGGAAGAGCCGGGGCGAAGGCGTCGCGGCGAGGGGGCGGCAGTGGCGGACGACGGATTCGACTTCAGGCCCGGGGCCCAGGTCCCGCTCTCGGGGGCCGCGGGGCAGACGGCGGCGACGCACGCCCTGGCCTCGGCCGCGTATCGGGACGGGGACGTCGAGGAGATCCTCAAGGCCAACGGCGAGTGGCACAAGTCCGTGGTGAAGCCCGGCATGTTCTCGCTGTTCAAGCCGAGCCTCGGCGAGGCGTTCGCACGGACCGTGCAGGTGCGGATGCTCGGCGGCGGCCGCAAGCCGCTCATCCAGTCCTTCGGGATAGAGCCCCAGTCGGTGGTGGAGCACTGCCTCGCGGCCAACCGCATCCGCAAGGAGCGCGACAGCTGGCTCACCGCCGTGATGGTCCTGTGCGGGGTGCTCTTCCTGCCCGGCCTGTTCGTGTGGCTGCTCGTCTTCACCATCCGGCGCCAGGTCGCCAAGAACGACAACAAGCGCGCGGGCGCGCTGGCCACGACCGTCCTGGTCGCCATGGGCGTGCTGGCCGTCCTCGCCCTGCTCAAGCTGCCGTTCCACGGCTTCTGGGCGTGGTATCTGCGGGCGTCGATCGTCCTGCCGGTGGTGGGCTGGTTCTGGGCGAAGCAGATCGCCGAGCGCACCGCCAGGGACATGCGCGACCGATGGGCGAGCCTGCTCTCCGGCGGCGGCATCGGCGCCAAGATCCCCGAGGCGGTGCCCGGCAGCCCCGGGGAGACGGCCGCCGAGCGGCTCCGCCAGGGCCTGGCCAGGCTCTCCGCCGAGCAGCAGAGCAACTCCGTGTTCTACGCCGGGCCCAAGGGCATACTGGGCATGGGGACACGCTGGGGCAGCTGGCAGCTGGCCGAGGAGCTGGTGCCCGCCGAGGACGGCAAGGAGATCCACCCCTTCCGCAGCTGGGACGTCATAAGGGCGGTGCACGACCAGCTCCGCATGCTGGAGCGCGGCCCGCTGCACACCGGGGGCTTCCCCACCCCGTCGATCAACCACTGGATCGTCTCCCCCATCGGGGAGAACGCCGGAGCGGTGGCCCGCCCCACCGGCACGGACGTCGAGGCCTTCCAGATCCGCGGCCACGAGATACAGCGCATCTGCAACGAACAACAGTTCGGCAGCGGTGACCGGCACTACCTGGGCGTCCAGTTCACGCTCTGGGACGGCCAGTTGGTCATCACGATGCTGATCACGGTCACCGTGCTGCACGAGACGCTGCGCATCGAAGTCACCGGACACGCCCTCGGCCCGGTGCACTCCCTGTTCACCACCAAGCCCGAGCCCAAGACGAAGACGGTCTCCAAGGCCATCAAGTTCTGGGAGACCGTCGACCGCAACCTGCCCCTGGTCGACGCCGACGAGGTGGTGCGCCTGGCCGTGCGCGCCCCGTTCACGTGGTATCCGCCGCTCCTGGACCACCTCGGCGGCAAGCTCGTCCTGCCCGAGCCCTTCGGTCTGCGGCACGCCTGGGCCGACAAGCCGTGGCGGCACCGCTTCATGGCCGACGACGCGCTGCGCGCCGCCACCCCGGTGCTGCGCGTCGTCCACTCGGCGGCGATCAAGGTCCTCGCGGAGAACGGCGTGAACACCGAGAAGTTCGGCACCCGCTCCGGCTTCCTCAGCGGCGCGATCCAGGACCCGATGCCGAGGAAGGCGGACGTGTACGACGCATGAGGGCGGCTAGCCCGCGACAGCGGGCCAGGCGCTCGCGAGCATCGTGCGGGTGTCGGCGAGCAGCTGCGGCAGCACCTTCGTGTGGCCCACGACGGGCAT
This sequence comes from Streptomyces sp. NPDC034037, assembly GCF_055575715.1. Lineage (NCBI taxonomy): Bacteria > Bacillati > Actinomycetota > Actinomycetes > Kitasatosporales > Streptomycetaceae > Streptomyces > Streptomyces sp. NPDC034037. The sequence goes on along the minus strand of NZ_JBVISC010000007.1, from coordinate 347,485 downwards.
GAAGTTGGTGTCGCCGCCCCAGCGGGGTACGACGTGCTGGTGCAGGTGGGCGGCGATGCCGGCGCCCGCCACCGCTCCCTGGTTCATGCCGATGTTGAAGCCGTGCGCGCCGGACGCGCTGCGCAGGGCCGTCATCGCCTGCTTGGTCAGCTCGCCCAGTTCGGCCGTCTCGGGGCCGGTCAGGTCGGTGTAGTCGGCGACGTGCCGGTAGGGCACGACCATCAGGTGGCCGCCGTTGTACGGGTAGAGGTTCAGCACCGCGTACACCTGCTCGCCGCGCGCGATCACCAGCCCGTCCTCGTCGGACTTGGCCGGGATGGAGCAGAAGGGGCAGCCGTCGTCGGCCCCTGGGCCCGTGGGCTTGTTCTCGCCCTGGATGTACGCCATCCGGTGGGGCGTCCACAGGCGCTGGAACGCGTCCTGCGTACCCACTCCGATCTGCTGCTCCGGCTCACTCGTCATGGTGGTCAGCATATTCCCCGGCGAGCACGCGCCGAGGGGCGGCCCCGTACGGGACCGCCCCTCATGTCCCCCCGCCGGCGCGGGGAGCAGGTCACACCTGTACGCGGCGCTCCACCACGTCGACGAGCTTGGCGATGGCCTCGTCACGGGCGATGCCGTTCTCCTGCGATCCGTCCCGGTAGCGGAAGGACACCGCGCCCGCGTTCATGTCGTCGTCACCGACGATGACCATGAAGGGCACCTTGCTGCGCTGGGCGTTGCGGATCTTCTTCTGCATGCGGTCCGAGGAGGCGTCCACCTCGACCCGCAGTCCGCGCTTCCTGGCCTCCTCGGCGAACTCCTGGAGGTAGGGCACGTGCGCGTCGCCGACCGGGATGCCGATGGCCTGCACGGGGGCGAGCCACGCCGGGAACGCGCCCGCGTAGTGCTCCAGGAGCACACCGAAGAACCGCTCGATCGAACCGAACAGCGCGCGGTGCAGCATGACGGGCTGCTGCTTGGAACCGTCCGCCGAGGTGTACTCGAGGCCGAACCGCTTGGGCTGGTTGAAGTCGACCTGGAGGGTCGACATCTGCCAGGACCGCCCGATCGCGTCCCGCGCCTGCACCGAGATCTTCGGGCCGTAGTAGGCGGCGCCGCCCGGGTCCGGCACCAGCGGAAGGCCCTGCTTCTCGGCCGCCTGCCGCAGCGCCTCGGTGGCCTCCGCCCAGTCCTCCTCGGAGCCGATGAACTTGTCGGAGTCGTCGCGGGTGGACAGCTCCAGCTCGAACTCGTTCAGGCCGTAGTCGCGCAGCAGGTCCAGGACGAAGGTGAGGAGCTTGTCGAGCTCCTCACCCATCTGCTCCTTGGTGCAGTAGATGTGCGAGTCGTCCTGCGTGAAGCCGCGCGAGCGGGTCAGGCCGTGCACGACGCCCGACTTCTCGTAGCGGTAGACCGTGCCGAACTCGAAGAGCCGCAGGGGCAGTTCGCGGTAGGAGCGACCGCGCGACTTGAAGATAAGGTTGTGCATGGGGCAGTTCATCGCCTTCAGGCGGTAGTTCTGCCCGTCGAACTCGATCGGCGGGAACATGCCCTCCGCGTAGTGCGGCAGGTGCCCGGACGTCTCGAAGAGGTGCTCCTTCGAGATGTGCGGGGTGTTCACGAACTCGTAGCCCGAGTCCTCGTGCCGCTTGCGGGAGTAGTCCTCCATCACCTTGCGGATCACGCCGCCCTTGGGGTGGAAGACCGCGAGGCCCGGGCCCAGCTCCTCCGGGAAGGAGAAGAGGTCCAGCTCGGCGCCGAGCTTGCGGTGGTCGCGCTTCTCGGCCTCGGCGAGGAACTCCAGGTGCGCCTTCAGCTCGTCCTTCGAGGGCCAGGCGGTGCCGTAGATGCGCTGGAGCTGCGGGTTCTTCTCGCTGCCGCGCCAGTAGGCGGCGGCGGAGCGCATCAGCTTGAACGCGGGGATGTTCCGCGTGGTGGGCAGGTGCGGGCCTCGGCAGAGGTCCTTCCAGCACAGCTCGCCGGTCTTCGCGTCGATGTTGTCGTAGATGGTCAGCTCGCCGGCGCCGACCTCGGCGTCCGCGCCGTCGGCGGCGTTCGCCGCGTTGCCCTTGAGGCCGATCAGCTCCAGCTTGTACGGCTCGTCGGCCAGCTCCACGCGCGCGTCGTCGTCGTTGGTGACGCGGCGCGAGAAGCGCTGGCCCCGCTTCTGGATCTCCTGCATCTTCTTCTCGATGCGCTTGAGGTCCTCGGGGGTGAAGGGCTCCTTGACGTCGAAGTCGTAGTAGAAGCCGTCCCGGATGGGCGGGCCGATGCCCAGCTTGGCGTCGGGGAACAGCTCCTGCACGGCCTGCGCCATGACGTGCGCGGTCGAGTGGCGCAGGATGTTCAGGCCGTCCTCGGAGGAGATCTCGACGGGCTCGATCTCGTCGCCGTCGGCGACGGCGTACGCCAGGTCCTTCAGCTCGCCAGCGACGCGGGCGGCGACGACGGTGCGCTCACCGGGGAAGAGGTCGGCGGCCGTAGTGCCCGTCGTCACCACGCGCTCTTCCCGCTCGGAATCGCGTTGGATGATCACACGGACGTCTGACACCGGTCTCTCCTTGCAGAAGGGGGGTGCGGCGCTCTCTGATGCGCGCGCACTAGGGATCGTACCGAGCCAGGGGCTCCCGCCGCGAAACGGATCTTCCCGGCCGCCCGGAAGCGGCCCCTCCGCCTCGACTCCCGGTCAGTCGGAGCGGTACGTGTCGCCGGTGCCGTACGCCTCTTCGGCGCCGCACGCCCCTTTCCCGTACGTCCCGTCCCTCTCCTGCCCGTACGTGCCGTCGAAGAAGTCGAGGTTCTCCTGGAGCGACTTCTCCAGGTGGTCCCGGTCGGCCTCGTGCACCTGCACCGGGGCCACCCCGGTCGCCCCGGTGAGCCTGCGGAAACCGCCCCGGCTCTCCAGCCGCCCGTGCACCCTGATCGGCAGTCCGACCAGATGCGCGTGGCCCGCGACGCGGTACGCCTCCTCGTCCAGGGTCATCCGTACGTGCGGGATCTCCGCCCCCGCGATCACCCGCAGCCGCACCGCGCCCGCCCCGCCCGTCGAGGAGCGGCGCATGCGGACGACGGTCCCGGTGATCCGCACCGGCACCGACGGCTCGGCGCGCAGGTAGCGGGCGCCCGCCTCGCGCAGCACGGTCAGGTCACCGGGCGAGAACTCGACGGGCCCGGCGTGCGCCGCGCAGCCCTCCGGCACGCCCGCGCCGGGCGCCCACTCCACGCCGACGCGCGCCCCCTCGGTGCCGCGTACCAGCGCGACGACGGCCTCGGTCAGCTCGTGGCTGACGCCCGCCGCCACGGCGCCGTCGAAGGCGTCCATGCCGCCGGTGGCGCGTTGGTAGTCGACGGCTTCCCTGGTGGCGTACAGCGCCTGGTGCAGCCGGACCGCGAGCGGCCGCCCGCTCGCGACGGGCACGAACGCGGTCAGCCGCTGCCCGCCGGGGTCGGAGGCCACCAGGATGTCCTCCAGGGCCACGGTGGCGGGCCTGCGGTGCCGCGCCCCGTGGTACCCGGCGCACGCCCGCGCGGCGAGCGCGCCGGCCAGCAGCATCCGGCGGGCCGCGGCGTGCAGCCGCTCCGCCACCGGCCAGGTCACCGCCCCCGCGGGTCCCGTCGGCACATCGCGTGACCAGCGGATCTCGTCGCTGGGCACGGCGAGCCCCACCAGCACGTCACGGGCGGCCGGGGAGCCGCTGCGGGAGAGCGCGAGGAGGGCCTCGCCGAGGAGATCGTCGCAGTCGGGATAGGCCCGGCTCTCCGGGACGAGGAGGCTGGTGCCGCTGCCGCCGGGCCCGGGCGGTGTCCACCGGGCGTAGCGGCCGGGGGACCGACCGCGCCGCTGCCAGCCGTGCCGGGCGAGCAGCGCGCCGAGCACCGCCGGATCGATCGTGCCGGGGTCGTGGGGGCGGTGCATCAGGGTCTCCCTCCCGTCCCGACGCGCGTCATGATCTCGCAGAGCGCGCGGTCGTCGAAGATCCGCGAGGTCGGGATGCGCACGGTGGTCCTGCGCCGGCCGGTCACGGGGTGGCCGGCCAGATTGGTCCAGTAGCAGCAGTGGCGCAGATCGAGCCGGTCGTGACCGGCGCGCAGCCACTCCTCCCGCGATCTGGGCACGAGCATGACGACCAGGATCTTGTGGACCGAGACCGGCGAGCGGGCGAGCTTCTCCAGGTGCGGGTTGTCGAGCGTGAAGGAGAAGGCGGGCCGCGCCGGGTCGGGCCGTATCTGGTACGTGCACTTGAGCTGGACCTTGATGGTGACCTCGTCGTCGACCGTGTGCCCGGGGGCGCTGTGGCTGACGTGCCAGTCGATGCCGTTGTCCGGGAAGGGCTGGGAGAGCGAGCACCCGGCGGCCGCCGCGACGGCGTGCAGATAGGCCACCTGGAGGGTCTCCATACAGGCGGTGGTGGCGAGGGTGCCGCGCGGCGGTGCGATCCGCTCGGGCAGCAGCCCAGGCTGTTCGGGCCGCGCGAGCGCCATGTCCAACACGCCTTCCGAAAGCGGCTGTTCCTTGCCCGGACCATCAACGTCAAGGCTCTGTACCTCTGTTGTCTCCGGGCCGCGTACAGCGCAAACGGCCCGGGTATCACCAGCGTGGGCAGGGGATGGACGTCATCTGCCGGACCGGATCGAGGAGTTGCGTCACCATGACGTGCTGGTACGAGGGGCCCTTGGCCGCATTCGACACGGAGACCACGGGCGTCGACGTCGAGACCGACCGGATCGTGTCGGCCGCCGTCGTCGTCCAGCAGGGCGCGGGTACGCGTCCGCGCATCAGCCGCTGGCTGGTGAACCCGGGCGTTCCGGTGCCCGAGCAGGCCACCGCGGTACACGGACTGACCGAGGATCACCTTCAGCGCAACGGCCGCTGGCCCGCGCCGGTGATGGAGGAGATAGCGCGCGATCTGGCCGAACAGGGCGCGGCGGGGCGGCCGATCGTGGTGATGAACGCGCCGTTCGACCTGACGATCCTGGACCGGGAGCTGCGCAGGCACCGCGCCTCGTCGCTCGCCCGCTACACGGAGGGCTCGTCCCTGTGCGTGATCGATCCGCGGGTCCTGGACAAGCAGCTGGACCGCTACCGCAAGGGGCGGCGCACGCTCAGCGACCTGTGCGCGCACTACGAGGTGGAGCTGGCCGAGGCCCATGACGCGGCGGCGGACGCGCAGGCCGCCCTCGATGTCGTACGAGCGGTGGGGCGCCGTTTCGCGGCTCGCCTGGAGCGGCTCTCACCGGCCGAGCTGCACACACTGCAGGCGGTGTGGCACGCGGCACAGGCACGCGGTCTCCAGGCGTGGTTCGCCAAGAGCGGCTCTCCGGAGGCGGTGGACCCGGCGTGGCCGATACGTCCCGAGCTCCCGGCGGCCGCCTGAGCGTCGCCCGTCACACGGGTGGCCGACGTCGATCGCCCGGAGCGCGCGTCACCTCGGGCGGGAGAGGAATGGATGACGGTCATCGCGTCTTCCCTGCCGGACACCGACACGGTCCGGGAACCAGCAAGGGCCACCCTGACGGGTGGCCCTTGGAAGGTACCGGGAACTTCTTGTGGTGGGCGATACTGGGTTCGAACCAGTGACCTCTTCGGTGTGAACGAAGCGCTCTCCCACTGAGCTAATCGCCCGGGAACGCACTGAACAATACAGGTCCAGGCGCCTTTCCTTCAAACCGCTGCCAGATGAGCCGCGAGACCCCTGCGCCCCGCCCTCATCATCACCGCGTGGTTGAGCAGGAACACGGGCCTGCCGGGCACGGCGAAACGCCGCATCAGCGGTCGCCGCACCTCGACCTCCTGGTCGTAGCGGGCCCGGGTCCCCAGCGGGCCCGGCGTGACCGTCCAGCGCGCCCAGCCGTCCAGGTCGCCGCTCATGACGACCTCCAGGACGCCCGCGTCCGGGTCGCGGTGCCGTTCCTGCGCGGCCACATGAAGGTCGTAGGGGAGGAAGGAGCGGAAGCGGGCGACGCCGCTGCGGCCGTCGGGGGACGTCACCTCGCGCACCTGCGGCCACCACAGCGGATAGTCCTCGACCCGTTCCAGGACGGCGTAGACGTCGGCGGGCGCTCCGGGCAGGTCCCAGAGGCTGCGGAATCGGTAGTGGCACCAGTTCATGGGGGAAGTCTGCCCCGCCTGGGGCCGGATCTGAGTACGTCCTGAGTATCCGCGCCGATACCGCGCGGCGTGGCGCGGACCACACTCCTCGGCATGACGAACATTCCGCCACCGGCCGAGGAGCTGCGCGTCCTCGACTGGGAGCTGGGCCAACTCGAGGCGCGCAGAGCGCAGTTGCTGCGGCGCCGGGCCTGGCTCCTCGACGTCCTGCGCGCGGCGGACCCCGCCCGGCCGCCCACCGCCCCTCCTCCGACTCCGGCCGGGCCGCCCGTCCCCGGGGGCAGCGGGCCGAGTGTCCAGAACGTTCTGCTGACGCTGGGCGGTGTGCTCCTGACCATCGCGGCGATCGCCTTCACGGTGGTGAGCTGGGGGCACCTGGGCATCGGCGGGCGCGGCGCGGTCCTCGGGGCGGTGACACTGGCGGCGCTGTGCGCTCCCGTGGCGTTGCTGCGGCGTTCGCTGTGCTCGACGGCGGAGGCCGTGGCGGGCCTGGGGCTCGCGTTGACCGTCCTCGACACGTACGCGGTGCGGCATCTGGCCCTCTCCGCAGTGGACACGCTGTCCTACGCGGCGGGCGCCTCCGCGGTGCTCACCACGCTGTGGGCGGTGTACGGCCGCCTGCTCGGCGAGCTGCGCCTGCCGGTGCCGATCGCGGTGGTCACGGCCCAACTCCCGCTGATCCTCTGGGCGGGGGCCGCGCAGGCCGGTGAGCACACGATGACGGCGGCGCTGCTCGTGACGGCGGCGTTCGACGCGGTGCTCGCGCTGACGGCGGCCGTCACATCGGTGCGCGTGACCGCTGCCGTCGCCGGCTGCGCGCTCGGGCTCTGGGGCGCGGCGAGCGCCGGTCGGCTGTCCGTCCGCGCGGTGGATCCGACGGCGGCGGCCCAGGCGGGCGTCCTGCTGCTGTTCGCCGCGCTGATCGCGCTGGTGGTGGCGTGGCGGGCGAAGGGTGCGGAGATCTCCGTCGGCGCGGCGGGCGCGGGCGGTCTGCTCGTGGTGGCCGCTTCCGGCGGAGTGCTGCGGACCGTGCTGCCGGCGGCGTGGACCGTCCCGGCCCATCTGGCTTGCGGTGTCGCGCTGTTGGCGGCCGTCCGCGCCGTGCCGTCCGCGGCCGTGCGCCGGGGGCTCGCCGGGGCGTCGGCCGTGGTCCAGGGCCTCGCGGTGCTGTGGGCGCTGCCCGTCGCGGCGGTGGCGCTGCTCGCTCCGCTCGGCCGGGCCACCCGCGCCTGGTCGGCCACCCCCGCGGACGCCCGCGACGCCCTGCTCACCCCGCTCCCGCTGCCCCACGCCGCCCTGGCCCCCTTGGTGCTCGCGGCAGTCGCCGCGGCACTGCTCACGACAGCGGGCCTCCTCGTCACGCCGTCGGCCGGGCCCGCCGCCACGACGCCGGACGGACCGGTGCCGCCCGCGACCGGCGGGCCCAGCACCCCGTCCGTCGGTGGCGACCGCCCGGCCGCCGGTGCTCGGCGTGCCGCCTGGTTCGGGGCGGGGGTTCTGGGGTGGGCCGCTGCCCTCGCCCTGCCGGCCGCGCTGCGGTTGCCGTACGTCGTGGGAGTGTCGGCACATGTCCTGGTGGTCGCCGTCCTGCTGGGCGCCGCCGTCCGGGCCGCGTCCCGTGCGGCGGCCCTGACCGCGTCGGTCCTGGCGCTCGCGACCTCCGTGAGCGTCGCGTTCCTCGCGCTGGCCACCGAGGCGGCCACCCTCGCCGTCCTCGGCGCACTCACCGCTCTGTTCCTGGCCGCCGCCAGCCGGGAGGCCGTGCGGGGCGGTGCGCCGGTCGGCGCCGGCGCCGTGGCGGCAGCTCGACCCGGCACGGCCACGCCGCCGGCCTGCGCGGCCGTCGCGTACGCCACCGCGTTCGTCTGCGCGGCCGGTGCCGCGCTGGGGCTGCGCGTGGAGCACATCGGGCTGGCCGCCCTGACCGTGCCGGTCCTCGCCGCGCTGGCCGCCGCCCGCCTGGGCCGGCATCCGCTGGCGGCGCCGGTCGAGATCGCGGCCGCCGCGTCCGGGGCCGTCGCCGTCGCCCTCACCTCGGGCCACGCCCCCGCGCTCGCCCTCGCCCTGGGTCTGGCCGGGCTCATCGCGGCGGGCACCGCGCTCCGCCCGGACCGCCGCCCCGTGGCGTACGCGGCCGGGGCGCTGTTCGTCCTGGCGAGCTGGGTCCGCCTCGCCTCGTGGGAAGTGGTGACCCCGGAGGCGTACACGCTCCCGGTGACGGTCCCCGCGCTGCTCCTCGGACTGCTGCACCGGCGCCGCGTCCCGGACACCTCGTCCTGGACGGCCTACGGGCCCGGCCTCGCCACGACGCTGCTGCCGAGCCTCGCCGCCGCCTGGGGGGACCCGTACTGGCAGCGCCCGCTGCTCCTCGGCGGCGCGGCGCTCGCCCTGACCCTGGCCGGCGCCCGGCACCGGCTGCGGGCCCCGCTGGTCCTCGGCGGCGTCGTGCTCACCCTGGACGCCCTGCACGAACTGGCCCCGTACATCGTGCAGGTGACGGGCGCCTTGCCCCGCTGGCTGCCGCCGGCGCTCGCGGGGCTGCTGCTCCTGGCCGTCGGCGCGACATATGAACAACGCCTGCGCGACGCGCGGCGGTTCCGGAATGCGCTCCACCGAATGAACTGAAATACCGTCACCCCCGACCGGGCCGGGCAGCGGCCATGTCGGGCGGGGCGGGTATGTGGATCCGTCAATTCCCTTGAAAGACACGGGAATACGACAACGGCCCGGAGGCTGAAAGCCTCCGGGCCGCAATCCGGGGTGGGCGATACTGGGTTCGAACCAGTGACCTCTTCGGTGTGAACGAAGCGCTCTCCCACTGAGCTAATCGCCCGGGCGCACAGAGAACATTACCGCATGTCAGCGGGTGCTTCCGACCGCCTCGGAGCCACCACCGGTCACTCCTTGATCTTCCACGGCATCGTGATGCCGAACTTCCAGACGTAGATGGCGACCAGCACCGCGACGATGACCAGGCCGACGGTCGTCAAGATGATGTTCCGGCGGCGCACCGCGGGGTCGAGCGCACGCTGCGCGGCCTCCGTGACCTTGCGCTTCGTCCAGCGCAGCACCAGCTGGGCCCAGACGAACTCGGTCGCCCAGATCGCCATGCCGCCGAAGATCACCAGCCATCCCGGGCCGGGCAGCGGCAGCATGATGATGCCCGCGACGACGACCGCGAGCCCCACGACGAAGACGCCCACCTGCCAGCTCAGGTGCAGCATCCGGCGGGCCTGGACGTACTGCGGCGCCCGCGATCCGAGCGGCTGCTCGGTCTCCGCCCCGGCGGCCGGTTCGGCGACCTCCGCGGGTTCGTTACTCCCCGTATTCATACGGCCAAACCCTACCGGACGGAAACCCGTCACCGGAATGGACGCATGGGCAGGAGAGAGAACCCGCCAAACGAGCTACCTAAAGACACCCAAAACCCTCAGAGGGGTTTACAACGCCACCGTAGGTGGCATGTCGATTTCGCCGACGTGCGAATCCCCGAGCGCACACTGAGCGAAAGGCCCTGGCGCTTATGAACACCACGGTCAGCTGCGAGCTGCACCTGCGCCTCGTTGTGTCGAGCGAGTCCTCACTGCCTGTACCCGCAGGACTGCGGTATGACACGGCCGATCCCTACGCCGTGCACGCCACCTTCCACACCGGAGCCGAGGAGACGGTCGAGTGGGTTTTCGCCCGCGACCTCCTCGCCGAGGGCCTGCACCGGCCCACCGGTACCGGCGACGTCCGAGTCTGGCCGTCCCGGAGCCACGGTCAGGGCGTCGTCTGCATCGCCCTGAGCTCCCCGGAGGGCGAGGCCCTGCTCGAGGCCCCGGCGCGGGCCCTGGAATCCTTCCTGAAGCGAACCGACGCGGCCGTGCCCCCCGGCACGGAGCACCGCCACTTCGATCTCGACACGGAGCTGTCCCACATCCTGGCCGAAAGTTAGCGGCGCGCAGGCGTCGAGATCTCCTCGCGCCGTCCGACTCGGGGCGACGGCGCACACAGCCACGACACGACGACACAAGGCGAACAGGAAGCAGGCACCGGCGCCGTCGCCGCGGAACCCCCGCGGCGACGGCGCCGGTGCGTGCCGGGGGGAAGCCGCTAGCATCGGCCAGCATCCGCGGGCACCGTTCCCCGGCTCTCCATGAGCGGGGGGACCCCCGCCATCCCCAGGCCAGGGAGCGAATCGTGCTGATCACCCACGACACCCGGTGTTCCCTCGACGCCGTGGTCGATCTGGTGAACACCGCACCGGAGGAGGCCGGCGCCGACGCACTCGCGGACGTGGCGGCGCTCGGCGACTTCGCACGGAGCCACAAGGTGAGCGACGTGGGGACGCTCGCGGAGCGTGACCTCCAAGGGGTGCGCCGGGTCCGCGCCCGCTTCGCGGAGGTCTTCGCGAACCCCGAGCCGCGGACCGCGTCGACGATCATCAACGAACTCGTCGCGGCGGCGGGCACCACGCCCCGGCTCACCGACCACGACGGTCACGACTGGCACATCCACTACTTCGCGCCGGGGGCGTCCATCGCGGACCACCTGGCCGCCGACGGCGGGATGGCCCTGGCCTTCTTCGTGGTCGCCGGGGAACAGGAGCGGCTGCGGCGCTGCGAGGCGCCGGACTGCCGGCGCGCGTTCGTCGACCTCTCCCGCAATCGCTCGCGCCGCTACTGCGACAGCCGCACCTGCGGCAACCGGCTGCACGTGGCGGCCTACCGCGCCCGCCGCAAGGAAGCGGCGGGCTAGCGCGCGGCCGACGCGACAGCGACCGGCGGAGCGGCCGGCGGGGTGGTCGGCGGGGCGACCGCGGCTAGAGCAACAGCAGGTCGTGCAGCGACGCCAGCAGGATCAGCATGCCGACCACCGTCAGGAAGATCATCAGTGGCGGCTGGGAGAGGGCGAAGAGGCAGCCTCGCGGTTCTTCGTCGGTGGCGTGCCGCTCTGCGTCGGCGGGTCGTCGCGTCGGGTCCGGGGCCGCTCGCCGTCCGTCGTCCGGCGGTGCGGCATCGCCCTGTGTAGGGGTGTCAAGCATCTCGTCGTGATGATGACGCAGGCGGCCGGTGCCCGCCGACCAACACGCCCGGGCGGGAGGGGAGTTCGCCGGAACCCGTGAACAGGCCAAAGTCCTGTGCCCGGTGCGTTCCGCCCATGACCCACGGCCGTTCACCCGCGCGCCGCCCGGCGGCTCGGGCCACACTCGAACGAGGGAGCGGCCGTGCCCGGCGGGGAGCGCGCGGCCCGGCGTGCGCGGCAAGGACTACGCGGTGGGCCCACGCCCCCGAGCGCCGCGCCGGCCCCCGATGAGCCGGTGGCCGAAAGCCCTCATATGCCGTGCTTCTTAAGGATCGCCTCGATGTCGCTGAAGTCCTCAGCGGGCGCGGCGGCCTTCGGCCTGGCGGCGGGCTTCGCGGCGGGCGGGCGGGCGCCGCCCTGGCCGAGCGAGGGCGCCGACGCGGCGGGGGCCACCGCCTCGCGCCGGGCGGCCTTCGCGGCCTTGCGCTCCTCGCGGGTGCCGCCCCTGCGGCGCTCCACCGCGCGCGTCCCCAGGAACATCAGCCAGGCCGCGCCGAGCACCCCGAAGCCGACCCACGCCTTGAGGCTGAACGCGGTGTCCGCCGCCCACCCGACGACGCCGGTCAGCATGAGTCCTATGGGCACCAGGGAGTACGCGGCGAGACGGGCGGCGGCGAGGAAGCGCCTGCGGTAGACCGTGACCGCGGCGATGCCGAGCCCGGCCGCGGAGACGGCGGAACAGACGGTCTCGGCAATCATCCGGTCCTCCAGGAATACGGGCGTCGGCCGCAAGGCCCTGTCCTCCCCTCCATCCTGCACCGAGCGGGGGCCGCGGAGCCACGCCCGGCGGCGGACCTCAGGGACATATCCGGGTCATCCCGGAGTCCCGGCTCCTCCCCAGGTGCCGGTCGGCGTCCTGGTCGCCTCCGGTCCCGGTTGGGAGGCCGCCCCGGGGGCTGGAAGACTGTGCCCATGAGCGACTCCCCTGCCCACCACCCCGCCCGCCCCGTCGTCGTCGACGTCTGGTGCGAGCTCCAGTGCCCCGACTGCCGTACCGCCCTGGACGACGTGCGCGCCCTGCGCGCCCGCTACGGCGACCGCGTCGAGCTGCGCCTGCGCCACTTCCCCCTGGAGAAGCACAAGCACTCCTTCGCCGCCGCCCAGGCCGCGGAGGAGGCCTTCGAGCAGGGCAAGGGCTGGCCGTACGTCGAGGCGGTGCTCGCCGGGGTCGAGGATCTCGACCGCAGGGGCGAGCCCTTCCTCGTGGACACCGCCCGGGAACTGGGCCTGGACGCGGAGGAGTTCGACACCGCCCTGGTCGACGGCCGGCACATCCTGATCGTCGACGCCGACCAGGCCGAGGGCAAGGCCATCGGCGTCACCGGCACGCCGACGTACGTCATCGGCGGCGAGCGCCTGGACGGCGGCAAGAGCCAAGAGGGCCTGCGCCAGCGCGTCGAGGAGATCGCCGACCGCCTCCTGGCGGCTGCCGAAGGCGCCTGACCACGAGGCGGCTCGCCACGAGACGGTCCGGCCGTGAGGCGGTCCGGCCGTGAAGCGGTCTAGAGCAGCGGCTTGTAGAGGCAATACGTGATCGGCTCGTAGCCGAGGGAGTCGTACAGGCGCAGGGCCGGGGCGTTGCCCGCGAAGACGTTGAGGGCGATGCGGTCGCGGCCCGCCGCTCGGGTCTGCGCCTCGGCGAGGAGCATCAGGGAACGGCCGTGCCCGCGCCCCCGGTGGGGCTCGTCCACCTCGACGTCGAAGACGAACGCGTCGTCGTCGCCGATCCTGAGCCACAGGTGACCGACCGTGGCGGCGTCCCGCGTGAGCACGCTCAGCAGGACGCCGGGGGTGGCGAGCCCCTGCGGCAGGCCCTTGGCGTGGTCGGCCTCGGACTTGGCGTGGGCCTGGGCCTCGGGCACACCGCGCTTGATCCAGGACTGCGCGTACTGCCGCTTGGCCCGCGCCAGCCACACCTCGTACTCGTCCTGGGTCATCGGCCGCCCCGTGACGCCCGGCGGCAGCGCGGCGGGCTCGGCCGGCACCGGCTTGGCCATGCGACGGTTGCGCTCCACGTAGCCGAGCGCCCGCACGAGGCGCAGCGCCTCGGCCGCCTCCGCGGGCACGTCGACCTCGACGCGCTCGCAGCCCCAGCCCCGCGCGACCTCCTCCGCGGCGAGCGCGGCCACGGTGCCGCGCCCGCGGCGGCGGTCCGGCCCGGCGATCCGCAGGTCGCGCACGCGGCACACGGCCGGGCCGAAGACCTCGTCGGTGGCGAGCGCGACGGAGCCGACGGGGCGGCTGTTCACACAGACGTCGTACGTGCGCGCCCTGCCGCCCTCGGCGCTGCGCTGAAGCGGCCCGCTGGGCCGCAGAGTGGTGGTCATCCCACAGGTTCTACCCGCCCCGCGGCTCAGGGATCCAGATCGGCGGCGGCCCGCTCGTCGAACGTCCGCATCGCCTTGGTGGTCACCGGGCCCGGGGCGGCGGTCAGCTGGCGCCCGTCGATGCGGTGGACACCCTGGACGTCGCGCAGGGTCGAGGTCAGGAAGACCTCGTCGGCGCGCTCCAGGACGTCCATCGGCAGGTCGCTCTCGCGGGCGCCCGTCCATTCGACGGCCAGGGCGCGGGTGATGCCCGCGAGGCAGCCGGAGGCGAGCGGCGGGGTGAGGATCTCGCCGTCGAGCACGACGAAGACGTTGGAGCCGGTGCCTTCGCAGAGCTGCCCGACGGTGTTCGGGAACAGCGCCTCCGAGGCGTTTTTCTCGTGGGCGCGGGCGAGGGCGACGACGTTCTCCGCGTACGAGGTGGTCTTCAGGCCGGTCAGGGCGCCGCGTTCGTTGCGGGTCCAGGGGACCGTGATCACGGCGGTGGCGTCGGGGCGGCGCACGGCCTCACCGAGGGCCACGATCAGGGTGGTGCCCTGGTCGCCGCGGTCCGAGCCGAGCGGCGACAGGCCTCCGGTGTAGGTGATCCGCAGGCGTCCCAGAGGCAGCGGGTTGGCCTCCAGGACGGCGACGCAGGCGCGGCGCGCCTCGTCGAGGTCGGGTTCCGGCAGCCCGAGGCCCCGCGCGGAGCCGGCGAGCCGGTCCAGGTGGCGGGTGAGGGCGAAGGGCCTGCCCTCGACGGACTTGACCGTCTCGAAGACGCCGTCGCCCACCGTGAGGCCGTGGTCGAGCACGGAGACCCGCGCGGAGTCGATGTCCCGCAGCCCGCCGTTGAGCCATATCTTCACGTTCAGGTTCCTCCGCTCGCTTCGTACGCCCCCGACGCTACCGCCAGCAGCCGCGCGGCCTTCAGCTCGGTCTCCCGCCACTCCCCCTCGGGGTCCGAACCCCAGGTGATGCCCGCTCCCGTGCCGAAGCGCAGCATTCCCTCGGCCCGGTCGATCCAGAAGGTCCGGATGCCGACGGCCAGCTCTCCGGTGCCCCGGTCGGCGTCCACCCACCCGATGCCGCCGCAGTACGGGCCCCGGGGGGCCGTCTCCAGTTCCTCGATGATCCGCAGGGCGCTGGACTTGGGGGCGCCGGTGACGGAGCCGGGCGGGAAGGTCGCCGCGAACAGTTCCGGCCAGCCGGCGTCCGGGCGCAGCTCGCCGTGGACGGTGGAGACGAGGTGGACGAGGCCGGGGTGCTTCTCCACCGCGCAGAGGTCGGGGACCGTCACCGAGCCGGTCGCGCAGACGCGCCCCAGGTCGTTGCGGACGAGGTCCACGATCATCACGTTCTCGGCGTAGTCCTTGTCCAGGAGGTCCGCCTCCGTGCGCCCGGTGCCCTTGATGGGGCCGGACTCCACGACGCGGCTCCGGCGGCGCAGGTAGAGCTCCGGGGAGGCGGTGGCCGTCTCCACGCCGTGCGCGGGCAGGCGAATCGTTCCTGCGTAGGGAGCGGGGTTCCCGCGCGCGAGGAGGGCCGTCAGGGCGTCCACGTCGGCGTCGGGCGGGAGTGGCGCGGACAGAATGCGGCAGAGGTTCGCCTGATAGACCTCGCCCTTCGCGATGTACGCGCGCACCCTTCGTACGCCCTCCGTGTACGCGGCGCGGTCGAGGGAGGACGTCCAGTCGCCGCTCGCGGGCCCCTGCCACCTCCCCGGCACGGGAGCGGGCACGGCCTCTTCGCGTACGTCGTCGAAGCGGGCGCAGACCAGACCTCCCTCGAAATCCGCGGACACCGCCCAGAAGCCGGCGGAGTCCAGGGCCGAAGGGTCGCTGGTCACGTCGCGCAGGCCGGTGGCCACGAGGCCGCCGAACCGCGCCATGGGAGGGAGCGCCGATGAGGACGTCGGAGGGGGGTTGTGCACGGCTGCGAGTCTATGACCGGCGTCCTGGCGGCGCCCCGGACCGGCGACAGCGCAGCACGCTGCGCAAACGCGTTTTTGTACTGGCCCAGGAATCCGCTAGAGTTCAACACGTCGCCGGGACGCGCAAGCGGGCCGGGAAAGACAAGCGGACGTAGCTCAGTTGGTAGAGCGCAACCTTGCCAAGGTTGAGGTCGCCAGTTCGAACCTGGTCGTCCGCTCGCAGGAACGTGGGGGATCTTCCCGAGACCCCGCACTCCTGGTGGAGTGGCCGAGAGGCGAGGCAACGGCCTGCAAAGCCGTCTACACGGGTTCAAATCCCGTCTCCACCTCCAAGGACGATTAGCTCAGCGGGAGAGCGCTTCCCTGACACGGAAGAGGTCACTGGTTCAATCCCAGTATCGTCCACTGATCTTCACGGAGACCGTCTCGACGGTGTGCTCCCGAAGGTCGAACCCGCGCGATTAGCTCAGCGGGAGAGCGCTTCCCTGACACGGAAGAGGTCACTGGTTCAATCCCAGTATCGCGCACGCAGTACGCAGCACACGCAGGACAAGCCCGCGCGATTAGCTCAGCGGGAGAGCGCTTCCCTGACACGGAAGAGGTCACTGGTTCAATCCCAGTATCGCGCACCACCCCCGAAGCCCCCGGCCGTCTCCACGGCCGGGGGCTTCGTCGTTCCGGGGCTTCTCAGGAGGAGAAGAGCATGTGCCCGAAGCTCTGGTGGCGCTTGCCGTGCCCGTAGTGACCGCTGTGGCCGCCGTGCGGGGCGCCCCAGGCGGGGGCCGGCGCGGCCGGGTAGGCCTGCGGGGGCGCGGGCGGCGGCGGGGCCTGCTGGCCGCCCCACTGGGCCTCCAGGCGGGTCAGGGACTCCAGCTCGCCGTAGTCCAGGAAGATGCCGCGACAGCCGCTGCACTGCTCGATCTGGACGCCATTGCGGTTGTACGTGTGCATCGGTGCGTGACACTTGGGGCACTGCATGGACGGCTCAACTCCTCGCCGGTGGTGACTGCTTCGCCGGATCTCTGCCCGGCTTCGGTGCGTCGCACCCTACTTCGTCGCCTCCCGGGCCAACTCGGGCGGGCGGGCGGACCCTCGGCTCAGGCCGGGGCCATCCGGCCGCAGGCGTCGATCACGGCCTGCTCGACCTCGTCCAGGGGGCGGTCGGCGGCGGCCGCCTTGGCGATCGCGAGGGCGGCCGTCTGCACCGTGAGCGCGCGGGCCGGGACGTCGAGGGCCGGCCAGGGGTCGGCGCCGCCGGCCGGCACGGCCGGGCCGCCGGCCGCGCGGTAGGCGTCCAGGAAGCGGGCCCACTCCTGCGGGGCGAGCAGTCCGCACGCGTACCAGGCGGCGGGACGGGCCAGGTCCCAGGCGGGGTCGCCCGCGCCGAGATCGTCCACGTCGATCAGCAGCCAGGTGCCGTCCGGGGTGCGCACGAGCTGGCCGAGGTGGAGGTCGCCGTGGCACAGGCGCGGCGGGCCCGGGGCGGCGCCCTCGTCGCGCGCCCAGGCCGGCAGGGCCCGCCAGGCCCGCAGGACCGGGGGCGCGGCGCGATGCGGACCGGCCGCGCGGAGACGCCCGACGGCGCGGGCCGCCTTGGCCGGGCCCCGCATGGCGGGCAGCGGACCCGGGAGGGCCGCCGGGTCGGTGCGGTGCAACCTCGCCAGGAGAGTGGCGGCGGCCTCCCAAGGGGCCGCGTCCGGGTCGTCGCGGTCCACGGGGGTGCCGTGGGGCCAGCAGGTGACCAGGCGGCCGTGCAGCGCGGTGGGGACGGCGGACAGGGGCGGCAGCAGGACGTCCGGGAGTCGCTCGGCCACGGCGAGGCGTACCGCCAGGTCTGCCGGTTCCGTCTCCTCGGCGTGGGCCTTCGCGACGATGCCGCCGTGGCGCACGACGGTGGCGTCAGGACGGTCCGCGAGAACGGCACCGACGCCTTCGCCCGCACCGCAGCGGCAGTGGCCCGCACGCGGGTGAGCGACGCGACGGGCCGTGGCGGCCAGCGCGGGGAGGAGGGTGGTCACGGGTCCCCCGGGGGTACGTGGGCGGGCTTACCGGCCGAAGCGTACGCAGTCCGGGGCGGGGGCCTCCTGCGGGGGCAGGCGGGGGCGAGCGCATCCGGCGCTCCGTTGTTGTGGTCAGGCCTACGCCCGAACGGGCGGGCCGCCGGACTCGCTGGACGGACGGGTCCCGGCGACTGGCGGGGACGCCGTGGGGGCGGGCCGGGCGGTTACTCGGAGCGGCTCGTCCGAGGGGCTCGTGGGCGTGGTGATGCCCGCGCAGCTCCCCAGCTGCGCGGGCATCTGTGCCGTCCGCCGCACCCCCGTCCCCACGGGGTTTCCTGGCCGGATGTCCCCGCCCGGACCGCTCTTCCGGGCCCGGGGCGCCGCTCAGCGCCCCAGCATCACGCCTACGGACGACGCTTGTGTGACCACTGCTTCCCAGCCGCCGAAGACGACCACGAGCAGGGCTGCCAGCGGGAGGACCATGGCCGTCGCCACCAGCGGGTGGCGCGTGCCGGACGGGCGGGTGCCGAACGCGGAGAACCTGCGCCCCTGCGTGCGGAGCATGGTCCGCGGTGCCGTGTCCGCCATGGTTCCTCTCCTGACCGTTTCCGATGTGGATCTGGCAGCGGCGAGTGGCTGACCTCGGGGGACGAGTGCTGCACTCGCCGCTTGACCTCAAATTTAGGTGGGTGGACACCCCCTGGCGTCATGCCCTCGTACCGATTGGTCGGCCTCCCGGAGGATGAGCGGCCCCCGCGCATGTACTCCCCTGGGTGGAGACGGAGACCTAGGTCTCAGGGTCTTCCCGGAGGGAGCGGGCCGATGTCTCGGAGTCGTCCGCCCTGGGGACGGGCTGCTCGACCAGGGCCAGGACCCGGGTCGCCATGAACCTGGCCGTACGCACCACCGAGCCGGTACGGGTGACTTCGCTCACTTCCACCACTCCTCTGCGCACCGCCGTCTCCACCCGTCGGCCCGCCCGGCTCGCCACCACCTCGTACGTCTTCGTCGTGTCCCCCGCGTCCACGACTATCTCCACGCGGTCACCCTTCACGGGATCAATCCCCCTTCGGCGCTGGATGGTTGGAGTCGGGGCCGGCGCCAACGGCCGCGTGTCCCCCGCTCCCTGACCACTCTTCGATTTTCCCACCCGGCACTGACAATCGATCGCCTCGCGAGGGCGCGGCCTCTGCACGTGCCCGCCCGTGGAAACGTAAGCTGTGGCTCGTCAGACGGACCGGGTAGCGGGGATGGACATGGCGATGATGCGGCTCCGGCGCGAGGACCCGCGTGTCGTCGGCTCGTTCAGGCTGCACAGGCGCCTGGGCGCCGGCGGCATGGGTGTCGTCTATCTGGGCTCCGACCGGCGGGGCCAGCGCGTCGCGTTGAAGGTGATCCGGCCGGACCTGGCGGAGGATCAGGAGTTCCGGTCGCGGTTCGCCCGCGAGGTCTCCGCCGCCCGGCGCATCCGCGGCGGCTGCACGGCGCGGCTCGTCGCCGCCGACCTCGACGCGGACCGGCCGTGGTTCGCCACGCAGTACGTCCCCGGGCCCTCGCTGCACGACAAGGTCGCCGCCGAGGGGCCGCTCGCCGCGGCCGACGTGGCCGTGGTCGGCTCGGCCCTCGCCGAGGGGCTCGTCGCCGTGCACGAGGCGGGTGTCGTCCACCGCGACCTGAAGCCGTCGAACATCCTGCTGTCCCCCAAGGGGCCCCGGATCATCGACTTCGGCATCGCGTGGGCCACCGGCGCCTCGACGCTCACGCACGTGGGGACGGCCGTGGGCTCGCCCGGTTTCCTCGCCCCCGAGCAGGTACGGGGCGCCGCCGTCACACCCGCCACCGACGTCTTCGCGCTCGGCGCGACCCTCGCGTACGCGGGCATGGCCGACTCACCCTTCGGGCAGGGCAGTTCCGAGGTCATGCTGTACCGGGTGGTGCACGAGGAGGCGCAGCTGCACGGCGTGCCGGATTCCCTGGCGCCGCTGATCCGCGCCTGCCTCGCCAAGGACCCCGAGGAGCGGCCGAGCACGCTGCAACTGTCGCTGCGCCTCAAGGAGATCGCCGCGCGAGAGGCACAGGGCCTCGGCGACGTACGGCCCCCGGCGCCGCGTCAGGACCACGACCGGCCGACGGGACGCCTCGCCGAGAGCTACGCCGAACAGCGCACCCAGCGGCGGCCCGCCCCCGGCGGCACTCCCCCGCCGCGACCCGCCGCGCCCCGGCCGGGCACCTCGCGGACCGGTTCCTCACGTACTGGTTCCTCACGTACTGGTTCCTCACGGACCGGTGCGTCCAGGCCCGGCGTCTCGCGGACCGGGTCCCGGCCGTCGGCCGCGCGGAACGCGCCGCGTTCCGGCGCCAGGCCCGCCCCGCGCAGCGGCACCGGCAGGCAGGGGCCGCGCACCAGCGGGTCGGGGCGCAGGATGATGCCCGCCAATCCGCGGCTGCTGCGCCAACGGCTGTTCGTGTTCGTGGTCGTCACCCTGCTGGTGGCGTTGGGCATCGCGGCGGCGCAGGGCTGCCAGGGTCCCGCGCGGAGCCTCGGCGACGTGGACGTGCCGCAGCGGGGGACGACGTCCCAGAGCGGCCCGGCCGAGCCGGGGCAGACGCCCGGCACCTGACGGGGGCCGCAGGAGTTACGGGCGTCCGGTAAGGGATGCGGACGCCCCGTCAGGGATATGGGCGCCCCGTCAGAGGTGCGAGCGTCCCGTCAGGGATGCGGACACCCCGTCAGGGGCACGGGCGTCCCGTCAGAGGTGCGGGCGTCCGGTAAGGGATGCGGACGCCCCGTCAGGGCTGCGGACACCCCGTCAGAGGCACGGATGCCCGACGGGGGCACGGATGCCCGGTCGGAGGCACGGGCGCCCCGTCAGAGGTGCGGGCGTCCCATCAGAGGTGCGGGCGTCCCGTCGCCACCGCGTAGAAGGCGACCGCCGCCGCCGCGCCCACGTTCAGCGAGTCCACGCCGTGGGCCATCGGGATGCGGACCCACTCGTCGGCCGCGACCAGGGCCTGGGTGGAGAGGCCGTCGCCCTCCGCGCCGAGCATCAGCGCGACGCGGTCCATGCGATGCGGGGCCACCTCGTCCAGGGACTTCGCCTTCTCGTCCGGGGTCAGGGCGAGCAGGCTGAAACCGGCCTCGCGCACGCCCTCCAGGCCCTTGGGCCAGGACTCCAGACGGGCGTACGGCACCGAGAAGACCGCGCCCATCGACACCTTCACCGAGCGGCGGTAGAGGGGGTCCGCGCAGTCCGGCGAGAGCAGCACCGCGTCCATGCCGAGGGCGGCCGCCGACCGGAAGATCGCACCGATGTTCGTGTGATCGTTCACCGCCTCCATGACGACCACCCGGCGGTGGGTCGCGAGGAGTTCGTCGGCCGTGGGCAGCGGCTTGCGCTGCATCGAGGCCAGGGCGCCGCGGTGCACGTGGTAGCCGGTGACCCGTTCGGCGAGGTCCGGGCTGACCGCGTACACGGGTGCCGGGAGTTCGTCGATGACGTCCCGCATGACGTCGACCCACTTGGCCGACAGCAGCATCGAGCGCATCTCGTAGCCGGCGTCCTTGGCCCGTCTGATGACCTTCTCGCCCTCGGCGATGAACAGGCCCTCGGCCGGTTCGCGCCTGCGGCGCAGCTCGACGTCGGTCAGGCCCGTGTAGTCGCGCAGGCGGGGGTCGTCGGGGTCGTCGACGGTGATGAGATCAGCCACAGGGTGATACTGCCTTGTCGTGGGTGGGGTGCCAACGGCCGGGAGCGTGTTCCGTTACCGCTGGTTACTCGGATGGCGGGCCAGGGCCCCCGGCCTGTCTAGGCCAGGGCTTGCGGGCCGACCCGGACGACGTCCCCGATGACGATGACCGCGGGGGGCCGCACCTCGTGGGTGCGGACCGCCTCGGCGACCGTGCCGAGCGTGGCGTCCACGCGGCGCTGGGCGGCCGTGGTGCCCTCCTGGATCAGCGCCAGCGGGGTGTCCGCCGTACGGCCGTGGGCGATGAGGGCCTCGGCGATCTTGCCGATCTTGTCGACGCCCATCAGGATCACGAGCGTGCCGCGCAGCCTGGCCAGGGCGGGCCAGTCGACCAGGGAGCGCTCGTCGTCGGGCGCCACGTGGCCGCTGACCACCGTGAACTCGTGGGCGACGCCCCGGTGGGTGACCGGGATGCCCGCGGCGGAGGGGACCGAGATCGAGCTGGAGATGCCCGGCACGACCGTGCAGGCGATGCCCGCCTCGGCGAGGGCCTGCGCCTCCTCCATGCCCCGCCCGAACACGTAGGGGTCGCCGCCCTTGAGCCGGACGACGGCCTTGCCCTGCTTGGCGTGCTCGATCAGGGCGTTGTTGATGGCCTCCTGGGCCATGAAGCGCCCGTAGGGGATCTTCGCGGCGTCGATGACCTCGACGTGCGGCGGCAGTTCGTCCAGGAGGTCGCGCGGGCCGAGCCGGTCGGCGATGACGACGTCCGCCGCCGCGAGCAGCCGGCGGCCGCGCACGGTGATCAGGTCGGGGTCGCCGGGGCCGCCGCCGACCAGGGCGACGCCCGGGGTCCGGGTGCGCAGGTGCGGGGCGACGAGGCTGCCGTCGCGCAGGCCCTCCACGACCGCGTCGCGGATGGCGGCGGTGCGGCGCGGGTCGCGGTCCTGCACGTCGCTGCTGAGCACGGCGACGGTGACGCCCTCGGAGCGGCCGGTGGCCGGGGTCCAGGCGGTGGCCGCCTCGGCGTCGTCGGACCGTACGCACCAGACGCGGTGCGCCTCCGCCTCCGCCGACGCGCGGGTGTTGGCGTCGGCGTCGCTGGTGGCGATCAGGGCGTACCAGGCGCCTTGGAGGTCGCCGTCCTCGTAGCGCCGCCGGGTCCAGGTGATCTCGCCCGCGTCGGCCATCGCCTCCACCGAGGGGGTCGCCGAGGGGGATACGAGGAGGACGTCGGCGCCTGCCTTGATCAGGGCGGGCAGCCGGCGCTGGGCGACCTGGCCGCCGCCGAGGACGACGACGCGGCGGCCTTCGAGGCGGAGGCCTACGGGGTAGGCGGGGTGTTCGGCCATGGCTGTGCGGCTCCTCGTACGGGCGGAGTCTTGAGGGGTGCGGGCCGCTGCGGCGGTGGAGCGGCTGCGTTGACGTGCGGGTTCAGTATGGCGGGGGCGGGGTCGGGGTTCTCCCCCGAGCCCCGCCCCGCCGCGGCTGCGACACCGTGCGGCTCCGCCGCGTGGGGTGCTCGCCCCGGCTCGGCTACTTCTCGGTGACGCCCGCCGAGTCGAACGTGGCCACCTCGTGCATCGCGCGGGCGGCGCTCTGGACGATCGGCAGGGCGAGCAGCGCGCCCGTGCCCTCGCCGAGACGCAGGTCCAGGTCGACCAGCGGGCGCAGGCCCAGCTTGTTGAGGGCCGCGACATGGCCGGGCTCGGCGCTGCGGTGGCCGGCGATGCAGGCCGCGAGGACCTCGGGGGCGATGGCGCGGGCGACCAGGGCGGCCGCGCCGGCGCTCACGCCGTCCAGGATCACCGGCGTACGCAGGGACGCGCCGCCCAGGAGGAGGCCCACCATGGCGGCGTGCTCCAGGCCGCCGACCGCCGCGAGGACGCCGATCGGGTCGGCCGGGTCGGGCTGGTGCAGCTCCAGGGCGCGCCGGACCACCTCGACCTTGCGGGCGTGCATCTCGTCGTTGATGCCGGTGCCCCGGCCGGTGACCTCGGCGGGGTCCACCTCGGTGTAGACGGAGATCAGCGCCGCGGACGCGGTGGTGTTCGCAATGCCCATCTCGCCGGTGAGGAGCGCCTTGTTGCCCGCGGCCACGAGGTCGCGGGCCGTCTCGACGCCGACCTCGATGGCCGCCTTGACCTCTTCGCGGGTCAGGGCGGGCCCGGTCGTCATGTCGGCGGTGCCCGCGCGGACCTTGCGGGGCAGCAGGCCCGGCGTGGCCGGCAGTTCGCTCGCCACGCCCACGTCGATGACGCAGACCTCGGCGCCCACCTGGTTGGCGAAGGCGTTGCAGACCGCGCCGCCGCCGAGGAAGTTGGCGACCATCTGCGCGGTCACCTCCTGCGGCCAGGCGGTGACGCCCTGGGCGTGCACGCCGTGGTCGCCCGCGAAGATCGCGACGGCCGCGGGCTCCGGGATCGGCGGCGGGCACATCCGGGACAGCCCGGAGAGCTGGGCGGAGATGATCTCCAGCATGCCGAGGGCGCCCGGCGGCTTGGTCATCCGCTTCTGGCGTTCCCACGCCTCGCCGAGCGCCTTGGCGTCCAGCGGGCGGATGTTGGTGACGGTCTCCGCCAGCAGGTCGTGCGGGTCCTCGCCGGGCAGCGCGCGGCGGCCGTACGTCTCCTCGTGGACGACCCAGGACAGCGGGCGCCGCTTGGACCAGCCGGCCTGCATCAGCTCGGGCTCGTCCGGGAACTCGTCGACGTATCCCACGCAGAGGTAGGCGACGACTTCGAGGTGCTCGGGCAGGCCGAGGGCACGGACCATCTCGCGCTCGTCGAAGAAGCTGACCCAGCCGACGCCGAGGCCCTCGGCGCGGGCGGCGAGCCAGAGGTTCTCGACGGCGAGCGCCGAGGAGTAGGGGGCCATCTGCGGCTGGGTGTGCCGGCCGAGGGTGTGGCGGCCGCCGCGGGTGGGGTCGGCGGTGACGACGATGTTCACCGGGGTGTCGAGGATGGCCTCGATCTTCAGTTCCTTGAACTGCTTCGCGCGGCCCTTGGGCAGGGACTTGGCGTACGCGTCGCGCTGGCGCTGGGCCAGTTCGTGCATGGTGCGCCGGGTCTCGGCGGACTTGATGACCACGAAGTCCCAGGGCTGGGAGTGGCCGACGGACGGTGCCGTGTGGGCCGCTTCCAGGACGCGCAGCAGCACCTCGTGCGGGATGGGGTCGCGGCGGAAGCCGTTGCGGATGTCGCGGCGCTCGCGCATGACGCGCAGCACGGCCTCGCGCTCGGCGTCGGCGTAGCCCGGCGCCGCGGTGCCCGGGGAGGTCAGGGGCGCGGCCGCCTCCGCGGGGTCCTCTTCGATGATGAGGAGGCCCGGGGCTTCGGCGACGGCCGGTGCCGGTGCCTGCGCCTGGGCCTGGGCCGCCTCCGGGGCGTCGTCGGCCGCGAGGAGCTCGGGGCCTTCCGCCGTCTCGGGCGCTTGCGGCGCTGCGGTCGCGGGTGCTTGCGGTGCTTCGGGCGCGGGTGCTTCGGTCATCGCGGGTGCTTCGGCCACTTCGGCCATCTCAGGTGCTTCGGCCACTTCGGTCACTTCGTTCGCTTCGATCGGTTCGAACGAGATGACTTCGTCGGCCTCGTCCAACTCGTCGGCCGGGTCGGCCGTTCCGGGGGCGGCCGGGAACTCGGCCGGGGCCACCACCGGAGGTACAGGGGAATCCACGGACGGCGCGGCCTCGGCGGCCTGCCCGGCGTCCACCGCCATGGGCTCGGCGCCGTCGCGCGGGGCGGGCATGGGGACGGCGGGGACGGCGCCTTCGGGCTCCGTGGGCTCGGCCGGGGCGCCGGTGGGCTGCTGGCCGGCGAACTGCTCGGCCTCCGGGTCGTCCTGCGGGATGACCAGGGGGCGCGGCGGCGTCGGCGCGAGGTGCGGGGTGGTCGGGACGGAGCCCTCGACCGGCACGAACCGGCCGATGGGCAGGGGCTCGGGGGCCTCGCCCTGCTCGTCGGTGAGCGGCGCGTACTCCGGCGCGTCGGCGCCCTGCGGGCTCTGCTGTTCGGGGTGGGGCCGGCCGGGTGCGGCGTGTCGGGCCTCGGCCGGGAGCACGCCGTTCGGCGCGTGGCCCTGGGCGGCGACGGCCGCGGCGTACGCGCCCTGGGCGGTGCCGGGGGCGAAATCGGCCTGCCCCGCCTGCGCGCTGCCCCAGGGCTGGGCGGAGGCGACGGCGAACGCGGGCTGGTTCACGGCGGCGGGCATCGCCTCGGCGAACACCGGCTGCTCTTGGTCCACCGCAGGTGCCTGCGCGGGGAGAGCGCCGGGTACGGCGTCGGGCCCGGCAGCGAGGTCGGCGCTGAAGTCGGCGCCGGTCTGCGCGTCGGGACCGGGCTGGTTCACGGCGGTGGACACCGCCTCGGCGAACACCGGCTGGCCCTGGTCCACCCCGGCGGCCTGCTCGGGGAAAGCGCCGGGCACGACGTCGGGCCCGGCAGTGACGTCGGCGCTGAAGTCGGCGCCGGTCTGTGCGTCGGGTCCGGCCTGGGCGGCGACGGCGTCAGCCGCGTCCGGGAACGGGACGGCTTCCGGGGCGGGGGGAGCCACGGGTGCGGGGACGGTCGGATCGGCGCTCGCGGCGGCAGCCGGGTCCACGGTCGCGGCGGCAGCCGGGTCCACGGTCGCGGCGGCAGCCGGGTCCACGGTCGCGGCGGCGGCCTCAGCGGCCTCG
The DNA here is from genome assembly GCF_055575715.1 of Streptomyces sp. NPDC034037. Taxonomy (NCBI): domain Bacteria; kingdom Bacillati; phylum Actinomycetota; class Actinomycetes; order Kitasatosporales; family Streptomycetaceae; genus Streptomyces; species Streptomyces sp. NPDC034037. The sequence goes on along the minus strand of NZ_JBVISC010000007.1, from coordinate 321,729 downwards.
GCCGCTTGTGCCGCTTCGACGGCCGCTTGTGCCGCCTCGACCGGCTGTGCCACCTCGGTGGCCGGGGCCGTCTCGACCGCCTGAGCCGCCTCGGTCGCTGAGGTCGTCTCGACCGCCTGCGCAGTTTCGGCCGTCTCGACCGGCTGGTCGATCTCGGCCGCCTGCGCCGTTTCGGCCGTCCCGACCGGCTGGTCGATCTCGGCCGCCTGGGTCGTCTCGACCGGCTGAACCGGCGCCTGCACCGTCTCCGCTGCCTGGGCCGTCTCGGCAGTGTGCGCCGTCTGGTCCGCGTACGCCTCGGCTGCGGGCGGCGCGATGGGCGCGGCGGGAGCGTCTTCCGGCACCTCCTGGACCGGAGGGGCGGCTTCCGCGACCTGCGGCGCCTGGGGGGCCTGCGGCGCTTCCGGACCCTGCAAGGGCGCGACGGCCTCAGGCATGTCGTGGGCTACGGGCATCTGGGCAGCCTGCGGCGCCTCGGAGCCCTGCGGTGCCTCTGGAGCCTGGGCGGTCACCACAGGCTGGGGCATGTCCATAGTCACGGACGCCTGGGGGGCCTGCGGTGCGTCCGGAGTCTGCGGGGCTTGGGCCATCTCCTGGGCCGGCAGGGCCTCGTGGGCTTGCGGCGCCTCAACCGCCTCAACCGCCCCGGCGATCTCGGTCACCCCGGCCGCCACCGGCTGCGGTGCGGCCGTGACGTCGGTGGCCTCAGTGGCCCCTGACACCGCTGGGACGACCGTTTCTGCTGAGGCGGCGTACGGCTCGTGCTGGGCCTCGGGCAGCTGCTCCGGCTCCGGCGCGGGCGCCTGCTCGGCGGTCTGCGGGGCGCCGCCCTGCGAGGGGATCTCGCCGAGCCGCGGTCCGGACGTGGCCGCGTCGTCGCGCGGGGCGTCCAGGTACTCGGGCCCGGCGGCCGGCGGCGCCGCGTGCCGCGCCGGCACGGCCTGCTGCGCGGTGGTCGCCCCGGCGGGGCCCCGGTCGGCGAGCGTCCGCACCGGGCTGCCCGAGCTGTCGGGCACCGCGGGGCCCGAGGGACCGTGGTGCAGCGGACGTCGCGAAGAGCCGGCGTGGGACGCGGCGGACACGGCGCCGGGCATGCGGACGCCGTTCAGGTCGACCGAGCCGCTGTCCCGGCCCGCGGTCTCGTGCGGGCCCGGCTGATGAGCGGCCTGCGCGGCCTGGGCCTGGGCGGCGGCCTGGGCCTGGGCGGCCTGCGCCGCGTAGGCCTGCGCCTGCGCCTCGCTCCACGCCCCCTGGGCACCCGGCATCAGCAGCAGATCGTCGTCGTCGGCGGGGTTCTCGGAGGGGTCGGCGGGGTCCACGAAGGTATACGCATCCGGAGCGGGAACGCCCGGCTGCCGCGCCCCCATGCCCTGCACGGGGCCGGAAGGGACACCGTTGCCTGCGCCCTCCGGCAGCCCCTCACCCGGGATCTGGCCGGTGTCGGTCATGCGTAACCCCTCGCCCATCGGTTAGTGCTTCTTCGACCGCCCCGCGGCCTTCGGCCGGGGAGGCCCCATCGACCGGAGCGGCGCACCAACCGCCCGTCTTCCTCAACGAGCGTGCGCGCCGGGCGGCACGAACCGCGTACCGGACAACCAGCATTGTCCCGGTCGGCCCGCCCCCATGGCAGCTTGATCGGCCACGGTCCGCTGTGGACTGCGCCACGTTGCGCGTCCTCCGGTCCCGCCGTACCACACCGGCCCCCCGGAACGGGTGGACTTTCCGGACCTTGACCAATGAATTGCCGGGCACCCGGGTGCGGTACAACGATCGGCCAGCCTACCCCGCACCCCGCCGCGGCAGGGTCACGGGGAACGGTCCGGCAACCTCCCGGACAGCAGGAATGCCACTGTCCGCTTCTCTTCCCGCCAGCTGCGGGTGTCCATCTCGACGGACTGGAGGAGGGCGCATTCGACGACGTACCCGTGCTCGGACAGGTCCCGGCCGATGAGCTCCGCCGCGTCGCGGGTCGCCGCGTGCGTCACGATGCGCTCGGGACGGCGGTCGGCCACCGCGGAGACCACCGCCGCTCCCCCGCCCCCCACGCGTACGACATCGGGTTCGGGCAGGTCTTCGAGGATGTGCGGCGCGACGCCGTGGACGGTCTGCGCCTGGACCCCGAAGCGGCGTACCGCGGCGGTGGTGCGGCCCAGGGCGTCGGCGTCGCGGTCGACGGCGATCACGGCGGCGCCGAAGCGGGCCGCCTCCGCGGTGAAGGCGCCGCTGCCGCAGCCGATGTCCCAGACGAGGTCGCCGGCGCGCGGTCCGAGGCGGGCGAGCTGGGCGGCCCGCAGCCGGTCGTTCTCCCCCTCGCCCAGCCAGATGTCGCCGCCGTACTCCGCGGCGGGCAGCGCCCAGCCGCGCGGCGAGAGCGACGGTTCGCGCCCGGCGATCCAGCCGGTGTCGGAGGAGGGGACGGTGCCGGAGCCGCCGACGACGATGACGACGTTCGGGTCGCGCCAGGTGTGGTCGGCCGCCTTGTCGGAGGTGACGACGGTGACCCGCTCGCGGTCGGTGCCCAGCTCCTCGCAGATGACGAAGGTGCGGTGGACGCCCTGGAGCAGCAGGCTCAGTTCGGCGGGGCCCGCGCCGGGCGAGGTGAGGACGGCGACCTTGGTGTGGGCGCGGCAGACGTTCACGGCGCGGCGCAGGGAGCGGCGGTGGGCCACCACGACCTCGGCGTCGTCCCAGGGCATGCCCGCGCGGGCGAAGGCCTGGGCGACCGAGGAGACGGCGGGCACCACTTCGACCTCCAGGCCGAATTCGGGGGCGCGCAGGGTGCGTACGACACCGAAGAAGCCGGGGTCGCCGTCGGCGAGGACCACGGCGGTGCCGCGGTGGGCGGCGATGCGGCGGGCGGCGAGGCTCACGCTGCCGAGGCGGATCCGTTCGGCCCGGGCGGGGATCTCGTCCAGCGCCAGGTGGTGGCCGGCGCCGGCGACGAGTGTGGCGGCGCGGAGCGCGGAGTGTGCCGCGTCGGTCAGTGGCGTTCCGTCCCAGCCGATCACCGTGACCCGGTCGGCCATCTTGGTCTGTCTCCTGGGTTCTCGCGGGTCTGCAGTGCGGGGCGGCGGTTGCCGGGGGGGGCGACCGCGCACGCGGCCAGGGGCGAGCGTACCTGGTGGGACTCGGGGATGCCGGGGAGCCGGGCGGGCGTGCCGGGCGGGGGGCGAGTCGGGTTCAGTTCCAGTCGGAGAAGGCGGAGAAGCCGCTCTCGGCGAAGCTGTCGGAGACGCCTTCGAGGTCTTCGGGGAGCAGGCTCCACACGATGAGGTCGGTGCGCAGCTCGATCCAGCCGCCGAAGGGGTCGCCGCCGTTCCTCGTCCGCGCTATCCAGGCGCCGCGCAGGACGCCCTCGCTGACGCAGCCGATCTTCTGGGCGACCTGCTGGGCCGCGGTGTTGTCGGCGGCGGTGCGCAGCTCGATGCGCTGGAACGCCTGGTCGTCGAAGAGCCAGTGGGCGGTGGCGAGCGCCGCCTCGGAGGCGTAGCCCTCGCCGCGGGCCCAGGGGGCGATGACGTAGCTCAGCTCGCCGGCGCGCACCCGCCAGTCGGTGTTGCGCAGGTGGACGAGGCCGACCAGGCGCTGGGTGAGGAACTCCGTGACGGCGAGGGCGATTCCGCGGCCCTCGTCGCGCTCGGCCGGGGCGAGGCGGGTGATCCAGTCGCGGGCGTGGGCCTCGGTGTAGGGCTGGGGCACGGAGGTCCAGGCGGTGACCATCTCGTCGTTCATCATCTCCGCGTACGCGGCGACGTCGGCGTCCTCGAACGGGCGCAGCACCAACCGCTCCGTGCTGAGGGAGATGTCGGGGAAGGTTGTCATGCGCCGCTCCGTAACCTGGAACCTCGGGCCTGCTGAAGTGCCCAGCATGCAGCATGCGGGCGTGCGGACGCACCACGGGGTCCGCTCCTTCCTCAGGAGGGGACCCCGGGTGCGGGCGGCAGCGGACTGTCCGTCAGTTCCCTTCGGCGGGCGTCCTGTCGACGGGCAGGACGGAGCCCTGGTACTTGTCCTCGATGAAGCGCCGCACCTCGGGCGAGGTGAGCAGTTTCGCCAGTTTGCGCACCCGCGGGTCGTCCTCGTCGCCCTTCTTGACGGCGAGGACGTTGTTGTACGGGTTGTGCTTCGGCGACTCCAGGAGGATGGCGTCCTTCTTGGGGCTGAGCCCGGCGTCGAGCGCGTAGTTGTTGTTGATGACGGCCGCGTCGACGTCGTCGAGGGAGCGGGGCAGCTGCGCCGGGTCGAGCGGCTTGACGGTGAGCTTCTTCGGGTTGGCGGTGATGTCCTCGGGCGTCGCGGTGGTGCCGACGCCCTTCTTGAGCCCGATGACGCCCTTGGTGGCGAGCAGTTGCAGCGCCCGGCCCTCGTTGGTCGTGTCGTTGGGGACGGCGACGGTCGCGCCCCGCCTCAGCTTCCCGATGTCCTCGGTCTTCTTGGCGTACACGCCCATGGGCGGCAGGTACACCTCGGTGACCGGCACCAGGTCCGTCTTCTTGGACGCGTTGAAGTCCTTCAGGTACGGGGTGTGCTGGTACAGGTTGGCGTCGAGCGAGCCTTCCTGGAGCGCGGTGTTCGGCGTGACGTAGTCCGTGAACTCCGTGATCTTCAGGTCGAGCCCCGCCTTCTTCGCGAGGTGCTCCTTGATGTACGTGAGGACTTCGCCGGCCGGGGTCGGGGTGGCCCCGACGACGAGCTGGTCGCCGCCGGACCCCTTGGCGCCCCCGCCGCACGCGGTGAGCCCGAGGCCGAGGGCCAGGGTGCCCGCCGCGGCGGCGATGACGGTCGTACGCATGATCAGAACGCCGCGACGACGGCGCCGTCGTACTTGTCGGCGATGAACTTCTTGACCTCGGGCGAGGTGAGGAGCTTGGCGAGCTTCTTGACGCGCGGGTCCTTCTCGTCGCCCTTCTTCACGGCGAGGAAGTTGCCGTACGGGTTGCCCTTGGCCTTCTCGGCGGCGAGGGCGTCCTTGGCGGGGCTGAGCTCGGCCTCCAGCGCGTAGTTGCCGTTGATCACCGCGGCGTCGACGTCGCTCAGGGAGCGGGGCAGCTGGGCGGCCTCCAGCTCCTTGAACTTCAGGTTCTTCGGGTTCTTCGCGACGTCCTTGGGGGTCGCGTCGTAGCCGACGCCCTTCTTCAGCTCGATGAGGCCGTTGTCCGCGAGGAGCTTGAGCGCGCGGGCCTCGTTGGTGGTGTCGTTCGGGACGGCGACGGTGGCGCCGTCCTTCAGGTCACCGAGCTTCTTGACGCCCTTGGAGTACACGCCGAGCGGCTCCAGGTGCACGGTGGCGCCCGGGACGGGCACGATGTCCGTGCCGTTCTTCTTGTTGAAGTCGTCCAGGTACGGCTTGTGCTGGAAGTAGTTCGCGAAGACCTCGCCCTGCTGGACGGCGGTGTTCGGCGTGACGTAGTCGGTGAACTCCTTCACCTCCAGGTCGAGGCCGGCCTTCTTGGCGAGGTTCTTCTGGACGTAGTCGAGGATCTGGCCCTGCGGCGTCGGGGTGGCGGCGACGACGAGCGCGCCGTCCTTGTCGCCCGCGGAGCCCTTCTCGGAGCCGCAGGCGCTCAGCCCGAGGGTGAGGGCTCCGGCGGCGAGGACAGCGGTGGTGATCTTGGCGGTGTTACGCACGAAAAGTGCCTTTCTCCAGGGGTGGTGCTGCCCCGCACGGGTGGGCGGGGCGGTCTGCGGGCCTGCGCCCGGTCAGCCGGTCTTGGTGACCTGGGTGGCCTGGCTGGTCTCGGTGGCCTTGGTGGTCTCCGTGACCGGGGTGGCCTTGGTGACCTGTGCGGCCGGGGTGGTGCCGGGGGCCTGCGTGGCCTCGGCGGTCTCGATGGCCGACTCGGCGGCGGTGGTGGCGGGCAGCGCCCCGCGCAGCGGCCGGAACAGCAGCAGCGGACCGGAGCCGCCGCCGCGCTTGTGCAGCCTGCGGGCCGCGTAGTCGCCCGCGAACTGGATGATCGAGATGACCACGGCGAGGATCGCCACGGTGATCCACATCAGCTCGGTCTCGAAGCGCTGGTAGCCGTAGCGCAGCGCGAGGTCGCCGAGGCCGCCGCCGCCGACCGTGCCCGCCATCGCGGAGTAGCCGATGAGCGCGACGATCGTGGTGGTGGCGCCGGAGATCAGCGAGGGCAGCGACTCCGGGACGAGGACCTTGCGTACGACGGTCCAGGTGGAGCCGCCCATCGACTGGACGGCCTCCACGAGCCCGCCGTCGACCTCGCGGATGGAGGTCTCCACCAGGCGCGCGAAGAACGGGATGGCGCCGACGGCGAGCGGTACGAGGGCCGCCTCACGGCCGATGGTGGTGCCGGTCATCCAGCGCGTGAAGCCCATCAGGGCGACCATCAGGATGATGAAGGGCATCGAGCGGGCGATGTTCACGACCTGCCCGATGACCTTGTTGAGCACGGCGTTCTGCAGAAGTGCCCCACGCTCGGTGAGGACGAGCAGGACACCGAGCGGCAGTCCGGCGACGACGGCTATCAGCGTCGACCAGCCGACCATGTAGAGCGTGTCCCAACACGCCTGCTCCAGCAGCGGCTGCATCTCCGACCAGGTCACTTGGCACCTTCCTTGACCAGCAGCTTCTCGTCCCGGGGCGCGGGTACGGGCCCCTCGCCCGCGATGTCGACCTGAAGGCCCTGCTCGCGCAGGAACCCGATCGGGACGACGTTCTCCTCGAAGCGGCCGGGCAGTTCGATGCGCATGCGGCCGACCTGCCGGCCCGCGACGGTGTCCATCGCGGCGCCCAGGATCGAGATGTCGATGTTGTACGTGCGTGACAGCTGGGAGATGACCGGCCGGGTCGCCGCGTCGCCGTGGAAGGTGACGTCGACGACGGTGCGGTCGTCGCCCGTGGCCTCGCCGCTGACGGGGAAGAGCGCGGCGGCCAGCTCGGAGCCGGGCGTCGCGAGCAGTTCGCTGACGGTGCCGGACTCGACGATCTGCCCGCGCTCCATGAGGGCGGCGGAGTCGCAGACGCTCTTGACGACGTCCATCTCGTGGGTGATGAGCAGGACGGTCAGACCGAGCTGCTGGTTGAGGTCGCGCAGCAGCTGGAGGATGGAGCGGGTGGTCTCCGGGTCGAGCGCGCTGGTCGCCTCGTCGGAGAGCAGCACCTTCGGGTCGCCGGCGAGGGCGCGCGCGATGCCGACGCGCTGCTTCTGGCCGCCGGAGAGCTGCGCCGGGTAGGACTTCGCCTTCTCGGCGAGGCCGACGAGGTCGAGCAGTGCGAGGGCCTTGCGGGAGCGCTCCTGGCCGGAGAGGCCGAGGATTTCCAGCGGCAGCTCGACGTTGTCCTGCACGGTCCGCGAGGAGAGCAGGTTGAAGTGCTGGAAGACCATGCCGATGCGGCTGCGGGCCCGGCGCAGCTCCCGGCCGGCGCGCGGGCCGCGGCCGGCGAGGGCGGTGAGGTCCTGGCCGGCGACGGTCACGGTGCCGGAGGTGGGGCGTTCCAGGAGGTTGACGCAGCGGATCAGCGAGGATTTGCCGGCGCCGGACTGGCCGATGACGCCGTACACCTCACCCTCGCGGACGTGCAGGTCGACTCCGTCGAGGGCGGTTACTTCACGACCGCGTGAGCGGTAGACCTTGGTGAGGCCGGAAGTGGTGATCACAGGGGATTCCGTCACTGTCGAGTGCGCGGCGCGGGTGTGGCCGGGCACGGGGCATTCGTTCGGAACGCGGCACGGTTCTCGCGGTGGCGATCGGAACCGGAGGACGTGTGCGCGGGGCTAGCTCGCTTCCTGCGTCGGTACGGCTTTCGTCGCGTACGTCGGGCAGGGGCGCGGCACAGCGGCTTCGCTTCGGGGCGCGAGGCTCTTCGGTGGTGCGGGGGCCCTCAGAAGGCGCACATTCGACACATACAACGAGCACCGGGCGTCGTGATCGCCTCGGTCGCAAGGGTGCGGCTGCTCGTCGTGGTCATGGGCCCAAGTAAAACACGCGTGAGCCCACCGTCCACCCCCGCTGTCCGAATAGCGGACAGTGGTGGGACGGGGGCGGGCGGGACGGGCGGGACGGTCAGCCGGCGACGGTGATCTCCACGGTGCCCGCCGTGGCCTGCGCGGACACGGCGGAGAGGTCCTTGGCCAGGAAGTCCGCGGACAGCTCGGCGGCGTCGTGGGTTGTGGCCAACGCCACGGTCGTCATGCCGGCGGCGCGGCCCGCGGCCAGTCCCGCCGGGGCGTCTTCGAACACCACGCAGCGCGCCGGGTCGACGCCGAGCTTGTCGGCCGCGAGCAGGAAGGGCTCCGGGTCGGGCTTGCCGCGCGTGATGTCGTCGGCGGCGATCAGCAGCGCGGGGCGGATGCCGACCTCGGCGAGCCGGGCCTCGGCCAGGACGCGGGTGGCGGAGGTGACCACGGCCCACTGGTCCATGGGGAGCGAGTCGAGCAGGGCGCGGGTGCCGGGCAGCAGGTGGACGCCGCCGGCCACGTCGGACACCTCCAGCTCCTCGATGCGGGCGACGGCCCCGGGGAGCTTCTCCGGGGGCAGCAGGTCGGCGGCTATCTCGGCGGCGGGGCGGCCGTGCAGCTCGACCCGGGCGAACTCCTCGGGGGTGATCCCGTACTCGTCGGCCCACCGCGTCCAGCAGCGGTGGACCGACTCCAGGGAGGAGATGAGGGTGCCGTCGTTGTCGAACAGGAGCGCTTCGGCCTGGATCTTCATGGCGTCCCAGCGTACGTGGGGCGCCGGGGGCACCCGCATCGGGTCAAAGGGCACGTAATAAAGTCACCGGCATGCTTGTTGCCCTGACGATCGCGACCGCCGTGGCCGCGCTCGCCCTCGCCGCCTGGTGCGGTTTCGCCGCGTACCGCGACCAGCCGACCAAGGACTGGCACTTCATCGGCATGGGCGTGGTGACGCTGCTCGCCCTGGTCCAGCTGATCGTCGGTGTCGTGCAGCTGGCGCGCGGCGAGGACCCGGAACAGGGCACGACGATCTTCGTGGCGTATCTGCTCGGCTCCTTCGCGTGCGTCCCCGCGGCGGGCTTCATGTCCCTCGCGGAGCGCACCCGCTGGGGCTCCCTGACGGTCGCCGCGGGCGGCGTGGTCCTCGCCGTGCTCCAGGTACGGCTCTACGACATCTGGGGCGGCTGAGATGACGGACACCGAAGAGGGCGTCAAGGACGAGCCCCGCCGGAAGCTGATCACGGGGCCGGGCATCCTGCTGCTGTGGCTGTACGGCGTGATGGTCGTCGGCGCGGTGTCGCGCTCGGCGGTCCAGATCTCGACGGACTTCGACAAGGCCCCGCTCGCCTACTCGCTGTCGGCGCTCGCGGGCCTCGTCTACGGCTTCATCACGTACTCGCTGGTGCGCGGCGGCGAGACGGCCCGCCGGGCGGCGCTGGTGTGCTGCGCCGCCGAGCTGGTGGGCGTACTGGCCGTCGGGACGTGGACACTGGCGGACCCCTCCGCCTTCCCGGACGCCACGGTCTGGTCGGACTTCGGGATGGGCTACCTGTTCATCCCGGTGATCCTGCCGGTGACGGCGATCTTCTGGCTGGTGAGGGCGCGGCGGACGGGACGCTGAGCGCCGCGCCCGCCGCCCGCGCGTACGCCGGGGCCGCTGGCTCGGTCAGGCGCTCGTCGCGTACGCCCGGGTGTCGGAGTCCTTGGTGAGGGTCACGACCGTGAGGCGGTCGTTGACCCGCTCGGTCTTCACGGGGGCGTAGCCGTGCTTGCGGTAGAGCTGGAGGTTCTGTTCGCTGCGGTGGCCGGTGAAGAGCTGGAAGCACTTGGTGGTGCTGTCCGCGCCGAGCCGGCGTTCGATCGCGAGCAGGAGGCGGCCGCCCAGGCCGTGCCGCTGCATCCTGGGGTGGACGATGAGCTTGCCGATCCGCGCCGTGCCGTCGGTGTCGGCCGTGCCGCGCACGGAGGCCACCACCTCGTCGCCGAGGCGGGCCACCAGGACGGTGCCCGTGGTCAGTTCGGCCTTGATGGAGTCGAGGGTCTGGGTCAGCGGCTCGATCGAGTAGTCGCCGTAGAGCTCGGCCTCGCTCTGGTAGCAGAGGTACTGCAGTTTGAGGATCTGCTCGGCGTCCGCTTCCGCCGCCTCCGAGATGGTCACGCTCATGCCCATGTGTGCATGCCTCCCGCTCACCTGCTCCACCGGTTGTCTAACGCTCCATTCCCCGCGGTTCAGGAGCTGCAACCTCCGCCGCCAGCATTCTGCGCAGGCATCCCAGGCATCGGGAACGTTCCGGCCCCAGACTGCCCTGTGACATTCCCAACTCCCCTGCGATTTCCCGGTAGGTGAGATCTTTGGGGGACAGCAGCGCGGCCATGATGCGGGGGCAGCGGCCGGGCAGTCTGCGGACCGCCGCGTACAGGCTGCGGCGTCGGTCGGCGCTCAGGGCGCGCTGTTCAGGGCCGTGCTCGAAGTCGTCGGCGGGCTCCTGCGCGTACGCCCTCTCGCGCCGGGCGGCGCTTCTGGAGCGGCGCGCCTCCGACCGGACGGCGCCGCGCACCCACCGCGCCGGGTCGGCGGGCGGGCCCTTCGACTCCAGGCGCTCCAACAGCCGCAGCCAGACGGCCTGTTCGAGGTCGCCGGGATCGTCGCCGTGGCCGAGTGCCTCCGCGGACGCCTCGGCGGCGAGCAGCGGGCCGAGGGCGGGGATCAGCGCGGGAATGAGGTCGTACGTCATGTCGGGCGGGACGCGGCCGCTCCGGTGCGAGGTTTCCGGAGCGGCCGTCACTCACCCCAACCGGGTGCGCTCGATCCGCCGTTGACGCCGTCCGCCCTTGGCGAGGTTCCGCTCAGTCCTTGGCGAAGTCGGCGGCGGCCAGCAGCGCGGTGTCCGCGTTGTCGGAGAAGATGCCGTCGATGCCGGTCTCGAAGTAGGCCTTGAACGCGCCGAAGGCGTCTCCGTACGCGGTCGGGTCCGTGCCCTTGCGGAAGTTCGTGGGCAGGAAGGTGTTCTCGTTGCGCATCGTGTACGGGTGCAGGATCAGGTCGGCGTCGTGCGCGTCGTCGACGAGCGTGGTCGGCGTGCCGAGGCTGCCGTCCGCCTTCTTGGGGATGATCAGGTCGAGCGTGGGGCCGATGCCCTGCGCGAACCGTGCCATCCACCGCAGGCCCTCGGGCTTGATCAGGTCGGCGACGGTGCGCGGGTCGCCGGCCTCGACGAAGTCCCAGGGGCGGCTGGTGGCGCCGGACAGGAGCACGACGCGCGGCGCGGAGACCAGCTCGGCCAGGCGCTGGATGCTGCTGGGCTCGAAGGACTGGAGGAAGTTCGGCGAGTTCTTCTTGTGGCGGCCGTACCGGCGCAGCAGCTTGGCCAGGGGCTCTTCGAGGCCGAGGCCCAGCTTGCGGAAGTACGTGGGGTGCTTGGTCTCGATGTGCAGCCAGACGGGCCTGCCGCGCCTGCGGCCCTCCTTCTCGGCCCACTCGAGGACCTCTTCGAGGGTGGGCACGTCCCAGCGGCCGTCGTAGAGGGTGTTGCGCTGGCGGGTGCCCGGGATGCGCTCCTTGGCGCGCAGCGTCTTCAGCTCGGCGAGCGTGAAGTCCTCGGTGAACCAGCCGGTGAGCGGGGTGCCGTCGACGGACTTGGTGGTCTTGCGGGACGCGAACTCGGGGTGCGCCGCGACATCCGTCGTCGCGGTGATGTCGTTCTCGTGACGGCATACGAGATGACCGTCCTTGGTGGGCACGACGTCCTGCTCGATGACGTGGGCGCCCATGTCCAGGGCCAGCTGGTACGAGCCGAGCGTGTGCTCGGGCCGGTAGCCGCTGGTCCCCCGGTGCGCGACGACGGTCGGCTTGGGCAGGCTCTCGTAGCCGCCGTGCCCGTGCCCGTGATCGTGCCGCTGGTCGGCTCTCGCCACGCCGGGCAGCCCGACCACGGCCGTGCCCGCGCCGGCGAGCGCCGCCCCCAGGACCGCTCGACGCCCCCGGCTCGTCCCCGGCTGCTGCTGACCCGACTCCTGCGTCGCCATTGGCGCTCCTCCCGATGTGCCTCCGCCTTGCACCTGACAAAGCGGGACTGATCGTAGGTGGCCGCGAGTGACGGGTGGGAGACCCTGGACGGAACGTGAGGGTGACGCGGCATGGCGAGTGTGCGTGGCGGCGGTGCGGGGCGGCCGCTGTGCGGTCGCTGGGCAGGTCGCTGTCCCGGTCGCTACGTGGAGCGAAGTGGGGGCGTGACAAGGACCACTACTTCGGGCCACACCCTCCTCGCGGCGCTACCGTCGTCACAAGGGCGACGGACCAGGGCAGGACCGCACGGAACCATGTCAACAGCGCGTATCGAGTGCGTGAACCCGATGTGCAAACGGCGGCGGCCCGCGAGTATCGTCCTCACCTGCGTTTACTCGTCGTCTACCCGTTGACATCGGAGGGCCTGTTGTCCCGTCTAGCGCTCATCAAGGCAGTGCTCGGACCGATCTTGCGCCTGATGTTCCGCCCACGGGTAGAAGGCGCCGAGAACATTCCCGGGACCGGGCCCGTCATTCTGGCCGGAAACCACCTCACGTTCATCGACTCGATGATCCTGCCGCTGGTCACCAACCGTCCGGTGTTCTTCATCGGCAAGGACGAGTACGTCACCGGCAAGGGGCTCAAGGGCCGCCTCATGGCGTGGTTCTTCACCGGCGTCGGCATGATCCCCGTGGACCGCGACGGCGGGCGTGGCGGTGTCGCCGCGCTGATGACCGGTCGGCGCGTTCTCGACGACGGCAAGGTCTTCGGCATCTACCCCGAGGGGACGCGGTCGCCCGACGGGCGGCTGTACCGGGGCCGTACGGGCATCGCCCGGCTGACCCTGATGACCGGCGCGCCCGTCGTGCCCTTCGCGATGATCGGCACGGACAAGCTCCAGCCGGGCGGCAAGGGGCTGCCGCGGCCCGGCAAGGTGACGGTGCGCTTCGGTGAGCCGATGGAGTTCTCCCGGTACGACGGGATGGACCGCGACCGGTATGTGCTGCGGGCGGTGACGGACTCGGTGATGACGGAGGTCATGCTGCTGTCCGGGCAGGAGTACGTGGACATGTACGCCACGAAGGCCAAAGCGGCGTAGCCCTGCGGGGCTTGGGCGGTTTGTGCTGGGCGCCTGTTCCCGCCGGGGGTTTCCCGGTGTTGGGGCGGGCGCCCTTTTCGTGGGTGCCTCGGGGGCGGGGGCGAGGGTGGTTTCGCTTGCCTGCTCGGCTGCGGGTGGGTGGGGGCCGGCCGCGGTCGCGCAGTTCCCCGCGCCCCTGAGGGGGGTTTCGGTCGCTTCTCGGGTGCGGGTTTGGTGTGGCTTGGCGCGCCGTTCCTCGCGCCCCTGAGGGGGTTTCGGTCGGCCCCCCGTGCGGGTTTCGTGTGGCTTGGCGCGCCGTTCCCCGCGCCCCTGAGGGGGGTTTCGGTCGGCCCCCCGTGCGGGTTTCGTGTGGCTTGGCGCGCCGTTCCCCGCGCCCCTGAGGGGGTTTCGGTCGGCCCCCCGTGCGGGTTTCGTGTGGCTTGGCGCGCCGTTCCCCGCGCCCCTGAGGGGCGTTTTTCCTGGGCCCCTGCAAGGGGCGCGGGGCTAGTGCGGGGGTGCCGTGTCTTCCAGGGCTTGGCCCTTCAGGAGGAACCACGCCGCCGCTGCCGTGGCGAGCAGGACCGCCGCTCCTACGCCCGACGCCAGGCGCAGGCCGTCGACGAAGGCCGTCTGGGCTGAGGCCAGCAGCGCGTCCGCCTGGTGGGCCGGGAGGCCGTCGACCGATTCCACCGCGCCGCCGAGGGACTCGTGCGCCGCCGACGCCACCTCCGGCGGGGTCCCCTGGGGGGCCGTGAAGTCGCGGTACACGCCCGTGACGACGGAGCCGAGCAGGGCGATGCCGAGGGCCGCGCCCAGTTCGTACGCCGTCTCGGAGACCGCGGAGGCCGCCCCCGCCTGCTCCTTGGGGACGCTGGAGAGGATGACGTCGGCGGTCACCGTGAACGAGAAGCCCGCCCCGATGCCGACCACCAGCAGCGAGGCCCCGAGCAGCGGGTAGCCGGTGTGCTGGCTGAGCCCGGTGAGTACGGCGAGCGAGAGCCCCACCGCCGCGAGCCCGCCCGCGACGACGACGCGGACGGAGAAGCGCCGCGCGACCACGCCCGCGATCAGCCCCGCCCCCACCGCGCCGACGGCGGCGGGCAGTTCGGCCAGGCCCGCTTCGAACGGCCGCCTGCCCTGGACCAGTTGCAGGAACTGGGAGAGGAAGAAGACCAGGCCGGACAGGCCGAGCACGGTCAGCAGGTCGGCGAGGACCGCCCCGGAGAAGCCGCGGTTGCGAAAGAGCCGCATGTCCAGGAGCGGCGCGGGCAGCGTCAGCTGACGGCGCACGAACCAGGTGAGCGCGCCCGCGCCCACGGCCGCGGCGGCCGCGACGTCCCAGCGCACGCCGTGGGCCGCGGCCTCCTTGATGGCGTACACGACGGCGATCATGCCGATGAGCGAGAGCACGACGCTGATCAGGTCCCAGGGCCCCGGCGCCGGGTTCTTCGACTCGGGCAGCAGCTTGATGCCGACGAGGACGAGGACGGCCATGACCGGCAGGTTGATGAGGAAGACCGAGCCCCACCAGAAGTGTTCGAGCAGGAAGCCGCCGACGACGGGGCCGACGGCCGCGCCCGCCGAGGCCATGGCGCCCCAGATGCCGACCGCGAGGCTGCGCTCGCGCGGGTCGTGGAAGATGTTCCGGATGAGCGCCAGCGTGGACGGCATCAGCGTGGCGCCGGCCACGCCGAGCAGCGCCCGGGCCAGGATCATCAGCTCGGGGCTCGTGGCGTAGGAGTTGAGCACGGAGACCGCGCCGAAGGCGACGGCGCCGGTGAGCAGCAGCTTCTTGCGGCCGATGCGGTCGCCGAGGCTGCCCATGGACACCAGGAGGCCGGCGATGACGAAGGAGTAGACGTCGCCGATCCACAGCAGCTGGGTGCCGGACGGCTTGAGGTCCTCGCTGATGTACGGCGTCGCCAGGCCGAGCACGGTCGCGTCCACGGCGACCAGGAGGACGGCGAGGACGAGCACGGCGAGCGCGAGCCAGCGGCCGGGGCCGCGCTCCACGTCCGCCTCGGCGGTCCGCTGAGGGGTGCTGGTCATGATTCCACTCTCCGCCGTGCGCCGCCGATCAGCAGCTCGGCGATCATGTACGAGAAGTCCTTGGCGGCGACCCGGCCGTCCAGGACGGCCCAGGCGCCGGAGCCGATCAGGCCGTAGAAGGCCTCGGTGAGCCAGACCGGCGTGAGGTCGATGCGGAACTCGCCGTTCTCCTGCCCCCGCCGGAAGAGGGCGGCCAGCCGGGCGTCGATCCGGGACCAGCCCTCGTTCTGCGTGCCGCCCTCGAAGAGCTGGTTCTCCGTGTAGAGGAAGGCGAGGAGGCCGGCGGCGGGCTCGACCTCCTTCACCAGGCGCCGCAGCGCGTCCTCGGCGCTGCCGTCGTCGAGAGCCGCCCGGTCCAGGGCCGCCTCGCACTCCTGGAGCCCCAGCCCCTCCAGGGCGAGTACGAGCGCCTCGCGGCCCGCGAAGTGGCGATGCAGGGTGGCCCTGCTGATGCCCGCCGCGCGGGCGACCTCGTCCATGGTGGAGGTTGACTTACGGGTGAGCAGGGCCGCGGCGCTGCGCAGAACCTGCTCGCGATCGACTGACATGAGACAAGACTAGCCCCATTGAGACGGCTTTGTCTCAGCGGCGCATCGCATCGACGGTGTGCGACGGTCTCGCCTCACCGGCATGCCATCGCCTCGCCGCACACCCCTCGGCGGCCGCCGTTCAGTGCCAGGGCAGCTCCCCGCGCCGCCCCCAGTACGCCCCCGGCTCCTCCACCAGCTCCGCCAGGCGTCCCAGGCGGCCGGGGTCCAGGTCGACCACCGCCGCGTGCAGGTTGGACACGAGCTGCGCGGAGGTCGCCGCTCCCGACAGGACCACGCCCGCCCACGGCTCGCGCAGCACGGCGGCCAGCGCCACCGCGTCACACCCGTACCCCGCCTCCTCGGCGACCTCGCGCAGCGCGGCCGGCGCGTGCGGGGCGGCGAGGCGGCCGTTGGCCATGCCCTCTTTGACGATCACGGTGAGACCCGCGTCGTGCGCCTCGGCGAGCGCGGGGCCCGCCGAGGTCTCCAGGAGGTTGTACGTCGCCTGCACGGTCCGGAACAGCGGCGCTCCGTCGACAGTCACGGCGAGGGCGGCGCGGATCGCGGCCGCCTGCTCCGGGCCGCTCACGGAGAGGCCGACGGTGACGCCCTCGGCGGCCAGGGCGGCGAGCCGGGCGTGGAGTTCCCGGTCGGTGAGCGCCGGGCTCCCGGGCGTGACCGAGTGGATCTGGTAGAGGTCGAGCCGGTCGCCGAGCAGCTCGGCGCTCTCGGCGCGCTGCCGGTCGTACGCGGCGACGCCGTGGTCCTTGACCTCGTGCGGCCCCTCGGGGTCGGTGCGCCAGTCCGCCGTGTACGTGTAACCCCACTTGCTGCCGACGACGACGTCACGGACGTCGGGCCTGGCCCGCAGCCAGTCGGCGAGGAACTCCTCGGCGCGGCCGTAGGAGCGCGCCACGTCGACGTAACGGACACCCGAGGCGTACGCGGCGTCGAGGAGTTCGAAGGCGCGCTCGCGCAGGGCGTCCACGCCGCGGGACGGCGGCAGGTCGGCCTCGCGGCCCAGCGTGATGTAGCCGGGCCTGCCGACCGCGGCGAGGCCGAGCCCCAGATGCGCGGTCGGGGTCGTGGCCTTGGCCAGCCGGGCGAAGGACATCGCGGGCTCCTCGTCGTAGGGGATCTTCCCGCCAACGTAACCCGCGACGCCCTCGGCTCACCCGCGGGCCGCCGCCCACTCCTCCTGGAGCGCCAGGTCCGCCTTGACCTCGGCGAGCTGGACGGCGACGGCCGAGGGGGCGGTGCCGCCGCGGCCGTCGCGGGAGGCCAGGGCGCCGGGGACATCGAGGACCGTGCGCACCTCGGGGGTGAGGTGCGCGGAGATCTTGGCGAACTGCTCGTCGGTGAGTTCGTCCAGCTCCTTGCCCTCGGCCTCGGCGACCTTCACGCACTCGCCCGCGACCTCGTGCGCGACCCGGAACGGCACGCCCTGCCTGACCAGCCACTCGGCGATGTCGGTGGCGAGCGAGAAACCGGCCGGGGCCAGCTCCTCCATCCGCTCGCGGTGGACGGTGAGGGTCGCCATCATGCCGGTGAACGCGGGCAGCAGGACCTCCAGCTGGTCGCAGGAGTCAAAGACCGGCTCCTTGTCCTCCTGGAGGTCGCGGTTGTAGGCGAGCGGCAGGGCCTTGAGGGTGGCCAGCAGGCCGGTCAGATTGCCGATCAGGCGGCCCGACTTGCCCCGCGCCAGCTCGGCGATGTCCGGGTTCTTCTTCTGCGGCATGATCGAGGAGCCGGTCGAGAACGCGTCGTGGAGGGTGACGAAGGAGAACTCCTTCGTGTTCCAGATGATGATCTCCTCCGCGATGCGGGAGAGGTTCACGCCGATCATCGCGGTGATGAAGGCGAACTCCGCGACGAAGTCACGCGAGGCCGTGCCGTCGATGGAGTTGCCCACGCTGCCGCGCTCGAAGCCGAGGTCCTCGGCGACCGCCTCCGGGTCGAGGCCGAGCGAGGACCCGGCGAGCGCGCCGGAACCGTACGGCGACACGGCCGTGCGCGCGTCCCACTGCCGCAGCCGCTCCGCGTCCCGGGACAGGGACTGCGCGTGGGCGAGGACGTGGTGGGCGAAGAGCACCGGCTGGGCGTGCTGGAGGTGCGTGCGGCCCGGCATGGCGACGTCCGGGTGCGCCTCGGCGAGGCCCACGAGCGCGCCCTGGAGGTCGGCGAGCAGGCCGCCGATGATCCGCGCGTGGTCGCGCAGGTACATCCGGAAGAGCGTCGCCACCTGGTCGTTGCGCGAGCGCCCGGCCCGCAGCTTGCCGCCGAGGTCGGGGCCGAGCCGTTCGAGCAGGCCGCGCTCCAGGGCGGTGTGGACGTCCTCGTCGGCGATGGTGCCGACGAACGAGCCGTCGGCGACGTCCCCTTCGAGTTGGTCGAGCCCGGCCAGCATGCGGGTCAGCTCGTCCTCGGTGAGCAGGCCCGCCTTGTGGAGCACGCGCGCGTGGGCGCGGGAGCCGGCGATGTCGTACGGCGCCAGACGCCAGTCGAAGTGGACCGACGCGGACAACTTGGCCAGGGCCTCGGCGGGCCCGTCGGCGAACCGTCCGCCCCAGAGCCGGACGTCACCGCCGTTGTTGCTGCTCACTGCACGTGCTCCTCATGGCTCATGGCTGTCACTCACCGGGTCACTCTTCTTGATGCATGAGTATGCAGAACTCTGCATGATTCGTCAATCGCCACCTCGCGGGGCGCGGTGGCGCCACATTCGTCGCAGATTCATTAGACAGGCAAAGGTTTTCAGAGAATAATCCTTAGCCATGGGAAAGACCTATGAACACATAGACGGCCGGTTCCGCGCCTTCATCGAGGCGCAGCCGATGTTCTTCACGGCGACCGCGCCCCTCTCCGGGGACGGCACGATCAACCTCTCCCCCAAGGGCCTCAAGGGCTCCTTCGCGGTCATCGACGAACGGACCGTCGCCTACCTCGACTTCGCGGGCAGCAACGCCGAGACCGTCGCGCACCTGCGCGAGAACGGCCGCATCACCCTCATGTGGTGCGCCTTCCAGGGCCCGCCCAACATCGCACGGGTGCACGGCCGCGGCGAGCCGGTCTTCCGCGACGACCCGCGCTTCCAGGAGCTGCTCGCCCACTTCCCCGACATCGACCCCGCCCCGCACGGCCTGCGCGCCATCATCGTCGTGACGGCCGAACTGGTCCGGGACACCTGCGGCTACGCGGTGCCCTTCATGACGTACGACGAGGACCGCGACCTGCACAGCAGGCGCTTCGCACGGGAGGACGACGCCTCGCTGAGCGCCTACTTCACCAAGAAGGAGCACATCGCGCGGAGCATCGACGGCCTTCCCGGGCTGCCGCTCCCGCTGCCGCCCACTAGCGTCTGAGCCATGCGCCCCAGAGCCGCCGCCCTCGCCCGTGCCGCCCTTCTCGCCGCCCTCGGCACGCTCGGGTCGGCGCCCGGCTCGAACCCGCCGCTGCCGGAGCGGATGGCCGACACGGGCGGCGGCAGCCAGCTCATCACCGCGCAGGCGCCCCGCGCCGACTCCACCACCGGCACGCTCACCTGGTGGGACCGGCGCGGCGGGCGCTGGGTGCGGGCCGGCTCCGCGCCCGCGCGCTTCGGCGCGAACGGACTGGTGGCGGGCGCCTCGCGCCGTCAGGGCACGGACACCACCCCCACGGGGCTGTACGCGCTGCCGTACGCCTTCGGGCTCGCGCCGCGGCCCCCCGGCGCCCACTACCCCTACCGGCGCGTGACGAAGGAGTCCTGGTGGTGCCAGGACAACCGCTCGCAGTCCTACAACCGCTGGTCCGAACCGCTCGCCGCCGACTGCCGGGCCGCCGAGTCCGAACACCTCGTCACCTACGACCCGCAGTACCGGCACGCCCTCGTGATCGGCTTCAACTACGACCGTCCCGTGCGCGACCGGGGCGCCGGGATCTTCCTCCACGTCAACGGACGCGGCGCGACGGCCGGCTGCGTGTCGGTCTCCGAGGAGGCGATGCGCGCGGTGCTGCGGTGGGTGAGGCCGGACGGGATGCCGCACATCGCGATCGGCACGACGTCGGGACCGACGGCTCTGGCACAGAACTGACGTCACGTCACCCCGTAGGGCATGGCGCGACCACCTGACGTACATGTAGCGACCACATACCGAGACGGGGTTGCGTGGGCGCCGGGCCGCGGCGTTGCATCACGCCGTGCGACCCGAACAGACCATCCCCAGTGACACCGGCCCCGCCGACGGCGAGGGCGGGAGCGGCGGCGGCAGGGCGGCCCGCCGGGCCGTCACCGTCTTCCCCGTCCTCGTCCTGGCCGCGGGCGGCCTCGGCATCGCCGCGCCGGGCGCCTTCGAGGGCTGGGGGACGAACGTCCCGTACCTGCTGGGCGTGGTGATGTTCTGCATGGGGCTGACCATGACCCCGCTCGACTTCCAGGGCGTGGTCAAGCGGCCCTGGGCCGTGGCGCTCGGCCTCGTCGCGCACTACGTCATCATGCCGGGGCTCGGCTGGCTGATCGCCCACGCGCTCGGCCTGTCGCCGCAGTTGGCGGCCGGGGTGATCCTGGTGGGCTGCGCGCCGAGCGGCACCGCGTCCAACGTGGTGACCTATCTGGCGCGCGGCGACGTGGCGCTCTCGGTGTCCGTCGCCACCGTCTCGACGGTCCTCGCCCCGCTGGTCACACCGGCGCTGACCCTGCTGCTCGCGGGCGAGTACCTGCCCGTCGACGCGGGCTCGATGGTCACGGACATCCTCAAGACCGTCCTGCTGCCGGTCGTCGCCGGACTCGCCGTGCGGCTGCTCCTCGGGCGGTACGTCGACCGGGTGCTCGGCGCGCTGCCGTGGCTGTCGGCGCTGACCGTCGCCGCGATCGTGGCGATCGTCGTCGCGGGCAGTGCCGCGGCCATCAAGTCGGCCGCGGCACTGGTGTTCCTCGCGGTGTTCCTGCACAACGGCCTGGGCCTCGCGCTCGGTTACGGCGCGGGCAAGCTGGCCCGCCTCGGCCCGCCGGCGTCCCGGGCGATGGCCTTCGAGGTCGGCATGCAGAACTCCGGCCTGGCCGCGTCCCTGGCGACGGCGCACTTCAGCCCGCTGGCCGCGCTGCCCTCGGCGGTCTTCTCCGTGTGGCACAACGTGTCGGGGGCGCTGGTGGCCGCCTGGATGGCGCGCTCCCAGAAGTCACCGGAAGGCTCTCGGAAGTCACCGAACGGCGCCCGGATTTCGCCGGACGGGCGGACATCAAGCCCGCCCGGCGACTGAGGATGAGTCACTCGTTCGAGGCCAGCCGCAGCAAGTGGTCCGCCAGCGCCTGGCCCCCCGCGGGCTCCCTGCTGATCAGCATCAACGTGTCGTCGCCCGCGATCGTCCCGAGGACGTCGTGCAGCTCGGCCTGGTCGATGGCCGAGGCGAGGAACTGGGCCGCGCCCGGCGGCGTACGGAGCACGACGAGGTTGGCCGAGGCCTCCGCGGAGATCAGCAGCTCCGCGGACAGGCGCCGCATCCGCTCCTCCTTGGCCGACTCCCCGAGCGGCGCGCGCGGGGTGCGGAAACCGCCCTCGCTCGGCACCGCGTAGATGAGGTCGCCCTCGGCGTCGCGGATCTTGACCGCGTTCAGCTCGTCCAGGTCCCGGGAGAGCGTCGCCTGCGTGACGGTCAGGCCGTCGTCGGCGAGCAGCTTCGCCAGCTGGCTCTGGGAGCGCACCGGTTGCCGGTTCAGGATGTCCACGATCCGGCGGTGGCGTGCGGTGCGGGTCTGCGGCACGGCGGGACCCGCGTGGTCGCCGTGCTCGTTGCCTTGCGCCTGGCTCATCGTCGTCTCATTCTCCGGATCGTCCGTCCCCGTCGGCCTCGGCGGCCTTGTCCAGTACGCCGGGCAGGGCCCGGAGGAACGTCTCCACCTCGTCGTCGCGCACGTTCAGCGGCGGCATCAGCCGTACGACATCGGGGGCGGGCGCGTTGACCAGGAAGCCGGCGTCCTGAGCCGCCTGCTGCGCCCGTGGCGCGAGCGGCTCGGTGAGCACGATACCCAGCAGCAGGCCCGAGCCCCTGACACGGGCCACGAGCGGGTGGCCGAGTGACTCGATCCCGTCACGGATCCTGTCGCCCGCCCGCTTGGTGTTCTCCAGCAGTCCCTCGGCGGCGATGGTGTCGAGCACGGCGAGTCCGGCGGCGCAGGCGACCGGGTTGCCGCCGAACGTCGTGCCGTGGTGCCCGGGCCGAAACAGCTCGGCGGCGGCACCGAACGCGACGGTCGCGCCGAGCGGCAGACCACCGCCGAGACCCTTCGCGAGTGTGACGATGTCCGGTTCCACGTCCTCGTGCGCGAGGTGCTCGAACCAGTGGCCGGTGCGCCCGATCCCGGTCTGCACCTCGTCCAGGACGAGGAAGGTCCCGGTGGCCCGGGTGATCTCCCTGGCCGCCGTGAGGTAACCCGCGGGCGGCATGACGACGCCGTTCTCGCCCTGGATCGGCTCGATGATCACGAACGCCGTCTCGCTGGTCACGGCCGTACGCAGGGCTGCCACGTCGCCGTACGGGACATGGGTGACGTCACCGGGCAGGGGCAGGAACGGCTCCTGCTTGCCGGGCTGGCCGGTGAGGGCGAGCGCGCCCATGGTGCGGCCGTGGAAGCCGCCATCGGTGGCGACCATGTGCGGGCGGCCGGTCAGCCGGCCGAGCTTGAAGGCGCCCTCGTTGGCCTCGGCGCCGGAGTTGCAGAAGTACACGCGGCCTTCGCGGCCGAAGAGCTGGAGCAGCCGTTCGGCGAGCGCGACGGGCGGCTCGGCGACGAAGAGGTTCGAGACGTGGCCGAGCGCCGCGATCTGGGCGCTCACGGCCTCGACGACGGCCGGGTGGCCGTGGCCGAGGGCGTTGACCGCGATGCCGCCGACGAAGTCGAGGTACTCCTTGCCGTCGGCGTCCCACAGCCTGGTGCCCGCACCGCGCACGAGGGGCAGCCGCGGGGTGCCGTAGTTGTCCATGAGCGCGCCCTGCCAGCGCTCGGTCAGCTCCTGGTTGCTCATGACTCCCCCTCGGTGTCGTGCGGCGGCGTGGCGTGGGCCGGCGTGTCGGGCACGACCATGGTGCCGATGCCCTCGTCGGTGAAGATCTCCAGCAGGATCGAGTGCTGGACCCGGCCGTCGATGACGCGGGCCGTCTCGACGCCGTTGCGCACGGCGTGCAGGCAGCCCTCCATCTTCGGGACCATGCCGCTGGCCAGCTCGGGCAGGAGCTTCTCCAGCTCCCGGGCGGTGAGGCGGCTGATGACCTCGTCGGAGTTCGGCCAGTCCTCGTACAGGCCCTCGACGTCGGTCAGGACCATCAGGGTCTCGGCACCCAGCGCCGCAGCGAGTGCCGCAGCCGCCGTATCAGCATTGACGTTGTAGACATGGTGATCGTCCTGGGAACGGGCGATCGAGGAGACGACCGGGATGCGGCCGTCGGCGAGGAGCGCCTCGATGGCGCCCGTGTCGATCTCGGTGATCTCGCCGACCCGGCCGATGTCGACCAGTTCGCCCTCGATGCGGGGCTGATGCTTGGTGGCGGTGATGGTGTGCGCGTCCTCGCCGGTGAGGCCGACGGCGAGCGGGCCGTGCCGGTTGAGCAGCCCGACCAGCTCGCGCTGCACCTGCCCGGCGAGCACCATGCGTACGACGTCCATCGCGTCCTCGGTGGTGACCCGGAGGCCGGCCTTGAACTCGCTGACGATGCCGTGCCGGTCGAGGGCCCTGCTGATCTGCGGTCCGCCGCCGTGCACGACGACGGGCCTGAGGCCCGCGTGGTGCAGGAAGACGACGTCCTGGGCGAAGGCCGCCTTCAGCGCGTCGTCGACCATGGCGTTGCCGCCGAACTTGATGACGACGGTCTTGCCTCGGTGCCGGGTCAGCCAGGGCAGGGCCTCGATGAGGATCTGCGCCTTGGGCAGCGCGGTGTGCTTGCGGGCGGTGGGCTGGCCGCCGGCTTCCTTGCTCATGAGGAGTACGCGCTGTTCTCGTGGACGTAGTCGGCGGTGAGGTCGTTCGTCCAGATCGTGGCGCTCGCCCCGCCCGCGGCGAGGTCGGCGGTGACGACGATCTCCCGGTAGCGCATGTCGACCAGGTCGCGGTCCTCGCCGACGGATCCGTTCCTGCAGACCCAGACGCCGTTGATGGCGACGTTCAGCTCGTTCGGGTCGAAGGCGGCGGACGTCGTGCCGATCGCGGAGAGCACCCGGCCCCAGTTGGGGTCCTCGCCGTGCAGGGCGCACTTGAGGAGGTTGTTGCGGGCGATGGACCGGCCGACCTCGACGGCGTCGGCCTCGCTCGCCGCGTTCACGACCTCGACCTTGATGTCCTTGCTGGCGCCCTCGGCGTCGCCGATGAGCTGGCGCCCCAGGTCGTCGCAGACCTCGCGGACGGCCTCGGCGAACTCGGCGTACTCCGGGGTGATCTCGGCCGCACCGGAGGCGAGCAGGAGCACGGTGTCGTTGGTGGACATGCAGCCGTCGGAGTCGACCCGGTCGAAGGTGAGCCGGGTGGCGTCGCGCAGCGCCCGGTCCAGGACGTCGGCCGCCAGGTCGGCGTCCGTGGTCAGCACCACCAGCATCGTGGCGAGGCCGGGGGCGAGCATGCCCGCGCCCTTGGCCATGCCGCCGACGGTCCAGCCGTCCCTGGTGACGACGGACGTCTTGTGGACGCTGTCGGTGGTCTTGATGGCGATGGCGGCCTTCTCGCCGCCGTGCGCGGACAGTTCACCGGCCGCCTTCTCGACGCCGGGCAGCAGCTTGTCCATCGGCAGGGTGACGCCGATGAGCCCCGTCGAGGCGACGGCGACCTCGCCCGCGTTCAGGGAGAGCACCTCGGCGGCCTTCTCGGCGGTGGCGTGGGTGTCCTGGAAGCCCCGGGGGCCCGTACAGGCGTTGGCGCCACCGGAGTTGAGGACGACGGCGGAGACGAGACCGCCCTTGAGGACCTGCTCCGACCACAGGACGGGCGCGGCCTTGACCCGGTTGGAGGTGAAGACGCCGGCGGCCGCCAGGCGGGGCCCGGTGTTGACCACGAGGGCCAGGTCCGGGTTGCCGTTCTCCTTGATTCCGGCGGCGATGCCCGCGGCCGTGAATCCCTTGGCTGCCGTCACACTCACGGCGCGACTCCGATCGTAGTGAGCCCGGTGGCCTCGTCGAGGCCGAGGGCGATGTTCATGCTCTGCAGGGCGCCGCCGGCGGTGCCCTTGGTGAGGTTGTCGATGGCGCTGATCACGATGACGCGGCCCGCCGCCTCGTCGTACGCGACCTGGACCTGCACGGCGTTCGAGCCGTACACGGCGGCGGTCGCGGGCCACTGCCCCGCGGGGAGCAGGTGGACGAACGGCTCGTCGGCGAAGGCTTTCTCGTAGGCGGCCCGCACCGACTCGGCGCCGACGCCCGCCCTCGCCTTCGCGCTGCACGTGGCGAGGATGCCGCGGGGCATCGGGGCCAGGGTCGGCGTGAAGGAGACGGAGACGGGGGTGCCCGCCGCGGCGGAGAGGTTCTGGATCATCTCGGGCGTGTGCCGGTGGGCGCCGCCGACCCCGTAGGGCGACATGCTCCCCATGACCTCGGAGCCGAGCAGGTGCGGCTTGGCCGCCTTGCCCGCGCCGGAGGTGCCGGACGCGGCGACGATCACCGCTTCGGGTTCGACGAGGTCGGCCGCGTACGCGGGGAAGAGCGCCAGGGAGACGGCGGTGGGATAGCAGCCGGGCACGGCGATGCGCCGGGCGCCCGCCAACGCCGCCCGCGCGCCGGGCAGTTCGGGCAGCCCGTACGGCCAGGTGCCGGCGTGCGGACTGCCGTAGAACTTCTCCCAGTCCCCCGCGTCCTTCAGCCGGAAGTCGGCGCCCATGTCCACGACGAGGACGTCGGGGCCGAGCTGCTCGGCGACGGCGGCGGACTGCCCGTGGGGCAGCGCGAGGAACACGACGTCATGCCCGGCCAGCACGTCGGCGGTGGTCGGCTCCAGGACGCGGTCGGCGAGCGGGAGCAGATGCGGCTGGAGCCCGCCCAGGCGCTGCCCCGCGTTCGCGTGCCCGGTCAGGGCGCCGATCTCCACCTCGGGGTGGGCGAGCAGCAGGCGCAGCAATTCGCCGCCCGCATACCCGCTCGCCCCTGCCACTGCTGCGCGTACCGCCATGGAACCCTCCTCTTGGATGGCATGACTATACGCAGAGCCGCACTTTTATGCAATCGCCGACCCTTTATGCGATCGGCTGCCGGGCTCCTCCGAACGCCATCGCCGTGAGCTCCTTCGCCACCGTGTCGGCGATGAGCCGGGAGTCCGCCGGGCGCAGGTGGCTCACGACGGTGAGGAGGTAGGTGTCGCCGTGCTGGGCGAGGCCGAGGTTCGCGGTGCCGGGCGGGGAGAGGGCGGGCAGGGTGACGATGCCGTTCAGGCGGCGGCCGTGCAGGCGGCTGGGGCCGTCCCGCCATTTGAACGCCGTGCACACCGCGGTGGTCACCTCCGGCCGGGCGATGCGCCGGGCCAGCGTCGCGGTCAGCCAGGGCGCGACCCGGGTGACGCCCTCCAGGATCGGCAGGACCACGTGGTGCGCCCGGGACCGCTCCTGGAGTGCGGCCAGCAGGTGCTGGCACGCGTGCAGGCGGCCGGCCGGGGTGTCGGCGCCCAGGGGCAGGGGGACGCGGATGGCGGTGATGAGGTTGCCGAGGTCGTCCGTCTCGTGCCGGGCACGCAGGTCCATCGGCACCGTCGCGAAGAGCGGCGTGTCGCCGTCGGCCGGGGACGCGAGGGCGTCGTAGCAGGTGGGAAGGGCGCCTGCGAAGGCGCCGAGAAGCAGTTCGTTGAGTGTCGCGCCCCGTCCGGTGGAGGGCCGGCGGCGCGCGGAGCGCATCACGTCGGGGTCGAGCCGGGCGACGGCGACGGACGCCTGGGGCTCGCCGGGTGCCAGCGGCAGGTGCCGGCCACGGGCGTTGCTGTCGCGCCACTCCTTGAGCAGGGTGGCGGCCGGGACGCGGGGGCGCTCTCGCGGTGGCGTCGTCAGGGGCGCCGGGGGCCGCGTTCTGAGGTCGTCCATGAGCAGGCGGAGCAGGGTGAGGACGGAGCTGCCGTCCAGGAGTGCGTGGTGGGCCAGCAGCAGCAGGGGCTGTTCGCCGCTCGGCGTGGGCTCGGGGACCAGCAGGTGCCACAGCGGCCGGTCGGTCGGCAGGCGCCGGGTGACCGACGCCGTCAGGAGCGGCTCCAGCTCCTGGGCGCAGGCGGTGACGTGTGCGGCGGCGTCGAACGGCGCCGGGGCCGACCAGCGGTGGCCCAGCAGTGCCGCGGTCCGCGACGGCTCGGGGAGCTGGCTCATCCGCTCCAGCGCGCCCCACCGTTCGCCGACGCGGGCGCGGAGTTCGGCCAGGTCGAAGGGGTCACCTGTGAACAGCGCGGCCGCGCCGATCGTCTCGGGCAGTCCATTGCACAGGAAGCCTTCCTCCAATGCGGTCAGCCTCATGGGTGCGCCCCTTTCCGGTTGGTCGGCACAGTCCTCTTGGTCGGCACGGTCCTCGGCCTCGGTCCACCCGCCGGGTCAGGGCAGGGGGGTGTCGAGGACGACGCAGGCGTTGTGGCCCCCGAAGGCGAAGCTGTTGCTGATGGCCGGCCCCGCGGGCACCTTGCGCGGCCGCGCGGTGATGAGGTCCAGGTCGCACAGGGGGTCGAGGCGGGTGAGGTTCGCGGTCGGCGGCACGAGTCCCTCGTACAGCGACAGAGCGGTGATCACGGCTTCCAGGGCTCCCGCCGCCCCGATGGCGTGCCCGGTGACGGACTTGCAGGCGGTCACCGGGACGGCGGCGGGCCCGAAGAGGTCGGAGAGGGCGCGGGCTTCGGCCAGGTCGTTCAGCGGGGTGCCGGTGCCGTGCGCGTTGACGTGGGTGATGGCGTCGGCGGGGGTGCCGGCGTCGGCGAGCGCCTGCTCCATGCAGGCCCGGGCGCCGACGCCTTCGGGCTGCGGCGCCGTGAGGTGATGGGCGTCGGAGGTGCAGGCGTAACCGGTGAGGGTGGCGTAGACCCGCGCGCCGCGGCGGCGGGCGTCCTCCAGCCGTTCGAGCACCAGGAAGGCCGCCGCCTCCGCGAGGAGGAACCCCTGCCGTTCCGCGTCGAACGGCCGTGCGGCGCGGGTGGCGTCGTCGCACTCGGTGACCAGGGCACCGGAGCGCCCGAAGGACAGCGCGGTCGTCGCGGTCATCGGGCTCTCGTGACCGCCGGCCACGACGACATCGGCGCGCCCGGTCCGGATCAGCTGCATGGCCTCGCCCACCGCGTGGGTGCCGGAGGCGCACGCCGTGGAGAGGGTCAGGGTGGGGCCGGTGACGCCGAGCTTGTCGCTGAGCCAGTACGCGCCGGCGTTGTGCATGTGCCGGGGTGTGTACAGCACGTCGGGCTGCCCGACGCCCCGCTCCTGGCTGATCATTCCGCCGTAGGCGGTGCCGGTGACGACGGCCCGGCGGCCCGCCGGCGGGTGCAGCCCCCCGGCGTCGGCGACCGCGTCCGTGGCGGCGCACACCGCCAACTGCACGGACCGGTCCGTCCGCCGCACCTCTTTCACGCTCAGGTAGCCCTCGGGCGTGAACGCGGGCATGGGGCACGCGGGGCGCACGACGGTGCCCTCGTCGTCGAAGGCGTGCATCGTGGCCGCGGAACGGGAGTTGAGCAGGTTCTCCCACAGTTCGCCGACGGTCGCCCCTGCTCCGCAGCGGACCCCGAGGCCGGTGATCGCGACAGTGTCCTTGGGGGTCATGCAGTGACCACGCCCGGCGCCGCGACGGTGCGCAGCCGCGCGATGAGGTCGGCCACGTCACCGACGGTGCTGACGGCGGCGGGGTCGGTGCCCTTGAAGGACACGCCGAAGTGTTCCTCCGAGGCCGCCTGGAGTTCGGTGATGTCCAGACTGTCGGCTCCGAGGTCGGCCACGAGCAGGGCTTGCGGTACGACGTCCTGCGCCGGCACGGACATGATGCTCGCGCACAGGGTGCGCAACTCGTTCCAGAGGTCTAGCCGTTCTGTGTCCACGGTGCCTTTCCCTTGTCCTCGTGCCGTCCGGTGTGCCGGTGCGGCGTCGCCCGCGTCGTGGTGGCCATGCCCGGCACTCCGTACGCGTGTCGGCACGTCGTCCTCGTGACGGCGAGCGCGCGGGCGTTACGGTTCCGCGCCGCCGGGCCGACGGGCGGCCGACGCTTGAGACCGGCGCCCGGAAGGCCGACGCCGGCGCCCGATGCCGGTGCTCACGGTCACAGATGGGAACGAGTTACGGGGCGGCGGGTTACGAAGGGCGGGCGATCACCGTGCCGCGAGGGTGAGTTGGGGATCATGGTTCCCGAGGGCCGCCAGCTCGCGCCCGAACGCGTCGGCGAGGTTCTGCGCGTGACCGGCGGGGGTGTGGCCCACCACGCAGAGGGTGAAGGTGCGCGCGAAATCCACGAGCGCGAGGGTGACCGTCCCCGGGATCGGCACCTGCGGCAGCGGGATCACCCTCGTCAGCGGCGCGCCGTCCAGGGACCGGGCGCCGCGCGGCCACTTGATGGCGATGCAGGTCACGGGGGCCCAACGGGGCCTCCTGGACTCCATGACGAGCAGGCGCAGCGCCCAGGGGCCGAGCGCGGAGGCGGCGTTGATCAAGCGGGTGGCGGTGCTCGCGCCGTACACCGGCCCCGAACCGGACAGCGTGGCGCGGCAGGCTCTCAGCCGCTCCCGTGGGCCGTCGGCCGCCACGGGCAGCGGGAGCCGCACCACCGAGACGATGTTGCCCAGCTCCTCGCTCCGCTCCGGGGTGCGCAGGTCCACGGAGAAGATGCCGAAGAGCGGGCGGGACGGTCCGGGCCAGGTGTCCGGCGCACCGTGGACGGCGCGCAGGGCGCCCGCGGAGCAGGCCAGCAGTACCTCGTTGAGGGTCGCCCCGAGCCCCGGCAGGGCGCGGCGGGCCGCTCGAACGGCGTCCGCGTCGAGATCCACCCAGGCGAGGTCCCGTTGCACGCGGGGCGGACCGGCGTCGAGCGGCAGGGCGCGCCCGGGTCGCACGCTGTCGAGGACGCGGCCGGTGCGCTTGACCCACCGGGCGGGCGCCTCGCGTACGGGCCCGGCGGCCTGCGGCGTACGGACGGACCGCGCGCCGGCGTACGCGCCGTCGCGGCCGGGGGCGCCGTCCAGGAGTCCGCTCAGCAGGCGCTCCAAGGAGCGGCCGTCCATGAGGGAGTGGTGGGTGGTCAGGATGAGCGCGAACGCCTCCCGGGGGGCGTGCTCGCGTCCCGCGTGGACCAGGTGCAGGCGCCAGGGCGGCAACCCGTGGGGCACCGGCTCGGCGACCAGGCGGCCGAGCAGGTCGGTGAACGCCGTGCCGTCCGCGTCCGCGAGCGGGACCTCGACGCGGGTCTCGACGACCTGGGCGCGGACATCGAACGCGGCGGCCGGTGACCAGCGGTGACGGCGCGTCCAGGTGGGAGGCGGTGGCCGCAGCAGCGTCCGGGACAGCAGCGGGGTGCCACCCCAGCGATCGGCCACCCGGCCGCGCAGCTCATCGAGACGCGGCGGTCTTCCCTCGAACAGCAGGGCCATTCCGATGGGGGGCTCGGGGAGCGCGCCGTTCCCGCAGAGAAGTTCCTCGACGGGCGTCAGGACGGTGCCGCCGACGGGGCCGGGGCACTTCACGCTTCGCATGAGGCGTTGGCCTCGCGGGAGGCGTCGATGACGGCGGCGATCTGGCTCAGCGTCGTGTCCAGGGTGACCTGGTCGTCGCTGAACCTCAGGCCGGTCCGGTTCTCCAGGGCGACGGCGAACTCGACCTGTGCGAGCGAGTCCAGGTCCACGTCCTCCATCGTGGTGTGCGGTGTCAAGTCCCGCGCCACGCAATCGAATTGGCCGGACAGAACTTCCACGACAATGCTGTATCCCGTGCTCACTGCTGTCTCCTCGCGAGGTCACTCGAACCGGCTGCTGCCACCGGCTGTAACTCTCGATCCTCGCGACAGGGCCCGGGAATGACCGAACACAGGCGAACAATTCACCCGGACGAGGGGCCTGGGGTTCGCCCTGACCCGTCGCCGTCCTCCATCACTCGACGGCGAGCACGCAGAACTCATGCCCCTCCGGGTCGGTGAGGCACGTCCACGGGACGTCGCCCTGGCCGAGATCGAGGTCGGTGGCGCCGAGGGCCCGCAGCCGGGCCACCTCCGCCGCCTTGTCGTCGCCGGGGTAGGGCAGCAGGTCGAGGTGGACGCGGTCCGGCACCGTCCCGGCGCCGGGCGTGCGCAGGAACTCCAGGTACGGGCCGCTCCCCTTGGCGGAGCGCAACACCGCCTGGTCGTCGCCCACTTCGAGCACGGTCCAGTCCATGGCCTCGCCCCAGAACCGCGCCATGGCCCGCGGATCGGCGCAGTCGACCACGATCGCGGCGATCGGCCCGGTGTCCCGGTACACCTCCCGGGGTTCCAGTACGCACAATTCGTTGCCCTCGGGGTCGGCGAGGACCGCCCACGGCACATCGCCCTGCCCCACGTCCACGGGTGTGGCGCCGAGGGCACACAGGCGGGCGACCAACTCCGCCTGGTGGTCCGGGGAGGTGGTGGCGAGGTCGAGGTGCAGGCGGTTCTTGGTCGCCGTCTTCGGTTCCGGGACGGGCACGACGTCGACGCAGACGGCATCGGGGTCCGGCCAGACCAGGCCGCCGGCGGGCCCGACGCAGGTCGTCACGCCGGGGCTGTAGGCCTGCCAGCCGAGCGCCTGCGCCCAGAACCGGCCGACGGCCGGGGCGTCGAGGGCCTTGATGTTCACCTGTACGGGTCGCAGTGCCATACGGGCGATCCTACGCACGGCCCGAGGCGCCGGAACAAGAAGAAGGGCGGGAAGCTTGCACGCTTCTCGCCACTGTCAACTTATAGCGCGCCAGGGGGCTTGCCGCAAGGCCCCGTTCGTCCCGCAGAATGCTCCCTCAAGCTCATGACCTGCGGAAAAGACGGGCTCGCGCAGCCTCGTCGGATGGATGTCATTGATGATGGACGCGATGGACGTGATCGTGGTGGGCGGCGGGCCGACCGGTCTGATGCTGGCCGCCGAGCTGCGGTTGCACGGGGTGCGCGTGGTCGTGCTGGAGCGACTGACCGAGCCGACCAAGGAGTCCCGGGGGCAGGGCCTGCACGTCCGCAGCGTCGAGGTGATGGACCAGCGCGGCCTGCTCGACCGGTTTCTCGCCACCAGCCAGAAGTTCCAGGCCGGCGGGTTGTTCGGCGGCATGATGAAGCCGTGGCCGGACCAGCTGGACACGGCGCACCCCTACGGCATCGCCGCCCCGCAACCGGTCACCGAGCGGCTGCTCCACGAGCGTGCACGCGAACTGGGCACGGACCTACGGCGCGGCTGCGAGGTCGTCGGGCTGAGCCAGGACGCGGACGGGGTGAGCGTCGAGCTGGCGGACGGCACCCGGCTGCGCTCCCGCTATGTCGTCGGCTGCGACGGCGGGCGCAGCGTGGTGCGCAAGCTGATCGGGGTCGACTTCCCCGGCGAGCCCGCCACCGTCGAGACGATGCTCGGCGACATGGAGATGACCGAGGACCCGGCGAAGGTCGCCGCCGTCGTGGCGGAGGTCCGCAAGACCCAGCTGCGGTTCGGTGTCGCGCCCGGTGAGGACGGGGTGTGCCGCGTCGTCGTGCCCGCCGACGGGGTGAGCGAGGACCGGGCGGCGCCGACCCTGGAGGAGTTCAAGCGGCAGCTGCGGGCGACGGCGGGCACCGACTTCGGGGTGCACTCGCCGCGCTGGCTCTCCCGGTTCGGCGACGCCACCCGGCAGGCCGAGCGCTACCGCGTCGGCCGGGTGCTGCTGGCCGGCGACGCGGCGCACATCCACCCGCCGACCGGTGGACAGGGCCTCAACCTCGGGGTGCAGGACGCCTTCAACCTCGGCTGGAAGCTGGCCGCCGCGGTCGCCGGCTGGGCCCCGGAGGGGCTGCTCGACACCTACCACGCCGAACGGCACCCGGTGGGCGCCGCCGTGCTGGCCAACACGCGGGCCCAGATCACGCTGCTCGGCACCTCCCCCGGCGCGACCGCGCTGCGGGAGCTGTTCGGGAAGCTGCTCGACTTCGAGGAGGTGAACCGGTACGTCACCGGGCTCATCACCGCGGTCGACATCCGCTACGACTTCGGCGGGCCGGCGGCGGACCACGACCTGGTCGGCCGGCGGATGCGGGACGTGCACCTGAAGGAGGGCCGCCTCTACGAACTGATGCGCGGCGGTCGCGGTCTGCTGCTCGACCGGACCGGCCGGCTGTCGGTGGAGGGCTGGGCGGACCGGGTCGACCACGTCGTGGACGCGTGCGAGGAAGTGGACGCGTGGGGGGAAGGGGACGTGCCCGCGATGCTGCTGCGGCCCGACGGCCACGTGGCGTGGGTCGGCGGGGAGCAGGAGGAGCTGCTGCGCCACCTGCCCAGGTGGTTCGGCGCCGCCCGGTAAATCGTGTGCCCCGGCACACCTCGGCGCGTTATCTTCGGCGGCATGAACGTCACCGGCACCAGCCGCACCGCGACCGCGCGAGCGACCAGCTCGCCGGTTGCCGCCGCCTGACGTACTCCTCTCCCACCGGCGACCGGAAACGGCCCGCCGGTGTCCCGTGGTCCTCCCGTCCCGGTTCCGGTGCAGCAGCGGGCCGTCGCCCGGCGCCTCTCCGCAGCGACGCGAAGGAACCACCGCCATGGACACCGAACGAATCGTCCGTACGTTCGTCGAGTACTACGAGGAGCGCGGGCACCGCCGGATCACCGGCTCGACCCTGCTGCCACCGCCCGGGGACCCCGTCCTGTTCACCACCTCGGGCATGCATCCGCTGATCCCGTATCTGGAGGGGCGCCCGCATCCGCTGGGCCGCCGGCTGGTCGACGTACAGCGGTGTCTGCGCACCACGGACCTGGAGGAGGTCGGCGACCCCACGCATCTGACCGTCTTCGAGATGCTCGGCACCTGGTCCCTCGGGGACTACGACGGCCGGCAGAGCCTCGAATGGGGGCACGGGCTGCTCACCGAGGGGTTCGGGGTCGACCCGGGGCTGCTGCACGCCACCGCCTTCGGCGGGGACGAGCGGAGCGGGCCCGACACCGACTCGCTGGAGCTGTGGCACTCGCGCGGGGTGCCGGTGGAGCTGACCGTCGAGGACAACTGGTGGCCCGGCGACTCACCCGGTCCGTGCGGGCCCGACTCGGAGATCTTCCTGTGGACCGGCGACGGCCCGCCCGAGTCGACGCCCACGCGCGACGCCCGCTGGGTCGAGGTGTGGAACCACGTGATGATGAGCCACCGCCGGCTGCCCGACGGCTCCCTCGTGCCGCTGCGCCGGCGCAACGTGGACACCGGCCTCGGCCTGGAGCGGCTGGCCGCCCTGCTCCAGGGCCGGACGTCGGTCTTCGAGTGCGACGTCTTCGAGCCGTGGCGGCGGCTCGTGCCGGGCCTGTGGCCGGTGGACGAGCCGTCGCTGCGGGTGGTCTGCGACCATCTGCGCTCGGCCGTGGTGGTGATCGGCGACGGGGTGCGCCCGGCCGCCACCGGACGCGGCTACGTGCTGCGCCGGCTGGTGCGGCGGGTGCTGACCGTGCTGTGGCGGGACGATCCCTCGCGCGGTCTCGGCGATCTGCCCGACGAGCTGGTCCGGCACACCCTGGACCGGTTCCGGCAGGAGGCCGGTCCGGGCGAGGTGCGCCGGGTGCTCCTGGACGAGGAGCGCCGCTTCCGGCGGCTCCTGGAGCGCGGCCGGCAGGTGCTGGCCCGGCCACGGTTCCGGGGCCCGCTGGACGAGGAGGACTTCCGCTACCTCCACGACACCCATGGGCTGCCCCGCGATCTGGTGACGGCCCTGCGGCCGACGGGCTGAGGGCCTGGCGACGGGACTAGGAGCGGGCGTCCTCGTCGGCGCGTGCGGCGCGCTTGGCCGCCTGCTCCTCCCGCTTCTCCTTGATCCGCACCGCTTCCTTGCGGACCTCGGCCTGCGTGGCGCGCTCCTCGCGCAGCCAGCCGGGCATCTCGTCCTTCAGCGCGTCGATCTGCTCGGTGGTGAGGGGCTCGGTGATCCCGCCGCGGGCGAGGCCCGCGATGGAGACGCCGAGCTTGGCGGCGACCACGGGTCGGGGGTGCGGGCCGGTGCGCCGCAGTTCCTGGAGCCACTCGGGCGGGTCGGCCTGCAGCGCGTTCAGCTCGCTGCGCGAGACGACACCCTCCTGGAACTCGGCGGGCGTGGCCTGGAGGTACACACCCAGCTTCTTCGCCGCGGTCGCGGGCTTCATGGTCTGGGTGGTCTGGTGCGACGTCATGGGTCAAGGGTATCGAGCATGTGCGCTACTCCCGACCACGCCGGGTAGCCTGGCGAGGTGACAGGCTCGGAAGTAACCCCTTCGTTCCGGCTCGCCTACGTCCCGGGGGTGACACCCGCCAAGTGGGTGCGTATCTGGAACGAGCGGCTGCCCGACGTCCCGCTGACCCTTCTCCAGGTCTCCGCCGCCGAAGCACCTGACGTGCTGCGCACGGGCGGCGCCGACGCCGGATTCGTCCGGCTGCCGATCGACCGTACGGATCTCAGCGCCATCCCCCTCTACACCGAGACGACGGTCGTCGTGGTCCCCAGGGACCACGTGGTGACGGCCGTGGAAGAGGTGTCCCGCGAGGATCTGGCCGGGGAGGTCGTGCTGCACCCGCTCGACGAGACGCTGGAGTGGGAGTGGCGCCCGGGGCTGCCCGCCCTGGAGCGCCCGGCCACCACCGAGGACGCGATCGAGCTGGTCGCCGCGGGCATCGGCGTCCTCCTGGTCCCCCAGTCCCTGGCCCGGCTGCACCACCGCAAGGACCTCACCTACCGGCCCGTGACGGACGCCCCCGAGTCCCGCGTCGCCCTGTCGTGGCCGGAGGCGGAGACGACGGACCTGGTGGAGGACTTCATCGGGATCGTCCGCGGCCGCACGGTGAACAGTTCGCGGGGCCGCACGCAGACCTCCGCCAAGGACAAGCCGCAGGCCAAGGCCGCCCCCAAAGCCGGCGCGGCCAAGGCGAAGGCGGGCGAGAAGGGCCGCCGCGGGGCGCCCGCCCGGCCGTCGAAGGGCGCCAAGCCGGCCGCCAAGCGCGGCAAGCCCCGCCGCCGGTCGTAGTCGGCGGCGGTCGTAGTCGTCGCCGGTCGTACTCGGCGTTGGTCGTAGTCGGCGTTGGTCGTAGTCGGCGGCGAGCACGGGAAAGACGGCGAGCACGCGGAAAGGGCCTCCCGCCACTGCGCGGGAGGCCCTTTCGCGACTGCGTGCCGGGCGTCAGCCCAGGATCGCCAGCGCCTGGTTGAGCGTCTCGGACGGGCGCATGACCGCGGCGGCCTTGGCGGCGTCCGGCTGGTAGTAGCCGCCGATGTCGGCCGGCGAGCCCTGCACCGCGATCAGCTCGTCGACGATGGTCCGCTCCTGCTCGGCCAGCGTCTTGGCCAGCGCCGCGAACGCCTCGGCGAGCTGCGCGTCCTCGGTCTGCTTGGCCAGCTCCTGCGCCCAGTACAGGGCGAGGTAGAAGTGGCTGCCGCGGTTGTCGATGCCACCGAGGCGGCGGCTCGGCGACTTGTCGTTCTCCAGGAACGTGGCCGTGGCGCGGTCCAGGGTGTCGGCGAGGATCTGCGCGCGGGCGTTGCCCGTGGTGGTGGCCAGGTGCTCGAAGCTGACCGCGAGGGCGAGGAACTCGCCCAGGCTGTCCCAGCGCAGGTAGTTCTCCTTGACGAGCTGCTGGACGTGCTTGGGGGCGGAGCCGCCGGCGCCGGTCTCGAAGAGGCCGCCGCCGTTCATCAGCGGGACGACCGAGAGCATCTTGGCGCTGGTGCCCAGCTCCAGGATCGGGAACAGGTCGGTGAGGTAGTCGCGCAGGACGTTGCCGGTGACGGAGATGGTGTCCTCGCCGCGGCGGATGCGCTCCAGGGAGAACGCGGTGGCCTCGACCGGCGACATGATCCGGATGTCCAGGCCCGCGGTGTCGTGGTCGGCGAGGTACTGGCGGACCTTGCCGATGAGCACGGCGTCGTGGGCGCGGGTCTCGTCCAGCCAGAACACGGCGGGGCTGCCGGTGGCGCGGGCGCGGGTGACGGCGAGCTTGACCCAGTCCTGGATCGGGGCGTCCTTGGTCTGGCACATGCGGAAGATGTCGCCGGCGGAGACGGCCTGCTCCAGGACGACCTTGCCCGCGCCGTCGAGGACGCGCACGGTGCCGGTGGTCTGCACCTCGAACGTCTTGTCGTGGCTGCCGTACTCCTCGGCCTTCTGCGCCATCAGACCGACGTTCGGGACGGAGCCCATGGTCGCGGGGTCGAAGGCGCCGTTGGCGCGGCAGTCGTCGATGACGACCTGGTAGATGCCGGCGTAGCTGCTGTCGGGGAGCACGGCGAGGGTGTCCTGCTCCTCGCCGTCCGGGCCCCACATGTGGCCGGAGGTGCGGATCATCGCCGGCATGGAGGCGTCGACGATGACGTCGCTCGGGACGTGCAGGTTGGTGATGCCCTTGTCGGAGTCGACCATGGCCAGCTCCGGGCCCTCGGCCAGCTCGGCCTCGAAGGACGCCTTGATCTTGTCGCCCTCGGGGAGGGACTCCAGGCCCTTGAAGATGCCGCCCAGGCCGTCGTTCGGGGTCAGACCGGCGGCGGCCAGGGTCTCGCCGTACGCGGCGAAGGTCTTCGGGAAGAAGGCGCGGACCACGTGGCCGAAGACGATCGGGTCGGAGACCTTCATCATCGTGGCCTTGAGGTGCACGGAGAACAGGACGCCCTGGGACTTGGCGCGGGCGACCTGCTGCTTGAGGAACTCGCGCAGTGCGGCGACGCGCATGACGGAGGCGTCGACGACCTCGCCCGGCAGGACCGGTACGGACTCGCGCAGGACGGTGGTGGAGCCGTCGTCGCCGGTCAGCTCGATGCGCAGCGCGCCGGCCTCGGTGATCACCGCGGACTTCTCGGTGGAGCGGAAGTCGTTCTCGCCCATGGTGGCGACGTTCGTCTTCGACTCGGACGACCAGGCGCCCATGCGGTGCGGGTGGGCCTTGGCGTAGTTCTTGACCGACGCGGGGGCGCGGCGGTCGGAGTTGCCCTCGCGCAGGACCGGGTTGACGGCGCTGCCCTTGACCTTGTCGTAACGGGCGCGGATGTCGCGCTCCTCGTCGGTCTTCGGGTCGTCCGGGTAGTCGGGGAGCGCGTAGCCCTGGCCCTGCAGCTCGGCGATCGCGGCCTTCAGCTGCGGGATCGAGGCAGAGATGTTGGGCAGCTTGATGATGTTCGCCCCGGGCGTCTTGGCGAGCTCGCCGAGCTCGGCGAGGGCGTCGTTGATGCGCTGGCCCTCCTCCAGACGCTCGGGGAAGCTCGCGATGATCCGGCCCGCGAGCGAGATGTCGCGGGTCTCCACGCTGACGCCCGCGGTCGAGGCGTAGGCCTGGACGACCGGCAAGAAGGAATGGGTCGCCAGGGCCGGGGCCTCGTCAGTGTGGGTGTAGATGATGGTCGAGTCAGTCACCGGGTGCTCCGCTCCGCGTCTGCAACATTTCTCGACATCAAGATACCTCGTACCTCCCCCGCGAAGGACAGGGCCCTGGGCATCCCGCAGTCCGTAGACAGTGTCTACGTAATGTAGTAGACACTGTCTATGAGCGAGGGAGCGCCTACGGGCGAGCAGGACGCCGGGCTGCGCGCCCGGCTGGTGGACGCCGGCGTCGGACTTCTGGCGGCGGAGGGGGTGCAGGCGCTGACCCTGCGGGAGATCGCCCGCAGGGCGGGGGTCTCGCACGGCGCTCCCCGGCGCCACTTCCCCACGCATGTGGCGCTGCTGTCCGCCATCGCGCGGCGGGGCTACGCCGAGCTGGCCGAGCGCGTGGCCGGGGCCGCCGCCGAGGGGGACGCCCGTACGCGGCTGACGGCACTGAGCCGCGCCTACCTCGGCTTCGCGGCGGAGCACCCCGGCATGTTCGAGCTGATGTTCCGCCACGACCTGCTGGAGAGCGACGGGCTCGGGCTGCGCGAGACCAGCCTGCCGCTCTTCGACGTGCTGGTCGGACTGGTCGCCGAGGCCGGTCCGGCGTCCGGCGCGGGGGCCCGGGTCGTCGCGGGCGCGCTGTGGGCGAACCTGCACGGCATCGCGCAGCTGTGGGGATGGGGCAGCCTGCGGCTCGCCACGGGGGCGGCGGACGTGGAGCCCCTGATCGCGGCCGCGCTCGACGCGCACCTCGGTCCGGGGCCGGCATGAGCGCGGGCCCCGGGGTGCAGCGGAACCTGACCCTCGCGTGCAGTGTGCTCGGCGCGATGCTCGTCGCCCTGGACGGCACGGTGCTGACCGTCGTCCAGCCCGCCCTCCAGCGCGATCTGGGCGCCTCCTTCGCCCAGGTGCAGTGGACGAGCACCGGGTATCTGATCGCCGTCGCGAGTCTGCTGGTCTTCGCGGGGCGCCTCGGCGACCGGTACGGGCACCGGCGGGTCTTCGCCGTCGGGACCCTCGGCTTCGCGCTCGCGTCGGCGGGGATCGGCCTCGCGTCCGGCGTCGGCTGGGTGATCGGGCTGCGTGTGGCCCAGGGCGTCTGCGGCGCGCTGCTCCAGCCCGCCACGCTCGGGATGCTGCGGGCGGCGTACCCGCCGGAGCGGCTCGGGATGCCGATCGCGGTGCGCACGAGCGCCATCGGATTCGCGGCGGCGGCCGGACCGGTGCTGGGCGGGGCGCTCGCCACCCGGCTGGGCTGGCGCTCGGTGTTCTTCCTCGGCGTCGTACCGGCATTGGTCATCGGCGCACTGGCCTGGGCGATACGGGTGCCCGCGCCGCCCCGCGAGGGGCCCGCACCGCGCCTCGACGTGCCCGGCGCCGCGCTGCTCGCGGTGACGCTGGCCTGCCTCGTGCACACGCTGGTCGGCGTCCCGGGGACCGGCTGGACGACGGCGACCGCGCTGGGCTGCGGCGCGGCCGCGGTCACCGGGGCCGCGTTCCTGCGGCACGAGCGCCGGGCGGCGAGCCCGCTGGTGCCGCCCCGCCTTGTCGCGTCGGCCGCCATCGGGCCCGCCCTGGGGATTCTGGTGGCGGCCTCGGCGGCGATGTTCGGGGCGCTGTTCGTGGCGACGTACTTCCTTCAGGACGTGCTGGCGCTGACTCCGCTGCACAGCGCGCTGCGGGCGCTGCCGCTCGCGCTGATGATGGTGGTGAGCGCGCCGCTCGCGGCGGTACTGCTGCGGCGGTACGGCCCCCGGCACACGATCACGGCCGCGATGGCGCTGCTCGCCCTCGGTGTCCTCGCCCTGTCCCGCCTGGACCAGGCGTCGGGCCCGCCGGCGACCGCTGGCGCCTTCCTGCTGATCGGCACGGGGTTCGGCACGGTGATGGTCGCCGCGACGGCCGTCGTCGTACGGCACGCCCCGGTCGCCGAGGCGGGGGTGGCGGGCGGTCTCCAGCAGACCGCGATGAACATCGGCCCCACGCTGGGCATCGCCGCGGCGACCACGCTGATGACCGCCCTCGCCGCCCCGGCCGCACACCCCGGGGGCAGGGGGCCGCACTGGACGGACGGCGCCTTCCTCTCCGCGATGGGCCCGACCCTGACGGTTTTCGCGGCCGTCGCGGCGCTCGGCGCGGTGGCGGCGACGAGGCTGCCGCGGCGGGCCGACCCACGGGCCGGTGTCTCCCCGGAGGCGGCGCCATCACCCCGGCCGACGGCGGACGCCCCCTCGCGGTGACGGCGGCCCCTGCCTGTATCCGGCCACTGCCGGTGTGCGCGGCGCCGAAGGACCTGGAGGTGACGCCCTCTCGCGGGGCGCGGCCACTCCCGGCCGGGTGCCGGTCAAGCCGACGCGTCTCGGCGGGCGGGCCGGCGCGTACGGGCCGCGCTGTGGGGCGAACCGGCACCGGCCCTCCTCATCGGCCTGCGTTCGTCGCGTCCCGCAGCGCCGCGTCCACCATGCGCAGCGTCGCCTTTGCCTGCGTCTGGTGGCTCTCCTCGCTGTCCAGCCGCAGCGTGAAGGCGGCGCTGGTGACGGCCGTGGCGCCGTCCGGGGTCACGCCGCCCTCGGAGACGCAGCCCAGGCTGGTCCCGCCGTGGAACCAGATGCCGTCCCGCAGGCCGGCCACCGGCCGCCAGGCCACGCCGAGGCCGTAGCGGACGCCGTCGGCCGGTATCCAGTCCCGCACGGGAACCGTCCGCTTCATCGCCGTGAGCTGCGCGGGTCGCAGCAGCCGCCCGCCGAACAGGGCGCGCAGGAACGTTCCGTGGTCGCGGACCGTGGAGATGAGGCAGCCGTCCGCCCCGCCGCCGAAGCCGAGGGTGGTGTCGATCGGCCCGGTGCCGTGGGGGAAGTACGTGTAGCCGGTGGCCGTCGGGCCGGGCACGTACGGCGAGGTCCCGGGGGCGAGGGTGTGGCGCAGGCCCAGCGGTTCGATGATCCGCTCGTGGATCTCCTGGGCCCAGGGGTGTCCGGTGACGGCCTCGATGAGCAGTCCGGCGACGACGTAGTTCGTGTTGGAGTACCCCCAGCGCCGCTCCCCCGCCGGGTCGTCGGCGTCGGGAAGCCAGCGCGGCGGCTCGCCGAGGGCCGCCGTCACCTGCTCCTCGGGGGTCTGCGAGTGGAAGCGGTGGGCGCGGTAGGCCTCCGGGGTGAGGTCGCCCGGGTCGGCCCCGAGGGCGATGTAGTCGTTCAGGCCGCTGGTCTGGCGCAGCAGGTTGGTGACGGTGATGCGGCGCCCGTCGTTGCCGTGGCCGCGGATCAACCCGGGCAGCCGGTGCTCGACGGTGTCGGTGAGCTTGAGCCGTCCCTCGCCGACGAGCTGGAGGACGACGGCGGCCGTGTACGTCTTGGTGTCGCTGCCGATGCGGTAGTACGCGTTCCAGGGCACGGGGTCCTTCGCCGCGAGGTCGGCGACGCCCGCGCGGGCGGCCGTGCGGCCGTGGGGGCCCCGCACCTCGGCGAGGACACCGCTCACGCCGGTGGCGAGGACGGCGTCGACGCCGCGCTGGAGGCCGTGCCCGCGCCGGGGCGCGGCGGTGGATGCGGAGGCGGCCGGGGCCACCGCCCCCGTGAGCAGTGCCGCCGCGGCGGCCGTGAGTCCGGTGCGCCGGCTGATACGCGTTCCGGCGCGCCTGTTGATCCCCGTTTCGGTGCGCCTGCTGATCTCGGTCATGAGCGTGTCTCCGGCTTCGGGCAGGTGAGGTCCGCGGCGGGCAGCTGCCCGTCGCGCAGGTAGGTGTTGACGGCCAGGTCGGCGCAGGGGACGGGCGTGAGGCCGTCGTCCCAACTCGGCGTGTCGCGGACCTTCTCGGGTGGTAACGGGGCGGCGGTTGCGGCCACTTCGCTCGCGAGGAGACCGGCGAGGCCCAGGCCCGCGGTGGCTGCTGACGCGAGGCGCATCGTGCTCCTTGGTTCGGTGTCCGTCGCTGCGGACGGGGGCCGGAGGGGTGATCACCACGGTAGAAATCCCGGCGCCGCCCCACCATCGGGCCAGCGGGACGATCTTTCCTGGGGCCAGCACCAGGACGGGCCGGTGGTTCTCCCGACACCGCCGCTTGACCTGGAGTCCGCTCCAACTCCTAAGGTCGAGCCGACCACCGAGCACCAGCCAGGAGGTACCACCATGACCGGCCTTCCCACCCGCCGCCTCGGCGCGCTGACCGTCTCGGCCCAGGGGCTGGGGTGCATGGGGATGAGCCACGCCTACGGCGCCGCGGACGACACCCAGTCGATCGCGACGATCCACCGCGCCCTCGACCTCGGCGTCACCCTGCTCGACACCTCCGACTTCTACGGCAGCGGCCACAACGAGGAGCTGATCGGCCGCGCCCTCGCCGGCCCGCGTCGCGAACAGGCCGTCCTCGCCACGAAGTTCGGCTTCGCCAACCGCCTCGGCGACCCGCTGCGGATACGGGGCGACGCCGCCTACGTGCGCGAGGCCTGTGACGCCTCGCTGCGCCGCCTCGGCGTCGACCACATCGACCTGTACTACGTGCACCGGGTGGACAAGACCGTGCCGATCGAGGAGACCGTCGGCGCGCTCGCCGAGCTGGTCGAGGCGGGCAAGGTGCGCCACATCGGGCTCTCCGAGGCCAGCGCGCGCACGATCCGCCGGGCGCACGCCGTGCATCCGATCGCCGCGCTGCAGAGCGAGTGGTCGCTGTGGACCCGGGACCTGGAGGCGGAGATCGCACCGGTCTGCCGGGAGCTGGGCATCGGCCTCGTGCCGTTCTCCCCGCTCGGCCGCGGCTTCCTCACCGGCCGCTACACCTCGCTCGACGCGCTCCCCGAGGACGATCTGCGGCGCAGCCAGCCCCGCTTCGCCGACGGCAATTTGGAGCGGAACCTGGCCATCGTCGACGCCCTGAACGCGCTCGCCGCCGAGAAGGGCGTCACCGCCGGGCAGCTCGCGCTCGCCTGGGTGCAGCACCGCGGCGACGACGTGGTGCCGATCCCGGGCACGCGGCGCGAGAAGTACCTGGAGGAGAACGTCGCGGCCGCCACGATCGAGCTGTCCGCCGAGGACCTCGCGGCGATCGACGCGGCGGTGCCCGAGGGCAGGGTCGCGGGCACCCGGTACGACGAGCGCAGCATGTCGGTCGTCGACAAGTAGCGGCTAACCTGCCGGTATGGCCCTCCACCACCCCGTCCCCGAGGCGCTGGCCCATCTCGCGGGCGAGTGGCGGGTGACCCGCGCGGTCCGTGATCTCGCCGCCGGGTCCGAGGGCCGCTTCACCGGTACGACGCGCTTCACGCCGCTGCCCGCCCCGGACGGCGGCGGGCTGCTGCACCACGAGTCGGGCGTCTTCACCTGGCGCGGCACCGCGCGCCCCGCCGAGCGCACCCTGCGCTTCCTGCCCGGCGAGGTCCCGGGCACGGCCCGGGTGGAGTTCGCCGACGGGCGCTTCTTCCACGACCTGGACCTGCGCTCGGGCCACCACATGGCGGAGCACCCCTGCGCCGCGGATCTCTATCGCGGTGTGTTCGAGGTGTACGACGCGGACCGCTGGCGCACCCGGTGGCGGGTGGGCGGCCCCGCCAAGGACCTGCTGCTCGTCACGGACTACGTACGTATCCGGGCGCGATCCGAGGCGGACCCACGCCGGATCACTGCTCGCCCAGCGCCATCCACTTCTGGGGAGTCTCCAGCGCCTTGAAGCCCACCTTCTCGTAGACCCCGTGCGCGTCGGCCGTGGCGAGGAGCACCCGGCGCAGGCCGAAGGGCTCCAGGTGCGCGCGGACCGCGTCGACGAGCGCGGTGCCGAGGCCCTTGCCGCGCGCGGCCGGGGAGACGTACACGTCGCAGAGCCAGGCGAAGGTGGCCCGGTCGGTCACCACCCGGGCGTAGGCGGCCTGCTCGCCGGTGACCGCGTCGTACGCGCCGAAGTTCAGCGA
The DNA here is from genome assembly GCF_055575715.1 of Streptomyces sp. NPDC034037. NCBI lineage: Bacteria > Bacillati > Actinomycetota > Actinomycetes > Kitasatosporales > Streptomycetaceae > Streptomyces > Streptomyces sp. NPDC034037. Next base: position 277,823 of record NZ_JBVISC010000007.1, on the reverse strand, counting down.
CCCCGCCATCGCCGCGTCCTGCTTGGCGCGGGTGCGGCCGAGGGCCCAGTACGCGTCCGTGGACAGCCACGCGTGGACGCGGGCCGCGTCGACGCGGGCGGGATCGGCCGAGATCTCGTACTCCCCGTGGAGCGTGACACTGTCGTTCATCCCCCGACCCTGACAGCAGCGCCCGCGCGAAGTCGAGCGTGTTTCGCCTGGTGGGACGGGGGGTGCCCGGTCAGCCCCACACTTCGTCGCAGGCCTCGCGGAGCCGGCGCACCCCCTCGCCGATCTCCCCCACCCCCGCGACCGCCGCGAAGCTCAGCCGGACGTATGCCGCCGGGGGCTCCGCCGCGAAGTACGGGCGGCCGGGGGCCACGGCGACGCCCGCGCGCAGGGCGGCGGCGGCCAGCGCCGCCTCGTCCGTGCCGTCGGGCAGCCGCACCCACAGGTTGTAGCCGCCCGCGGGGATGTGCGGCATGGCGACCTCGGGCAGCCGCAGCCGCAGCGCCGCGGCCAGCGCGTCCCTGCGCACCTTCAACTCGCCCGAGACGGCCCGCAGATGGCGCGGCCAGGCCGGGGAGCCGACCAGTTCGAGCGCGGCCTCCTGGAGCGGCCTCGGCACGAAGAAGTGGTCGACGACCTGGATGGCGCGGAGCCGTTCGAGGACCGGTCCGCGCGCCGCGAGGGCGCTCACGCGAAAGCTCGGCGAGGTGGCCTTGGTGAGCGAGCAGACGTGGACGACCACGCCGTCCTGGTCGTCGGCGCACAGCGGGCGCGGCAGCGGTCCGGCGTCCTCGTGGACGAGGCGGCGCACGAAGTCGTCCTCGATGACGAAGGCCCCCGCCTCGCGGGCGATCCGCAGCACCTCGGGGCGGCGCTCGGCGGACAGCACCGCTCCGGTGGGGTTCTGGAACAGCGGCTGGCAGACGAAGACCCGGGCGCCCGTGGCGCGGAACGCCGCCTGGAGGAGCTGGGGGCGCACCCCGTCCGTGTCGACGGGGACGGGCACGGGCCGCATGCCCGCGGCGCGGGCGATGGCCAGCATGCCGGGGTAGGTGGGCGACTCGACGAGCACCGGCGCCCCCGGCGGGGCGAGCGCCCGCAGCGCCGTCGTCAGCGCGCTCTGCCCGCCGGCCGTGATCAGCACCTCGGCGGCCGTCAGCGCCCCGCCCAGTCCGCGCGCGAACCACTCCCGCAGCTCCGGCAGGCCGTCGACCGGGGGCCGCCCCCACGCGCCGGGGCGGCGCCCCGCCCGGGCGAGCGCCGCCGCCATCGCGCGTTCGGGCTGCAGCGCGGGGTCGAGGTAGCCGCCGTTGAACTCGATGACGCCCGGCGGCGGCGCGGCGAGCGTGGCGAGGACGCCGGACGCGTCGACTGCGCGCGGCACCAGTTCGGCCGCCGCGTCGGCGCTCAGGGACACCTCCTGCCACGAGGTGTCCCCGGCGGGCGCGGCGGGCGCCGGGCGCTCGGCGCGGAAGACGCCGGCGCCGGGGCGGGTGACGACGAGCCCTTCGGCAGCCAGCTGCGCCAGGGCCCGCGACACGGTCACCGGGCTAACCCGGAACCGCTCGATGAGCGCCCGGCTCGATGGCAGCTTTCCTCCTGGCGAGTAGCGGTCAAGCTCGCCCCGCAGCTGTTTCGCCAATTCGCCCACACTGCTACCGTCATGCATGACAGCACAGGATAGCGCTACTCGCCCGAGGCGGATAGCGGTCGCCAAAAGCCCCACGGCCGTGGCGACCCCCACGACGACAGGCACTCCGCACGGCGCCCATGGCTCCCGCCGCCTCGGTACCGTGCTGGCCGCCCTCGGCGTCACCGCCTTCTCGCTCACCTTCCCCGCCACCGCCTGGGGCCTGGAGGGCTTCGGTGCCTGGAGCCTGGTGACGCTGCGCGGCGCGCTCAGCGCCCTCATCGCGGGCGGCTGCCTGCTCGCGCTGCGCATATCGGTGCCGCACCGCCGGCACTGGGCGGGGCTCGCGGTGGTCGGCGCCGGTGTCGTCGTCGGCTTCCCGCTGCTGACCACGCTCGCCCTGCAGACCTCCACCACCGCGCACGCGGCCGTGGTCGTCGGCCTGCTCCCGCTGACCACCGCCGTCCTGTCGGCGCTGCGCACCGGGGCGCGCCCCTCACGCGCGTTCTGGACGGCGGCGCTCGCCGGGGCCGCCGCGGTCATCGCGTTCACCGTGCAGCAGAGCGGCGGCGCGCTGTCCGCCGCCGACCTCTACCTCTTCGGCGCGCTGCTGATCTGTGCGGCCGGCTACACCGAGGGCGGCCGGCTGGCCCGCGAGATGCCGGGCTGGCAGGTCATCGGCTGGGGTCTGGTGCTGTGCCTGCCGCTCAACGCCGTGGGCGCGGCGGTCGCCCTCCAGCACGAGTCGTTCCAGCTCACCGGGCACAGCACGGCGGGCCTGCTCTACTCCGCGATCGGCTCGCAGTTCCTCGGCCTGGTCGTCTGGTACCGGGGCATGGCGGCCATCGGCGTCCCCAAGGCGAGCCAGCTCCAGCTCGCCCAACCGCTGCTGACCCTGGTCTGGTCGGTGTTCCTGCTCGGCGAGCACCTGCCCGTCGCCGCCCCGCTGACCGCGGTGGCGGTGCTCGTGTGCATCGCGGTCACCCAACGGGCGCGCGGCTGATCCCCGGCCCGCCCGGCCCGGCGCCATCGGCGGCCACCCGTCGTAGACTGACGGCCACGGAACGCGACCGTCGAGAGGGACGAGGGAGCACTCCAGATGCGCGCAACCGCAGGTGACAAGCTGGTGCTGCACGGCAGGGTCGTCGGGCAGAGCGACCGGATCGCGGAGGTCGTCGAGGTCCTGGGCGCGGACGGCGGCCCGCCGTACCGGGTCCGGTTCGAGAACGGGCACGAGACGCTGGTCTCGCCGGGCCCCGACACCGTCGTACAGCACCAGGACCCGGCGAGCTAGGGCCTCTCTTTCGGATCAGGCCGCGAGCCCGGCAAGATCCGGAAGAGAGGCCCTACCGCCACGGGTCTCAGCGCGGTGGCTTCGCCGGCTCCTGGTAGTGGTCGGCGACCACCCGGGCCATCGCGCCGATCCGGTCGACGCCGACCTCCTTCGCCGAGAAGTAGACGTGCCCGCGCACCTCGTCGAAGCCCTCGGCGTACGTGAGGTGGCGGGACAGCTCCGCGGGGTCCTGCCAGGCCGCGGGCTGCGCCGGGTCGCCCGCCTTGTAGAGGGCCTCGCCGATGTACAGGCGTACGCCCGTGCCGCGCACCACGTCGTTCCACCACGGGACCAGCTTGGCGTAGTCCGCCGCCGGGAAGCCGATGTTCCAGTACACCTGCGGCACGATGTAGTCGAGCCAGCCCTTCTTCACCCAGCCGCGGGTGTCCGCGTACAGATCGTCGTACGTCTGGACGCCCGCCCGGGTGTCCGAGCCGGTCGGGTCGGTCGCGAGGTTGCGCCAGACCGCGAACGGACTGACCCCGAACTGGGTGCGCCCCCGGGTCTTCTTGATCCGGCCGGACATCTCCCGCACCAGCCGGTCGATGTTGTCGCGCCGCCAGGAGGCGCGGTCGGGGAAGCCGCCGCCGTGGCGGGCGAAGGCCTCGTCGTCGTCGAAGGTCTGGCCCGCGACGGGGTACGGGTAGAAGTAGTCGTCCCAGTGCACCGCGTCCAGCGGATAGCGGCGCACGGCGTCGAGCATCGCGTCCTGCACGAAGCGCCGCACCTCGGGCAGGCCCGGGTTGTAGTAGAGCTTCCCGCCGTAGGGCACCACCCAGTCGGGGTGCACGCGCGCGGGGTGCGAGGCGATGAGGCGCGAGGGGTCGGTGTGGTTGGCGATCCGGAAGGGGTTGAACCACGCGTGCAGCTCCAGGCCCCTCTGGTGCGCCTCCCGCACCGCGGTGCCCAGCGGGTCCCAGCCCGGGTCCTTGCCCTGCGTGCCGGTGAGATACTCCGACCACGGTTCGTACGGCGAGGGCCACAGCGCGTCGGCGGTGGGCCGCACCTGGAAGACCACCGCGTTCAGTCCGCGGTTCACCGCGGTGTCGAGGTGGGCCAGCAGCTCGGCGCGCTGCTGCTGCGCGGGCAGGCCCGGCTTGGAGGGCCAGTCGCGGTTGACCACGGTCGCCAGCCACATCGCCCGCAGCTCGCGCTCCTTCTTGCGGCGCCGGCCGGGGGCCGCAGCCGCCTGTCCGGCCGTCGCCAGGCCCGCGATCGCCGCCGCGGCCGCCACCGAGAAACCCCGGCGTGACATACGCCTCATCTGTACGCCCCTCAGCTCGCTGTGTCCGGCCCCTTTCGCCGGGTTGCGGACAGCATGCCCGACCCGGCACGCCATGGACCCCTCATCGCGGAGTAACGTTCACGGCCGAGGCAGGCACCGCATCCATATGGGGGACGGGGGACCTGCCGGCCCCGTTGATCAGCGAAAGGCACGAGGTGACCGACTCCATGACCGATATCGCACGCGTCGGAGTGGTGGGCTGTGGCCAGATGGGCGCCGGAATCGCAGAGGTCTGCGCCCGCTCCGGACTGGATGTGAAGGTCGCGGAGACCACCGGCGAGGCCCTGGAGATCGGCCGTACCCGGCTGTACAACTCACTCTCCAAGGCGGCCGAGCGCGGCAAGATCTCCGACGAGGAGCGCGACGCGGCGCTGGAGCGCCTGAGCTTCACCACGGACCTCGGCGAGTTCGCCGACCGTGACCTCGTCATCGAGGCCGTGGTGGAGAACGAGCAGGTCAAGACCGAGATCTTCCAGGTGCTCGACCAGGTGGTGACCCGGCAGGACGCGATCCTCGCCTCCAACACCTCCTCCATCCCGCTGGTGAAGCTGGCCGTCGCGACCTCGCGGCCGGACCAGGTCATCGGCATCCACTTCTTCAACCCGGCGCCGGTGCAGCAGCTCGTGGAGCTGATCCCGGCGCTGACCACGTCCGAGGGCACCATCAGCCGGGCCCAGGTCATGGTCGAGAAGGTCCTCGGCAAGCACGCGATCCGCGCCCAGGACCGCTCGGGCTTCGTGGTCAACGCGCTGCTCATCCCGTATCTGCTCTCCGCGATCCGGATGTTCGAGTCGGGCATCGCGAGCCGCGAGGACATCGACAACGGCATGGAGATGGGCTGCGCCCACCCGATGGGCCCGCTCAAGCTCAGCGACCTGATCGGCCTGGACACGGTCGCCTCGGTCGCCGACTCGATGTACATGGAGTACAAGGAACCGCTGTACGCCGCTCCCCCGCTGCTCCAGCGGATGGTCGACGCGGGCCGCCTCGGCCGGAAGACCGGCTCGGGCTTCTACACCTACGGCTGACACCCGGTGTGAATTCCCGCGCGCCGACGGGCCCGGCACTCCTTCGAGTGCCGGGCCCGCGGCGTTCACACACCGTGTGCGCGGTGGGCTCGCATATGCCCGTCGCACACGCTCCCGCCCGCTCCACCAGGCGAGTTGACTGCCCGTGCGGATGAAGGGGGGACGCGCCACTACAGAGAGGAGTGCCCTCGTGACCATCGACGGCGAGAGTGCCGTGGTCCCGGAAGAACTCGCCGAGCTGCGCCGCGGCCTGGACGTGGGCCTGGCCCGCGTCGACGGACGGCTGGCGTTGCTCACTCAGCACGACGAGCAGACCGCCAAGAACGTGGCGGCCCTGGAGGCCAGGGTCATCGCACTGGAGCACACGCGCTGGCCGCTGCCCACGATCGTCGCCCTCGCGTCGGTCGCGGCGTTCGCCGTCGCGTTCTGGCAGGCCATGGGCCGCTAGCCGGGGCCCTGGCCGAGATGCGTGTCCTGGCCGAGGCGCGTGTCCTGGCCGGCGTGCGTGTCCTGGCCGAGACGCAGATGGTGCAGGAGGAGCAGCGCCGCGGCCATGTTGGCGGCCGGGACCTCGCCGCGGGCCACCATGTCGGGGACGAGCTTGAGAGGGACCCACTCACGGCGGTCCGACTCGAAGTCGTCCTCGGGATGGCCTACGTAGGTCCCCTCGTCGGACCAGTAGATGTGGTGCCGGGCGTCGGTGAGCCCGTTGGAGGGCTCGACGCTCATGAGGTGCCGCAGCGGGCCCGGCCGCCAGCCGGTCTCCTCCTCCATCTCTCGTGCCGCCGCGTACGCGATGTCCTCGCCGTCCTCGACGACGCCTGCCGCCAGCTCCCAGCCCCAGCTGTCGGTGATGAAGCGGTGCCGCCACAGGAGCAGCACCTCGTTGGCGTCGTTGACGACGGTGGCCACGGCCACGGGCCGCATCCGGATGAGGAAGTGGTCCAGGTGCCGGCCGTCGGGCAGCTCCACGTCTGCCAGATTGACCGTGAACCATCGATTTCCATACACAGTTTGTTCGCTCTGTTTCGTCCACTGCACGGTTCTGCCACCTTCCGCCGAGTAGATGGCAATATCGCAGCAGGGGAAGACCGCAGAGCAGGGTGCGCGGCGGAGCGTCAGGGGGTCACAGCGGCACGCGCAGCGCCCCGTCGATGAGGGCGGCCGCCTCGGCGGTGCCCGCGCAGTCGCTGCGGACGAGGTGCTCGCGCACGGCGCGCAGCCGGTCGCGCAGCCGCTGCGACTCCATGCCGCGCGCCTGCTCCGCCATCTGCACGGCGGTGGCCACCGCCTCGTCGGTGTTCCCCTGCCGCAGCTCGATCTGGCTGAGCATGGCCAGCCGGTGGACCCTGCCCCGGTCGTGCGCCGGCGTGTCCACGGCGGCCGCGGCGTGTTCATGGGCGCCGGCCAGGTCGCCGAGGCTCAGCAGGGCCTCCGCCACTTGTACGTTGACCAGTCCGGGCTGGACATAACCGGTCTCGTCCGGCTCGCGGCCCCGCAGGATGCGGTCGGCGGCGGCCTCCGCACGCCGGATGCACGACAGCGCGCTCCTGCCGTCGCCCAGGTGTGCGTACGCCTTGGCCTGCATCGCGTACAGGTCGGAGGCGAGCGCCGGGGTCAGGTCGCGGCCCGCGGCCCGCAGCGCCGCCTCGGCGAACGCCACGGCCTGGCGGTATTCGCGCATGAACAGCGACTGGTTGACCAGCAGTGCGATGACGTACGCCCCAAGTCCCCGGTCGCCGCTGGCCTTTGCCAGCCGCAGGGCCTGATGGAAGTAGCGCTGGGCGAGGCCGTGGGCGTCGGAGTCGTAGGCGCAGATACCCGCTATGGCCACCAACCCACCCGTCGAGCGGTGCAGTTGGCGTCCCATCTCGTCGGTGTAGCTGCCGCGCAGGAGGGGCGCCGCCTCCGCGTTCAGGAAGCCGACGATGCGGGTGCGGGTCGCGATGCCGCCGGTCTTGCGGTACATCTGCTCGTAGTGGGCGCGGGCGGCGCGCATCATGTCGATGTCGGCGGTGCTGACGGGGTGGTGTCCGCCCCGTGACACGTCGACGTCCTCGGGCGGGTTCTCCCACTCCCAGACCGGCATCACCGCGGGGGTGCCGGTGACCGCGGGCGCGCCGAGCAGGTGGGGCCGCTGCTGTTCGTCCGAGCGCCACAGGGCGGTGGCCCGCTCCACGAAGCCGGAGAGTGTGGAGGACGGCGTGCCGGTGCGGGCGGTGGCGGGCGTGCCGGGCAGGCCGAGGCCGATGTCGTCGAGGGTGACGGGCCGCCGCAACCGGGCGGCGAGCACCTCGCAGATCAGGTCGGGGACCTGGCCGCGTGGGCGCTGGCCCTTCAACCACCGGGAGACGGCGGTGTGTTCGTAGCGCAGCGCGAGTCCTCTGGACTTCCCGGCCTGGTTCACATGTGCGGCGAGTCCCGCGTGCGAGATGCCGGCTTCGTCGAGGATCGCGTCGAGCAGGGTGTTGGGCTGCATGAATGCCCTCCGGTGGCTCGGTGCTTCTCAGCGTAGTGGAGGTGCCTTCACACGGGGTGTGAACGGAGTGCCCGGGTCCGGGGGGTGTGCGCTCTGCCGCGCGCCGTGTGGGCTCGCTTGACTTGGGGTGCCTCGTTCAGGAGAAGAGGCCGGTGGGCCGCCGGCTCCCCCCTCACGCAGTGCGGCGGCCCGTCCCGGCGCCGTCCGTCCCCGCCGTCTGCCCGACACCATGGCGGGGCGGGCGGCGTTCAACTCATCGTGCGGGCCCGGCACTCCGGCTCCGGGTGCGGGGCGCGGGCCCGGGTGCGGTCGTTGCGCACGACGAGCAGGGTCGCATCGTCGGAGGGCGACCGCCCGGTGTGCCGCAGCAGTTCGGCCTGGACCGAGTGGATGAGGCACTGCGGGGAGAGGGCGGGGACGCGGGCGGCTTCGGTGAGCGCGGCCTGGAGCGGGAAGAACTCCCCGGCCGCGTCGCGGGCGTCCTCCATGCCGTCCGTGTACAGGACGAGGGCCTCGCCCGGCAGCAATCGGCCGCAGGACAGCACGGGCAGGTCGGCGGGGAGCGGGAAGGGGCCGAGCGGGGGCAGCGGGTCGGCGGCGGCGAGCGGCCGGGCGTGACCGCTCAGCAGAAAGGGCCAGGGGTGGCCGCAGTTGAGCGCGGAGACCTCCCCGTCCGCGCCGATCTCCAGGAGCAGGACGGTGACGAACTCCTCGGCCGACGGGGCGTCCGGCACGACGCCGCCGACGGGGTACCCGGCAGAGGCCCGCTCGTGCAGGTGCCGTGCCAGGGTCCGCTCCAACCGGCTCAGGACCAGCGGCAGTTCGGGCTCGTCGTGGGCCGCCTCGCGGAAGCTGCCGAGAAGGGCGGCGACGGTCGCCATGGCGCCGATGCCGTGCCCCCGGACGTCACCCATGACGACGCGCACGCCGTGGTCGCCGGCGACCACCTCGTACAGGTCGCCCCCGACGGAGGCGCCCCGTGCGGCCGAGAACCGTCCGGCAGCCAGGGCGAGGCCTTCGAGGCGGGGCGGCAGGGGGCGCAGGAGTGCGTTCTGCGCGGCCCCGGCGACCTCGCGGACCTGCCGCAACTCCCGCAGCAGCGCCCGGCGGACGTGCACGACCAGCCCGGACCCGACGGCGAAGAAGACCGCGCTGCTGACGATCCGCGCCCCCATGCCGTTCTGCTGGGCGAGCGGGCAGAGCAGCTTGTACGTGACGGCGACGGCGCCCCAGACGGTCGGCAGCCCCAGCGTGAGCGGGCGGCGGAACCGCCTGCGGCCCACCCGGGGAGGCAGCCGGGACGCGGCCCGGGGTCTGCCGATGCACAGGACCGCGCTCCGGTCGCGGTCCCGGGGGCCTCGGCGTCCCGCGCCCGCCCTCGTCCTCGCCCCGGACCTCGCCCCGGTCCTCACCCTGGTCCTCGCCCAGGACATCGAACGGCGGGGAGCCCCAGCCCTGATACGGATCATCATCATGCCGTCGGTCCCCCTAAGGCCCCGTCCAGCGCGCAGGCCGACCCCTACGGCCGCTCTGATTCTGTCGACCGAGTGACCCGATCGGGCCAGGGTGATGCCTGTTGTCACTCCAATGAGTGAGGGTCTCATCCGATGATCCGGATGAGACCCTCTGTGCGCCTCAGGGTGCGCCTGTCGGCAGGGACAGAACGCGGTTACGCTCCGCGCAGCACCGCGCCCGTGCGCTCGGCCGCCAGGGCGACGGCCGCGTCACGGGCCGCCGACGCCTCGTCGACGGTCAGCGTGCGGTCGGCCGCGCGGAAGCGCAGCGCGTACGCCAGGGACTTCTTGCCCTCGCCGATCTGTGACCCAACAAATACATCGAACAGCCGGATGGACTCGAGGAGTTCACCCGCGCCGCCGGTCAGGTAGTACTCGACCACGGCGGCCGGCACCTCCTTGTCGACGATCAGCGCGACGTCCTGCGTGGCCACCGGGAAGGTGGAGATCCGCGGTGCGCGCGGCGTGCCCTCGCCGGCCTGCGCCAGGCGGTCCAGGTCCAGCTCCATCGCGCAGGTGCGCGCGGGCAGGTGCAGCGCCTTGACGACCCGCGGGTGCAGCTCGCCGGCGTGGCCGACGGTGACGATGTCGCCGTCGACGACGACCTTCAGCTCCGCGCAGCGGCCCGGGTGCCAGGGGCCGTACTGCCCCTGGTCGACGATGAGTTCGGCACCGGCCTCGCGGGCCAGGGTGCGCGCCGCCTCGACGGCGTCCGCCCAGTCGGCCGGGCGGCCCTTGCCCCACCAGCCGGCCTGCTCGCGGGCGCCCGCGAGGACGACGGCGGCGTGCCGGGGCTGGACGGGCAGCGCCTCGGTGAGGGAGGCGATCTCCTCGTCGGTGGGCCGCCGGTCGACGGGCAGCCGCACCGCGACCTTCAGTTCGTCCTGCGGGTGGAAGACCAGGCCCGTCTCGAAGAGCGCCAGGTCGTGGCTGCCGCGTCCGTCGTTGCGGCGGAGCGCCGCGAGCAGCCCCGGCAGCAGCGTCGTACGGAGGGCGGGCTCCTCGTCGGAGAGCGGGTTGACGAGCTTGACCACGCGGCGGTTCGGGTCGTCCGCCGCCAGGCCGAGCTGGTCGAAGACGCTCTCCCCGATGAAGGGGTAGCTCAGCGCCTCCACGTACCCGGCGCCGGCCAGGGCGCGCCCGACCCGGCGGTGCAGGCGCTGGCGCTCGGTCAGGCCGCGGCCCGCGGGGGGCTTGGGCAGGGTCGAGGGGAGGTTCTCGTACCCCTCCAGGCGGATGACCTCTTCGGCGAGGTCGTTCGGCTCCGCGAGGTCGGGGCGCCAGGACGGCACGGTGACGGTCAGGTCGTCCTGGCCGTACACGTCGCAGCCGACCTGCTGGAGGCGGCGTACGACGGTCTCGCGGCCGTAGGTCACACCGGCGACCCTGTCGGGGTGGTCGGCGGGCATGGTGATCGTGCGCGGCGCGGTGGGCGCGATGACCTCGGTGACACCGGCCTCGGCGGTGCCGCCCGCGAGCAGCACGAGCAGGTCGACGGTCCGCTGGGCGGCGGCCGAGGCGGCCTGCGGGTCGACGCCGCGCTCGAAGCGCTTGGCGGCCTCGGAGCCCAGCTTGTGGCGGCGCGCGGTGCGGGCGATGGAGAGCGCGTCGAAGTGCGCGGCCTCGATGACGACATCGGTGGTGCCGCTCTCGGCAGCGTGGTCGGCGATCTCCGTGTTGGCGCCGCCCATGACGCCCGCGAGGCCGATGGGCCCGCGGTCGTCGGTGATGACCAGGTCCTCGGCGTCGAGGACGCGCTGGGCGCCGTCGAGCGTGGTGAACTTCTCGCCCTGCTCGGCCCGGCGCACGCCGATCGTCCCCTGGATGCGGGAGCGGTCGTAGGCGTGCAGGGGCTGGCCCAGCTCCAGCATCACGTAGTTCGTGACGTCGACGGCGAGCGAGATGGGGCGCATCCCGGCCTTCTGCAGGCGTCGCTTGAGCCAGATCGGCGAGCGGGCCTCGGGCTGCAGGCCGGTGACGGTGCGGGCGGTGAAGCGGTCGCAGCCGAGCGGGTCGCTGATCTTGACGGGGTGGCCGAAGGAGTTCGGCGCGGGCACGTCGAGCAGCGCCGGGTCGCGCAGCGGCAGGCCGTAGGCGATGGCGGTCTCGCGGGCGACGCCGCGCATCGACAGGGCGTAGCCGCGGTCGGGCGTGACGGCGATGTCCAGGACCTCGTCGACCAGTTCGAGCAGCTCGATGGCGTCGGTGCCGACCTCGTGCTCGGGCGGCAGCACGATGATGCCCCCGGAGCCGTCGTCGCCCATGCCCAGCTCGTCGCCGGAGCAGATCATGCCGTGCGAGGTCCTGCCGTACGTCTTGCGGGCGGCGATGGCGAAGTCGCCGGGCAGGACGGCGCCGGGCAGCACCACGACGACCTTGTCACCGACGGCGAAGTTCCGGGCGCCGCAGACGATCTCCTGCGGTTCACCGGTGCCGTTGGCGGTGCCGACGTCGACGGTGCAGAAGCGGATGGGCTTCTTGAAGCCCTCCAGCTCCTCGATGGTGAGGACCTTGCCCACGACGAGCGGGCCCTTGAGGCCGCCGCCGAGCTGCTCGACGGTCTCGACCTCCAGGCCGACGTCGATGAGCTTGGCCTGCACGTCACGGCCGGTCTCGGTGGCGGGGAGGTCGACGTACTCCCGCAGCCAGGAAAGCGGGACCCGCATCAGATCTCCATCCCGAACGGCCGGGTGAACCGGATGTCACCCTCGACCATGTCTCGCATGTCTTCGACGTTGTGGCGGAACATCAGCATCCGTTCGATGCCGAACCCGAAGGCGAATCCGCTGTACTTCCGGGGGTCGACGCCGCAGGCGGTCAGCACCTTGGGGTTGACCATGCCGCAGCCGCCCAGCTCGATCCAGCCCTCGCTGCCGCAGGTGCGGCAGGGGCGGTCGGGGTTGCCGACGGACTCGCCGCGGCAGACGTAGCACACCATGTCCATCTCGGCGGACGGCTCGGTGAACGGGAAGTAGTTCGGCCGCAGCCGCGTCTTCATGTCCGGGCCGAAGAGCGCCTGGACCATGTGGTCGAGGGTGCCCTTGAGGTCGGCCATGGTCAGGCCCTCGTCGACGGCGAGCAGCTCGATCTGGTGGAAGACCGGGGTGTGCGTCGCGTCCAGCTCGTCCGTGCGGTACACGCGGCCGGGGCAGACGATGTAGACGGGCGGCTCGCGCCGTTCGAGCAGGGCGCGGGCCTGCACCGGGGAGGTGTGCGTCCGCAGCACGACACCGGACTCGTCGCCGGAGGCGCCCTTGGGGCCCTGCACGAAGAACGTGTCCTGCATCTGCCGGGCCGGGTGGTCGGGCGTGAAGTTGAGGGCGTCGAAGTTGAACCACTCCGCCTCGACCTCGGGGCCCTCGGCGACCTCGTAGCCCATGGCGACGAAGACGTCCGAGACGCGCTCCATGAACGTGGTCAGCGGGTGCCGGGCGCCGGCGGCCGTGCGGTCGTAGGGCAGCGTGACGTCCACCGCCTCCTCGACCAGGACGCGGGCGTCCCGCTCGGCCTCCAGCTCGGCCTGGCGGGCGGCCAGCGCCTTGCTCACGGCGCCGCGTGCCATGCCGACGCGCTTGCCGGCCTCGGCCTTGGCCTGCGGGGGCAGCGCTCCGATCTCGCGGTTGGCGAGGGCCAGCGGCGAGGTGCCGCCGGTGTGCGCGACCTTGGCCTCCTGGAGCGCGTCGAGGCTGTCCGCGGCCGCGAAGGCGGCGAGCGCCTCGTCCCGCATGCGCTCGATCTCTTCAGGTTTCAGTGCCTCGACCTCAACAGGGTCGTACGACTTGTTCGGTGCCGACATCTCTTCCCGTGCTTCCGGTTGGCTGGCGGATGGTCCCCGTCGACGAATCGGAGACGGAGTGTCCCAAGGATTGGGGACGCACAGTGCCAACGACCGAGTCTACCGGGGGTGCGGTGTTCGAATGCGCCCGCGGGCTGCTCAGGACGTCCTCGCCGTCAGTCGCCGACGGCCGGTCGGCGACTCACAGGAGGTACGCGGGAGCCCCCACGGGCAACGTAAATCGGAACTGCGCGCCGCCGCCCGGGGCGCGGCCGACGGTGATCGTCCCGCCGTGCGCCTCCACGATGCCCTTCACGATGTACAGCCCCAGTCCCGTCCCGCCGCGCTTGCTGCCCCGCCAGAAGCGGGTGAAGACGCGGCCCATCGACTCCTCCGGAATGCCGGGACCCTCGTCGCTGACGGTCACGGCGGTCTCGGCGCCGCCCCGCTCGCGCGCGGAGGAGGAGGGCGCCACATCGATGGTGACCGTTCCCTCGCCGTGCCGCACCGCGTTTTCCAGGAGGTTGCTCAGCACCTGGTCGATCTTGTCGGGGTCCGCCCACAGGTCGGGCAGCGGCCGCTGGAGCCGTACGAGGAAGCGGGCGGCGTCCTGGCCGGAGGCGACGTAGGCCCGGATGTGGCGGCCCACGGCGGCGCCCACGTCGACGGGCTGGCGGCGCAGTTCGAGGCGGCCGGAGTCGATGCGGGAGATGTCGAGCAGTTCCGCGATCAGCCGGGTGACGCGGTTGGCGTCGGCGTCGACGGTCTCCAGCATCAGTTTCTTCTGGTCGTCCGTGAACCGCTCCCACTTGGCGAGCAGGGTCGCCGTGAAGCCCTTGACGGACGTGAGGGGCGAGCGCAGCTCGTGGGCGACGGTGGCGATCAGCTCGGCGTGGCTGCGCTCGGTGCGGCGGCGGGCCTCGGTGTCGCGCAGACAGACCACGACGCGGCGCACGGGCCCGGTGCGGGCGGTGCGCAGATAGCGGGCGGAGACCAGCACCTCGCGGCCGCCCGGCAGCAGCAGATTGCGCTCGGGCTGGCCGACCCGGATGGCGAGGCCGCCGTAGGGGTCGGTCAGCTGCCACCAGCGGCGGCCTTCCAGGTCCTCTAACGGCAGGGCGTGCTCCAGGGGCGCGCCGAGGGCGTCGGCGGCGGGGACGGCGGTGATCCGTGCGGCCGCCGCGTTGAAGCAGATGATCCGGCCCGTCTCGTCCGCCACGACGAGCCCGTCGGGCAGCTCGTCGGGGTCCAGTCCGAGGTCGCCGAGATCACCTGGAGCGCCGCGGTCCGTGCGGGCACGGACGAGGTCCTGTACTCCCGGTGCTCTTCTGGTGCCGACACTCATTCCCCGTACCCCACCTCTCGGACTGGCCCGTCACCCTACTAGCTCGATGTGACGGAGCGGCACCCTCCGGCGGCGCGCTGTGCACGGGCGGAGGCGTAGAGGCACACGGCGGCGGCCGTCGCGAGGTTGAGGCTCTCGGCCCTGCCGTGGATCGGAACGCGCACCACGGCGTCGGCGAGTGCGCGGGTCTCCTCCGGGAGCCCCCAGGCCTCGTTGCCGAAGACCCAGGCGGTGGGGGTGCCCATGGTGCCCTTGTCCAGTTCGGTGTCGAGGTCGTCCGTGCCCGCCCCGTCGGCGGCGAGGATGCGGACGCCCGCGTCCTTCAGCCCCTGGACGGCGCGCTCCACGGGGACGCCGACGGCGACCGGCAGGTGGAAGAGGGAGCCGACGGAGGCGCGCACCGACTTGGGGTTGTAGAGGTCCACGGAGGCGTCCGTGAGGATCACGGCCTCGGCGCCGGCGGCGTCGGCGCAGCGCAGCACGGTCCCGGCGTTGCCGGGGTCGCGCACGTGGGCGAGGACGGCGACGAGTTTCGGCCGCGCGGCGAGGATCTCCTCGAACGGGGTGTCGAGGAACCGGCAGATGCCGACGAGGCCCTGGGGGGTCACGGTCGTGGAGATGTCGGCGATGACGTCCTCGTCGGCGAGGTGCACCCGGGCCCCGGCGCCGCGGGCCTCCCCCACGATGTCGGCGTAGCGCTCGGCGGCCTCGACGGTGGCGAACAGCTCGACGAGCGTGTCCGCGTGTCCGGCGGCCTCCCGCACGGCCTGCGGCCCCTCGGCGAGGAACAGCCGCTCCTTGCCCCGGAAATTCCGCTTGGCGAGCCGCCGGGCGGCGCTGACGCGCGGCGACTTGGAGGAGATCAATTCAGCGGCAACCATAAAACTCACCTCAGGGACAGCGCCCCGGAAGGGGGCGCGGGGAACTGCGCGACCAGCCACACACGAACCCGCGGACGGCAGGGGGCGGGCGCGCCCCCGAACAGAAACGGACCCGCAGGCCACCAGGCCCACGGGTCCGAAACAACGCTCAGCGCAGCGTCACGCGGCCTTCGGCGCGTTGACGTCGCTCGGCAGCGCCTTCTGCGCGACCTCGACCAGCGCGGCGAACGCGTTCTGGTCGTTGACGGCCAGCTCCGCGAGGATCTTGCGGTCCACCTCGATGTTGGCGGCGTTCAGACCCTGGATGAGGCGGTTGTACGTCATGCCGTTGGCGCGGGCAGCGGCGTTGATGCGCTGGATCCACAGCCGACGGAAGTCGCCCTTGCGCTTCTTGCGGTCGTTGTAGTTGTAGACCAGGGAGTGGGTGACCTGCTCCTTGGCCTTGCGGTACAGGCGCGAGCGCTGGCCGCGGTAGCCGCTGGCCGCTTCGAGGATCGCCCGACGCTTCTTGTGGGCGTTGACTGCCCGCTTGACGCGTGCCACTTTTTACTCCTTGTAGCGGGGCCGTGGTTGGACTCACACGACCCGGTATCGATTGGGTCCCGGTCAGAGTTCGGACGCGCGGTGCGCGCCCGGACTCACTTGCCGAGAAGCTTCTTGATCTTCTTGGCGTCGCCCGGGGCCATCTCGGCGTTGCCGGTGAGACGACGCGTCAGACGGGACGACTTGTGCTCGAGCAGGTGGCGCTTGCCGGCACGCTCGCGGAGCACCTTGCCGGAGCCGGTGACCTTGAAGCGCTTGCTGGCACCGCTGTGCGACTTGTTCTTCGGCATAGCGCCGTTCTCTCCTCGTCAGTGGCACTCCGATGCCCGGTCGTGAAACCGGGCATCCGGGAGCCATATGTGTCAGTTGGCGATCGCCTGGACTCGCGTCCGGGAGATCAGGCCTCGGCGTTGGCCTCGGCCGGGGCCTCGGCGGGAGCCTCCTCGGAGAGCTCCTCCCCCTCGGCGGAGTTCTGCGAGCGGCCGGGGTTGGCCTTCGCGTCCGCCTTGCGGGCCGCCTGGGCCTCACGGGCCTCGGCCATCGCCTCGGTCTTCTTCTTGTGCGGACCGAGAACCATGATCATGTTTCGGCCGTCCTGCTTCGGGCTGGACTCGATGAACCCAAGGTCCTCGACGTCCGAAGCGAGACGCTGCAGCAGCCGGAAGCCCAGCTCGGGGCGGGACTGCTCGCGACCACGGAACATGATCGTGATCTTGACCTTGTCGCCCTGCTTGAGGAACCGGACGACGTGACCCTTTTTGGTGTCATAGTCGTGCGGGTCGATCTTCGGCCGGAGCTTCATCTCCTTGATGACCGTGTGCGCCTGGTTCTTGCGCGCCTCACGGGCCTTCATGGCCGACTCGTACTTGAACTTCCCGTAGTCCATGAGCTTGCAGACCGGCGGACGCGCAGTGGCGGCCACCTCGACCAAGTCGAGGTCGTACTCCTGCGCAAGCTCCAGGGCCTTGGCAAGCGGAACAATCCCGACCTGCTCGCCGCTGGGACCGACAAGTCGCACCTCGGGAACGCGAATCCGGTCGTTGATGCGGGGCTCGGCGCTGATGGATCCTCCTCGGTAGCACCACGCGGCCGTCTGGCGGACAGCCGCGTTACGTCTGTTGACTGGACCAACCGAGCGGGGCCACAAAAAATGCCCCGACCGATCACAGAAGGGGCTCCACGTACTACCGGAGCACCTCCGCGGTGATCGCGGGGCGCACATCGGGCGACCCAAAGCCTTGAGGCTTCGGCCGCCTGACCGGTGACCCGCCGCTCAGGGAGCGGCCAGGTGGGAGATCGGAGCCTCCACTTGTGGGCCGGATCCTTGCGTTGGCACGCGGGTCTCCGGCCGGTCGTTACACAAGGTTAGCAGCTCCCCCGGGCGGGAGCGAACCGGTCCCTCCGTCCTCTCCCGGGGCGGGGCCGGCGCGGTGCGCGGCTTATCGTGTGGACATGAGCGACGCGACCCCCACCCCCGAGTCCCCCGCCGGCGACTCCCCCGATTTCGACACCCTGACCCGCGACATCGCGGACGTCCCCGCGGTCGAGGTGATCACCACGGTGGCGGTCCACCTGATGAGCGCCGCCGCCGTGAACCTCGGACTCGCCGAGGGCGGCGAGGGCCACAAGGACCTCGACGAGGCCCGCAAGCTGATCCACTCGCTGGCCGGTCTGCTGGACGCGAGCGCCACGGAGATCAGCTCCTTCCACGCGGCGCCGCTGCGGGACGGACTGAAGTCGTTGCAGCTGGCGTTCCGCGAGGCGTCGATCGTGGCGGACGAGCCGGGTCAGGGCCCGGGCGAGAAGTACACGGGGCCGGTCTTCGGCTGAGCCCTCACACCGTACGTACGTAGAGGGGCTCGCCCGGTGGCGTCGCCTCGGCCGGCAGGAGTGCCAGGTCGAGGCCGCGCACCAGGCGGGCCCTCAGTGTTTCGTCGGCGGTGATGCGGTGGGCCACGCGCCGGGCCGTCTCGGCGGGGTCGGCGGCCGGGTCGACGACCAGGGCGAGGATGCCGTCAAAGCTGCCGGGGCCGAGGTGGGCGCGGAGCACGGCGGGCTCGGCGGCGACGGCCGCGCGCACGGCGCCGGTGACCGCGGGGTCGGCGAGCGGGTCGGCGCTGGCGCGGCCCTCGGCGAGGGCGAGCAGCGCGGTGCGGCCCAGTTCGTAGGGGACGGGGCCCGCGAGGTCGAGGACGATCGTGTCGGCCTGTTCGTGGGCGGCGGCCTGGAGCGCCTGGTGCAGGGGCACGGCGACGGGCCGGGCGGCCGGGTCCCACAGCGCGAGGGCCTCGGTGGAGGTGAAGGCCGGCAGCGCCTTGCGGTCACCGGCCCGCAGTGTGGGGACGGCCATGTCGCTGGTCTTCTCGCGGCGCAGGCCGTTCTCGTCCTCCTCGACCTCGCCGAGGACGGCGACGACGGGGACGAGGAGCCGCGCCCCGGCGAGGGCTTCGAGGACGGGGCCGTGCGCCGTGCGGTCCTGCGACCAGGCGGTGAGCGCCGCGGCCAGCCGGGGGTCGGCGGTGCCGTCGTCGTCGGAGAAGCCGGGGTCGGGAATGTTCTTGTTCGCCACGCCCCGACCCTACAGAGGCGCCTTGCGGCGGCCTGTCCGGGTCTCCCCTGGGCGGCCTGGCGGTGGGCGCCGTCCCGTCAGTCGCGGGGCCGCGAGGTCGGCAGGGGGCCGAGGCGTCCGCGCCAGAGGCAGATGCCGGCCACGAGCAGGCCCACGCCGAGGACTCCCGCGAGGGGCCCGACCCAGGGGGCGGGGCCGCTGTCGGAGGCGGCCTCCTCGGGGCCCGGGCCGAAGTACTTGGCTCCGTACGCCGTCGTGCGGGGCTTGTCCCGCGCGAGCCGGCCCGCGCGGGCGAAGGCGGCCGCGGGGTCGATCAGGCCGAAGCCGCGGGAGTCGTCGCGGCCGCCGGGCGGGGCGTCGCGGGCGGTGTCCCGCAGGAGCTGCTTGAGCTGGGCGGGCGTGAGGTGCGGGTGGGCGGCGCGGAGCAGGGCGACGGTGCCGGAGACGAACGCGGAGGCGGCGCTGGTGCCCCAGCCCTCGTAGTACTTGCGGTCGGGGTCGGCGATGACGATGTCGTCGCCGGGCGCGGCGACGGTGGCGTACCAGCGGCGGGTGGAGAAGGCGGCGCGGGCGCCGTTCTCGTCGACGGCCGTCGCGGCGATCACGCCGGGGTAGGCGGCCGGGTAGGAGATGTGGTCGCCGCGCTCTCCGCCGTTGCCCGCGGAGGCGACGACGGCGACGCCCTTCTTCAGGGCGTACTGGACGGCGGCGTCCTCGGCGGGTTCGGGGTGGGCGGACTTGGAGTCGTCGCCGAGGGAGAGGTTGATGACGTCCGCGCCGTGGTCGGCGGCCCAGCGGATGCCCTCGGCCAGGGCGGTGCCCCGGGTGTCGCGGGCCTTTCCGCGGGCGGGGTCGCCGTCTTCGAGGATCACCCGGACCGGCAGGATCCTCGCTTCGGGCGCGATGCCCAGTACGCCGTCGCCGTTGCCCTCGCCGTGCCCGTGGCCCGCGATGATGCCGGCCATGGCGGTGCCGTGCCGGGCCCAGGGGCGGTCGCCGCGGCCGGCACCGAAGCCGATCAGGTCCTTGCCCGCCAAGACGTTGCCCGCGAGGTCGGGGTGCCGGTCGTCGACGCCGGTGTCCAGGACGGCGACGGTGATGCCGCCGCCCTTGGTGGTCTGCCATATCCGGTCGGTGTGCAGGGCGTCCAGGGCCCACTGCTGGGCGCGGATGCCGTCGTCGGCGTGGGCGGGGGCGGCGGGGGCGAGGGCCAGGGCGGCGGTGAGCGCGGCGGCGAGGAGCGGCCGGCGGGGGTGGTTTCGGCGATGGGGGCGGGTGCGGCGGTCCGGGTGGGTGCGGCGGTTCGGGCGGGTGCGGCGGGTGTTCCTCATGCCTCCTCCGCTCGGACGATGGTCTTGCGCAGGCCTCGTTCGACGCGGTCCGCGATGCCTTTCGCCTCGTGGCCGAGACCGGACTGGGCGGGCATCGAGGTGGCGGTGGCGCCCATCGCCTCGGTGGCGGGCTCGGGGTCCGTGACGACGCGGCCGTCCGCGAAGCCGGACACGGCGTACGCGACGACGGGTGCGTCCGGCAGCACCGACACCGTCCAGGACGCGCGCTGGGCGTCGCCGAAGCCCTCGGCGACCGTGCCCTTCGCCGGGTACGTCCTCGGCATCAGGTCCGGGCGCCTGCCGAGGCCCTCCCGTGCGAAGCGGTTCCGCAGCGCCCGCATGGCGTCCGCGTCCGCCTTGGTGAACAGCAGGCCGACGGTGGTGACGTGGCTGCGGGTCGCGTCGGTGTACGTGGCGCGGAGCAGCCGCAGGCAGCCGACGGGGGCGAGGGCCCTCGCCAGCAGGGGGTCGAAGGCGGCCCCGCAGCCGCTGTCGGGGGCGACGGCGACCCGGGTCCAGGAGCGGTCCGCGCCGCCGGGGCCCGCGCCCTCGCCCTTGAGGTCGGGCGGGAAGAGCCGGTCGACGGGCGCGCTGTGCCACAGGTCGCCGGTGACCTTGTACGCGCTGCGCGGGGACCCGCCGTTGGCCACCGACTCGCCGGTCAGCCAACTCCCGGTCACCGCACCGCCGATGAGCCCCAGTCCGAGGACGACGCAGACGGCGGCGGCGACGGCACGGGGCCGCGCCCAGGCCCGGAGGGAGCGCGGCCGGGCGAAGGCGCCGTCGTCCAGGGCGGGCCGCGCGAGGAAGACGAGGGGGCGCCCGGAGCCGGCGCCGGAACCCGTCATCGGGCCGCCGACCGCCGGGCGGCCCGGGCCGAGGTGCTGGGTCGGGGCAGCCGCCTCCCCCGACGACGACCCGTCCGGCACCTGCCCGGCACGGGCCGACGACGCACGGGGCGTGGGCGGTTCGGCGGGCGGCACTTCGCCGGTGCGCGCCGGCGCGGACGGTGGGGCGGGCGTCGACGGCTCGCCGGACGGCTCTACGCGGGGTCGGCTCGGCAGGTCACCGGCGGGCGGGGCCGCGGCCTGCGCATCAGCGTCTCGTACGCCCGCCACGCCGTCGGTCCCCGTGGCTGTCGTGTTCTTGGCGGCGGCGGCCGTTGGGGGCGTCGCTTCGGCGGCAGGGGGCGTGCTGGGGCGGGGTGCCGGGATGTGGCGGGGAAGCGTGCGGGGCCTGCTGCGGGCCGCCTCGGTGAAGGGGGCCAGGAGGTCCGCCACCCGGGACGCGTGGTCGGGGTCCTCGGAGGGGGGCGTGGGGCGCAGGGCGTCGAAGAGCCAGTCCTCGTCGACCCGGGGGCGCACGTCGGGGAAGCGGGCGGACGGCGCGGGGGGCGGCTCGTCCGGCGGGGCCGTGGGGCGGGGCGGCGCGGTGGGGCGCGGGGGAATCGGGGTCGCTCCCGCCTCCGTGCTCATGCCCGCCCGTCTCCTCGCGCTCCGGCTGCCGGAACGCTCGGCCCGGCGAGGCTCCGTGCGCGTCACTCTACGGGCACGGGAGGGCCGTTCGGGAACCCCCCTCCCGGGCCCCGGGCGATCTGCCCGGATCATCCCCCTACCCTCGGGTAATCGTCTCTGGCAGGCTTCCGCCATGACTGGCCTCGCCGCAGACCGAGCCCGCTACGACCGGGCCACCGCACATCTCGACGCCCCCCTCGCGATCGTGGATCTGGACGCGTTCGACGCCAACGCCGACGACCTCGTGCGCCGCGCGGGCGGCAAGCCGATCCGCGTCGCGAGCAAGTCCGTGCGCTGCCGGGCCCTGCTCGAACGCGTCCTGGCCCGCGACGGCTTCGCCGGGATCATGTCGTTCACGCTCGCGGAGTCGATATGGCTCGCGCGTTCCGGCTTCGAGGACGTGCTGCTCGCCTATCCCTCGGCGGACCGCGCCGGTTTCGCCGAGCTGAGCGCCGACCCGAAGCTGGCGGCCGCGGTGACCGTGATGGTCGACGACCCGGCGCAGCTGCGGCTGATCGACGAGGCCAGGAACGGCGGCACGGAACAAGTGCGGGTCTGCCTGGAGTTGGACACCTCCTTCCGGACACTGGGCGGCCGCGTGCGGATCGGCGCGCTCCGCTCCCCGCTGCACGCGCCCGCGCAGGTCGCCGCGCTGGCCCGGGCCATCACCCGCCGGCCCGGTTTCCGGCTCGTGGGCGTCATGGCGTACGAGGGCCATGTCGCGGGCGTGGGCGACGCGGTGGAGGGGCGTCCGGCGCGCTCGCGGACGATCAGGATGATGCAGGCCGCGGCGCGCCGGGAGCTGGCGGAGCGGCGGGCGCGGACCATCGGTGCCGTGCGGGCGGTGGTGCCGGACCTGGAGTTCGTCAACGGCGGCGGTACCGGCAGCGTGCAGCACACGGCGGCGGAGCGCGCGGTGACGGAGATCGCCGCCGGGTCGGGGCTCTTCGTGCCGCGGCTGTTCGACAACTACACGTCGTTCAGCGGCCGTCCGGCCGCGCTCTTCGCGCAGCCGGTGGTGCGCAGGCCGGGGCCGGGCACGGTGACGGTGCTCGGCGGCGGCTATCCGGCGTCGGGGGTCGCGGGTGCGGACCGCTCCCCGGTGCCGTATCTCCCCGAGGGCCTGCGGTACGACCCTCAGGAGGGCGCCGGCGAGGTGCAGACGCCGCTGCACGGCCCGGCGGCGGACGATCTGCTGATCGGCGACAAGGTGTGGTTCCGGCACGCCAAGGCCGGGGAGCTGTGCGAGCGGTTCGCCGCGCTGCACCTGGTGGCGGGCGACGAGGTGACGGGGAGCGTGCCGACGTACCGGGGCGAGGGCCGCACCTTCCTGTGACCGGGCGGCGCGGCCCGCGGCGCCCCGGAGCCTGCCGCGGCACCCTCCGGAGCCCCGCGGGACGCCTCAGGGCGTCGCCCCCACGTCCTCGCCGACCCCGCCGCCCGTCGCGCTGTCGTCGACCGAGCGGATGCCCTTGACGACGCGGTCCATGTCGGACAGGGGCGGCGCGCCCTTGGCGACGTCGATGGAGAGGCGGACGATGACCATCGGTTCGGCGCCGATGCTCGACTTGAACGCCACCGACTGCACGTACCCTCCGGAGCCCTTGCCGGTCCGCACCTTCCAGCGCACGTAGTAGCCGCTGCGGCCGGCGACGGCGACCGTCCCCTCCGCGACCTTCTCGTGCCCGGTGATGCCGTCGTAGGGGTTGTTGCCGAGGACGTCCTCGCCGTAGACGCTCTTGGCGGCGTCGTTGATGTCGCCCCTGGCCAGCGCCTTCGGGGAGGTCTCGTCGGTGGCGGTCACGGGGTGCGAGGTGATCTCGCCGTGGCGGCAGACGCCCGAGTCGCCGGGGCAGTCGTAGGTGTCCGGGGTCTGGAGGGTCGGCTCCCTGTTGACGGTGCTCTCGGCCTTCTCCCAGCCGTCGATGACGGGGAGCGTGAGCCCGTTGAGGTCGTCGACGAGGACGTCGGGGTTCGGGTCGGACGTCTTCGTCGGCGTCGGTGTCGGGGAGGGGCTCTCGCTCCCCTGCGTCGCGGTCGGGGCGCCGGACGGGGCGTCGCCGCCCCGCGCTTCGCCGTCGTCCTTGGTGAGGGCGACGACGCCCGTGACGATAGCGGCGACGAGGACCGCTCCGGCGGCGGCCAGCGCGATGGTCTTCGCGCGGCCGCCGCCGGAGCGGGTCCCCGGAGTGCTCACCGGCGTCGCGGCCAGGTCGGGCGCCGGGCCGAAGCCCTGCGCCGCCGGGGCCGCCGCCTGCGCGTTGCCGGGGGCGCGGCGGTGCTCGGTCCACGCGGCCCCGTCCCACCAGCGCTCGACGGAGGGCTGGTTCGGGTCCGGGTACCAGCCGGGCGGAGGTGTCATGCTCATTCCGGCACTCTAGGACGTGATCGGAAGGTCAGTACACCGAATCCCGCTGGTCGGGCACCACCGAGCCGTCGTCGCGCAGCACGGGGCCCTTGCTGCCGTCGTGCTCGTTGTACGCGGCGGTCGAGCACGGGTAGGTGCCGGTCTTGCGCGGCATCGGCTCGATGAACATCGGGTTCACCACCCAGCGGCCGTCGGCGTTGTCGTACGCGCGGCACATGAACTCGCTCTTGTTGCGGTTCAGCACGAGGTGCGCGCCGGTGGCGTCGCCGACGAAGGTGACATCCGTGTCGGCGTCGCCGCCGCCGAGCGCGATGCGCCGCGCCCGGTCCTGCTTCTGCCAGGCCGCCTTGCCCTTGACCCGGTAGATCTCCTGGTTGATGAAGCAGCGCTTGCCGTCGATGTAGGGGATGGCCTCGCCCTTGTTGACGGGCACATCGCCGCAGCCCTGGTTCCAGGTGGTGATGCGGCCCTCGCGGTCCAGGACGGAGCGGATGGCGATGGTGTGCGCGCGGTCGACGCCGACGCTCCTGGACCACACCTCGGCGACCGGTTCGGAGCCCGCCGAGACGATGTAGACGTCGAAACCGGCCTTCTTGAGGGTGCGGATCAGGTCGCGCTGCTGGTCGTAGTAGCGGACGTAGCCGGGGATCTCATGGGTGCCGACGGTCTGC
Source organism: Streptomyces sp. NPDC034037 (assembly GCF_055575715.1). NCBI lineage: Bacteria > Bacillati > Actinomycetota > Actinomycetes > Kitasatosporales > Streptomycetaceae > Streptomyces > Streptomyces sp. NPDC034037. The sequence continues at coordinate 253,569 of NZ_JBVISC010000007.1, read as the reverse complement.
GTGGCGCCGACCGGGGCGGCGAGCGCCTCCTTGCGGGCCTTCGCGGCGTACGACTCCAGCTGAGGGACGGTGTGCCCGGCGAAGAGCTGCGGCACCCAGGCGTACTGCGGGACGGTGTGCCGGTGGTCCCACCGGCCCGCGAAGGCGGCGGCGCCGCTCATGGTCCTGCCGTCCTCGCGGATCTCGAAGATCTCGTCCGCGCAGGCGGTGTTCCTGGAGGTCGGCAGGGGCTTGCCGACGGGCACGTCGGTGCCGCAGGCCTCGGTGAGGGCGCGGTGCGCCTCGTCGGTCAGCCACTTGCTGGTGGCCTTCCAGCTCTTGGGGCGCAGGATCTTGTCGTGCCGCAGGGACCAGGCGATGGTCGCGTCGGTGACGTCGTTCTTGACGACCGTGTTGTCCCAGTCGAAGGCGGCGACCGGGCGCTCGTGCCCGTGGCCCGGGTGGGGGTTCGCGCAGCGGCCGCGCTCGTCGATCACCCGCTGGAGCCGGGCGCGGTTGTCGCCGTACCAGCTGAGCTTCTTCGAGAGCTGCGGACAACGGACCTCTGCCGTGGCGGAGTTCGTGGGCGTGGCGGCGGCCGCGGGGAGCGCCGCGGGCACCGCCGCCAGCGCGGCGGCCGCCGCCAGGGTCAGCGCCGAAATGTTTCTGTTACGCATGCGAGTGGACCGTACATCAGTCCTGTGCGGCGGGCGACGGCGTCGACGTCCCGAACACCGTGTCCCGCTGATCGGGGATCACCGAGCCGTCCGTACGGCGCACCGGACCCTGCCGGCCGTCCCGTTCGGTGTAGCCGGTGGTGGCGCAGGGGTAGGGGTCCGCCTTCTCGCCCTTGGGCTCGATGAACATGGGGTTGACCAGCCAGCGGCCGTCGCCGTTCTCGTAGGCGCGGCACATCAGTTCGTTCTTGTTGCGGTTCAAGGCGAGCCTGAGGCCGGTGGCGTCGCGCAGGAAGGAGATGTCCGTGTCCGAGTCGCCGGCCGCGAACACCTGCCGCCGCGCGGCGGGTTGGACCCGCTCGGCGGCGGCGCCGCGCACGCCGAGGATCTCCTTGTTGATCCAGCAGCGCTTGCCGTCGATGTACGTGATCATCGAGTCGTCGCCGTCCGCGACGGTGCCGCAGCCCTTGAGATGGGCGGTCTGCCTGCCGTGGGCGAGGACGTTGCGGATGCCGAGGGTGTGCCGGGCGTCGACGCCGACGGCCGCGGCCCACACCTCGGCGACCGGCTCGGGCGACGCGGAGACGACGTACACGTCGAAACCGGCCTTCTTCAGGGTGTGGATCAGGTCGCGCTGCTGGTCGTAGTAGCGCACCCAGCCGGTGACCTGGTGGGTGCCGACCCGCTGCCGCGCCCCGACGGGCGCGGCGAGGTTCTCCTCGCGCGCGGCGGCCGCGAAGCCCTTGACCTGGCGGGTGGTCCAGCCCTGGGTGAGCTGGGCGAGCCAGGCGTACTGCGGTTCCATGCGCCGGTGGTCGAAGCCCGCGAAGGCCGGCGCGCCCGAGGTCGTGGCGCCCTCGCCGTAGACGGACAGGATCTCGTCGGCGCAGGCGGCGCCCCGGGCGGTGTTCCGGTGCGTGGGCAGGGTGGCCCGGGTGGCCGGGCAGGCCTTGGCCAGGGCCTGGGCCGCCGGGGCGGTCAGGTAGCGGCTCGTGGTGCGCCAGTCGCCGCCCGAGGGCGTGCGGATCCTGCCGTGGCGCAGCAGCCAGAACATGGTGGCGTCGCCGATGTCGTTCTTGACGACGGTGTTGTCCCAGTCGAAGGCGGCGAGCGGCTTGGCGCCGTGCCCGTCGCCGCACCGGCCGTAGCGGTCCACCATGTGCTGGAGTCTGGCCTTGTTGCTGCCGTACCAGCCCGCGGAGACGGTGAGCGCGGGGCACTTGTCGGCCCGCGGCGGGGCGTCCTGGGTCGCCTCGGCGGTGGCCTGGACGCCGAGGAAGCCGGTGGTGGCGACGGCGAGCACGGATGCGGCCGCGATGGCGCGGCGCTTGAGGTTCACGAACACACTCCCGTGTCTACGCGGGCCGGTCGGGCGTCGTGCGACGCCCGACCGACGTGCGGGTGGCTGCCGGGTGAACGGCGCGCTGTGCCTACAGCGGGGTCACGTACGCGCCGGTGAGCCCGCCGTCGACGAGGAAGTCGGTGGCGTTGACGAACGAGGAGTCGTCGCTGGCGAGGAACGCCACGGCGGCGGCCATCTCCTCGGCCTCGGCGAAGCGGCCCACGGGGATGTGCACGAGGCGGCGCGCGGCGCGCTCGGGGTCCTTGGCGAACAGCTCCTGGAGCAGCGGGGTGTTGACCGGGCCCGGGCAGAGCGCGTTGACGCGGATGCCCTCGCGGGCGAACTGGACCCCCAGCTCGCGGGACATGGCGAGGACGCCGCCCTTGGACGCGGTGTAGGAGATCTGCGAGGTCGCCGCGCCCATCCTGGCGACGAACGAGGCGGTGTTGATGATGGAGCCCTTGCCCTGGCGCCGCATGTAGGGGATGGCGGCCTTGCAGCACAGGTAGACGGAGGTGAGGTTGACGTCCTGGACGCGCTTCCAGGCCTCCAGGCCGGTGTCCAGGATGGAGTCGTCGTCGGGCGGTGAGATGCCCGCGTTGTTGAAGGCGATGTCGACGGAGCCGTAGGTGTCGTGGGCGGTCCTGAAGAGCGCCTCGACCTCCTCGGCGTCGGTGACGTCGACGCGTACGAAGGTCCCGCCGACCTCCTCGGCGGCGGCCTTGCCCGCGCTCTCGTCGATGTCGCCGCAGACGACGTGGGCGCCTTCGGAGGCGAGGCGGCGCGCGGTGGCGAGGCCGATGCCGCTGCCGGCGCCGGTGATGACGGCGGTGCGGCCGACGAGGCGGCGGCAGATGTTCTCTGACATGGGGTTCAGGCCTCCGTGCTGATGAAGACGTTCTTGGTTTCGGTGAAGGCGTGCAGCGCGTCCGGGCCCAGCTCGCGCCCGAGGCCGGACTGCTTGTAGCCCCCGAAGGGGGTCCAGTAGCGCACGCTGGAGTGCGAGTTGACGGAGAGGTTCCCGGCCTTGACGGCCTCGGAGACCCGCAGGGCCCGGCCCACGTCCCGCGTCCAGATGGAGCCGGACAGGCCGTACGGCGAGGCGTTCGCGAGGCGGATCGCGTCCTGTTCGTCGGTGAAGGGCAGCAGCACCGCCACGGGGCCGAAGATCTCCTCGACGGCGGCGGGCGAGTCGGGCCGCTCGGCGGTCAGGACGGTCGGGGGGAACCAGAAGCCGGGCCCGGTGGGGGCGCTGCCGCGGATGCCGGGCGCCTCGTCCGGCACGAGCGCGCGCACGTTCTCCAGCTGCCGTCGGGAGATCAGCGGACCCATCTGTGTCTTCGCATCCCGCGGATCGCCCACGACGACCTCGCCGAGCGCCTCGGTCAGCAGCGCCGCGACCTCGTCGTACACCGACTCCTGTACGAGGACGCGGGTGCGGGCGCAGCAGTCCTGGCCGGAGTTGTCGAGGAAGGAGAAGGGGTCGGTGGCGGCCTCGAGGTCCGCGTCGGCGAAGACGATGTTGGGGCTCTTGCCGCCCAGTTCCAGGGTGAGCCGTTTGACCTGGCCCGCGCAGCGCTCCATGATCTCGCGGCCGGTGCGCGTGGAACCCGTGAAGACGATCTTGGCGACGTCGGGGTGGTCGACCAGGGCGCGGCCGGTGATGTGGCCGTGGCCGGGCAGCACCTGGAAGACGTGCTCGGGCAGTCCGGCCTCCAGGGCCAGTTCGGCGAGTCGCAGGGCGGTGAGCGGGGTGGTCTCGGCGGGCTTGAGCAGGACGGTGTTGCCCGCGGCGAGGGCGGGGGCGAAGCCCCAGGCGGCGATGGGCATCGGGAAGTTCCAGGGGGCGATGACGCCCACCACGCCGAGCGGTTCCCGGAAGGTGACGTTCCAGCCGCCGGGCGCCGGGATCTGCTGCCCGGTGAGGCGTTCGGCGCCCCCGGCCGCGTACAGGAGCAGGTCCCGGACGTTGCCCGCCTCCCAGCGGGCGTTGCCCGGCAGGTGACCGGCCTCGCGGACCTCCAGATCGGCCAGCTCGTCGAGGTGGCCGTCCACGGTGTCGGCGAAGCGGCGCAGCAGCCGGGCGCGGTCCGCGGGGGCGACGGCGGCCCAGGCCCGCTGGGCGCCCACGGCCCGCTCCACGGCGCGCCGCACGTCGTCCGCGTCGGCGGCGGGGACGGTCGCGATGACCTCTTCCGTCGCCGGGTTCAGTACGTCGAGCAAGGCTGCCTCACAAGCGTTCGAAGGAGCGGCGGAGCTCCCAGTCGGTCACCGCGGAGTCGAAGGCGGTCAGCTCGACCCGCGCCATGTTGCGGTAGTGCGCGACCACCTCGTCGCCGAAGGCGGCCTTGGCGATGGGGCTGTTCTCCCACAGCTCGGCGGCCTCGCGCAGGGTGGTGGGGACGTGGGCGTGGTCGCCGGTGTAGGCGTTGCCGGTGCACTCGTCCGGCAGTTCGAGCTTGTGCTCGACGCCGTACAGGCCGGCGGCGACCAGCGCCGCGACCGCGAGGTAGGGGTTCACGTCGCCGCCGGGCAGCCGGTTCTCGAAGCGCAGGGAGCGGCCGTGGCCGACGACGCGCAGCGCGCAGGTGCGGTTGTCGTGGCCCCACGCGGCGGCGGTCGGCGCGAAGGAGCCGGGCACGAACCGCTTGTAGGAGTTGATGTTGGGCGCGTAGAGGAGGGAGAAGTCGCGCAGCGCGGCGAGCTGGCCGGCGAGGAAGTGCCGCATGAGGGGCGACATGCCGCCGGGGTCGTCCGGGGAGCCGGCCATGGCGTTGGCGCCGTCGGCGTCCTGGAGCGAGAGGTGGATGTGGCAGGAGTTGCCCTCGCGCTCGTTGAACTTGGCCATGAAGGTGAGCGAGACACCTTCCTGGGCCGCGATCTCCTTGGCGCCCGTCTTGTAGATGGCGTGCTGGTCGCAGGTGACGAGGGCCTCGTCGTAGCGGAACACGATCTCGTGCTGGCCGGGGTTGCACTCGCCCTTGGCCGACTCGACGACGAGCCCGGCGGCCGCCATCTCGTTGCGGATGCGGCGCAGCAGGGGTTCGACGCGGCCGGTCCCGAGGACGGAGTAGTCGATGTTGTACTGGTTGGCGGGCGTGAGGTTCTTGTAGCCGGCGTCCCAGGCCCGCTCGTAGGTGTCCTTGAAGACGATGAACTCCAGCTCGGTCCCCACGTGCGCGCTGTAGCCGAGCTCCGCGAGCCGGTCGAGCTGGTGGCGCAGTATCTGGCGGGGGGCCGCGACGACGGGTGAGCCGTCGTTCCAGGCGAGGTCCGCCATCAGCATCGCGGTGCCCTCGTTCCAGGGGACGCGGCGCAAGGTGGTGAGGTCGGCGTGCAGGGCGAAGTCGCCGTAGCCGCTCTCCCAGGAGGACATGGCGTATCCGTCGACGGTGTTCATCTCCGTGTCGACGGCGAGGAGGTAGTTGCAGCCCTCCGTGCCGTGTTCGAGGACCTCGTCGAGGAAGAAGCGGGCGGCGAACCGCTTGCCCTGGAGCCGCCCCTGCATATCGGGGAAGGCCAGGACGACAGTGTCGATCTCGCCGCTCGCGACGAGGGCGGTCAGCTCCTCGACGGCGAGCGGGGGTGTGCGGTCTGCCACGGGAAATGCCTCCTTGGGTCAGCCGGGAGCCATAAGGTATTGCGGAGAACCTTTGCTTGGGAAGGGGGTACGGAGATGTCGCACCCGGAAGAGGGCAGATCTCCCGTGTCGCGGGACGCGGACGGGCTGACTCCGGTACTGCGCCCGGTGCGGGCGGGCAACGGCTTCGAGGAGGCGCTGGAGCAGATCCTCCAGGTCGTCCGCCTCGGCCTGGTGCCGGGCGGCGAACGCCTGCCGTCGGAGCGGGAGTTGGCCGACCGCCTCGGCATCAGCCGGGTCACGCTGCGGGAGGTCCTGAAGGTGCTGACCGACCAGGGCCTGGTCGAGTCGCGGCGCGGGCGGTACGGCGGCACCTTCGTGCGCCCGCGCCCCGAGGCGGCGGGCGAGGACGAGCTGCGCCGGCGGATCGCGGACGTGGACGTGGAGGACGCGCTGCGCTTCCGGGAGGTCTTGGAGGTGGGGGCGGCCGGGCTGTGCGCGGCGCACGGCCTCACCGGCGACCAGGCTCACCGGCTGCGGGCGGCGCTCGCGCGGACGCACGACGCGCCCCTGTCGCAGTACCGCCGCCTGGACACGCTGCTGCACCTGACGCTCGCCGAGCTGTGCGGCTCCCCCACGCTCACCGCGCAGTACGCCGCGGTGCGGGCGACCGTGAACGACCTGCTGGACTGCATCCCGCTACTGGTGCGCAACCTGGAGCACTCGCAGCGCCAGCACACCGCGCTCGTGGAGGCGGTGCTCGACGGGGACGCGGACGGGGCGCGGGAGATGATGCGGGAGCACTGCGCGGGCACGGCGGCGCTGCTGCGGGGGTTCTTGACGTGAGGCGGCCTTTTACCTCTCCGTAACGCACGGGTCTTGCTTTCCCGCCCCCGGCACGGCAAAGGTATGCATCCGTTCCATTGAATCGCCCAGCGGCCCAGCCGCCCAGTCGCTAAGCCACTAAGCCACTAAGCCACTAAGCCGCCCAGCCTCCCCCTCCCCGCCCCGCAGTGCCGCCGCCGCAGAGGAGCCGTGCCATGACCGTGGAGTCCAGCAAGCCGAGCCCCGCCGAACCGGCGGACGACTATCTGGAGCGCAGGACGCTCCGCCGGGGCAGCGCGGGCTGGCTGCTGCTCACCGGCCTCGGCGTCGCCTACGTCGTGTCGGGCGACTTCTCGGGCTGGAACTTCGGCCTGGCCGAGGGCGGCTTCGGCGGCCTCGGGATCGCCATGGCCCTGATGGGCGTGATGTACGCCTGCATGGTCTTCTCGCTCGCCGAGCTCTCCTCCGTGCTGCCCACGGCCGGCGGCGGCTACGGCTTCGCGCGCCGGGCGCTCGGCCCCTGGGGCGGCTTCCTGACCGGCACGGCGATCCTCATCGAGTACATCCTGGCGCCCGCCGCGATCTCCATCTTCATCGGCGACTACGTCGAGTCGCTCGGCCTGTTCGGCCTCACCTCCGGCTGGCCCGTCTACCTCGCCTGCTTCGTCGTCTTCATCGGCATCCACCTGTGGGGCGTCGGCGAGGCGCTGCGCTTCAGCTTCGTCGTGACCGGCGTCGCCGTGGCGGCGCTGCTGGTCTTCGCCGTCGGCGCGTTCCTGGACTTCGACGCCGCCCGACTGAACGACATCCCCGTGGACGCGGACGCCTTCGGCGCCAACTCCTGGCTGCCGATGGGTCTGCTCGGCATCTGGGCGGCGTTCCCGTTCGGCATGTGGTTCTTCCTCGGGGTGGAGGGCGTGCCGCTGGCCGCCGAGGAGACGAAGGACCCGGCGCGCACGCTGCCGCGGGCGATCCGCTGGTCGATGGCCATCCTCGTCGCCCTCGCACTCCTCACCTTCTTCGCCTCGGCCGGCGCGCGCGGCGCCGACGCGCTCCAGGACGCGGGCAACCCATTGGTCGAGGCGCTGCAGCCGGACGGCGAGGCGACGGGCCTGAGCCGCGTCATCAACTACGCCGGTCTCGCGGGGCTCGTGGCGTCCTTCTTCTCCCTCATCTACGCGGGCTCGCGCCAGCTCTTCGCGCTCTCCCGCGCCGGCTACCTCCCCCGCTTCCTGTCGCTCACCAGCAGCCGCAAGGCGCCCTACCTCGGGCTGCTCGTGCCCGGCGCGATCGGCTTCGGGCTCGCCGCGGCGACCGGGGACGGCGCCCGCATGCTGAACGTCGCGGTGTTCGGCGCCACCATCTCGTACGCGCTGATGTCGCTCTCGCACATCGTGCTGCGCCGCCGCGAGCCGGGCCTCGAGCGCCCCTACCGCACGCCCGGCGGCGTCCTGACCTCGTCGGTCGCGCTGGTCCTCGCCTGTGCGGCGCTGGTCGCCACCTTCCTGGTGGACGTGACGGCGGCGGTCATCGCGCTCGTGGTGTACGGGGTCGCGATCGCCTACTTCGGGCTGTACAGCCGCCGCCACCTGGTGGCGAGCGCGCCGGAGGAGGAGTTCGCGGCGCTCGCGGCCGCCGAGGCGGAGTTGGAGCGAGACTGAGCACCTCGGCGCGGACAGCGGCGAGGGCGACGAGGACCACGAGGACGACGACGAGGGAGAACGCAGTGGGCGGCAGGCCGCTGATCGGTGTCAGCACCTATCTGGAGGCGCGGGCGAGCTGGCGCGTGTGGGAGCTGCCCGCGGCGCTGCTGCCCGCCGCGTACCCGAACCTGGTGCGGCGGGCGGGCGCCCTCGCCGCCCTGCTGCCGCCGGACGACCCGTCGTACGCGCGTTCCGTCGTCGCCCGGCTGGACGGCGTGGTCATCGCGGGCGGGCCCGACGTCGAGCCCGGGCGGTACGGGGCGCGGCGCGAGGAGCTGACCGGGCCGCCCGCGCCGGAGCGGGACGCCTGGGAACTGGCCCTGATCGAGGCCGCGCTGGAGTCCGGGACGCCGCTGCTCGGCATCTGCCGGGGCATGCAGCTGCTGAACGTGGCGCTCGGCGGCACGCTGGTGCAGCACCTGGACGGGCACGCGGTGGCGCCGGGCGTCTTCGGCACGCACACGGTGAAACCGGTGCCGGGCACGCTCTACGCGTCCCTCGCCTCGGACGCGGCGTCGGACGTGCCGACGTACCACCATCAGGCCGTGGACCGCCTCGGCGAGGGCCTCACGGTCTCGGCCCACGCCGAGGACGGCACCGTGGAGGCCATCGAACTGGCCTCGCCCGCTTGGGCGTTGGGCGTGCAGTGGCACCCGGAGATGGGGGAGGACACGCGGGTCATGACGGCGCTGGTCCGAGCCGCCTCCTGAGCGCGGCTCGCCGCGCCCTGCGACTCCGCCGCCCTTACGGCCGCGCCCCCGCTCGGCTCAGCGCCCGCCCCGCGTGAGCGTCAACAGGTCCCTTCCCGGGCCCGTCGGGCGGTGGCCCGTGGGCCAGACCGCGCGCAGTGCGCGGCGCAGGCGGATCTCCCGCAGGGGGATCTCCACCAGGCGGCGCGCCGCCAGCTCCTCGCCCACGGCGAGTTCGCTCAGGACCGAGGGGCCCGCGCCGCTGACCGCCGCGGCCTTGACCGCCGTCGTCGAGGACAGTTCGATCAGTGGGCGGGCCAGGCCGCCGAGTGCCGCGTCCAGGACCTGGCGGGTGCCCGAGCCCTCCTCGCGCAGGATCAGCGGCGTCGCCGCCAGCTCCTGGGCGCCGAGCGGTTCGCCGCGCCGCGCCCAGGGGTGCCCGGGCGCCGTCACGACGACCAGCCGGTCATGCGCGATGACCACGTCGTCGAGACCGGCCGGCACCGTGAGCCCCTCGACGAAGCCGAGGTCCGCCTCGTCGGCCAGCAGCCGCGACGCCACGGCCGCGGAGTTGCCCGCGAGGAGCGAGACGGCCGTGTCGGGGCGCTGGCTCCGCAGCGCGATCAGCCAGCCCGGCAGCAGGTACTCGGCGATCGTCATGCTCGCCGCCACCCGCAGCCGCGAGTCCCTGCGGTCGCGCAGCGCCTGCGCCCCCGCGTCGAAGGCCTCCGCCGCCTCCACGATCCGCCCCGCCCAGTCGGTGACGAGCGCCCCGGCGTCCGTCAGGCGCGAGCCGCGCGGCGACCGGTCGACCAGCGCGACGCCCAGCTGCCGCTCCATCGCGCGGACCCTGCTGCTCGCCGCCGGCTGCGTGATGCCCAGCTCCCGCGCGGCCCGCCCGAGGCTGCCGAGCCGGGCCACGGCCAGCAGCAGCTGGAGCGCCCCGAGGTCGGGGACGCGGTGGGCGAGCGCCGCCTGCGCCGATGCGGGCGGCGTAGCTGACGGAGAGGGCTGACTCATAAAGCCAGCTTATGTCCTCATAGGAACGTACTCCCTGGCGCGGCCTCCGTCCGCGTACGACGGTGGAGCCATGGTCACCGTCGCCCGCCCGGCTCCTCTCGCTCCCCCCACCCCCGGCCCCCGGCTCCCCGCCGTCCGCCACCTCGGCCCGAACTGGTACGCGTCCGTCATGGGCACCGCCATCGTCGCCACGGCGGGCGCCACCCTCCCCTACCGGGTCCCGGGCCTGCGGACGGCCTGCACCGCCGTCTGGGCGCTGTCCCTCGTGCTGCTCGCCGTGCTGCTCGTCGCCCGCGCCGGGCACTGGGCCCACCACCGCGACCAGGCCCGCGCCCATCTCCTCGACCCGGCCGTGGCCCCCTTCTACGGCTGTCTGTCCATGGCGCTGCTCGCGGTCGGCGGCGGCGCGCTGATCGTCGGCGAGGACTGGATCGGCGCCGGCGCCGCGGTCGCGGTCGACGCCGTGCTGTTCACCCTCGGCACCCTGATCGGCCTCGCCGGCGCCGTCGTCATCCCGTATCTGATGGTGGTCCGCCATCGCATCACCGCCGACCAGGCCTCGCCCGTGTGGCTGCTGCCGGTGGTGGCCCCGATGGTGTCGGCGGCCCTCGGCCCGCTGCTGATACCCCGGCTGCCCGAGGGCACGGCCCAGCGGACACTGCTGTACGCCTGCCTGGCGATGTTCGGCCTGAGCCTGCTCGCCACCCTGGTCGTCCTGCCGGTGGTCTTCGCCCGTCTGGTGACCTCGGGCCCGCCGCCCCTGGCGCTCACCCCGACCCTGTTCCTGGTGCTCGGCCCGCTGGGCCAGTCGACGACCGCCGCCAACAAGTTCGCGGACGCCGCCCCCGGCGTCGTACCCGCCCCGCTCGACCAGGGCTTCCTCGTCCTCGCCGTGCTCTACGGCGTGCCCGTGACGGGCTTCGCCCTGCTGTGGCTGGCGCTCGCGCTCGCCCTGGTGCGGCGCGCCCGGCGCGCCGGGATGGGCTTCGCGATGACCTGGTGGGCGTTCACCTTCCCGGTCGGCACCTGCGTGACGGGCGCCGAGGGGCTCGGCGGGCACACCGGCCTGCCGGTGTTCGACTGGCTCGCGGCCGGGCTCTACGCCTTCCTCGTCGCCGCCTGGGCGGTGGCGCTGGCGCTCACCGCGCGCGGTGTCCTCACCGGCGAGCTGCTCGCAGGGCCGCGCCGAGCACGGCGGGTGCCTCGACCAGCGAAGGCCCGTACCAGGTGAGGTGACGGCCGCTGACCAGCGCGACGGGCAGGCCGGGGAACGCCTCCGGGCCGTCCTCGCGCGTGAAGCGGTACGGCTCGTCGGGCAGGACGACCAGGTCGAGATCGGCCGCGCACAGCTCCTCGACCGGGATGCGCGGATACCGCTCGGCGTGGCCGGCGCAGGCGTTGTCGATGCCCAGGCGGGCGAGCAGGTCCCCCGCGAACGTGTCCCGGCCGAGGACCATCCACGGCCGCCGCCAGATCGGGATCGCCGCCCGCAGCCGGGCCGGCGGGCGGGGCAGCCGCCATGCCGTCTCCGCCTCGGCCGGCCAGCGTGCCGAGCCGGCCCCGCACGCCGCGAGGACCCTGCGCAGTTCCCGGAAGGCCTGATCCAGCGTCCGCACCTCGGTCAGCAGGACCTCGACGCCCGCCGCGCGCAGGGCGGCCAGGTCGGGGGCGCGGTTCTCCTCCTCGTTGGCGATCACCAGGTCGGGGGCGAGGGAGATGATCCGGGGCACGTCGGGGTTCTTCGTGCCGCCCACCCGGGTGACGTCCAGGTCCGGCGGGTGGTCGCACCAGTCCGTGGCCCCGACCAGCGCGCCGGGCACGCTCACGGCGACCGCCTCGGTCAGCGAGGGCACCAGCGAGACGACCCGCAGCGGTCCCCGCTTCCCGGGCACCTCAGCGCCCGCCGTCGTCGATCGCCTCGATGTGGTCCCCCACGGCGACCACCAGGACCCGGGTGTCCGCCACCGTGGCCCGCCAGCGGTGGCGCACCCCTCCGGTGAGGAAGACGCTGTCGCCGCGCCCGAGGCGGTAGGCGCGGCCCTCCGCCTCCATCTCGACGGCGCCCTCGACGACGTACATCAACTCGTCGTTGCGGTGCTGGAGTTCACGGCCCTCGTCGTGGTCGCCGACGAATTCGAGGACCTGGAGCTGGTGGTGGCCGCGGGCGAGCAGGCGTACGCGCGCCTCGGGCGTGGAGGTGTCGAGGTCCGTGTCGTCGTCGGCGCGCACGACATCGACGGTGCGGGCCGGGTCCGCCGCGGCGAGCAGCTCGACGTCGGTGGTGCGCAGGGCGTCCGCGACGCGCTGGAGGGAGCGTCTGCTGGGCCGGGCGCGTTCGTTCTCGATCTGGCTGAGGAAGGGCACCGACAGGCCGCTGCGCTCGGCGACGACGGCGAGGGTGAGCTCCAGCTGCCGGCGGCGGCGCCGCACGGCCGAGCCCACCCGGAGGGTCTCCTTGTGCTCGTCCATCGCCTCGGCTCCCTTCGGCGCGTCGGTCCACTCTCCACCCTGCGGGGTCTTTAGCACCCTACGCATGTTCACCGGGCGGTTCCGCCCCGTCGGCCGGATGGTCACACGCCCCCGCCGCCGATCGAAGCCTGTGCCAGTACAGCAGCTGACCGGCCTCCGCGGGGGCGGAACCCTCGGCCGGGACGAACAGACTGACGAGCAGCGCGGGCCGGCCCCCCGGGTCGGTCAGCAAGGTCGCGGAGGGGTTGGCGAAGGCGCGGCTGCCGCCGTGGGTGCGTACGTCGAGACTGTCGGCGCGGCCGCTCACGGGATCGTAGGCGTACAGGCCCCAGCTGCCGAAGTCAGCGCGCCGCCCCTGCCCCTCGACGAGGACGGCGCCCTGCCCGCCGAGCGCGACGGGCGTCCGGTCGCCGATGTTGCCGCCGGTGCCCCAGGCGCGCACGGCGCGGTCCAGGCGCCGGTCGGGTTCGGCGTGCCAGTGCCGGAAGCCGGTGAGGGTGGCCCGCAGCTGGCGGTCGGTGTCGCAGGCGGCGCGGTAGTGCCCGGTGAGGTGGATGGTGCCGCCGCGCACGGCGGTGACGCCGGGGGTGCCCTCGGCGCAGCGCGACAGGGTGCGGGGCGCGTCGAAGGCGCGGTCCGCGCGGCCGTGGAGCAGCGCCGCCGTGTCGTCGTAGGCGCGGACGGCGATGTGGTTGCGGGGGTCCTTCTCGTACGCGAGGACGTAGCCGCCGCGCCCGTCGTGGGCGAGCGAGGCCTGGTGGGTGCCGGGGCCGAAGTCGTGGCGGCGCCGCCAGTGCAGCAGGTCGGTGGAGGTGGCGACGGCGGCGTGGAAGCGGCCGTCGGGCAGCAGCGTGTGGTAGACGGCGAGGTAGCGGCCGTCCTGGGCCTGTTCGATCTCGGCGGCGTCCATGGTGCGCCCGGTGTGGTCCCGCGCGTCGTAGCGGTGGCCGTCGGCGGTGGTGACGTCGGAGGCGAGCGCGGCCAGGCGGGCGGTGGCCGCGGAGGCGGGGGCGGCGTCCGCGCGGGCCAGCTGCGTGAGGAGCAGGGCGGCGGAGAGGGCCAGGGCCGAGGTGACGGCGAGGCGGGGCGTCGTGCGGACGGTCACGGCGGGGCAGCACTTACGTTCGAGTGGAGGGGCGGGTGCCCAGCCTAGGGAGCGGCGGGAGCCCCGGGAACGCCCCGAGGGGTGGGCTTCGCCACAGGGCGAGGCCCACCCCTCGGGAGCGGGACACGGGGAGGAAGGGATCGGCCTACTGCGCGGGCGTCATCTTCTCCTCGAAGCCCGGGTTCTTCTTCAGCCAGGAGTCGACGGCCGCGGGCTCATGGCCCTTGCCCGCCTTGTTGATCTCGTTCTCCAGGCCGGCCAGTTCCTTCTCACTCATCTTGAAGTGCTTGAGCCACTTCGTGAGCCGCGGGTACTGCTCCGGGAACTCCTTGCTGGAGATCGTCCGGATGGTGTCGCCCTTGCCGAAGGCGGCCTTGGGGTCCTTGAGCTTGGTCAGCCCGTACTCGTTGTACGCCCAGTGCGGCGACCAGAGCAGGACCGCGACCGGCTCCTTCTTGGCGTACGCCGACTTCAGCTCGGAGAGCATCGCGGGCGTCGAACCGGAGACGATCTTGTACTCGTCGTCCAGGCCGTAGCCGGGCAGGACCTTGTCCTTGAGCGCCGTCATCACACCCGTGCCGGGCTCGATGCCGATGATCTTGCCCTTGAACCTGTCGCCCTTGCCCTTGAGGTCCGCCAGCGACTTCACGTCCTTGACGTAGGAGGGGACGGCGACCTCCAGCGACGTCGGGCTGTACCAGGAGCCCAGGTCCTCGAGGTTCGCCTTGTTCTTCTCCCAGTACTGCTTCTGGGCGGTGGGCAGCCAGGCGTCGAGGTCCAGGTCGAGGTCGCCCTGGGCGAGCGCGGTGTAGACGGGGCCGACGTCGGAGGGCGTCAGCTTCATCGTGTAGCCGCGCTTCTCCAGGACCCGCTTCCAGAGATTGGTGACGGCGACGTTCTCGTCCCAAGCGAAGTACGCGGCGTTCAGCGGGCGCTTGGCCTCGGCGGGCGTGGACTTCTCCGGCAGCGGGGCCAGCTTGTCGACGACGCCCGGGTTCTTCTTCAGCCAGGCGCGGACGGCTTCCTGCTGCTTGCCCTTGCCCGCCTTGTTGATCTCCGCCTCAAGGCCCGTGAGCTGCTTCTCGCTCATCTTGAAGTCCTTGAGCCACTTGGCGACCTGCGGGTTCTGGGCCGAGAAGCCCTTGCGCGCCAGCGTGTGCACGCCGTCGCCCTTGCCCCAGGCGCCCTTGGGGTCCTTGAGCTTCTTCAGGTCGAAGTCGCTGTACGCCCAGTGCGGCGACCAGAGCGTGGTGACGATCGGTTCCTTCTTGGCGTACGCGCGCTTCAGCTCGGCCAGCATCGCGGGCGTGGAGCCGTCGACGACCTTGTACTCCTTGTCCAGGCCGTAGGCCCCGAGCACCTTGTCCTTGAGCAGGCCCATCATCCCGGCGCTCGACTCGATGCCGACGATCTTGCCGTGGAACGTGCCGCTCCTGCCCTTGAGGTCCGCCAGCGAGTCGACGCCCTTCACGTACGAGGGCACGGACAGCTCCAGCGAGGTCGGGCCGAACCACGCGCCCAGGTCCTCCAGCTTGTCGCCGTACTTCTTCCAGTACGCGGCGTGCGTCGTCGGCAGCCAGGAGTCGGTCTGGAAGTCCACGCCGCCCTGCGCCAGCGAGGTGTAGAGCGGGCCCGCCTCCAGCTGCTTGGTCTGCGGCTTGAAGCCGCGCTGCTCCAGGATCTCCTTCCAGAGGAAGGTGGAGGCCACGCCCTCGTCCCAGGGGATGTACCCGATGTTGATCTTCGCGCCCCGGCCGACGTTCGCCGCGTCCGCGGTGGCTTCCTCGGACTTCGAGCCGCCGAAGACGCCCATGCCGCCCGCGACGAGGGCGAGGACGACCACGCCGACGACCGCGACCGCGGCCTGCGGACGGTAGGTCCAGATGTTCAGACCCCGCGCGGCACGCGCCTTGGCGGCGGCGCGCCGGCCCAGCGGGGAGACCTGGGTGCCGAGCGAGCCGGTCATCCGGTCCAGGTAGATCGCCAGGATGACGATGGCGACGCCGGCCTCGGAGCCGAGGCCCACGTTGAGCTGGCCGATGGCCTCGTTGACGTCGGCGCCCAGGCCCTCCGTGCCGACCATGCCCGCGATGGCGGCCATGGACAGGCCCAGCATGATGACCTGGTTGACACCGGCCATGATCGTGGGGAGGGCGAGGGGGAGCTGGACGCGCAGCAGGATGTTGCGCGGGGTGGTGCCGAACGCGTCGGCGGCCTCGACCAGTTCCTTGTCGACCTGGCGGATGCCCAGCTCCGTCATGCGCACGCCGGGGGCGAGCGCGAAGATCAGGGTGGCGACGATGCCGGCGGGGGCACCCATCCCGAAGAAGAGGATGGCGGGGATGAGGTAGATCATCGCCGGCAGCGTCTGCATGAAGTCGAGCACCGGGCGGACGATGCCGCTGACCGTGTTCGACCGTGCCGCCCAGATGCCCACCGGCACGGAGACGACCAGCGCGATGACCGTCGAGACGAGCACCAGGGCCAGCGTCATCATCGCGTGGTCCCACAGCTCCAGCGAGACGATGAACGCGAAGCCCGCAAAGGTCAGCACACCGGCGACCACACCGCGCAACCAGAACGCGATGACGGCGAAGATGCCCGCGAGCAGCAGCGGCTCGGGCGCCTGGAGCACGTCGGCTATGCCGTCGTAGGCGCCCTGGAAGACGGTCTTGAAGAAGTCGAACAGCCACGACATGTGGCTGAGCAGCCAGTCGACGGTGTCGTTGACCCACTCACCGAACGGAATCCTAGGCACCGCTGACCACCTTCTCGCTGTCCTGCGGTTCGTCCTCGGGGCTCATCGGCTCGCCCAGTACGGCCAGCAGCCGCTCCCGCGGCACGACGCCGACGAGCTCGCCGTCCGCGTCGGTCACGGCGACCGGCACCACGCTGGTGGAACAGGGCGTGAACAGGTCGATGATCGGGGTGTCGGCGGTGACCGTGGCGGGCGCGTCGGCCCGTACGTAACCGCTGTCCGGGTCCGCCATGATCGCGCCGGCGGTGAGCACCCGGGCGCGGTCGACGTCCTGCGTGAACGCGGCGACGTAGTCGTTGGCCGGGGTGACCAGGATGTCCTCGGCGGTGCCGATCTGGACGATGCGGCCGTCGCGCATGACGGCGATCTGGTCGCCCAGGCGCATGGCCTCGTTCAGGTCGTGGGTGATGAAGACGATCGTCTTCTTCAGCCGCTTCTGGAGTTCGAGGAGCTGGTCCTGCATGTCGCGCCGGATCAGCGGGTCGAGCGCGCTGAACGACTCGTCCATCAGGAGCAGGTCGGCGTCGGTGGCGAGCGCGCGGGCCAGGCCCACCCGCTGCTGCATGCCGCCGGACAGCTCGTCGGGCCAGGACTTCTCCCAGCCCTTGAGGCCGGCGAGCTCCAGCGCCTCCGTGGCGCGCTTCTCGCGCTCGGCGCGCGGCACGCCCTGGACCTCCAGGCCGTAGCCCGCGTTCTCCAGCACGCTGCGGTGCGGGAAGAGCGCGAAGTGCTGGAAGACCATGCTGATCTTCTTGGAGCGCACCTGGCGCATCTGGCGCGCGCTCAGCTCGGTGAGGTCCTGGCCGTCGAAGCGGACGTGACCGGCCGTCGGCTCCGACAGCCCGTTGAGCATGCGCAGCAACGTGGACTTGCCGGATCCGGAGAGACCCATGACGACGAAGATCTGGCCCGGTTCGACCTCGAAGGAGGCGTCGATCACGGCGGCGGTGGTGCCGTCGGCGCGCAGCTCCTCCCGGTCGGCTCCGTGGCGGAGTCGCTCCACCGCGTCAGCGGGTCGTCTGCCGAACACCTTGTACAAGTGCTCGGCCTGCAGCCTGGACACATACACCTCTCGGGTCGAACCAAGACGGCCCGCCTCCCCCGCCGGCGGGCCGTGGAGCACCGTGGCCTCTGCCCACTTGCCCGGTCGAAATGTTGAATCCTCGACGGGGTGCACTCCGGCGGCGCGCCTGCCCCGTCTCGTGAGAAGCAAACACAGAAGTGACTCAGCTCACTACGCCGCTGGTCCGCATGTCGTCGCCCCAGGTCGAGGGAGGCTGTCGGTGCCGTGCGGCATGATGCGGACCGTGACTCAGCGAACACGACGGCTCATGCTCCTCGACACGGCCTCCCTCTACTTCCGGGCCTACTTCGGCGTCCCGGACTCCGTGAAGGCCCCGGACGGCACGCCGGTCAACGCCGTGCGCGGGCTGCTCGACTTCATCGCCCGCCTCGTCCAGGACCACCGGCCCGACGACCTGGTCGCGTGCATGGACGCGGACTGGCGCCCGCACTGGCGCGTCGAGCTCATCCCCTCCTACAAGGCGCACCGCGTCGCCGAGGAGAGCGCGCAGGGCCCGGACGCCGAGGAGGTCCCCGACACCCTCTCCCCGCAGGTGCCGGTGATCGAGGCGGTCCTGGACGCGCTGGGCATCGCCCGGGTGGGCGTGCCGGCGTACGAGGCCGACGACGTGATCGGCACCTTCGCGGCCCGCGCCACGGGACCGGTCGACATCGTCACCGGCGACCGCGACCTCTACCAGCTGGTGGACGACGCGCGCGGCATCCGCGTCCTGTACCCCCTCAAGGGCGTCGGCACCCTCCAGGTCACCGACGAGGCGTGGCTGCGCGAGAAGTACGGCGTGGACGGTCCGGGCTATGTCGATCTGGCGCTGCTGCGCGGCGACCCGAGCGACGGCCTGCCCGGGGTGCCCGGCATCGGCGAGAAGACGGCGGCCAAGCTCCTGGACGCCTACGGCGACCTGGCCGGGATCATGGCCGCCGTGGACGACCCGCGCTCGAAGCTCACCCCCTCGCAACGCAGGCGCCTGGACGAGTCCCGACCCTACGTGGCCGTCGCGCCGAAGGTCGTCCGGGTCGCCGCCGACGTCCCGCTGCCCGAGGTCGACGTGGCACTCCCCCGCGCGCCCCGCGACGAGGCGGCCCTCGAAGAGCTGGCCGAGCGGTGGAACCTGGGCGGCTCGCTCCACCGCCTCCTCACCACGCTCCAGCCCTGAAGTGCTAGCTTAGGTAAGCCTAAGTAGCTGAGGACCAGGGGAGGCCGCCGCCATGGCAGAACGTCCGGCACGCAAAGCGCCGAAGACCCACACGGGGCGGGTCGTGCGCACCGAGCGCCTGACCCCGCACATGCAGCGCGTGGTGCTCGGCGGCGAGGGCCTCGCCGAGTTCGCGGCGGGCGAGTGCACCGATCACTACGTCAAACTGCTCTTCGACGCCGAGGGCGTCACCTATCCGGAGCCCTTCGACATACAGCGGATCCGCGAGGAGTTCCCCCGGGAGCAGTGGCCGGTCACCCGGACCTACACCGTGCGCTCGTGGGACCCCGGGGCGCGGGAGCTCGCCCTCGACTTCGTGATCCACGGCGACGAGGGCCTCGCGGGCCCCTGGGCGCGGGACGTCCGGCCCGGCGCCACGATCCGCATGCTCGGCCCCGGCGGCGGCTACGCCCCGGACGCGGGCGCCGACTGGCACCTGCTGGTCGGCGACGAGAGCGCCCTGCCCGCGATCGCCGCCGCGGCGGAGGCCCTCCCCGAAGGCGCCGTCGCCCGGATCTTCGTGGAGGTCGAGGGGCCCGAGGAGGAGCAGAAGATCGCCACGGACGCGGAGGTCGTCTGGCTGCACCGCGCCGGCCGCCCGGTGGGCCGGGCATTGATCGAGGCCGTGCGTTCCCTGGAGTGGCCCGCGGGTGACGTGCAGGCCTTCGTGCACGGCGAGGCGGGCTTCGTGAAGGAGCTGCGCCGCCTGCTGCGCGTCGAGCACGAGGTGCCGCGCGAGCGCCTGTCCGTCTCGGGCTACTGGCGCCTCGGCCACAACGAGGACGGCTGGCAGGCCTCCAAGCGGGAGTGGAACGCGCAGGTGGAGGCGGAGCAGGAGGCCGCCGCGTAGGCGCTGGGCCCGCAAGCACGCGTTGGCGGCCACCCTGGAAGCAGGGGGCCGCCTTCTGCCGTACGCGTCCCCGGTGGCGCCCCGCCCCGTCATGCCACTTCGGGGTCGCCCGCGATCCGCGCGTGCAGATGCATGTCGTGCCAGCCGTCCGCGTGCAGCAGCGCGCTGCGCTTGGTGCCCTCCGCGGGGAAGCCTGCCTTCAGGGCGACCCGGCACGACGCCTCGTTGGCCGTCGCGTGCGTCAGTTCGAGGCGGTGCAGGCCCACCTCGTCGAACGCCCACCGCGTGAGGCGGTCGACCGCGCGCGGCGCGATGCCCCGGCCGCGCGCCGACGGCATCGTCCAGTAGGCGACCTCGGCCTGTCCGTCCCCCAGGCGGATCTGCCGCAGGGCGACCCGGCCCAGGACCTCGTCCGTCACGGCGTCGGCGATCGCCCAGTACGCGTCGTCCTCACCGGCCCACGCCGCGCGCCAGTCCGCGATCCAGCCGAGCGCCTCGCTCGCGGAGTCGGCCACGCGGGCGTGCCACCGCTGGAGCAGGGGGTCCTGGAACGCCTCGTACACGGCGGGAGCGTCGGCGTCCGTCCAGGGCCTGAGGACCAGAGCGCCGGGGACGGGGAGCGCGGGCTGCGCCCGGCGGGCGAGCGTGCCGGGCGCGACCACGTCGGAGATCGTGAAGGGCATGGCCCCATCGTGGCAGCGCGGCCCGCGCGACGGCACCGGTTTTCCGCCCCCGCACCGACGCATGCCCTGACCTGCGCCGCCCCGTACGCTGGCCCCCTGATGAGACGCAAGAGCCGCATTCCGCCCGCCCCGCTCCCCCAGCGCGAGGGCGTCGACCCCGTGCGGGTCAGGCTGCCGGCCGACGGGGCGTGGCCGACCGTGCGCGACCACCTCGTGGAGCGGCTCGCGGCCGGGCCCGGGGTCATCGACGCGATGCTCCGGGACGGCCGGATCGTCGGCGCGGACGGCGTTCCGGTGGCGCCCGACGCGCCCTACGCGCCGGGCGCCTTCCTCTGGTTCCACCGGGACCTGCCCCCGGAGGTCCCGGTGCCGTTCGCCCTCGACGTCGTCCACCGGGACGAGCACATCGTCGTCGTGGACAAGCCGCACTTCCTCGCCACGATGCCGCGCGGCGGCCACGTCACCCAGACGGCGCTCGCCCGGCTCCGCACGGATCTGGGCATCCCGACGCTGAGCGCCGCGCACCGCCTGGACCGGCTGACCGCCGGGCTGCTGCTGTTCACCGTGCGGCCGGACGAACGCGGCGCCTACCAGACGCTGTTCCGCGACCGCCGCGTCCACAAGGAGTACGAGGCGATCGCGCCGTACGACCCCGGGGTGTCGCTTCCGCGCACCGTGCGCAGCCACATCGTGAAGGAACGCGGCGTCCTCGCGGCGTACGAGGTCGAGGACGCCGAACCGAACAGCGAGAGCCACGTCGAACTGGTCGAGGTCCGCGGCGACCTCGGCCGCTACCGGCTGACCCCGCGCACCGGACGCACCCATCAACTGCGCGTCCACATGAACGCGTTGGGACTGCCGATCCTCGGCGACCCGCTCTACCCGGTGGTGACCGGACCCGCGGCGCCGGACGACTTCCGGCGGCCCCTGCAACTCCTGGCGCGCGTCCTGGAGTTCACGGATCCGGTCACGGGCCACCCGCACCGCTTCGTCAGCGGGCGCACCTTGGCGGCCTGGTCGGTCTGAACCGCACCGGTCACTTGCTCGGGCAGGTCTCCTGGGTCACCTTGCCGCCCGACTTGTCGGCGGTGGCCGGGTCCATCGACAGGCACATGCCCGTCCAGTTGTTGACGAACTTGTAGGCCTGCTGTTCACCGTTCGAGGTGGTGACCTTGACCGGGACGATGTTCCACATCTGGCTGCCGGAGAACCAGCGGGTCTCGCAGTCCCACCAGAACATCTGGGTGCCGGAGCCGGGCGGGGTGCCGTTGTTGTAGGGCACGGTCAGGCACTTGCCGTTGCTCGCCTTGATCCAGAAGTGGCCCTTGTCGTCGAACGAGGAGGGCTTCTCGGCCCCCCACTGGTGGCTGCTGGGCGGACTCGACTGGCACTCGCGCTGGGTGACCAGACCGCCGGACTTGGAGTCGTCGAACTCGGGACCCCGCACCATGCAGCGGCCGTAGAGCGTGTTCACGTAGGTCTTGTCGCCCTTGACCTGCCAGACCATCCGGTTGCCGCTGGTGCGCGCATCGTCCTTGTTGTGGTCGATGATCGCGTTCACCAGGCCCCAGCCGGGAAAGTCCATCATGACGATGCCGACGCGACCCTGTGTCTTGTTGAGGTACTTCATCAGGTGGTAGTTCACACCCGGGACCTCGGTGCTGACGCCGCTCTGGACCTTCGTGTACCCGCCGGCGTAGTGACGCGGCGACCCCCCGGCGGGGACCTTGTTCGCGGACGTGTACGTCACGTACAGGTGGGAGGCGTCGGACATGGCCTCGTCGACGTTCTTCTTGACGTAGTTCCACTTCTCCGTGATGTCCGAAGCTTGGTAGTGGTCCTCGTTGTGGTCGTTGAAGCCCTCAAGCCCGTAGTGCGGGTTCTCGACGCTGTCGAAGCTGCCCAGGACCAGCTTGCCGCGGACCTCCCCGAGCTTGGGGATCGCCGCCCGGCCGCCGCCCGTGATGGAGGGGGCCCAGAACAGGTCGGAGTATTCCTTCTTTTTCGCGTAGAAACCGAAGATGTCCCTGACGTTCTTCGCGGTCATCGACTCCGGGTCGTGCTTGCACTCGTGCAGCGCGGCACCCGAGTAGGGGCACTCGGACTTCAGCCGCATCACGACCGTCTCGGTCGGATGCGCCTTGAGGAAGGACTTCGTCTTCTCCAGGACGTCGTCGAAGTTGGCGTTCTGGTAGAAGGCGGCGTGGTGGATCGCGAAGTCCTGGCCGCCGTTGACGACGCGGACCCGGATGTCGAGGGCGCGGATCCCGCGTTCGTACTGCGCCGCCAGCGTCTTCGCGCTGTCGCCGTAGTCCTCCTGCGTCTGCACGGCCGCCCCGCCGTGGAGAGCGAGCGTGTCGTGGGTGCCGGGGATGGACATCGCCGACAGCCTGGTCTCGCTGGCGACGCCCGACATCCACTCGGCCCGGTCCGGCTGCCCGAGGTTTTCGAAGGCGTCCCTGTTGGTCGACCCGGCCGCCCCTGCGGCCGTGGGCGTCAGCAGTGCCGCGCCCAGCGCGACACTGACCGTCATCAAAGCTGCCAGCGTGCGGGACCGTCTGCGCGATCCCGCGCCGGTGGCGCGGGGGGTGGGGCTGGGCATGGGACTCCTGTCCAGAGCGGGGCAATAGATGCCCAGCTTCCACCCTGCCGCTCACGCTTCTCTCACGTTTCTCTCACGCCCGCCTCAGAGGTGTGCCCACGTTGACACCGCTGCCGCACCAGGTCGGGTCAGTAGCCGCGCCACCAGCTGAGGAAGCGCCGCCAGGCGCCCTGGGCCGGCATGGGCTCAAGCGCGGTCTCGGTCGTGGTCGCGGAGGGTGTCGCCGCGGGCCGCGGGGCCTGCGCGGCGGCCTGCGGCGCGGGCGGTGGCGGGGTGGAGACCTGCCAGTCCGTGCGCGGCCTCGGCAGCTGCGCCGAGGGCCGGGCCATGACGTCCTGCGGCGGGCGCGGTGCGAACCGCACCGGCAGCTCCACCAGGTGCCGCGACAGGATGGACGAAGTCCACCGCAGGTCCCGCTCGTCGATGTCCAGTTCGACGTCCGGCAGGCGCATCAGGAGCGCGTCGACGCCGGTGTCGGCGATGGCGCGCCCGATGTCCTGCCCGGGGCACTCGTGGGGCCCGCCGCTGAACGCGAGGTGCGAGCGGTTGCCCCGCATGTTCGCGGCCAGGTCGGGGCGGACGACGGGATCGACGTTGCCCGGCGCGATGCCCATGATCAACCCGTCGCCCGCCCGGATGTGCCGGCCGCCCAGCTCGGTGTCCTGCTTGGCGAAATAGCCGACCATCGCGCTGAAAGGCGGCTCGTCCCACAGGGACTGCTCGACCGCCTCGGGGACCGTCATCTGGCCGCCGCTGAGCTGGGCGCGGAAGCGGGGGTCGGTCAGGACCATCCGCAGGACGTTCGCGATGAGGTTGGCGGTGGCCTCGTAGGCCGCGATGAGCACCAGGCGCAGATGAGCGCCGACCTCGTCGTCGGTGAGCTGCGCCGGGTGCGCGATGAGGCTGCTGGTGAAGTCCTCGTCGGGCTGGGCGCGGCGCCGCGCCACGAGGCCCATCAGGACCTCCATGATGTACGCGTTGCTGGCGATGGCGGTCTCGGTGCCCTTGATCATGTCGCGGGCCGACTGCACGATCCGCTCGTTGTACTCCTCGGGCATGCCGAGGACGTGGCACATCACCATCATCGGCAGATGCTCGGCGAACCGGCTGACCAGGTCGGCCTCGCCGTCCTCGCAGAAGTCGTTGATCAGGTGGTTCGTGTAGCGGTTGATGTGGCGCCGGATGCCGCGGTGGTCGATGCCGGACATGGCGCCGGTGACCGCCCCGCGCAGCCGCTGGTGCTCGTCGCCCTCGGCGAAGCTGCACATGGGCTGCCAGGTGAAGACGGGCGCGAGCGGGTGGTCGGGCCCGGCGCTGCCGTCCTGCACGGCGCGCCACAGGCGCGAGTCCCGGGAGTAGTGCGAGGGCGTGCGGACCATGTGGAGGTTCTCGCTGTGCCCGAGCACGGCCCAGATCGGCACGTCGTTGTGGATCAGTACGGGCGCCACCGCGCCGTACTCGGCGCGCAGCTTCTCGTACAGGCCCGCGAGGTCGGTGTCCGCCTCGGGCCCGTACAGGCGGCGCAGGCCGCCGGGGCCGAGGCCGTGGGCGGGACAGCCGGGGGGCGCGGCGAGGTGGTCGGCGCCGGGCCAGGAGGGGGAAGGGGTCGTCACGGTCGTCGCTCCGGGTTCGCGGAAGGGGTTCCGGGGGTGCAGAGGTCGGTGGGTGTCAGACGCGGGTCACCGTCAGGGAGTGCAGGTAGCGCATCAGGGTCATCAGGACGTCCCGGCTGGACTCCCTGCGCCGGGCGTCGCAGGGCATGATCGGCACCGCGGGCTCCAGGTCCAGGGCCCTGCGCAGGGTCTCGATCGGGTGCTGCGGGGCGTCCGGGAAGTCGTTGACGGCGACGACGAACGGCACGCCGCGCTCCTCCAGGCGCCCGATCACGTCGAAGCTGACCTCCAGGCGGCGGGTGTCGATGAGCACGACCGCGCCGAGCGCGCCCTCGAACAGGCCGTTCCACAGGAACCAGAAGCGCTCCTGGCCGGGGGTGCCGAAGAGGTAGAGGACCAGTTCGTCGGAGATGCTGATGCGGCCGAAGTCCATGGCCACGGTGGTGGCCGTCTTGGACTCGGAGCCATAGTTGTCGTCGACGCCGATGCCCGCCTGGGTCATGGTCTCCTCGGTCGTCAGCGGGCGGATCTCGCTGACCGAACCGACCATCGTCGTCTTGCCGACCCCGAACCCGCCGACGATCACGACCTTCACGGCGGCCGTGGCCGTGTGCGGCAGGACGTCCTCGCTGCGGGGGCCGGTGATCGTGTCAGAGCTTTTGAAGTCCATGCATCACCGCTTCGAGGAGGGAACGGTCGGGGATCGCGGAGCGGACGATGGGGGCGCGCGCCTGTACGAGACCGGTGGCGAGTAACTCCGTCAGGACGACGGTCACCACGCTGAACGGCAGCGCCAGATAGGCGGACAGCTCGGCGACGGAGATCGGTGTGGTGCACAGCCGCAGCACCGCGGAGTGCTCCGGCTGGGCCAGTGGGGACGCCTCGCCCTGGGCCACGATGAGGGTGACGAGGTCGAGCGGCGCCCGCTCGGAGTCCTCGCCCGTCAGGATGTACAGCCGCTCGGGGTTCTGGGGGTCGCGGCGTTCACGCTGCGCAGGGGCGTCCGGGTCGGGGGCGTCCCGGGCGGAGGGGACGTCCCCGTTCGAAGGGCCGTGCGAAGGGCCGTGCCGAGGAGTCATACGGCCTGCCCGTCACGCCGTGGCGGACTCGTCAGATGCGCTCCGATGCGTACGACGAGGTCGCGCATCCGGGTGGCGACGAGGCCCGCGTCGACGGTCTCGTCGGCGAGCACCGCGAGATAGGCGCCGGTGCCGGCGGCCATCAGGTAGAAGTAGCCGCCGTCGATCTCGATGATGACCATCTTCATGCCGCCGTCGCTGCGGGGGATCTCCGTGGCCACGGCGGCGGCCAGGCTCTGCAGTCCGGCGCAGGCGGCGGCGATGCGGTCGGCGGCGTCCGGGTCGCCACCGTAGCGGGCGATGCGCAGGCCGTCGGCGGAGAGCACCACGATCTGCCGCGTCTGCGGCACCCCGTCGGCGAGCTCCTTCAGCATCCAGTCGAAATTGGCGCGCTGCTGGATCACTGCCACTCCCCCTCGTCGGCGTTGCCGTGGTTGTTCCGGTCGGTTCCCTGCGGAGGGGTGCTGCCCTGCGGGGCCGAGGGGTCGGGGCCGGCCTGGCCGTCGCCCTTTACGCCCTTCATGAACGCCTCGACCCACAGGCCCGGTTCGGCCCCTTCCTTCCTGGGCGGAGGCGGTGCGGTCGTCGCGGCGTGGGCTTCGGCGGCCCGCTGGGCCTCGGCCTCCATGGCGTAGCGCTCCTTGAGCGACATCGTCACGCGGCTGCGGCGCTGCGGCAGGCCGTTCTCGGTCCACTCGGTGACCTCGGGCACGTCGTCGTCCCGCAAGGTCGCGGTCGGGGTGAGCGGGGAGCGCAGCGGCGGGCCGGCGGTGACGACGCGCGGCTTCTTGCGGCGGATGTTGCGCGCGGGCTCCTCGATGGGGTTTCCGACGTTGTCCACGCGGGGCACGGCGGAGGCGCCGATGCCGTGGGCGAGGCCGGGGGCGGGCTCGGTGGTCATCATGTCGCGCGGCACGATGAGCACCGCGCGGACGCCGCCGTACGCGGACTGCCGCAGGGAGATCTGCATGCGGTACATCTGCGAGAGGCGGCCGACGACCGCCATGCCCAGGCGGGGTGTCTCGCCGAGGTCGTTGAGGTCGATGCCGGCCTGGGCCTGCGCCAGCATGCGCTCGGCGCGGGTGCGGGCCTCTTCGCTGAGGCTGACGCCGCCGTCCTCGATCTCGACGGCGATACCGGTCTGCACCTCGACGGCGGTGACGTGGACCTTCGTGTGCGGGGGCGAGTAGCGGGTGGCGTTGTCGAGGAGTTCGGCGCAGGCGTGGATGAGCGGTTCGACACTGGTGCCCTTGATCGCGACGTCGGCGATCGAGTGCAGTTCCACGCGCGGGTAGTCCAGGATCCGGGACATCGCGCCGCGCAGCACGCTGAACAGCGGTACGGGGTTGGGCCACTGGCGGCCGGGGCGGCCGCCGCCGAGCACGGCGATGGAGTCGGCGAGGCGGCCGATCAGCGCGGTGCCGTGGTCGATGCGCAGCAGGTCGTCGAAGACCTCGGGGTTGCGGCCGTGGAACTCCTCCATCTCGCGCAGTTCGGCGGCCTGCTGGTGGACGATCGACTGGACGCGCCGGGCGATGTTCACGAAGGCGCGCTGGGCGGACTCGCGCAGCGCTCCCTCGTGGTCCAGGATCTCCAGGACCGAGCGGAGCAACTGGCGCTGGGCGTCGGGCAGGTCGCGGTAGGCCTCGTCCTTGTCGACGACGTTGCGCACCACGTCGACGGGGGTCTCGCCCTGCCTGAGGCGCCAGAGCGCCTCGGGCAGGATCTCCTGCCCGAGGCGGACCGTCTCGTCGTCGTGGGAGGCGATGCGCCCTTCGAGGTGGGCGATCCGCTGTGCGTACTGTGCGCGCTGCCCCTTGATGGTGCGGCCGCGCCGCACGGCTTCGACGCCGACCACGATGACCATGAGGGTCGCGACGGCGCCGCACCAGCCGACGGCGGGCCGGGCCGGCTCCGTCACCGTGGCGACGGCGGCTCCGGTCGCCGCGGCCATGAGCATGGCGGGCAGCAACAGCACGCGCGCGTAGGGGACTTCTCGGCCACCGGGAGGCGATTGAACACTCACCATGTATGCCCTCTGAACAGTCGTCTTGGGGAAAGGGGGTGGGGAGGTACGGGAGAGCTGGTCGGACGGGAGCGCGAAAGCGAACAATCACAAGATTGGGGAACAAGCATGCGAACTCGTCGCAACTCGTTCCAACTCGCCGCGCTCCGGGCGAGCTTAGTGCGCCGAAATCATCGCCGAGTCATATTCGGCAACCCTCTGCACAGCCCCCGCCGCCGGGCATACACTCGCCCCATTTACACGCGTGGCGATCACCCGAACACATGGAGTGACGCCGTCGAACGTGCAAAAGGCGGCGCGCCCAGGAGCAGGACGCGCCGCCTCTTCGATGCCGTGTCAGCCCACGGAGCTGTACGCCACTACGCCGCGCAGCAGCTGGTCGACCGCCTTGCGGGCGTTCTTGGCGACCGTGCTGCCGCCCTCCCGGGGAGCCGCCGCCGAGATCTGGCCCAGGACGTCGATGACCTGCTTGCACCAGCGCACGAAGTCACCGGCCGGCATCTCGGCCTCGCGGAGCACCTCGTCCAGGCCCTTGCCGCTCGCCCACATGTACGCCGCCCACGCGAAGCCCAGGTCCGGTTCGCGCTGGCCGACACCCTCGGCCTGGCGGATCCTGAAGTCCTCCTCCAGGGCGTCCAGCCGGCCCCAGATCCGCACCATCTCGCCGAGCGCCGCCTTCGCGGCCCCGGACGGCAGCTTCGGCGCGAGCGCGTCGTCGCCGACCCGGGACTCGTAGACCAACGCCGAGACGCACGCGGCCAGTTCACCGGGGCCGAGCCCCTCCCAGACGCCCGCGCGCAGGCACTCGCTGGCCAGCAGGTCCAGCTCGCCGTAGAGCCGGGCGAGCCGCTTGCCGTGTTCGGTGACCTCGTCGCCCCGCAGGTAGTCCAGCTCGGTCAGGAGCGCCACGATGCGGTCGAAGGTGCGGGCGATGGTGTTCGTCCGCCCCTCGATGCGGCGCTCCAGCTGCGAGGTGTCGCGCTTGAGCCGGTGGTAGCGCTCGGCCCAGCGCGCGTGGTCCTCGCGCTCGTCGCAGCCGTGGCAGGGGTGGGCGCGCAGCTCGGTGCGCAGCCGGGCGATCTCCTGGTCGTCCGCGGCCGCCGCGCGCCCCTTGCGGTGCCGGTCGGGCACGATGTGCCCGGCCTTGGTGCGCAGCGCGGACGCCAGGTCGCGGCGGGACTGCGGCGAGCGGGCGTTGAAGGACTTCGGGACGCGCATCCGCTCCAGGGCCTCGACCGGCACCGGGAAGTCCATCGACGCGAGCCGCTTGACCTGGCGCTCGGCGGTGAGCACCAGCGGCCGCGGGCCGTCGACGTGGTCGAACCCGCGGTGGCCGTTGGCCCGGCCGGCGGGCAGCCCGGGGTCGAGGACGAGGGCGAGCCCCGCGTACTTCCCCGTGGGCACGTGGATGACGTCCCCCGGCTTGAGCTTCTCCAGGGAGGCCGCGGCGGCGGCCCTGCGCTGGGCCGCGCCCTGCTTGGCCAGCTCGGTCTCGCGGTCCGTCAGCTGACGCCGCAGGCGCGCGTACTCCTCGAAGTCGCCGAGATGGCAGGTCATGGAGGCCTGGTAGCCCGCCAGGCCCTCCTCGTTCTTCTGCACCTGCCGGGAGATCCCGACGACCGACTTGTCGGCCTGGAACTGCGCGAAGGACGTCTCCAGGAGCTCGCGCGAGCGGTGCCGCCCGAACTGCTCCACGAGGTTCACCGCCATGTTGTACGACGGCTTGAAGCTGGAGCGCAGCGGATACGTGCGGGTGCCCGCGAGACCCGCCAGGTGTTCGGGGCTCATGGCGCGCTGCCACAGGACCACCGCGTGGCCCTCGACGTCGATGCCGCGCCGCCCGGCCCTGCCGGTCAGCTGGGTGTACTCGCCGGGGGTGATGTCGGCGTGCTGCTCGCCGTTCCACTTGACGAGCTTTTCCAGGACCACGCTGCGCGCGGGCATGTTGATGCCGAGCGCGAGGGTCTCGGTGGCGAACACGGCCTTGACCAGGCCCCGGACGAACAGCTCCTCGACGACTTCCTTGAAGGTGGGCAGCATGCCCGCGTGGTGCGCCGCGATGCCGCGCTCCAGCCCCTCCAGCCACTCGTAGTAGCCAAGGACGTGGAGGTCCTCGTCCGGGATGGAGGACGTGCGCTCCTCCACGATCTCGCGGACCTTCGCCCGCGCCTCGTCGTCGTTCAGCCGAAGGCCGGCGTACAGGCACTGCTGCACGGCCGACTCGCAGCCCGCGCGGCTGAAGATGAACGTGATCGCGGGCAGCAGGCCCTCGGCGTCGAGCCGCTCGATGACCTCGGGGCGCCCCGGGGTCCAGATCCGCGACCGCTGCCGACGCTCGCGCTCGCGGTCGGCCTCGCGGACCATCTTGCCCTTGCGGCGCTCGCGCGGGTTGTACGAGCGACTGGCCTCCATGCGCGCCATGCGGGTGAGGTCGGGGTTGACCGCCTTCTTGTGGCCCTCGCCCTCCTCGAAGAGGTCGTACATCCGGCGCCCGGCGAGCACGTGCTGGAAGAGCGGCACGGGCCGGTGCTCGGAGACGATCACCTCGGTGTCGCCGCGCACGGTGTCGAGCCAGTCGCCGAACTCCTCGGCGTTCGACACGGTGGCCGACAGGGAGACGAGCGTGACCGACTCCTGGAGGTGGATGATCACTTCCTCCCAGACGGCGCCGCGGAAGCGGTCGGAGAGGTAGTGCACCTCGTCCATGACCACATAGCCGAGGTTCACCAGCGCCTGCGAGCCCGCGTACAGCATGTTGCGCAGGACCTCGGTGGTCATCACGACCACCGGGGCGTCGGAGTTGACGCTGTTGTCGCCGGTGAGGAGGCCGACCTTGTCGGCGCCGTAGCGTCTGGCGAGGTCGGCGTACTTCTGGTTCGAGAGCGCCTTGATGGGCGTGGTGTAGAAGCACTTCTTGCCCTGGAGGAGCGCGAGGTGCACGGCGAACTCGCCGACGATCGTCTTGCCCGAGCCCGTGGGGGCGGCCACGAGCACGCCCTTGCCCGCCTCCAGCGCCTGGCAGGCCTCGATCTGGAAGGGGTCGAGGCCGAATTCGTACATCTCGCGGAAGGACGCGAGTGCGGTGGCCTGCTCGACAGCGCGCTTGCGCGCCGCCGCGTACCGCTCGGCCGGTGAGAGGTCCTCTGTCATCGTGCTTTCGAGACTACCGGGCACCACTGACAACGGACGATCATTAATCGGGAGGTCCCAGGACCCGCACGGCCCCCGGCACGCACTCGGCCCGCAGCGGCAGCGCCCCCAGCGGTTCCCCGTCCGCGTACCCGGTGACCCCGGGCGCCGCCAGCTCCACCGCGGCGGCCCGGTGCACGGTGACCCGGGGATGCCCGAGGTGCGTGCCCCGGTAGACGCGCGGGAACACCGTGAGCAGCGTCGTACGGCTGCACGCCCCCACCACGGTCACGTCGAAGAGGCCGTCGCCCATGTCGGCCCCGGCGCAGATCCGCATGCCACCGCCGTACGACGGTCCGTTGCCGACGGCGACCAGCGTGGCCTCGACCTCGTGGACGGCACCGCCGTCCAGGGTGATCCGGTACGGGACGGGCCTGAAGGCCGCCAGCTCGGCGACCATCGCGAGGTCGTACTTGAAGCGCCCCGTGGGCCACCGCAGCCGGTTGCCCCGGTCGTTGACCCGCGAGTCGAAGCCGGAGGCGAGCACGGTCGCGAACCAGGTCCCGCCGACCCGCCCCAGGTCGATGTCGCGGGTGCGCGCCCCTTTGAGCCACTCGGCCACACCCTCCCCGGCCGCCGCGGCGTCCCGCACCGGCAGCCCGAGGGCCCGCGCGAAGTCGTTGCCGGTGCCCACCGCGATCACCCCGAGCGGGGTCCGCGTCCCGGCGACGGCCTGGAGCGCGAGGCTCGCCGTGCCGTCGCCGCCGACGGCTATCAGCGCCCCGGTGCCGCCCGCGACGGCCTCGCGCGCCCGCCGCAGGGCGTCGGGAGCGTCCGCGCCGATGACGGTGCCCACGCGGAAGCCGCGGGCCCGCAACGCCGAAGCGGCCGGCCGCGCCGCCCTGGCGCCCCGGCCGCGTCCCGCGGTGGGATTGACGAAGAGGGTGATCTCGCTGGTCACGGCCGGACCCTACAAGGTCAGGTCACGTCGTCGTAACCGTTCACCCGGTGATCGGCCCGTGCCGTGGCCGCCTGCTCGGGGAGCGCCCTGGGCGGGGCGACGGGCTCGATGCCGCCGATGGCCTCGGGGGTGAGGTCGATCGCGGACGCCTCGTCGTCGTCGAGTTCGGCGTCGGGGTCCTTGCGACGGCGGCGCCGGTCGTTCAGGAGGGAGATGCCCACCGCCATGAAGTACAGGACGACGATCGGTCCGGCGAGCGCGATCATGCCGACGGGGTCGGTGGTCGGGGTCGCCACGGCGCCGAAGATGAAGACGCCCATGACCACGCCGCGCCACCAGGTCGCCATGCGGCGGCCGGTCACCATGCCGGTCATGTTGAGCATCACCAGGAGCAGGGGTAGCTCGAACGAAATGCCGAAGACGAGGACCATCCTGACGGTGAAGTCGAGGATCGTGTCCATCGGGAGGAGGTTCTCGGCGCCGTCGGGCGTGATGCCGAGCAGGACGCGCATGCTGACCGGGAGGATCGTGTAGGCCAGCCAGGCGCCTCCGAAGAAGAGCGGCACGGCGGCGGCGACGAACCAGTAGGTGTACTTCCGCTCGTGCTTGTGCAGACCGGGGGCGACGAACGCCCACAGCTGGTAGAGCCAGACCGGGCTGGAGACGATGATGCCGACCATGAGGCTGACCTTCACCGTGGTGGTGAAGGGCGACAGCAGGTCGTTGAACGTCACCTTCGCGCAGTGGCCGCCGGTCTGCTTCATGCCGGGCTCGCAGCGCGGCACGGGATCAGCCAGGAACTCCATCAGCTCCTGGCTGTAGAACGCGGCCACGATCGACACGACCGTGATCGCGAGAAGCCCTTTGGCGAGCCGGTTGCGGAGCTCGCGCAAATGCTCCGCGAGGGGCATCCGCCCCTCGGGGTCCTTCTCCTTCTTGCGGGCAGACTTGAGCAACCCACGTCCTCATCTCGTGCGGCAGGCCGGCCGTCGCCGGCCCTGGATCAGCGCTTCGTCGTGTCGGTCGGCTCGGTGACCGGGCGCGAGCTGGTCACATCGCCGGGGGCCGCCTGGATGGTGCGCTGCTGGACGGCGGGGTCGCTCGGCGGGTCGGCCGGGACGGCGTCGTCCGCCTTGCTCTCGGACTTCATGGCCTTGGCCTCACTCTTGAGGATGCGGGCCGACTTGCCGAGGGAGCGCGCCATGTCGGGCAGCTTCTTCGCTCCGAACAGCAGGATGACGATGACGAGAATGAGGACGATCTCGGTGGGGCCGAGCCTACCCATAGCTTTTTACCTTCTTCACCGAGGCGACAGGAGTCTGGTTGCCAGGCAGACCGGACATACATCCGATCTCCGCTGTCAGCGATCGTAACCCCCCGGGGTAAACGCTCGGCAATCCCCGCGCGTCCTCCGGGTGCGGCCCCCGCCTCGATCCGGGCCGCGTTCGCAGCGTACCCGCCCCTCTCGGGCACTCGACAGGTCGCGGAGCTAAGGAGCCTCTCGCCCCGCGCGGGCCACCTGGGCCGCGGCCTTCTCCAGGTCCTCGGCCGCCCGGTTGATCCTCCGAGTGGTCTCGGACACCTGCAGGCCGAGGCGCTGCGCCTCCACGAAGACCTTGATCGCCATTACGCCGAGGACGGCGAGGCCCAAGAAGCCCGCCGCGATCGCGAGCATCGCCCAGAACATGCGCCGAGCCTAGACGGTGGGGTGCAGACGCAGCGTCCGCACCCCGCCGCCGGTGAGGAGTTCGACGATGCGCTCGCCCGCGGGCTTGCGCACCGCCGCCCCGCACTCGGGGCAGGTGAAGGAGTAGAAGGTGGTGCGGGGGCTCGCGCCCATCACCAGGCGCAGCGCGCCCGCGGACAGTTCGAAGCGGGCGCGGCAGTCGGTGCAGGCGGCGGTGAACAGGACGGGGCCCCGCCTCGGCTGCGCCGGCACTCCCGGCAGCCCGGACCTGGTCGGTGTGCTCAACGCCCTTGCTCCTGCCGTTCGTGGGGCCGGCCGTACGGCCCCGGGGCCGATCCGTCACCCGGCTCGCCGCATGACTCGTACGGCTGATCACTCTCCTGGCCGTAGGCGGCGAGCGCCTCGCGGGCCGCCTGGCGCGCGCTGTCCGCCAGCTGGACGGGGGTGACGATCCGGCCGTCCCTGCCGAGCCGCAGCGCGAGGCGGCGCAGCGAGGCGGGTTCGGGGGTGCGCAGCGTGATCCGCAGACCGCCGTCGGGCAGTTCCTCCGCGCTGTCGTGGGGGTAGTACTCGGCGACCCAGCGGCCGCCGGGGCCGACCTCGACGACGACCTCCGGGTCCTCGGCGGCGGGCTGCACCAGGCCTTCGGAGAGGTCGCGCAGCTCGACCTCGGGCGGCGCGGACGGCTCGTCGAGGATCTTGATCTCGGCGACGCGGTCCAGGCGGAAGGTGCGGCGCGCCTCGGAGCGGCGGCACCACGCCTCCACATAGGTGTGTCCGACGCTGACCAGGCGGATCGGGTCGATCTCGCGCTCGGTGAGCTCGTCGCGCGCGGGCGAGTAGTAGCGGATCCAGAGTCTGCGGCGCTCGGAGATGGCGCGGTCGACGTCGGCGAAGACGCCGCCCTCGGACTCGAAGGTCACCGAGAGCCGGGCGCTGGCGCCCGCCGCCTCGCCGGCCGCCGTCTCCAGCTTGGCGGTGGCGCGCAGCAGGGCGAGCCGGTCGCTCTCCCGCAGGCCGGGCAGGGTGGCCACCGCGCGGGCGGCCACGAGCAGCGCGGTCGCCTCGTCGGCGGCGAGCCGCAGCGGGGCCGCCACGTCGTCGGGGTTGTGCCACCAGATGCGGTCGCCGTCGGTGTCGATGTCGAGCAGGTCGCCGCCGCGGAAGCTGGTCCCGCACATCGGCAGCACGTCGAGGTCGGAGATCAGCTCGTCCGGGGTGATGCCGAAGGCGCGGGCGACGTCGCCGACGTGGGCGCCGGGGCGCTCGCGCAGATAGGTCACCAGCGACAGCATGCGCCGCGTCTGGTCGATGGCGTTCGAGGCCATTGCTCTTCGCTCCCCCTCAGCCCTTGGCCACGGCGCGCAGCCGGTCCACGACGTCGGCCCGTAGTTCGGCGGGCTCCAGGACCACCACGTCGGGCCCGAACTCCACCAGCCAGGCGTCCAGCCCATGGCCGTAGGGAATCTCCAACTCGTCCCAGCCATCGCCCAGTTCCCGCACCGAGCCGGCCTTGGCGCGCAGCGGGTAGCCGGCGCCCGTGCGCAGCCGGATCCGGGCCGTGCGGTCGGCGCTCTCCCCCGCCCAGCCCGCGACCGTCTCGCGGACCGTGACGACGTCCGGTACGTCGGCGGTGTACTTCCCGGCGCGGGCGCGGACCTTGCCGGTGATGCGGGAGAGGCGGAAGACGCGCTCGGCCCTGCGGTCGCGGTCCCAGCCGGCGAGGTACCAGTGGCCGCGCCAGCATTCGAGCGCCCACGGCTCGACGTGCCGCTGCTCGGGGCGCGCGGCGGTGGCCTTGCGGTAGTCGAAGACGACGGGGCGGCGGTCGCGGCACGCCAGCATCAAGGGCTCGAAGGCCGCTTCGTGGGCGGGGATGCGGGGCTCGAGGGCGCTGTGCGTGCCGTAGGGGTCGGCGTCCTCGGGCAGGCCCGCGGCGCGCAGCTTCTGCAGGGCGCCGCTGGCGGCTCCGGCCAGGCGCGCCTGCTGCCAGACCTTGGCGGCGAGGCCGAGGGCGGCGGCCTCCTCGGCGTCGATGGTGATGGGCGGCAGGCGGTTGCTGTCGCGGCGGGCGAGGTAGCCGACCTCGCCCTCGACGTTCTCCACGGTCTCGATGACCAGGCCCAGCTCACGCAGGTCGTCCTTGTCGCGTTCGAACATCCGGTTGAAGGAGTCGTCCGACCCCGCTTCCAGATAGGCCTCGATAGACTCCCGCAGCTCCCGCTTGCTGAGCGGCCGCCGGGTCCCGAGCAGGCACAGCGCAAGGTTCATGAGCCGCTCGGCCTTGGCAATGGCCATCGACGCCCTTTCTCGGCTGTTCAGATTGTGCTTCCGACCGATGACCGTACCGCCCCGGGGTGTCCGGGCAAAAGCCGAGGGCCCATGCCCGGTCAGGCATGGACCCCCGACGAAAGGATCAGGTCAAGGACGTGATCAGACGGCGACCAGGTCGCAGACAAAGATCAGCGTCTCGCCCGGGGCGATGCGGCCGCCGCCGGCGCCGCGGTCGCCGTACGCGAGGTTCGCGGGGATGATCAGCTCGCGCCGGCCACCCACCTTCATGCCCTGCACGCCCTGGTCCCAGCCGGAGATGACCTGGCCGGCGCCCAGCTGGAACTCCAGCGGGTTGCCGCGGTTCCAGCTGGCGTCGAACTCCTCGCCCGTGCTGAAGGCGACGCCCACGTAGTGGACCTTGACGAAGTCGCCCGCCTTGGCGACCGCCCCTTCGCCCTCCCAGATGTCCCTGATCTGCAGCTCGGTCGGCGGCTCGCCACCGGGGAAGTCGACCTCGGGCTTCTCAATGCTCACGAAAGTGCTCCTGCTTGGTACGGAAAGTCAGCGCGGACAGTCTTACATCCTCGCGGGCTCAGGCCTTCGCGAGGATGTCCACGCAGAAGACGAGCGTGGAGTCCTTCTTGATGGAGCTGTTCTGCGGGGGCTTGTCGCCGTAGCCCAGCTTCGGCGGGATGACGATCAGGACGCGGCTGCCGACCTTCTTGCCGGTCAGGCCCTGCGCCCAGCCCTTGACGACCTGCGCCAGCTGGAACTGCGCGAGCTGCTTCCTCTTGTACGAGGAGTCGAACTCCTTGCCGTCGGCCCAGAGCACGCCCTTGTACTGGCACAGGAGGCTGTCGGTCTCCTTGATCACATCGCCGTCGCCCTCCAGGACGTAGGACGCGACGAGCTTGTCGGGCGCGTCGGCCTTGGGGATGTCGATGGCAGGGGCCTTGCCGTCGGTGTTCGTGCCGACCTTGGGCAGGTCCTTGTTGGACTGGGCGACCTCCTTGCCCTTCGCCGAGCTCTTGGCGTTGAAGCTGTCCACGAGGTCGACGACGAACACGAGCGTGTCCGAGCCCTTGATGCCCGCCTGCTTGTTGCCCTCCTCGCCGTACCCCATCTTCGGGGGGATGGCCAGCTCCACGCGGCTGCCGAGCTTCTTGCCGACGAGCGCCTGGTCCCAGCCCGGGATGACCTGTCCGACGCCGATCGGGAAGACCGTGGGGCTGCCGCGGTCGTAGGAGTTGTCGAAGACCTTGGCCGTGGCCCAGATCTGGCCGAGGTAGTCGGCCTGGAGGTGGTCCCCCTTGGCCACCTTCTCGCCCTTGCCCTCGATCAGGGTCTTGACCGCGAGGTCGGGGGACGCCTTGCCGGGGCCCTTGGCGACAGTCGGCTTCTGGCGGAACTTGTCGCCCTTGGTGATCTCGGGCAGCGGTCCGTCCACGATCTTCGCCGTCGGCGCGGCCGACGGGGAGTTGGTCGGGCTGTCGCTGGGCTTGGACTTGGCCTTGTCGGCCTTGTCGTCACCACAGCCTGCCAGCGTGAGCAGGCCGGCCGGGACGGCAAGGAGGAGTGAGCGTCGGCGCACGGTGGGGGCCTCGTATCGGTCGATCTTGTCGGTTGGCGTGCGCGCAACTCTACGGCGTGAGAAGGGCGCCGTACGAGGAACGTACGGCGCCCGTGTTGCGTTCCCACAACGCCACCGGCTTCACCCGGACCACATTGTCATCCGGTCACATTCCGGCGATGAGCTTCTCCACCCGGTCGTCCACCGACCGGAACGGGTCCTTGCACAACACGGTGCGCTGCGCCTGGTCGTTGAGCTTCAGGTGCACCCAGTCGACCGTGAAGTCACGGCGCTGCTCCTGGGCGCGTCGGATGAAGTCGCCGCGCAGCCGCGCCCGGGTGGTCTGGGGCGGCACCGACTTGCCCTCGAAGATCTTCAAGTCGTTGCAGATGCGGGCGGCTTGGCCCTTCCTCTCCAGGAGGTAGTAGAGGCCGCGACGGCGGTGGATGTCGTGGTAGGCGAGGTCTATCTGGGCGACCCGCGGATGCGACATGGTCATGTTGTTCTTGGCGCGGTAGCGCTCGATGAGCTTGTACTTCATGACCCAGTCGATCTCGGTGCCGATGCGGTCGAGGTCCTCCGCCTCGATGGCGTCCAGCGTGCGGCCCCACAGTTCGAGCACCTGCTCGACCGTGCCGGTGCGGATGCCGCGGCGGTCGACGAAGTCCACCGCCTTCTCGTAGTACTCGCGCTGCACTTCGAGGGCCGAGGCCTCGCGGCCGCTGGCCAGGCGCACCTTGCGGCGGCCGGTGATGTCGTGGCTCACCTCGCGGATGGCCCGGATGGGGTTCTCCAGGGTGAGGTCGCGCATGACCGTGCCCGCCTCGATCATGCGCAGCACCAGGTCGGTGGCGCCCACCTTGAGGAGCATGGTCGTCTCGGACATGTTCGAGTCGCCGACGATGACGTGGAGCCTGCGGTAGCGCTCGGCGTCCGCGTGCGGTTCGTCGCGGGTGTTGATGATCGGCCGGGAGCGGGTCGTCGCCGACGAGACCCCTTCCCAGATGTGCTCGGCGCGCTGGCTCACGCAGTACACGGCGCCGCGCGGGGTCTGCAACACCTTGCCGGCGCCGCACAGCAGCTGCCGGGTGACGAGGAAGGGGATGAGGATGTCCGCGAGCCGGGAGAACTCCCCGTGCCGGGCCACCAGATAGTTCTCGTGGCAGCCGTAGGAGTTACCCGCCGAGTCGGTGTTGTTCTTGAAGAGATAGACGTCGCCCGCGATTCCCTCCTCGTGCAGGCGGCGTTCGGCGTCGACGAGCAGGCCTTCGAGAATGCGCTCGCCCGCTTTGTCGTGGGTGACCAGCTCGGTCACATTGTCACATTCGGGTGTGGCGTATTCCGGATGTGATCCCACGTCAAGATAGAGGCGGGCGCCGTTCCGCAGGAATACGTTGCTGCTGCGGCCCCATGACACAACACGGCGGAAGAGGTAGCGCGCCACCTCGTCAGGCGACAGGCGGCGCTGTCCCCTGAACGTGCACGTGACGCCGTACTCGTTCTCCAGCCCGAAAATGCGGCGGTCCATGACTGAACATTACGCCTGATGCCCGGCACTGAAACCGGGTTCGGCCGTACCGTTTCGATCATTTTCCGATGAACTCGCAACGACCTCTGTTTCCCGGGCCTGCACGGCCGGCACCAGTACCCGTGAGGTGGCCAGCAAAACCAGCAGGGCGGCCGCTCCCGCGAGAGAGGGAACGGCGAACCCCCAGCCGGTCCCGCCCCACTCGACCACCGGTCCGGCGCCGGCCGTGCCCAGCGAGGTCCCGACCGTGAACGTGGTCACCAGCCAGGAGAACGCCTCGGTGACCGTGCCGCGCGGGGCGTGCCGGTCCACGATGATGAACGCGCAGGCCAGCGACGGCGCGAGGAAGACGCCGGCGACGGCGCAGAGCGCGGTCATGGCCGGCGCGCCGGGCATCAGCGTCAACGGCACGTAGCCCAGGGCCAGCAGGGCCACGAGAACGCTCAGCCGCCGCTCCGGCACGCCGCTCCACCGCCGCGCCCCGTAGACGGAACCGCCGACCAGGGCGCCGAGTCCGATCGCCGCCATCATCCAGCCGTACACCACGTCGCCGCCGTGCGCGTCCGCGTACGACACGCCGGCGACGGTGATCGAGCCGAGCGCCACGCCGACGAAGAGGAACGCCCCGAGGAGCGCGAGCAGCCCCGGAGAGCGCAGGGCGCCGAGCCAGTGCGCCTCCCGGGGGGCCGAACGCCACGCCCGGGACGGCGCCGAAGCCACCACGGACAGGGCGCCCAGCACGCCGATGGCGTTCACGACGAGCAGGGCCGCCTGTTCCGACCACAGGGCCACGCAGCCGGTGACGAACAGCGGGCCGACGGTGAACATCACCTCCTGGGCGACCGCGTCCATGGCGTACGCCGCGTGGACCTGCTCCTCCTTGCCGAGCACATGGGGCCACAGGGCCCGCAGCCCGCCTTCCAGCGGCGGTGTGCACAGGCCCGCGACGCCCACCGCGAGGTGGGCGAGGAGCAGCCGGTCGGGGCCGGTGAAGGCGAAGGCCGCCATGGCGAGCGCGGAGAGCAGGGCGGCGGGCAGCTGGACGCGCGGCTGGCCGTACAGGTCGACCAGGCGGCCGAGCAGCGGCTGGCCGACCGCGTTGGCCACGCCGTACACCGCGGCGAGGGCGCCGGCCAGGCTGTAGGTGCCGCCCTCGGCCCGGATGAACAGCACGATGGTGATCGCCGCCGTGGCGTTGGGCAGCCGGCCCACCAGCGTCCCCGCGAGCAGGCGCGTCGCGTACCGCGTCCGGAGGATCTCCGCGTATCCCGCAGCCATGCATTACCGCCCCTCCCCCACGCCGCCACGGCCGGGGTTTTACGTATAACGTCGAGCGTCATACGTACCATGAGCGCTGTACGCGGGTCCACCGTGCGCGCGGGACGCGGGCACGAGCAGGGAGGTGACAGTGGCCGGGCCACAGCAGGAAGCCGGCGCCCCCCGGCCCCCCACGAGCCGCGACGTCGGGCGCGCCGCCGGTGTCTCCCAGGCGACCGTCTCCCTGGTGCTCGGCGACAAGTGGCGCGGCCGGGTCGCCGAGCCCACCGCCGAGCGCGTGCGGACCGCCGCCCGGCAGCTCGGCTACCGCCCGAACCTCGCCGCCCGCAATCTGCGGCTCGGCAGGACCCGGACGGCGCTGCTCGTCGTCCCCGCCCTGACCAACGAGTTCTTCGCGCACGTCCACACCGGCGCCGCCCGCGTCGCCGCCCGGCACGGCTTCGGCGTCCTGCTCTACCCCTCCCCCGAGGGCCCCGGCCCGGCCCGCGACCCCTTCGACTCGGCGCGCGCCTCCCTGGACGGCGTGCTCGCCTCCTCCATGGCCTCCGACGCGCTCGCCACCATCCGCGGCGACGACCTGCCGCTGGTCATGCTCGACAGCGACCCCGCCCGCAGCCTCGGCGCCGCCACCGTCAACCTCGACCTGGCCGACGGCATGCGGCAGGTGACGGAGCATCTGCTGGCCCTCGGCCACCGCGACTTCCTGCACCTCGCGGCGGCGGTGGACTCCTGGACCTTCGACGTGCGCGCGGACGCCCTCGCGGCGGCGCTGCACGGCACGGGCGCGACCGTGCGCCGGATCACCGCCCCGCTGACCGTCCAGGCGGCCCGCACGGCCGCGGAGGCCGCCCTGGCCGCTCCCGGCCCCCGGCCCACGGCGGTCGTCTGCGACGACGACTTCCTCGCCGCCGGTGTCTGCAAGGCCGCGCGCCGGCTCGGGCTGCGCGTCCCCGAGGACCTCTCGGTGACCGGTTTCGACGATCTGACCCTCGCCACCGCCGTCGAGCCCGAACTGACGACGGTGCGCCTGCCCGCCGAGCGCTTCGGCGAGCGCGGCATGGAGGCGCTGGTCGCCGTCGTCGAGGGCCGCACCCCGCAGGCCGGCCCGCTCCCCGTCGAACTGGTCGTCCGCGACTCGACGGGCCCCGCCCGCTGACGCGGGTGCGCCCCGCGCACGCGAACGCCCCGCGTCCCGGCCGCAGGGGCCGGAGCGCGGGGCTCGCACCGCGGCGGACTACTCGATGTCTCCGCCGGACCGCTGAACGGGCCCGGGGCCCTCGTCCGTGTCACTGGCGGCGTCCGTCGCGCCGCCCTCGTCGAGCAGCCGCGCCAGCTGCCGCCCGACGATCCGCTTGAACTTGCGCTGCTGCGGCCGCGTGCGGTCGAGCACCGCGACCTCGAGGCGCTCGGCCGGGATCTCCCGCTCCGTGCCGTTGGTGTCGCGCGAGAGCGCCCGCACGGCCAGCTTCAGGGCCTCCGCCAGCGTCATGCTGTCGTTGTGGTGCTGGTCGAGGTACTGGCTGATCTGCTCGGCGTTGCCGCCCACGGCCAGCGAACCGTGCTCGTCGACGATGGAGCCGTCGTGCGGAAGGCGGTAGATCTGGTCGCCCTCGCGCGTCTCGCCCACCTCGGCGACGACCAGCTCCACCTCGTAGGGCTTCTCGGCCGCGCTGGAGAAGATCGTGCCCAGCGTCTGCGCGTACACATTCGCCAGGCCGCGCGCCGTCACGTCGTCGCGGTCATAGGTGTAGCCCCGCAGATCGGCGTAACGGACGCCGCCGATCCGGAGGTTCTCGTACTCGTTGTACTTGCCGGCGGCGGCGAAACCGATCCGGTCATAGATCTCACTGAACTTGTGCAGCGCCCGGGAGGGGTTCTCGCCGACGAAGACGATGCCGTCGGCATACTGCAGGACGACCAGACTGCGACCGCGCGCGATGCCCTTGCGGGCGTATTCCGCCCGGTCGGCCATCTGCTGCTGGGGTGATACATAGAACGGCGTCGACACCGGATCCGTCCCTTTCTGTCAAAAAACTTCAGTCGGTAACGAATTCGGTCCGCTCAGAGCAGCGCGGCGCGCGGGCCCTCGGGCTGTTCCAGCCGCTTGTCCAGGACCGAGCGCGCGATCGCGGAGGTCTCCTCGTCCGTGAGGCGCCGGAAGCCCTCGTCGGAGATGACGGTGACGATGGGGTAGATGCGCCGGGCCACGTCCGGGCCGCCGGTCGCCGAGTCGTCGTCGGCGGCGTCGTACAGCGCCTGGACCACCAGGGTCGTCGCCTGGTCCTCCGTGAGACCGTCGTGGTAGAGCTTCTTCAGGGCGCCGCGCGCGAAGACCGAGCCGGAGCCGGTCGCCGCGTACCCGCGCTCCTCGGAGCGGCCGCCCGTGACGTCGTACGAGAAGATGCGCCCCTTCTCGCGGTCCACGTCATAGCCGGCGAAGAGCGGCACCACGGCCAGGCCCTGCATGGCCATGCCGAGATTGCCGCGGATCATCGTGGAGAGACGGTTCGCCTTGCCCTCCAGGGAGAGCGTGGCGCCCTCCACCTTCTCGAAGTGCTCCAGCTCCAGCTGGAAGAGCTTCACCATCTCGATGGCGAGGCCCGCCGTGCCGGCGACGCCCACCGCCGAGTACTCGTCGGCCGGGAAGACCTTCTCCATGTCCCGCGAGGCGATGACATTGCCCATCGTGGCCCGGCGGTCACCGGCGAGGACCACGCCGCCGGGGAACGTCACCGCCAGGATGGTGGTGCCGTGCGGAGCTTCGATCACGCCCTGCGTGGGCGGCATCTGGCGATTGCCGGGCAGGATCTCGGGCTGGTGCTCGGACAGGAAATCCATGAAGGACGACGAACCAGGCGTCAGGAAGGCAGCCGGTAGACGCCCGGTGCTACGAGTATTGACTTCCACGAGGATCCCTCCAGATAGGCGGCAGCCCGACGAACAGCGTCGGGATCGTCTCCCAACTTGCCGATGGCCGAATTGCAGTTGAAGCGTGTTACGCCACGGACCCTACCCGGCACGCGGCGGTGATCCACATGGATTGCGCGAGCGATGCGGAGGCTGCCCGCGGCGCGTCCGCACGGCGCCGCGGGCGCGGGCCGGACCGGCTTACTGGCCGCCCTTCTGGACGAAGGACCTCACGAAGTCCTCGGCGTTCTCTTCGAGTACGTCGTCGATCTCGTCCAGCACGGAGTCCACGTCGTCGTTCAGCTTCTCCTGGCGCTCCTTGAGGTCCTCGGACGCCTGCGCGTCCTGCGCCTGCTCCTCGGTCTCCTCGGTGGAGCGCGTCGCCTTCTGCTGTCCGCCGCCGGTGTCCTTGGTCGCCATCTGCCTCACCCCGCTCGCTCGGTTGGACCTATCTTGATCAGACCCTACAAGCCGGGTCCGACATCGGCCCCGCGTTCGCGCGATCTACGGGGCCCACCTCTGTGATTCCCCCGCCGGTGACCTTTCAGCCGCCCGACAGGACCCGAACCAGTTCCTCTGCCGAGCGGCAGCGGTCCAGGAGCTCCTTGACGTGGTTCCTGGTGCCGCGCAGGGGCTCCAGGGTCGGCACCCGTTGCAGAGAGTCACGGCCCGGCAGGTCGAAGATGACCGAGTCCCAGGACGCCGCGGCCACGTCGTCCGCGTACTGCTCCAGGCAGCGCCCGCGGAAGTAGGCGCGGGTGTCCTCCGGCGGCTTGGTCCTGGCCCGCTCCACGTCCGCCTCGTCCAGGAGCCGCTTCATCTTGCCGCGCGCCACCAGGCGGTTGTACAGGCCCTTCTCGGCCCGTACGTCGGCGTACTGGAGGTCGACCAGGTGCAGCCGCGCCGCGTCCCAGTCCAGGCCGTCACGGCGGCGGTAGCCCTCCATCAGCTCGCGCTTGGCGACCCAGTCCAGCTCTCCGGACAGGCTCATCGGGTCGCTCTCCAGGCGGCCGAGCACGTCCTCCCAGCGGGCCAGGACGTCCTTGGTCTGCTCGTCGGCGTCGGAGCCGTAGCGCTCCTCGACGTACTTGCGGGCCAGCTCGAAGTACTCCATCTGCAGCTGCACCGCGGTCAGTGAGCGGCCGCTGCGGAGCGTGACCAGATGCTGGAGCGTGGGGTCGTGGGAGACCTCGTGCAGGGTGCGCACCGGCTGGTCCACGGCCAGGTCGACGGCGATGAAGCCGTCCTCGATCATGGCGAGGACGAGCGAGGTGGTGCCCAGTTTGAGGTAGGTGGAGATCTCCGAGAGGTTCGCGTCGCCGATGATGACGTGCAGCCTGCGGTACTTCTCCGCGTCCGAGTGCGGCTCGTCCCGGGTGTTGATGATGGGCCGCTTCAGCGTCGTCTCCAGGCCCACCTCGACCTCGAAGTAGTCGGCGCGCTGGCTGAGCTGGAAGCCGTGCTCGTGGCCGTCCTGGCCGATGCCGACGCGCCCGGCGCCGGTGACGACCTGCCGGGAGACGAAGAAGGGCGTGAGGTGGCGCACGATGTCCGAGAAGGCGGTCTCCCGCTTCATCAGGTAGTTCTCGTGCGTGCCGTAGGAGGCGCCCTTGTTGTCGGTGTTGTTCTTGTACAGGTGGATCGGCTGGGCCCCGGGGAGCTGGGCCGCGCGGTCGGCGGCCTCGGCCATGATGCGCTCGCCGGCCTTGTCCCACAGGACGGCGTCCAGGGGGTTGGTGATCTCCGGCGAGCTGTACTCGGGGTGCGCGTGGTCGACGTACAGCCGCGCGCCGTTGGTGAGGATGACGTTGGCGAGGCCGATGTCCTCGTCGGTCAGCTGGCTGGAGTCGGCGGCCTCGCGGGCGAGGTCGAAACCCCGCGCGTCCCGCAGCGGGTTCTCCTCCTCGAAGTCCCAGCGGGCGCGTCGCGCCCGGTGCATCGCCGCGGCATAGGCGTTGACGATCTGGGACGAGGTGAGCATGGCATTGGCGTTGGGGTGGCCGGGGACGGAGATGCCGTACTCCGTCTCGATGCCCATTACTCGCCGTACGGTCATGCGGCCCTCCTTGCCCGGCGGCGCTCCCGTCCGGGAACGGCGCTCAAGT
Organism: Streptomyces sp. NPDC034037; assembly: GCF_055575715.1. Classification (NCBI taxonomy): domain Bacteria; kingdom Bacillati; phylum Actinomycetota; class Actinomycetes; order Kitasatosporales; family Streptomycetaceae; genus Streptomyces; species Streptomyces sp. NPDC034037. The sequence goes on along the minus strand of NZ_JBVISC010000007.1, from coordinate 208,854 downwards.
ACCGCTGGTGCTCCGGTGCGTGTGCGGTGCCCGTCCCCGCACTGCGCGACTCGGCGGTACCGCAGAGCCTAGAACGCCTTTGCGCTGGTGGGCAGATCATTGCCTTCGTTGAAAAGCAGACGGCCGCGGGTACCCGTGAAGGACACCCGCAGCCGCCCTGGGTTCTACAGGTACTGACCGGTGTTGGCCACCGTGTCGATGGAGCGTCCGGTGTCCGCGCCCTGCTTTCCGGTGACAAGGGTGCGGATGTACACGATCCGCTCGCCCTTCTTGCCGGAGATGCGGGCCCAGTCGTCGGGGTTGGTGGTGTTGGGCAGGTCCTCGTTCTCCTTGAACTCGTCGATGCAAGCCTGGAGGAGGTGCGAGACCCTGATGCCCTTCTGGTTCGCCTCCAAGAAGGCCTTGATGGCCATCTTCTTGGCGCGGCCCACGATGTTCTCGATCATGGCGCCGGAGTTGAAGTCCTTGAAGTACAGGACTTCCTTGTCGCCGTTGGCGTACGTCACCTCGAGGAAGCGGTTCTCCTCGGACTCCGCGTACATCTGCTCGACGACGGACTGGATCATGCCGTGCACGGTGGCGTGCCGGTCGGCACTGTGCTCGGCCAGATCGTCGGCGTGCAGCGGGAGCCGCTCGGTGAGGTACTTGGCGAAGATGTCCTTCGCGGCCTCGGCGTCCGGGCGCTCGATCTTGATCTTGACGTCGAGTCGTCCGGGCCGCAGGATCGCGGGGTCGATCATGTCCTCGCGGTTGGAGGCGCCGATGACGATGACGTTCTCCAGCCCTTCCACGCCGTCGATCTCGGCGAGCAGCTGGGGGACGATGGTGTTCTCCACGTCCGAGCTGACACCGGATCCGCGGGTGCGGAAGAGGGATTCCATCTCGTCGAAGAAGACGATGACGGGGGTGCCCTCGCTCGCCTTCTCCCGGGCACGCTGGAAGACCAGGCGGATGTGGCGCTCGGTCTCGCCGACGTACTTGTTGAGGAGCTCGGGGCCCTTGATGTTGAGGAAGTAGCTCTTCCCCGCGGGCTGGCCGGTGACCTCGGCGACCTTCTTGGCAAGGGAGTTGGCGACGGCTTTGGCGATCAGTGTCTTGCCGCAGCCGGGGGGCCCGTACAGCAGCACACCCTTGGGCGGCCGCAGTTCGTGCTCCTTGAAGAGGTCGGGATAGAGGTACGGAAGCTCGACGGCGTCCCGGATCATCTCGATCTGGCCGCCGAGACCACCGATCTTCTCGTAGCTGATGTCGGGCACTTCTTCGAGGACGAGTTCCTCGACCTCGCTCTTCGGCACGACCTCGTAGACGTACCCGGAGCGGGGTTCGAGCAGCAGGGCGTCGCCCGGGCGGATGGTGACGTCGAGGAGGGGTTCGGCGAGCCGCACCACTCTCTCTTCGTCGGTGTGTCCGACCACCAGGGCTCGGTCGCCGTCCTCGAGGATCTCCTTGAGGGTGACGATGTCGCCGACGCTCTCGTACTCCATGGCCTCGACCACGTTGAGCGCTTCGTTGAGCATTACTTCCTGGCCGCGCTTGAGCTCTTCGAGCTCCACGCTGGGGCTGACGTTCACCCGGAGCTTGCGGCCCCCGGTGAAGATGTCCGCCGTGCCGTCCTCGTTGGCCACGAGGAAGACCCCGAAGCCGGCCGGCGGCTGCGCGAGCCGGTCGACTTCCTCCTTGAGGGCCACGATCTGGTCGCGGGCCTCGCGGAGCGTGTTGGCGAGCCGCTCGTTCTGCGCGGACACGCCGGCCAGGTTGGTCTGCAGCTCGACGATCCGCTCTTCGAGAATCCTCGTATGACGCGGAGAGTCGGCGAGCTTGCGTCGCAGGACGGCGATTTCCTGCTCGAGATAGGCAACCTGACCGGCGGGGTCCTCAGACCCTCGTCCCGGCCGGATGCCGCGGTTGTTGTCGTCGTCGTGGGCTGCCACGGTCCTCACCTCCTCCAAGGGGAGCTGGACGCTTCCAGACCCTACCTGGGTGGGTGTCGATTGAAACCCCTAGATCACAAAGACAAAGGGGTGTGTCCGATCTTCACCCTTGCGCTTCCCCTCACACCAGGTGAATACCCACCCAACAACATCGGAAAGCGGGCGGTTGTATCGTCGAAGCGTTCAACACCCGTCAGAGCTGGCCCGACTTACCGATCGGCCGGGCGGCTCGACGAAACGACCGGCAGGAGAGATGACCGTGCGGCACGACGCCGAGACCGGCAGTGAGGGCCACGATCTGCTGGAGGTCTGGATCGACCAGGACCTCTGCACCGGGGACGGCATCTGCGCGCAGTACGCGCCCGAGGTCTTCGAGCTGGACATCGACGGACTGGCTTATGTGAAGAGCGGCGAGGACGAGTTGCTGCAGGCCCCCGGGGCCACCACACCCGTCCCCCTGCCGCTGCTCCAGGACGTCGCCGACTCCGCGAAGGAGTGTCCGGGCGACTGCATCCATGTACGGCGCGTTTCGGACAGGGTCGAGGTGTACGGCCCCGACGCCGACTGAGCCGCCGCGCCCCGCGCCTCAGACGCTGCGGGCTCCCGCGGGCGCTGTCCGCTCGAACGCGCCGTTTCGCCATCGCCACTTGGCCGCTTCCTCGCGGTCGGGGCAGCAGCGGGGGACGTCGAGCGAGGAGTAGCCGAGGAGGGTCGCGGTGACCGCGCCGTCACGGACGGCGAAATCGGTCGCGGTCAGCTGGTCCTTCGGGTCGAGGAGGGTGGCCACCACGCGCGCCTTGCCCGTGCGCTCGCCGGTGAGCACATAGATCCCGTCGGGCGGGGTGCCGGAACCGGCGCGGCAGTGCACGACGGCCACCGTCTCGGCCCTGCCGTCCCCGTCGAGGTCGCCGGTGGCCTTCTGCTTCACGACGGGGCGCACGGTGCCGCAGTCGAGGGGGAAGGTGACCGAGGCGGGGTCGGGCGCGGCGGCCGGCGCGGGCGCGCCCGCGAGGGCTCCGCCCCGCGTCTGCGGCGTCGACTGCGCGGCGGTCGCCGGGTCGGGCTGGAGGAAGGCCGCGCCCGTGACGACGGCGGCCAGCGCGGCGGCGATGGCCAGCCAGTGGGCGGGGCGGGCGGTGGTGTGCGCCTGGGCCGGGACGGCGGGGTGCTGCACGAGGAAGTGTCTCCTGTGAGAGCTGTGCCGGTGGGGTGGCCAGCATCGTGCCATACGTCACAGTGAGGTGGAACACCGGGGTCCCCGGGTACCCGGATCTCTTTTGGTGCGCGGCGGTACGCGGCTGGTGTCCCGTCAACGAAACGACGCCGCCGCCGAGTTCCCCGGTCGGTCGGGGAACTCGGCGGCGGCGCCCGCTTCTTGGCCGTACGGCGGCCGCGCGGGTCAGCGCGGGGTGCCGCCGTCGGCGTTCGGGCCGGAGTAGTCGTCACCATAGGCGCCCTTGGCGGGGCGACGGCGGCGCATGGGGGGCTCCACGCCGTCCGCGAGGCGGCGGGCGGTGAGCAGGAAGCCGGTGTGCCCGATCATGCGGTGATCCGGGCGGACGGCGAGGCCCTCGATGTGCCAATTGCGGATCATCGATTCCCAGGCGGTCGGCTCGTTGAAGCCGCCGATCTCGCGGATGGACTCCACGGTCCTGGCGAGCTGGGTGGTGGTCGCCACGTAGCAGCACAGGATGCCGCCGGGGACGAGCGCCTTGGAGACGGCCTCCAGGCACTCCCAGGGGGCGAGCATGTCGAGGATGACGCGGTCGACCTCGGTGTCGCTGAGGTTGTCCTGGAGGTCGCCGACGGTGAGCTGCCAGGCGGGGTGGGGGCCGCCGAAGTAGCGCTCCACGTTCTGCCGGGCGATGTCGGCGAAGTCCTCGCGGCGCTCGTAGGAGTGCAGCATCCCCTGGTCGCCGATGGCGCGCAGCAGGAAGCTGCTGAGCGAGCCGGAGCCCACACCCGCCTCGACGACGCGGGCGCCGGGGAAGATGTCGGCGAAGGCCAGGATCTGCCCCGCGTCCTTGGGGTAGACCACGGCGGCGCCGCGGGGCATGGACAGGACGTAGTCGGGGAGCAGGGGGCGCAGCGCCAGGTAGGCGACGTTCCCCGTGGTACGGACAACACTGCCCTCGGGAGCGCCGATCAGCTCGTCGTGGGGGAAGGAACCCTTGTGGGTGTGGAAATTCTTCCCGGCCTCGAGCGTGAACGTGTAGTGGCGTCCCTTGGGGTCGGTGAGCTGGACCTGGTCCCCGACCTTGAAGGGCCCGCGACGGCGGGCGGCACCGGTCGGTTCGGACATGCGAACAGACTACCGGCCGCGCGGGGGGCTCCGGACCATCCCCGAGGTCAGGCGGGCCGGGGGGGCGACGTATGCCCCTGCCCTCCGCCGGTAGCCGCGTGAGGGGGGGCGGGGCTCAGGACGGCCGGGCCATCGCCTTGACGAAGGCGCGCTCGACGTCGGCGGTGGAGAGCACTCCGTAGATCTCCCCGGACTCCTCGATGACCAGGTACTCCGTGGCGGGGGTGGCCCGCAGCGTGTCGAGCAGTTCCTCGCCGACCAGCTCGGCGGAGATCCGCATGCCCTCGGTGATGTCCTGGGCGAGGCCGCTGACCGCGACCCAGGGGCGGCGGTGCTGGGGCACGGAGACGATGGCCGCCTCGCGGACGACCGCCATCGGGTCGCCGTCGGGGTCGACGACCACGAGGGCGCGGGCCCCGGCGTCGTTGGCCCGGCGCAGCGCCTCGGAGAGGGGGGTGTGGGACTCGACGGGGACGGCGCGGCGGGTCAGGGTGCGGGCGCGCAGTTCGGGCAGGTGTTCGCGCAGCCGGGCCATGCGCAGGCTGTTCCCGGCGCCGGTCCAGATGATCGCGGCGAGGATGGCGGCGAGCAGGGCGTCGGTGACGGTGTTCATGCCGCCGATGTCCTGCGATTCGCCGCCGAGGGCGCCGGACTGGTTGAGCAGGGGCAGCCCGATGAGCACGGAGACGGCGAGGACGCGGCCCACCCAGGCGGCGGCGACGGTACCGCTCATGGGCCGCCCGGTGATCTTCCAGACGACGGCGCGCAGCATGCGGCCGCCGTCGAGGGGCAGGCCGGGCAGGAGGTTGAAGGCGGCGACGATGAGGTTGGAGACCATCAGGCCGGCGAGGAGCACGCCGGGGACGGTGCCCGGCTCGACGACGCGCATGCCGGCGTAGAAGACGGCGGCGAGCACGAGCGAGAGCAGGGGGCCGACGAAGGCGAGGACGAACTCCCTGCCCGGGGTCTCGGACTCCTTCTCGATCTCGGAGACTCCGCCGAAGAACTGGAGCTGGATGCGGCGCACCGGCAGCTTGAAGCGCAGGGCCGCGACGGTGTGGGCCAGCTCGTGCACCAGGACGGAGGCGTAGAAGGCGACGGCGAAGAAGAGGGAGACGAGGTAGCGGGCGCCGCCCAGCTCGGGCAGGACGCGGTCGAGCTGGCCGCCGAAGACCCAGGTGATGAGGGCGGCGACGAGGAACCAGCTGGGCGCGACGTAGACGGGCACGCCGAAGGGCCTGCCCATGAGCAGCCCGCCGCCGGGGTTCTTGCGCTCCTTGCCGGGGCCGGGCCTCGGCGGCCCCTTCCTGGTGGGGCGCGGCCCGTCCTCGGGTGGCCCGGGCCGGGGGATCTCACGCAGGGCCTTGGTCAGGGAGGCGGGGATCTCCTCCTCCTGCTCCTGCCGCTTCGTGGGGGGCGGGGTGTCCGCGGCCCCGGGGCGGGGCGTTCCTCCGGGCCCGTCCGCCTCGTCCGGCGCGGCGGCCTCGTCGGCCTTGTCGGGGTGCCGCGTCTTTGGGCGCGTCGGCTCGGAGGGGGCGGCCGTGTCGCCCTGCCGCGGGCCCTGTGCGCCGTCGGACTGCGGCCTGCCGCTCTCGCCGCTCTCGTCCACGATGTCCCCTCGTTCGATGCGTCCCTCGCCCGGAATGGCGCGATCACCCACACGATCATGCAGGGCGAGAGGGTCTGCCGTCGATGGTATGCGGCTGTTGTCGGTGGCGGGTCGTAGGGTCTGTCCCTATGGAAACCAGCACCGAAGGTGTCGCGGCGGCCGTGCGCCCGGCATCCCTGTCGCCCTCGCGCGCGGGCGATTTCATGCAGTGCCCCCTGCTCTACCGGTTCCGGGTGATCGACAAGCTGCCCGAGAAGCCGAGCGAGGCCGCCACCAGGGGCACGCTGGTCCACGCCGTTCTGGAAAGACTCTTCGACGCGCCCGCGAGTGAGCGCACGGCGCCGCGCGCCAAGTCGCTCATCCCCGGCCAGTGGGACCGGCTGCGCGAGGCCAGGCCCGAGCTGACCGAGCTGTTCGCCGACGATCCGGAGGGCGAGCGGATGGCGCGCTGGCTGTCGGACGCCGAGAAGCTCGTCGAGCGCTGGTTCACCCTGGAGGACCCGACCCGGCTGGAGCCCGCCGAGCGCGAGCTGTTCGTGCAGGCGGAGCTGGAGTCGGGCCTGAGGCTGCGGGGCATCATCGACCGCGTCGACGTCGCCCCCTCGGGCGAGGTCCGCATCGTCGACTACAAGACGGGCAAGGCCCCGCGTCCGCAGTACGCGGAGGGCGCGCTGTTCCAGATGAAGTTCTACGCCCTGGTGGTCTGGCGGCTGAAGGGCGTCGTCCCGCGCCGCCTGCAGCTGGTGTACCTGGGCAGCGGTGACGTCATCACGTACGACCCGGTCGTCGCGGACCTGGAGCGGGTCGAGCGGAAGCTGCTCGCGCTCTGGGAGGCGATCGAGCGGGCGACGGCGACCGGTGAGTGGCGCCCCCGGCCGACGAAACTGTGCGGTTGGTGTGATCATCAGGCGGTGTGTCCGGAGTTCGGCGGGACTCCCCCGCCGTATCCGCTTCCGGTGAGGGTGCCCGAGTCCGCCGAGGGCGAGCAGGGCAGAATGGGGCCGGGCTAGCTAAGGAGAGTTACGTGGCGATCCGCGTCCTACTGGTCGACGACCAGCCGCTGTTGCGCACCGGGTTCCGGATGATTCTGGAGGCCGAGCAGGACATCGCGGTCGTGGGCGAGGCCGGAGACGGCCTCCAGGCTCTTGACCAGGTGCGGGCGCTGCAGCCCGATGTGGTGCTGATGGACATCCGCATGCCGCGGATGGACGGCGTCGAGGCGACCCGGCAGATCACCGGGCCCGGCCGGGACGGTCCGGCGAAGGTCCTGGTGCTGACCACCTTCGACCTGGACGAGTACGTGGTGGAGGCGCTGCGCGCCGGTGCCAGCGGTTTCCTCCTCAAGGACGCCCCGGCGAACGAGCTGGTGCAGGCGATCCGCGTGGTCGCCGCGGGCGAGGCGATGCTCGCGCCGAGCATCACGCGCCGGCTGCTCGACAAGTACTCGGCGCATCTCCCCTCGGGCGACGAGCCGGTGCCGGACACCCTGCACACGCTCACCGACCGCGAGGTGGAGGTCCTGAAGCTGGTGGCGCGGGGCCTTTCGAACGCGGAGATCGCCGCGGACCTCTTCGTCAGCGAGACGACGGTGAAGACCCATGTCGGCCATGTGCTCACGAAGTTGGGCCTGCGCGACCGGGTGCAGGCCGCGGTGTACGCGTACGAGAGCGGGCTGGTGCGTCCCGGCGCGCAGTAGGCCGGGGCCGAGGGTGTGAAGTAACGACGACGGTGGCCGTCCCCCGAGGGGGGCGGCCACCGTCGTCATGCGGTCTCCCGCGTTCAGCCCTTGCTGATCTCCCAGAACCGGAAGACCGTCGAGGCGTCCAGGCAGGACTCCACGCCGTAGACGTTGTCGCGGACGACGGCGTACTGCTTGGCCTGCCAGACCGGCAGGATCGGCAGCTGCTCGGCCACGATGTCCTGGAGCTCGGCGTACTGCTTGTCGGTCCTGCCGCGGTCGCTCTCGGTCGCCGTGCGGGGGATGATCTTCGTGGTGATGTCGCTGTTCTCGAAGTGGTTCCCGAGGACGTTGCCCTTGCCGAAGAAGGGCTGCGTGAAGTTGTCCGGGTCCGGGTAGTCCGGCACCCAGCCCTTCACGTAGACGCCGTACTTGCCGGCCGCGATGTCCTTCTCGTACTGCTCGAACTCGACGGACTTCACGTCGGCGTCGAACAGGCCCGAGTCGTTGAGCTGCGCGGCGATCGCCTTCATCTCCTGGTCCGTGGCCGGACCGTAGCGCGAGGGCGTCGACCAGAGCGTGAGCTTGACCTTGCCCTCGACGCCGGCGCCGCGCAGCGCGGAGAGGGCCTTCGCGCGCTGCGGACGGGCGCCGTAGGTGTCGAAGAAGGCGGTGTTGTGGCTGCCGATGCCCGCCGGGACGATCGAGTACAGCGGCGTGGCCGAGTTCTGGTAGACCTGCTGGACCAGGGCGTCCCGGTCCAGCAGGTAGGCGATGGCCTTGCGCACGCCGAGCTTGCCGGCCACCGGGTCCTTCATGTTGAAGACCAGGTGCTGCACCTCGGCGCTGGTGCCCTCGACGATGTCGACGTCCTTGCCGGCCGCAGAGGTGTCCTGCTCGATGTCCGCGATGTCGGCGGCGGCGAGGCCTCGGTAGGCCAGGTCGACGTCGTTGTCCAGGAGCGCCTTCTTCAGGCCCTTCTGGTCGCCGTGGAAGAACTTGAGGGCCACGCCCTCGTTCTTGGCCTTGGCGGTGCCCTTGTAGGAGGAGTTGACGGAGAAGGTCGCCTGCTCCTTGCCGAACGAGTCGAGCGTGTACGGGCCGGAGCCGACCGCCTTGCCGTCCTCGCGCAGCTTGTCCAGGGCGTATTCGCGGTGGTCCACGATCGAGCCGGCGCCCGAGGCGATCTTGCTGGGGAAGGTCGCGTCGGCGTACTTGAGCCGGAAGACGACGGTCTTGGCGTCGGGGGTGCGGACGCTGTCCAGCATCGGGAACATGATCGCCGGACCGGCGGCGTCGTTGATCTTGCGCATGCGGTCGAAGGAGAACTTGACGTCCTTCGAGGTCAGGGCGTTGCCATTGCTGAACTTCAGCCCGTCACGCAGCTCGCACTTGAAGACCTTGGTCTCCGTGTCGGTGAAGCCGCAGCTCTTGGCCGCCTCCGGCTCGGGCTCGGTGGCGCCCTTGGGGAAGCTCAGGAGGGACTGGAAGACGTTGTTGAACAGCAGCCACGAGCCGGGGTCGTAGCCGGATGCCGGGTCGGTGGCGAGGACGTCGTCCGACATCCCCATCACGACGGCGTCGCCCGTGTCCCCCGCCCCGCCCGACTCCGTTCCGCAGCCGGTCAGCAGGGCGGCGGCGAGCCCACCCGTGAGGGGGAGGGCCAGCCACTGGTTACGAGATTTCACGTACGTGCCTTTGGTGTTGTGGTCGTGCGGTGGGGGTGGGAGCGGGTGGGGCTCAGCCGCTCACGCCGCGGCCCAGCTCCCAGAGCTGGAGGTTGGAGGAGGCGTTGAGGGCCCACTGCGCGCCCGTGATGTCGTCCCGCGCGGCGATGTACTGCTTGCCCTGCCACAGCGGGAGCACCGGGACGTCCTCGGCGACGATGTCCTGGATCTTGCGGATGCTCTTGGACGCGGCCAGCCGGTCGGCCTCACGGCGCGAGGTGGGGATCAGCTGGTCGTTGATGTCGCGGTTGACGTACGGCGAGCCGAGGAAGTTGTCCTTGTCGAGGAACGGCGCGAGGAAGTTGTCGGCGTCGGGGAAGTCGGGGAACCAGCCCATGCCGTACACGTCGTACTTGCCGTCGCGCTCGGCCGCGCGGAACGTGCTCCACGGCGTGCCCTTGATGGAGACGTCGAACACCCCGGAGTCGTTCAGCTGCTCGCGCAGCACCTCGAACTCCTTCTTGGTGCCCGGGCCGTAGTGGTCCGTGGTGTAGTGCAGGGTGAGCTTGACCGGCGTGGAGATGTTCGCCTTGTTCAGCAGCGAACGGGCCTTGGCCGGGCTCGGGTTGTTGTACTTGTTGAAGAACGAGTTGGCGTGGCCCGTGATGGTGGAGGGCACCAGCGAGTACAGCGGTTCGGCCGTCGAGCCGTACACCGCCGAGGCCAGCGCGCCGCGGTCGACGACCTGGGCCATGGCCTGGCGCACGGCCTTGCTCTTGACCGTGGGGGCGTCGGTGTCGAACGCGAGGTAGCGGATCTCCAGGCCCTGCATCTCGACCAGGTCGATCTTCTTGTGCGAGGAGCCGTCGAGCTCCTTGACCTGCTCGGGCGACATGGTGCGCGTCATCAGGTCGATGTCGCCGTCCTCGAGCGCCTTGCCCATGGCCTCGGCGTCCGCGAAGGTGCGCAGCTCCACCTTGTCGCTCTGCGGCTTGAACGAGCCCTTGTACTTGGGGTTCTTGGTGAACACCGTCTTGACCAGGCGGTTGTCCTCGACCTCCTGCTCGGCCAGGTACGGCCCGGAGCCGGAGACCTCGAAGCCCTCGCGCAGCTTGTTCTTGCCGTACTGCTCCTTGCTGACGATGCCCGCGGTGGGCGTGGCCAGCTTGTACGGGAACGTCGCGTCCGGGGTCTTGAGATGGAAGACGACCTCGCGGTCGCCCTGGGTCTCGATCTCTTCGACGTTGGCGACCAGGGCGTCCGAACCGCTGGGGTACTTGAGCTTGATGTCCCGCACGCGCTCGATGGAGAACTTCACGTCGGCGGCCGTCAGCGGCTTGCCGTCGGAGAACGTCAGGCCCTTGCGCAGGGTGCAGGCGTAGCGCTCGTTGCCCGTGTCGGTGAAGCCGCAGCTCTCGGCCGCCTCGGGCTGGGGTTCGCCGTCGCCGCGCGGCTGGGCCATGAGGGTCTGGATGGTCTGGCGCAGCAGGTTCCAGGACCCGGCGTCATAGGCGTACGCGGGGTCGAACGGCGCCGGGACCTCCTTGGAGATGGCGAACGCGTCCGTGGTGCCGACGGCGATCGCGTCGTCCCCGTCGCCGCTGCCCGAGCCACCGCACGCGGCGAGCGCGGGGGCGAGCAGACCTATGACGGCCGGCAGCACCAAAGTCTTGCGGTTCATGCTCGACGTTCTCCAGAGCTCTTGGATCCCGTGAATCCCGCAACGCGGGGTGTGGGTTGGTGGGGCACGGGGGTGGGGCGATGTTCTCGCGACGACATTAGTCCGCACCGGTTGAGCGCCGGATGGGGGTGGAAGGAGTGCCCCCATCACGCAGCGAAACCGGGCGTGGACGCACCGATAACCCGACACCGGAAGGTTTCGTGCACGCCCCCACCAAACCCGGACCAAACGCCACGCCTTCCGACACCCCCAAGGGGGGTTCTGCACATGCCGATCCCGCTGTCGACCCCCCTCGAAGTGGGAAACGTCACAGCCCCCAGCAGGCGTGAAACGGAACTGTCAGAGGGTCATGAGCCTTTGCAGGAAAGGAAGGTTGACGTCTTCGAGGGAGGAGACGACCGTGCGCCCCGCCACCGCGGGGATGGGCGCGACCGAGGGGACGGCCACCACGCGGCAGCCGGCGGCCTCCGCGGCGGCGACCCCGGTCGCGGTGTCCTCGACGACGGCGCACCGGGCGGGGTGCGCGCCGAGCCCCGCGGCCGCCAGGAGGTAGGGGTCGGGGTGGGGCTTGGTGCGGGCCACCTCGTCGCCCGCGACGGTCAGTTCGAAGTGGTGGGCACCGATCGACTCCAGGACGCGGTCGATGATGCGCCGGTGCGAGGCGGAGACGAGCGCCGTCGGCACCTCGTGGGCGGCCAACTCGGCCAGCAGCCGCGCGGCGCCCGGCATCAGCGGCAGGGAGCGGCTGATGCGCTCCTCGAAGCCGTCGTTGAGCAGCACGGTCAGCTCCGCGAGGGAGATGTCGGCGCCCGTGGAGTCGATGAGGAAGCCGGCGCTGCGCGTCATGGGGCCGCCGACGACGACGTCCCGCCAGGCCTCGTCGAGCGTGTGGCCCAGCCGCTTGAACACCTCGACCTCGGCGTCCCACCAGAAGCCCTCGGTGTCCACGAGGGTGCCGTCCATGTCGAGGAGGACGGCCTGGAGTGCGGAGCCTTCGGCCGTTCGAGTGCCGAGCGCAGGAACCGTACTGGTCATGCGACCACACCTTCCGTGGGGGACGACAAGGCCGGTCGCCTGCTGGGAGCAAGGAAGCGACCGGCCTCTGCTGGACCGACCAGTGTACGACCGGGCCGGATCAGCGCGCGTTGAAATACTTCGCCTCGGGGTGGTGGATGACGATCGCGTCCGTGGACTGCTCCGGGTGGAGCTGGAACTCCTCGGAGAGCTGGACGCCGATCCGCTCCGGCCGCAGGAGTTCGGCGATCTTCGCGCGGTCCTCCAGGTCGGGACAGGCGCCGTAGCCGAGCGAGAAGCGGGCGCCCCGGTACTTCAGGGCGAACATGTCCTCCACGTCGCCGGGGTCCTCGCCGCCGAAGCCCAGCTCGGCGCGGACCCGGGCGTGCCAGTACTCGGCGAGGGCCTCGGCCAGCTGCACGGACAGGCCGTGCAGTTCGAGGTAGTCGCGGTAGGAGTCGGCGGCGAACAGCTCGGCCGTCGCCTCGCCGATCTTCGAGCCGACGGTGACCACCTGCAGGCCGACGACGTCCCGCTCGCCGGACTCCTCCGGGCGGAAGAAGTCCGCGAGGCACAGGCGGCGGCCGCGGCGCTGGCGCGGGAAGGTGAACCGCGTGCGCTCCGAGCCGTCGTCGTTCAGGATGATCAGGTCGTCGCCCTTGGACACGCACGGGAAGTAGCCGTGCACGACGGCCGCCTCCAGCAGGTTGCGGGTCTGCAGCTCGTCCAGCCAGCCGCGCAGCCGCGGGCGGCCCTCGGTCTCGACCAGTTCCTCGTACGAGGGTCCGTCGCCGGTGCGCGCCTGCTTCAGGCCCCACTGGCCCTTGAAGAGGGCGCCCTCGTCGAGCCAGGAGGCGTACTCCTTGAGCTGGATGCCCTTGATGACGCGGGTGCCCCAGAACGGCGGGGTGGGCACGGGGTTGTCGGTGGCGACGTCCGAGCGGGCGGGCCCCTCGTCCTGCGCCTCCAGGACGGCCGCGGTGGCCTTGGTGGGCACGCGGCGCTGCTTCAGCTCGGGCAGGGACGCGCCGGGCACGCCGCGCTTGACGGCGATGAGGGCGTCCATCAGGCGCAGGCCCTCGAAGGCGTCGCGGGCGTAGCGCACTTCGCCCTCGTAGATCTCGTGGAGGTCCTGTTCGACATAGGCGCGGGTGAGGGCGGCGCCGCCGAGGATCACCGGGAAGTCGGCGGACATGCCGCGCTGGTTCAGCTCCTCCAGGTTCTCCTTCATGATCACGGTGGACTTGACCAGGAGGCCGGACATGCCGATGACGTCGGCCTTGTGCTCGGCGGCGGCGTCCAGGATCGCTCCTACGGGCTGCTTGATGCCGAGATTGACGACGTTGTAGCCGTTGTTGGACAGGATGATGTCGACGAGGTTCTTGCCGATGTCGTGCACGTCGCCGCGGACGGTGGCGAGCACGATGGTGCCCTTGCCCGCCTCGTCGCCCTCGACCTTCTCCATGTGCGGTTCGAGGTAGGCGACGGCCGTCTTCATGACCTCGGCGGACTGGAGCACGAACGGCAGCTGCATCTGGCCGGAGCCGAACAGCTCGCCGACGACCTTCATGCCCTCCAGGAGGGTGTTGTTGACGATGTCGAGGGCGGGCGTGTCGGTCAGGGCCTCGTCGAGGTCGGCCTCCAGGCCGTTCTTCTCGCCGTCGATGATGCGGCGCTTGAGGCGCTCCTCCAGCGGCAGGGCGAGCAGTTCCTCGGCCTTGCCCGCCTTCATCGACTTCATGTTGACGCCCTCGAAGAGCTGCATGAGCTTCTGCAGGGGGTCGTACCCCTCGGCGCGGCGGTCGTAGATGAGGTCGAGGGCGGTGGTGACCTGCTCGTCGTCGAAGCGGGCGATGGGCAGGATCTTGGAGGCGTGGACGATCGCGGAGTCCAGGCCGGCCTTGACGCACTCGTCCAGGAAGACGGAGTTGAGCAGGACGCGGGCGGCGGGGTTGAGGCCGAAGGAGATGTTGGACAGGCCGAGTGTGGTCTGCACGTCCGGGTGGCGGCGCTTGAGTTCGCGGATGGCCTCGATGGTGTGCAGGCCGTCCTTGCGGGACTCCTCCTGACCGGTGCAGATGGTGAAGGTCAGGGTGTCGACGAGGATGTCCGACTCGTGGATGCCCCAGTTGCCGGTCAGGTCCTCGATCAGGCGTTCGGCGACGGCGACCTTGTGCTCGACGGTGCGGGCCTGGCCCTCCTCGTCGATGGTGAGCGCGATCAGGGCGGCGCCGTGCTCCTTGGCGAGGGCGGTGACCTTCGCGAAGCGGGACTCGGGGCCGTCGCCGTCCTCGTAGTTGACGGAGTTGATGACCGCGCGGCCGCCGAGCTTCTCCAGACCGGCCTGCAGGACGGGGAGTTCGGTGGAGTCCAGGACGATGGGCAGGGTGGAGGCGGTGGCGAAGCGGCCGGCCAGCTCCGCCATGTCCTTGACGCCGTCCCGGCCGACGTAGTCGACGCAGAGGTCGAGCATGTGCGCGCCCTCGCGGATCTGGTCGCGGGCCATCTCCACGCAGTCGTCCCAGCGGCCCTCCAGCATGGCCTCGCGGAACTTCTTCGAGCCGTTGGCGTTCGTGCGCTCGCCGATCGCCATGTAGGCGGTGTCCTGGCGGAACGGCACGGTCTGGTAGAGGGACGCGGCGCCCGGCTCGGGGTGCGGGTCGCGGGCCGGGGCCTGCACACCGCGCACGCGCTCGACGACCTGGCGCAGGTGCTCGGGGGTGGTGCCGCAGCAGCCGCCGACCAGGGAGAGGCCGTACTCGCGTACGAAGGACTCCTGGGCGTCGGCCAGCTCGGGCGCCGTCAGGGGGTAGTGGGCGCCGTTCTTGCCGAGGACGGGCAGGCCCGCGTTGGGCATGCAGGAGATCGGGACGCGCGAGTGGCGGGCCAGATAGCGCAGGTGCTCGCTCATCTCGGCGGGGCCGGTCGCGCAGTTCAGGCCGATCATGTCGATGCCGAGCGGCTCCAGGGCCGTCAGGGCGGCGCCGATCTCCGAGCCGAGCAGCATGGTGCCGGTGGTCTCGACGGTGACCGAGCAGATCACCGGGAGGTTCGCGCCGGTGGCCTCCAGGGCGCGGCGGGCGCCGAGGATCGCGGCCTTGGTCTGCAGGAGGTCCTGGGTCGTCTCCACCAGGAGCGCGTCGGCGCCACCGGCGATCATGCCCTCGGCGTTGATCTGGTAGGCGTCGCGCAGGGTGGCGTAGGGGGCGTGGCCGAGGGTGGGCAGCTTGGTGCCGGGGCCCATGGAGCCGAGCACCCAGCGCTGCTGTCCCGTACGGGCGGTGTACTCGTCGGCGACCTCGCGGGCGATGCGGGCGCCGGCCTCGGAGAGCTCGAAGTTCCGCTCGGGGATGTCGTACTCGCTCAGGGCGGCGAAGTTCGCGCCGAAGGTGTTGGTCTCGACGCAGTCGACGCCGACCGCGAAGTACTCCTCGTGCACGGAACGCACGATGTCGGGGCGGGTGATGTTCAGGACCTCGTTGCAGCCCTCGAGGTGCTGGAAGTCCTCGAGGGTGGGGTCCTGGGCCTGGAGCATCGTGCCCATCGCGCCGTCGGCCACGACCACACGGGTGGCGAGGGCCTCGCGGAGGGCTTCGGCCCGGACCTTGCTCTCGGCCGAGACGGGCGTGGACTGCGCGGACGGGGTTGGCGACGAGGCCATGTAAGAGCTCCCTGGAGTGCGACGGCTGTCGGCTTTGCGCCCGCTGTGGGCGGGCGCACCCGGCCAGGGTAGCCGGGACCAAGGTCCCTTTGGGAAGACGTCCACGGGGCGGACGGCGGTGGACAGGACCCCGGGCCTGGCTCGAACAGGTGCTTGACCCGGGAGAGCGGGGCGACGCGTGCTGTCCGGGCATTGGCGAGAGGTCGACAACGACCGATAGTGTTCAGCATTGTCGAACGTCGATATGTGGTGTGAGGTACGGAGGTCGGGGCTGCGATGGCACGCAACATCCAGTCGCTCGAAAGGGCCGCGGCGATGCTGCGACTGCTCGCGGGCGGCGAGCGACGGCTCGGTCTCTCGGAGATCGCCTCCGCCCTCGACCTGGCCAAGGGCACGGCCCACGGCATCCTGCGCACCCTCCAGGCGGAGGGCTTCGTCGAGCAGGACCCCGCGTCCGGCCGCTACCAGCTGGGCGCCGAGCTCCTGCGCCTCGGCAACAGCTACCTGGACGTGCACGAGCTGCGGGCCCGCGCCCTGGTGTGGACCGACGACCTGGCCCGCTCCAGCGGGGAGAGCGTCCATCTCGGCGTCCTGCACCAGCAGGGCGTGCTGATCGTCCACCACGTCTTCCGGCCCGACGACAGCCGCCAGGTCCTGGAGGTCGGCGCCATGCAGCCGCTGCACTCCACGGCGCTGGGCAAGGTCCTGTCCGCCTACGACCCGGTCGCGCACAACGAGGCCGTCGAGGTCGAGCACGAGGCCTTCACCGCGCGCACCGTGACCGACCCCGAGGGTTTCGAGGACATCTTGGACCTCACCCGCGCGCGCGGGTACGCGGCCGACGTCGAGGAGACCTGGGAGGGCATCGCCGCCGTCGCCGCCCCGATCCACGACCGGCGCCGCATGCCGGTCGGCGCGGTCGGTGTGACCGGCGCCGTGGAGCGCGTCTGCAAGGACGGCGAGCTGCGGCCGGACCTGATCGCCGCCGTCCGGGACTGCGCGCGCGCCGTCTCCCGGGACCTGGGCGCGGGCCGCTTCTAGGGACCCCGTCCCACCCCTCCCGAGCTGCGGTATCACCGATAACGCGAAACGATCAATAACGATCGTGTTTTCAATAACAGAACTCTTGACGGGTGAGTAACCCCGGGGCGAGACTCGCGTCCATCGGTCGGCATTGTCGAACACCTACCGGCATTACGCGTTAGAGTGTGACAAGGCCAAGGGCCGGCAACGACCTCACCTGAGGTCGCGGACCACCGGAGGGACCCGGGGTTCGCCTTCCCCTGGACGAAGGACAAAGGAGTCGCGGGTGTCCAGCTCCGACATCTTCATCGGCGAGACCATCGGTACCGCCGTGCTCATCCTGCTGGGCGGCGGCGTGTGCGCCGCCGTCACGCTCAAGCGCTCAAAGGCCAAGGACGCCGGCTGGCTCGCGATCACCTTCGGGTGGGGCTTCGCCGTGCTGACGGCCGCCTATCTCGCGGGTGGCGTCTCAGGCGCCCACCTCAACCCGGCGGTCACGCTCGGCCTCGCGATAGAGGGCGGCACCAAGTGGGGCGACGTCCCGCTCTACCTGGCCTCGCAGCTGCTCGGCGCCATGATCGGTGCCGTCCTGGTGTGGGTCACCTACCTGGGCCAGTTCAAGGCCCACCTGACCGACCCCGAGATCCTCGCGGCACAGCCCTCCGTGGAGGGCATGGTGGACCAGAAGGCCGCCCCCGCGGCCGGCCCGGTGCTCGGCGTCTTCGCGACCGGCCCCGAGATCCGCAACTACGTCCAGAACGTGGTCACGGAGATCATCGCCACCGTCGTCCTGGTGCTCGCCATCCTCACGCAGGGCCTGAACGACGGCGGTAACGGCCTCGGCGTCCTCGGCGCGCTGATCACCGCGCTCGTCGTGGTCGGCATCGGCCTCTCGCTCGGCGGCCCCACGGGCTACGCCATCAACCCGGTCCGTGACCTCGGTCCCCGCATCGTGCACGCCCTGCTCCCGCTGCCGAACAAGGGCAGCTCGGACTGGTCGTACGCCTGGGTTCCGATCGTCGGTCCGCTGATCGGCGGCGCCATCGCCGGCGGTCTCTACAACATCGCCTTCAAGTAGGCGTTCAAGTGGATCCGCGACAGCGACCGATGACCGCCTAAGACGCCCGAGCCGTCAGCAGAGAACTCAGGAGCACACACCGTGACCGACGCACACACCGCAGGCCCCTTCATCGCGGCCATCGACCAGGGCACCACGTCCAGCCGCTGCATCGTCTTCGACAAGGACGGCCGGATCGTCTCGGTCGACCAGAAGGAGCACGAGCAGATCTTCCCCAAGCCGGGCTGGGTCGAGCACGACGCCACCGAGATCTGGACCAACGTCCAGGAGGTCGTCGCCGGAGCCGTGTCCAAGGCCGGCATCACCCGGGACGACATCAAGGCCATCGGCATCACCAACCAGCGCGAGACCACGCTGCTGTGGGACAAGAACACCGGCGAGCCGGTGCACAACGCCATCGTCTGGCAGGACACCCGCACCGACGCGCTCTGCCGGGAGCTCGGGCGCAACGTCGGCAAGGACCGCTTCCGCCGCGAGACCGGCCTGCCGCTGGCCTCCTACTTCGCGGGGCCCAAGGCCCGCTGGCTCCTCGACCACGTCGAGGGCCTGCGCGAGCGCGCCGAGGCGGGCGACATCCTCTTCGGCACCATGGACTCCTGGGTCATCTGGAACCTGACCGGCGGGGTGAACGGCGGCAAGCACGTCACCGACGTCACCAACGCCTCGCGCACCATGCTGATGAACCTCCACAAGATGGAGTGGGACGAGCGCATCTGCGAGTCCATCGGCGTCCCGAAGCAGATGCTGCCCGAGATCCGCTCCTCCGCCGAGGTCTACGGCGAGGTCACCGGCGGACAACTCGGCGACCTGCTCGGCGGCATCCCCGTCGCCTCCGCGCTCGGCGACCAGCAGGCGGCCCTGTTCGGCCAGACCTGTTTCGCCGAGGGCGAGGCGAAGTCCACGTACGGCACCGGCACCTTCATGCTGATGAACACCGGTGACAAGGCCATCAACTCCTACTCCGGGCTGCTGACCACCGTCGGCTACCAGATCGGCGAGCAGAAGCCGGTCTACGCCCTGGAGGGCTCCATCGCGGTCACCGGTTCGCTGGTGCAGTGGATGCGCGACCAGATGGGCCTGATCAACTCCGCCGCCGAGATCGAGACGCTCGCGTCGTCGGTCGAGGACAACGGCGGCGCCTACTTCGTGCCGGCCTTCTCCGGTCTGTTCGCCCCGTACTGGCGCTCCGACGCCCGCGGTGTGATCGCCGGCCTGACCCGGTACGTCACCAAGGCGCACATCGCGCGCGCCGTCCTGGAGGCCACGGCCTGGCAGACCCGTGAGATCACCGACGCCATGACGAAGGACTCCGGCGTCGAGCTCGCGGCCCTCAAGGTCGACGGCGGCATGACCTCCAACAACCTGCTGATGCAGACCCTCTCGGACTTCCTCGACGCGCCCGTGGTGCGCCCGATGGTCGCCGAGACGACCTGCCTCGGTGCCGCCTACGCCGCCGGTCTCGCCGTCGGCTTCTGGTCCTCGACCGACGAGCTGCGCGCCAACTGGCGGCGGGCCGCCGAATGGACCCCGAACATGGACGCGGGCACCCGCGACCGTGAGTACAAGAGCTGGCTCAAGGCCGTGGAACGGTCGATGGGCTGGCTCGATGAGAGTGGCGAGGAGTAAGACAATGACCACCCTGCAGAGCGTCCCTGCCCTCGGGACGCATCCGGCTGCCGGCCTCAACCCGAGCCGCGCCGAGACCCGGGAGCAGCTTTCCAAGGCGACGTACGACCTCCTGGTGATCGGCGGCGGGATCCTGGGCATCTCCACCGCCTGGCATGCCGCGCAGTCGGGACTGCGGGTGGCCCTGGTGGACGCCGGTGACTTCGCCGGCGCCACCTCCTCCGCCTCCTCCAAGCTGCTCCACGGCGGTCTGCGCTACCTGCAGACCGGCGCGGTGAAGCTGGTGGCGGAGAACCACTTCGAGCGTCGCGCGGTCTCCCGCCAGGTGGCCCCCCACCTGGCGAACCCGCTCACCTTCTACCTGCCGGTCTACAAGGGCGGCCCGCACGGCGCCGCCAAGCTGGGCGCGGGCGTCTTCGCGTACAGCGCGCTGTCCGCCTTCGGCGACGGCGTCGGCCACCTGCTCTCGCCGTCGAAGGCCGCGCAGGACGTGCCGGAGCTGCGCACCGACAACCTGAAGGCCGTCGCGGTCTACGGCGACGACCAGATGAACGACTCCCGCATGGCCCTGATGACGGTCCGCGCGGCCGTCGAGGCCGGCGCCGCCGTGCTCAACCACGCCGAGGTCACCGGGCTGCGCTTCACCAAGGGCCGGGTCACGGGCGCGGAGCTGAAGGACCGCATGAGCGGCGACGAGTTCGGCGTCAACGCGCGCCTCGTACTGAACGCCACCGGCCCGTGGGTCGACCACCTGCGCAAGATGGAGAACCCGGACGCGGCGCCCTCCATCCGCCTGTCCAAGGGCGCGCACCTGGTCCTCAAGCGCACCTCCCCCTGGAAGGCCGCGCTGGCGACGCCGATCGACAAGTACCGCATCACCTTCGCCCTCCCCTGGGAGGACATGCTGCTGCTGGGCACCACGGACGAGGAGTTCGAGGGCGACCCGGCGGACGTCGAGGTGACGGAGTCCGACACCGCGCAGATCCTGGACGAGGCCGCCTTCTCCATCCGCGACCAGCAGCTGTCGCGAGACCTGATCACGTACTCCTTCGCGGGTCTGCGGGTGCTGCCCGGCGGTCCCGGAGACACGTCGAAGGCCAAGCGCGAGACGGTCGTCACCGAGGGCCGCGGCGGCATGCTGTCGGTCGCGGGCGGCAAGTGGACGACGTTCCGCCACATCGGCCGTACCGTGATGAAGAAGCTGGAGTCGCTCCCCGGTCACCCGCTGGGCGACGACTACGAGCCCATCTCCGAGCTGCCGAAGAAGCTGCCGCTGCCCGGCATCGCCAACCCGCGCGCCGTCGCCCACCGCCTGCTGGTGGACGGCCCGGCCCCCGGCCCGCGCATGGCCGCCGACACCGCCCGGCACCTGGCGACGCACTACGGTTCGCTCTCCTTCGACATCGCCCGCCTGGCGAACGAGAACCCTGAGCTGGCCGAGCGCGTCCACCCCGACGCCCCGGAGATCTGGGCGCAGGTCGTCTACGCCCGGGACAACGAGTGGGCCGAGACGGCGGACGACGTGCTGCGCCGCCGCACCACGCTGACGATCCGGGGCCTGGCCACGGACGAGGTGCGGGGCAAGGTCGAGGACCTGCTGGGCAAGAAGGCCTGACGGCCCATCGGTAGAAGCATCTAAGGGGCGGCCTCTATGGAGGCCGCCCCTTACGCGTCCACGCACTGGGACACCCTGTGGCGGGCCGGGGCCGGGAGCTACGATCCCGGGAAGACCCGTCCGACCTGCCCCGGAGTGATCCATGACTCTCCTGACGACCTGGCCGGAGGCCGGGCCACAGACCGTGGTGCGCCGCACCTCGGACGCGGCCGAGATCGCCGCCGCGCTCGCCCCCATAGGCGTGCGCTACGAACAGTGGCCGGTGCGCGAGGACGTCCCGGCCGACGCGGACAGCGACACGGTCTTCGCCGCGTACCGCACGGAGATCGACAAGCTCAACGCCGAAGAGGGCTTCAGGACCGTCGACGTGGTGGCGCTGCATCCCGACGCGTCTCCCGAGTGGCCCGCGAAGGCGGCCGCCGCCCGCAAGAAGTTCCTCGCCGAGCACACGCACGACGACGATGACGAGGTGCGCTTCTTCGTCGCGGGCGCGGGCGTCTTCTACCTCCACGTGAGCGGTGAAGTGCACGCCGTCTACTGCGAGAAGGGCGATCTGCTCGGCGTGCCGCGCGGCACCACGCACTGGTTCGACATGGGCACCTCCCCCGCCTTCACGGCGATCCGCTTCTTCCACGAGGAGGACGGCTGGATCGGGAACTTCACGGGCAGCCCGATCGCGGACCGCTTCCCCGACTTCGACGAGATCCACTCGGGGTACGCGGGGTCCGCCGCGTGAGTGTGCGCAACGCGCGGTTCGACGTGGACGCCGTGGTGCTCGACATCGAGGGCACCACGAGCGCCACCGGTTTCGTGGTGGACGTCCTGTATCCGTACGCGCGCGAGCGCTTCGGGGCGCTGCTCGCCACGCGGGGCGAGGAGCCCGAGGTGGCGCGGGCCGTCGCCCAGGTGCGCGCCGAGATCGGCGAGCCCGACGCCGACGCGGGGCGCGTGGAGAAGGTCCTCGGCGAGTGGATCGACGAGGACCGCAAGGCCACGCCCCTCAAGACGCTCCAGGGCATCCTGTGGGCGGAGGGCTTCGCGCGCGGCGAGCTGGTCTCGCACTTCTACCCCGACGTCATCCCGGTACTGCGCCGCTGGCACGCCCAGGGGCTGCGGCTGTACGTCTACTCGTCGGGCTCGGTGGCCGCGCAGCGGGCGTGGTTCGCGCACACGCCGGAGGGCGACCTGCTCGGGCTCGTCAGCGGGCTGTACGACACCGAGAACGCGGGGCCCAAGCAGCAGCCGGACTCCTACCGGGCCATCGCCGCGCATACCGGCGACTCCCCCGGTCGCCTGCTCTTCCTCTCCGACCGGCCGGGCGAGCTGGACGCGGCGCGGGCCGCGGGCTGGCGGACCGTCGGGGTGCGCAGGGCCGGTGAGCCGTACTTCGCCGCCGGAGTCGGGGACCACCCCCAGACGGCGGACTTCTCCGAGATCTCCCTTGCCACCAGGAGCAGTTCATGACCGAGACCACCGCCGCCGCTCGGGACCTGGAGGAGGCCGGTGCCGTGCTGGCCGCCGAGGCCGCGCGGTTCGCCTCGTTCGGCTGGATGCGGGGCACGTCGGGGAACCTGTCCCTCGTGCTGTCCCGGGATCCGCTGCGCCTCGCGGTGACCGCCAGCGGGCGGGACAAGGGCGAACTGACGCCGTCCGACGTGGTGGTGACGGACGGGGAAGGCGCGGCGGTCGGCCCGGGCCGGCCCTCCGCCGAGGCGGCCCTGCACGCGCGCGTGGCGCGCCTGACCGGGGCGGGGGCCGTCGTGCACGTCCACACGGTGGCGTCGGTGGTCATGGGGCAGCGCTCACCCGGGGGAATCCCCTTCGAGGGCCTGGAGATGCTGAAGGGGCTCGGGCATCCGACGCACGAGGTCTCGGTGACCCTGCCGGTGATCGCCAACAGCCAGGACATGACGGAGCTGGGCGACCGCCTCGAAGCGGCGCTGACGCCGGGGATGCCGGCCGTGGTCGTGGCCGGGCACGGGATCTACGTGTGGGGCTCGGATCCCCGCGAGGCCCGGCACCGCGCCGAGGTCGTGGAGTGGCTGCTGGAGCTGGCGGCGGCGCGGGGCTGAGCACCGACCGGCCGGGGGGCTCGGGACGCCGCCACCGCAGGTGGGCGCTACCCCAGGTGGGCGTGAAGGTAGGCGCTACCCCGGGCCGACGCCCGGAAGGCGGGCGCTACCCCAGCCGGGCACCCGGAAGGTGGGCGCTACCCCAGGCCGACGCCCGGAACACGGGCGCTACCCCAGGCCGACGCCCGGAAGGCGGGCGCTACCCCAGCCGGGCACCCGGAAGGTGGGCGCTACCTCAGGCCGACGCCCGGAAGGCGGGCGCTACCCCAGGGTGTCCGGCAGGGAGGTGTCCGGCAGCTCCCCCGCCGCGACCTCCCGTACGCCCCGCTCGGTGACCAGCGCCGTCACCAGGGAGCCCGGGGTGACGTCGAACGCGGGGTTGTGGCCGCGTGAGGCGGCCGGGGCCGTGCGGACACCGGCCCACTCCACCACCTCGTCGCCGTCGCGCAGTTCGATGTGGATGGCGTCGCCCGACGCGGTGGCGAGGTCGACCGTCGTGGTGGGCGCCGCCACCATGAACGGGATGCCCGCGTGCGCGCACGCCAGGGCGATGGCGACGGTGCCGACCTTGTTGGCGGTGTCGCCGTTGGCGGCGACGCGGTCCGCGCCCACGATCGCCGCGTCGACCTCGCCCCGCAGGATCGTGCCCGCCGCGGCCCCGTCCGCCTGGACGTAGTGCGCGATGCCCTCCTGGGCGAGTTCCCAGGCGGTCAGGCGGGCCCCTTGGAGCAGGGGGCGCGTCTCGTCGGCGTAGACCCTCTCCAGGCGCCCCCTGGCGTGCAGTTCCCGGATGACGCCGAGTGCCGTGCCCCAGCCCGCCGTGGCGAGGGCGCCGGTGTTGCAGTGGGTGAGGACGCGCAGGGGGCGGTCCGAGGCGGGGGCGACGCGTTCGAGCAGCCAGTCCGCGCCGTGGGCGCCCATGGCGCGGTTGGCCGCCAGGTCCTCGCGGACGACCGCGTCCGCCTCCGCGAGCACGGCGGCGATGCCCTCGTCGACGCGCGCCGCCACCCGGTCCACGCACACCATCAGGTTGACCGCGGTGGGCCTGGCCGCGCGGATCCGGGCGATCTCCGCGTCCAGGCGGGCGCGGTCCCAGCCCTCGCGCCCGCCCTGCGCCATGGCGAGCGCCACTCCGTAGCCGCCCGCCGCGCCGATCGCGGGGGCGCCGCGGACGACCAGGCGCACGATCGCGTCGATCAGCGCGTCGACCGTCGTGACGTCGAGCCGCTCCAGCGCGTGCGGAAGGGCCGTCTGGTCGATCAGCGACAGGGACGGCGCGCCGCCGTCCGCGGCGGCCGTCCAGGTCACGGCGCGCAGATCCTGGCTGTTCATGGGCTCAACTCCGAAGGAAAAAGGGGCGATCAGGCCACGGGAGGAGGGGTGCGGTCACCGTACCTGACGTGCGGGAACCACATTTCGAGACGTTCGTGCGAGCGCTCGGAAGCCGGTGTTACTCTCACCGCCACCCAGGACGGATCGGTCCGATCCACGGCGTGAGGAGGCAGCCCATGCACGCGACATCCGCCGCGCAGCGCTGCCCCGCCGTGTCCTGCGGCCGCCGAATGTGCCGCTGTCGCCGCTGTTCCCGCTAAGCGACGCCGCTCGCACACGTACGACTCTCCTGCCACCCGCCCGGGCCGCTCCCGGGCACCTCCACTAAGGCGCTCCCCGTGTCCCTGATGTCCTTGCGTACGCGCATGTCCCCGCGGCTCACCTCGGCCGCTGCCGGTGCCCTCTGCGCCGCGCTCCTCGCCTCGGGCTGCAACGCCGCGGCCAAGGGCGGGGGTTCGCACGAGAGCGGCGGCAAGGCGTTCACGCTCGTGACGCCCGACCCGGTCGCCCAGAACGAGTTCCTGAAGCTGGCCGTCAGCGGAGTGCAGTCGGCGGCGAAGGCGCGGGGCGGCTCGCAGAAGGTCTTCCAGAGCAGCGACATCGACTCGCGCCGGCAGAACGTCGCCTCGGCCGTCGACGCCGCGCCCGACGTCGTCGTACTGGTGGGCTTCGAGTTCGCGGACATCCTCGCGCAGCAGGCCAAGGAGCATCCCGAGCAGCAGTTCCTGCTGGTCGACGCGTGCACCGAGAAGGCGTACGAGAACGTCACCTGCGCCGTCTTCCGCGAGCACGAGGCGGTGTACCTGGCGGGCGCGGAGGCCGGTCTGCTCACGAAGAGCAAGAAGGTGGGGGCCGTCGACGTGCTCGACACGCCGCAGTTCCGCCGCTACAGCGAGCCGTTCGCGGCGGGCGCGCGGAAGGTCGAGCCGAAGGTGTCCGCGCGGACGCTGTTCGTCGGCGGCCAGTCGCCGTTCAACGACGCGGCGCGCGCCAAGGACCAGGGGGCGACGCTCGCCTCGGGCGGGGCCGACCAGGTCATGGCCGCCGCGGCGGGCGGCAACACGGGCGTCTTCCAGGCGGCGGGGACCGCCGGCGGCAAGGGCTTCCAGGCGTACGGCGTGGATGCCAACCAGTGCCTGGGCAGCCCCGGTGTCGTCGTCGACAACGTACTGAAGAAGACCGATGTCGCCGTGGAGAAGGGCATCGCGCAGATCCTCGACGGCAAGGGCGGCACCACGGTGTCGTACGGCCTCAAAGAGGGCGGCATGTCGCTGACCGGTCTGGAGCCGGGGCTCGCCGGCTCCAAGTGCCTGATCGCGAAGCCCGCCAACAAGGATGTGCTGCGGCGCGTCGAGGAGCTGCGCGACGACATCGTCGCCGGGAAGCTGACCGTCGATGACCCCGCGGCCTGAGGACGCCGGCGCGGACGCCAGGGCCGTGCCCGCCGTCGAACTGCGGGGCATCACCGTCGAGTTCCCCGGCACGCTCGCCAACGACCGGGTCGACCTGACCGTCCGGCGCGGTGAGATCCACGCGCTGATGGGCGAGAACGGCGCGGGCAAGTCCACGCTGATGTCCGTCCTGTACGGCCTGCGGCGGCCGGACGCGGGCCAGGTGCTCCTGGACGGGCGCGAGGTGTCCTTCGCGAGCCCGAGCGAGGCCATCGCGGCCGGGCTCGGGATGGTGCACCAGAGCTTCAAGCTCTTCCCGTCCTTCACGGTCGCCGAGAACGTGGTGTTCGCCGCCGAGCCGCGCCGCTTTGGTCTCACCGACCGCGGGGCGGCGCTGCGGCGGGTGGCCGCGCTCGCCGAGGAGCACGGGCTCGCCGTCGATCCGGCGGCGAGGGTCGGGGACCTGCCGGTGGGCGTGCGCCAGCGCGTGGAGATCCTCAAACTGCTGTACCGGGGCGCCCGTACGCTCATCCTCGACGAGCCGACCGCCGTGCTGACGCCCGCCGAGGCGGACGCGCTCTTCGGTGTGCTGCGCTCGCTCGCGGACGAGGGCCGCACCGTGCTGCTGGTCACGCACAAGCTGCGCGAGGTCATCGAGGGCAGCGACGCCGTGACCGTGCTGCGCGACGGACGGGTGGCGGCGCACACGCGGACCGCCGACACCAGCGCGGACGGCATCGCGGCGGCCATGACGGGGCACGCGGTGGACCTCGACCGGACGCATCCGGCCGGTTCGCCGGGCGAGGAGGTCCTCGCGGTCACCGACCTGACGGCGGACGGGGTGCGGGGCGTCACGCTCACGGTCCGCGCCGGGGAGATCGTCGGCGTCGCGGGGGTCGCGGGCAACGGCCAGTCGGAGCTGGTCGAGGCCGTCACCGGGCTGCGCCGGGTGACCGGGGGCCGGGTCACGCTCGGCGGGCGGGACCTCACGGACGCGACGGTCGGGGAGCGCCGCGCCGCCGGTCTCGCGTACGTCCCCGAGGACCGCTCGGCGGTGGGCACCGCGCCGGCCGCGACGATCGCGGAGAACCTCGCGATGGGCCACCACCGCGGGCCCGGCCCGTTCCGTCCGGCGCGGCTGCGCGAGCACGCGCGGACGCTGGTGGAGCGCTTCGGCATCAAGACGGCGTCGACCGCGCACCCGGCCGGCTCCCTGTCGGGCGGCAATCTGCAAAAGCTCGTCATCGGCCGCGAACTCGCCCACGAGGCGCCGGTGTTGATCGTCGAGCAGCCCACCCGGGGCGTGGACATCGGAGCCGTGCAGACGATCCACGACCACCTGATCGCCCACCGCGACGCGGGCCACGCCCTCCTGCTCGTCTCCGCCGAGCTGAGCGAGCTCCGCGGCCTCGCGGACCGGATCCTCGTGATGTACGAGGGCCGCGTCGTCGCGCAGTACCCGCGTGCCGCGGCGGACGAACGCACGCTCGGTCTCGCGATGGCGGGCGCTTCCGCCGACGCCGCCGCCCCGCCTTTGAAGGAGGCCCCCTGACATGGCGGTCCGAACGTCCGCCGGAGCGCGGATCGCACGCTCCCCCGCCCTGCACTCCGTGGTGGCCGCCGTGCTCGTCGGGGCGCTCTTCCTCCTCGGGACCGGGGCCGATCCTCTCGGCGCGTACGGGGCCGTCGTCGACGGCGCGCTGGGGCCCGACGGGATCGGGTCGACGCTGACCACCGGGACCAACATCCTCGGGCTCGCGGTGGCGCTCGCCATCCCGCTGCGGGCGGGATTGCTGAACCTCGGCGGCGACGGGCAGCTGGTGCTCGGCGGGATCGCCGCCGCGGCCACCGGGCTCTACGTCCCGCTGCCCGCGCCGCTCGCCGTGGCCGCCGCGCTGCTCGCCGGGACGGCGGCGGGCGCCGGCTACGCCGCGCTCGCCGCGCTCTGCCAGAACCGGTTCGGCGTACCGCTGTTGGTGAGCAGTCTGCTGCTCGGCTATCCGGCCCAGTCCTTCGCCTCCTACCTCGCGCGTTTCCCGCTCAAGGAGGAGGGTTCGAGCCTGCCGCAGACCAGGCCGCTGCCGGACGGTGTCGCGCTGCCCGCCTTCGGTTCGTCGACGGTCACCGTGGGGCTCGTCCTCGTCGCGCTCGCCGCCGCGGCGTTCGCCGTCGCGGACGCCCGCACCGCCACCGGCTACGAGATCCGCATGACGGGCCTGAACCCGCGCTTCGCCGCGTACGCGGGGATCGACCGGCCGCGCCTCACCCTGCGCCTGATGAGCCTGTCGGGGGCCGTGGCGGGACTGGTCGGCGCGATCGGCGTGCTCAGTTTCCCCCACCGCTTCGTCGACGGCTCGCTGACCGCCGCCGGGCACACCTGGACCGGGCTCACCGCCGCACTGCTGGCCTCGGCGGCGCCGCTGGGCACCGCGCTCGCCGCGCTGTTTTTCGCCGCGCTCGACGTGGGCGGGCTCGCCATGGAGCGGGCCACCGAGGTGCCGCGCGAGCTGACGCAGGTACTCCAGGCCGTCGTCATCGTCTTCCTGGCCGCCCGCCTGCGCCTCATGTGGCGGCGCGCCGAGAAGTCCGCACGCCCGGAAGGGGGCCTGTGATGTCCGTGGACTCCGCGCTGTTCCACTCCGCGCTCCTCGCGCTCACACCGATCCTGCTCGCCGCGCTCGGCGGCGCGATCTGCGAGCGGGCGGGCGTGTTCAACATCGGCCTCGAAGGCATGATGCTGATCGGCTGCTTCAGCGCCGTGGCGGGCAGTTGGTTCACCGGCAGCGCGTGGCTCGGTGTCCTGTTCGGTGCCCTCGCGTCCGCCGCGTACGCGATGATCCTCGCCGTGGGCACCATCACCTTGCGCGGCGACGCCGTCGTCCTCGGCGTCGCGCTCAACCTCCTCGCCGTCGGCCTGACCGGGTTCCTGCTGCGTACGGTCTTCGGCGTGCAGGGCACCTTCTCCGATCCGGCGCTCGCGGGTCTGGACGGCGTCGGCCTGCCGGGCCTAGGCGCCGTCCCGTCTCTCGGGCCCGTGCTGTCCGGCCACTCGCCCCTCGTCTACCTGTCCTGGGCGGCCGTCGTCGTCGCGGCCGTGTTCCTCGCCCGGCACCCGTGGGGGCTGCGGCTGCGCGGTGTCGGCGAGGCACCGGACGCGGCGGCGACGCTCGGCGTGAGCCCGGCGCGGTACCGCTACGCGGCCGTGCTCACCAGCGGTCTCCTGTGCGGCCTCGCCGGCGCCCAACTCGCGCTCGGCAACGTCACGCTCTTCTCGGAGAACATGACGGCGGGGCGCGGCTGGATCGCCGTGGTCGCGGTCATGCTGGGCCGGGCGCTGCCGGTCGGGGTGCTGCTCGCCGCGCTGCTGTTCGGTGTCGCGGAGGCGGTCGGTTTCCGGCTGCAGGGCAACGGCCTGCCGCCGCAGGCGACCGACGCGGCTCCCTACGTGGTGACCCTGGCCGCCCTCTTCCTGTCCACGGCGCGGCGCGGACGGCACAAGCGCCGTCCCGCCGGCCCCACGTCCCCGGACCCCGGTCCGCCGGCCCCCGAGCCCCTGGTAGGAGCCTCTTCATGACGTCCCTCACCGACGCGCTGCCCGTCACCCGTGTCCCCCGGACCGGCCTGCCCGCCCGAGCGGTGGTGGTCGGCGACCCGGGTCGGGCGGCCGCCGTCGCCGATCTGCTGTCCGACGCGAAAGAGGTGTCGTACCACCGCGAGTACCGCGTCTTCACCGGCACCTGGCAGGGCACCGAGGTCGTCGTCGCCTCGCACGGCGTGGGCGCCCCCGGCGCGATCCTCCTCTTCCAGGAGCTGGCCGAGGCGGGCGTCCGCACCTTCCTGCGGCTCGGCACGGCGGGCGCGATCCGCCCCGGCATCCAGGACGGCGACCTCGTCATCGCGGACGCGGCGGTGCGCGACGACGGCGTGACCCAGCAGCTGATCCCCGCCGAGTACCCGGCGTTCTCCGCCCCGGAGGCGGTCATCGCCCTCCAGCGCGCGGCGCGGGCGGCGGGCGCCCCCTACCACCGGGGCGTGGTGTGGACGCGGGCGGCGTTCCAGCCGGGCTTCCTGCCGCTGCCCGGCGAGGCGTACGCGGCCGCGGGGATCGCCGCCATCGAGATGGAGCTGTCCGCCCTGTACGTCTTCGCCTCGACGCACGGTCTGACGGCGGGCGGCGCGCTGGTCGTGGACGGCGCCAACGCCGACGAACTGGTGGACGCGGACGACCCCCTGTCGACCGGCGCCTACGACCCGCACCGCGACGTGGTCGCCGAAGGGGTCGAGCGGGGCGCCCGGATAGCCTTGGACGCGCTGCGCCTGCTGGCCGCGGCCGAGCACTGACACGACCGAGGCGAACGGGAAGAGACACGAGTGACGCACCCCACCGACCTGCCTGCCCAGGCCCGCGGCGGCTCCCTCGACCTGCTGGTGCACGGCGCGGACGTGCTGACCGTCGACGACGCGGGCACGGTCGTGCCGGACGGCGCGGTGGCCGTCCGCGCCGGGCGCGTGGTCGAGGTGGGCCCCGCCGCACGGCTGCGCCGGGCCTACGAGGCCGCCGAGGAGATCGACGCCCGGGGCTGCCTCGTGCTGCCCGGGCTCATCAACACCCATACGCACCTGGCGATGAACCTGATGCGCGGCATCGCCGACGACGTGACCCTCCAGGGCTTCCTCGCCCGGGTGATCCCGCGCGAGGCGGCGATCCTGGACCCGGCCACGGTGAGGGCCGCGCTCGGCGCCGCGATCGCCGAGTCCGTGCGCGGCGGGGTCACCGCCGCGCTCGACATGTACTGGTTCCACGAGGCGGCCGAGGCCGTGGCGCGCGACGCCGGGTGGCGGCTGCTGACCGGCCCGACGTTCATGGACGTGCCGGGTCCGCCCGACGGCCGCCCCTACGCGGAGCGGCTCGGCTGGGCGAGGGCCGACCTGAAGTCCCGCACCCCCGCGCCGGGCACCCGCCCCGTGGTCTTCGCGCACTCCGCGTACACCCTGGACCCCGGGCAGCTGACGGAGATCACCGCGCTCGCCCGGGAGTTCGGCGCCCTGCTGCACCTGCACGCCGCCGAGAACGCGGGCGAGGTGGCGATGGTCACCGAGCGGTACGGCATGCGCCCGGTGGAACTGCTCGACTCGCTCGGCGTGCTCGGCCCCGACACGCTGCTCGCGCACGCCGTGGACCTGACCGACGCGGAGATCGCGACGCTGGCCCGCACGGGCACGGCCGTCGCGCACTGCCCGGTGTCCAACCTGAAGCTGGGCTGCGGCATCGCCCGCGTCCCCGATCTGCTGGCCGCCGGCGTCACGGTGGGCCTCGGCACGGACGGCGCCGTGAGCTCCAACACACTGGACCTGCTGGGCGCGGTGAACATCGCCGCCCTGGTGCACAAGGCGGGCGGCGACCCCACGGCGGTCGGCGCCGAGCAGGCCGTACGCATGGCGACGATCGAGTCGGCGCGCGCCCTCGGCCTCGCGGACCAACTGGGTTCCCTGGAGGCGGGCAAGCGGGCGGACCTGATCGTGCTCGACCTGGACCGGCCGCACCTCGCGCCCCGGCACGACCCCTGGTCGACGCTGGCGTACGCCGCCAGGGCCGGTGACGTGCGCGACACCGTCGTCGACGGGCGCGTCCTGATGCGCGGGCGCACCCTGCGTACGCTGGACGAACCGGCTGTCCTGCGCGCCCTGCGGGACGCGGCGACCGACCCCGGAGTGACGAGCACCGCATGACCTCCCCCTTCCGCCCCCCGCCCGCCGGGGCCGAGGCCCTCGAGCCCACCCGCGGCTTCACCGGCCGCGCCCGGGCCGCCGACCGCGATCCGCGCCTGCCCCCGGGCCAGTACGACGCGCGGGACGGCTGGCCCGTGCTGTCCGCCGAGGTGACCCCGTCCCTCGCGGCCGCCGACTGGACCTTCCGCGTCGACGGTCTCGTGGCGGCGCCGCGCACCTGGACCTGGGACGAGGCGCACGCGCTGCCCGCCTCGGAGTACCGCGGCGACATCCACTGCGTGACCAGCTGGTCCAAGTTCGGGGTGCGCTTCGGCGGGGTGAGCCTCGACACGTTCCTCGCCGACGCCGGGCCGCTGCCCGCGGCCACGCACGTCGTCGCGTACTCCCACACCGGCTACACCACCAACCTCCCGCTCGACGACGTGACGGGCGGCAGGGCGTGGATCGTGTGGGAGTACGGGGACGAGCCGCTGCCCGCCGAGCACGGCGGCCCGGCCCGGCTGATCGTCCCCCACCGCTACTTCTGGAAGAGCGCCAAGTGGGTCGCGGGGCTGCGCCTGCTCGACCACGACGAGCCGGGCTTCTGGGAACGGAACGGCTACCACCACCGGGGTGACCCGTGGGCCGAGGAGCGCTACGCAGGTGACTGACATCCCCTCCGAAACCTCTGAAACCCCCGAAACCCCCTCCCCGGAACGGCCCTTCGTGCCGCCGACGCGGTTCGCCGTGCCCGGCCGGATCGCCGTCAGCAACCGCGCCGCCGCCCTGTGGCAGCGCGCGCTGATCACGGACATCCGCCGGGAGACCCCGGCCGCCTCGACGTTCCGGCTCAAGGTCCCCGACTGGGCGGGCCATCTGCCGGGCCAGCACCTCATGCTGCGGCTCACGGCGCCGGACGGCTATGTCGCCCAGCGGCACTACTCGATCGCCTCCGCGCCCGACGGCAGCGGCGAGATCGAGCTGACCCTCGACCACGTGCCCGGCGGTGAGGTGTCCGGGCATCTGCACACCGTGGCCCGCGTCGGCGACACGGTGGAGGTGCGCGGCCCGCTGTCCGGCTTCTTCGCCTGGCCGGGCGACCGGCCCGCGCTGCTGCTCGGGGCGGGCTCGGGTGTGGTGCCGCTGATGTCGATGGTCCGCCACCACCGCCTGCGCGGCCTCGGCCTGCCGCTGCGGCTGATCGTCTCGGCGCGCACGCCCGAGGACCTGATCTACGCCGACGAATACGCGGATGAGACCACCGTCGTGCTGACCCGTACCGAGGGCCGGCTGCACGCGGGGCACCTGGCGCCCTTCCTCGGTGCGAAGGGGCGGCCCGAGGGCGGCTGGGAGGCGTACGTCTGCGGCTCCAACGGCTTCGCGGAGCACGCCTCGCGGCTGCTGGTGGAGGCCGGCCAACCGGTGGACCGGATCCGGATCGAACGCTTCGGCTGAGGCGTGCCGGAGCAGTGGCCGCGGTCCGCGCCGTGAGCGCCGTTTCCCGGCGCCGGGGGTGGGCAGTGATCACGCATTCCCCCACGCATGGGGGCTGCGGAGGGCCCCCGCCGACGCCGTAAGGTTGGGGCGTACGCAAGGGAACGTCGGAAGGAGGCCTGGGTGATCGAGCTCGAGGGAGTTCCCGAGCTGGTCGACCCGGTCATGGTGGCCGCGTTCGAGGGCTGGAACGACGCCGGCGACGCCGCCTCCGCCGCGGTCGCGCATCTGGAGAAGGAGTGGAAGGGCGAGGTGTTCGCGGCGCTGGACGCCGAGGACTACTACGACTTCCAGGTCAATCGCCCCACCGTCTGGCTCGACGACGGGGTCCGCAAGATCACCTGGCCCACGACCCGGCTCTCGGTGGTCCGCGTCGGCGGCGACAAGCCGCGTGACCTCGTCCTGGTGCGCGGGATCGAGCCGTCCATGCGCTGGCGGTCGTTCTGCAACGAGATCCTCGGCTTCGCGCACGAGCTGGGCGTCGAGCTGGTCGTCGTCATGGGCGCGCTGCTCGGCGACACCCCGCACACCCGTCCGGTGCCGGTCAGCGGCGTGACGTCCGACCCGGATCTCGCGCGCACCATGGACCTGGAGGAGACCAAGTACGAGGGCCCGACGGGGATCGTCGGCATTCTCCAGGAGGCGTGCACGCACGCGGGTGTCCCGGCCGTCAGCCTCTGGGCCGCCGTCCCGCACTACGTCTCGCAGCCGCCGAACCCGAAGGCCACGCTCGCGCTCCTCAACCGCCTGGAGGACCTGATCGACCTGCGCATCCCGCTGGGCGAGCTGCCCGAGGACGCGCGGGCCTGGCAGCTGGGCGTGGACCAACTGGCCGCCGAGGACAGCGAGGTCGCCGAGTACGTCCAGTCGCTGGAGGAGGCGCGGGACACCGCCGATCTGCCGGAGGCGTCGGGCGAGGCCATCGCGCGCGAGTTCGAGCGCTATCTGCGGCGGCGGGACGGGGCCACCGGTCCCGCCGGATCGCCGCAGCCGGGCGGTCATGCCACGGACGGCGGTGAGGGCGGATCGTACCTGCGGGACACGTCCGGCGAGCGGACGCGTCCGCCGAAACCGTCCAAGCCGGGACGGCGGGCCGGCTCGGACGCCGAGGCGGCACCCGACGGGCCCACCGCGCAGGGGCCGGCGCCCGAGGGGGCGGCTCCGGACGAGCCGGCCTCGGACGGTTCCGTCAGCGAGGGCAGCGGCGAGGACTCCGGCGGCTCCGACTCCGCCGACACCTCGGACGACTGAGGCCGCTGCCACGCCCACGGGGCGGTTCCCGCACGGGAGCCGCCCCGTTCCGGCACCCCGCACGACAGCGGCGCCGGGCGCGATGCCGATGGCTACGCGCAGGTGAACGCGGCCCCGGCCCAGTCCGCGTGGTCCCCGCTCTTGGCGCCGTTGGTGTCCGTCACCTTCAGCTCCACATGGCGTGCCCCGCGCACGTCGACGTCCACCGGGACGGTCGGCGAGGCACCCGTCAGCTTCGGTGAGGACCACAGCACCTCGCCGTCGGCCTCGACCGAGAAGGCCACCTCCCCGTAGCCGTTGATCTCGTCGTCGATGCCCACGTCGGCGGTGAACTTCGAGCAGCGCCCGCCCGGGTAGAGCTCGATGCCCGAGTCGGCGTGCGTGCCGATCCCCTTCTCGTACGTCTTGCCCGCGAGGGTCAGCGTGTGCCCGTCGCCGGCGCCCGACTCGCCGTTGCTGCGGTCGCGTTCGGCGGGGCCGTAGCCGTTGGTGGATTTCAGCCACACCATGTCGCTCGCCCAGGTGTCCTTGCCGGGCGCCTCGGGCATCACGCCGAGCGCGAACCGCTGGACGGCGGTGCGGTCCTGGCCCGCCGAGCGGTGCCGGACGCGCGCCGTCAGCGGTTGTTCGCCCGGCTTCGCGTCCTTGGCCGGGGTGAGGCCCACCTCGAAGCGGCGCGTGGTGCCCGCCGGGACGCGGTCCGCCCGCGCGGCGATGACGGTCCACCCCTCGGGTGCGTCGAGGGTGACGTCGACGCCGGTGGCGTCTTTCGTGCCGGCCGTGACGTCGACGGCGACCTTGCCGGGGGTGCCAGCGCCCAGTTCCTGGCCGGCGGGGACGCGCACGGTGGCGGGCGCTCCGGGCACGGCGCCGCCGACGGCGCTCGTGTCGTCCAGGGTCAGCTCGAAGGCGCGGTCGGTGCGCCGGGACGGCGTCTTGACCCGCACCACACCGCCCCGGTCGTCCCGGTCGTAGAACCAGCCGTGCCCGGCCTTCTCGTACGCCTCCTTCGACGCGAGGCGCGGCAGGGCGCGGCCGTCCAGCCCGACGCGGCTCGGCGCGTCACCGGTGTGCAGCGTGAACGCGTAGGGCCGGGTGGCCTGTTTCCCGGCGAAGTGCCCCTCGCTCGCGCCGATCCGTACGCGCACGTCCCCCGGGCCGGAGCGCGGGGCCCGCACCTCCGCGCGCTGGGCGGCGTACTCCCCGGCGCGGTGGCGCCGGGTCACGCCGTCGTCCTCGTACAGCTCGAAGGAGGACTCGCCCTGCGGGTAGATGTCCCAGGCGAGCGGCGAGCGCGCCGTGCGGTCCGCGTAGGAGCGGATGCCGCCGGGCCACATGGGTACGCTCGCACCGCCCCTGACGAACAGCGGCAGGGTGTCCAGGGGCGCGCTGTAGCCGTCGACGGTGGTGGGGCCCCGGTAGGTGCGTCCGCTCCAGTAGTCGGTCCAGGTGCCCTTGGGCAGGTAGATGCCGTCGCGCGTGGTGGTGTCCTTGTACACGGGGGCGACGAGGAAGTCCTCGCCGGTCAGGAACTCGTACTTGGCGGCGTCGGTCGCCGCCCTCGGGTCGCCCGGGTACTCCAGGGCCAGCGGCCGCACGGCGCCCACACCGGTCCGGGTCGCCTCGTGGGCGTACGAGTACAGGTAGGGCAGCAGCGACTCGTGCAGCTTCAGGTACCTGCGGTTGATGGAGGTGTACGGCTCCCCGTACCGGAAGGGCTGCTTGTCGCTGGCGGCCCAGCCGTCCATCGTCATGGTGACGGGCAGGAACATCTTCCACTGGAGGTCGCGTACGTACGTCTTGGGGCTGCCGCCGAAGATGCCGTCGACGTCACCGGTGGTGTACGCGAGGCCGGACATGGTGGACCCGGCGTACGTCGGGATCTGCCAGCGGATGTACTCCCAGCTGCCGCTCTGGTCGCCGGACCACTGCACGCCGCAGCGCTGGGCGCCGGACCAGCTCTCGGGGGCCCAGGTGAAGCCGCGGGCGTCGCTGTTGTCCTCGATGCCCTTGTGGGCGTCCTTGCAGCCGTCGAGGGCCTTCTTGTAGCCGTCGCCGACCCAGGCGACGTCCAGCTTGGCGACGCGCTGGCCGGCCTTGACCTGCTCGGCGATCTTGTCGAGGCCGTCCTCGGTCCACAGGCCCATCTTCGTCTTGCGCTCGGCGAGGCCCTTGGAGGTCTCGGGAAGGTTCTCGTAACCGCAGCCGTAGCCGTCGTTGACGAGCATCCAGCCGTTCGGCATGTCGTGCTCGACGTAGCCGTCGGCGACCTCGAGGGCGTCCAGGGTGTGGCGCTCGCCGCGGTTGGCGTTGTGCAGGTAGCAGTCGGCGTCGCCGATCTCCAGGCCGTAGACGGGCGGCAGGAAGGGCTTGCCGGTGAGCCCGGTGTACTGCCCGATGACGTCCTTGGCCGCGTCGCTCCCCTTCCCCGCGAAGTAATAGGCGTCGAAGCGGTGTTCCTCCGCGGTGGCGGTCACGGGCTCGGCGAAGTCGTACGTGTTCGGGGCGTAGGTGTTCCGGAAGACGCCGTACCCCGCCGACGAGAGGTAGAAGGGCACGGAGTTGGGGTGCCCGCCGTCGTCCCAGTCGTAGTCGACGCCGACCTCGACCTTCTTGCCGCGGTGCGAGGTGTTGCCGCGGCCGTTCTGCATCCCGGCGCCGTAGAACTGCTCGTCGGCGCCGCGCGCGAGGCTCTGCGTGGTGGTGTCCTTCGTCCAGGTCAGGCCCTTGGACTCGGACCACAGGCGGGTGCCGTCGGCGCGGTACAGGGCGAAGCGCAGCGGCGACTTGTAGGCGCGCAGCGTCACCTGGGAGGTGCTCAGCTCGTAGCGGTCGCCCGTCTCCCGCCACGTGGTGCGCGGCGCCTTCCCCTGGGGCAGGACGATGTCCTTGCCGGTGGGGTCGGTGAACCGTCCGTCGGGGGCGAGTTCGAGCCGGAACGTGCGCGGCGAGACGAAGGTGACGCGGGCCTCGGCATCGCCCGCCCGCAGGCGGTAGACGCCACCGGCGTGGTCGAAGCCGGTGACGTCCCCGACGGTGGTGGCGGGATCCTCGGCGGCCCGCGCCGGTACGCCGCCGCCGGGCACCGCGAACGCGGCGAGGAGGCCCAGCAGGGCGGTGGCGACCGCCGCTTTGAAGCGCGTGGGAGATCTCATGCCGGAGGTCTAGCGCGCCACCCCCCGCCAGGGCCATGGACTTAGCCACCCCACTCCTGGACTTCCGCCCCGCCCCCTCCCCCAAGAACCCACGCTTTCAGGCCGACGCCGCGAAAATGCCTCGCCCGCCCGGGGGGACTCCAAGCCCGCCCGGGGGGGGGATTTCAAGCCGGTCCGGGGACTTCCAAGCCCGCCCGGGGACTTCCGAGCCGGCCGGGGGGGATTTCCAGCCCGCCCAGGGACTTCCAAACCCGCCCGGAGACTTCCGAGCCCGTCCGGGGACTTCCCGCCCGGGGACTTCCAAGCCCACCCGGGGGGATTTCCAAGCCCGCCCCGGGGGACTCCAAGCCCGTCCGGGGACTTTCAAGCCCGCCGGGGGACACTTTCAAGCCCGTCCGGCGATTGAGGACGAGCCCGAAGGGCGACCGACCGAGCTGAAGCAAGACCTACAAGGCCACGCCAAGCAACGCGTCGACGGCCCGCGACACAACCCCCGGCGCCCCCTCGTCCGTACCG
Organism: Streptomyces sp. NPDC034037; assembly: GCF_055575715.1. Taxonomy (NCBI): domain Bacteria; kingdom Bacillati; phylum Actinomycetota; class Actinomycetes; order Kitasatosporales; family Streptomycetaceae; genus Streptomyces; species Streptomyces sp. NPDC034037. The sequence continues at coordinate 171,049 of NZ_JBVISC010000007.1, read as the reverse complement.
CCCTCGGCGCCCTGCCGCGCGGCCCAGCGGTCGACGGCGGCCAGCGCGGCCGGCGCGTCGAGGTCATCGGCGAGAGCCTCCCGCATCTCCTCGACGACCGTCTCGGCGGGCGGCCCGTCAGGACGGGACACGGCGGCGCGCCAGCGGCCGAGCCGCTCGACGGCCTCCGTCAGGACGGAGTCGGTCCACTCCCAGTCCGCGCGGTAGTGGTGCGCGAGCAGGGCGAGGCGGATCGCCGCGGGGTCGACGCCGTCGCGCCGCAGCTTGGAGACGAAGACGAGGTTGCCCTTGGACTTGGACATCTTCGCGCCGTCCAGGGCGACCATCCCGGCGTGGACGTAGGCCTTGGCGAAGGGGTACTCGCCGGTCAGCGCCTGGGCGTGCGAGGCGCCCATCTCGTGGTGCGGGAAGGCGAGGTCGGAGCCGCCGCCCTGCACGTCGAAGCCCATGCCCAGGTGGTCCAGGGCGATGGCCACGCACTCGATGTGCCAGCCGGGCCGCCCCCGCCCGAGGGACGCGCCGTCCCAGCTCGGCTCGCCCTCGCGGGCCGCCATCCACAGCATCGGGTCGAGGGGGTTCTTCTTGCCGGGGCGCTCCGGGTCGCCGCCGCGCTCGGCGGAGAGCAGCTTCATGGCGGCCGCGTCCAGCCCGGACACCTCCCCGAAGTGGGGGTCGGACTCGACGGAGAAGTAGGTGTCGCCCTCCAGTTCATAGGCGGCGCCCATGTCCCGCAGGCGTTCGACGAGCGGCACGATGCCGGGTATCGCCTCGACGGCCCCGATGTAGTGCCGCGGCGGCAGGAGCCGCAGCGCGGTCATGTCCTCGCGGAACAGGGCGGTCTCGCCCTCGGCGAGAGCGACCCAGTCCTTGCCGTCACGGGTGGCGCGTTCCAGCAGCGGGTCGTCCACGTCGGTCACGTTCTGGACGTAGTGAACCTGCCGCTTGGTGTCGAGCCACACGCGCTGTACGAGGTCGAACGCGTTGTAGGTCGCCGCGTGACCCATGTGGGTCGCGTCGTACGGGGTGATGCCGCAGACGTAGATACGGGCGACGGGACCGGGGTCGAGGGTGACGAGCTCACCGGTCGCGGTGTCGTGGATCCGGAGGTCGCGGCCCTTGCCAGGAAGGGCGGGGACCTCAGAAGCGGGCCAGGCATGCATGACCTGAGCCTAACCGGACGGGGCGTCCGCATACGAGTGGGGATCATCGAATGCCGGCCGAAGAGGCCCTCTTGCGGTCCGCCCGAAGATGTGCGGGGCCCGTCCGCGGCGGCCTACGGCCCTACACCGGCGGCCAGGGAATCGCCGGCCACTCCCCCGACGGCGCCGGATGCAGCCCGGACTCCAGCAGGGACCGCACCCGCTCGCGCACCGCCTCGACCTCGACCTTCGTGAGGAGCGCGGCGAGCCGTTCGGCGAGGGCCCCGCCGTCCGCGAGCGCCTCCCGCAGGCCCCGCAGGACCTCGACGGCCTCCTCGGTCAGCGGCTCCCCCGCCCACCCCCACAGCAGCGTCCGCAGCCGGTCCTCGGCGTTGAAGGTGACGCCGTGGTCGATGCCGTAGAGGCGTCCGCCTGCGGCCAGCAGATGGCCGCCCTTGCGGTCGCCGTTGTTGATCACCGCGTCGAGCACCGCGAGCCGCCGCAGCCGGTCGTCGTCCGCGTGCACGAGCAGCGCGGTGCGCTCCTCGTCGACCTGGGCGCGTCCGACCGCCTTCCAGCCGTCCCCGGGCTCGTCGCCGTCGACCAGGGCCAGGAGCGCCTCGTCCCCGGAGGCGTCGATCCACAGCTGGCACATGCCCTCGCCGTACGGGCCGTCCCGCAGGACGGTCGGCGGCACGAGGTCCCAGCCCGTGGCCCGTGACACCTCGTAGGCGGCGACCTCGCGCTGCGCGAGCGTGCCGTCGGGGAAGTCCCACAGCGGCTGCTCCCCGGCGACGGGCTTGTAGACGCAGGCGGCCTCCTCGCCCTCGTACGCGACCGTGCAGTAGAGCACCGCGTTCGAGGCCTCGCGGATCTGCCCGCGCACAGTGAGCTGCCCGTGCGTGAGGAGGGTGCGGGGGTCGGTGGTCACGCTCCCCGCCGGTATCCGTTCTGACGCGGGCATACGTGTCCTTCCGGGTCGAGCGGGAGGCTGCACAGCGGGCACGGCGGGCGACCCGCGTTCACGACGTCGAGGGCCCGCTTGGCGAAGGCGCGGGCCTGGGCGCCGGTGAGCCGCACGCGCAGCATCGGCGGGCCGTTCTCCTCGTCCTGAAGGAGCCTTTCCTCGGCCTCGGCGAGGTCGTCCTCGGAGTCGGCGTCCAGCTCGACGAGCGCCTGCGCCTCGACGATCATCCGCTCCTCCTCGCCGTCCCAGGCGAGGGCCATCGTGCCGACGCGGAACTCCTCCTCCACCGGGGAGTCGAGCGGCGCGCTGTCGGTGACCTCGGCGGGCGCGACGGCCGGCACGGCGGCGCTGCCCCCGCTGCGGCGCACGACCTCGTCGAGGAGTTCCTCCATGCGTTCGGCGAGCGCGGCGACCTGGGTCTTCTCCAGGGCGACGCTGGTCACCCGGACGCCGGCCGAGGCCTGGAGGAAGAACGTGCGCCGTCCGGGCAGCCCGACCGTTCCCGCGACGAAACGCTCCGGGGGGTCGTAGAGGAACACCTGACGGGACACGTCCTGTCTCCATTGGATCGACTGCAAAGGGGCTGCTTCAACTGGTGGGGCCTGCTTCAGCCCGCTTCACCCTACTGCGCGCGACGATCACGGTGCGCCCGCACCGCCCCCGACCGCCGCCTGGTCGCCCGGCGGTTCCTCCCGGGGGACGAGCGAGGCGAAGTCGCCGGTGTCCCCCAGGCGTACGAGGAAGGGGCGCAGCCGGGTGTAGCGGATGACGGTGACGGAGCAGGGCTCCACGGAGATGCGCTGGAACAGGTCGAGGTGGAGCCCGAGGGCCTCCGCGACGAGCGACTTGATGATGTCCCCGTGCGAGCACATCAGGTATACGGCGTCCTCGCCGTGTTCGCGCTCCACGCGCGCGTTCCACTCGCGCACCGCCTCGGCGGCCCGCGTCTGCATGGCCCGCATGGACTCCCCGCCGGGGAACCGGGCGGCCGAGGGGTGCTGCTGGACGACCTCCATCAGCGGCTCGTCGGCCAGCTCGGCGAGCTTGCGGCCCGACCAGTCCCCGTAGTCGCACTCCCCGATGCGGTCCTCGCTGTGCGCCTGGAGGCCGGGGCGGGCGGCGAGCAACGGCGCGAGGGTCTCCCGGCAGCGCTGCAAGGGGCTCGTGACGACCTCGGCGAGGGGGACGTCGGCCAGCCGGGCGGGCAGCGCGGCGGCCTGTGCGGCACCGCGCTCGTCGAGGGCCACGCCGGGCGTCCACCCGGCGAGCAGACCCGCTGTGTTGGCGGTGGAGCGTCCGTGCCGGACAAGGATCAGCGTGGGCATACGGTCCACCCTAAGCGCCCGGGGAGTGATACCTGCGGGGTGGCTGGGAACACTGCGGAGTGTGATTGTCGACTGTGCCATTTATCGAGAGGGTCGTCGCAGTGAGGGCCCGCATGACTTCTCCGACGCCTTGGACGAGGCGCGGACCATCGACGAGGCCTTCGTCTGGATCGGCCTGCACGAACCGACGGAGGCGGAGTTCGACAAGGTCAGCGAGGAGTTCGGGCTGCATCCGCTGGCCGTGGAGGATGCCCTCAAGGCCCATCAGCGGCCCAAGCTGGAGGTGTACGACGACTCGCTGTTCATGGTCCTCAAGCCGGTCGTGTACGAGCCGAACACCGACACCGTCTCCTCCGGCGAGGTCATGATCTTCGTGGGCGACTCGTTCGTGGTGACCGTCCGCCACGGCGAGGGCGCCCCGCTCGGCACCGTGCGTGACCGCCTGGAGGCCGACCCCGACGTCCTCAAGCACGGGCCGACGTCCGTCCTGTACTCGATCGCGGACGCCTCGGTGGACCACTACCTGGAGGTCGCCGACGAGTTGCAGGAGGACCTGGAGGGCCTGGAGACGGAGGTCTTCTCGCCGGACGGCGGCGGCTCGCGCCACACCGCGTCGCGGATCTACAACTTCAAGCGGCAGATCCTCGAGTTCCGCCGGGCCACCAACCCCTTGTCCCTGCCCTTGGCGCGGCTCTCCGGAGCGGGCCCCTTCGGGCCGCCGGTGCCCTTCGTGGACGAGACGGCGCGGCCCTTCTTCCGGGACGTCAACGACCATCTGACGCGCGTCAACGAATCGGTGGAGGGCCTGGACCGGCTGGTGTCGGACATCCTGTCCGCGCATCTGGCGCAGATGAGCGTCCGGCAGAACGACGACATGCGCAAGATCTCGGCCTGGGCCGCCATGGCGGCGGTCCCGACGATGATCGCCGGGGTCTACGGCATGAACTTCGACCACATGCCGGAGTTGCACTGGGAGTGGACCTATCCGGCCGTGATCGTGGTGATGGCCGTCATGGAAGTGGTCCTGTACCGCATGTTCAAGCGGCGGGGCTGGCTGTAGGCGGCCGCGCGCCCGGGTGCCCGCGAGAGGCCTACGCGAACTCGGGCGCGGGAGCGGACCCGCCCAGGGCGTCGCGCCGCTCGGGCAGCCGCAGGGACACCATCCGCCGCCAGCCGCCGAGCCGCTCGAACGCGTATACGGCGTGGATGCCCGCGGCGAGCACCTTCCGCTTCGTGGGAGGCCAGCGCAGGATGCGCCCCATGTGGTCCATCACGGCGAGGCTCACGTCGCGGTAGACCCGGATCTCGGTGTGGGCGCACTCGCGCAGGGTGCGCTGAATGGCGTGGCCGTGGCCGGCGGAGGCGAGACGCAGCAGCTCCTCATGGCAGTACGCCAGATGGTTGTCCTCGTCGTTCGAGATCATCCGGACGGCGCGGCCGATGTCCGGGTGGTCGGCGAAGTACTTCAGGAGCAGCCGCATCTGCTCGGAGGCGCGCTGTTCGGTGACCCTGCTGTGCGCGAGGTAGGTCAGGACGTCCTGGACGGTCAGCGGCTCGTCGCCCTTGAGCTTGTCGTGCGCGAGGCCGATGCCGTGCTTCTCCAGCAGCATCGTGTAGTCGGTCTCGTGCGGGACCTCGACCGGCGTCAGACCGCGCTTCTTCAGCAGCGCGCCGAAGATCCTGCCGTGCTTGTCCTCGTCCGCCCCGTGCCGGGTGATCTTGGGGGCGAGCGCGCGCTCGCTCGCCGGTACCAGGGCGGCGATGCGGCCGTTCTCCCAGCCGCCCTGGGCCTCGCCGCTGGCGGCGATGGAGCAGAACAGCCGGAACGACTCGTCGTTGTCGAGGATCTCCTCGAAGACACCCTTGGCCGAAAGCATCGCTGGCACCTCCATGCGCCTGTCCGCGGACCGCCGCTGTCCGCGAACCTCCGCAGAGACCCACTCAAGTGCGAGGTTCACCCCCGGGCAACAGGGGCGCGGACCGACTGCGCCGAACGGGCGACGGCAAGGGCTGCCCCGAGGCCGTAACCCACCGGCTCTCGCGGCGTTGTTCCCCGTGACGGCCGTGGCGGGGAAGACCCCCCGAGCCCCCACCACGGCCGCGGAAATCCTCCCCGGCGCCGCGGAAACCCTCCCGGCCCCGCGGAAAGCCTCCCCGGCCCGCGGAAATCCTCCTCGGCGGTTACGCCAGGCCGGCGCGCTCCAGCGCCTCCGTGCCGGTCCGCAGCGCGGCGATCCGGTCCTCCAGCGTGAAGCCCGCGGGCGACAGCGTGAGCGTGGTGACCCCGGCCGCCGCGTACGCCTGCATCCGGTCGGCGATCCGCTCCACGGAGCCGAGCAGCGTCGTCGAGTCGATCAGCTGCCGCGGAATGGCGGCGGCCGCGCCCTCCTTGTCGCCGGCCAGGTACTTGTCCTGGATCTCGGCGGCCTCCTTCTCGTATCCCATGCGCCGCGCGAGCTGGTTGTAGAAGTTCTGCTTGCGGCTTCCCATCCCGCCGACGTACAGCGCGGTGTAGGGCCGGAACATGTCCGCGAGCGTGTCGACCTGGTCGTCCCCGCCGACCGCGATCGGCAGCGTCGGGACGACGTCGAAGCCGTCCATGGTCCGGCCGGCCTTCTCACGCCCGGCCCGCAGGTGCCGCAGGGCGGTCTCCTCCAGGTGCTCGGCGGCCGGGAAGATCAGCAGGGCGCCGTCGGCGATCTCGCCGGTCTGCTCCAGGTTCTTCGGGCCGATCGCGGCGATGTACAGCGGGATGTGCTCGCGCGGCGGGTGGACGGTCAGCTTGATGGGCTTGCCGGGGCCGCCGGGCAGCGGCAGCGTCCAGTGCGCGCCCTCGTAGGAGAGCCGCTCACGGGTCATGGCCTTGCGGACGATCTCGACGTACTCGCGGGTGCGGGCCAGCGGCTTGTCGAACTTCACGCCGTACCAGCCCTCGGAGACCTGCGGGCCGGAGACGCCGAGGCCCAGCCGGAAGCGGCCGCCGGAGAGCGAGTCGAGGGTCGCGGCCGTCATCGCGGTCGTCGCGGGCTGCCGCGCCGGGATCTGGAAGATCGCGGACCCGATGTCGATGCGTTCGGTCTGCGCGGCCACCCAGGAGAGCACCGTCGCGGCATCCGAGCCGTAGGCCTCGGCGGCCCAGCAGACCGCGTAGCCGAGCCGGTCGGCCTCCTTGGCGACCTCGAGATTGTCCGCGTCCATCCCGGCGCCCCAGTAGCCGAGGTTGATACCGAGCTGCATGGCCGATCCCCTTACCGCTGTACTCATGAGTAACGTCCCTGTGCCGGGACTGTAGCGTGCGAGCACCTGATCCGTCAGGGGCCCGTGGGGGCGCCGGGCACCTCCCGGGTGACCCGGTTCTCCCCAGTCGCCGGTTTGTCCACAGGCTCGCCCGCCGCCCGGGCGCGGCCAGTAATCTCAGCGCCCATGGAGCAGAGGCATCTCGGCCGGACCGGCCTGCGTGTGTCCCGTATCGGGCTCGGCACCCTCACCTGGGGCCACACCGGGGAGAGCGACGCCGCCGACCTGTTGAAGGCGTTCTGGGAGGCGGGCGGCTCCCTCGTCGACACCGCCGATGTGTACGGCGACGGGGAGTCGGAGTATCTGCTCGGGCGCCTGATCGAGCGGCTCGTGCCCCGGCGCGACCTCGTCATCGCCACCAAGGCGGGCAGCGTGCCCGACCCCGAGCGGCGCTTCGACGGCTCACGCGGCCATCTGCTCTCCGCGCTCGACGCCTCCCTCGCCCGCCTCGGCACGGACTACGTGGACCTGTGGCAGGTGCACGCGTTCGACCCGGCGACGCCCCTGGACGAGACCCTGCAGGCCCTCGACATCGCGGTCAGCAGCGGCCGGGCCCGCTATGCGGGGGTGTCCAACTTCTGCGGCTGGCAGCTCGCCAAGGCGGCGACCTGGCAGCTGGCCATGCCGGGCTCGCGCACCCGCATCGCCAGTACGCAGATGGAGTACTCCCTGCTGCAGCGCGGCGTGGAGCGCGAGGTGCTGCCCGCCGCCATCGACCTGGGGGTGGGCCTGCTGCCCTCGTCACCGCTCGGCCGGGGCGTGCTCACCGGGAAGTACCGCCACGCCACCCCGGCCGACTCGCGCGGCGGCTCCGACCACATGGCGCCGTTCGTCGCGCCCTACCTGGACGACGCGGCGGGCCACATCGTGGAGGCCCTCGCGACGGCCGCCGACGGGCTCGCGGCGACGCCCCTCCAGGTCGCCCTGGCCTGGGTGCGGGACCGCCCCGGCGTGACCGCGCCGATCGTCGGCGCGCGCAACGCGCAGCAGCTCACGGCCGCGTTGTCAGTGGAGACCCTTAGTCTTCCTGACGAGATCTGCCGGGCGCTCGACGACGTGTCGGCGCCGGTGCACCGCTATCCCGATCACGACTGGAGCACGCTGTGAGTACGGAACCCGCCGCCGCGGAGGAGCCCGGGACCGAGGCCGCGCCCGAGGCCGAGCGGGACTCCGGGGCCGAGCCCCAGGACGACACCACGTCACCGGCTCCCGAGGCCGCCGATGCCACCGCTGACGGCACGCCCGAAGGGGCCGCGGAGGACGCCGCCGACGGTACGGCCGAGGGCGCCCAGGTGTCCGAGACCGAGGCGGAGATCGCCGCGCAGCGGGAGTTGCGGGAGCGCATCGAGCAGCGCAAGGCCGCCAAGGAAGGGCCGATCCAGGCCGGCACCAAGCTGAGCGGGACGGCCGCCGACCTGCTGGCCGCCGTACGCGCCGTGGAGAGCGGCGAGAAGCCCCTCGCCGGCGCCTTCCGGGAGCCGGAGCCCGCCCGGCGCAGGCCCGCGCCCGCCCCCGCGCAGGAACCCGTGCGCCCCCGGCAGCCGGCCGCGGCACCCGCCGAGGAGATGGTCGCCGCGGTCGGCGCCGTGCTCGCCGAAGGAGGGGCCCCCGCCGCCCTCGCCGCGCCCACGGCCGCCGCTCTCGGCGAGGGAGCCGCTGAGCGACTGCGCTCGGACCCCTGGCAGCTGCTGCGGGTGACGGGGGTGCGGCCCGAGCAGGCCGACGGGTTCGCCAGGGCGCTGCTGGGCCCCGAGTGCGGGCCCGACGACGAGCGCAGGGGCCGTGCGATCACCGGCTGGCTCCTGGAGCAGGCCGCCGTCGCGGGGCACACGGCGCTGGACGTCCCGGCGCTGACCGCAGCGCTCGGGCAGCGGGCCGTGCCGGACCCGGACGCCGCGCTGCAGAGCGCCCTGGCCGAGGGGGACGCCCTGGTCTTCCAGGACGCCCTCGAAGGGGCCGAGGTGCCGGTCCAGCGCTCGGACGACGAGAGCGCGCGGGACGGGGAGGAGGGCACGGACGGCGAGCAGGAGTGCCCGGTGCGCGTGCTGATCGGCCTGGAGCGGTACGCGATGGCGGAGGAGAGCCTCGCCGACGGACTCGCCCGGATCATCAACTCCCTGCCCAAGGAAGAGGGCCCGGGCCCCGGGGCGGCCGAGTGGGAGACCGCGGCGGGGCAGACGTCCGGCTCCACGGCCGAGCTGATCCGCGCCACCGCCGGGCACGGCCTCGTGCTGCACTCCGGCGGCGAGGCGGCGCGCGCGGAGCCCGCCGCGCTGGTGACGGCGGCCGCGGCGCTCGGCCTGCGGGTGTGCGCCGCCGCGCACAGCGTCGACGGACGGCGCCGCCTCGCGCGGGCGATCGGCGCCGACGAGACGGCCGTGACGGTGGCGGGCCTGCTCTCCGGAGCCGAGGGCCCGGGCCGGGACGCGGACGGCGCCCTCGCACTTGACCTGCTGGTCGTGCTGGACGCCCCGCAGTTGGACGTGGAGAGCGCGGCGATGCTCGTGGAGTCGCTGCCCGAGGGCGCCCGCCTGGTGCTGAGCGGCGACCCGGGCGTGCTGTGGTCGGCGGGCCCCGGGCGGGTCTTCGCGGACCTCGTGGCCGCGCGGTGCTGCCCGCAGATCGTCTCGCGCACCCCCGACCCCGGACCGCTCGGGGAGCTGACGTCGGGCATCGGCATCGGCGAGCTGAACCAGGTCGAGGCGCCGGGCAAGGAAGTCGTGCTCGTCCCGGTGCGCGACGCCGCCGAGGCGATCCACCGCACGGTGCAGCTGGTCGCGGACTCGGTGCCGAGGGCGATCGGCGTGCCGGCCGAGCAGACGCAGGTCATCACGCCCGGGCACGGCGGCGCGGCCGGCACCCGCGCGCTCAACGCCGCGCTGAAGGAGCGGCTGAACCCCGGCCCCGGCCGCTTCGGCGGCTTCGACCCCGGCGACCGCGTCGCCCACGCGCCGGCGGCGGGCCGCACGACGCTCGGCCGGGTGGTGCGGGCCGACGCGGAGGGGCTGCACCTGGAGTGTGACGGCGCCCCCGTCGTCGTACCCAAGGAGCGGGTGGACAAGGAGCTGCGGCACGGCTGGGCGCTCACCGCGCACCAGGCGGCGGGCCTGCGCTGGCCGGCGGTGGTCGTGGTGCTCCCGGGTGACGCGGGGCAGTCGCTGACCCGCCCGTGGGTCTACACGGCGTTCAGCCGGGGCGAGCGGCACCTGTCGGTCGTCCAGGGCGTCGAGCAGGAGCTGCCCCGGGCGGTGGCGGAGCGCCTCTGGAAGGACCGCACGACCCGCCTGCGGACACTGCTGCGCCCCCAGGTCCCGACGTCGGCCTCCTGAGACCCGTCATCCGCCCCGCCCACGACCTCGCCGGGGGCCCGCCTCGTGCGGACGGCCGTGGGTATCCCGCTCGTACGGCTGCGGCCGTGGTCCCGGCTGCGGGTGGCCGTCGCCGCCCTGCCCGGTGAGTCGGTGGCCGCGGCCGCGGCCGTCGCAGGCTTTGCCGACCAGGTCATCTGGCCCGCACGGCACGGGCCCTCCTCGGCCGTGCGCCCGCCTCCGTCAAAGGGGCGGGCGCGGACCTCTGAGCACGGCCCGGGCAGGCCTCAGCGGCCGCCCGCGCCCCGCGTGCCGGGCCCCTTCCCGTCAGCCTCGGTGATGTCATCGACCTCGACGATCTCGACGATCTCGATCTCATCGAGCGGTACGGCCAGGTCCGGGTCGATGTCGGGGTCCGCGTCGAGGCCGTCGAGCGCCTCGTCGTCCAGTTCGTCGTCGAAGACCGCGCTGACGTCGAAGCGGCACACCACCCGGTGCGGATCGGCCTGTTCGAAGGGGGCCTCCAGCCACTCCCCCGGCTCGGCGGGGGCGTCCGCCGCGGTGACCCACACCGTGGAGTCGCCCTCCTCCAGCCCGAACTCCTTGTGCCGCGAGGCGATCTCGTCCGGTTCGAACTCGCCGAACAGGACCCCGAGCGCGCCGTGGACCGTGTCGGCCGGGCCCGCGCCCCGCTGCCCCGGGACGTCGGCGTCGGCGACCCGCTGGGCCTGCGCGAGCAGCCGCTGCGGCTCCGCCACGGCGTAGTCGCGGCGGATCAGCACGCTCAGCGCGTTCGCCTCCTCGGGGCCCCGGTAGGGCGGCAGCGCGTCGTCGGTGCCGGGGATCTCGAAGGGCGTGACCTCGTCGTAGCGGTCGTAGAGGAGTTCGTCGTACTCCTCGGCCGCGGCGGCGAGTTCGTTGAAGGCCTCGTACACGGCCGGATCGTCCTCGCCCGACCTGCGTTCGACCGCGGCCAGGTGGCGGTCGAGCGCGGTCTTGACCGCCTCGGCGGCGGCACGTACCTCGGCAGCGGTGGGCTGCGCAGCATCAGACATAGTGCAGACGCTATCCGTACCGGGCCGGTGCCCGCACAATAGATGCGATGCCGGAATACGAATTTGTCGACGTCTACGTCCCGCGCGGGGTCACCCGCAAGGAAGCCACACGTCTGCTCACGGACCACGCGGAGTACGGACACTGGGAGCTGGACCGCCTGAGCCTGCATCCCGACGGGAGCCGCAGAGTGCGGCTGAAACGGCGCATCATCCGCCAGGTGCGGGCCACCTGGTAGGCCGGTGCGGGCGCCTGGCGGGCCGGCTCGGGCCGAGTACAGGGGGGATGACACGGAAACGGAGCGGGCCCCGCGACGGCGGGGCACGCTCCGTTTCCGGTGTTCTCGGGCTCGGGGCGGCTCAGGCGGACGCCCGCGCCCTCCGGTACAGCACGGTGCCCGCGAGCAGCACGCCCGCGCCCGCCGGCAGTGCGATGCCGATCGGCAGCGAGCTGCCCGTCTCGGCGAGCTGCGAGGCGCCCTTGGGGGGCGTGACGACCTGCGTGCCGGGGTGGTTCGGCTTGTCGTGGCCGCCCGGGACGTGGGGCTTGCCCGGCTGCCCCGGCTTACCGGGCTCTCCCGGCTTGCCCGGCTCCTCCGGCTTGCCGGGGTGTTCCGGCTTGCCCGGCTCCTCCGGCTCACCCGGCTCGCCCGGCTCCTCGGGCTCCGTCGGCGGCTTCTCGCCGGGCGGCTTGGAGTGGCCGGCCTCGTTGGCGCAGTGGTTGCCGAAGGCCGGGTTGCCGACGCCGACGACGGTGATGCTGTTGCCGCAGACATTGACCGGGACGTCCACCGGCAGCTGCACGTTGTTGCCGGAGCCGACACCGGGCGAGTTGGCGGCGTGCCCCTCGGCCTTCGCCCCGCCGGAGGGCTTGTGCGAACCGCCGCCGCCCTTGCCGGAGCCGTTGGTGCAAGAGTTGCCCATCGCGGGGTTCAGGACCCCGACGACGTTCACGGTGTTGCCGCAGACGTTGACCGGAATGTCGACCGGGGCCTGAACCGAGTTGCCCGCCAATACGCCGGGCGAGTTCGAACTGCCGCCCTGGGCGGTGGAGTCCGCGTGTGCGTAGCCACCGGTCGCGGCGAGTACGCCGGTCGCGGCCGCCACGGTGATCAGGCCTTTGCGCGTGACCTGTCGCATAGCTGTTCCCTGCCTTTTACCTTCCGAAGTACGCACGGACGTGCTCGCCCGGACGTGGAATATCCGTCGGCCCCGGAGCGCATGGCGTGCACTCCGGGGCCGACGGACTCAGACCCTCAACGGGTGAGGCACAACGTCACTTGTTGATGCAGGTGTTGCCGAAGGTGGGGTTCAGCAGCCCGATCACGTTGACCGTGTTGCCGCAGACGTTCACCGGCACGTGCACGGGGACCTGGAGTACGTTGCCCGAGAGGACACCGGGAGAGTTCACGGCGGCGCCCTGGGCACCGGCGTCGGCGGCGGCGATGCCCGCGCCCGCGAGCACGAGACCACCAGTGGCAGCCGCAGCAGCGACGACCTTCTTGATCATTATTCCTCCTTGTTGGCAATGCAGTCCCAGCCGCGGACTGCACCACCTGTAACGAGGAGGGGGTTGCGGGGCTACGAGCCGAAGGCTCCTTTCACTCTTCTCAGGCACGTACGTACGTGCTGACGATTATTGGAGAGTCGTTTCAGCACGTAAAACGGCCGTATTGCAGTCGGTTCACGGCCCGTTGCCGTCAGGCCGGGGCCGCCTCCGTCAGGACGCGTCGATGAACCGGTCGAGCACCCGGACGCCGAACTTGAGGCCGTCCACCGGCACCCGCTCGTCGACGCCGTGGAACATGCCGGCGAAGTCCAGCTCCGGCGGCAGCTTCAGCGGCGCGAAGCCGAAGCCGCGGATGCCGAGGTCGTCGAAGGACTTGGCGTCCGTGCCGGCCGAGAGCATGTACGGCACCGCGCGGGCGATCGGGTCCTCGGCGCGCAGGGCGGTCTGCATGGCGTCGACGAGCGCCCCGTCGAAGGTGGTCTCCAGAGCCTTGTCGGCATGCACGTCCTCGCGCTTGACCCGCGGACCGAGAATCCGGTCCAGGTCGGCGAGGAACTCCTCCTCGTAGCCCGGCAGGTAGCGGCCGTCGACATGCGCGGTGGCCTGGCCGGGGATGACGTTCACCTTGTAACCGGCGCCGAGCTGGGTGGGGTTCGCGGTGTTCTGGAGCGAGGCGCCGATGAGCTTGGCGATGCCGCCGAGCTTGGCGAGCGTCGCGTCCATGTTCTCCGGGTCGAGCTCGGTGCCGAGCGCGTCGCCCAGCTCGTCGAGGAAGTGCCGCAGCGTCTTGGTGACCCGCACCGGGAACTTGTGCCGCCCGAGGCGCCCGACGGCCTCGGACAGCTCGGTGATCGCGTTGTCCCGGTGGATCATCGAGCCGTGCCCCGCGGTGCCGTCCACGGTCAGCTTCATCCAGTGCATGCCCTTCTGGGCCGTCTCGACGAGGTAGAGCCGCAGGTTCTCGTTGACGGTGAAGGAGAAGCCGCCGACCTCGCTGATCGCCTCCGTGCAGCCCTCGAAGAGGTCGGGGTGGTTGTCCACGAGGTACCGGGCGCCGTACGTGCCGCCCGCCTCCTCGTCCGCCAGGAAGGCGAGGACGATGTCGCGCGGGGGCTTGCGGCCGCTGCGCATCCGGTCCCGTACGACCGCGAGGGTCATCGCGTCCATGTCCTTCATGTCGACGGCGCCCCGGCCCCACACGCAGCCGTCCGCGATCTCGCCGGAGAACGGGTGGTGCGTCCAGTCCACGGCGTTGGCCGGCACGACGTCGGTGTGGCCGTGGATGAGCAGCGCGGGCCGCGAGGGGTCCTCGCCCTCGATCCTCGCCACCGTCGAGGCCCTGCCGGGGTGGGATTCGAAGATCTTCGGTTCGAGACCGACCTCGGCGAGCTTCTCCGCGACGTACTCGGCGGCCTTGCGCTCCCCCGGGCCCGAGTGGTCGCCGTAGTTGCTCGTATCGATCTGGATGAGTTCCCGGCAGAGGTCGACGACCTCGTCCTCACCGGTGACGGCCTTGCCCGTGCTGGACCCGCTCACGCTGGGCTCCTCCCGCATTCGCTGCTGGTGGTCCCCCTCATCCTCTCTCTCCCGGCCTCCGCGCCCAAGGCCGGGCGGCGCCCGCCATCAGCAGTTCACGCCAGGTGGCGGGGTGATCGAGTACCCCCGGAAGCCTGGTAATGTTCTCTGTGTCGCCGCGGGGAACGCCCCGCGAGACACACACCTGGTCCGGGTGGCGGAATGGCAGACGCGCTAGCTTGAGGTGCTAGTGCCCTTTATCGGGCGTGGGGGTTCAAGTCCCCCCTCGGACACCAGCGAAAACCCCAGTTGATCTGGGGTTTTTCTGTTTCTCCGGCTGTGGCGTGACCAACCACGTGACCAACAGCCGAGCGAACTTCCTGGTCAGACCAGGGATGACAGGCCGATTCGGGCAGCGCTGGAAGCGGCCAGCTTCTTCGCCCCCTCAGCGCGACGCCTGCCGTACCGCGACATGGTGTAGCCCGGCGAGTGGTGCCGGGCGTCGGCCGAGACCTCTACCGGGTTCTCGTGGTTGTCGAGATCGTTCGTGATCTTCGACGCTCGCCAGTCATGCAGCCGGAAGTTCTCCGGCAGGTGCAGACGGTTACGCGCCGTCCGCCAGCGGGCCGACACCTTCTCGGGGTCCTGTGGTCCGCCTGCCTCCCTCCGGTACAGCTTGAAGCCGTCGCGGGCGAACACGAGGTCATGGTCCACCCAGAGATCCCCGAGGCGTTCCCGCTCCGCGTCCTGGCGTTCCTTCTGCCACTTCAGGACGTTCATCAGGGCTTGGTCTACGTAGATGATCGCGTTGTCGTCTCCGTCCTTGGTGAGCTTGCGCAGCCGGTAGGTGTTGCCTTCCTCGACCACGACCCAGGCCAGTTCGATGGCGCACTCATCCCAGTGGATGAGCGACCACTTCCACCCCAGCACTTCGCTGCGTCGGCATGAGGTCGCCGCGTACGAGGTCCACAGGGGGGCGTCCCGGAGGCAGTGGTGGATCAGTCCGTCATCGCACGCCCGGTTGCCGCACGGCTTCCATATCTCTTTGAGGAAGTGCGTCGTCTCGTGATCGTTGAGCGTGGGGAAGTCGGGCTGTGCCGCCTTGATCTGCCGTTCCGTGGGCGGGTTGGCAGTGTGGGCCGGGTTGACCGTGAGGAGCTTCCTCGGTCCGTCACCGAGTCCAGCGCGGCCGAGATGATGTTGTGTTTGTGCTCTCCGGGAGCCGGTACAGCTCGTCCAGCCGCTCGTCCGTCACCTCCACCACCTTGACCTTGCCTATGTGCGGCTTGATGTGCAGGCGGATCTTCGGCCCGTACCCCTCCTTCGTGGTGTCCTCGCCCCGGTGCTTGGCAAGCCACCCGTCCGTGAGCTGTCCGCCGGCCTTGCCTTCGACCTTGGTCAGGAATCCCCGCTGACGCGCCGCCCGGAGGTGACCCTTCAAGGTGGCCTGCTTGGTGTCGGTCAGCTCTTCCAGCAGCGGGACCGGTGCCCGTTGACCGAGATCGACCGCTCTCACATAGAGCGACGAGAGAACGGCCAGGTACTCATCCGTCAGTCGGCCAGGCAGATCCTTGAGAACGCTCGCGAGTGCGTAGATCTCGGCCGCCGCGACCTTCTCCCGGTTCGTCACGGCAATCGCCAAGGCCCTGGGGGTCTCCCGGGCCACCTTGTACCGGCACATCGGTGAGAGCGCCTGAGACAGGCGTACAGGGGCGCAGTCAGGCGTTCACCTCGGAGTGCACCGGGACGGGCGGGCGCACTCCGGTGAGCGCCTCCGCGCAGGTGACAAGGTGGGGCGCAAGGTCGGGGTACCAGCCACGGGCTACCGCTTGCAGCATCTCGGCCAGGGCTGCGAGTTCCCCGATTCGGCCGGCGGGGGTGTCGAGGATCGGCACGAACTCCTTGCGGATGCGGGCGGCTACGTCGGGAACAAGCAGGCTGTTGGCGTGGAGGAGTCCCGCGTCATAGCCGAAGGGCACCCGTCCCCACCGCTCCCAGTCCAGCAGGCACAGGGGCGCGGCGGTGAGGTTGCCCCAGTGCAGGTCACCGTGACCGGTCACCCGCTCCACCTTGGCGGGGGCAGGGATGCCGAGGAACTGGGGGAAGGCTCGTTCGATCCACCCGTCCCGCACGGTTGCCTTCACTCCCTCGGCTTCAGCGAGCAGGGCCAGGGCTTGGCGAAGGTCCGCCCACCACTCGTCAGGCAACCCCGGGTCGTGGTCGATGTCGGCCCGGTCCGGGGACACGATGGGTTGCGTGAGGTAGTCCAGGACTTCCGACTCGAAGGCCCACTCGCCGTCAGTCCAGTCATGCACCGCGTACAGGTGGGGGCGGGGCACGCCGTCAGGCACCAACTCCGAGGCGCCGACGATGCCTTCCCCCGCCTTCCTACCCGCGTTCCTCTTCGCCGTCCGGCTGACCCGTAGCCACCGGTCCCCCGCTCGGCGTCCGAGAGTGACACCGAGGAAGCCCCACGCCAGCGGCCCCGTGCAGGTGAGGCCCAGTGCCTTGGCCGCCCGGTCGTGAGCGGCCTCCATCAGGGCCTGCACCTCCTCATTCACCGGCGAGTTCATCCGTCATTCTCCTGAGTTCCTGGGCCGTCAGCGGCGCAGCCAGAGCCTTGGCCACATCGTCCCAGTGCTCGCGGGTGCTCGCGGAAGTCAGGACGACATCGAGGCCGGGGCACGAGCCAGCGGCCAGCATGGCAGCGGCTGCGGCCGACAGGCCGGGTCGGATGAGGTTCACCAGTTCGGGTGTCATGGCGTTGAGGAGTTCGCCCCCGTGCAAGGGAGCAGAGCCGAACGTGATCAGCCCCGCGTCCTTCGCCTGTACCAGTGGTCCGCCGCCGTTCAGGGCCTGTGTGATCGGGGCATCCATGATCAGGCTGACGGGCATCTGCAAGCCCGTGAAGTGGTGCTCGGCGGAACCGGCCGCCTGCCGGGCGAGCGTGAGCAACTCGGGGACGCTGAGCGCTCCGGAGGTCAGGCCCGACCAGGTGGCGACGCCGTACCCGCCGATCCTGCCCGCATGGGCGGACTCTTCCAGCGCCGTGAAGGCTTCCCGTACGCGCCCGTGCAGAGCGGCACGGTCAAGGCCGTGCCCGTGGTGCTCGGGGTTGTGCACGAACACCACGTCTACGCGCCCGAGCGCGGCCAAGGATCGCTCCGTCTGCCAGCGGATGAAGCCCCGTTCAAGGCTGTACCTACCGGCCGCCTCTTCCCGGGTGAGCACTCCCTCAGCCAGGGCGGTACGGCCTTGCTCCTCCGTGAAGAACCCCGTCTTCGTGGCCACCCGCACGGACGGGTACTCCCCGAGAACCGGGCGCAGTTCCTCATGCGCCCGGCCATGGGCGTAGTTGGGTGCCGTGTCCACCCAGGGGCTACCGGCAGCCAGGGCGGTGCGTGCCGCCTGACTGACGGCACGCACGCGGTATGTCCCCAGGCAGAGCGCGGCGGTCACAGCGCCGTCCCCACGACTGCGACGGCGTGGCCGTCGATGAGGACGGAGACCAGTGCGGCCACCTCCTTGACCTCAAGCCCGGCGGAGTCAGCCATCTCCCCCAGCGTGGTCGGCCGGTTGGTCAGCAGCGTGCCCAGCGCGGGCGCGGCGGACACGGCGAAGTCCCATGCGGTACCGGCCGCCGAGAAGGTGACCGTGCCCTGTTCGCGGTTCGCCGTCAGGCGACCCCTCGGAGCGGTGAGCTTGACCGTGATCTCTCCTCGTACGGGGAGCCCGTCCACGTAGGGCAGGGACGGAATCGGGTGGCCCAGGTCCGTCGTGTCGATCGACTCCGCCCACCGCTCAACGAGGCGCGGGTCCGCCAACATGTCGGCCACCTCACGGCGCAGCGCATCGGTGAAGTCCGACTGTTCCGCCAGCGAGCCGAAGCGCGGAATGTCCCTGCGCAGCACGAGGGACGCCCGGAGCTGATCGACGACCCACAGCATCAGGTCAGCGCCCGTGTGCGGGACCACCCCGAACGTGAGGTGAAGGGATTCCGTCCCCTGGTCAGCGGTGACCGCATGCCACCAGCCGCGCGGCAGATAGAGCACGTCACCGGGGGACAGAACGAGGTCTGCCACCGGGTCGCCCTCCGGTTCCTCCGGCGACTCCACGTCCCGGAAGGTGGGCGCTTCGCGGGTCATCCCCCACAGGCGCCACCGCTTCGAGCCGTGCAGTTGCACCACCACGACATCGTGGTCGTCCCAGTGCCGGCCGAAGCCCTCCCGCTCGGTCCACGAGGCGTACACGTTGGCCTGCACGGAAGTCCCGAGGAAGCGTTCCAGCCCCTCCGCAGCCGCCCCCACGGCGGGGTGGATCTTCTCCACCGCGTCCAGGACCAGCGACGCCCCGTCCCTGAGCTGGGCGTGGAAGTCGGACGGCTGGATGCGGGACCAGGTGACTGCGCGGCGGTTCGTCGTCGGGATGGCGTAGCAGTACAGCGGGACCATCTCGCCGTCGACCGAGAGGCGCAGCCGGGGCGGCTCCAGCCGTTGCGTGGCGATGATCCGGTTCAGGTCATCCCAGGAGAACAGGCTCGCCGTGTCGGCGACCCCGGGGAAGTGCGCGTAGGAGCGGTGGTACGTCTGGGCGAGGAACTTGTCCCCGCCCAGACGCCCCGCCCACGAGGCTGCATCAAGCAACGTGGGCGCTCCCGTCAGTCGTTGCCGTCGGAACGGCCACTGCTGACGTCAGACTCCTGCTCGGCACGGGTGCGCGCGGCCACGATCTTCCGCTTCGCGATGAGCAGGCCACCCCCCTCGGGGGCCACGGATCCGGTGTTCTCTTCCACCATCGGACTACCTCTCTCTTCTCGGGGACTCCCGCCCGGGATCAGGCGGGAAGCAAAGGGGGACAACGGCGAGCCCGGCGGTTACCGGATCGCCAGGGCTCCGGCGAGAACCACGGCACAGCCGCCGAGGATCATGGCCAGGTACAGCGACCCCGCGTACCGGCCGAAGTGGCGCAGCACCCAGCGGCCCAGGCCGCGACTCACGCCGTCTTCTGCTCCGCCGCGACAGGGCGGAGATCACTCACAGACGGCGAGCTGCGGCCCGTGCACCAAGGGCACCCGCAGGGCGGGTACTTGGTCGGTGAACCCAAGATCACTGCGTTGCGCGGGTCCACCTGCACCTCACGAACCGGGCCGTACGTCCGGCCGCCGTCGTATGACACCCGCAGGGTCATGCGTCCGCCGTCGCGGTTACTCGTTTCGTCTCGTTCGGTCGCCGCCATGGGGGGAATCATTGACCTGGAAAGCGGGGGCTGTGTAGTTCTTTCCCGTCATGGACTAAAGATCATGAACGGCAAGCGGCAGACCACTCCGCCAACAACGCTCGCGCTTCCTCCCCGAACAATGCGTACCCCTCCAGCGTGGAGAACAGTTCGAGATGCATTTCGATGTCTCTCGGATCTCTCAGGATCACGACACCGGTCGTGTTCTCCACAGTGGCCAGCGTGTTGTCATAGATGGTGAAGGTGTCCATAGGCGCCATGGGTTTGCATCCCGCGATTGGGATAACGCCGAGCTTCACGTTCGTAAGGTAGGTAAGCGAGGCCAGTCGGTCAATCTGCATTGCCATCGCAGCCGGGGTCAGGAGCGGCCACCTCACAGCCTGCTCGGTCAGG
The DNA here is from genome assembly GCF_055575715.1 of Streptomyces sp. NPDC034037. Taxonomy (NCBI): domain Bacteria; kingdom Bacillati; phylum Actinomycetota; class Actinomycetes; order Kitasatosporales; family Streptomycetaceae; genus Streptomyces; species Streptomyces sp. NPDC034037. Next base: position 151,308 of record NZ_JBVISC010000007.1, on the reverse strand, counting down.
ATGAAGGTAAACCGCTTCTTAGTGTCGTAAAGAACCTCCTGCCGCTCCAGCTTCCTCGCGATCGTCTTAGTGACATCGGCCGGGGAATGGGCAAGGCTGGCCCGGATGTACTCAGGGGTGGACAGCAGTCCTGTAATCATCGAGAGCAGGAAGAAGCGGAAGTCCGTAGATGAGGATTCGAGGGCTGCAAGTTCAGTCTGCTTCTTCTCCAGGCCCCTACGGCGCAGCGAGCGCAAGTCTTGCCATTCGGTGTTGGCCAGCCGCGCGAGGGCGACGACCTCCTCGATGACCTCGGGTGGAGCCACGACGACTCGTAGGATTCTTTCCAGGTCCAGTAGGCTAGGCTGAGCTTTCCCGTTCTCAATCCGGCTGATCTTCGATTGGGACATGTTGCAACGCCGAGCGAGCCGGTCCCCAGTGAGGCCGGCTCGCTTGCGTAGTTCTTTCAGCAGGGCCGCCAGTTCCTGTTTCGGCTGGCCCATCTGCTCAGGGTCGAACGTCACCCGCTCACGTACTCCAGGAATGGAACCGACTCGGCAACGGCAATTCGCTTCCACTGCCGGTACGGTTCGGGATCACCCTCGTAGAGCTCCCGGCTTATCTGCGTCCCGTCCGCCCGGTAGTTCATCAGGACCACCTTGGACTCATCGAACATCCAGAAGTCCTGATCCGGAAGTCCCGGGTTCTCCCGGTCGGCGAGGTCGAGGATGCGGATATCCTCGCCCACCTTCACGTGGTGCCGGTAGTAATACTCGAACTCGAACCGAAGGTAGTCCGAGAGCGGGCGGGTCACGACGTGCACCCTGCCGACACTCTTTCCTTCCGAGGTCCATTGTCGAACCTCGTCCATCCAGGCCGACGTGTAATCGTCGGGGGATTTCTCCCCGGCGAGAAAGCGCTTCAGCTTCTCCGCTTCCTGGGACACGGTGTAAACGGGCAGCGTTTCCAACCGCCACGCCTCACGCTCCATGGAATCGAAGCAGTCATTCCACGCGTCACCATCCAAGTGCACGGAACGCCTCCCTGAGAACAGCCTCCGGGATTTCCACGAGCCCTTCCCCGGAGGGCGGGGTGAAGGCGTCGGACACGTCGCCCTGCACCACGAACGACCCGGTAGCCGTGCGGTACACGTTCGGGCAGTCCTTCTCTCCGCACTCGCCGTTGCCGTTGCCGGTGAGCCGGGTGAGTGCCGAACGTTCGGACATGCCAAACCCCCTTGCTCTGGCCCCGTTTGGGCCGCCCGCCCAACGACACTAGAGGGGGCGGTGTCACGCGTCTATGCGCGAACGCGACTATGCGTGTCCTTGCATAAACAGGGCATCGACCACCCCGGCGCCACCCCGGTACGTGGTCGCGCACGTGCCCGTGCAGACTGGGCGTAGCCCCGTGGCGCTGTCCGGGAAGCCTGACCAGGGACAGACGCCTCGGAGGAGGGTTGGTTCACGTGACCAACGCATGACCAACAGGGGCCCGATAAGAGAGTTCAAGTCCCCCCTCGGACACCAGCGAGAACCCCAGTTGATCTGGGGTTTTCTGCGTTTCCGGGGGTGTGGCGTGACGCTTGCCGGACGCGACAGATCCGCGTACCCGTTCATGCCGGCGAGCGTTATGGCCGTCGGACTGCTCTCGTCCCGCAGGAAGCGGGCGACAGCAGTCCGAAAGGGAGCCTTCTCGCGGGTCAGGGGGTGGGGCTGTGGGACGTCAGTTCCTTGAGGTCCAGGTTCAGGCGTAGGACGTTGACTCGGGGTTCGCCCAGGAAGCCCAGGGTTCGGGGGGTGGTGTTTTTGGTGATCAGGTGTTGGATCTGGGGGACACTCAGGTGGTTTTTTTCCGCCACGCGGTGGGCCTGGAGGGCGGCGTAGGCCGGGGAGATGTGCGGGTCCAGGCCGGAGCCCGAGGAGGTGACCGCGTCGGCGGGGACGTCGGTGGGGTTGATCTTGTGGGACGCGGTGGAGTTGTCCCTGATGACTGCCGCCTTCGCCTCCTTCACCTGGGCGATCAGCTCCTCGCTGTCGCCCGCGAGGTTGGTGGCGCCGGACAGGAGCAGCTTGTGGTCGGTGTTGACGCTGTTCTCGCCCAGGCCGTTCGACGGGCGTGGTTGGAACCATCGCAGGTCGGGGGCGGGGGTCTTCTGGCCCCGCTTGAGCGGCAAGTCGTAGCGCTGGCCGATGAGTTCGGAGCCGACGACCTTGCCGTGCGCCTCGATCTCGGAGCCGTTGGCCTTGTCGTGGAAGAGCGCTTGGGCGACGCCGGTGACCGCCAGCGGGTACAGGACGCCGCAGAGCAGGGTCAGGACGAGCAGCGCGCGCAGTCCCGCGCCGAGCAGCCGGGCGGTGTTGGTCACGGAGTTGTTCATGGTCGCGTCACCCAATGCCGGGGATGAGGGAGATGAGTACGTCGATGATCTTGATGCCGATGAAGGGGGCGACCAGGCCGCCGAGGCCGTAGACGCCGAGGTTGCGGCGGAGCATCCGGTCCGCGCTCATCGGGCGGTAGCGCACGCCCTTGAGGGCCAGCGGCACGAGCGCGACGATGATCAGGGCGTTGAAGACGACCGCCGAGAGGATCGCGGACTCGGGCGAGGACAGGCTCATGACGTTGAGCTTGTCGAGGCTCGGGTACGCCACCGCGAACATGGCCGGGATGATGGCGAAGTACTTCGCCACGTCGTTGGCGATGGAGAAGGTCGTCAGGGCGCCCCGGGTGATCAGGAGCTGCTTGCCGATCTCGACGATCTCGATGAGCTTGGTGGGGTCGGAGTCCAGGTCCACCATGTTCCCGGCCTCCTTGGCGGCCGAGGTGCCGGTGTTCATCGCCACGCCCACGTCGGCCTGGGCGAGCGCGGGGGCGTCGTTGGTGCCGTCGCCGGTCATCGCCACCAGCTTGCCGCCGGCCTGCTCGCGCTTGATCAGCGCCATCTTGTCCTCGGGCGTGGCCTCGGCGAGGAAGTCGTCCACGCCCGCCTCGTCCGCTATCGCCTTGGCGGTCAGCGGGTTGTCGCCCGTGATCATGACCGTCCTGATGCCCATGCGGCGCAGCTCGTCGAAGCGTTCGCGCATGCCCTCCTTGACGACGTCCTTGAGGTGGATCACCCCGAGGACCCGGGCGCCGGCGGCGTCTTCCACGGCCACCAGCAGCGGTGTGCCGCCGGCCTGTGAGATCCGGTCGTTGAGTGCCCGCGCGTCCTCGGCGACCTGGCCGCCGCGCTCCTCGACCCAGGCGATGACCGAACCGGTCGCGCCCTTGCGGACCTTGCGGCCGTCGACATCCACACCCGACATGCGGGTCTGGGCGGTGAACGCCACCCACGCGGCGCCGGTCAGCTCCCCCTGGTGCCGTTCGCGCAGGCCGTACCTCTCCTTGGCGAGTACGACGACGGAGCGGCCCTCGGGGGTCTCGTCGGCCAGCGAGGAGAGCTGGGCGGCGTCGGCCAGTTCGGCCGCGGTGGTGCCGCGTACGGGGACGAACTCGGCGGCCCGGCGGTTGCCCAGCGTGATCGTGCCGGTCTTGTCCAGGAGAAGCGTGGAGACGTCGCCCGCGGCCTCGACGGCCCGGCCCGACATGGCGAGGACGTTGCGCTGCACCAGGCGGTCCATGCCCGCGATGCCGATCGCGGAGAGCAGGGCGCCGATGGTCGTCGGGATGAGGCAGACGAGCAGTGCCGTCAGGACGATCAGGGACGTCTGGTCGTCGGCCCCGGCGTAGATCGCGAAGGGCTTCAGCGTCACGACTGCCAGCAGGAAGACGATGGTCAGGGACGCCAGGAGGATGTTGAGGGCGATCTCGTTGGGCGTCTTCTGGCGGGCGGCGCCCTCGACCAGGTTGATCATGCGGTCGATGAACGTCTCGCCGGGTTTCGTCGTGATCTTGATGGTGACGCGGTCGGAGAGGACCTTCGTACCGCCCGTGACGGCCGAGCGGTCGCCGCCGGACTCGCGGATGACGGGGGCCGACTCCCCGGTGATCGCTGACTCGTCGACGGAGGCGACGCCTTCGACGACGTCACCGTCGCCGGGGATGATGTCGCCCGCCCCGCAGACCACGAGGTCGCCGACGCGCAGTTCGGTGCCGGGCACGCTCTCCTCGGCGCCGCCGGTCAGGCGGCGCGCGACGGTGCCGGTCTTGGCCTTGCGCAGCGTGTCGGCCTGTGCCTTGCCGCGGCCCTCGGCGACGGCCTCGGCGAGGTTGGCGAAGAGCGTGGTGAGCCAGAGCCAGCCGGTGATCGCCCAGCCGAACCAGTTCCCCGGGTCCAGGGCGGCGAGCACGGTGGTGACCACCGAGCCGATCAGGACGACGAACATGACCGGCGACTTGACCATGGTCCGCGGGTGCAGTTTGCGGACGGCGTCGGGCAGGGACCTCAGCAGCTGGGCGGGGTCGAAGAGGCCCGCGCCGACCTTGTTCTCCTCGGCGGTCCCGGGTCCGCTCGGCACGTCCACGTGGGGGCCGGCGGCCGTCGCACCCCTCTCGCCCGGCGCGCGTGTCCCGGTGGTCTCGTCGTGCTCGTCCGTCTGGTGGTTCTTCGTGTGTGTGTTCATGACGCCAGCCCCTCGGCGAGCGGTCCCAGCGCGAGCGCGGGGAAGTAGGTGAGACCGGTGATGATCAAGATGGCGCCGACCAGCAGCCCCGCGAAGAGCGGTTTCTCCGTGCGCAGGGTGCCGGCCGTCGTCGGGACCGGTTGCTGCCGGGCCAGCGAGCCGGCGAGCGCGAGGACGAACACCATCGGCAGGAAGCGGCCGAGCAGCATGGCGAGACCGAGCGTGGTGTTGAACCAGTTCGTGTCCGCGCTCAGGCCGCCGAAGGCCGAGCCGTTGTTGTTGGCGCCGGACGTGTAGGCGTACAGGATCTCCGAGAAGCCGTGCGCCCCGGAGTTGAGCATCGAGTCCTTGGGCGTGGGCAGCGCCATCGACACGGCCGTGAAGCCGAGCACGAGCGCCGGGGTGATCAGGATGTAGCAGGCCGCCAGCTTGATCTCGCGGGTGCCGATCTTCTTGCCCAGGTACTCGGGTGTGCGGCCGACCATCAGGCCCGCGACGAACACCGCGATGACCGCCATGACGAGCATGCCGTAGAGGCCGGAGCCCACCCCGCCGGGCGCGATCTCGCCGAGCTGCATGCCGAGCATCTCGATGCCGCCGCCGAAACCGGTGTAGGAGGAGTGGAAGGAGTTCACCGCGCCCGTGGAGGTGAGCGTGGTGGCCACCGCGAAGAGCGACGAGCCGCCGATCCCGAAGCGGGTCTCCTTGCCCTCCATGGCCCCGCCCGCCACGTCGAACGCGGGCCCGCCGTGGTGGAACTCCGTCCACATCATCAGCGCGGTGAGGCCGAGCCAGATCGTCGCCATCGTGGCGAGGAGGGCGTACCCCTGCCGGAGCGAGCCGGCCATCCTGCCGAAGGTGCGGGTCAGCGCGAAGGGGATGACGAGGATCAGGTAGATCTCGAAGAGGTTGGACAGGGGGGTGGGGTTCTCGAAGGGGTGGGCGGAGTTGGCGTTGAAGTAGCCGCCGCCGTTCGTGCCCAGCTCCTTGATGACCTCCTGTGAGGCGACCGCGCCGCCGTTCCACTGCCGGCTGCCGCCCATGAACTGCCCGATCTCGTGGATGCCGGAGAAGTTCTGCAGGGCGCCGCAGGCGACCAGGACCAGCGCGCCGATCACGGAGATCGGCAGCAGGATCCGGACGACGCCGCGCACCAGGTCGGCCCAGAAGTTGCCCAGCTCACCGGTGCGGGAGCGCGTCGTGAAGCCGCGTACGAGGGCCACCGCCACGGCGATCCCCACCGCCGCCGAGACGAAGTTCTGCACGGCGAGGCCCGCGGTCTGCACGACGTGGCCCATGGCCTGCTCGCCGGCGTACGACTGCCAGTTGGTGTTCGCCACGAAGGAGGCGGCCGTGTTGAAGGCCTGGTCCGGGTCGATGGACCGGAAGCCGAGCGAGCCGGGCAGCGAGCCCTGGAGTCGCTGGAGGAGGTAGAGGAAGAGGACCCCGGCCAGGGAGAAGGCGAGGACGCCGCGCAGGTACGCGGTCCAGCGCATCGGGGAGTCGGGGTCGGCTCCGATTGCTTTGTAGATCCACTTTTCGGCCCGCAGGTGCTTCTTCGAGCCGTAGACGCGGGCCATGTGGTCGCCCAGGGGGCGGTAGGTCAGGGCGAGCGCCGCTGTGAGAGCGAGCAGCTGGAGCACGCCGGCAAGGACGGGGCTCATATCCGTACTCAGAACCTCTCCGGGAAGGCGAGGGCGAGGACGAGATAGCCCAGGAGGGTGACGGCCACGACCAGGCCGACGACGTTCTCGGCGGTCACAGCTTCGTCACCCCCTTGGCGACGAGGGCCACCAGCGCGAAGACCGCGATCGTGGTGGCGACGAAGGCCAGATCGGCCATCGTGAGCTCCTGAGGAAGTGGACGGATGAGTTGCTGGTGTCGAGAAAAGCTCCCTTCCGGCCGTTTCCGGCCACCGTTGACGCCCTCCATACGGCGTCCGCCGACGTCTTGACGGGTCTCTTACGAGCAGGTCAGGCCGGTCACCCGGCCAGCCGGTGGCCCGTCGTGGCGTCCACGTGGTCGGGCACCTCGTCGTGGCGGTCCCCGACGGTCGAGGTGCCGCTGGGCTCGAAGAGCAGCAGCCTCGCCCCGTCGGGCGCGGACGGCTTGTGCTCGGTGCCGCGCGGGACGGTGAAGAGCGAGCCCTGCGGGAGGGTGACCCGGCGCTCCCCCGCCGGCTCGCGCAGGTCGATGTGCAGTTCGCCGCCGAGCACGAGGAAGAACTCGTCGGTGTCGTCGTGGACGTGCCACAGGTGTTCGCCCTGGACCTTCGTCAGACGGACGTCGTAGTCGTTGACGGTGGTGGCGATGCGGGGGCTCCACAGGGCGTCGAAGGAGGCGAAGGCCTGGTCGAGGGAGATGGCCCCGCTGGTCGCGGTGGGGGCTTCGGTGGCCGCGACGGTGGCTTCGGTGGCCGCGGCGGTGGCTTCGGTGGTCGCGACGGTGGCTTCGGTGAACGCGGCGGTCGCGTCGGGTTCGTTGGTCATGAGGTGATCTTCCGGCGTGACGTGCCGCGCCCACGAGTGCTAGAAATCGCACATGGCGCAAGAATCCTCGCAAGCGGCGGACCCCCGGCCGGGGTCGTCGGGGCCGGTCCCGGACCGGCTCCACCGGGTCGTCGTCATCGTCGACGAGAACTCCAACCCCTTCGAACTCGGCTGCGCCACGGAGGTGTTCGGCCTGCGCCGGCCCGAGCTCGGCAGGGAGCTGTACGACTTCGCGCTCTGCTCCCCCGAGCCCGGCACCCTGATGCGGGACGGGTTCTTCACGCTCACCGGGGTCGCCGGGCTCGACGCGACCGAGAGGGCGGACACCGTGATCGTGCCGAACCGGCCGGACACCGACGTGCCCCGGCGGCCCGCCGTCCTGGACGCCGTCCGGCGCGCGCACGCGCGGGGCGCCCGGCTGGTGGGGTTCTGCAGCGGGGCCTTCACGCTCGCCGAGGCCGGGGTGCTCGACGGACGCGGGGCCACCGCGCACTGGCAGTGGGCCGACTCCTTCAGGGAGCGGTTTCCGGCCGTGCGGCTCGAACCGGACGTCCTCTTCGTGGACGAGGGCGACATCCTGACCGCGGCGGGCAGCGCGGCCGCCCTCGACCTCTCCCTGCACATCGTGCGCAAGGACTTCGGCGCCGAGATCGCCAACGCGGTGAGCAGGCGTCTCGTCTTCGCGGCGCACCGGGACGGAGGCCAGCGGCAGTTCGTGGAGCGGCCCGTCCCGAAGGTGCGGGACGAGTCCCTGGCGCCGGTGCTGAGCTGGGCGCAGGAGCGTCTGGACGAGCCGCTGACCGTGGCCGGTCTCGCGGCCCGCGCCGGACTGAGCCCCGCGACCTTGCACCGCCGCTTCCGGGCCCAGCTCGGCACCACCCCACTGGCCTGGCTCATCACGGAACGCGTCGCGCTGGCCTGCCGGATCATCGAGCGGGGCGAGGAGCGCCTGGACGTCGTCGCGCGGCGCAGCGGCCTTGGCACCGCCGCGAATCTACGGGCGAGACTGCGCCGTGAGACGGGGCTCAGCCCCTCCGACTACCGGCGCAGGTTCGGCCCCGTCGGCCCCTCGGCGGCCGACCGGGTGCCGGCCGCCGCACCGAGGTCTCGCGCCGTCAGTCGATGAACGTGCCGTCGACGTACACCCACGCCCCGTCCAGCCGCTCGAAGCGGCTCCGCTCGTGCAGGGCGTCCGGGCGGCCCCCGTCGGTGTAGCGGGCCCGGAAGGTCACGGTGCCCGTGGTGTGGAACGCGGTGCCCTCGGTGGTGTCCTCGATCTCCAGGCCGACCCAGCGCAGCGCCGGGTCGAACTCCACCAGGGGCGGGCGCGTCGCCGGGTGCCAGGTGCGCAGCAGGTAGGGCTCGTCGCGCACCGCGAAGGCGCAGTACCGGGAGCGCATCAGCTCCTCGGGCGTACGGGCCGCGGCCTCGCCCCGGTGCAGCCGGCCGCAGCACTCCTCGTACGGCTCGGGGCGCCCGCAGGGGCAGGGCGTGGGGCGGGACGTGGCGCGTCGGGACATGGCGTCCATTGTCGCCGACCCGGCGGCGCCCCGCGGCGTCAGGGCGCCAGGATGTCCAGCTCCTCCAGCGCGCCGAGGGCGATCTGCCGCGTCAGGGCCTCCGCGCGGGCCGCGTCGCCCTCCCTGACGGCCTCCGCGACCTGGACGTGCAGGGACACGGCGGGCGGGTCGGGGTCCTCGAACATCACCTGGTGGGCGGTGCGCCCGGTGAGGACCTCGGCGACGACGTCACCGAGGCGGGCGAACATCTCGTTGCCGCAGGAGTCGAGGATGACCCGGTGGAAGGCGACGTCGTACTTGAGGTAGCCCTCCAGCTGGTGGCCGCGCGAGTGGGCGACCATGCCGAGGGCGCACTCGGTCAGCTCCGCGCACTGGGCGGCCGTGGCGTGCCGGGCGGCGAGCCCCGCCGCGACCGGCTCGATCGCGGAGCGCAGCACGGTCAGGGAGCGCAGCTGCCGGGGCCGGTCGGCGCCGGCCAGACGCCACCGGATGACCTGCGGGTCGTAGACGTTCCACTCCCGGGCGGGCAGGACGGTCACGCCCACGCGGCGCCGGGAGGCGACGAGGTGCATGGACTCCAGGACCCGGACCGCTTCGCGCATCACGGAGCGGGACACCTCGAAGCGCTGGGCCAGCTCATCCGTGCGCAGGACGCTGCCGGGGGGGTACTCGCCCGCTGTGATGGCGGGCCCGAGGCTTTCCAGTACGCGGGAGTGCAGCCCTCGGGTCTGTGCGGTCATGACGGAAGCCTACGAGGGAACCGACGTGAACAATAAGTCAGACTTTTACGTCACAGGCTCTTGAATTCGTCATACCTAATGGGTTTCAGTGACGTGAACGAACCGACCGATGTCGATGAAGACAGCGAAGGCAGGCAGCGATGAGCACCCCCCACGTCGTCGTGATCATGGGTGTGGCAGGGACCGGCAAGACCACGATCGGCCCCCTGCTCGCGGACCGGCTCGGCGTCCCGTACGCCGAGGGCGACGACTTCCACCCGCCGCAGAACGTGCGGAAGATGTCGTCCGGCACCCCCCTCACCGATGACGACCGTTGGCCCTGGCTGGACGCCATCGGGGCCTGGGCGCACGGGCGGGCGGGGCGCGGCGGGGTGGTCAGCAGCTCGGCGCTCAAGCGGAGTTACCGCGACCGGCTGCGCTCGGTGGCCCCCGGGGTCGTCTTCGTCCACCTCACCGGTGACCGCGAGCTCATCGAGGAGCGGATGAGGCAGCGCAAGGGGCACTTCATGCCCACGGCGCTGCTGGATTCGCAGTTCGCCACCTTGCAACCCCTCGGGGCGGACGAGGCGGGCGTCGCCGTCGATGTCGCCGGGTCCCCGCAGGAGATCGCCGACAGGGCCGTCGACGCCCTGGGCCGGCTCGGCTGAGCGGTCGGCCACCAGTTCCCGCACCCTCGTACAAGGAAAGCACCGTGACCCGTCTCAGCGTCGAGATGTTGGCAGCGGACCCCGTCGAGCCGATCACCTCAGCGGGCCATGCCCAGCTGGGGATCGCCGTCCTCGCGGGCATCGCCGTCATCGTCCTGCTCATCACCAAGTTCAAGCTGCACGCGTTCCTCGCGCTGACCATCGGGTCACTCGCGCTCGGGGCGTTCGCGCGCGCCCCGCTCGACAAGGCCATCGCCAGTTTCACCGCCGGCCTCGGCTCGACCGTGGCGGGCGTGGGGGTGCTCATCGCGCTCGGCGCGATCCTCGGCAAGCTGCTCGCCGACTCCGGGGGCGCGGACCAGATCGTCGACACGATCCTCGCCAAGGCGGGCGGGCGCGCGATGCCCTGGGCGATGGTCCTGATCGCCTCGGTGATCGGTCTGCCGCTCTTCTTCGAGGTCGGCATCGTGCTGCTGATCCCGGTCGTCCTGATGGTCGCCAGGCGCGGCAACTACTCGCTGATGCGGATCGGCATCCCGGCGCTGGCCGGCCTGTCCGTGATGCACGGGCTCATCCCGCCGCACCCGGGCCCGCTCGTCGCCATCGACGCGGTCAAGGCCAACCTCGGTGTCACGCTGGCCCTCGGTGTGCTCGTCGCGATCCCCACGGTGATCGTCGCGGGCCCGCTGTTCTCCAAGGTGGCGGCGCGCTGGGTGGACGTGCCCGCGCCCGAGAAGATGATCCCGCAGCGCCCCTCGGAGGACCTGGCGAAGCGTCCGGGCTTCGGCGTCACGGTCGCCACCGTGCTGCTGCCGGTCGTGCTGATGCTGGCCAAGGCGCTGGTGGACATCGTCGTCGACGACCCCGGGGCGACCGTGCAGCGGGTCTTCGACGTCATCGGCTCCCCGCTGGTGGCGCTGCTCTCGGCGGTGATCGTCGGGATGTTCACGCTGGGCCGTGCGGCCGGGTTCGGCAAGGACCGGCTGTCGAGCACCGTCGAGAAGTCGCTCGCCCCGATCGCGGGCGTGCTGATGATCGTGGGAGCGGGCGGTGGTTTCAAGCAGACGCTCATCGACATCGGCGTGGGCCAGATGATCCTGGACTTCTCCAAGGACTGGTCGATCCCCGCGCTGCTGCTCGCCTGGCTGATCGCGGTGGCCATCCGGCTCGCGACGGGTTCGGCGACGGTCGCCACGATCTCGGCGGCGGGCCTGGCGGCGCCGCTGGCGGCGGACATGTCGACCGCGCACACGGCGCTCCTGGTGCTGGCCATCGGAGCGGGCTCGCTGTTCTTCTCGCACGTCAACGACGCGGGGTTCTGGCTGGTCAAGGAGTACTTCGGACTGGACGTCGGGCAGACGGTCAAGACGTGGTCCGTGATGGAGACGATCATCTCCGTGGTGGCGGGGGCGCTGGTCCTCCTGCTGTCCCTGGTCCTCTAGCGCGCCGTCTCCCGGGGCTTTGCCCCGCACCCGCCGGAGGGGCTGTGTCCCGCAGCCCCTCCGGCGTCTTTACGCCCCCGGTGACGAGGACGCCTTCTCCAGCTGGAACGCCTCGTTGCCGAGGCCGATCCGGGCGTGCGCCGCGGGATTCGTGGCGCGCAGGACCGCGCCGTACGCCACACCGATGGCCGCCGCCAGGAAGACGATGCCGGGCAGCACCCGGCTCAGCGCCGAGTCCGGGCCCGCGCCGACGAGGACGTCGAAGTCCTTGACGGTGTAGCCCGCGATGACGAGCAGGCCCACCGCGGCGAGCGCGGAGGCGGCGATCCGCCAGGCCTGGGCGCGCGCGGCGCCGCGGCGGGCGAAGAAGACGATGACGGCGACGGACGCGGTGGCCATCAGGAGGATCACGCCGAGGGCGCCGATGTTGCCGCCCCAGGTGAACAGGTGCAGGACGGGCGCGGTCGGGTCGCCCGCCGCGCCGTCGTCCGCGGCGGCGAAGCCCGCGACGACCACGACCGACACGACGGTCTGGAGCAGTGAGCCGGTGCCGGGCGCACCGGTCGAGGTGTTGGTGCGGCCGAACGCGGCGGGCAGCAGCCTCTCGCGGCCCATCGCGAAGGCGTAGCGGGCGACCACGTTGTGGAAGCTGAGGACGGCCGCGAACATGCCGGTCACGAACAGCACGTGCAGGACGTCGGTGAAGGTGCCGCCGAGCCGGGCCTCGGTGAGGCCGAAGAGCAGGCCCGCGCTCTGCTCCTGGGCCGCGGGGACGATCCCGGAGGGCCCCGCCGCGACGGTTAGCGCCCAGGAGCTGAGCGCGAAGAAGACGGCGACGAAGCCGACGGCGAAGAACATCACGCGGGCGACGACGACCTGGGGGCGGCTGGTCTCCTCGGCGTACACGGGGGCCTGCTCGAAGCCGGTGAAGGCCGCGATGCAAAAGCACAGGGACGTGGCGACGCCCGCGCCGGTGAGCGTCTGCGGATCGAAGGCGTGCAGCGACAGGCCCTCCTTGCCCGGGTCCGCGATGGCCGCGACGTCGAAGATGACGACGAGCGCCACCTCGACGATGAGCAGCACGCCGAGCACGCGCGCGTTGAGGTCGATCTTCAGCCAGGCGAGGACGGCGACGAGGGCGACGGTGAGCAGGGCCGGGATCCACCAGGCGACCTCGACCTCGAAGTACGTCCGGAGCAGCCCGGAGACCTCGAAGCCGAGCAGGCCGTACAGGCCCGCCTGGAGGGCGCTGTAGGCGACGAGCGCGACCATCGCCGCGCCCGCCCCCGCGGTGCCGCCGAGGCCGCGGGATATGTACGCGTAGAAGGCGCCGGCGTTGTGGACGTGCCGGCTCATCTCGGCGTACCCGAGGCTGAAGAGGGCGAGGACGACGCCGAGGACGAGGAAGAGCAGTGGCTGCCCGACGACACCCATCACGCCGTACGTGGTGGGCATGACGCCGGCGACGACCATCAGCGGGCCGGTCGCGGCGAGCACGGACAGCAGCAGGCCCGCCGTGCCGAGCCGGCCCGCGCGCAGCGCGCGTTCCTGCCCCTTGTACGTGCTGATGACGCCGCCCGTCGGTTCCTCGACGGATCTGATGCCGCTCGTGCTCGAACTGCCCGTCGCCATGGCGCGGTCGTCCTTTCCGGAGGTGTGGGTTCTCAGGCCGATCCGAGCGCGGTGGCGCGCGCGGCGGTGAACGCTTGGTACGGGTCCCGGTCCGGGTAGGCCCAGGGGGCCGGGGTGGCGTGCCGTCCGATGCGGTGGAAGAGCACCGCGGCCTCGGCCGCCCTGCCCTCGCAGGACTTCGCGTGGGCGAGGAAGTTGAGGTCGATGTGGCAGCGCGGATGGGTGAGCCCGTCGGGGGTCTCCCACTCCAGCCACCAGTCGAAGGCGGCCTTCATGACGCCCCGGGCGCGGCGCCCGGTCCAGTGCCCGCTCGCCACGGGGTCGGCGGGCTCCATGCCGGCGGTGGCGAGGACGCGGTAGCGCTCGGCGTGCGCGACGACGGGCAGGACGGCCAGCGGCGAGTCGGCGGGGGCCTGTTCGGCCGCCCAGGAGGCGAAGTCGTAGACCTCGTGCAGCGGGTCCTGGCCCGCGCCGGGCCGCCGCTCGGCGAGCCGGGCGACCATCAGGTGGTGGGCGTGGTGGTGCTCGGGGTGGCGGAGGCGGACCTCGTCGAAGAGGCGTACGACGTCCTCCTCGCGGCCCAGCGAGCGTTCGAGCAGGAGCAGCGCGAGCCAGGGCGTCGGGTCGGCGGGGGCCTCGGCGGCCGCCTCGCGGCACAGTTCGCGGACCTTGTCCGAGCGCTCCTTGCCGCGCAGCGCCTTGTGGACGGCGGCGAAGGCGTGCAGCAGCCGCGCGTCACAGCTCTCGGGCTCCACGAGCCGCCAGTCGCGGGCCCAGGCGGCCGTGGTGGGTTCCTGCCCGAGGACGTCGAAGCGGTGCCCCCTGCGGTCCCAGTCGTCGCCGGTCGCGGCGAGCAGCGCGCGGACCTCGATCCAGCGTCCCTGGGCCAACGCCGCGCGGGCGGCGGTCAGTTCGGCGTCGTCGAGTGCGGCGTCGAAGGCGTGCGTCGCGGCCCTCTTGCGGGAACGGCCCAGTGGGGGTGGGGGTGGTGACACCGCGGGACTTCCTCCCCGGCGCGGTTCGCTTACGGATGATCACGCACAGCAAACCGGTAGGCACCAGTCCGCGTCAAGGGCAGCCTAACCTTCGTTCCCGGCCAACTCCGCTCACCTTCCGTCGACTTCGCCCCTCACCTGCGGCAACAGCCCTTGGCAAAGAGCTTCTCAACTCACCGGGCTTCTCAACTCACCGGGCCTCTCAACCCGCCGGGCTTCTCAACTCACCGCGCGCGCCGCCGCGCGGCCCGCCGTGCGGCCGGAGAAGAGGCAGCCGCCGAGGAAGGTGCCTTCGAGCGAGCGGTAGCCGTGCACTCCCCCGCCGCCGAAACCGGCGGCCTCCCCGGCCGCGTACACGCCGGGCAGCGGTTCGCCGCCCTCGGTCAGGACGCGGGAGGACAGGTCGGTCTCCAGACCGCCGAGGGTCTTGCGGGTGAGGATGTTGAGGCGTACGGCGATCAGCGGGCCGGCCTTCGGATCGAGGACGCGGTGCGGGGCGGCGGCCCGGATGAGGCGGTCGCCGAGGAACTTGCGGGCGCCCCTGATGGCCGTGACCTGGAGGTCCTTGGTGAAGGGGTTGGCGATCTCGCGGTCGCGCGCGGTGAGGGTGCGGCGCAGCACGGCCTCGTCGATGAGCGGCTCCTTGGTGAGCGCGTTCATGCCGCGCACCAGCGCGCCGAGGTCCCTCTCCACCACGAAGTCGACGCCGTGGTCCATGAACGCCTTGACGGGGCCCGGCACTTCGGAGCGCGCCCGGTCGAGGACGCCGCGCACCGACTTGCCGGTCAGGTCGGGGTTCTGCTCGGAGCCGCTGAGCGTGAACTCCTTGCCGATGATCCGCTGGTTGAGCACGAACCACGTGTAGTCGTACCCGGTGCTCATGATGTGGTGCAGCGTGCCGAGGGTGTCGAAGCCGGGGAAGAGCGGGACGGGCAGGCGCTCGCCGCGCGCGTCCAGCCACAGGGACGAGGGGCCGGGCAGGATGCGGATGCCGTGGCGCTCCCAGATGGGGTTCCAGTTCTCGATGCCCTCGGTGTAGTGCCACATGCGGTCGCGGTTGATGAGGCGCGCCCCGGCGTCCTCGGCGATGCCGAGCATCTTGCCGTCCACGTGCGCGGGCACCCCGGAGATCATCTTCTCGGGCGGGGTGCCGAGCCGTTCGGGCCAGTTGGCGCGGACGAGGTCGTGGTTGCCGCCGATGCCGCCCGAGGTGACCACGACCGCCTGGGCCCGCAGCTCGAAGGTCCCCGACACCTCGCGGCTGCTGGCCCTGCCGCGCTCGACGCCGGAGGGTTCGAGGACCTCGCCGGTGACGGTGTCGACGGCGCCCGCGCTGCGCGTGAGCCCGGTGACGCGGTGGCGGAACCGCAGCTCGACCAGACCGCGCGCGACCCCGGCGCGCACCCGCCGTACGAAGGGCGCGAGCAGCCCGGGACCCGTTCCCCAAGTGATGTGGAAGCGGGGCACGGAGTTGCCGTGACCCTGCGCGTCGTAGCCGCCGCGCTCGGCCCAGCCGACGACCGGGAAGAAGCGCACGCCCTGCCCGTGCAGCCAGGACCGCTTCTCGCCGGCCGCGAAGTCGACGTACGCCTCGGCCCACTTGCGCGGCCAGTGGTCCTCCGGGCGGTCGAAGGCGGCGGTGCCCAGCCAGTCCTGGAGGGCCAGCGCGTGGGAGTCCTTGATCCGCAGCCGCCGCTGTTCGGGCGAGTCGACGAAGAAGAGGCCGCCGAAGGACCAGTGCGCCTGGCCGCCGATGGACTGCTCGGGCTCCTGGTCCACGAGGATGACCCGGCGGCCCGCGTCGACCAGTTCCGCGGTCGCCGCGAGACCCGCGAGTCCCGCCCCGATCACGATCACGTCTGCGTCGTACGCCATAGGGGTCGTCCTCCTCGACAGGGCCCGCGAAGTTACCGGTGGGTCAGATCCTGGGCAGCGGCGGGGCCGCACGTCAACCGGCTGAGCGGGGGAAGTTGCGGACGGCGGGAGCCGGTGGGGTTGGATGGCCCGTATGACGGCATCCAGCGACTCCCCGCCCGACCCCCGCGACGAGATCCTGACCGTCGTCGACGCCGATGACCAGGTGATCGGTGCGGCCCCGCGCGGCGAGGTGTACGCGCGTGGGCTGCGCCACCGCTGCGTGTTCATCAGGGCGCGCGACGCCGAGGGCCGGGTCTTCGTGCACCGCCGCACCGCGACGAAGCTGGTCTACCCCTCCCTGTACGACATGTTCGTGGGCGGGGTGGTCGGTGCCGGCGAGTCCTGCGACGACGCCGCGCTGCGCGAGGCGCGGGAGGAGCTGGGGGTCCGGGAGCTGCCGCGGCCGACGCCGCTGTTCACGTTCCTCTTCGACGACGGCGCGGGCAGGTCGTGGTGGGCGTACCTCTACGACGTGCGCTGCGACCTGCCGGTGAATCCGCAGGTCGAAGAGGTGGCCTGGCACGCCTTCCTCACCGAGGAGGAGCTGGAGCGGCGGCTGGCGGAGTGGGAGTGGGTGCCGGACGGGCTCGCCGCCCATCACCGGCTGAGGGCCTTCCTCGCGAGCTGATCGCCAGCGCTTATGGTGCGGCCGTGAGCAATTTCCTGTGGAGTCTGCGGCTGTGGTTCGCGCCCGAGCGTGTCCGCGAGGAGGGCGACACCCCCGACTACCGCTTCTCGCTCGCCAACGAACGCACCTTCCTGGCCTGGCTGCGCACCGCGCTCGCGCTGATCGGCGGCGGTTTCGCGGTGGACCAGTTCCTGCCGGACCTGCGCCGGGGCTGGCGGATCGGCCTCGCGCTCGCGCTGCTCGCCGCGGGCGTGCTGTGCTCGCTGCGGGCCGTCGACCACTGGGTGCGGTGCGAGCGGGCCATGCGGCGCGGCGAGGACCTGCCAGCCGGGCGGTTTCCGACGGTACTGAGTCTCGCGGTGGCGCTGGTCGCCCTGGCGATGGTGGTGGTCGTGCTCTTCGGGCTGGAGGGGTGACTCGGTGGGAGGGGTGAGCGGCCGGGCGCCTGGGCCGGCCCACGCGCCGGTGCGTGATCCCGGGCTCCAGCCGGAGCGCACCCGGCTGGCGTGGCGGCGTACGACGTTGTCCTGCACGGTCGCGGCGGTCCTGGCCGCCCGCGCGGTCCTCCAGCAGGGCCGCACGCCGACCGGCGTCCTGGCCGGCGTCCTGTGTCTGCTGCTCTGGCTCGGCTTCCTGGCGGTCGCGCACCACAGGATGCTGGCGCTGGCCGCCCACCGGCCCCGACCGCTCGGCGTACGCGGGGCCGGGGCGGCGGCCCTGTGCACGCTCGCGCTCGCCGTGTGCGCGGCGGCCCTGGTGCTCTGACCGGCGTCCACCGGCCCGGCCGCCCTGGGCCCCGGTAGCCCTGGGCCCCGGTAGCCCGGGGCCCGTCCGGGGGAGCCTCAGTCGCCCGGGGCCACCCGTACGACGATCTTGCCGCGGGTGCGGCCCTGTTCGCTCAGGCGGTGGGCGTCGGCCGCCTCTTCCAGGGGGAACGCCTTGTCGACGTGGACCGTCACCACGCCCTGCTCCGCAAGCTCCGTCAGGCGGCGCAGATCGGCCGCGTCGGGGCGCACGAAGCAGTAGCGGCCGCCGAGGCCGATGACGGCGCCGTCCGCGATGGACGCCAGCCGCCCGCCGGGGGCGAGGAGTTCGGCGGACGCCTTGAGCGTGTCGCCGCCGATGGTGTCGAAGACCGCGTCGACGCCCTTCGGGGCGAGGCCGCGGACCCGGTCCGCGAGTCCGTCGCCGTAGGTCACCGGCTCCGCGCCCAGCTCGCGCAGGTAGTCGTGGTTGCGTTCGCTGGCCGTGCCGATGACCCGGGCGCCCGCGTGCGAGGCGAGCTGCACGGCGAGGGAGCCGACGCCGCCGGCCGCCGCGTGCACCAGGACGGTGTCGCCGTCCTTGACGTCCAGCGCGTCGGTGAGCACCTGGTAGGCGGTGAGCCCGGCGAGCGGCAGGCCCGCCGCCTCCTCGAAGGTGAGATTGCGCGGCTTGGGGGCGAGGGTGCGCACGGGGGCGGCGACGTACTCGGCGAAGGTGCCGCGGGAGAGGAAGTCCTCGCGCACGTAGCCGATCACCTCGTCGCCGACGGCGAACTCCGGGACGGCGGCGCCCGGCCGCACCACCACCCCGGACACGTCCCAGCCGGGAATCACGGGGAAGACGGCGTCCAGCGCGCCGTCGAGGTGGCCCTGGCGGCACTTCCAGTCGACGGGGTTCACGGCCGCTGCCCGCACCTTCACCAGGACGGAGTCGGGGCCCAGCTTGGGGTCGGGCACCTCGGTGTACTCCAGGACTTCGGGCCCGCCGTAGCCGCGGTAGCTGATCGCCTTCATGGGTTCGCCTTCGTGGGGTCGCTTTCAAGGGACACCCGCACGGGTCACCAGCGCGGAGGTCGGGGAAACATCGACCAGACTGACATACCGCAATAAAAGGGGCATAGGCAGCTAGCCTGAGAGGGTCAGCCCTCCCGTGAGTCACAGAAGGTGCGCGTCATGACCACGCTCCACCACGAACACCCGGTGCACGACCACATCCACGGCCCGGCCTGCGGCCACCCCGAGGTGCCGCACGGCGACCACGTCGACTACGCGCACGACGGACACCTGCACCGGCGCCACACCGACCACTACGACGAGTGCGAGCCGGCCGGCCACGTCGCCCACCGGGACCACGAGCACCGGCACGGCGACGGCTGCGGCCACGCCTCCGTGCCGCACGGCGATCACGTCGACTACCTGCACGACGGGCACCGGCACGCGGCCCACGAGGGCCACTGGGACGACCACTGAACCACCGCCGACGCCCGGCGTCCGGCGCCCCGCCACGGGCCGGCGCCGGGCGCCGGGGCGCCTGACGCTCTGGACGGCATACCGACTGGTCGGCATCATGGGGTGGCACGCCACCACCACGCCGATCAGGAGCGAAGATGAGCGCAGACCACCCGCCGGGCCTCGACCTCGACCAGTTGCGTGCCCATCTCGACCGGGAGCGGCCGGGCCTGGTCGGCGGGCCGCTCACCGCCCGGCTGATCGAGGGCGGCAGGTCCAACCTCACGTACGCCGTGACCGACGGCACCGAGCGCTGGGTCGTGCGGCGGCCGCCGCTCGGCCATGTGCTGGCCACCGCGCACGACATGAAGCGCGAGCACCGGGTGATCGAGGCCCTGCACCCGACGGAGGTGCCGGTGCCCGCGCCGGTGCTGCTCTGCGCGGACGAGAGCGTCATCGGGGCGCCCTTCTACGTCATGGAGCACGTGGACGGGACGCCGTACCGCACCGCCGAGGAGCTGGCGCCGCTCGGCCCCGAGCGCACCCGCGCCGCCGTGCTCGGCCTCCTCGACACCCTCGTCGATCTGCACGCCGTGGACCCCGAGGCGGTCGGCCTCGGCGACTTCGGGCGGCCCGAGGGGTTCCTGGACCGGCAGCTGCGCCGCTGGGGCAAGCAGCTCGACGCCTCCCGCAACCGCGACCTGCCCGGCGTCGACGAGCTGCACGCGGCGCTCGGACGCGCCCTGCCCGCCTCGCCCCCGGCGACGGTCGTGCACGGCGACTACCGCCTGGACAACGTGCTGATCGGCCCGGACGACCGGATCCGGGCCGTCCTCGACTGGGAGATGTCCACCCTCGGCGATCCGCTCACCGACCTCGGCCTGCTGGTGATGTACAGCGCGAGGCTGGAGGTGCCCGACTCCCCCGTCAGCACCACGGCGGGCGCGCCCGGCCACCCGGACCCCGCCGAGCTGATCGAGCGGTACGCCGCGCGCTCGGGGCGCGACGTCTCCTCGATCTCCTGGTACACGGCCTTCGCGTGGTTCAAGCTCGCCGTGATCCTGGAGGGCATCCACTACCGCTACACGCTCGGCCGGACGGTCGGCGCGGGCTTCGACCGGATCGGCGAACTGGTGCCCGTCTTCATCGACCACGGGCTCGCCACCCTCCAGGAAGGCTGACCGACCATGGACTTCGCATTCGACGCCCGCACCGAGGAGCTGCGCGCGAAGCTGCTCGCCTTCATGGACGAGCACGTGTATCCGGCCGAGGCCGTCGCCGAGGAGCAGCGCGCGGCGCTCGCCTCGCCGTGGGACACGCCCGCCGTCGTGGAGGAGTTGAAGGCCGAGGCCCGCAGGCAGGGCCTGTGGAACCTGTTCCTGCCCGACGCGGAACACGGCGCCGGGCTCACCAACCTGCAGTACGCGCCGCTCGCCGAGATCACCGGCCGCTCCCCGCAGTTGGCGCCCACCGCGCTGAACTGCGCCGCCCCCGACACCGGCAACATGGAGGTGCTCGCGCAGTTCGGCACCGAGGAGCACAAGAAGCGCTGGCTCGGGCCGCTGCTGGCCGGGGAGATCCGCTCGGCGTTCGCGATGACCGAGCCGGATGTGGCCTCCTCCGACGCCACGAACATCACCACGCTCATCGAGCGGGACGGCGACGACTACGTCATCACGGGCCGCAAGTGGTACATCTCCGGGGCGATGAACCCCCAGTGCCAGGTCTTCATCGTGATGGGCAAGACCGACCCGGACGGCGCCGACATCCGCCGCCAGCAGTCGATGGTCCTCGTCCCGCGCGACGCCCCGGGCCTCGAAGTGCGGCGCGCCATGCGGGTGTACGGGTACGAGGACCACTACCACGGCGGTCACGCGGAGGTCGTCTTCGACCGGGTGCGCGTCCCCGTCTCGCACCTGATCGGCGAGGAGGGCGGCGGTTTCGCCATCGCCCAGGCCCGGCTCGGCCCCGGCCGCATCCACCACTGCATGCGCCTGATCGGCATGGCCGAGCGTGCCATCGAGCTGATGTGCCGGCGCGCGGCGACGCGGACGGCCTTCGGCAAGCCGCTGGCCCAGCAGGGCGTCGTGCAGGAGTGGATCGCGGACGCGCGGGTCGCGGTGGAGCAGGTGCGGCTGCTCGTCCTGAAGACGGCCTGGCTGATGGACACCGTCGGCAACAAGGGTGCGCACACGGAGATCCAGGCCATCAAGATCGCGACGCCCCGGGCCGTGGTGGACATCCTCGACCGGGCCGTGCAGGTGCACGGCGCGGGCGGGGTCGGTCAGGACTTCCCGCTGGCGGAGCTGTGGGCGGCGGCGCGGACCCTGCGGCTGGCCGACGGGCCCGACGAGGTGCATCAGCGGTCCCTGGCCCGGCGGGAGCTGAAGAAGTACCAGTAGCTAGGGCCGCAGTGCCCGCAGCAGGAGGTCGGCCAGGTGGTCGGCCACCTGGCGCGGGCTCAGGGGGCCCTCGGGGCGGTACCAGGTGGACAGGTGGTGGACGGAGCCGAAGTGGTAGTCCACCACCAGGTCCGCCGGGGTCGCCGTGGAGAAGACGCCGCTGTCCTGGCCCTCCTCGATCAGGGCCCGGAAGCGCTCGTGGTAGCGGCGCCGCTCGGCGCGCACCTGCTTGTTCTTCTCGGGGCCGAGGTGGTGCATGGAGCGGAAGAAGATCGAGGCGTCGTCGAGGTTGTCGATCGTGGTGACGACGACGTCGGCGGCGGCGTCGCGGACCCGGCGCTCGACGGGGGCGTCCGCGTCCGCGATGGCGTCCAGGCGCTCCTGCTGGACGCGGAGCATGCGGGCGTAGACCTCGTGCAGCAGGTCGTCCTTGGAGCCGAAGTAGTGGTAGAGCGCGCCCTTGGTGACGCCGGCCGCCTCCACGATCTCCTGCACCGAGGTGCGGTCGTAGCCCTGGTCGGCGAAGAGCCGGGTGGCGGCGGCCAGCAGCCGCTGCGGGACGGGCGTGCCGTCACCGTCCGTTGTCCTGGCCACTGCCGCCACCTGCCTTTCGTGTCACTGACTGTCCTGTGCGCGGTCGCGCAGTTCCCGCCGGAGGATCTTCCCACTTGTGGTCTTCGGCAGTTCCGGCAGGATCTCGACCTCGCGCGGGTATTTGTACGCGGCGAGCCGCTGGGCGCAGTACGCGCTCAGCTCCGCGGCGCCGGTCCCGCTGCCGGGGCGCAGGCTGACGTACGCCTTGACGCTCTCCCCCCGGTAGCTGTCGGGCACCCCGACGACGGCCGCCTCGCGCACGGCCGGGTGCGTGTACAGGACGTCCTCGACCTCGCGGGGCCACACCTTGAAGCCGGAGGCGTTGATCATGTCCTTCTTGCGGTCGACGACGTAGAGCCAGCCGGCCGGGTCCATGAAGCCGATGTCGCCGGTGCGCAGTTCGCCGTCGGGGAAGGTGGCGGCGGTGGCCTCGGGCAGCTTCCAGTAGCCCGGCACCACCTGGGGTCCGCGTACGACGATCTCGCCGTGTTCCCCGAAAGGGACCTCCTGGCCGTGTTCGTCCAGGATGCGTACGACCGTCTCGGGCCCCGGGACGCCGACGGCGAGGGTGCCCGAGAACGGGTCGACGGGTGCCTCCTGTCCCGGCGGCACGGAGGCGCAGGGCGCGGTGCACTCGGTGAGGCCGTAGCCGTTGTGGAGGTAGGGCCCGAAGGCCGTGCGGAACTTCTCCACGAGGGCCGGGGGCAGCGGCGCGCCGCCCGAGGAGATCAGCGTGAAGGAGTCGAAGTGGGCGCGGGTGGCCGCGGGGTGGGCGGCGAGCGCCATGAAGGCCGTGGACGGGCCGACGGTGTAGGCGGGGCGGTGCTCGGCGAAGGCGTCGAGGACCGCCCCGGCCTCGAAGCGGTAGGTGAGCGCGAGGGTGCCCGCGTTGGTGACGCAGCCCGCGAGCTGCACGACCATGCCGGTGATGTGGAAGAGCGGCGCGAGCGCGAAGTAGCAGGCGCCTTCGGGGATGCCGGAGCCCGCGCGCTGGCGTGCCGCGTTGTAGGTGATGTTGCCGTGGGTGTTCATGGCGCCCTTGGGGGTGCCGCTGGTGCCGGAGGTGTAGCTGATGAGGGCCACGTCGTGGGGGCCGGGCGCGCGGTCGGCGGGAGCGGGGTGGCCCTGGCGGGCGACCGCCACCAGGTCGTCGGCGTCGGCGGCCACGGGCAGCCGCTCGAAGTCGAGGACGCGCGGGTCGTTCCTGCTCTGGAGGTCCAGCTCGCAGGCGGTGAGCACGATGCGCACCGGCGAGTGCGCCGCCGTGTCGCGCAGATACGTCTCCCAGGCCCGGTCCGCGCAGATCAGCGCGGTCACCTCCGCGTCGGCGAGGACGTGGGCGACCTCAGCCGACTTGTACATGGGGTTGACGGGCACCACCGTCGCGCCGGCCTTCCAGGCGCCGAGGAGCGCGAGAACGAAGTGCGGGGTGTTCTGGAGCAGAATCGCCACGCGGTCGCCGCGGGCGAGTCCGCGCGCCGCCAGGTGTCCGGCGACGGAGTCGCTGAGGGCGTCGGTCTCGCGGTAGCTCAGGCGGCCGTCGAAGTAGGCGAGGGCGGTGTGTTCGGGGCTCCGCGCGACGGCGTCGCGGAAGGCGTGCACCATGGAGGCGGCCGGGGTGACGGAACCGCGCTGGGCGTCGTTCAGACGGGCGAGCCAGGGCTTGGCCGCGTAGATCGAGCCGTTCGGGGGCGGGGACGTGTTCATGCCTGGGTCGCCTCCCACTTCTGCTGGAGGTGGTTCATGCCGGTCAGCCACTTGTCGGGGGTGGCGGCGCGGGCCTCGTAGTACGCGGCGACCTCGGGGTGCGGGAGGATCAGGAAGCGGTCCTCGGCCATGCCCGCGAAGAGCGCGGCGGCGACGTCCTCCGGTTCGATGGCGGTGGGGGCGAGCACGAGGTCGCCCGCGGTGCCGGTGGCGGCGAGCATGTCGGTGCGCACGCCCTGCGGGCAGATCGCGTGGACCTTGAGGCCGCGGTGGCGGTAGGTGAGCGAGAGCCACTCCGCGAAGGCGTACGCGCCGTGCTTGGTGACGCTGTAGGGGGCGGCGCCGATCATGGTGAGCAGGCCGGCCGCGGAGACGGTGGAGACGAAGCGGCCGGTGCCGCGGGCCAGCCAGCCGGGCAGCAGGGCGTGCGCCGCCCGTACGTGCGCCATGACGTTGACGTCCCAGGCCGCCGCCCAGACCTCCTCGGGAGCGGCCTCGCTGCCGCCGGAGCCGAGCCCGGCGTTGGCGCAGTACACGTCGACCGTGCCGCCGAGCGCCTCGACGGCCCGCTCCACGACGACCGAGGCGTCCCCGGGGACGGCGGTGCCGCCCACCTCGTCGGCGACGGCCCGCGCCTTGTCGCCGTCCAGGTCGTTGACGACGACGCGCGCTCCCTCGGCGGCGAAGCGCCGGGCGAGCGCGGCTCCGATGCCGCCCCCGGCGCCGGTGACGACAACTCCCTTGTCCCGCAGGGTCTCCACGACCGGTCTCCTTCGGCGTCGGGCCGGCCACGCTCGCGCGGCCTGTCTGTGGCAGCAGACTAACCAGTCGGTATGTGGTGAGGGAAGAGGGCCGGGCCGGGGTGGACCGACGGTGGATTCCCTCGTCCGGGGCCATGGGTCTCACGCTCCGAGACACAGGCGTCCCGGGTATTGACTGCCTCCTACATCCACCAAGAGAGTGCCGCTCGTGCACAGCGAAGCGACAGCGAACCAGCGGCAGCCGGCCCCCCGGGCGCAGGACGGCGACGACGAGGACCGCGAGCGCGGGGAGGGCAGAGAGGGCGGGGCCGTGGAGGCCGGGGAGGCCACCCCGGAGAGTCTGCGCCGGGTGGCCGTGGCCTCGTTCATCGGGACGGCCATCGAGTTCTACGACTTCTACATCTACGGCACGGCGGCCGCCCTCGTCCTCAACCAGGCGTTCTTCCCCACCCTGGACCCGGTCAACGCCACGCTCGCGTCGTTCTCCACCTACGCGGTGGCGTTCGCGGCGCGGCCCATCGGGTCGGTGGTCTTCGGGCACTTCGGCGACCGGGTGGGCCGCAAGTCCGTGCTGGTGGCCTCGCTGCTCCTGATGGGCCTGTCCACCGCCCTGGTCGGCCTCCTGCCCGGCTACGGCACCTGGGGCGTCTGGGCCCCACTGCTGCTCATCCTGCTCCGCTTCCTCCAGGGCATCGGCCTCGGCGGCGAGTGGGGCGGTGCGGCGCTGCTCGCGGTGGAGCACGCGCCGCGCGGGAAGCGGGGCCTGTACGCCGCTTTCCCGCAACTGGGGCCGTCCGTCGGCTTCTTCGCGGCGACCGGTGTCTTCTGGCTGCTGTCGGCCACCCTGTCCGACGAGGCGTTTCGCGGCTGGGGCTGGCGGGTGCCGTTCCTGCTCTCCTTCCTGCTCGTCGGCGTCGGCCTGTTCGTGCGGCTGCGGAT
This sequence comes from Streptomyces sp. NPDC034037, assembly GCF_055575715.1. Classification (NCBI taxonomy): domain Bacteria; kingdom Bacillati; phylum Actinomycetota; class Actinomycetes; order Kitasatosporales; family Streptomycetaceae; genus Streptomyces; species Streptomyces sp. NPDC034037. Next base: position 126,144 of record NZ_JBVISC010000007.1, on the reverse strand, counting down.
CAGCGAGACGCCGGTCTTCGCGCAGGCCGTGCGGGCCCAGGAGGCCAGCAAGGCGCCCGCGCTGGACGTGCTGCGCCGGCATCCGCGCGAACTGCTGCTCGGCGCCGGGGGCATGGTCGTCGCGTACGGCCTCTTCTACACGGCCACGACGTACTGCCTCTCCTACGCCACCGGCGCCCTGCGCGTCCCCCGCGACACCATGCTGGGCCTGTCCCTGGTGGGCTGCCTGTTCCTCGCGGCCGGCACCTGGCTCGCCGCGACGCGCTCGGACGGCGTCGGGCGGCGCCGGCTGGTCCTCGCGGGCACGGGGCTCGCGGGGGTGTGGGGGCTCGTGCTCTTCCCGCTCCTGGACACCGGGCGGCCGGTGCTCATCGCGCTGGCGCTGGGCGGCGCGCTGTTCTGCATGGGGGTGGTCTACGGCCCGATGGGCGCCTATCTGCCGGAGCTGTTCGCCGCGAACGTGCGCTACTCGGGCGCCTCGCTCGCCTACAACCTGGGCGGTGTGCTCGGCGGCGCGGTCTCGCCGCTGGTCGCGACGCGGCTGCAGGCGGCGTTCGGCTCCTCCGCCGTGGGCTGGTACGTGAGCGCGATGGCCGTCGTGTCGCTGGCGTGCGTCCTCGCGCTCCCCGAGACGCGGGAGCGGGACCTGGCCTGAGCGTGCGCCTCCAGTTGCGGGTGCGCGAAGGCTGGTCAGGCGGACCCGACGGCAGGACCATACCGGCGTGGAACCCTACTGGGAACTGACCTTCGACGCCGACGGCGACGTCGACACCGACCAGCGTGCGCGGCTGCTGGAGGGCGCGGAACGCGAGCGCGTCACCGATCTGCTGGTCTTCGCGCACGGCTGGAACAACGACAAGAAGGACGCCCGCAGGCTCTGCCGACGCTTCTTCGCCCCCTGCCGGGCGCTGGCGGGAGCGGGGGTGCGGCTCGGCCACGTCGGGGTGCTGTGGCCCGCCATCCGCTTCCCCGACGAGTCGATCCCCGACTTCGACCCCTCGGCCGCGCCCGTTGCGCCGAGCGGCGCCCCGCTGCTCGACGCGGCCACCCGGCAAGCGCTCGACCGCGCCTTCCCCGGGCACGGCCCGACGCTCGACCGGATCGCCGAGCTGCTCGCGGAGCGCTCCGACGTGCCCTCGCGCGTCTATGAGTTCGGGCGGCTCGTGCGGGAGCTGGTCTCGCTGCGCGAGACGAGCCCGGCCCGGCACCTCGGCGAGGACACCGGGGTGGGCGAACCCGCGATGCTCACCGACGACGCGGTCCAGGTCTGCGAGGTGTTCGCCGCGGCCCGCGCGGACCCCGGCCGGCCCCTGCTCCTCGGCACCCTGCGCGAGCGGGTGTGGGACGGCGCCCACGAGCTGCTGCGGCAGGGCAGCTACTACGCGATGAAGCGGCGGGCGGGCGCGGTCGGCCAGCTGGGCCTCGGCCCCGCGATCGGCCTGCTCGCCGCCGACGTGTCCGGCATCAGGGTGCATCTGATCGGGCACAGCTTCGGTGCCCGGCTCGTGGCGTACGCGCTGCGCGGCATGCCCGCCGACGTGCGCGCGGTGAAGTCGGTGACGCTGCTCCAAGGGGCGTTCTCGCACTACGCGTTCGCCGAGCGGCTGCCGCACGACCGCTCCCGCGGCGGCGCCCTGCACGGCGTGCAGCACCGCGTCGACGGCCCCCTGCTCGCCTGCTACTCGCGCCACGACGACGCCCTGGGGCGCCTGTACCCCTTGGCGTCGAAGCTGGCCGGGGACTCCTCCGGTTTCCTGCACCTGTTCGAGCGGTGGGGCGCCGTCGGCCACGACGGCATCCGGGCCGTGGCGGGGGCCGAGCGGGTCGTGCTGGGCGAGCGGCTGCCCGCCCGGGGGTGCGTGAGCGTGGACGCGGCCTCGGTGGTGCGGCGCGGCGGGCCGCCCGCCGGCGCCCACAGCGATGTGTGCCACGAGGAGCTGGCACGTGCCGTGTTCGCCGCCGGGCGGATCGCTCTCGCCTGAGCCCGCCGTACCCCGGTCCGAGGCCGCCCCCGGCTACTCGCGGTGCCGGGGGAACTCGACGACCTGCTGGTACGTCGGGCGGTTCTGCCACTGCACGGGCCGGTGCGTGATGCCGCCGAGCGCGCGGTGGATGATCGCGTCGGCGCACCACTGGTCACCGGCCCGGCACGCGTCGTCGCCGGGGTACACCTCGGTGGCGGGCTTGGCGACGGCCTGCGCGAGGGTGGCCAGCAGGGTGTCGCGGCAGGCGTCGAGCACGCCGTCACCGCAGTAGGTGTGGGCCAGGGCGCCCTTGACCGGCTCGCCGAGGACCGCGCGCAGGTCCTTGTCGGCGTAGCCCCACCAGCCGTACTGGAAGGCCGAACCGGCGTGCCCCCCGGTGGGCCCGTGCCCCGCCGAGGGTGCCTCGTCGGTGCTCAGCTGCGCGGTCAGCGCGTCGTACAGGTCCGTGCCGAGGCCCGGCTTGAACTGGGCCTCGACCAGCAGCGGCCACCAGGCGTCCATGACGCGCACGGCGTCGGGATGGGCGTACGCCTTGGAGCCCGCCGCCGTCTGGTTGCGCTGCGCGCCGGCCTTGCGCCAGGCCTCCAACTGCTCGACGGCCTCGCTCAGTCGCGGGTCGGTGACCGGCTTGCTCCGTACGACCTTCAGCAGTTCGGGCAGCACCTGCTCGCCGCGCAGATCGGTGACGGCCGCCTCCGACATCGCCCGGGTGAGCGAGGCACGGGTGACACCGCCCTGCTCGGTGAGCTTCTTGACCCGTCCGTCGAGCAGGTCTCCCCGGTGCACCGCGCTCAGGCCGAAGCCCGCCGCGGCGAAGTCCTTGGCCTGCTTGTTGTTCCAGGAGATGTAGTAGTCCTGGTTCACGGACTGGGGGTGTGCGGCGGGCGGTGTCTGCGCGGAGGTGTTGTCCTCCGGGTCGAAATCGCGCCATTCGTAGGCCTGTTGGGCGCTGATCGGCAGGGCGGGGTCGACGCTGTCGGCCCGCTCGGGGTTGGCGCCGCTGTTGTAGTACGCGATGTCGCGCGAGTCGGCGTAGAACCAGTTGAAGGCGTAGCTGATGTGCTCGGCCGCCTTCTTGAAGGTCGTGGCGTCCTTGACGTACGAGGGGTCGTTGAGCATCTGGAAGCCGATGATCGAGTCGGCCTCGTGGCGGTAGGTGGAGCGCAGCGAGACGTAGGCGACCGGCTTGCCGTCGACGCTCGCGCGGTGCGTGACGACGCCGTACTTGGTGCGCAGGACCTGAAGGCGGTAGGAGCCGGCGGCCGTGGAGTCGGCCAGGGTCGGCTTCCAGGCGTTGGTGCGCTCCAGCTTCTCCATGGGGGTGCAGGTGCCCCGGTACAGATAGCCGGCGGACTGCTTGGTGGGTGTGCCGCCGCCCGGCTCGCACAGTTCCACGGCGTAGGTGTCGGTGATGTCCTGCCCGGCGGAGGTCGCCGACCAGGCGTAGTCCTGGCCGCGCCCGAGTTGGACGTACATCCCGACGCCCGCGAAGGAGACGCCCCGGGCGCTGATGCCCGGCCCCTGGAGTTCCTGCTGCATGAGCAGCTGGGGCGCGAAGTACCCGGTCTGGGGGCCGAAGACGGCGACGGGGTGGCCGCTCGCGGTGTGCTCGCCGGAGACGAGCAGGGCGTTCGACATGCCCTTCTTGTGGCCGTCCCGCCGGAACAGGTCGGCGGGCAGGACGCCCTGGTCGTACATGCCCTGGAGCGGCCTGAGTCTCGCGGGCGCCCGCACCGGGTCCTTGGCGCCGCTCCTCGCGCCGCCCCGGCGGTCGTACACGAGTGGCTCGCGCTCGACCGATCCCGGGTCGGGCAGGGCGGTGCCGCGCGCCTTGTCCGGTTTGCCGGCGTAGGGGAAGCTCGTGCCGTCGTGGATGGTCTGGACGGCCTCGGGGTCGTTGCGGGCGCGGAAGGACTCCCAGACCTTCGTGCCCTTCTCGACGCCGTACTTCTCCTGGGACTTCAGCAGGGAGAGCGCGGATTCGACCTCGCCACCCCCGCCGTTGCCGAAGAGCCCGCCGACCACGGAGGCCAGCGCGATCATGTCGGTGATCTTGAAGGGCTCGATCTCGCCGGCGTTGGTGATCGCGTCGATCTTGCCGGTCAGGACGTACTCGCCGGGGAAGTAGCGGCCGTCCTTGGCCTTCACGCGGTAGGCGTTGAGCCCGTCGACGTAGGCCTGCGCGTCCGCCATGGCCTGCCTGCCGCGCTCGCCCTGGGTCGTCCTGATGTACTCGACCTGTTTCTCCAGGTCCTGCTCGGTGTACGGGGCCTGCGGCCAGAACTGCTGCTCCAGGCCCTGGTTGGCGGGCGCGCCGCCCGCGAACGGGGTGAGCTGTCCGCGGCCTATGTGCCGGAAGAGGTCGATCAGCCAGAGCCGGTCCTGCCCGGCGGCGAAGCCGGCGCCGAACTCGGTGCCGTAGCGCGTGGTGCCCTTGATGTGCGGGATGCCGTACTTCTTGTCCCGGGTGATCGTCACGTCGTCGCGCGGCCTGGTCACCGAGGCCACCTGGCCCTCGCGCACCCCGAAGGAGGCGTCGTCGAAGAACTCGGTGAGCCGGTCGTCGGTGAGCGAGGGGTATCCGGTGGAGAGCGCGTCGTAGGGGCCCAACTGGTCGTCGGCGTGGGCGGGCCGGGTGCCCAGGAGGCGGTGGGCGAGGATCTCGGCGAGCGTCGCGCCGCCGTTGGCGCCGGGCGGCAGGATGTCCGCGCACTGGCCCGCGCAGTAGTCGGCGCCCTCCTCGGCGGCGGCCTCCCGGGGTGCGGCGCCCGCGCCCGCCGGGGGCGTGAGCAGGCAGGCGCCGAGCGCGAGCGCCGCCCCCGCCGTGAGCGTTCTGAGTCTGACGGTGCGTCCTCGCATGGCTGCTCCTCCGGGTCCCGCGGAAGGCCGATGCGGCGGAGGTTACTGTCGGGCCCGCGAAGTCGAAAGATGAACAAGCGTCGCCTTTTCGAAATCACCACAACGCGCCCCCTTCCAGGACGCATCAGCGCTGCCGGGGCGGGCAGGCGAAAAGCGGTCGCCTCGAAAGGGAGCCGAATCGGGTGTCGATACGTCTACTCGGCGACGACGTCTCGGTTTCTGCCCGACCGCGACGCCACGGACACGGAACACGGGGTACAGGTACGAGAGCGCGTATACGGAGGTGCAGGGCGATGGCCGGATTCCGGAGTCTCGCGAGACAGGTACGTGACCCGCAGAGCGATCTGGCACTGCGGCGCTATTCGCTGCGCAAGTGCCTGGAGAGGTTCGCCCCCTACGGACACCGGGCGACCTGGGACCACTTGTGCGCCCGAGCGGGCTTCGGGCCCGAGGACAGGTCACCCGACCCGGCGCGCCTGGTGGCCGCGCTGAACGAGCTGGAGGCGGCGCGGGCCGTCTGGCTCTCCTACGAGGCGGACTTCGCCGAGCGCCGCCGCAAGGAGAAGCACGACGGGCTCAGGCGCCCGGGCACCGAGGACGACTGGCACCGCCGCACCTGGGGCGGCTGCGGCGTCGCCTGGTGCGACGACCCGTACGTCCATCCCCGCGCCCCCCTCGCCGAGGTGCTGCGGCGGCTGATCGCGGCGCTGGAGCGGGAGCCGGGCGCGTCCTGCCCCGTCTGCGGGGACACCTCCCTGGTGTGGAAGCGGGGCCTGGCGCACAAGCCGTCGGCGGGCGCGGTCTGCACGGGCTGCGGCATCGTCGTCCCGGCCCCCGTGCTCACCCCGGACGCGGTGGCCAGGGCCCGGGCCCGCAGTCTGCGGCCGCTGGTGTCGGTGTGAGCCGGGGGCGCCGCCGAGCGCGACGTCGGCGGTGCCCGGCGAGGAAAGGTGCCGTCAGGGTGTGATGACGTCCGTGTGGATGGCGAGCTTGAACTGGGCGTGTGCCAGCGGTGTGGCGAGCCTCGCGTCTCCCACGCCGCGCGCCGAGATCTTCAGACCAAGCGGCGTCCCGGGGTGCACGAACATCTGCCAGACGCAGGATCTGAACTGGCTGCCCCGGGTGGGCGCGGAGTCGGTCGTCGCCGTGGAGTCGTAGCCGGTCGCGATGTTCAGCGGGTCGCGGACGAAGCGCGTGCGGTACTCGGTGCAGTCGCCGTCCGGCTGCCAGAAGACCATGGCGGAGAGCACGCCCCAGCCGTCGTGGCTCGGCCAGATCAGCCCGGAGCGGGCCTTGGGGAAGCGCGTGGGACCGGCGCCGCCCTTGACCGGGTCGTGCATGTGCCAGGGGTCGTACGACTCCTCGTCCGCACCGTACGGGAAGCGCACGAGGTGGTACCCGTCGCTGTCGTACGTGATGGACTGCGGCTCGTGCTGTGCGGCGTCCCACTTCAACGAGCAGACGGCGACGGACATCGGCCCTCCCCCTGAATGATGCGGCGTGGTGCCCTTGCCTTCCCTTGTACTCCTTCGCCACCCGCGGCACTACGTCCCGGGACGGCCCTCCGCCATCAGGCGGGAGCCGGTGAGGCGCTCGCCGAAGACGTCGTCGGGGTTGGAGAGCACGCAGGTCTCCAGGGACAGGCAGCCGCAGCCGATGCAGTCGCTGAGATGGTCGCGCAGCCGGCCCAACTGCTTGATGCGTTCCTCCAGTTCCGTGCGCCAGTGCTCGGACAGGCGCGCCCAGTCCTCGCGGTTGGGCGTGCGCTCCTCGGGCAGCGAGTCGAGGGCCTCGCGGATCGTGGCGAGCGGGATGCCGACGCGCTGGGAGGCGCGGATGAAGGCGACGCGGCGCAGGGCGTCGCGGTGGTAGCGGCGCTGGTTGCCGGAGGTGCGGCGGCTGCTGATGAGGCCCTTGGACTCGTAGAAGTGCAGGGCGGAGACGGCGGCGCCGCTGCGGGCCGACAGCTGGCCGACCGTGAGTTCATGGACCTTTTCCGGGATCTGGGGCACCCCTCGAACCCTAATGGCTGGTCCGTTGACACGCGTCGGCCCACCCCGCATGCTGAGCAAGCGCTTAGTCCGCGCATGACGCACACGTCTAGGAGGCCAGGGACATGGCGGAGCCGAGGATCTTCACGTCGGCCGAGGAACTGCGGGCCGGAGTCGGCGAACAGCTGGGGCACAGCGACTGGCTGGAGATCGACCAGAAGCGGATCGACCTCTTCGCCGACGCCACGGGCGATCACCAGTGGATCCACGTGGACCCCGAGAAGGCCGCCGCGGGCCCCTTCGGGACGACCATCGCCCACGGCTACCTGACCCTGTCGCTGCTGCCGAGCCTGGTCCCGCAGATCATGCGGGTCGAAGGCATGCGGATGGGCATCAACTACGGCACCGAGAAGGTCCGTTTCCCCTCCCCCGTGCCGGTCGGCTCGCGGCTTCGGGCCAGCGCCGTGCTCACGGACGTGACGCCCACGAAGGACGGCGGCGTGCAGGTGAGCGCCCGGGTGACCGTGGAGCGCGAGGGCGCCGACAAGCCCGCGTGCGTGGCGGAGTCGGTCTCGCGCTACTACTTCTGAGCCCGCTCGGGGCGGGCGCCCACCATCCGCAGCACGAGGTCGGCGTAGAGCGCGCCGACCTCGTCGGGCGTGCGGCGCCCGGCCACGTTGAACCAACGGGCCACGTCGATGCAGAGCGAGAGCACGGCGAGCGTGGTGCCGGGCACGTCCGGCACGTCGAACTCGCCGGCGCGCACCCCGTCCTCGATGATCTCCCGCACCGCGGCGTCCGTCCGCCGGCGCAGCGCGACGATCTCCGTGCGGTGCTCCTCGCCGAGGGCGTCCAGCTCGTACTGCACGACGCGCGCGGTCGTGTGGTGGGCGGCGTGCCAGCCGACGAAGGAGCGCACGGCCGCCGCGAGCCGGTCGGCCGGGCCGCCCTCGCCGTCCGCCGCGGTGCGCAGGATGGCCAGGGCCTTGTCGTGGCCGATCCTGCTGATGCGGTGGAGCAGCTCTTCCTTCGTCTTGTAGTGGATGTAGAGCGCGGCGGGGCTCATGCCGGCGCGGCCGGCGATGTCGCGGGTCGTCGTGGCGTGGTAGCCGCGCTCGGCGAAGGCCTCGACGGCGGCGATCAGCAGCCGCCTGGCCGCGTCGGGGCTGACCTCGCCCCACGGCTGCTCCTGACCGCCGGTCTCCTCCGCCGCACTCATGCCCACTCCTTAGCCGTTCGGGAGGGACACCATACCCCCGGCGGTGAGCAAGCGCTTAGCGGGCGGGTTCAGGAGACGGGCCGGAACGGGTCGTGCTCGGCCAGGATCTTCTCCAGACGCGCCTGGTCGACCCGGCTGACGATCTGGTCGGCCTCCTGGCGGTCCCTGACCACCTTGGCCAGGGTGAACGCCGAGGTCGTCAGGTACAGGACGGACACGGCGAGGAAGGCGCGGATCCACCCGCTGACGTCGAGGCTGTAGATGCCGACCGAGGTCGCGCCGAGGGCCACGGCGAACGACGCGACGGCCTGGCCGTAGTAGGCGGTGGTGCTCTGCTGCTTGACGGGAGTCTCACTCATGGCCACAGCCTGGCCCGCGGGCGCCGCCGCCACATCCGCTCGCGTACTCACCTCCCGTACTCAGGCCCCGTACGCGGCCCCGGTGCGCGACGTCCGTGCTCAGAACGCGGAGACGCCCGTCAGCGCGCGGCCGATGACGAGTTTCTGGATCTGGCTGGTGCCCTCGTAGAGCGTCATGACGCGGGCGTCGCGCAGCAGTTTGCCCGCCGGGTACTCGTCTATGTAGCCGTAGCCGCCGAAGACCTGGAGGGCGTTGTGGGCGGCGCGGACGGCGGCCTCGGAGGCGAACAGCTTGGCCTTGGAGGACTCCGTGGCGAAGGGCAGCCCCCGGTCGATCAGGTCGGCGACCCGCCAGGTGAGCAGGCGCGCCGCGTCGACGTCCACGGCGATGTCGCTGAGCAGCTCCTGCACCAGCTGGTGGTGGGCGATGGCCTTGCCGAACTGCTCGCGCTCGCCCGCGTACTTCACCGCGGCGTCCAGGGCGGCCTGCGCGATGCCCACGCAGCCGGCGGCCACCGACATGCGCCCCTTGGCGAGGGCGGACATGGCGACGGAGAAGCCCTTGCCCTCGGGCGCCAGCATGGCCGAGGCCGGGACGCGCACGTCCTCCAGGACCAGCTCGGCGGTGGCCTGGCCGCGCAGCCCGAGTTTGCCGTGCACGGTGCGGCGGCCGAGCCCGGGGGTGTCGGTGGGCACGAGGAAGGCGGAGACGCCCTTGTGTCCCGGGGTGTCGTTCGTGCGGGCGAACAGGAGCACGACGTCGGCCCAGGTGCCGTTCGTGATGAACATCTTGGTGCCGTTGACCACGTAGTCGTCGCCGTCGCGCACGGCCCTGGTGGTGAGGCTGCCCGCGTCGGAGCCGGTGCCGGGCTCGGTGAGCCCGAAGCAGCCGACGTACTCCCCCGAGGTGAGCCCGGGGAGCCACTGCCGCTTCTGCGCCTCGCTGCCCCAGGCCGCGATGGTCTTGGCGACGAGGCCGAGCGAGACGGAGACGATGCCGCGCACGGAGGAGTCGCCGCGGCCCAGCTCCTCGGTCACCAGGCAGTACGCGAGATGGTCGCCGCCCGAGCCGCCGTACTCCTCGTCGATGGTGAGCCCCAGGAAGCCGACCTCGCCGAGCTTTTTCACCAGCGCCCGGTCGACGCTTTCCGCGCGGTCCCACTCGACGACGTGCGGGGTGACCTCCCGCGCGACGAAGTCCTCGGCCAGCCGCCGGACCGCGCTCTGCTCCTCGCTGAGCTCCAGGTTCATCGTGGGCACCTCTTCGCGTCGGGTTTACGTCGGGCTACGGCGGGTTACGTCGGGTAACGACAGAATTAAATTAGCAGTGCTAGTTTCCCGTGGCAGCCCTACTATGTGCCGCATGGCCCGACCGCGCAAGCCCCTCCTCAGCCGAGAACGCATCGTCGAGACGGCGCGCGCCCTCGTGGACGCCGAGGGGCTCGCCGCCGTCTCCACGCGCCGCCTCGCCGCGGAACTGGGCGTCAGCGGGCCGTCCCTGTACAACCACTTCCGCACCAAGGACCAGATCCTGGAGGCGGTCGCCGACTCGGTGAGCGCCCAGGTCGACCTGTCGATGTTCGACGCCGCGGACGGGCGCGACTGGCGTACGGCCCTGCACGACTGGGCGGTCTCCTACCGGGCCGCGCTCACCGAGCACCCGAACATCGTCCCGGTGCTGGCCCGCGGCCCCGGCCGCCGCCCGGCCGGACTGCGGCTCGCGGACGCGGTCTTCGGCGCCATGGTCGACGCGGGCTGGCCGGCCGCGCAGGCCACGTCGATCGGCGCGCTGATGCGGTACTTCATCATGGGCTCGGCGCTCGGCTCCTTCGCCGGCGGCTTCGTGGACGACGAGAGCGCGTACGACCCGGCGGACTACCCCCACCTCGGCCAGGCCCATCTGCTCGCCGAACGCCAGCAGGTCGTCGACGAGCGGGCGTTCGCGGCGGGCCTCACGGCCCTGCTGGACGGGCTCGCGCTCCAGTACGAACAGGTGGGCACCGGCCGGACGGCCGACGCCTGACCCGCGTCACTCCGTCACGATGCGCTCCACCGCCGCCGTGACGAGCGCCTCGCGCTCGGCCTCGGTGAGCACGCCCGGCAGGGTCAGCTGCTCCAGGATGAGCCAGTTGAACGCCAGGTAGAGCAGGCGCACGGCCGTCGCGTCGCCGGGCAGCCCGGAGGCCTCGTGGTAGGCGAGATTGGCGTCGAGGTCGGCCCGGACCCGCTCGGTGAGCACCGCCCGCAGACCCGGGCGCCGGACGGCCTCCAGGCGCAGTTCGAGCAGGGCCAGATAGCCGGTGCGAAAACCGCTGACCCGGCCCACGACCTCGCGCATCAGCTCCGCGTACGTCTCCTTGTCCCGCTTGGCCGTGCGTTGGCGCTCGATCTCCTCGGCGCCGGGTCGCAGCCGTTCGTAGACGCGGGCGCCCGCCTGGGTCAGCAGGTCGTCGCGGTTGGCGAAGTAGTTGGAGGCGGTGCCCGCGGGCACCGCGGCCGCCGTGTCGACCGCCCGGAAGGTCAGCCCCCGGGCGCCTTCCGCGGCCAGCACCTCGATGGCGGCGTCGACCAGTGCCGCACGCCGCTCGTCGTTCCTGCGCACCACTGATACCACTCCATTCGAAGTACTACGACACAAGCACTACAGTGACAGTACTACAGGCGGGGGCAGGGCGGTGGGGCCCGGGTGCCGCACCCCTAGCTGTAACCTGCATCCGTTCTGCTGGCACAACAGGGACGTGACGCGGGAGTTGGCCGTGGGGCAAGTGACGGACGCGCCGGACGCCGAGGGCCCGGCACAGGTCTCGGCGGCGGCTTCGACCGCCGCGGGGCGGGCGATCGGGCCCGCGCGCGTAGGCGGTTTCGCCGTGACGCTGTTGCGGGGCCACGCGCAGGTCACCTTCCTGCCGAGCGCCGCCGCCGGCGCGCTCTTCTGCCTCGCGCTCTCGGCCGCGAGCTGGGAGTGCGGCCTCTACGGCCTGCTGGGCACCGCCGTCGGCACGGGCGCCGCGCGGCTCCTCGGCGTCGACCGCGACCGGGTGGAGAGCGGCCTCGAAGGGTTCAACGCCTGCCTGACCTCGCTCAGTTGCGCGGTCCTCCTCGGCCCGCGCCACCTGTCGACGGCGCTGCTGGCGATCGCGGGCTGCGTGGTCGTCACCGTCGTGACCGCCGCCGTGACACGGCTCCTCGGCGCCTGCGGGCTGCCGTCGCTCACCCTGCCGTTCTGCCTGGTCGCGAGCGCCACGGCCATCGCCGCGCCCGCCTTCCGCCGCCTCTGGCACCACGGCGAGGGACTCGCGGCGCTCGCCGGCCCCGCGACGGGCCCGACCGCGCCCCGGCCGGACCAGCTGGCCCGCGGCTTCCTCGCCGGCTTCGCGCAGATCTTCCTCATGCCGCAGTGGTACGTCGGCGCCCTGCTGCTCGCCGGTCTCCTGATCGCCGGCCGGCGCGCGGCGGCCGTGGCCTGCCTCGGCAGCGCCACCGGGATCGCCACGGCATGGGCGCTCGGCGCGCCCGCCGCGCGGATCGCCGACGGCACGGCGGGATACAACGCCGTGCTCGTCGCCCTGGCGCTGTGCGGCGTCTTTCTGCCCGTGCGGGCGGCGACACTCGCGTACGCGCTGGTGGGCGCCGCCGCCGCGACGGCGCTCGGCCCGGCGGTGTCGGCGCTCTTCGCACCGTCCGGCGGGCACGCCTTCACCTGGCCGTTCGTCCTGACCACGTTCGTGTTCCTGGCGGCGGCCAGGTCCTTCCCGCGCCTGGGCGCGCCGGGCGGGTGAGGGGCGGCGGCCGATGCCCCGCTCCGTCAGAAGACGACCAGCGCCCGGCCGCCCTTGCCCGCGAGCATGTGCTCGAAGGCCGCCGGGATGCCGTCCAGGGTGATGCGGTCGGTCACCAGCGCGCTCAGGTCCAGGCGCCCCGCCCGGATGTGCTCGGCGAGCACCGGCAGGTCGAGCGCGGGATCGCAGTTGCCGTAGACGCAGCCGGACAGGGTCCTGCCCCAGTGGAAGAGTTCCAGGGCGTTGAAGGTGATCTGCTGGTCCTTGCCGCCGATGCCGACCACCGTGGTGCGTCCGCCGCGCCGCGTGGACTCCCAGGCCGTGCGGATCGTCGCCGCGCGGCCCACGCACTCCACGGCCACGTCGACGCCGTTCCCGCCGGTGAGCCCCCGGATGTCGCGCGCGGTGGTCTGCGAGGCCACGACGTAGTCGGTGGCGCCCGCCGAGCGCGCCAGCTGCTCCTTGTCCGGGGACACGTCGACGGCGATGATCTGCGCGGCACCGGCGATGCGGGCGGCCTGGAGCGTGGCGAGGCCGACCCCGCCGACCCCGTACACGGCGACGCTCTCGCCCGCGCGCACCTTCGCCGAGTGGTGCACGGCGCCGTACCCGGTCAGGACGGCGCAGCCGAGGAGGGCCGCGTCGGTGAGCGGGACGCCGTCCGGCACCGGCAGCAGGCAGTCGGCGGCCACCACCGTCTCCTCGGCGAACGCGGCGACGTTCAGGCCCGGGTGCAGGTCCGTGCCGTCCGGCCGCTTGGCGTAGACGTCGGCGGCGCCCGCGAGGGCGTTCGCGCAGAGCCACACCTCGCCGAGCGAGCAGGCGTGACAACCGCCGCAGGACGGCGCCCAGTTCAGGACGACGCCGTCGCCGGGGGCGACTCCGGTGACGCCCTCGCCGACGGAGACGACGGTGCCGGCGCCCTCGTGGCCGAGGACGGCGGGCACCGGGACCCGCATGGTGCCGTTGGACAGGGACAGGTCGGAGTGGCAGACCCCGGCGGCGGCGAGGCGGACCCGGACCTGGCCGGGGCCCGGCTGCGGCAGCTCGATGTCGGCGATCTCCAGCGGGGAGCCGACGGCGGGGAGGATGGCGGCGCGGACCACGTTCACGTACTCCTTGGGGAGGCTGGCGGGCTCGGGCGGACGGGCGGGCCCAGGGGGCCGGGGGTCAGAACTGGAGGGACTTCGTCTGGAGGTACTCCGCGAGGCCGTGCGCGCCCAGCTCCCTGCCGACGCCCGACTGCTTGTAACCGCCGAAGGGGGCCAGCGGGTTGAACCGGCCGCCGTTGATGTCGACCTGGCCGGTGTCCATGCGGCGGGCGAAGGCGACGGCCTCGGCGTCGTCGGCCGCCCAGACGGCGCCCGCGAGGCCGTACACGGTGCCGTTGGCGATGCGCAGGGCGTCCTCCTCGTCCTCGTAGCGCAGGAGGCAGAGCACCGGGCCGAAGATCTCCTCCTGGGCGACGGTCATCTCCGGGGTGACGTCGGCGAAGACGGTCGGCTGGACGAAGTAGCCCCGCTCGCGCGGCGCCTCGGGGCCGCCCGCCACGAGCCGGGCGCCCTCCGCGATCCCCTTCTCGATGTAGCCGCGCACCCGCTCGTGCTGCTTGGCGTTGACGACGGGGCCGATGCGGGAGCCGTACTTGGCCGCCGCCTGCGCCGCCAGCTCCACGGCCTCGTCGTAGCGGTCGGTGTGCACCAGCATGCGGGTCCAGGCGCTGCACGTCTGGCCGGAGTTGGACATCACGTTGGCGACGCCGACGCCGACGGCCTTGGCGAGGTCGGCGCTCGGCAGGATGACGTTGGCGGACTTGCCGCCGAGTTCCAGGGCGACGCGCTTGACGGCCGCGCCGGCGGTGGCGCCGATGCGCCTGCCGACGGCCGTGGAGCCGGTGAACGACACGAGGTCCACGCCCTCGTGCTCGGCGAGCGCCTGTCCGGCGACCGGGCCGAGGCCGGTGACGAGGTTGAACACGCCGGCGGGTACGCCCGCCTCGTGCACGGCCTCGGCGAAGAGCTGGGCGGTGAGCGGGGTGTCCTCGGCGGGCTTGAGCACCACGGTGCAGCCCGCGGCGAGCGCGGGGGCCACCTTGTTGACGATCTGGTGGAGGGGGTAGTTCCAGGGGGTGATCGCGCCGACCACGCCGACCGGCTCCAGGTAGACGGTGGAATTGCCCACCTTCTCCTCGAAGGGGTGGCTCGCGGCCAGCTCGGCGTAGGAACCGCAGACGGCGACCGGCACACCGGCGTGCACCGCCTCCGCGAACGCCTGCGGGGCGCCCAGCTCGGCGGACACGACTCCGGCGATCTCGTCCTTGCGGGCCACCAGCCGGTCCCGGAGGGCGCCGATCAGCGCGGCGCGCTCGGCGGGCGGCGTGGCGGCCCAGCCGGGCAGCGCGGCGCGGGCGGCGCACACCGCGGCGTCGACGTCCTGCGCGGTGCCGGCCGGCACCTCCGCGATGGCTCGCTCGTCGGCGGGGTCGACGACCGTGATCGTGTCGGTGCCCGCGGCCGGACGCCAGGCACCGTCGATGTACATGCCGTCGTGGGCCCTGTACATGCCGTCGTTGGCCTTCATCGCATTCCTCCAGGTTGTCGTCCGCCCTACAAACTAGCGCTGATAGTTTTCGGGCACCAGGGGGTACCGGCGCCCTCGGGGGCGCCCGGCGGTATTCGGGACGGGCCGGGAGCGTGGCCGGTTCCCGGGCCGTCAGCGGCGGTTGTTGAGGCGGGCCGCCCGGCGGGTCAGATGGTCGCGCTCCGCGAGGTTCTGGGCCTGCCCGGCCGCTTGCGCGTACAGCCGGGCCGCCGTGCCGAGGTCCCCGTCGCGCTCGTGGAGGTAGGCCGCCACGGCGGTGTACCGGGGCAGGGAGTCGTCCAGGGCCGCGAGCGCGGCGAGACCCGCGCGCGGTCCGTCGGCCTCACCGACGGCGACGGCGCGGTTCAGCCGGACGACGGGGCTGTCGGTCAGCCGGACCAGCTCGTCGTACCACTCGACGATCTGCACCCAGTCGGTCTCCTCGGCGGTCGGCGCGTCGGCGTGCAGGGCGGCGACGGCGGCCTGGGCCTGGAACTCGCCCAGCCGGTCCCGGGCGAGGGCCGCCTGGAGGATCGCGACGCCCTCGGCGATCGCCGCCTTGTCCCACCGCCCCCGGTCCTGCTCGGCGAGCGGCACCAGGGCGCCGTCGGGCGCGGTGCGGGCGGCGCGCCGGGCGTGGTGGAGCAGCATGAGGGCGAGCAGGCCCGCCACCTCGGGGTGGTCGATGGCGGCCGCGAGCTGCCGGGTGAGCCGGATGGCCTCGGCGGCGAGGTCGACGTCGCCGGAGTAGCCCTCGTTGAAGACGAGGTAGAGGACGCGCAGCACGGTGGCGACGTCGCCGGGCCGGTCGAACCGCACCGTGGAGACGGTCCGCTTGGCGCGGCTGATCCGCTGGGCCATCGTCGCCTCGGGCACCAGGTAGGCGCGGGCGATCTGCCGGGTGGTGAGCCCGCCGACGGCGCGCAGCGTGAGCGCGACGGCCGACGACGGGGTCAGCGACGGGTGGGCGCACAGGAAGTACAGCTGGAGCGTGTCGTCCGCGCCGGGGGCGGGCCCGGGGGCCGGCTCCTCCTCGACGCGGCCCTCGCGGCGCCGGCGGGCGGTGTCCGCCCGCGCCGCGTCGAGGAACTTGCGCCAGGCCGTGGTGATCAGCCACCCCTTCGGCTCGCCCGGGGGGTTGTCGGGCCAGACGCGGACCGCCTCCACCAGCGCGTCCTGCACCGCGTCCTCGGCCGCCGCGAAGTCGGCTCCGCGGCGGACGAGGACGGTCAGGACGCTCGGTGTGAGGCTCCTCAGCAGGGCCTCGTCCATCGGTGACATCACTCCGTGATGGTGGGCGGGGCGGTCAGGAACGGGCGGACCTCCAGCCATTCGTGGATCGGCCTGCCGCCCGCGCCGGGGGCGGCCGACAGCTCGCCGGCCAGCTCGACGGCGCGCTCGTAGGTGTCGACGTCGATGATCATCCAGCCCGCGATGAGGTCCTTGGTCTCGGCGAACGGGCCGTCGGTGACCGGCGGGCGCCCTTCGCCGTCGTAACGCACCCAGGCTCCCTCGGGGGCGAGCGCCTGACCGTCGACGAACTCGCCGGTCTTCTCCAGGCGGTCCGCGAAGTCGCCCATGTACCGCATGTGCGCGGAGACCTCCTCGGGCGTCCATCGGTCCATGGGGATGTCGTTGACGGGGGCCGGGGCGCCTCGGTAGTGCTTCAACAGCAGGTACTTGGCCATGGTGTGCTCCTCGGTGCTCGTGCGCCCATTGTGGTCGCGTTCACCCCGGGGACGGAGCCGGACGCGGGTTCTCGACATCGCGGGCGAAGTTTTTTTCCGGGATCACGAAGCACCGCCCCGCCGGGCCACGAGGGAGCCGCCCCGCCGGGCCACGGAACACCACGCACTAAGCGCCGCCAAAGATGACATTCACGGTGAGGTCGGCCGGAGTTTGATTTCCGTTACGTGACATACGCATGACAAGGCGTCCGGGCTCTTGATCTACCCCGCGTGGAGCGGACACGCTGCTGCTCGCGTCGGGAGCGGCCCCGCACCGCTCCCTTCCGTGTGTGCGACCCCGCACACGCCCCCCACCGTCGCGACGCCCCCACCCGGGCGCCACCCATGAGGAGGACCCCCTCGTAATGGCTACGCTCCGCAGCAAGAAGACGGTGATCGCCGCGGCGATCTCGACCGCCGCCGTCGCCGTCCTCGGCACGGTCACCGCCCTGCCCGCCCAGGCCGCCCCCACCGCGGGCACCGTGATCGCGGCGGGCTCCCCCGACGCGGTCGACGGCAGCTACATCGTCACCCTCAAGAAGAGTTCGGGGCTGAAGGCCGCGACGCACCAGGGCAAGGGCCTCATAGCCGAGTACGGCGGCTCGGTGACGAAGACCTTCAGATCCGCCCTCAACGGCTACGCCGTGAAGCTGAGCGCGGGGCAGGCCAGGCGGCTGGCCGCCGACCCGGCGGTCGCCTCCGTCGAGCAGAACCGGCGGATCTCGGCCGACGCGACGCAGACCGGCGCCCCCTGGGGCCTGGACCGCATCGACCAGGCCAACCTGCCCCTGAACGGCGCCTACACCTACCCGGACACGGCCGGTTCCGGCGTCACCGCGTACGTGATCGACACCGGCGTACGCATCACGCACACGGAGATCAGCGGCCGCGCGGTCAACGGCTACGACGCCGTGGACGGCGACACCACCGCCCAGGACGGCAACGGTCACGGCACGCACGTCGCCACGACCATCGCGGGCAAGACGTACGGCGTCGCCAAGAAGGCGAAGATCGTCGCCGTGCGTGTGCTCGACGACAACGGCTCCGGCACCACCGCCGGCGTCATCGCGGGCATCGACTGGGTGACCGGCAACCACGCCGCGGGCGCCCCGGCCGTGGCCAACATGTCGCTCGGCGGCGGCGCCTCCACGTCGCTGGACAACGCGGTGAAGAACTCCATCGCCGACGGCGTCACCTACGCCGTCGCGGCGGGCAACGAGGGCGTCAACGCCTCCAGTTCCTCCCCGGCCCGGGTCCCGGCGGCCATCACGGTGGGCGCGACGGGCAGTAACGACGCCCGGGCGAGCTGGTCCAACTACGGCTCGGTCCTGGACGTCTTCGCGCCCGGCGTCTCCATCAAGGCGGGCTGGAACACCGGCGACACGGCGACCAACACCATCTCCGGTACGTCGATGGCCACGCCGCACGTCGCGGGCGCCGCGGCGGTCTACCTCGCGGGCCACACCTCGGCCACGCCGGCGCAGGTCTCCTCCGCCCTGGTGAACGGGGCCACGCCGAGTGTCGTGACCAGCCCCGGGTCCGGTTCCCCCAACCGGCTCCTCAAGATCGTCCAGTAATGCAGCGGCCCGTGGGGACGGTTGACCGTTCGTCCCCGCGGGTCGTGCGTGGTCGGCCGCGCCGTTCCCCGCGCCCCTTCGGGCACTTGCCTCAGGGGCGTGGGGAGCGTGCGGTCAACGTCGCCGCCAGGAGGAGCAGGCCTCCCAGCAGCACGAAAGGCGCCGCCACCCCCGCGATACCCGCGACCAGGCCCGCCGAGGCCGGTGCGGCCACCTGGCCCAGGCGGTTGCCGGTGAGACGCAGCGCCAGGGCCGTCGAGCGGGCGCCGTCCGGGGCCGCCCGGACGACGGTCGTCATGGAGAGCGGCTGGCCGACGCCGAGGCAGAAGCCGAGCGCGGCGAGCATCAGGGCGAGGCCCCACACCGGTACGGGCAGCGCCATGCCCGCGCAGAGCAGCCCGCCCAGCAGGCAGGTGCCGGTGAGCAGGACGGTCCTGCCGAGCAGGCGGATCATCGGGCTCATCACCAGGCGGCAGGCGATGGTCGACGCCGCCCGCAGACTCAGGAGCAGCCCGACGGTGGCGGGGGCGATGCCACGGTGCTCGCCGACCACCGGCAGGTAGGCGGTCAGGACGTCCGTCGCGGACAGCACGGCGAGGCTGACGAAGATGCCGGCGGGCACGCCACGGGCGCGCAGGATGGCCGACACCGGCACCCGCTCGGCGCGCTGCACGGAACGCACCGGCCGGACGTGCTCGATGCGCCACAGCGAGGTCAGGGAGACCGCGCCGACCGCCGCCGAGACGAGCAGGGCCAGCGCACTGGTGCGGCCCATGTCCGCGCCGATCAGGGCGCCCGCCGCGATCGGCCCGATCAGCTGGCCGAGCGAGGCGCCGATGGTGAAGTGCCCGAAGTTGCGGTCCTGTTCATCGGGCGCCGACTGCCGGGCGACGATCGACTGGGCGCCGATCACGAAGCAGAGGTGGCCGAGCCCCAGCACGCCGCTCCACGCGGCCATCGCGGCGAGCGATCCCGCCGTGCCGCTGAGCGCGCAGCCGCCGGAGATCAGGACGACGCCGAGGGGCAGCAGCGGCGCGCACCGCCCGTGGTCGGTCCGGCGCCCGAGGGGTACGGCGGCGAAGAGCGGGAGCAGCGCGTAGACGCCCGCGACGACGCCGACGGCCCGCTCGTCGGCGCCCAGCGAGAGCGCCCGGTAGGAGACGGCGGGCCGCGCCATCGACACCGCCCCCTGGGCGAAGCCGAAGGCGATGACGAGACGGAGCAGCCACCCCCTGCCACCGGGCCCGGGTGACGCGTGGGGCATCAGATGATGCCGAAGAGGATTCCGGCGCCAAGCACCACGAGCGAGGTGAGCACGGCCCACTTGACGGTGAACCGCGTGTGGTCGCCGAACTCGACCTTGGCCATCCCGACGAGCACGTACACGGCGGGCACCAGCGGGCTCGACATGTGCAGTGCCTGGCCGACGATGGAGGCGCGGGCGATCTCCAGGGTGGAGACGCCGTGGGCCTGCCCGGCCTCGGCGAGGACCGGCAGGACGCCGAAGTAGAAGCCGTCGTTGGACATGAAGTAGGTCAGCGGGATCGACAGCAGGCCGGTCACCAGGCCCATGTGCGGGCCCATGCCCTCGGGGACGGCGTCGACGAGCCAGTCGGCCATGTGGTCGACCATGCCGGTGCCGGTGAGGACGCCGGTGAAGACGGCGGCGGCGAAGACCATGCCGGTGACGTTGAGGACGTTCTCCGCGTGGGCGGCGATCCGGGCCTTCTGGTCGGGCATGTGCGGGAAGTTGACCGTGAGGGCGAGCGCGGCGCCGAGCAGGAAGAGCACCGGGATCGGCAGCCACTCCATGATCATGGCGGTGAGCAGCAGGACGGTCAGGCCCGCGTTGAACCAGTAGAGCCGGGGGCGCAGGGTGGGACGGTTCGGGTCGAGCCCCTGGAGACCGTCGTCCTCGGAGACCGCGGTGTCTTTGGAGTCCTCGGAGGCCTTGGACACCTTGGAGTCCCCCGAGGCCTTGGAGTGCCCGGGGTCCTCCGCAGACGTGGTCACTGTGTCCGCGCCGGTGCCGGTGCCGCCGGCGGACTTCTCGGTGAGCGGCGTCCGCTCGTCACCGCCGCCCGCGCCCACCAGGACCGTCTCGCCGGTCGGCTCCTTCTCCAGCACCTCGTCCAGCGAGAGCACGCCGAGCCGCCCCCGCTCGCGCAGCCCCAGTGCGTACGACAGGACGAAGACGGCGACCAGGCCCACGGCGAGGGCCGGGATCATGGGGACGAAGATGTCGCCCGCGTCGACCTTCAGGGCGGTCGCGGCGCGGGCCGTCGGGCCGCCCCAGGGCAGGGTGTTCATGACGCCGTTGGCGGTGGCGGCGACACCGGTCATCACGACCAGGCTCATCTTGAGCCGCTTGTACAGCGGGTACATCGCCGAGACCGTGATCATGAACGTGGTCGAGCCGTCGCCGTCCAGCGAGACGATCGCGGCGAGGACGGCGGTGCCGACCACGATGCGCAGCGGGTCCGCCTTGCAGAAGCGCAGGATGCCCCGGACGACCGGGTCGAACAGGCCGACGTCGATCATGACGCCGAAGTACACGATGGCGAACATGAGCATGGCCGCCGTGGGCGCCAGATTGCCGACGCCGTCGAGGACGTAGTCCCCGAGCCGGGCTCCCTTGCCCACGAACACGCAGAACAGCGCGGGGATCAGCACCAGCGCCGCGATCGGCGACATCTTCTTCATCATGATCAGCACCAGGAAGGTGGCGATCATGACGAATCCGAGGATTGTCAGCATGGGGGGCTACCTCACGTTCACCATCGAACTCCCACCAGGTCTGGCGGTCCGGATGACGTTAGGACCCGCTCTCCCGCGTTAACAAGATGTTGACGCGCGAGCAATAAGCGCAAAACTCCAGGTCAACGACGTACGGCCGGAGCGGGCCGCCGGGGCGCTCACTCGAGTGAGCGCGCGAAGTACGCGTGCAGCAGCGTCCGCGCCTCCTCGACCAGGTCCGGATCGCCCGAGGGCCGCCCGCGAAAGGCCAGCTGCAGCACCGCGTCGACCGCCTCCACGCCAACGAGCACGGTCCTGCGCAGCCGGTCGTCCAGCGGGCGGGCGAGGTGGTCGGCGAGCAGGTCCGCCACCCGGTCGGCGACCCGGTCGTTCGCGTCCGGCATGGCGTCGGGCGCGCTCGGCACGCCGAAGTCGACGAGGCCGAACCCGGGGACGGTGCGCTTCATCGCCACGTACTCCTCGAAGGCGGCGTCGAGCGCGCCGCGCCAGTCGCCCCGCTCCAGGCCGCTCACCCGCGCGGCCACGCGCTCCGCGTACGCGTCGAGATTGCGGTGGGCCAGGGCGTCCGTCAGGGCCCGTTTGTTGCCGAAGAAGCGGTAGACGGAGCCGATGGGCACGCCCGCGCGATGGGCGACGGCGCGGGTGGTCAGGGCCTCGTAGCCGACCTCGTCCAGGACGTCGGCGCAGGCGTCGAGGATCCGGGTCAGCCGCTCGGCGCTGCGCTCCTGCACGGGCAGGCGGCGCAGGGAGGCCGGGGGCCGGGGTTCCTTCTGCGGGTTCCGGTGGGACATTCGGGGAGCGTAGAGCAGCGGGCTCCCTCTTGCGGAAGGAAAACTCCAATCCTACGGTGTCCCATAGGAATCATGGACGAGGAGCGATGGCGATGACGAGCGGGGACCACGTGGGCGACACGAGCGGGGCGGGCGGGGCGAGCCGCGCGGGCGCGCGGGACGCGCAGGACGCGCGCACGACGGCCGAGGGGCTGGACTACCTCCACGGCTTCGGCAACGAACACGGCTCCGAGGCGGTGCCCGGAGCGCTGCCGCACGGCCGCAACTCACCGCAGCGCGCCCCCCTCGGCCTCTACGCCGAGCAGCTCAGCGGCTCGGCCTTCACCGAGCCCCGCGCGCACAACCGCCGCTCGTGGCTGTACCGCGTCCGCCCCTCGGCCGCGCACCCGCGCTTCACGCGCGTCGACAACGGCGCCCTGCGCTCCGCGCCCTTCACCGAGTCGGTGCCCGACCCGAACCGGCTGCGCTGGAACCCCCTCCCCGAGCCCGCCCCCGGCACGGACTTCCTGGCCGGCCTGTGGACCCTCGGCGGCAACGGCGACGCCACGCAGCGCACCGGCATGGGCATCCACCTCTACCACGCCAACTCCTCGATGTCGGCCGGGGCCGGGGGAAGGGTGTTCAGTGACGCGGACGGCGAGCTGCTGATCGTGCCCGAGCGCGGCGGCCTGCTGCTGCGCACCGAGTTCGGCCTGCTGCGCGCCGAGCCGGGCGAGGTCGCGCTGATCCCGCGCGGCGTCCGGTTCCGCGTGGACCTGCTGGCGGAGAGCGCGCGCGGGTACGTCTGCGAGAACTACGGCGCCCCCTTCCAGCTGCCCGACCTCGGCCCGATCGGCGCCAACGGCCTGGCGAACGCACGGGACTTCAGGGCGCCCGTCGCGGCCTACGAGGACGTCGAGGGCCCGGTGGAGGTGGTGAACAAGTTCTGCGGCAACCTCTGGCGCGCGACCTACGACCACTCCCCGCTCGACGTCGTCGCCTGGCACGGCAACCACGTCCCGTACGTCTACGACCTGCACCGCTTCAACGTCATCGGCTCCATCAGCTACGACCACCCGGACCCGTCGATCTTCACGGTGCTGACCTCGCCGTCCGACACCCCGGGCCTCGCGGGCGTCGACTTCGTGGTGTTCGCGCCGCGCTGGCTGGTGGGCGAGGACACCTTCCGCCCGCCGTACTTCCACCGGAACGTGATGAGCGAGTACATGGGACTGATCGAGGGCGCCTACGACGCGAAGGCCGAGGGCTTCGTGCCGGGCGGCGGCTCGCTGCACAACATGATGTCCGCGCACGGCCCCGACCGCGAGACGTTCGACAAGGCGTCGGCCGCCGAGCTGCGGCCGCAGAAGATCGACGACGGCCTGGCCTTCATGTTCGAGACGCGGTGGCCGGTGACGGCGACCGAGCAGGCGGCCACGGCGTCCCACCTGCAGCGCGGCTACGACGACGTGTGGCAGGGTCTGGAGCGCCACTTCCGCAGCTGAGCCCTCCGCACCCGGGCAGCGCGACTGATTCGGAGAGACCGTGACCGCATTCGCCCCGGACTCGATCGTCCTGAATCGGAAGCTGCCGCTCTGGTACCAGGTGTCGCAGTCCCTGCGCGCCTCGATACTGGGCCGCGCGCCCGACGCCCCGCTCCGGCTGCCCACCGAGGAGCAGCTGGCGGGGCACTACGGCGTGAGCGTGCTCACCATGCGGCAGGCGCTCAAGGAGCTGGAGGACGAGGGGCTGATCACCCGCCACCGGCGGCGCGGCACCTTCATCGAGCCGAGCGCCCGCCGCGGCGCCCCGGTGCGCCTGCTCGGCTCGGTCGACGCGATCGTGGCCCAGCAGTCCGGCATGACCACCGAACTGCTGGGGCACGGGCCGGCGCCCCTGCCCGCCGAACTCGCCCCGCACTTCCCCGACTCGGCCGAGGTCGCGACGTACCACCGGCTGCGCAGCGACGAGAAGACGGGCGAGCCGACCAACCACGCCCGCAACTACGTCCGCCCCGAACTGGCCGCCCGCATCGACCTGGCGGACCTGGCGCGCTGGCCGATGACCAAGGTCCTGCGCGACGTGGTGGGCGTGCGCATCAGCCGCATCACGGACACCGTCGAGGCCACCCTCGCCGACCCGGAGACCGCCCGCCTCCTCCAAGTGCCGCTGCTCAGCCCGATACTGCACTACACCGGCGTCACCTATGACGAGGCCGGCCGGGTCCTCGACGTGGCCCGCATCCACTACCGCGGGGACCGCTTCTCCTTCTCCGTCACGCTCGAAGCGACGTGAGGCGGGGCGCCGGCACGGTGCCGTCCGCCGCCCGGACCGTCGTACGATGCCGGGCGTGACGCACGACGAAGCGCCGCTGCTCGCCGACCTCATGCCGTGGTCCGTCGCACCGCTCCGGCCGGGCCGGGGCTGGCCGATGGGGCCCGACGCCGCCTGTCTGAAGGCCCGTTGGGCCGCGCTCCTGCGCGCCGACGGGGCGGAGCGCGAGGCGCTGTTTCGTCCGACCCGCTCCCGCACCCCGGACAGCGCGGTCGCCCAGCTCCCCGGCCACCCCGGCGGGACGGGCCGGCTGGCCCGAGAGCAGGGTCCCTGCCCCGAGCCCGTGCGCGTCCGCCACGGCGCGTTCGACGAGCAGTGGCTGATCCCGGACCACCGGCTCATCGACGTCGCCCGCCCCGAGCTGTGGCGGGTCGCCGGCCGCGGGCAGCTGTTCGCCGTCGAGCAGGGGTACGTGCCCGGCAGCGGCTCGGGGCCCGCGGTCGTCGCGTCGGCCGCGCTGCCGGACGGGTACGCGCCCGCCGGGCGGCCCGGCCGCATCCGGCCGCTGTTCCGCCGCCCCGGGGGCCTGGAGCCCAATGTGGCGCCCGGACTGCTCGGGCATCTGTCCGGGGTGCTCGGCCAGGAGGTGACGGCGCGGTCGCTGCTCGCCTGGGTGCTCGCGCTGGGGTCCGGCTCGGCGGCGGGCTGCCGGGTTCCGCTCACGGCCGACGCCGCCCTGTGGGCGAGCGGCGTACGGCTCGGGGAGCGGCTGCTCCGGCTCCAGCTGCGCGGTGAGGGCCCGCGCCCGAAACTCCCCGGCGGGCGCAGGCCCTACGTCCGTGCGCCGCTGCCCGCCCGGCCGCATGACCTGGCGTACGACGCCGAGGAGCAGGTCCTTCGGGTCGGTGGGACGGGCGTCATCTCGCCCGTGCCGCGAGCGGCGTGGGAGTTCGAGGTGAGCGGGGTCCGGGTGCTGGAGCGGTGGTTCGAGGAGCGCGCGGACGCTGCGGAGGCGGAGCCGGGGACCCTGGAGTCGATCCGCCCCCGGGCGTGGCCGCAGGCCTGGACGTCCGAACTGCTGGAACTGGTCACGGTCCTGGCGCTGACGGCCGAACTGGCGCCGGAGCGCGCCCAGTTGGCGGCGGCCGTGGGTCGCGGGATCACCGCGGGCGAGCTGGGCGGCGCGGGCCTGCTGCCGGTGCCCGACCGGGCGCGGCGGCCGGCGTCCGTCCTCGATCACCTCGAAGAGGGACCCGAGGGGCAGTTCGCGCTGCTGTAGACCCGCTGGGCGGTCCGGGCCGTGCGGGGTGGGTGGTGCGCACGGCCGTCGCGCCGTCGGCAGGTGCGCGCACGACGTGCGGCGTCACCGGGGTGGTGTGACGGGTGAGAGGGGAGGGGCGAGCGAGGGGATGGGAAAGATCCGCCGCGGAGCGGCGGCTCAGTCCCGGGGCCGCCTGTGGTCAGCGGCCGCCGAAAAGCGATCGCCGCAGCCTGCGCAGAGGCGCGAAGAGCGAGACACGCCTCACTCGGGCTCCCCTGCTGCTGCGGGCGTGCGCGGTGTCACGTGAGGTCAGCTCACGCATCAGCAGCGTCGCCTCGTGCGACTCCCGCTGCGGGACGGCTGGGCCGCCCAGCACCGAGAGATGGCGGTCGAGGCGCGAGCTGCTCGCGCTGCTCCCACAAGTGATCGCAGGGACACGCGCCCTGCTGCGCACCGTTATCTGTTCCATGTCACTCCCCACCCGTACGAGGGCACCCGGCCCAGGGCAGGTTAACCCTATCGCCCCGGCGGGACACACGTGTATCCCGGCCACAGGATTCACCTGCCCCGCAAGGGGGTTGACGACCCCGCTCCGAATACGACTGATTCCAGGGCGACTTGGACATTCAGCCCCGGCGGACGGTGCCGTACGGGCCCCGGCGGCCCTCGCGTGGGGTATCTCACGTGCCAGCATCCGCGATCCCGCTTCGCGCGGGCGGCGGGCTCCCGGTTCGCACGGAGAGTTGCTACTTTTGTGGAGAATCGCACCACTGCGAAGGGGGACACCCGTGAGCCCGTCAGAGCGTGTGATCGCCGGGCGGTACCGCCTGCTCGCGCCGCTGGGCGAGGGCGGCATGGGCACGGTGTGGCGGGCCAGGGACGACGTGCTCGGGCGTGAGGTGGCCGTCAAGGAGGTGCGCGCGCCCGCCGGCCTCCCGGCCGCCGAGGTCGACCGGCTGTACGCGCGCCTGGAGCGGGAGGCCTGGGCCGCCGCCCGCATCCCGCACCGCAACGTCGTCACCGTCCACGACGTGGCGATGGAGGAAGGGCGGCCCTGGATCGTCATGGAGCTGGTGCGCGGGCTCTCGCTCTCCGACGTCCTGGAGGCGGAGGGCGCCCTGCCCCCGCGCCGCGTCGCCCGCGTCGGCGCCGAGGTGCTCGCGGCCCTGCGCGCCGCCCACGACGCCGGGGTCCTGCACCGCGACGTGAAGCCCGGCAACGTACTGATGGCCAATGACGGCCGGGTGGTCCTCACGGACTTCGGCATTGCCATGGGCGAGGGCGGCTCCGCGCCGACGGTGAGCGGTGAGGTCGTCGGGTCGCCCGAATTCCTGGCGCCGGAGCGGGCGTTGGGCCACCGGCCGGGTCCGGCGTCCGATCTGTGGTCGCTCGGCGTGACGCTCTACGCGGCCGTGGAGGGGACCTCGCCGTTCCGTCAGGAGACGCCGCTGAGCACGCTGCGCGCGGTGGTGGACGAGGAGCCGCCGCCCGCCGTGCCGGGCCGCTCACCTCGGTCGTCGAGGGGCTGCTGCGCAAGGACCCGGACGAGCGGATGTCCGCCGCCGACGCCGAGCGCGATCTGCGGCTCATCGTCTCGGGCGGCAGGCCGCTCGCCGGGGCCCCGCTCCCCTCTGCGCCGCCCGCCACCGCCGAGCACCCTCCGCCGGAGCCCACGGCGCGGCAGGCCGCGGCCGTCCGTGAGACGGCGCCGACGAGCGTGCCGGACCGGCGCCGAGGCGCCGTGCCGGTCCTCGTCGCGGTCCTGATCGCCCTGGCGCTGGCCCTCGGCGGGTTGACGTACGCCCTGGTCACCCGCGACGACGGGGGCGGCGGCGACAACGGCGGCTCGGTGAGCGGTGACGTGCGCGCAGGAGACCCCGACGGGCGGGGTCTCCTCAACGCCGGACGCGTTCGTCCGGCCCGCGGTGATCAGGCTGCGGTGATCAGGCCGCCGAGGTGAACACGGGGAGGTAGCCACCGGACTGTCCGGCGGCCGTGGGGTGGTAGGACTCGCCGATGTTGAGCCAGTTCACGCTGTGCAGCCATGCGCTGCCCGAGCAGATCTCGTGCCCGGTGAAGGCGCCGGTGACCCCGGCGAAGGTGAAGCCGTGGTCGGCGGCCCGCTTCTCGGTGGCCGCGTTGAGGTAGTCGGAGGCGTCGTTGATGGCGGCCCGCTCACGCTCGGAGAGGCCGGTCACGCAGGTGCCGTTCAGCTTGTAGAAGCGGGGGTAGCCGAGCACCACCACATGGGCGGCGGGGGCCTTGGCCTCGATCGCGGAGTACACCTTGTCGAGGTTGCCGGGGAGCGTCGAGTCCACGTACGAGCGGGCCTGGGCGATGCGGTTCAGGCAGGTGGCCTCGGACTGGAGTACGCAGGTCGTCATCACGTCCGAGAAGCCCGCGTCGTTGCCGCCGACGGAGAGGGACACGAGGCCGGTGCCGGCGCCGAGCGGGCCGAGCTGGTTCGCCAGAACATCACCCGTACGAGCGCCCGAACACGCCGTGAAATGGAAGCTGGAGGGTGAGTGGGCGGCCGCCCAGAGAGCGGGGTAGGCGCGCGTGCTGCGCTTGCAGTCGCCGCTCGCGCTGTCGTAGCTGCCGGCCCCGACCCCCGAGGAGTAGGAGTCGCCGAGCGCCACATAGCCGGTGGCCGCCGCATTCTGGTCCGCGTGGGCCGTCGTGGCCCCCGCGAGGGCGAAGGCGGCGGAGAGGAGGAGCGAGGACATGTATGCCGTGAAGCGGGACAATCTCATGGAACCTCCTTTAGCAGGGTTTCTGCCTCGACCGTGGTAGCACGCGGCCGCGCCCGACGATAGTGTTCATGTCAACGAATTCGTTCACAATTCCCCTTCCCGCTCCCGGAGTTCACTCCGGTCACACAGGTGTTTCAGCGAACATCTGCACGCATCCGCCGCGTCTTGACGGGCCGATCGGGACTGCGCCACATTGAAGCGCCGGAATTCGGCGCGTCGGGGGGCAAAGCAGTCCATGCAGACCATCAGGCTCAAGTCACCGCCATCGGGAACGGACCGGGACACCGGTCGGGGCGGCGGGACGGATCTGCTGCCGTTGGCAGCGGGCGCGGCCGTCGCCGTGGGAGGCGTCGGCGCGGCGCTCGCGCTCTTCGACCTGGACGTGCCGCTGCGCGGCCCCTGCACCTTCTTCTTCCTGATCGCCGCACCCGCGGCGGCGCTCGCCACGGCCCTGCGGGCACTCGAACCATGGGGCCGCGCGGTGGCCGCCGTGGCCGGCGCCCTCGCGGTCGACGTCCTGGTGGCCCAGGGCATGTTGGCGCTCCACGTGTGGTCGGTGCGCGGCGGTGTCGTCGCCGTCGCCGCCCTCAGCGCGCTCGCTCCGCTCCTGGCGGCGGCGCGGCACCTGCGCCGCCGCCCGGCGAGAAGGCGGACCACCTGAACATCGGGCGTACCGCGCTCCGATCAGAGCGCTGCGCACCACCGTGCTCTCCCGACCGGAATTCTTCGGAACGGTCGACACATTGCTCAAGCGGGTGGGCGGAATCCGATCGCCGAGCAAGAAATTGAGCAGTCCGAATGCGACCGCATAGATTGCCCGTCTCATGAGAGAGGTGAGGGGAGAGAGCTCAGGATCGCGGTGGTTTCGCGCGGGGCGCGGTAGGGGGGTGCCCGTGCCCGGTGAGCGCTGTTCAGCCGGGTCACGGGCCGCGCTGTGCCAATGCATTCGACATGCCCGGAGATCTCTCTTCGGCGTGCTCGGGTGAGAACCCCCCTTTCGACCCGGATCGATTACCGGACCGCCCGGGGGCGGGCGGTCCACCGGTGAGAGGGATTTTTCGGACTCATGACTTCTTTTCTGCGCCCGGCAGACGCAGGGCAGGACCCGTTGGACGAGTTCAGCCACCATTACCGTCCCATCTCCACGCATCTGGCGATCACTCCGCCGGTCAGTGTGGTCATTCCCGCGATGAACGAGGCGGAGAATCTTCCCCACGTCTTCAAGACACTTCCCGACTGGATCCACGAAGTCGTCCTGGTGGACGGGAATTCCACCGACGACACCGTGGTCGTGGCCCGGGAGCTGTGGCCGGAGGTGAAGGTGGTGCGCCAGCTCGGCACGGGCAAGGGCGACGCCTTGATCACCGGATTCGCCGCGTGCACCGGCGACATCATCGTGATGGTCGACGCGGACGGCTCCGCGGACGGCCAGGAGATCGTCTCCTACGTCTGCGCCCTCGTCTCGGGAGCGGACTTCGCCAAGGGCTCGCGGTTCGCCAACGGCGGCGGCACGGACGACATGACGCCGATCCGCAGGCTCGGCAACCACGTCCTGTGCTCGGTCGTCAACGCCAAGTTCGGCGCCCGCTACACCGACCTGTGCTACGGCTACAACGCCTTCTGGCGGCACTGCCTGGACAAGATAGAGCTGGACTGCACCGGTTTCGAGGTGGAGACCCTGATGAACATCCGGGTCGTCAAGGCGGGGCTGAAGGTGCAGGAGATCCCGAGCCACGAGTATCTGCGGATCCACGGCACCAGCAACCTGCGCGCCATCCGGGACGGCATCCGCGTACTGAAGGTGATCCTCGGCGAGCGCTCGGGCCGGCGCGGGCGCGGCGCGCGGCGCAAGGACGTCCGGGGCCTGCCCTTCCGCACGGGCCGGGGAGAGGTGTCTTGAGCCCGGACGTGTCCGTCGTCATCTGCGTGTACACCGAGGACCGCTGGGAGGACATCCTCGCGGCGGTCTCCTCGGTGCGCGCGCAGTCCGTGGCGGCCCTGGAGACCCTGCTGGTCGTCGACCACAACACCGTGCTCCTCGACCGGCTCGCCCAGGAGTACGAGGGGAGCGAGGGGGTGCGGGTGCTCGCCAACGCGGGCCCCCGCGGCCTGTCGGCGGGGCGCAACACCGGTGTCGCCGCCGCGCGCGGCGCGGTCGTCGCCTTCCTCGACGACGACGCCGTCGCCGAGCGCGACTGGCTGCGCCACTTCGCCGAGGGGTTCGCGGACCCGCGGGTGTTCGCCGTCGGCGGGCGCACCGTGCCGCTGTGGGCGTCCGGGCGGCGGCCCGTCTGGTTCCCCGAGGAGTTCGACTGGGTCGTCGGGTGCACGTACCGGGGCCACCCGGCAGGGCGCGTACGGGTGCGCAACGTCCTCGGCGGCAACGCCGCCTTCCGGCGCTCCGCCTTCGACGTCGCGGGCGGCTTCGCGACCGGTATCGGACGCGACGGCGGCGGCCGGCCGCTCGGCTGCGAGGAGACGGAGTTCTGCATCCGGCTCACCCGGGCGAGACCGGACGCGGTCCTGCTGGTCGACGACCGCGCGGTGATCCACCACCGGGTGCCCGCGGCGCGGGAGCGGTTCGCGTACTTCCGTACGCGGACGTACGCCGAGGGCCTCTCCAAGGCGCTGGTGGCCAGGAGTGTCGGCGCCGGCAGGGGACTTGCGTCCGAGCGGCACCACACCACGTGCGTGCTGCCCGCCGGGGTCGGCCGCGGCCTGCGGGACGCCGTGCTCGGGCGGCCCGGTGGCGCGGGGCGCGCGGGCGCGATCGTGGCGGGAGTGGCGGTGGCGGCCGTGGGTTATCTGCTCGGCAGCGTCCGTGCGCGCCGGGCGGGCACCGCGTTCTGTGTCACGGAGATCACCGGCCCGACGGAAGACGTGCGGGGCAGGGGTGGCGAGGGAGCCGCCGGATGAGCGACAGACGCGTGCCGATATTGATGTACCACTCGGTCGCGCGTGAGCCGAGCGAGGCGACGCGCGGCCTCTCGGTGTCGCCCACCGCGTTCGCACGCCAGATGGAGATGCTCGGCGAGCGGGGCTTCACGCCCCTCACCACCGCCCGGCTTGCCGCGGCCTGGCGCGCCCCGGGCGGCCCCCTGCCCGAACGTCCCGTCCTGATCACCTTCGACGACGGCTACGAGAGCGTGCACCGGTACGCGCTGCCGGTGCTCGCCGCGCACGGCTTCGCCTCCACCCTGTTCGTCTCCACGGGCTGGCTGCGCGGCGCGCACGACACCGGGGGTGGCCTCGACCTCATGCTCGACTGGGGCCAGGTGCGCGAACTGGCCGCCGCGGGCGCGGAGATCGGCGGCCACAGCCACACGCATCCCCAGCTCGACCAGCTCCCCGACGCGGAGCTGCGCCGGGAGCTGCGCCGCTGCCGGGACATCATCGCCGACGAGACGGGCACCCGGCCGGCCTCCTTCGCCTACCCTTACGGCTACTCCAGCCGCCGGGTGCGCGAGCGGGTGCGCGAGGCGGGCTTCGCCCAGTCGCTCGCCGTCGGCAACACCTTGGCCCGCCGCGCCCAAGGCCCTTACGCCCTGCGCCGGGTCACGGTGCGCAGGTCCACCGGGCCCGAGGAGTTCCTGCGGCTCGTCGAGGGCCGCGCGCTCGCCCGTACGTTCGTCAGGGACCACGCGCTCACCAAGGGGTACGCCGTGGTCCGCAGAGTCCGACAGGTCCGCCGGAAGGCCATCCGTTCCCGTGTCTGACACGACCACCGCCCAGGCCGACGTCCCGGATTCCCCGCACGGCGGCGAGCGGCCGCCACCCGGCGGGCCCCGCCGCATGCGCCCGCCGGGGTCGGGCGGCGCCGGCCCGCTGTTCCGCAACGCCTACGCGCTGATGCTCAACACGGGGATCTCCGGGGTGCTCGGCGTCGGCTTCTGGCTGGCCGCCGCCCGGTACTACTCGGAGTCGGCGGTCGGTCAGGGCTCGGCGGCGATCGCGGCGATGAAGCTGCTCGCCGGGCTCACCGCCGTGACGCTGACCGGCGCCCTCGCCCGGTTCATCCCCGTCGCGGGGCGCGCCGCGGGCCGGCTGATCTTCCGTACGTACGCGGGCAGTTCGCTCGCCGTGGCGCTCGCCGCGGGGCTCTTCCTGCTGACGCTGGACCTGTGGGGGCCCTCGTACCGCTTCCTGCACGGTCCCGTGCCGGGCGCGGGGTTCGTCCTCGCCGTCGTGGCGTGGTCGGTGCTGACCCTTCAGGACGGTGTCCTGACCGGGCTGCGCGACGCGCTGTGGGTGCCCGTCGGCAACACCGTCTTCTCGGTGGCGAAGCTGGTGCTGCTCATCGTGTTGGCGGCGGCGATCCCCACGGCGGGGGTCTTCGTCTCCTGGGTCGCCTCGATCCTCGTCTCGGTGGTCCCGCTGGGCTGGCTCGTCCTCCGGCGCCTGGTGCCGCGCCATGTGCGGGCCACCGACGGCCGCACGCAGCCGCCGACGCCGCGGGAGGTCGGCCGTTTCCTCGCCGGGGACTGCACCGGCTCGCTCTTCTCGCTCGCGGTGGTCTACCTCGTCCCGGTCGTCGTCGCCTCGCAGGTCGGTTCGGTCGACAACGCGTACTTCTACGTCACCACCGCCATCGGCGGCACCGTCAACCTCCTCGCCGTCAACATGGGTGCCTCGCTGACCGTCGAGGGCGCGCACGATCCGGCGCTGCTCGCCGCCAACACCCGCTCGGCGCTGCGCCGGATGGCGGTCATCATGCTGCCGGTGTGCGGCGTCCTCTTCCTGGCCGCGCCGCTCGTGCTGAGCATGTTCGGCCGGGGGTACGCGGACGCCGCCACGCCGCTGCTGCGCTGGCTCGCGGTGGGGGCGCTGCTGCGGGTGGTCATGGAGACGTACTTCGCGGTGCGCCGGGCGCAGAGCAGGACCGCCGGAATCGCTTGGCTCCAGGGCCTGTTGTGCGTGCTGGTCCTCGGCCTCACGCTGGTCCTGCTGCCGCGGATGGGGCTGACCGGCGCGGGCGTCGCGGAGGTCTCCAGCCTGGCGGTGATCGTGGCGGTCGCGACGCCGAGGCTGTACCGCGTGGTACGGGCGGCCCCCTCGGGCGGGCCCCCCGGGAACACGGCGCCGGACGCTGACCTGACCGGCCCGGGGAAGCCGGCCGCGCCCGTCCCGGGCCCTGACGGGGGCGCCGGCCGCGAGGGTCGGCACGGGCCCGCGTGGGCGTGGCGGGACTCGCTCGACTCGGACACCTCGCAGCTCGCCGTACAGCCCGACTTCGACCACTTGGAGCGCAGGCCGGACGTCTGCCCCGGCCCCGGCACGCCCGCACCGAGGAGCGGGATGGGCGGGAAGGACGAGGGGGACGACGCGGAGGGTGCGGTTGCCGCCGGGGAGGGGGCGGCGGCGCGCCCGGGGCGCCCGCGTGTTCTCGGCGTGGCGCTGCTGCTCGCCGTCGCGCTCGGTCTGTACTGGGGGCCCGTCGCCGGTCTCGACGACGCGGACCTGGACGGCATGGGCGGGCTCGGCCTGGTCTCCGTGCTGCCGGTGGCGACGCTGCTCGGCGCCGCGCTCCTGGTCCTCGTGTTCGCGCTCCTGCTGCGGATGGACCGGCCGGTCAAGACCCTGCTGCTCGTGACGCTGCTGGCCACGGCCGTGTCCCTGCACGCGCTGCCGGCCGTCGTCGAGACCGAGCCGCGGTTCGCCACGGCCTGGCAGCACCTGGGCTTCCTGGAGTACATCGAGCGGACCGGCACCGCCGTGCCCGACCTGGACGCGCGCTGGAGCTGGCCCGGCTTCTTCGCGGCGGCCGCGTTCGTCGCGAAGGCGTGCGGCGTCTCGGACCTGACCGAGGTGATCCGCTGGTGGCCGACGGCCGTCCAACTGCTGTATCTGGCGCCGATGTTCCTGCTCGTGCGCGCGATGCGGGCGTCCTGGCGCGCCAAGTGGGCCGGTTTGTGGATCTTCGTGCTGAGCGGCTGGGTCGGTCAGGACTACTTCTCCCCGCAGGGCTTCACGTACCTGCTCCACCTCGCCTTCGTCGCCGTACTCCTGGTCTGGTTCCGCGCCCCGCGCGTGCTGTGGGCCAAGCGGCGCCCCGGCGAGAGCGAGGTGGAGCCGACGGGCCGCGGGGAGCGGGCGGTGCTGCTCCTGGTCCTGATCGCCCTCTTCGCGGCGACCGTCCCCGCCCATCAGCTGACGCCGTTCGTGATGCTCGGCGTCCTCACGGCACTGGTCCTGGCCGGCCGCTCGGAGCTGCGCGGTCTGCCGCTGCTCTGCGGCGTGCTGGTCGTCGGCTGGCTGGGCTTCCTCGCCGAGCCCTACTGGTCGGGGCACTTCCAGGACCTGTTCGGCGGGGTCGGGGGCGTCGGCGGCAACGTCTCCTCGTCGGTCTCCGGGCGCATCGAGGGCGGCAGCCCCACCCACCGGCTCGTGCTGTACGTGCGGGTGGCGCTGGCGGGCGGCGTCATGGCGCTCGCCTGCTGGGGCTGGTGGCGGCGGCGCTCGTACCGGTACGGGGAACGCTCGCTCCTCGTCCTGACCTTCGTGCCGTTCCTGGGCTTCGCCATGCAGTCGTACGGCGGTGAGATGGCCCTGCGCGTCTTCCTGTTCGCGCTGCCGGGCGCGGCGCTGCTCGGCGGTCTCGCGCTGTTCCCGCGTGCGGGCATCACTCCGGCGGAACGGGACCGCGACCGGGTGAGCCGGGCGCCGGCGGCCGCGCTGCTGGCCGGGCTCGTGCTGATGGGCGGCTTCCTCGTGGCGCGCTGGGGCAACGAGTCCTTCGAGCGCGTCCGGCCCGGCGAGGTCGCGGCGATGGAGTACGTGTACGCGCACGACGAGCCGAGCGCGCGGCTGCTGTGGCTGAGCGACGACACGGTGAACACCGTGACGCCGGCGATGCCGTGGGGCGCCCGGGACATGGAGAAGGTGGAGTACGTCCCGACGCCCGCGCCCGCCGACCCGGTCCTGGTCTCCGGCCTGGTCAAGGCGCTCAAGGACGCGGGGCCCCGGTCCTACCTCATGGTCAGCCGCGGCCAGTCGGTCTCTCTGGAGCTGAACGCGGGCTATCCGGGGAACTGGGAGCCGCGGCTCATCCGGCACCTGGACGACCGCGAGGAACTCGAGAAGGTGTTCTCCCACCGGGACGCGACCGTCTACAGCCTGCGGGACCAGCCGGACGGCGCGGTGCCCAAGGCCGACCCGGGGGCGGTCGGGCCGCAGGTGACCTGGACACCGTGGTCGGTGGTGGGCGCGCTCACCGGCGCCGTGCTCGTGCTGCTGCTCACCGCGCGCGAGGTGGTGCGGGTCGCGGCGGCGCCAGGCGTACGGCAGCAGCGGTGGCTGGAGGGCAGTTTCTGGTTCGCGCTGCCGCTGCTCGCCGTGCTGCTCGCGTCGCTGGTCCAGCGCTTCGTGACGATGGCGTGAGCCGGGGGGCCCAGGAAGTCACCGCTTCAGCCACTTCACCTCGTACCCCTTCAGGGCGAGGGGGTGCCCGTCGACCTCGGCGCTGATCCGCCGGTCCTGGGTGTTCACGACGAGGACGGCCTTGTCGTCGGCGAGGACCCGGACCTCGGCGGCGTCGTCGCCGGCGACCGGCACCTTCTCGTACGAGGTACCGGGTCCGAACTCCTCGCCGAACCGCTCGATGAGCCGCAGCATCGGCAACGGCCGCCCGCCGTCCGCCTGCTGGGTGGCCGTCCACAGGCAGCCGGCGCACCGGGCGCCGCGCTTCTGCGGGTTCCAGTAGAAACCGGTGGTGGCTCCACCGCGGGCCATCGCCATCAGGCCCGAGGCGTGGACGGCGACGCGGTGCGCCTCGGACCAGTCGTCGCGGTTGTCCTGGCTGTCGCCGGGCTCCACGTAGTACTCGGCCCACCACAGGGGCAGGTCCCCGGTCCGCTCGCGCACCCAGTCGCCGACGGCCGTGAGCTTGTCGGTGGCGGTGAACTCGTCGGGCAGCAGCTCGTCGTCCTTGGTGTAGCTGGAACCGTCGACGACGACGAAGTCCGCGCCCCTCTTGTGCTGGTTCCAGTACTCGAAGGCGTCCAGGGGCCGTTGGTCGAGGCGGCCCCAGGGGCCCTCCACCCGCGAGGCGTTCTCGCTACCGCGCGGGCCGAGGCTGTCCATGACCAGGTAGGGGCCGCCGACCAGGATGTCCTCGTCGACCTTCTTCAGCTCCTCGTAGACGAGGTTGTACAGCTCGGTGTAGCCCTCCTGGTCCCAGCGGGCCTCCTCGTCGTTCCAGAAGCCCTTGAACTCGTTCCAGACGATGAAGTGGCGTACGTCGGGGTAGCGCTTGGCGACGGTCGCGGCGAGCCTCGCGAAGTCGCCGTAGTGCTCGGGCTCGGGGGCGGTCTCCAGGGCCTGTTGGCTCCAGTCGGTGTTGTCCGCGCCGGGCTCGCCGCCCTTCATCCAGTCCGGAGCGCAGCACAGGGTGACGACGGGCGTGCCCTTGCTGCCCCGGATGAAGTCCATCCGGCTGTCCATCGCGGCGAAGTCGTAGTGGCCCTTGACCGGTTCGGGGTTGCCCGCGCCCCAGCCCATGATGTGCTGGATCTGCGGGACGGGGCGGCCCTGGGCCGCCAGCTCGGCGCGGACGCGCGCGACGGCGTCCGGCTCCCCGTCGTCCGCGCTGTACTGGGTGTGGGTGAAGCCCCAGCCGGCCTCGGGCGCGGGCTTGCCGGAGGGGACGGCGGGGGTGCCGTGCACCTTGTCGCCGTCCGGGGTGGTGCCCGCGGTGCTGCCGCCGTCGCCGGAGTCCGTGCGGACCAATGTGATCACCAGGGCCAGTACGGCCAGACCAACGCCGAGCAGTGCGGCGAGACGCCACCACCCTGCCCGTGAGAACCACCCATGACGTGCCATCACGGACAAGCGTATCGGCGGCGGCGGACGCTGGGACAGGTTCCACGGGACGGCGCCCGAGGCTCTCACGGGCAACCGGGCGCACCACGGCGCGCGCGGCTTCCGGGGAAACCGGGTGCACGACGGCGCGCGCGTGCCGGATCATGGCGGCATGGCTGCGAACCCTCACGACGCCCTGCCGATCCGGCTCAACGTCGACGACAACGACTCCCCCTCCGACGTCGTCGACGCACTGTTCCTCGGCCGCTTCGCGACGGGCGAGCAACCCTTCTCGCACAGCGCCAACATCGAACGCGTCAAGAAGGGCTCCACCCTGCTGCCGCCCGGGGCGAGGGTGCTGCGGGCCGCCCGGGACGAGGACCGCAGCGCCACGCTCGCCGAGGGCGAGGGGTGGACGCTGCTGGTCTCGCGCTGGAACCGCGGCGCGGACATCACCGTGACGGCGACCAGCGCCGAACTCGCCGAGCGGGTCCTCGGGCAGGCCACGGACGGCGCGCAGGACGAGCCCGCGCCCCAGCCCGACGACGTGACGATGGGGTTCTGGTACGTCTCGCCGCGCCGCGGCCCGCACCGCACGACCCGGCAGATCTCGGCCGGCACCTGGGAAGAGGTGCGGCCCAACTACACGGCGCCGGTCGCCGACGCCATGGACAGGCTGATGAAGACCACCCCCGAGGACATCTCGGGGCGGCTGCTCCTGCTGCACGGCCCGCCGGGCACGGGCAAGACGTCGGCGCTGCGGACCCTCGCGCGCTCCTGGCGCGACTGGTGCCAGGTGGACTGCGTCCTGGACCCGGAGCGGCTGTTCGGCGACGTCGGCTATCTGATGGACATCGCGATCGGCGAGGACGACGGCACCGCCGAGGGGCGCTGGCGGCTGCTGCTCCTGGAGGACTGCGACGAGCTGATCCGCGGCGAGGCCAAGCACACGGCGGGGCAGGCCCTGTCCCGGCTGCTCAACCTCACGGACGGCCTCCTCGGGCAGGGCCGCAACGTCCTGGTGGGTGTCACCACCAACGAGGACCTGGAGCGCCTGCACCCGGCGGTCGTGCGGCCCGGCCGCTGCCTCGCCCGCATCGAGGTCGGCCCGCTGACCCGGCCCGAGGCGGTGGAGTGGCTCGGCACGCAGGAGGGTGTCCCGCGCGAGGGCGCGACCCTCGCCGAACTCTTCGCGCTGCGCCGGGGCACCTCGCCCACGTCGGTCCCGGACCAGCGGGAGGGGGCGGACTCCGGGCTGTATCTGTAGCCGGGGCGCCCGCTCCCCTCGGGGCGGCCCACCGCCCTCCCCTCGGCTCAGCCGCGCAGGCCCGCTTCGAGCCGACGGTGGAGGGCGCCGAGCCGGGTGCGGCCGGGGGCGCCGGCCGGCATCCGTGCCACCACCGCCCGCACCCGCGGGGGCACCTGACCGAGCGCCCAGCGGACCTCGTCGTCCCCGACGGCGGGGTCGTCGCCCTGCGCCAGCTCGTGGGCCCGGGCGAGGTACAGCGCGGGGCCGAGGACGTGCTTCAGCTGGTGCGGGGTGGCCAGCGGATGCAGGTACGGGGCTCCGGCCGCGCTGCCCGCGGCGCGCGCGGCGGCCTCGGCCGCCGGGTCCCCGGCCTCGCGCGCCGCCTGGTACGCGCTCCAGGCCGCGGTACGCAGCCGTGCCGTCCGCCGCTCCCCCAGCGCGAAGGCGCGGGCGGCCTCGACCGCCTCGCGCGGGCGGGGGTCGCTGGGGGCCTCCGTCTCGAAGAGCGGCAGCGCGCGCTCGGCGCACGCGACGGCCCAGCGGGTGACGGAGCGGCGGTCGTCCTCGGTCAGTTCGAAGCTCGGGCTCTCTCGGCTCATGCCTCTCTACGGTATCCCTGAACAGGGCGTTTGAGACTTTGTGCCGCTCCTGCCGCCGCAGGCCCCGCTGGTGGGGCGGCAACCCTCAAGCCGGGGTCCGGGCGGTCCGCTAGCCGGACGCCCCGTAGGCCGCGCGGAGCGCGTCCCGCACCGCGGCCAGCGCGTCCTGTTCGGAGAGGCCGAGGCGCCGGACGCGTTCGGCGTACGTCTGCGCGGCGGTGGACGCCTCCTTCGCCGCCGCGTCCCCCGCGGCGGCGACGAACGTGCCGTTGCGGCCGCGGGTCTCGATGACCCCGTCGGCCTCGAGTGCCCGGTAGGCCTTGGCCACCGTGTTCGCCGCGAGGCCCAGCGACTGGGCGAGCCCGCGCACCGTGGGCAGTTTGTAGCCGACGGGCAGCGCGCCCGACCGCGCCTGCCCGGCGATCTGGGCCCGCACCTGCTCGTACGGCGCGTCGCTCGCGCCCTCGTCGATGTCGATCTTCACAGTCACCCGGCGATTGTCCCGCACGGCCGGGGCCCGGCGGCGGGAAAAGCGGAGGCGCGCCGGGACGCGGTCCGCGTACCGTGCGGGGCCATGACAGTGATCGTGCGCTCCCTCAGCCCCGGTGGCCCGACCGACGCCGTGGACGTCGCGGGTTTCGCCGCGGTGCGCCGGGCCTGCGTGCCGGCCATGCTCGCCACCCCCGAGTCCGTCGCCTTCGACGGCGCGCACGCCCATCCGGCCGCCCGCTACCGGCAGTTGATCGCCGAGACCGGCGGCGAGGTCATCGGCACCGCGCAGGTGGGCATCGCCCACGACAGCCCCGAGCCGGGCCAGGGCTTCGCCAACGTGTACGTCCATCCGGAGCGGCTCGGCACCGGCGCGGGAACGCTCCTGCTGCGCACGGCGGAGGAGCATCTGGCGGCCGAGGGCGCCGGCACCGTCTACTCCTGGGTGCTGGACGAGCCGGCCAACCTCGCCTTCGCCGCCCGCCGCGGCTACCGCGCCAGCCGGCGCGCCCACTTCCTGCGCCTCGACCTCGCCCGGGGCGCGCTGCCGCCGCGCCGGGAGCCGCCCGCCGGGGTGGAGCTGGTCAGCGGCTCGGTGTTCGCGGACGACGCGCGGCCGCTGTTCGCACTCGACGCGGAGACGGCGGCGGACGAACCGGGCGATGTGGCGGCCCAGTTCACGGACTACGAGCACTGGCTCGCCGAGACCTGGCGGCATCCGCTGGTCAGCCGGGAGCTGACCACGGTGGCCCTGGTGGACGGCCGCCCCGCGGCGTTCACCCTGGCCCGCACGGACGGCGCGGGCCGCTACGCCTCCGGCATGACGGGCACCGCACGCGCCCACCGGGGCCGGGGCCTGGCCAAGCTCGCGAAGAACGACTCCCTGCACCGGGCCAGGGCCGCCGGCTGCACGGAGGCCTTCACGGGCAACGACACCGGCAACGAACCGATGCTGGCGATCAACCAGTGGTTCGGTTACGAGATCTGCGCGACGGAGGTACGTCATGTCCGGCACCTCGGCTGACGGAGGGCGCCCCGCCACCGTGGAGGTCGCCCTCGTCAAGGCGGGCCGCACCAAGATCCGCTACCCGGCGGAGCTGCTCCACGACGACGGGACGCGCGTCACGGTCCGGGCCCCCTGGGCGGCCCCCGGCAGCCGGGACTTCGGCTTCGTCCGCTTCGAGCCGGGGGACGTCTTCACCGAGCACTACTGGCGCGACCGCTGGTACGCCGTCAAGGAGGTGTACGCCGGTGACGGCACCTTCAAGGGCTGGTACTGCGACGTGACCCGCCCCGCCGTCCGCGCGGAGGGCGTCCTCACGGTGGAGGACCTGGACCTCGACCTGTGGTGCTCGCCGGACGGGAGCACCGTGCTGCGCCTGGACGAGGACGAGTTCGAGGCGAGCGGCCTGCGCGCCGCGGACCCCGAGGCGGCCGCGGCGGCCCTGCGCGCCCTCACGGAGCTGGAGTCCCTGGCCCGCGCCGGGCTCCTCGGCACGGTCTGAGCACCGCGCCCCGGGCCGGGGGCGTCACCCGGTGAGCGGGACCGAGGCGGCGGTGCGCTCGCCGTCGTACGCGACGCTCTCGTCGTCCGACTGCCAGTGCACGGTGAAGCGTTCGCCCGCGCGCCAGGCGGTCAGGGCCTCGCGGCAGTACGCCACCGTGTCGTGCGGCAGGTCGGCCAGGGGGTGCCAGGCCAGCTCGGCGCACTTGTGCGGCTCGGCGTTGACCGGCTCGCCGCCCGCGCCGTACGCGGCGGAGAAGAACCAGCCCATGCGGGGCGCCGCGCCGGGTCCCCGGTGCTGGACGACCAGCTCCGCGCGCAGGTCCGCCGGCGCGAGGTCCAGGCCGATCTCCTCGCGGGCCTCGCGGAGCACGGCCTCGCGGACGTCCTCGCCGTCCTCCAGGTGGCCCGAGGTTCTCCGGGCATCCGCGTGCTGTAGAAATAACTCTCTGAGCATGGGGGAATTATGGATGGTCTGGGGCGCTGGTCCGTTGACTTCTACGAGATGGTGGGAGCCACTCCGCTTGTCGCCGAGGAGGAGTTCGCGTGGTTCGGCGACGTCCACGAGCGAGCTGCTCGGAACGGGGCTCGGCACGGCACTCCGATCTTGGTCGCTCCCACGGGCTATGCGGACCCGCGAGCGAACCTCTTCTTCCGCACCGGCTCGATGGCCGGCGCGCCGGTGAGGACGATGCGCCGGTACGCGTACTCGCTCGCGGTCTGGCTGACCTTCCTTCACGTCTTCGGCCGTACCTGGGACGAGGCCACGGCGGGCGACATCGAGGCGTTCAAGGACTGGCGCATCACCGACGTCCGCAACGAGAAACGGGTGAGGGGGACGAGCTTCGACACCGACCGGGCGGCGCTGAACTGCTTCTACATGTGGGCCAAGCCGCGCTACGGCACCGACAATCCCGTACTGTCGCTGCCGAGCCAGTCCGAGCGATCGAGGCGCCCGTCCGGCGTGCTGAATGAGGACGGATTTCCGCTGGCCAGGAACGGGCGGGATCCGATCCGGCCAACCGCGACTCGGCGGCGCCAGGTGAAATGGCTGCTACGAATCGGGTTCGAGCAGTGGCGGAACATCGGTCTGCGCGGCTACGGCTTCGACGGCCTGCGGCGAAGCGGCTGGCGCGGGTACAACGAGGACCGGGACACGGCCTTCGTTGACGGGCTCTACGGGACCGGCCTGCGGGTCCAGGAGTGGGCGAGCATCTTGGATGTCGAGTTGCCGCTATCCGGGGAGGGGCGCTTCCCGCGAGCCTGGCTGGCGGCGGCGTGCATCAAGGGGGCGAAGGAGGGCCGTTACTACCGGATCCCGCGCCGGGCGATGGCTTCGGTGGCCTCCTACCTCGATGAGTGGGAGGGTTCCCGGGCGGAGGTGATCCGCCGTGCCCAGCGCGCCGGGCGGTACGACCGCCTGGCCGGGGTGTGGATCGTGACGGGCTACAGCCCACGTACGCGGGAGCTCCATCTGGAGGGGCGGTCGGGATCGTCGGTGCCGACGGCGCTCGATGTGATCGGCCCGGATCAGCGGAGACTGCTGTTCCGCCGGACGCCCAACGGCCTTGAGCCGCTGGCGCTCTGGCTCTCGCACGACGGGCTGCCGAAGAAGGTAGGCGGCTGGGAGGACACCTTCCGAGACGCCAACGAGCGCATCGCCGACCTGTGGGTGGACCTAGCAGCCGAGAAGCTGACGCCCGAGCAGCGCGAGCGGCGCCGGGCGGAATGCCCGTTGTGGGCAAGGGCACATATGCTCCGCCACTCCTTTGCCCTGCGCTGGTTCCTGGTGCTGTCGCTCGTCTGGCAGCCCCATGTCGACGGCTTCTCCGATGAGCAGCTCATGGACCTCCGTGACCAGTTCGGTGATGTTTGGTATGCATTGTCAATTTTGATGGGACATGCGCACCCGGACACGACCCGCGACTACTACTTGGAGCCGTTCACCGGGCTCCAGGTCGACTACCTGATGGCGTTGCTGGATGAGGATGAGCAGGCGGGGGTGGACGCGCTGGTCCGTGCGGCTGCGGCGGACAGTGCGCTGGTGATGCGCGGTGTGAAGGGAGCACGGTGAGCCGGGGAGGGCGTCGGGCGTCCCTGCCGGAGCCGTCCTGGCAGCCGCCGCAGCGTGGACTCCTGCCCGGGGACGGCGGGGTGCTGGTGCGCTTCCTCGAGGAGTCGGGCCGCCGGTCCAGGACATATGACTTCTCGACGTTCAAGGTCGCGCCCGTCATGCAGCAGTGGCTGGCCCGGTCCTTCAGCCGGAGGGTCGGGACAGCCCGAACAGCAAGCAAGCGCCTCGGGACCGCCGAGGGACACTTCTACACCGCCAACGGCTTCGCCGACGTGCTTGCAGGTTGCGATCCGCAGCCCACATCGCCTGAGCAACTGACGGGACGACACATCCAGGCGTTCGTCGACCACCACGAAGGGCGGCACGGCCAGCACGACGCTGTGAAGCGCCTGCGTACGCTGCTGCGAGAGGACCCAGAGCTGCCTGACGCCGCCCGGCAGGCGCTGCTGAACGCGCGCGTCAAGGGGCCTGAGATCGAGCGGCCCGGTGCGTATCCGGACAGGGACTGGCAGGCGATCACGACGGCCGCCCGCCGCGATGTCCGGCTTGCTCGGGAGAGGATCGAGTCGGGGCGCCGCCTGGTGGCCCGGTGGCGCGCCGGCGACCCGGCCCTGAGCCTGCACCAGGCGGAGGTCGGCTCGCTTCTCGATATTTTCGACCGCACCGGAGAGCTTCCTCGCACACCTTCTGGCGACCATACGAGGGCGGTAGCACGCGCGGGCGGCTTTCGTGTCCTGGCCGCTCGCCTGTGTCTGACGCGGTCGGAGGCGACGGCGTTCTGCCTGCTGCTGACTGGGTTGACCCAGGAGAACTTCGGCACGGTGGCGGCCTGGCCTGCAGCGCATTTCCGTCCCGGCGGGGCGCGTGAGGACGACGGAATCGTACTGATCG
Organism: Streptomyces sp. NPDC034037; assembly: GCF_055575715.1. Taxonomy (NCBI): domain Bacteria; kingdom Bacillati; phylum Actinomycetota; class Actinomycetes; order Kitasatosporales; family Streptomycetaceae; genus Streptomyces; species Streptomyces sp. NPDC034037. Next base: position 82,651 of record NZ_JBVISC010000007.1, on the reverse strand, counting down.
AGGAAGTCAAGCCGCGTCGCGGTCCCGAGCGGGAGCACATGATCGCCGCCGTTGAGGACCTGCCCGCTGATCTCGCGGACCTGTTCGCCGCGAGCGCCGAGGAACACCGCCTGATGCTCTCACCGTTGCGGCTCTACCAACTGCTGTTGTCGCTGAGCGAGTTGCCGCGCCGACACGGAGGGTCGTCGGCGGCGTTCGCCTCGCTGTACCTCGGCAGCGGCAAGACCGGATCGTTCTGGGGCTCGGGGACGGACGCCAGCGATGTCCTGGCGTGGGCACGATCTCACGGCTTTCCTGCTGCCAGGAACGCCGTGCCTGGCGGCCCGCCGACCGTGGACGTGAAGAGGATCCGGCAGACGGCGCTGGAGCGTCGGCGCCATCCTGTCGCGCGCTCGCGGCGTACCCTCAACGACCTCTATCTCAAGGGCAGCCGCACCGTGCAGGCCGACAGCCGACGGGTCGTCGGCGCCGCCCTGCGCCAGGAGGTGGCCAAAGCCCGCGCCGTGCAGGCCGTCCCGGTCTTCACCGCGGACTTCGTCGCCCAGGCCCGCCAGGACCTGGCCGGGGCCGCCGCCCAGGTGGGGCTGGAGCCGCAGTCGCTCAAGGAACTCCTCGATGCCCAGCGTGACACTGCCACCGTCGGCTGCGTCGACCATCTCGCCAGCCCCGTCGCGGAGCCCGGCCGGCCATGCCCGGCCTCGTTTCTGGACTGCCTGAGCTGCGAGAACGCCCGGGCCCTCCCGCATCAGCTCCCGATCCAGCTGGCCGTGTGCGACGGCGTCCTCCAGCGCCGACCGAACCTCGACCCGGCGATCTGGCGCTCCCGTTTCCGTGATCCCCTGCAGCAGCTGGAGGACATCATCGACCACTACACCGACGCCGAGCGCGGCAAGGCCCGCGCGGACCTCACGGACGGCCACCAGCACCTGGTCGACGATCTCCTCGACGGCCGATTGGACCTGCGATGACCACAGCCTCGCTCCTGCCGGTCGAGCAGCATGAGAGTCCGTGGCCGGCCGCGGACACGGTCGTCCTGCGCAACCGGCCTCTTCGCGCGGGAACCGACCCGGCCCTGCTCTCCCGCTTCGGCGATCCGCTCTGGCACATCAAACCCGCGCACCCCGACGCGCACGTCAACATCGCCGCTCTGTCCTGGGTCCGCTACCCGAACACCCTCCAACTCCCCTTCAAGAGCTTCTTCCTGGCCGCACTCGACCACCCCTACCCCGGGGATCCGACCTTGCAGCGTGGCGGTGAGCGCGCCGGCGTCGCCACCTTCCGCTACTGGTTCATGGATCTGGAGATCTTCGCGAAGTGGCTCGACGGCCACGGGATCACACGCCTGTGCGATGTCACTGCGCAGGACCTGGAGTCCTATCGCGCGCATGTCCTTGGCCTCGCACGCAAAGAGGGCCGAAAGATCGACATGCTCGCCGCGGTCCGCACGTTGTGGCTCTACGGCCCCCACTTGCCCGAGGAAGGACGCCTGTCCACCGGCTACCCGTGGCCGGAAGCGTCCGACGACGACCCGAAGCGCCCAGCCCAAGACCGCGAGAACAAGACGCCCCGGATTGCCCCCGAGACTATGACTGCCCTGCTGGCCTGGGCCTTGCACGTCGTGGAGTCAGTGGGCCCGGATGTCCGCGACGCCTGGGTGACCCACCAGCAGATCAACGCAGGCGTTCATCCCTCCCAAGCCGAGTACCGCGGGCCGACCGCCGACCGCTTGCTGCAGTACATCGAGCGGTGCCGCCGCACCGGCGAGTCCCTTCCGGGCCTCCGACACAAGGACGGCACGGTGACGGTCAACTGCAACGCCATCAAGCGCATGATCCGCACGCCCGAACTCAAGGTTCGTGTTGGCATCACCCCGAACCAGAAACGGATGCTGATCGACTCAGGACTGCCGATCGCACAGGACACCTACGTCGGGCAGATCGCCGGGCTGATCGACGGCCGGCCCTGGCGCGAGACGCCTATCCCCCTCACCGAGCTGCGGACGCTGGTCCGCATGGTCGTGGCGGCCTGTTTCGTGGTGATCTGCTACCTCAGCGGCGCTCGCCCGGGCGAGGTGCTCAACCTATCGCCCGGCTGCCGGGAAGCCGATGAAGAGACCGGAGAGCTGTTGATCGTCGGCCGCCGGGGCAAGGGCTTCGACCGAGCCTCACTGCCGCCCGAGGAAGCGACGGAAGACCAGCGCCCGTGGGTGGTCGTCGCCCCCGTCCACGCCGCAATCGCCCTGCTGGAGAGCCTCGGCAACTACCCGTTCCTCTTTCCCGCCAGCTTCACCAACGCGCACGCCGCACGCCCGAACGAGTTCAACGCCCGCCAGACCTGGTCGATCAACAACGACCTGGAGGACTTCCTGGCCTGGGTGAACGCGACCTTCCACCGCCCCGGCGAAGCCCTGCCGATCCCACCGGATCCGACCAAGCACCTCCATGCCAGCCGCTTCCGCCGCACACTGGCGTACTTCATCGTCCGACGGCCACGCGGCTTGGTGGCAGCCGCCCTGCAGTACGCCCATGTCCACACGAAAGTGACCTTGAGTTACGCGGGGCACTCCGACACGACGTGGATGGACGACATCCACATCGAGACCCTGGAGATGGTGCTGGAACAGAACGAACAGGACGCGCGCCTGCTCGATAAGGGAGAGCACGTGTCCGGGCCCTCGGCCGACGAATACCGGCACCGAGTACGGGCTCGTGCCCGCTTCGCCGGACGCGTGGTCACCGCCGGAAAGAGTGTGGAGCGGCTCCTGGACCAGGCGAACCCGAACATCCACCACGGCGAGGGCATGACCTGCGTGTGGCGACGCGAGACCGCGGCCTGCCGTCAGGCCCGGCTCGAGGCCGGCCTGCCCGCGGAGGACGGCCCCGACGAGTCGGAATGCCGCTCGGCCTGCACCAACCTGGCCTTCACCGACCGGAGCATCGTCGAGCAGCGACTGCGGCTCGAGCGGTGGGAGGTCACGGCCGGGGACCGGCTGGCACCGCGCCCTCTGCGTGACCGTGCCGCAGCCCTGGCAGCTGGCAGCCGAGCCATCATCGATGCGCACGAGTGTATGACCGTTTCCAACAACCAGACGCGGGAGCACTGATGGGACGCCGACCACGCGACCAGGGCGCAGACCGGGCCGCCATCCGCGCGGCTGCCGACCGCCTCCTGGCCGGCACACCCTTGCGCTCATCGTCCGGAAAGCTCACGGCATCCGAGCTGATCACCGAGAGCGGCCTTCGGCGCGACATCGTCTATGGCCACACCGACCTAGTCCAGGACTTCCAGGCCCGAGCCAAGGCCCAGGACTCCACCCCGACCGCGATGCAGGAACTCGCCGACGCCAACCGCGCGCTCAAGGCAGAGGCGGCGGAGCTGAGGACCGAACTGGCCGAGGAGCGGTCGAGGACCAAGGTGATGCGCCGGATCATCGCCGAACTGTCGCTCGAACTGGAGCAGGCCAAGGCGGAACTCGGCGCCGCCGCTGGCCTAGCCCGACTACCATTCCGGGCTGACGCTCCGAGGACGGCGAGGTGGGACTAAGGTCTGGTCCGCAGCTGACCGTGCCCAAGCGACATGGCCCGACCTCCGCACCCTCGTCATCCGCCGGTTGGAGGCCATGCCGGAGACGGCCTGGCGGACACCTGGCTGGGAGGGCTGAGGAGCACACCGCTGCGGTTCGGCGTGGCGGGCCGAGCAGCGCTGGCTGTCGGCCACTATCCGTCGGTAAAGCTACCGTGTGCTGACTGCGGGACCGGTGGGGAGCAATGGGGACTGGGACATCTGGCCGACGTGCTGACTTCAGTGAGGCAACGAAGCGCGCCCTCGCGCTTCGGGCAGCCTTTCGTTGTTCGAATCCCGGCTGCGGGGCGCTCACCATTGGGCCCGGAAGGGGCATCGACGACGTCGAGATGACCGGGACCGCCGCTCACATCTACGCCGCAGCACCAGGTGGGCCTCGGGGTAGCGGTGGGTTGAACGCCAGCCAGCGAAGCGCTCCTCTCAACGGCATCTGGCTCTGTGCCCGATGCGCCCGTCTTGTAGACACCAACGCTGGCGACGCCTACCCGGCGTCACTTCTGCGAAGTTGGCGCGACCTTCACGAGGCTCGGGTCCGCATGGAGCATGGAGGCGTCGCCCGTCCCTTCGGCTGGATCCATGCGATCGAGATCACCGAGGATGTGTGGCTGAAGGAGCCGACTACGGTGCGCTTCTCCCGGTGCAACATGTTCCTAGGTGCGAACGGAATCGGGAAGAGTCACTTCATCTCGCTTCTCTCGGGGCTTGCGGCCCCCTCCCACATCATGGAGCGGGTCGCCCGCCCAGAGTCCCGCGTACATGCGGCGCTCACCTGGTACGATCCCCAGCCGCGGCGCGCCGAGTTCAAGGCGGAGGGCGACCGGCTCCACTTTTTCGCCGACGGTCAGGAGGTTCCATTCGTAGCTTCGCCTTACCAGGTGGTCCGAGCACCCCGGTGGAGCGAAAGCCTTCCCGCCAACGTTCACGACCTTGCCGAGCGCCTGGGGCTTGATCATTGGGTGATGCGCAAGGTGATCTCGGACCTTCCTGAGATCGTCGGCGGTGCGATCAAGCGTACCCGGATAGTCGACGATCGAGTCTGCGCCGACTTCGTGCTCGGAAGCCGCGTCGAAGCAGGCACCTCTGACCACCGACTTCACCCTCTCGTCGGACTCGAGGTTCTGGTGGCACTGGCGGAAACGTACGCGCGGGCCCACCCGACTTTGCTTCTCCTCGACGCTTTCTTAGGCAGCCTTGATTGGGGCGGATACCACCAGGCCACCGCCCTTCTCGGCTCGCCGGCCCGTGGCTTTCAAACAGTGGTGGTTTCGACAGATCACCGCGGGGACCACCCCCTCGGACCGGAGTGGACCGTGACCCGCATCGTGTATGACGATGCCGAGCACATGCGCCGCCGCCGGTGGGGCCGACTGGTCCAAGACGACCAACACCCATAGCGGCGTGCTGGCTCGCTGTGGTCCGCTGCCAGACCGGACTAGACGAAGTGCTCGAGGGCGGACCAGCAGTTCAGCTGGCTCTCGATCAATCGAGCGTCTGTTACGAACTCGCGTGGTCGTGTCCCCTCTGGTGGTGTAGCCGATCAAGGCGTGCCACCTCCGGCTCGGGGCGGGCGAGCGATCTCCTCCGAGGGTGGGCCAGCCTTCGTAGCCGGTCCTGGCCTCGTAGAGCTCAACGGCGCCACCGCCGAGGGAGATCAGGGGCACCACCTGGGCATTCGTCTCACTTGGTTAACTACACCACCGAGAGCCAATGGTGGTCGCACCGCTTGCCGGTGCCGTGTCAGTGCCACCAACTACGATCCCGGCAAGTCTGCAACCACCCATCCCAATCGGCCAGTTGGCTCGGGTACTGCAGGGTGAAGGTCAACGGAGGTGCGCGGTCTACCGCCACATCACCTGAATAGATGCGAGGGCGTAGTGGATTCGAGTTTTTGGCGTGAACAGGTCGGAGGCGTAGCAGATACCTGCGTGGCCTCGGGGAACGGCTGGAAGTGTGATCGGCCCCCCAGAACCCAAGGGGCTAAGAGTAATGGCCTCTGCAATGCGCATAGCGTCCAGAAGAATCGAGGACAATCACTTCGAGCTCTCGGGCTGAGAAGGCTCCCAGTCGAAAATCAGGCAGAATGTGAGGCGCAGGGAGCTTCATGGAAATGTGATCGACTTCAGTACGGGCGAGGCCCCTACTGTCATCCTCACCTTCGCCAAGCGAAAACGAGGGACGCTTCAGAATTGAAACCTCTCCGAAAATCAGCTCCGGATGCCTGTATTGCCCAGGGCGCAGGGTGGAGTTGCGACAGTAGGCCGTGGTCGAGTGGATATTGCGCCACGCACTATGCCCAGCATCGTAGAACTGGAGGCGTTGAGAGAAGCTGGGCCTCAAGAGCCATCGGCGATACTAAGAGATGCTCGGCGTGTCGCATCGTGAAACATGTGTCGGAATACACAGTGAACAGAGGCGGGTTTGACGGCCTCAGCTCGAGTTGCAGGACGTGTTCCCGCTTTGCCAATCTCTCCAATAAATATGGGATACCTCGAGACCGGGTGGTGAGCCTGTTCGGTGACGGACAAGGGGAATGTGAGATCTGCGGGAGTGTCTCGGATCTAAACGTTGACCACGACCATGGATGCTGTCCCGGAGATCGGTCGTGTGGGGAGTGTGTGCGAGGGGTTCTCTGTGGGCGCTGCAATCGCGCCATCGGGCTTCTCCGGGATGATCCGCAACGACTCGAATCAGCGGCGAGGTACTTGAGGAGGTCTCGCGGGGAGGCTGTCCATAGTGTCGATACGCCGATGTAGAGGGGCGGTATCGGTGTATCCCCTCTTGTGGTGTAGCCGCTGAAGGCGTGCCGCCTCCGGCCCGGGACCCGCGAGCGGTCTCCTCCGGGGCGGCCCGGTTGTCGTAGCCAGTCCTGGCCTGGGAGAGCTCAACGGCACCACCACCGAGGGAGATCAGGGATGCCACCTGGGCATTCCACTCGCTTGATCGGCTACACCACTTGGTGGGACGCCATCACTCGCGCCCAACATGTTCCTTGTCCTCATCGCAACCGCTACCGTGAGTTGCAAACTCAACAAGGTAAATCTCGACAGCAGGCTTGCCTAGTGAACCGAGGGGAGGTTCCACAGGCCGTCGCCGTACCCGGTGCCGGCGCGGCGGGCCAGCAGCACGTCGTCCCCGCGGCGCAGCATGAGGTGGACGTCCACGACTTCGGCGTGCCGCCGCGGGGCCGCGGGGGTCACGCCGATGACCGCGTACCGCTCGTCCTCGACCGGTCCGCCCCACAGGCGCGGGTCCCCGGAGAGGCGCTCGGTGTGCAGCCGGGTGACGAGCGGGGTCAGGGCCTCGGTGAGGCGGGACATGGGCAGGCCGGCGGGCCGGGCCAGGTCCCAGACGCCCTCGACGAGGATCAGGCGGCCGCCGGGGCGCAGCAGGGTGTGCCAGTGGCGCACGGTGGCCTCGGGGTCCGGGAAGAGCCACAGGACGTGGCGGGCCAGGACGGTGTCGAACTTCCGGTCCCCTACCGGGGGGCGGGCCGCGTCGCCGGTCAGGATCTCGGCGTCGTGGCCCGCCAGCTTCTCGCGGGCCCGCGCCGTCATGTCCGGCGAGAGGTCGACGCCGGTGACCCGGTGGCCGTGCTCCGCGGCGAGCAGGGAGAGGCTGCCGGTGCCGCAGCCGAGGTCGAGCACGTCCCCGGGGGTGGCGGGCAGCCACTGCGACAGGCGCTCCGACCAGGCGCGGCGCACCGTCGCGTCGCGCAGGCCGTGGTCCGGTTCGTCGTCGAAGGTGGCGGCGGCGGCATTCCAGTCGACCCGTGCGGAGGCGTTGTTCATCATCATGGCCCGAGCCTGTCATCCACCACTGACAACGGGCCCCCGGGCGAGGCGTTGACGGGCCTTTGGCAGGTCTCGGGCAGGTACTCGGGCAGGTGCGCGATCAGAAAGGTGGCCCGGAGAGGTCTAGCGGAGCGCTCCGGTGGACATCGGTAAGGCAGGGAGGCAGCCATGCGCCGAGTCACCACGCACAAGCCCGTCATCAAGCCCGTCAGCCGCCGGGTGCGCGAACGCCAGGAGGCCGAGGTCAGGCCACGGGAGAGGCCGGAGGTCCGCAGGGACATCCAGCGGACGTGGTGGCCGGAGGGATGAGACGCCGGCCGGCGGAACGCCGCCCGTAGGCACGCCGCCCCGTCAGGGGGTGGGCAGCCGCTTGCGGTAGTGCAGGCGGTCGTAGGGGCCCTCGACGCGGCGTTCCACGAGGTCGTAGCCGTAGCGAGGGTAGATCTTCTGGTTCTCCCACATCAACGCGTTGGTGTACAGGCGCACTTCGGGCAGGGACAGGGCACGCGCGTGTGCGTCGACATGGGCGAGCAGGGCGCGGCCCACCCCTTGGCCCGCGGCGTCGGGGTGGACCGCGATGGACTCCAGGAACAGGTGGGCGTCCTCGGGCGGTTCGGTGACCGGGACGAGGACCAGCAGGCCGATGACCGGGTCCCCGATGACGTACACCCGCCCCGCCGCGACGTCGGCCGCGTGGTCGGCCTCCATCGGGGCGGGGACGACGCCGATGCGCCGGATGTAGTGGTGGTAGGCCGCGTCGGTCACGGCCCGCACCGCGGGGACGTCGGAGGCGGTGGCGCGTCGGATGCCCGGGGGCACGGTGGTCGTGGTCATGCCTTTACGTCTATGCCACGGCGCCGCGCCCGCACCAGTGCCGGCCTCACCAAGGACCACGCGGCGATCAGGACGCGGAGGCCATGATGGACGGGACCGGACGCCACCGCCACCGAGGCGCCCCGGTCAGGACAGGCACGTGCTCGGTGTCGCGTGCTGCGGATCCAGCGCGTTGGCCACCTCGTGGTGGGCGACGCGGTCCAGGGTGCCGATCGCCACGTGCTCCGCCACATCGGCCCCGCACAGGTCCTGGACGGTCACGTTGCGCACTCCGGGGCCGTCCAGGAACTGGCTGCGGTAGGGGGTGACCACCTCGTCGTATTTAGTGGCGATGACGGTGTAGCGCACGCCCGGCACGGTGTCCCCGCCGGCGTTGAGCCTGGTCAGGAAGGGTGAGCCGACGATCTGGTCGGCGAGGGCCGGGGTGTTCGTGGTGAGCAGGTCCTCGATGCCGGGGAAGTACGGCAGCAGGCGGGTGAGGCCGAGCAGGGTGGTGCCGTGGTTGTCGGGCGCGAGGCCGATGAGGGTGTTCACCTTGGCGGCGCCGCCGAGGAACTTGAGGTAGTGGCGGGGCATCATGCCGCCCTGCGAGTGGCCGACGAGGTCCGCCTCCTTCGCGCCCGTCGAGGCGAGCACCTTGTCGACGAAGTCGTCGAGCTGCTCGGCGGACTTCTCGATGGGGCCGAGCCCGTGGAAGAACGGCACGTCCTTCAACTGGCCGTAGTCCAGGGAGTAGACGCAGTAGCCGCGCGCGACGAGGTAGGGCGCGAGGACGAGCCAGTTGTCGACGGAGTTGCCGAACGTGCCGTGCACGAGGACGACCGGGCGGGGGTGGGCGGCGGAGGGCCGGCAGGTGTAGTCGTTCCAGCCCCGCGATGTGGCGGCGGCCGCCTGAGGGGCGGCGTTCGCGGTGGCGGCGGGGGTGAGGGTGGCCGCGCCGGTGAGAAGCAGGGCGGCGGCGAACGCGCGCAGCGCGCGTCTTAGGGGCAGCATCGGGCGATCTCCTCGCGGCAGGGGGAAAGAGGGGGGTACGCCCTGTGATCCGGATCAACAGGATGCCGTGCACACGTCAAATTACGCGCCGGTAGATGAAGAGTGAAGCGGCGCGTCACGACAACTTCCGACGCTGCCGACGGAGCCCTCGACCAGCACCCCCGCGCCCCGAAGCAGGGGCACGGGCGATCCCGGGCGCTCCCGTCCCCCTGCGTCACCTGGCCCCGGGGCAGGGGCACGGGCGGCGCCGGCCATCCCGTCCCCCCACGTCACCTGGTCCCAGGGCAGGGGCAGGGCGATCCCGACCGCCCCTGCCCCCCGCGTCACCTGGCCCCGGGACGGAAGCACGAGTGGCCTCGGCCCCCCTCCCCCCGCGTCATCTGACCCCGGGGCGGGAGCACGAACAGCCCCGGCGCCCCTCCCCGCGTCACGCCGCCAGCGTGCCCGGCACGATCGTGCCGGGGCCGAACTTTTCCCGGGCCCGGTCGGCCACCTCCTCGATGCGGCGGGCCTTCTCGTCCGCCGGGTCGAACGTGAGCTGGTGGGCGGCCTGTTCGGCCGGGCCGAGCCCCTCGGCGCGCAGGGCCACGGCGCGCACCCGGGCCCGCTGGAGACCGAGCGCCTCATACGCGCGGTAGGCGGCCGTGGTCAGCGCGGTGGAGTGCGCGGTCGGCTCCGGCAGGGTCCTGGTGCGCACGGTCGTACTGCGGTCCGCGTACCGCACGGTGAGGGTCAGCGCACGGCACACCTGGCCCTCGGCGCGCATCCGGACGCCCAGCTCCTCGGCGCCGGACAGGAGGGCGCGGCGGTGCCGGAAGGGGTCGAGCTCGTCCCGGGGGAAGGGCCGTTCGACGGCGAGCGAGCGCGCGGCGGAGTTCGGCACGACCCGGGTGCGGTCGACGCCCCGCGCCTTCTCCCGCAGCTCACGGCCCGCGCGGGCGCCGACCAGCCGCTGGAGGGTGGACAGGGGCGCGGCGGCGACCTTCCCGAGGGAGTCGAGGCCGTACTCGCACAGGGTGCGGGCGGTGGCGCGGCCGATGCCGGGCAGGTCGCCGACGGGCCGCTCGGCGAGGAACTCCCGTACGCCATCCGGGCCTTCCGGCACGGCGCGGGTCACGCCGGGGGCGGCGCCACGGGCGGCCATCCGCGCCAGCATCGGGCCGGGTCCGGCGCCGATCGCGCACTCCACCCCGTACAGCGCGAGCGCCCGCACCCGGATCAGCGGGGCCAACTCGACGGCGCTCCGCCCGAAGTACCGCCGCGCGCCGCGCAGGTCCAGCAGGGCGGCGTCGGGCGGGAGCGCCTCGACCTGGGGGGTGAACTCCCCGAGCATGCCGAGCAGCTGAGGGAGGGCGGCCTCATACATGGGCGTCAGCAGGAAGCGCACGTAGAGGGTGCTCGCCGCACCGCCCGCCACACCGCCGACCTCGCCGCCCACTCCCTCGCCCACCTCGCTGCTCGCCCCCCTGCTCATCTCACCGTTCGTCTCGCCGTTCATCCCGCGCTCCCCGGACTCCGGTGCCAGAACTTCCTGGTGCCGCCCGCCGCCCCCTCGCCCGCCGGACGGAGATCCGCCCAGGGGTGCATCTCGTACCCGGTGGACATGCGGACGCGCCGCCCGCCCGGCCCCGGCCCCGGTCCCGGTCCCGGCCCCTGCTCGGATGCGGGGTCGGGCTCGGGCTCGGGCGTCGGCTCCGGTTCCGCCAGCCGCAGCGCCACCGCGTCGAGGCCGCCCTCCTGACGCACCTCCACCAGTTCCGCGAGGTTCCACGCCGCCGCGCCGACCACGCTGAGGCTGCGCGGTCCGCGGCGCTGCACCACACCGCGCACCAGCAGCAGCCAGGAGTGGAAGACGGTGTGCGCGCACCGCTCGTGCGCGTCGTCGAAGAAGGCGAGGTCGACCAGGCCCGTGCCGTCGTCCAGGGTGGTGAAGATGACCCGCCTGCCGGAGCGGATCGGCGGGGTCTGGGTGGCCGCCTTGGCGCCCGCGACCAGGACGGTCGCGCCGTGTTCGGCCTCCCGCAGCCGCCGGGCGCTGAGCACGCCCAGTTCCGCGAGGAAGGCGGCGTGGTCGCCCATGAGATGGCGCGAGGAGTCCATGCCGAGGACGCCCAGTTCGGCGCTGAGCCGCTCCGCCTCGTCGAGGTCGGGCAGGCCCGCGGGCGCCGTCTCGCGCCCGCCGGACAGGGGCAGTTGGGCGCCGGCCGCGCCCCGGGCGCCCCGCCGCAGCTCGGCGAGGTGCAGTTGCAGGTCGCGGCGGTTGGCGCCGAACGCGTCGAGCGCGCCGACCTGCGCGAGCCGCTGGGCGACCGGCTTGGAGGGGCGGGCCCGCTCCCAGAAGTCGACGAGGGAGGCGTAGGGCCGCCCGTCCGCGATGCGCGCCGCCTCGGCCTCGCTGATGCCGTGCACGTCGCAGAGGGCGAGGCGCAGGCCCCACATCCGCCGCGGCTCGGACACCAGTTCGATACGGTGGGCGACCGCGGACCGGTTCACGTCCACCGGCAGGATCGGCACCCCGCGCCGCCGCGCGTCCGCGAGCAGCAGCCGCTTCGGGTACATCCCGGGGTCGTGGGTGAGCAACCCGGCGTAGAACGCGGCCGGGTGATGGGCCTTCAGCCACGCCGACTGGTACGTCGGCACGGCGAAGGCCACGGCGTGCGCCTTGCAGAAGCCGTACGAACCGAAGGCCTCGACGATCTCCCAGGCGCGGGCGATCGTCGGGGCGTCGTACCCCTTGGCCGCCGCGTGCTGCGCGAACCACAGGCGGATGCGCCCCTGCGACTCGGGGTCGGAGAGCCCGCGCCGCACCTGGTCCGCCTCGTCGCGCCCGCAGCCGGTCATGATGTCCAGGATCTGGATGATCTGCTCGTGGAAGACGACGACGCCGTAGGTCTCCCGCAGCGGCTCGGTCAGGTCCGGATGCGGATAGCGCACGGGCGCGCGGCCGTGCCTGGCCTCGATGAAGGGGCGCACCATGTCGGCCGCGACCGGGCCCGGACGGAACAGGGAGATGTCCACCACCAGGTCGTGGAAGGTCGAGGGCTGCAACCGCCCGACCAGGTCGCGCTGGCCCGGCGACTCGATCTGGAAGCAGCCGAGCGTCTCGGTGGACTTGATGAGCCGATACGTCGCCGGGTCGCCCGGCGGCACCGCGTCCAGGTCGACCCGCTCCCCCGTGGCCCGCTCGACCTCCGTCACCGCGTGCGCCATCGCCGACTGCATCCGCACGCCGAGCACGTCCAGCTTGAGCAGGCCGAGGTCCTCCACGTCGTCCTTGTCGAACTGCGACATGGGCAGGCCCTCGCCGCTGGTGGGCACGACGGGCGTGCGGGCGAGCAGCGAGGCGTCGGAGAGCAGCACCCCGCACGGGTGCATGGCGACGCCGCGCGGCAGCGCGTCCAGCGCCTCGACCAGCTCCCACAGCCGGTCACGGCCGCCCAGTTCCTTCGCCACCGCGCGCAGTTCGGGCAGTTCCGCCAGCGCGGAGCGGGCGTCGCGGGCGCGGATGTGCGGGAAGGCCTTGGCGAGCTTGTCGATCTCGGCCGGGTCCATGGACAGGGCCGCCCCCACGTCGCGTACGGCGTGCCGTACGCGGTAGGTCTCGGGCATGGCGACCGTGGCGACCCGCTCGGTGCCGAAGCGGCCGATGATCGCGCGGTAGACCTCAAGGCGGCGGGCCGACTCGACGTCGATGTCGATGTCGGGCAGCACGTAGCGCCGCTTGGACAGGAACCGCTCCATGAGCAGCCCGTGTTCGACGGGGTCGGCGTGCGCGATGCCGATGAGGTGGTTGACGAGGGAGCCGGCGCCGGAGCCGCGCGCGGCGACCCGTATCCCCAGCCCGCGTACGTCGTCGACGACCTGGGCGACGGTGAGGAAGTAGGAGGCGAAACCGTGGTGGGCGATGATGTCCAGCTCGCGGTGCATCCGCTCCCAGTAGGCGCGCCGGGAGTCGTAGCCGCGCAGCACCATGCCCGCCGCCGCCCGGGAGGCGAGGACGCGCTGCGCGGTGCGCCGCCCGGCGCCGACCAGACACGGTTCGGGGAAGCGGACGGAGCCGATGCCGAGGTCGTCCTCGGGGTCGACCAGGCACGCGGCGGCGGCCGCCCGGGTCTGGTCGACCAGCCGGTGGGCGGTGTCGCGGCGGAACCCGGCGGCCTCCACGACCCGTTCGGCGACGCGCAGCATGGCGTCCGCGTCCTTCAGCCAGCGTTCGCCGCCGTCGAGTCCCTTGGCCGGGTCCACCGGGACGAGGCGGCGGGCGGCGTCCAGGACGTCGGCGACGGGGCCCTGACCGGGGTCGGCGTAGCGCACGGCGTTGCTCAGGACGGGTCGTACGCCCTGTTCGGCGGCGAGGCCGAGGGTGCGCGCGGCCAGCCGGAGGGAGCCGGGGCCCGTGCCCTCGCGTCCGTGCCAGACCGTCTCCAGGCGCAGGTCGTCGCCGTACCGCTCGCGCCAGGGCGCGAGGAGCCGGGCGGCGCGGTCGGGGCGGCCGGCGGCGAGCGCGCGCCCCACGTCGGAGGCGGGGCCGAGCAGCACGGTCAGGCCCTCGCCGTGGTTCTCCTCCCACGGCAGGACGGGCCGCCCCTCTGCGGCGGCGTCCCGGTGCGCGGCGCTGACCAGGCGGCAGAGCGTGGCCCAGCCGGTGGCGCCGTCCCGGGCGAGGTAGGTCACGCGCGGGGTCGACTCGTCGATGAAGGCACCGCCGCGCACGGGGGTCCGGCGCCGCTCGCCCCTGGCCGGGGCGGGCTCCCCCACCGCCAGCTCGGTGCCGAACAGCGGCCGCACGCCGGCCTTCGCGCAGGCCTTGGCGAACCGGACGGCGCCCGCGAGGGTGTCCCGGTCGGTGAGCGCGAGGGCGTCCATGCCCCGGTCGGCGGCGCGCTCGGCCAGCCGCTCCGGGTGCGAGGCGCCGTACCGCAGGGAGAACCCGGAGGCGGTGTGCAGATGCGTGAACCCGGGCACACGCACCTCCTGTCACCCTCAACCGATCCGATCCCGTATCCCCCACCTCCACCATAGACCAAGTTTCGAACGCTTGTACGACACGCGGGCGGGGCCCACCCCACGGCACCGCCGCGTCACCCGTCCGGCCCCTCCCACCTGCGCGGACGACCGGTGCCCTGGAGCGTGGGGGCATGAGGTTCGCCGACGAAATGAAGAGCGCCGTCACGCCGCGAGCAGCCCTGCTCGTCCTCGGCGTACTCGCCCTGCAGCTGCTGTTCATCGCCTCCTACGTGGGCGCGCTGCACGACCCGAGGCCCAAGGACGTGGCCTTCGGGGTGGTCGCCCCCAAGGAGGCGGCCCAGCAGACCGCCGACCGGCTGGAGAAGCTGCCCGGCGAACCGCTGGACCCCCGCGTCCTCGCGGACGAGGCCGAGGCCCGCCACCAGATCGCGCGCCGCGACATCGACGGCGCCCTGCTCGTGGACCCGCGCGGCACGACCGACACCCTCCTGGTCGCCTCCGGCGGTGGCACGGCGCTCTCCAGGACCCTGACCTCCCTCCTCACGGAGGTGGACGCGGCCGAGAAGCGCACGGTGAAGACCGTGGACGTGGCCGCCGCGTCGGACCAGGACTTCAACGGCCTCTCGTCCTTCTACCTGATCGTCGGCTGGTGCGTCGGCGGCTATCTGTGCGCGTCGATCCTCGCGATCAGCGCGGGCTCCCGCGCCGCCAACGTGCCGCGCGCGACCATCAGGCTCGCCACCATGGCGCTCTACTCGATCATCGGCGGCCTCGGCGGCGCGGTCATCATCGGGCCGATCCTCGGGGCCCTGCCCGGCAGCATCATGGGCCTGTGGGGCCTGGGCGCCCTGGTCGTCTTCGGGGTCGGCGCGATCACGCTCGCCCTCCAGGCGCTCACCGGCATCATGGGCATCGGCCTGGCCGTCCTCATCATCGTCATCGGGGGCAACCCGAGCGCGGGCGGCGCCTTCCCGCTGCCGATGCTGCCGCCCTTCTGGAAGGCGATCGGGCCCTGGCTGCCGCCGGGCGCGGGCACCTGGGTGGCGCGCTCCATCGCCTACTTCGAGGGGAACGCGATCACCGGGCCGCTCCTGATCCTGGCCGCCTGGGCACTCGTCGGCGTCGTCGTCACCCTCGCCCTGTCGGCCCGGCGCGGGCGGCCGGTCAACGGCTCGATCGACCTCAGCGGCACGCACTACGGCAGGACGTGAGCCCCGCCCCCCGTCGCTCGCGGGCGGGGGCGGGGCTCATGGCGTCCGGCGGACTCAGCCGATCTCCGCGCCGTAGGCGCTCAGCGCCTCCAGCACCGGCTGGAAGAAGGTCTCGCCTCCCGAGGAGCAGTCGCCGCTGCCGCCCGAGGTGAGACCCAGCGCGATGTCCCCGGTGAAGAGGGGGCCGCCGCTGTCGCCGGGCTCGGCGCACACCGTCGTCCGGATCAGGCCGTCGACCCGGCCCTCCTGGTAGTTCACCGTGGCGTTCAAGGCGGTGACCTCGCCGTCGTGGACCTGCGTGGTGCTGCCGCTGCGCCGCACCTGCTGCCCGACGGTGGCCTCGCCCGCCCTGGTGATCGCCTGGGCGCCGCCGTCGTAGAGGTTCACCTCGCTCGGGTGCGGGATGTCGGCCGTGTACTTCACGAGGGCGTGGTCGTCGCCCGGGAAGCTCGACTCCTGCGTGGCGGCGATCTCCTGGTCGCCCTCGGTGGCGGACCAGCTCTTGACCGCGTTGCCGCAGTGGCCCGCCGTCAGGAAGTAGGGCTCACCGCCCTTGACGACGTTGAAGCCGAGCGAGCAGCGCGAGCTACCGCCCCAGATCGCGTCGCCGCCGGCGATGAACACCTTGTACTCGCCCTTGCCGCGCCGGAGTTCGGCCTTGCCGCCGAGGCCCTTCACGACCGAGGCGACCTTGTCGAGCGTGGCGCCCCTGACCGTGCGGTCCGCCGTGAGCACGACCTTGTTGGCGGCCGGGTCCATCGCCCACGAGGTGCCGGGGACGGCCGCCTCGCGGTCGAGCACGGCGCGGGCGCCCGCCAGTTCAGCCAGGGAGTTCCCGACGACTCTGGCCCTGCCGCCCGCCGCTTCGACGGCGTCCGCCGCGCGCTCGTCCAGCACGTTCACGACGAGCGTGCGGGACGCGGCGTCGTAGTACGTGCCGGCCGCGGCCGGGCCCAGGTCCTTGCTCAGGGCCGAGGCGAGCTTTCCGGCCTGCGCCGCCGAGAGGACGTGCGGTGCCGGCTCGGGCGGCCTCTCGCTCGCGTTCGCACTCTGGAAGGTGGCTCCCGCGGCGATCAGCGCGGCGATGCCCGCGCCTGCCACGGCGGTCCGCCGCTTGGGTGTGCGTCGGTGGTTCAAGGCTCACGACCTTCTGTGTGGGGGGGGGAGAGAACGACCCGGTCGGCGTGGGGGCCTGACGGATCGTGAGGCGTACGCGGCACAGATGGAGGCATGCCCGAACAGCGGCGTTGTCACGCGGTGATGACCGCGTCCATGCCCATCGCCTCGTCCACTGTCCCGACGTCGCGCGGTCGCACACAAGGTCCACTTCAGGACGCGCACGCGAAAGCGGCAGTGCGCCCTTCCGCTCCCGTATGACCCCATCAGGCACGCCGCCCCCGTTTGCCCCCCCGCGTCCGCGACAGGGACGAGCCCCCACCCGGTGGCCGGGTGGGGGCTCGTCGTGCTGCCGGTACGACCGGTGCCGTGGCCGCTGGTGCTCAGTACACGCTCACGTTGTACGCGCGCAGCGCCTCGGTGACCGGCTGGAAGAAGGTCGTGCCGCCGGACGAGCAGTTGCCGCTGCCACCGGAGGTCAGACCGAGCGCCGTGGAGCCGGCGTACAGCGGGCCGCCGCTGTCACCGGGCTCGGCGCAGACCGTGGTCTTGATCAGGCCGTAGACGATGTCGCCGCCGCCGTAGTTCACGGTCTGGTTCAGCGCGGTGACCCGGCCGCTGTGCGTACCGGTGGTGGAACCGCGGCGGGTGACGGTCTGGCCGACCGTGGGATCGGCGGCGGTCGTGATGTCCTGACTGCCCACGGTGCCGGACTTGGTGATCGAGGTGTTGGTGTAGCGCACGATCCCGTAGTCGTTGGTCGGGAAGCTGGAGCCGTACGTGGTGCCGAGCACGGTGGTCTTCGCCGAGTCGGCCCACCACGTGCCCGCGCCGTCGGTGCAGTGCCCCGCGGTCAGGAAGTAGTAGGTGGTGCCGTTGCGGACGTTGAAGCCGAGCGAACAGCGCCAGCTGTCGGCGTAGATGGCGTCGCCACCGGAGATGTACTTCTGGAACTTGCCCGGGGTGCGCTCGATCTTCAGGGCGCCGGCGTTGGACCCGGCGGCCGCCTTGAGCTTGGCGATCTCCGCCTTGGACACCGTGCTGTCGGCGGTGACCACGACCTGCTTGGTCTTGGGGTCGATGCCCCAGGCGGTGCCCGCGACGTCGGCGCCGAGCACCGCGTCGCTGGCCTGTTCGAGCTGCGAGGCGCTGAAGGTGGCCATGCCGTCCTGCGCACTCGCCGCGGGTACGGAGAGCGCGCCGACGGCGAGCAGAGCGGTGGCCGTCGCGAGCAGGCGGGTACGTCTCACCAGGCCGGTGTGGGGGATGGTGCGCTTGATCCTCACGTTGTTCCCTCCCGAGGGAAGTCAGTGGGTCCTTGTGGGTTGAGGACCCGTGAGGCGCAGCCATGGAGCAGACCCGGGTTCCGCATACGCCGTGCTCCTGACAAGCGCTGCTCGGGAGTATTGAGGGGCGAGGACCAGCCGCACAAGGGCGCCTTTCAGCCGTCCGACCGGCCGCCGGACCGCCGCCCCCAAGGGCCGGTCCGGGGTTTCCCGGAGCCGGCCCAGCCCTCTTCCCGGAGCCGGGGTTCAGCGCTCCAGGACGTTCCGCTCCCCCGCCGCGATCTCCGTCGCCAGGGTGTTGCCCGGCGGCGGGAAGGGGCAGACGAAGTGGTCGGCGAAGGCGCACGGCGGCAGCAGCGCCCGGTTGAAGTCGACCGTGGTGCGCCCCTTCGCGTCGGGCGCGGCGGGCCGCAGGAACCGGAAGCGGTAGCTGGACGTGCCGCTGGTGGCGTCCGCGAAGACGGCCCAGAGCGAGCCGTCCGCCTCGACGCTCACCTGGAGCGTGTGCTCGGCCTCCCCGAGCCGGAAGGCCAGCTCCCCGTCGAGGCCGAGGCCCCGCTCCTTGCCGTCCGCGTTGCCGACCTTGACGGTGCGGTTCTCCCCGTACGGCGTGAAGCGCCCCGGCACGGCCCAGCGCGCGTCGTGGGCGGTGGCGTCGATGCCCTGGAAGGCGCGGCGCGTGGCGGCGTGCGGGTCGAAGACGCGCACCGCCCACAGGCCCTCGCGCCGGATGACGACGAGTCGGCGTTCGCCGTGGGCGACGCGGGCGGTGGCCGGGCCGCTGTCCGCACCCAGCCGGACCTCGCCGGTCAGGGGGCGGCCGTCGACGGTCAGACCGTCCCCGGCCCCGGCGCTCAGGACGACCGCGTCGGTCGTCCCGGTCCACCGCCCGGGGATGTCCAGAATTGAACCGTCCGGATGGTCCGTGAGCCAGTGCGTGCCGGTGAGCGAGAGCGGCCCGTAGGGGGCCGCGACCGTTTCGGCGCGCTGTTCGTGCCAGCGCCGCCAGTCCTCCGCGGCGTCGGGGTCCGGGGCGCTCGGGGCGTGCTCGGGGTGCTCGGTGGTCATGAGGGTCAACCCTTCCATACGGGCTCGCGCAGCCCGAGGTGGGAGCGCAGCGTCGCGCCCCGGTATTCCGTGCGGTGCGCGCCGCGTTCCTGGAGCAGGGGCACCACCTGGTCGACGAAGTCGTCGAGGCCGCCGGGCGTGAGGTGCGGGACGAGGATGAAGCCGTCGGCGGCGCCGACGCGCACGAACTCCGCCATCTCCCGCGCGACCGAGCGGGCGGTGCCGATGAACGACTGGCGGGCGGTGGTCTCGATGACGGTCTGCCGGATGGACAGCCCCTTGGCCTCGGACAGGGCCCGCCACTTGCGGGCCACCGCGAGCGGGTCGGCGATCCGCACCCGGCCCTGGGCCAGCTCGGACGCGGGGTCCGGGTCGAAGGCCGGCAGCGGCCCGTCCGGGTCGTACGAGGAGAGGTCCACGCCCCAGACCTGTTCGAGGGCGAGGATCGCGTTCTGCGGGGAGACCTGCCGGCGACGGATCCCGGCGGCCTTCTCCTGGGCCTCGGCCGCGGTGTCCCCGAGGACGAAGGTGACGCCGGGCATGATCTTCAGGTCGTCGGGGGACCGTCCGTACGCCGCGAGGCGCCCCTTCACATCGGCGTAGAAGGCGCGTCCGGCCTCCGGGGTGCCGTGCCGGGTGAAGACCACGTCGGCGGCCGAGGCGGCGAACTCCCTGCCCTCGGGCGAGTCCCCCGCCTGGATGACGACGGGGTGCCCCTGCGGGGAGCGCGGTGCGGTGAACTCGCCCTCCACATCGAAGTGCTCCCCGTGGTGCGCGAAGGGACGCGGCCTGCCCTCGGGCGTCCAGGAGTCCCACAGCTGCCTGGCCGTCGCGAGGAACTCCGCGGCCCGGGTGTAGCGGTCCGCCCGGTCCAGGTAGCCGCCGCGCCGGAAGTTCGCGCCGGTGAAGGCGTCCGAGGTGGTGACGATGTTCCAGGCGGCGCGGCCCGCGCTGAGGTGGTCCAGGGCGGCGAACCGGCGGGCCAGTTCGAAGGGTTCGTTGAAGGTCGCGTTGACGGTGGCGGCGAGGCCGAGCCGCTCGGTGACGGCGGCGAGGGCGGCCAGGACGGTGAGCGACTCGGGTCTTCCGACGACGTCCAGGTCGTGGATGCGGCCCTTGTGCTCGCGCGGGCGCAGCCCTTCGGCGAGGAAGAAGAAGTCGAACAGGCCGCGCTCGGCGGTGCGGGCCAGCCGCTCGAAGGACGAGAAGTCGATGTGGGAGCCGGACGCCGGGTCGGACCAGACGGTGGTGCTGTTGACGCCGGGGAAGTGGGCGGCGAGATGGACCGGCCTGCTCATGACCGCTCCCCCGCGGGCACGGCGTGGCGGTTGGCGGGCCGGGGGAGCCCCAGGTGCTCCCGGAGGGTGCTGCCCGGGTAGAAGGTGCGGAACAGGCCGCGGTGCTGGAGCAGGGCGACGGTTCCGTTGACGAGCCGCTCCAGGTCACGGCGCGGCTCCACCGGCGTCAGGTGGAAGCCGTCGACGGCGCCCGCGCGGTGCCAGTCGGCGATCAGCTCGGCCAGGTCGACGGGCCCGCCCCGGTACACCGGCCCCTCGGCGGTGGGCAGCGGCCCTCCCCCGTGGCCCGGTTCGGCGGCGCACTCGCCCCCGCCGAGGTCGACGACGAGGGCGGCGAGCACCCGCAGCGTGTCGGGGTCGCGGCCGGACCGGGCGGCCAGCGCCCGCAGTTCGGCCCGCGCGGCGTCGGCCCGACGGGCGGAGGCGGCCCGCACCAGGGCGACGTCCGCGTGCCGGGCGGCGATCTCGCGGGCGGCCGGCACGGTGGCGTCGACGACCCGTACGGGGTGGCCCTGGGGCGGCCGCGGCACGATGGAGGGGCCCCGCACCGAGAAGGTGCGGCCCGTGAAGTCGACGTGGTGCAGTTTGTCCCGGTCGATGAAGCGGCCGCTCGCCGCGTCCCGTATCTCCGCGTCGTCCTCCCAGCTGTCCCAGAGCAGCGCGGCGGCCTCGGCGACCTCGCCGGCCTCGCACCACAGCTCCTCGCGGGGCGCGGCGCGGCGCCGCCCGAAGAGCCGCGCCTCGGCCTCGGTCTCCGACACGCCGAGGAGCCAGCCGGCCCGCCCCCGGCTGACCCAGTCGAGGGTGGCCACGGCGGCCTGCACGTGGAACGGCTCGGTGTGCGTGGTCGTGACGGTCGGCACGAGCCCGACGCGGCCGGTGGCGGGCGCGATCCGGGCGGCCACGGCGAGCGCGTCCGGGCCGGGCCGCGCGAAGGAGTCGCCGAGCGTCACGAAGTCCAGGGCGCCGCGCTCGGCCAGCAGCGCCAACTCGGCGTAGGGGGAGGCTTCGTGGACGCCCGGCAGGTCGATGGCGGCGGCGAGGTGGAGGGCGCCGCGGCAGGGGGCACCAGGGGATGGGGTCATCGGGTGGGGGGCCTTTCGCTGGGGCGAGTCATAAGGGGAGGGTCAAAGGGGAAGTTCGGCGGGGAAGGCGGGGCCGCGTGGTCACCGCGCGGCTCCCAGGACGTCGAGGACGGCACGCGCGGTGGCGTCGTTCTGCCGGAAGGAGGGGCTGTTGGTGCGTGGCCGGGTGAAGGCGCCGGCGCCGCGCGCGTCGGTGTGCGGGCCGAGCGCGAAGCGGCGGGGGTGCGCGGCGCCCGCGCGGTCCAGGACGCGCCCGTCGGCGGGGTCCACCGCGAGCAGCCCCGCCGGGGTCGAGGCGGCCCCTTCGGCGTGCAGGGCGCGCAGCAGCGGGTCCCGGGTGCGGGCGAGCGTGGGGCGGGGCAGGCGGGCCTCGACGAGGGCGCGGGCCTCGGTGACCTGGCCGGACAGGGTGGGGCTGCGGGCGCGGAACACGCCGTCCTCGGCGCTCACCCGGACGTCGGCGCCGAGGAAGCGCACGACACCGGCGCGCGAGAGGGCGAGCAGGTGCCGCAGCCGCGGCCCGGGCGGCCCGGACGCGAGGAAGCTGAAGAAGCCGTGCCACCACGTCCCCACGTCACCGAGGCGCACCAGTTGTCCGTAGGCGGACAGAAGTGCGAGGAAGACGGCGAGGTCGGGGCTGTGCCCCGGATCGTGCCGGCGCGCCAGGTCGGCGGCGATGTGAGCGCGCACGCCCTCCTGGAGTTCCTCGTACGAGGTGGGGCGCACCCCGGCGAGCGGCCGGTCGAGGGCGGCGAGGTCGAGCCGGTCGGCGGGGTCGGGCACGGCGGAGGCGACGAGGGCGGCCAGCTCCGGGCTGCCGGGCGGGCAGGCCCCGTACTTCTCGTCGAAGTCCGTCCAGGCGACGGCGGTGCGCTCGGGGTGGGCGGTGAAGAGGCGGTGGTAGTGGGCGAAGCCGAGTTCTTTGCCGATGAGCGGCCACACGTCACGGCGGAAGTCGGGCGGCCGCGGCCCGGCGAGGAGTGCGTCGATCTCGGCGGGGCCCAAGTAGCGGGGCAGCGGCGGCGGTTCCCCCGTCCAGTCGTAGCCGATCTTGGAGTGGTAGGGGACGCCGCGCCGGGAGCCGACGTACAGCACGGGCTCACGCCCCGAGGGCAGGTACCGCTCCCCTTCGTGCCGGCCGCCCCGGCCCTCGGTGAGGAGCACCATCAGGTCCACGAAGGCGAGACCGAGGCCGCGCACGATGACGGGCTCACCCGGGGCGAGCGGCGACAGATCGCTGTCGGCGGTGAACTGGGGCGGCAGGTACACGAGTCCGTTCCGCGCCGCGTACTGGACCAACTCCCGCTGCTCGTCGTCCGGTTCGGCGTCCAGGTGACCCTGGGCGAGGACGACCGCGTCGGCGGCGAGCGGCTCGGCGACGCCCTCCAGCCACACCTCCTGGCGCCCGTCGGACGGCCCGGTGACCCGTAGCGCCCTGCGCCGGTGGTGGTGGACGGCGGTGCCGGGCGGCAGGGCGGCGACGGCCTTCTCGTACACCCAGCGCAGATAGCCGCCCTGCTCGCGGCGGCCGACGAAGGCGTGCCCCGCACGGCCGGCCCACTCGTCCAGCGCGGGTCCCGGCAGGACCGGTCCGGCGATCTCCACCGTGTCGTCGGTGAACATCGTGACGTCATCGGCCCGTGAGTTCATCCACAGGAGCGGCGACTGGTCCTGCCGCCAGACGCGGCCCCCGCCGGGCGGATGCGGGTCCACGAGGTGCAGGTCAAGGCCGGGACCGCCGTACAGCTCGGGTGCGTTGGCCGCGAGGCGCTCCAGGACGCCGGTGCCGCGCGGCCCGGCGCCGACGATCACCAGCGAGGCACGGGCGGGAGCGGGAGCGGCCGCAGAGGTGACGGCACCGCAGGACGGGAGAGCACCGGAGGGCGGCGGAGGACCGGAAGGGGTGAGGGGGTCGCGAGGCATGCGGAAGGCTCCGTGGATGCGGGAGATCGAACACGGGTGGTGCCTTCACACGGACCGAGCCCCTCAGCACGGTCCGCCGTCGAGATTACGGGGCCTTTCGCGTGCCCTGTCAAGGCTGTCCAGGATATGAGCGGTGCGTCTCGCGGCAGTTGACGGGGAAACGGATGCCTGTTCCACTTAGCCCCATGCATTCGCAGCAGTGGCTGGTCACGCGCTCCCACATCGACTTCGGTCGCGTGTGGTCCGCGTCTTGTTGACGCTCTCCTGAGCCGAGCCTTCGGCCCGCTGCGCCCTCCCCCGACGCCGCGCCCCGCGCGCCGTCGGCCTCGCACCGCCGCCTTCACACGCGCGCCCCGCATGTCCCGCCGCTCACCCCTCCCGGGCGCGAGCGGCGGTCCCCCCTCCCCTCGTACGTCTGCTTCGGGCCGCTGCTCACAGGCCGCAGTCGCAGCACTGACAGCACTCGCAGCAACCGCAGTCGCAGTCGCAGTTCTGGCAGCAGCCCTCCCGCTTCTTGCGGGACCAGGGGCCCTCGTACTCCTCGGCGCAGCACATCTTGCAGGTGCAGCACAGTCCGATGGCGACGGCGCACCCCGCCCAGAAGCCGCGCCTGCCCGGCTTCGGCGGCTGCGGCTCGAACGCGGGCCCGCCCCCGAAGCCGCCCGGCCCGCCCGGACCCCCGCCCCCGTACGGGCCGCCGCCACCCCCGTATGGATTGCCGCCACCCCCCTGAGGGCCCCCGTAGGGTCCGCCGTACGGCCCCCCGTACGGCCCGCCCTGCTGCGGCGGAGGCTGGTGCGGGGCCCCGCCGAACGCCCCGCCCGGCGCCCCGAACGCCCCGCCCGGCGCCCCGAACGCCCCGCCCGGGGCTCCGGACGCCCCGCCCTGATGATTCGTCACCTCGTGGGCGTGTCCGCAGGACGCGGCGCCGAACGCACGGTCCACCGACCGGCGCAACTCGTGGGCGAGCAGCACATGCGCGAGTCCGCCGTCGGTGAAGCGCACCTCCCGCAGCGCCAGGCGTATGCCGTGCAGCGCGTCGTCGGCGAGGCGGCGCGCCTCGGTGAGGGACGTGCCGGTCGCGGCGAGGGGGTTCCAGGCACCCGACGCGGCGTCAGCCTCCCGGTCCTCCACCGCGTCGAGCAGGTGCGCGAGCCGACCGAAGAGCCGGCCCGCCTCGGCGAGGGGCTCGACGTTGCCCGGCCGGCCCGCGAGCACCGCGGTGTGCGCGAAGGCCGCCGCGGTCGCGGTCTCGGTCGGTTCGGTGACCGCGAGCAGGGAGGTGCCGGGGCCCGCCAAGGCCTCGACGCCCGCCTGCCGTTCGACGGCGTCCACCAGGACGGCGGTGTCGAAGCCCACCGCGGAGCCGGTCCGCGCGCCCGCCTTGTCCCAACTCCTGGCCACGCGCCGGGCGGCGAGCGCCACCGGCCGGCGCGCCAGCAGACCGTCGCCGTCGACGACATGGTCGCGGACCTTGGCCGAGGCGAGCACCAGCGAGACGGCGGCCGCCAGCCGGGCGCCCTCGCCCCGCGCGACGGAGGCGGTCCGCATCCCGCGCAGCGGGCAGGGCCCCGCCGTGCGCCGGCCGGCCGCGGTGCGCTCGGCCTGAGCCTCCGTCAGCACCGAGATGATGAGCCCGTCGTAGTTGGTGACGAGGCGGGCGAACTGCCCGTGGTCACCGCGCAGCGCGAGGCAGAGCCCGCACAGGTGCGCCGTCCACTGGGTGGCGAGTTTCTCGCCGAGACGATGACTGCAGGGCCTGACGATTCCGAACACGGCGACTCCCCCGAGCGGCCCGAAGCTGATGAACCCCGGCATCGTAGCGAGGGCCGTTCACCCGTCCGTACCCGCCGTCACCCATACGCCGTGAATCATCACATTTCACTCTCCGTCAGCATCCGTACGCAAGGGGCCCCTTGAACCACCACGTGCGTCGGCGTGTTGACTCTGCACCAGTACCGTCACGAAAAGCCCGCGCGGCGACTATCCACTTGGCGCACTATCCGCATCATGGACGAGCATAGGGACGCGGATGCAGGGAAACCGCTGTGAGAGGAGGCGTCCATGGGATCGGTGCGCAAGGCGAGCGCTTGGCTTGGCCTCGTCGACGACAACAACGACGAGCGATACTACGACGACGGTTATGAGGACGACAGGGACGAGGGGCCGGCACAGCCGGAGGCATGGGTCACCGACCCGCGGGGGCGGGTGGCGCCCGAGACGGCCGAGGACGACGGGCGCCGGATCGGCACCGTGACCCCGGACAGCTTCCGGGACGCGCGCGCCATCGGCGAGCTCTTCCGGGACGGTGTTCCGGTCATCATGAACCTCACGGCCATGGAGCCCACCGACGCCAAGCGCGTGGTCGATTTCGCGGCCGGTCTCACCTTCGGCCTGCGCGGTTCGATCGAGCGCGTGGCGACGCGGGTCTTCCTGCTCACCCCGGCCGACACGCACATCGTCAGCGGCGAGGCCGCGGTCCGTCCCTCGGACGGCTTCTTCAACCAGAGCTAGGGCAAGGCCGCTCACCGGCCCCTGCCGGGGTCACCGGAAGGCGTCGAGACCGGTGAGCGCCTTGCCCAGCACCAGCTGATGCATCTCGACGGTGCCCTCGTAGGTGAGCACCGATTCGAGGTTCGTCGCGTGCCGCATGACCGGGTACTCCAGCGAGATCCCGTTGGCGCCCAGGATCGTCCTGGACGTGCGGCAGATCTCGATCGCCTCCCGTACGTTGTTGAGCTTTCCGAAACTGACCTGCTCGGGACGGAGCCTGCCCGCGTCCAGGCGCCGTCCGAGGTGGTGGGCGAGCAGGATCCCCTTGTGCAGTTCGACCGCCATGTCGGCGAGCTTGGCCTGGGTGAGCTGGAAGCCGCCGATGGGCCGGCCGAACTGCTCGCGGGTCCGCGCGTACTCCACCGCCGCCTCGAACGACGAGCGGGCGGCGCCCATCGCACCCCAGACGATGCCGTAGCGGGCGTGGGACAGACAGCTCAGCGGGCCCTTGAGGCCGACGACCTCCGGCAGGACCGCGTCGGCGGGCAGCCGCACCTCGTCCATCACCAGCTCACTGGTGACGCTCGCGCGCAGCGACCACTTGTGCTTGATCTCGGGTGCCGAGAAGCCGGCCGTGTCGGTCGGCACGACGAAGCCCCTGATCCCCTCCTCGGTCTGCGCCCAGACCACGGCGACGCCCGCCACGGAACCGTTCGTGATCCACATCTTGCGGCCGCTGAGCAGCCAGTCGGTGCCGTCCCGCTTCGCGTACGTCCGCATCGAGGCCGGGTCGGAGCCGTGGTCGGGCTCGGTCAGGCCGAAGCAGCCGATGATCTCGCCCGCGGCCATGCCGGGCAGCCAGCGCCGCTTCTGCTCCTCGGAGCCGAAGCGGTGGAGGGCGTACATGGCGAGGGAGCCCTGCACGGAGACCAGTGAGCGGATGCCGGAGTCCGCGGCCTCCAGCTCCAGGCAGGCGAGCCCGTACTGGACGGCGCTCGCGCCCGCGCAGCCGTAGCCCTCCAGCGACATGCCGAGCGCCCCGAGGGAGCCGAGCTCGCGCGCCAGCTCGCGGATGCCGGGCAGCTCGCCCTGCTCGTACCACTCGGCGATGTGCGGCAGGACCCGGTCGGCCGCCCAGGAGCGGACGGTGTCCCGGACCGCGAGGTCCTCGGGGTCGAGGAGGTCGTCGATGCCGAGGGGGTCGCTGGGGTCGAAGGGCGGCAGAGGGGTGCGGGCGCTTGCGGACATGCGGGCCTCCGGCGGCACAAAACTAGCAGTGGTAGTCAACTCCGGCTGGCGCCGACGTTACGACGCACTCTCCCGCACGTCCAGACCCGCCGGACCGCGACCACCGGCCGAAGGCGGCACGCCTCAACGCCGGGAGCCCACCCCGCCCCGCGCCGGACCCCCGCGCACCGGAATCCCCGCACACCCAGACCCGTCGAACCCCACCGGCCGAAGCCCCCGCACCTCAACGCCGGGAGCCCGCCCCGACCCCCCGCCGGACCCCGGGCGCCGGAATCCCCGCACACCCAGACCCGTCGAACCCCACCGGCCGAAGCCCCCGCACCTCAGCGCCGGGCGTCCGCCCCGACCCCCGCCGGACCCCGGGCGCCGGAATCCCCGCACACCCAGACCCGTCGAAACCCCACCGGCCGAAGCCCCCGCACCTCAACGCCAGGAGCCGACCCCGACCCCCGCCGGACCCCCGCGCACCGGAATCCCCGCACACCCAGACCCGTCGAACCCCACCGGCCGAAGGCCCCGCACCTCAACGCCGGGAGCCCGCCCCGACCCCCGCCGGGTCCCGGGGCGCCGGAATGGGCCGCTCGGCCCGCGCCGCGGGCGCCCCGCACTCCATGTCCCGCGGCAGCCTCAGCGCCGCGAGCGCCCCGAGCAGCAGCAGCCCCGCGCTGACCAGCAGCGTCACATGCAGTCCGTGCACGAAGGAGTCGCGCGCGGCGGCCCGCAGGGCGTCCCCCGCCGGCCCGCCGAGCCGCGCGGCGACCTCGTACGCCTCGCCCAGCGAGTGGCTCGCCGCCGCGCCATCCGCCGCCGGCACGCCCCGCACCGAGGACAGTCCCGGCGCGTACGCCGCGTTCATGACCGTGCCGAGCAGGGCGATCCCCATGCCCGCGCCCAGCTGGTAGGAGGTCTCGCCGATCGCCGCGGCCCCGCCGGCCTCGGACTGCGGGGCCTCGTTCAGCATCGATTCGTACGCGCCGAAGAGCGTGGTCTCCAGGCCGAAGCCGAGCAGGACGAAGCCGGAGAGCAGCAGGCCGTCGTCGGCGTGGCCGCCCATGCCGGTGAGCACCACCACGGCGGCCGCGGTCAGGCAGAAACCGGCGCAGACCATGCGGCGCGGCCCGAAGCGGTGCAGCAGCTTCGATCCGCCGAGGCCGGCGGCCATCGCGGCGACGGTGAGCGGCAGCAGGCGCAGCCCGGTCTCCAGCGGGGACAGGCCGAGCACCAGCTGCAGATACTGCGCGGCGATCAGTTCCAGGCCGACGAGGGCGAGCATGGCGAGCACGATGCAGCCGACCGACGTGCTGAACGCGGGACGCGCGAACATCGACAGATCGACCAGTGGCTTCGTACGCCGCCGCTGCCTGCGCACGAAGCCGACGAGCAGCGCGGCGCCCACGGCGAGGGCGATGAGGGTGGTGGCGCCGAGCGGCGACTGGCCGCCGCCGAGCCGCTTCACGCCGAGCACCAGCCCGAAGAGCCCGCCCGCGGCCATCAGCGCCCCGACCACGTCCCACGGCCCGTCGCGCTCGCCGGTCGACTCGGGCAGCAGCAGACGCCCGATCGGCAGGCTGACCAGCATCAGCGGGATGTTGATGAGGAAGACCGAGCCCCACCAGAAGTGTTCCAGGAGGAACCCGCCGAGCAGCGGCCCGACGGCCGCGCCGACGGCGGCCACCGCGCTCCAGACGCCGATGGCGAGCGCCCGCTCGCGCCGGTCGGGGAAGACCTGGCGCAGGATCGACAGCGTCGCCGGCATGATCATCGCGCCGCCGACGCCGAGCAGCGCCCGGGCGGCGATCAGGACCTGCGCGCTGTCGGCGAGGGCCGCGACCGCGGAGGCGACGCCGAAGAGGGCGTAGCCGAGGAGGAGGACGCGTCTGCGGCCGACGCGGTCGCCCAGGGTGCCGAAGAGGATGAGGAGCGAGGCGCAGACCAGTGGATAGATGTCGACGATCCACAGCAGTTCGATGGCGCCGGGGGTCAGGTCCTCGGTGACGGCGGGCACGGCGACGTGCAGGACGGTGGCGTCGACGGCGACCAGCAGCAGGCTGACGCAGAGGACGACGAGCACGAGCCAGCGATTGGCCCCGGCACCGGCCCCGGATCCCCGACGGCCCTGCGGTGCTGCGGCCGTGGTCGTCCCGGACATGTGCGTACCTCCCAGTGATCGCTCGCGTCGGCGGCCTGCGGGATGGGGACTGGCGGCTCCGGCGGCGCGGACAGGGCGAGTGAGCCGTCAGAGTACGCGAGTTCACGCCGGGGGCGCGTGGCGGACCTCTCATGGTTGTGCGGATGCCGTGTGGCGTGCGCCACCCTTGCCGCCCGGGACCACGCACCGGGTGGGCGCGCGGTTCCCGCGACGGCCGATAATCGAGCCCGTGACCGCTCTTGATCAACGTCTTCCGCCGTCCCCGGCGGGCCCCGTGCTGCGCCGCGCCGCGCCCGCGCTCCTGGTGTACGCGGGGGTGCGCGCGCTGGGTCTCGCGGTGCTCGCGGTGTGGGGGGCGGTCGCGGGCAGGAGCCCGCACACGCTGCTGTCGGCGCGCTGGGACTCGCTCTGGTACACCCGGGTCGCCGAGCACGGCTACGGCTGGCAGGTCACGCTCCCGGACGGCAGCGTCCACTCGAACCTCGCCTTCTTCCCGCTCCTGCCCTGGCTGGAGCGGCTCGTCTCGGCGGTCGGTCCTCTGTCGTACGCCGACGCCGGCCTGGCGGTGAGCTGGACCGCCTCACTCTTCGCCGCCGCGGGGATCTTCGCGGTCGCCGAGCACGTGTACGGGCGCCGGGCCGGGGTCTGCGCGGTCGCGCTGTGGGCGGTGCTCCCGGTCGGTGTCGTGCAGTCGATGGCGTACAGCGAGTCCTTGTTCACGGCGCTGGCCGCCTGGTCGCTGTACGCGGTGCTCACGGAGCGGTGGCTGTGGGCGGGCGTGCTCGCCTCCTTCGCCGGGCTGACCCGGCCGGTGGGCGCGGCCGTGGTCGCCGCGCTCTGGGTGGCGGCGGCCGCGCGCGTCCGCCGCGAGCGGCGCGTCGAGGCGCGCGTAATCCTCGGCGTGCTCCTCGCCCCGCTGGGCGCCGCCGGCTATGTGCTGTGGGTGGGCCGGCGCACCGGCGGCGGCCTCTTCGGCTATCTCGACGTGCAGGCCGGCTGGGGCAACGGTTTCGACTTCGGTTACGCCTTCGCGCGTTTCATCGGGGAGAAGTTCACCTCCGTGCCCGGCGCCCTCGCGGGTGTCGGGCTCCTCGTCGGAGTGGCGCTGGTGATCTGGCTGTACGTCCTCGGCGTCCGCCGGGGGCAGCCGCTTCCGCTGCTCGTCTACGGCGGGATCGTCGTGGCGCTCGCGCTGTGCGCGGCGGGCTACTTCGGCTCGAAGCCGCGCCTTCTGCTGCCCGCCTTCCCGCTGCTGCTGCCGGTCGCGGTGGCGCTGGCCCGGCTGCGCACCTCCAGGTCGGCGCTGATCCTCGCCTCGGTCGCGGTGCTGAGCGCGGTGTACGGGGCGTTCTGGCTGCACGGCTCGGGGCCGCCGTGATCCCGTCATGATCGTTTTCGGGGCCTGTGGTGAGCGGACGGAAAATTCCACGCCAGCTCCCGGTGAACGAATTCATAAGCGCCATAAAACGCCATCGAAAACGATCAACGAATTACGTAAGGCGGCGACAGCCCAATAGGGATTTCCCCGGAATAAACCTCGGCCTGAGATCAATCCCACATCACATCGTCATCACAAAGCCACTGAATCGGCCTAGTGCCAGACTCACTCGCTGTAACGTCGATTGGGTGCGTACCGAACGAAACCTCACCCGTCTTGACCGGGTCTTCGCCCGGCTGGACCGTGAGCCGGAACGACCGGCCCACCTCGATGTCCCGAGGATGAGCCGGCACCGGGTCGTGCTCTTCAGCGCGACCCTGGCGTTCTACCTGGCCATCGTCGTCGCCGTGCTGACCACCTCGTGGCTGGTGCGCTTCGACTGGCAGGTCATGTTCTTCCGGCCCTACCAGCAGTGGCCGGAGATCCACGCCTTCCTCGACTACTGGGTCGTCCTCGGCCAGCGCGGCCCGACCGCCGTCATGGTCGCGGCCTGGCTCGGCTGGCGCTCCTGGCGCCAGCACACGCTGCGGCCGCTGCTGATGTTCGGTGCCGCCCTGCTCCTGCTCAACGTGACCGTGGGCGCCGCCAAGCTGGGCATGGGCCGCCTCGGTCCGCACTACGCCACCGCGATCGGCTCCAACGAGATGTGGCTCGGCGGGGATATATTCCCCTCCGGTCACACCGCCAACGCCGTGGTGACCTGGGGAATCCTGGCCTATCTGGCCTCCACGCCCCGCACCCGGCGCTATCTGTCGGCCCTGTCGGCCGTGGTCTCCCTGAGCGTCGGCCTCACCACCGTCTACCTCGGTACGCACTGGCTGAGCGATGTCTTCCTCGGTTGGGCGGCGGGCCTGCTCATCCTGCTCGCGCTGCCCTGGTTCGAGACGCTGATCGCCCGGGTGGAGGCCGTGATCTTCCAGGTCCGCGAGGCCTGGCGCACCCGCCGCGCCGGTGCCGTGGCCCTGCCGGAGCCCGCCGACACCCCCGTCGGGACCCCCGCGATGGTGCCGCAGCGCCTGGCCGTGGAGGAGCCCGCGCCGGCGCGTGAGCCGGTCGGCGCCGCGCGCACCGCGCGCCCGCCCGCCTACCTCGCGCCGGGCCCGCACACGGCCCGCTCCGAGCGCACGCCGGTCACCCCGGCCGGCAGCCGCCGTCCGCCGCACTCCGACCGGGTGCCGCGCGGCGCCACGTCCGCCCGTCCGGTGGCGGGCGGCTGACCACCGGCGGCGGGGCCCGGTACGCACGAGCCGCCCCCCGCGCCGCGAAGGCCCCGGTTCCGTCGAGGAACCGGGGCCTTCGTCGTCAGCCCTTCCAGGACCGCTTGACGACGCCTTGCTCGACCTCGAAGTTGAGGCGGCCCGTGAGGTACTCCATGGTGGTGAACGCCCCCGGGGGCAGCGTCCTGACGGTGGACCAGCCGCGCTCGCGCGCCTGCCGCTCGGCGGCTTCGGCCGCCAGGCCCACGTAACTCTCCGGGCTGTCCTCGGGCTCTGCGGGTGGGGTGGGGATGGGTGCCATGGCCGCCACGTTAGGCGGGCAGGGGGGCGCCGGGGAAGGCCGGGGCCGCACACCATGCGTCACTGATCCCTCTCCGGTCACGCTTTCGTCACAGGATCACGACGCGTGTTTCGGCCGAACTCCGTCACACGTATGGGGGGTTCCGTCCCTCTGTCGGGGTAATTCGCGGACCTCTTCCCGACGCCGTGAAGGACTCCGTGCCGCCGCCTTGAATAGCACGTCCCGAATAGCGCCGGGCGCTCTTGACGAACTCTCCGCATTTCGGAGTCCGGGCCCGCGCCAGGGCGCTGACGGCGCATAGGGAATTCATGATTCCGGCACGGCGCCCGATGTGCCGTCCCCGGTACGCGGCGCTCCCGGCCTCGACCCCGGGCCGGCCTCCCGAGGGTCCGCGGACCGGGCGCCCCGGTCCAGGGCCCGGCTCAGGAGGCCCGTGAAGTTCCTGATCCGCTCGGTGAGTTCGGCGGGTTCCACGACCTCGAACTCCAGCCCCATGAACATCACGTGGAAGACCATCACGTCCAGGCTCGCCGCCCCCGTGCGCAGCAGGCAGCTCCGCTCGGCCTCGGCCTCCAGGGTGCCGTCGGCCGGTGAGATCCGCCGGGCGGCCTCCTCCAGCGGCACGAGGAGGCGCACCACGGCCCGCGCGGCGTACGCGCGCGTGGAGACGCCCTTGGCGACGTACGCGGCCAGGTCGTCGGCCGGCGGGGTGCGCGGTGCGCAGCGCGGCCCGTGCGGCGGTCTCGGCGTGAGGCGGTCCACGCGGAACGTGCGCCAGTCCGCGCGCTCCAAGTCCCACGCCACGAGGTACCAGCGGCTCTCGGTGCACACCAGGCGGTGCGGCTCGACGGTGCGGCGGCTCGAGGCGCCCGTGTGGTCGCGGTAGTCGAAGCGCAGCCGCTCCGCGTCCCGGCAGACCCCCGCCAGCTCGGTCAGGACGGCGGCGTCCACGCCCTGGGCCCGCGGAGCGCGCAGCATCGGCACGGTGAAGGCGTTCAGGGCGCCCACCCTGCGGCGCAGCCTGCTCGGCAGCACCTGTTCCAGCTTGGTGAGCGCCCTGACCGAGGTCTCGCCGATGCCCTCGATGCCCTGCCCGGCGGCGGTGCGCAGGCCGACGGCGACCGCGACCGCCTCGTCGTCGTCCAGGAGCAGCGGCGGCAGCTCGGCGCCCGCGCCGAGCTGGTAGCCGCCCCCGGTGCCGGGGCTGGCGTGCACGGGGTAGCCCAGCTCGCGCAGCCGGTCGACGTCCCGGCGGACCGTGCGCGCGGTGACGCCGAGCCGGTCGGCGAGGTCGGCGCCGGACCATTCGCGGTGGGCCTGCAGCAGGGAGAGCAGGCGGAGCAGTCGTGCCGAGGTCTCCAACATGGACGCGATTGTGCCCCGGGTTCAGGACAGCCGCGGTCCGCGATGTCAGCTCTCCTCGGCGGAGTCCTCCCCGGACCGGACGGCGCGGACGCGGACGGCCAGGTCGTTGTCGTTGGTGTAGTACGGGCCCGTCTCGACCGGCCCGTGCGCGCTCTCGCGGCGCACGACGGGGTAGGTGAAGATCGTCTTCTTGTCGGCGACGTCGTCGAGCAGCCGGGCCAGGCGCACCCGCGGTCCGCTCTCGCCCGCGGGGTGGATCCACAGGTCCCAGGGCCCCGGCCCGCCGTCCGCGAACGGGTCGTGGCGCAGCGCGAAGGTGAACTCGGGGCCCGTCGCGGTCACTTCGGCCCGCTGGACGAGGCCGGGGTCGTCGCGTTTGACGGCCTCGGCGTAGACGGCGTCACTCGCCGTGGTGCCGTAGAGGCGTCCGCGCACGGTCAGGCCCGCGTCGTCGATCTCGATCTCACCGGCCTCGGCGTGCGGGGCCCGGTGCCAGCTGCGCACCGAGAGGTTGCCCTGCTTCGTGGCGTACGGGATGCGCACCGCGACATGGCCGCGGCTGCCGCTGGGCGCGCGGTCCACGAGGGAGCGCAGGTCGTTCACGCCCGGCAGCAGGCGGCGCGGCTCGCCGCCCGCGATCTGCGCGTAGGCGTTCCAGCGCCCCTCGGCGAGGTCGACGGTGCTGGGCAGCGCGGCCCGCAGCCGGCCGTCGGCCGACGGGGAGAGCGGCAGCCGGACCTCGTCGTCGCGGTCGCGCAGGCGCAGCAGCAGGTGGACCGTGTCCCGAGTGCCGGTCCCCGCCGGTTCCGTGACGTCGAAGGTGAGGCCCCCGGCGGAGTCGGCGACGCAGTCGGCGCGCGGCGCGGTGGACGCCTCCTGGTCGTCCCCGGCGGGGGACGCGGGGCGCGAGGTGGCCAAGGACGTCATGCGGTCGATCCCTTCGTCTGTACGCGTCCGAGGTCCCGCAGCGCGTACGCGCCCCCGAGCAGCGCGCCGCGCGTACGGTGCAGGGAGCCGCGCATCCGGCCCCCGAACGAGCTGCCCCGGGTGATCATCCCGGTGAACATCGCGTCGTAGCGCTCGGCGATGCGGACCGGGTCGAAGCGCTCGGAGTCCTGGAGCGCGGCGCCCGCCATGCGCCGGCGGAGCGCGTCGTCGTTGATCAGTTCGAGCAGGCCGCCCGCGATGGCGTCGGGGTTGCCGACCTCCACGAGGCGTCCGTCGACACCGTTGTCGATGATCTCGCCCGGGCCGTGCGGGCAGTCGGTGGCGACGACGGGCAGGCCGCAGCGCATCGCCTCGACGATCGTCATGCCGAAGGACTCCAGGCTGGAGGTGACGGCGGCGATGGAGCCCTTGGCCCACTCGGGCTCGATGGGGTGGGCGGGGCCCATGAGGAAGACGTGGTTGTAGAGGCCGAGTTCCTCGATCAGGGCGCGCAGCTTCTCCTTCTGCTTGCCGCCGCCGTAGATCCGCAGGCGCCAGTCGGGGCGCTCGCGGCGCACCCGGTCGAAGGCCCTGATCAGCAGGTCGTACCGCTTGACGGGGGCGAGCCGGCCAGCGGCGACGACCCACTTGTGGGAGCCGTCGGCGGGCTCGATGCCGGGCGCGGGCACGGGGTTGGGCACGGCCTGCACATGGACGCCGGGCAGCCGCATCTTCTGCGTGTAGGCGCGGGCGTCGGCCTCGGTCGTCGTGGTCAGGACGTCGAGGCGGGGGTAGACGCTGCGCAGCTGCCGGCGCAGCTCCTTGGAGTGGCTGTCCAGCGTGAGGTGCTCCTGGCCGACGCGCAGGGGGCCGCGCGCGGCCTGCCGGGCGATGTGCACGTTCAGCCCGGGGCGGGTGCCGACGACGACGTCGGCGTCCAGCGCGGTGAGG
Organism: Streptomyces sp. NPDC034037; assembly: GCF_055575715.1. Lineage (NCBI taxonomy): Bacteria > Bacillati > Actinomycetota > Actinomycetes > Kitasatosporales > Streptomycetaceae > Streptomyces > Streptomyces sp. NPDC034037. The sequence continues at coordinate 47,407 of NZ_JBVISC010000007.1, read as the reverse complement.
TGCGCGGCGATGCGCCGGTCGGTGAGCGCGCTGTACTGGGCGTAGCGGCCCTCGGCGCTGGGGAACGTCCGGGCGGGGCGCAGATGGTCGGGGTCCTCGCCCTCGTAGCCCGGGCTGTCCTTGCGCGTGTCCACGAGGTGGCTCAGGCGCACGCGCGGGTCAGGCGCGAACACCGGCTCGTCGCGGTGGCGGAACACGGAGACGATCTCCACGTCGTGCTGCTGGGCCAGCGTGTTGGCCAGGTTGTACGTCGTCCGGATCGTCCCTCCTATCCCGTACGCGTTGTGTATCAGGAAGGAAATGTGCATGCGTCCCCGTATCCCGTGTTTCCGTGCGGACAGTCCCCCTCGCCCACCTACCACAGGGTTAGACGGTCATTCCTGGCCAAAGGTTGGGTGCCAATACCATCCTGTTTCGGAAAAGCTGGGCGCCCGCCGGGTGGACGGGGGCGACCTGCGCGGTGGACGCGCACGTCAGGGCCGGTAGGCGAGCTGCGGGACGTCGAAGCAGTTGTCGTTCATGTCCTTGCCCTGGGTGACCCAGCCCTTCCCGTCCCGCCAGCGGGCGACCGACACGCACGCCGTGCGGTGCCGGGGCGGCCGCGTCCGCCGCTCGAAGGTCACGGGGACCAGCAGGCCGTGCGCCGAGTACGGCTTTCCGCGGTTCATGAACCGGTCCACGCAGCCGCGCGTGACGGCGCCGCCCGCCGCCCGCAGGCAGGACGTCGCGGCGTCCGTGAACCACCGGGCGGCGGCCCAGCCCTCCAGATGCCACTGGGAGAGCGCCTCGCCCCGCAGGGCGGCGCGGAACTCGCGGACGGCCGGGTGCGCGCTGTCCTCGTAGTTCCTGCTCGACCCGGTGGCCCACAGGGCGTTGCGGCAGCGCGGCGCGTTCTTGTAGTCGTCGCCGACGGTCGAGGTCCAGTTCTGTACGTTGGTGACCTTCGCGGTGACCTCGGCCCCCACGTCGTCCATCGCCTCGCAGAGCCGGGCGTTGCCGTGCGTGTCCATCGCGTCGAAGACCAGGTCGACGCCCCGCTCCTTCAGATCGGCGGCCGCCGCGCGGAAGTTCGGCAGGGCGAAGTCGACCTGTTCCGTGACCACCTCGTAGCCCTCCGCCCGCAGGCCCCGGGTGACGAGCCGGGCGTACGCGGCGGACGCGGCCTGGTTGTAGGAGACGACGGCGGCCGTGCGCGCCCCTTGCTCGCGCTTGAAGTAGCGGTAGACCTCGGTGCCGCCGTAGAGCATGCCGTCCCAGCCCGGCTCGCCGTCGCGCGGGGCGAGGCTGCCGTAGATCCCGTACAGGTGCGGGTACGTCTCGTACGCGGCGCCGATCGGCTGGCCGCCGATGTCGGGCACGCCGGCCCGCGAGACCCGCGCGGCGCCCGCGTAGTCCAGCGAGGCGGTGGCCACGAGGGCGACGACCTCGTGCTCCTCCACCAGCTCGCGCACGCAGTCGTTGTTGCCGACGCCGCTGCCGCCGTCGTCGCAGGTGCGCACCTGCACCGGGCGGCCCCCGATGCCGCCACGGGCGTTCAGCCGGTCGAAGTAGGCCTTGGCGCCGTCGCGCGGCCCGGTGAACGCGTCGCCGCCGACCGGGCTGGTCGCGCTGATGATGACGCCGACCTCGATCGGTGCCCGGTCGGCGGGCGCGGTGGCCCTGCCGCGCCGCTCGAAGTCGCCCTCGGGCAGCCGGGACCCGCAGGCCGCGCCCGCCAGCACGAGCGCGACGGCCAGCAGCGCCTCAGCAGCCCGGACCGGGCGACGCATTCCCGCTCAGCTTCACCAGCGCGCAGAGGGTCTTGACGGACACCTTCCAGGTGTCGTCCTGGTGGACGGCCGTGCCGGCGGCGTCGGGCAGCGCGGTGGCGCCCTTCAGGGTCAGCGCGTAGGTGACGTCGGCCTCCTCGGCCGAGGTGAACGCGACCTTCCCCACCTCCGCCGCGACCTGCTCGCCGCGCTCGTCGCCGCTGAAGCCCTCGAGGACGCCGCGCATCTTGGAGCCGTTCTCCAGGACGGCTTCCTTGTCCTTCAGCGAGACCTCGGGGTCGAAGAACTTCTCCCAGTTCTCCCGGACCTCCGCCTCCGCGGCCGCCGGGTCGGCGGGCTCGGCGCCGCCCCCGGCGGGCTGCGAGGACTTCTCCACCGACGGCTCGGGCGGGGTGCCGCCGTCCCCGCCCCCGCTGTCGTCGCCGCAGGCCACAGCGGTCGGGACGATCAGGATGACCGCGGCGGCCGCCAGCGCCGCGCCGCGCACTCTTGCCCGCACCATCTGGCTCACCACCGGGTGTCCGTCCGGGCCGCCCGGGCCCGGAGCTTTCCGCGTCAGCTTCCAAAGGGCATAGTGCAAGCCATCGGCTGACATGGACAGACCATCGACACCACTGACGTGACCGACGACGTGTCCCAGGGGGGCCTCGATGCGGGCGGCTCGGACGGCTCAGATGGCTCGGACAGCTCGGATGGCTCGACCGGCAGACGCGCCCGGCCCGGCCCGGCCGGGCGCCGCGCGAGCCGTCCTGTGGGCGGCCTGCGCGGCGCTCGCCGGTGGCGCGGTGCTGTGCGTACTCGGCTGGTACGGCGTCTCCGGGGAGCGCTTCGCCGAGCGGCAGCTGCCCTATCTCGCCTCGTGCACGGTGCCGGGCGCCGCCCTGATCATCGCGGGCGCCGTGCTGCTCACCCACGGCGAGAGCGCCCTCGCGGCGGCGCGGGTCGAGGAGTTGTACGGCCTGCTGGTGACGGCGGACCCCGCCGACATGCCCGTACGCGATCCCGCGCCCCTGGCGACGAGTGAGGAACTGTGCGCCGTGCCGGGCGGCACCCTCTGGCACCGCGCCGACTGCCCCCTCGTCGCGGACAGACCCGGGGTGCTGCCCGTCGACCCCGCGGCCCCGGCGCCGGCCGCCTTCGCCCCCTGCCCGATCTGCGAGCCGCCGGACCCCGGCGCGGACATCGGGCCGCCCGACGACCCGGCGGCCGCCGCCGCACCCGCCCCGGAGCGCTGAGCCGATGGCGTCCCTGAGCTACGACCTCACTCTGGCCGGGCTCTCGGTCGGCGGCGCCGCCGCCCTCACCGGCATCGGCCTGATCGTCACCCACCGCGCGACGGGAGTCCTCAACTTCGCGCACGGCGCGATCGCCATGGTCTGCGCCTACCTGCTGCGCCAGCTCACCGCCGACTGGCACTGGCCGCTGCCGCTGGCCGCCGCCGTCACCCTGCTCCTGGTGGCGCCCGGCATCGGCCTGCTCCTGGACCGCGCCGTCTTCCGCCCCCTGGCGGTCCTCGGCGGTGATCCCACGCAGACGCTGGTGGCCTCGATCGGCGTCTTCGTGCTCCTCGTCGGCGGGGCGGCCCTCGTGTGGGGCCCGGGCGCCCGCGACGACGCGCCCACCCTCCTGTCCGCCGACCCGTGGGTCCCGCTGGGGGCGGCTGTGGCGCTCGCCGCCGCCGTGGGGGCGGGCACCCGGTGGACCCGCCTCGGCGGCGAACTGCGGGCCGTCGTCGACAACCGCGGGCTCGCCGTGCTCTTCGGCGTCGACGCGGACCGGGTGGCGGCGGCCGGCTGGGCGTTCGGCTCCTTCACCGCGGACCTGACCGGCGTACTCCTCGCGCCCTACGTACGTCTTGACCCGTACGGCATGCCGCTGCTGGTGATGGAGGTGGTCGCGGTCGCCGTGGCGGCCGGGATGCGCAGCCTGCCCGTCGCCGTCGCGGTGGCGCTCGGGCTCGGGGTGGCCCAGAGCCAGCTGACGCGGCTGCACCCCTCGGGGCCGCTGGAGCAGCTCCTCCAGACCGCCGGCGCGAACCTCTTCGTCATCGCCCTGCTGGTCGCGGCGCTGATCATGCCGGGCATCGGCTCCCGGGACGCGCTGGCCCGCACGGCGACGGCCCGGGTGCCGACCCCACCGGGCGCCTGGATCGTGGCGGCGGTCCTCTTCCTCCTCCCCCTCGGCTTCGCCGGCCCGGACCTGACGACCTCCGTCCAGGTCCCCGCGCTCGCGGTGATCCTGCTGTCCCTCGTGATCGTCACGGGCCGCGGCGGCCAGATCTCCCTCGGGCAGGCCGCGTACGCGGGGCTCGGCGCCCTGTTCACCGCCCTTCTCGCGGCGGGCCGCTTCCCCGGTCTGCCCGCGCTGCCGCACCTGGTGGCGCTGTTCGCCGCCGTCCTCCTCGTCGCACCGCTCGGCCTGCTCACCGGGTGGCCCGCGATCAGCCGGCACGGCCTGGCGCTCGCCCTCGCGACGTTCGCGGTCGGCGTGGGCGTCAGCCGCTTCGTCTTCACCCAGCCGTACGCCACCTCGGGGCCGGCGCCGGACCGCCCCGCCGGGTTCGGCGGCGACCGCGCGTACTACGTCCTGGAACTCGCCCTCCTCGCCGGGGCGCTGCTCCTGGTCACCGCGTTGCGCCGGGGCCGCGCCGGCCGCGCGCTGGCGGCGATGCGCGATCACGAGGCGGGGGCGGCGGCCGCCGGAGTGCCCGTGCCCGCCCTGAAGCTCACGGCGTTCGTGACCGGGGCGGCGCTGGCCGCGCTGGGCGGCGGCATGCTGGCGATGGGGCAGCGGGCGTTCGACTCCGGGGCGTACGACCCCGTGCGGGGACTGCTGTGGTTCGCGGCGGTGGTGGTCCTCGGCTCCGACAGCGTGCTCGGCGCGCTGGTGGGCGCGGCGCTGCTGGTCGGTCTGGACGCGGGGGCGCGGGGCGGAGTGGCCGCGGCGGTGATCGGCGTCCTCGCGGTCCTGGTCGGCCGCTTTCCCGGCGGGCCCTACGAGGCCCTCCGGACGCTCCTGCCGCGCCGGCGTCCCCGGGTCCGCCTGACCCCCCTGGGCGCCTCGGTCCGCGAAACCCTCGCTCCCGCTCGCGCCGCCGCCACCCCCCAAGGACCTCCGCGACCCACCGAGCAAGCCCCGAGGCCCCGCCCCGCGAAGCCGCCCCGGCACGGGCACACGCGGGCCGTCAATGTGCCCGGTGACGTGTCCCTCAGGGTTCGGCGTCTCGGCGTCGCCTATCAGGGCTTCGCCGCTCTCGACGACGTCAGCCTCCACGTCCCCCGAGGCCGGATCACCGCGGTCGTCGGGCCCAATGGCGCCGGCAAGAGCACCCTCTTCCACTGTCTCGCCGGCGCCCTACGGCCCGACAGCGGGCGGATCACCCTCGGCGCCCGGGACATCACGCGGCTCCCGGCCCCTGCCCGGGCCCGTCTCGGCGTGGCCCGCACCTGCCAGCAACCGGCGGTCTTCCCTTCGCTGACGGTCGCCGAGAACGTCCTGGTCGGCGCCGAACAGGGCCGCGCCGGGACCGACCGGGCCGCCGCACACGCCCTGCGCCTGCTGGACCTGACGGACCTGCGCGACCACCCCGCCGCCGCCCTGCCCACCGGCGCCCTGCGCCGCACGGAACTGGCGCGGGCCCTCGCGGGCGCCCCGCACACCCTTCTCCTGGACGAACCGGCGGCGGGCCTGGACGGGGCCGAGGTCGCCGCGCTCGCCCTCCTGCTGCGCGCCCTCGCGGCCGACGGCATGGCGCTCCTCGTGGTCGAACACGACCTCGACCTGGTGGCGGACCTCGCCGACACCGTGCACGTGCTGACGGCGGGCCGCATCACCGCGTCGGGTCCCGCTGCCCGCCTTACGGAGGGGCATACCGCGTGAAAGGCATCGAACTGCGCGACGCCCGCGTGCGCCACGGCCCCCTGGAGGCCCTGCACGGCGTCTGCCTGGCCGCGCCCGCCGCCGCCCTCACCGTCCTTGTGGGCCGCAACGGCTCCGGACGCACCACCGCTCTGCGCGCCCTGGCCGGCACGCTCCCCCTCACCTCGGGAGCCGTCCTCCTCGACGGCCGGGACATCACCCGCCGGCCCGCCCATGAGCGGGCCGCGCGAGGCCTGTGCTTCGTACCGGACCGCCAGGCGGTGTTCCCCTCCCTCACCGTCGCGGAGAACCTGGAACGGGCCCGTCCCGGCGGCGACTTCGGCCGCGCCCTGAGCGCCTACCCGGAGCTGGGCCCGCTGCTCCCCCGCCGCGCGGGCACCCTGTCGGGCGGCGAACAGCGCATGCTGGCCCTGTCCCGGGCCCTGCTCTCACGGGCCCCGGTGATCCTCGTGGACGAACCGACGCAGGGCATGGCGCCGTCCGTCGCGGCGCGCACGTACACGCTCCTGGCCGATCTCTGCACCCGGGGCGCCTGTGTGATCGTCGCCGAACAACGGCTGCCGCCCGCCTTGCGCGAACGCGCGAGACGGGCGGCTGTGACCGTGGTGGTCCATGAGGTGCGCCGGGGCGCGGTGGTGTTCAGCGCGGAAGCGGCGGAGTTCAGGACCGCCCGGGAATGACGAGCTTCGTGCCGACGCCGAGCCGGTCGGGGTTGGCTCCCACGACGACCCGGTTGGCCCGGTACAAGGCCTGCCAGCCGCCCACGACGGCGTACCGGCGGGCGATCGAACTCAGCGTCTCACCGGAGGCCACCACGTGCCCCCGCCCGTGGAACCGTTCGATCCGCACCTTCTTGGAGCAGGTGGGCCAGGCCTTCCACCCCTGGGTGCGCAGCACCTTCTCGGCGACCATGATCTGCTCCTCCTTGGTCGCCAGGTCGGCGCGCGGCGCGTACTTGAGTCCGCCGTGCTCCTCCCAGGTCGGCTGCCAGAACTGGAGCCCTCCGTAGAAGCCGTTGCCGGTGTTCGCGTCCCACCGCCCGTTGCTCTCGCACTCGGCGAGGCAGTTCCACCGGCCCTTGCCCACGGGGCATTCGTACGCCTTGACCAGAACGTTCCGCGGCGGTGACGGAGCCGCGGACGCGGCGGCCGACGGCAGCGCCACCGCGGCCAGGGCCACGCCCACGACCACGGCCAGAGACCTCAGAGTGTGCGTCGGCCTTGGACGCCCCGTATGACGGAAATGCGTCAGATGCCCAAAATGCGTCAGATGCATCGGGCCACGCTAGGCAGCCCCGCCGCGGCTCCGGCGCATGCCGCGCCGCCGCGCCCCCGCGAGCCCACCCGGACGGCGGCTCCCCCTCCGGGCCGGTCGGCCGATCGCGCCGGGGCGGCGCCGCGCGTCACCACACGTATCGGCGTCTTTCAGCCAACCCCAGCCACCTCTCGGCCATCCCCACCCTCCCCCACCCTTCCCCTCATTGCCTGATATCCGTATTTATCGGCCAGCGGGATCACCGACCCTCGCCTCACCTCGTCGGCTCAACTCCCTTGTTCTGCAAGGCTGTTGGTGCCCGGAGACTGCTTTCCGCGCCCGAATCGCCTTCCCCCGCCGGTGGTTCGATTCCGTTCGCGTCCATCCGTGACCTGCGCCGCTGATCCACCGTTGTCTTCTCATGAGCCGGGACATCACCCGGCCCGCCGGACATCACCCGAAGCACCCATGTGCCGATCCCGAGGAGCCACCCCGTGCCGCGCATGCTCGACGTCAGCGACGACGTACGCGCCGAGATCGGCGACGAAGAAGCCGACCGGCTGCTCGCCGGAGACAACGCCCCGGGCAGTTACGACTGCACGTCCTGCCGCACCCCGGGCGACTCCGAGCAGGAACGCACCAGCACGGTCCTGTTCGTCGGCGACGAGACCGCCGTGCTCGCCTTCGCCCACGCCACCTGCCTGCCCTCCCAGATCGTCACGGTCTCCGAGGAGCAGCTCCAGGGCGCCGTGCGGTCCATCACCGGCGAGAACGCAGAAGGGCCCGGCGAGGAGCCCAGCCAGGCCGTGCTCGGCGTAACCAGCGGCCTGGTCCTGATCGAGGGCGAGCTGCGCCCCGCGCTCGTCGTCGAACCCACCGGCCCCATCGCCCGCCCGGGCGCCGCCCCCGACGACGGCGACGAGTTCCTGCCGCTCCTGATCGAGCAGGGCTTCCTGCCCACCCCCTCCCTCGACGGCGTGCCGCCCGTGCTGCACGGCTGGTCGGTGCTGCTCGCCATGGGCCAGCTGCACGCCGTCCTGCAGCCCGGCACCGGCGGCGGCGCCCCCGTCGCCTGGTGGCAGGCCCACCAGCCGCTGCACGTCACCGAGGCCTGGCGGGCCGCGGCGAACAAGACGCAGAGCGTGCTGCTCTTCGCCGCGCCCGCGGGCTCCATCGGCCGGCAGCCGCGCGAGGACCTGCTGCGGGAGGCCCTGGACCGGACGGCGGCCCAGGGGCGGCTCGTCGCCTGCACGATGCCGCTCGCCGGAACCTGACGGAAAACGGCTGCCCGCGCGCCGCCCCGAGCCGCGAACGCGCCGGTCACACTACTGACCGGTCCCCGGAAAGCGGCGCGGCCCCCGCATCCGTAGGCCCACGATTTCGTTGGCACAGACGTGCACACATACGACCCCTCCCGCCACCGGCCGACGTACCAGAACCCGATCCCGTCCATGCGCTCGGCGCAGGACCCGACGGGCGAGCGCTCGGCCACACCGATCTACGACACGCTGTACTCGGAGTACCGCCGGGCCTTCAGGACCCTGCCGGGCGACCGCAGCGGCGAGGAGAATCTGGGGTTCACCGCCTTCGGCACCGGGCCGTACGGCACGCAGCACCGCGGCGACGGACGGTTCGACGCCCGGCACGACCCGCGCCAGAACTCCTTCGGCCAGCTGCACATGGCGCGCTACGGCCAGCAGGACCACCAGTCCACCGGCCACCACTCGTTCCTCGCGGCCCTGCCACCGGCCCCGCGCCGCGAGTACTGAGCACCCCGGCGCCGCACGCCGAGCAAGCGAAATGCCCGGCCCCCGAAAAGGGGAGCCGGGCATTCGCGTACTCGCTGGAGCGGCGCCTACTTCTTGCGGCCGCGCTTCTCGCGCACCCGCACCGAGATGTGGATCGGCGTGCCCTCGAAGCCGAACTCCTCGCGCAGCCTGCGCTCCAGGAAGCGGCGGTAGCCCGCCTCGATGAAGCCCGACGCGAAGAAGACGAAGCGCGGCGGCTTCGTGCCAGCCTGGGTGCCGAAGAGGATGCGGGGCTGCTTGCCGCCCCGGACCGGGTGCGGGTGGGAGGCGACGATCTCGCCGAGGAACGCGTTCAGCCGGCCCGTCGGCACGCGCGTCTCCCAGCCCGCGAGAGCCGCCTCGATCGCCGGGACGAGCTTCTCCATGTGCCGGCCGGTGGCCGCCGAGACGTTGACCCGCGGCGCCCAGGCGACCTGGGCCAGCTCGGTCTCGATCTCCCGCTCCAGGTAGTAGCGGCGCTCCTCGTCCAGGGTGTCCCACTTGTTGTACGCGACGACGATCGCGCGGCCCGCCTCGACGGCCATCGTCACGATGCGCTGGTCCTGGACGGAGATGGTCTCGGAGGCGTCGATGAGGATCACCGCGACCTCCGCCTTCTCCACGGCGGCGGCGGTACGCAGCGAGGCGTAGTAGTCGGCGCCCTGCTGGAGGTGGACGCGCTTGCGGATGCCCGCCGTGTCCACGAACTTCCAGGTGATGCCGCCCAGCTCGATCAGCTCGTCCACCGGGTCGCGGGTGGTGCCCGCCATTTCGTTGACGACCACGCGGTCCTCGTTCGCCACCTTGTTGAGCAACGAGGACTTGCCGACGTTCGGGCGGCCGATGAGCGCGATGCGGCGGGGGCCGCCGATGGCCGTGCCGAAGGTCTGCTCGGGCGCCTCGGGCAGCGCCTCCAGGACGGCGTCCAGCATGTCGCCGGTGCCGCGGCCGTGCAGCGCGGAGACGGGGTGCGGCTCGCCGAGGCCGAGCGCCCACAGGGCGGTGGCGTCGGCCTCGCCGGAGGGGCCGTCGACCTTGTTGGCGCACAGGACGACGGGCTTGCCGGCCTTGCGGAGCAGGCGTACGACCGCCTCGTCGGTGTCGGTGGCGCCGACCGTGGCGTCGACCACGAAGACCACGGCGTCCGCGGCCTCGATGGCGTACTCCGCCTGGGCGGCGACCGACGCGTCGATGCCGAGCACGTCCTGCTCCCAGCCGCCGGTGTCGACCAGCTTGAAGCGGCGGCCCGCCCACTCGGCCTCGTAGGTGACGCGGTCGCGGGTGACGCCGGGGCGGTCCTCCACGACGGCCTCGCGGCGGCCGATGATGCGGTTCACCAGGGTCGACTTGCCGACATTGGGGCGGCCGATGACGGCGAGGACGGGGAGCGGGCCGTGGCCCGCCTCCTCCAGGGCGCCCTCGACGTCCTCGACGTCGAAGCCCTCCTCGGCGGCCAGCTCCATGAACTGCGCGTACTCGGCGTCGCCGAGCGCCCCGTGGTCGTGGTCGGCGAAGCCGTCGCCCTCGGGCTGGGTCTGGTCGCTCATGAAGTCCGTACCTCGTCGTTCATCGTGGTGATCGGTGCGCCGGTCCTGTGCGGGCCGGGGCACTACTTGATAAGTCTCGTCCGGATAAGGCCCGACCCCGTGAAGGCTCGACCTGTTAAGTCTCGCTCAGCGCCCGGTCAGGCGCCTGGCGTTTTCCAGGTGGGCGGAGAGCCGCTCCTGGATGCGCACGGTCGCCTCGTCCAGCGCCTTGCGCGTGCGCCGCCCGCCGCTCTCGCCCGCCTGGAACGGGTCGCCGAAGACGACGTCGACCCGGCTGCGCAGCGGCGGCAGCTGCTTTATCAGCCGGCCGGGCCGGTCGGTGCTGCCGAGGACCGCGACCGGGACGATCGGGGCGCCGGAGCGGACGGCGAAGTACGCGAGTCCGGCGCGCAGCGACGCGAAGTCGCCCTCGCCCCGGGTGCCCTCGGGGAAGATCCCGAGGACGCCGCCGTGCTCCAGGACGCCGAGGGCCCGGGTGATGGCGGTCCGGTCGGCCACGGCGCGGTCGACCTTGACCTGGCCGATGGCGTCCAGGAAGGGGCCGAGCGGGCCGACGAACGCCTCCTTCTTGACCAGGAAGTGCGTCGGCCGGGGCGCGACGCCCATGACCATCGGGCCGTCCACGTTGTGCGCGTGGTTGACGGCCAGGATCACGGGGCCGTGGACCGGGACCCGCCAGGAGCCCAGTACGCGCGGCTTGAACAGGCCGTACATGAGGCCGACGCCGATTCGGCGGCCGACCTCCGCACCGCGCTCGCCGGCGCCCCGCTCGGCAGCACCTTGGGTCACTTGGCGGCCCGCTTCTCCTCGACGAGGGTGACGACGCACTCGATGACCTGCTGGAGCGTGAGCTCGGTGGTGTCGACCTCGACGGCGTCGTCGGCCTTGGCCAGCGGGGACGTCTTGCGGCTGGAGTCGGCCGCGTCCCGCTTGATCAGGGCTTCCCGGGTCGCCTTGACGTCGGCGCCCTTCAGCTCGCCGGAGCGGCGGGCGGCGCGCGCCTCGGGAGAGGCGGTGAGGAAGATCTTCAGGTCGGCGCCGGGCAGCACGGTGGTGCCGATGTCCCGGCCCTCGACGACGATGCCCTTCTCGGCCGACGCGGCGATGGAGCGCTGCAGCTCGGTGATCCGGGTGCGCACCTCGGGGACGGCGCTGACCGCGCTGACCTTGGAAGTGACGTCGGTGGTGCGGATGGGGCCCGCCACGTCCGTGCCGTCCACCGTGATGGTCGGGGCGAGCGGGTCGGTGCCGGAGAGGATCTCGGGCTTGCCCGCGACGGCGGCGATCGCGCTCGGGTCGGTGAGGTCGATGCCGTGGTGCACCATCCACCAGGTGATCGCCCGGTACTGGGCACCGGTGTCCAGGTAGCTGAGACCGAGCTGGGCGGCGACGGCCTTCGAGGTGCTCGACTTGCCCGTGCCGGAGGGACCGTCGATGGCGACGATCACGGCTGCCGGGGAGGCGGTTGCTGCGGTTTCCACGGGGGGCGGGCACCTTTCGCAGTACTCGGAGCGGGGTGGCGGGGCGTGCGCACGCCCCGCACAAGGTTACTGGCTCGCGCACCCTGCCCCGACAGCCCCTTCGGCGGCCCGCCCCGCCGGGCCCGCCTACCGCCGGATCGACCAGCCCCGCTCGCGCAGGGCCGCGCCGAGCACGGGCGCCGCCTTCGGCTCGACCATGAGCTGGATCAGGCCCGCCTGCCGGCCGGTCGCGTGTTCGATGCGGACGTCCTCGATGTTGACGCCGGCGCGGTCCGCGTCGGCGAAGATGCGGGCGAGCTGGCCGGGCTGGTCGTCGATGAGCACGGCGACGATCTCGTACGCCGCCGGGGCCGACCCGTGCTTGCCCGGCACCCGGGTCTGCCCGGCGTTGCCGCGCCGCAGCATGGCCTCGACGCCCGCCGCGCCCTCGGTCCGCTTGTCCTGGTCGGCGGACTGCAGGGCGCGCAGCGCCGTCACGGTCTCCGCCAGGTCATCGGCGACCTGGGCCAGCAGGTCGGCGACCGGGCCGGGGTTGGCGGAGAGGATGTCGATCCACATCCGCGGGTCGGAGGCGGCGATCCGGGTGACGTCGCGGATGCCCTGGCCGCACAGCCGTACCGCCGTCTCGTCGGCGTTCTCCAGGCGGGCCGCGACCATGCTGGAGACCAGGTGCGGCATGTGGGAGACGAGAGCGACCGCGCGGTCGTGGGCGTCGGCGTCCATGACGACGGGGACGGCCCGGCAGAGCGCGACCAGCTCCAGGGCGAGGTTGAGCACCTCGGTCTCGGTGTCGCGGGTCGGGGTGAGCACCCAGGGCCGCCCCTCGAAGAGGTCGGCGGTGGCGGCGAGCGGGCCGCTGCGCTCGCGTCCGGACATGGGGTGCGTGCCGATGTACGGGGCGAGGTCGAGGCCGAGCGCCTCCAGCTCGCGGCGGGGGCCGCCCTTGACGCTCGCGACGTCGAGGTAGGCCCGGGCGGCGCCGCGCCGCATGGCGTCGGCGAGGGTTGCGGCGACGTGCGCGGGCGGCACGGCGACGACGCACAGGTCGACAGGTCCCTCGGGGACTTCGTCGCTGCCGGCGCCGAGCGCGGCGGCGGTGCGGGCCTGCGCCGGGTCGTGGTCGGCGAGGTGGACGGCGACGCCGCGGGAGGCGAGGGCCAGGGCGGCGGAGGTGCCGATCAGGCCGGTGCCGATGACGAGGGCGGTTCTCACTGGGCGATGTCCTTGCGGAGGGCTGCGGCGGCGCCGAGGTAGACGTGCGCGATCTCGGCGCGGGGGCGGTCGGTCTCGATGTGCGCGAGGACGCGGACGACGCGGGGCATGGCGCCCTCGATGTCCAGTTCCTGGGCGCAGATCAGCGGCACGTCGACGATGCCGAGGCCGCGGGCGGCGGCCGCCGGGAAGTCGGAGTGCAGGTCGGGTGTGGCCGTGAACCAGATGCTGATCAGGTCGTCCCCGGTCAGTCCGTTGCGCTCGAGGATGGCGGTGAGCAGCGCGCTGACCTGCTCCCCCATGTGCCCGGCCTCGTCCTTGTCCAGTTGGACGGCGCCCCGGACCGCTCGTACCGCCACAGTGCTGCTCCTCGCTCGCGTACGTATGACTGTTGTACGGCAAGCGTAGTCAGCGCCCCGGGCGGGAGCGCGCGGCGCCCGTCTGCCGAGACGGGCGCCGCGCGCCTCGCCGGGTCGGGGGGCCGCCGCCCGGGCCATGTCGTTCGCGGCCTGCCCGGGAGCGGCTCCGGCCTCCCCGGCGGCTCGGTCCGGCGCCGCTCGGTCCGGCGCCTCGGGAACAATGTCGCGCCGTCCGGAGCCGGTCGCCACTCGGACCGGACGGGGCGTCGGAGGAGCGGACCGGGCCGCCGTGCGATCGGGCCCGCCGGAAATTCGCACGACCTCGCCCGCGGGGCGCCGTACGCTCCCCGCATGCAGCCCCAGGACCTCGCCCCGGCCCTCGGCCCGGGCTCCGGCAGGGACGCGGATCTGGCCCTGGTCCGCGACCACACCGTCTACGCCTGCGTGATGGGCTCGCGGGCCTTCGGTCTGGCCACGGAGGGCAGCGACACCGACCGCAGGGGCGTCTTCCAGGCCCCGACCGCGCTGTTCTGGCGCTTCGAGAAGCCGCCGACGCACCTCGACGGGCCCGCCGACGAGCAGTTCAGCTGGGAGCTCGAACGCTTCTGTGAACTCGCGTTGCGCGCCAATCCGAACATCCTGGAGTGCCTGCACTCCCCGCACGTCGAACACGTCACGGACACCGGCCGCGAGCTGCTGGCGCTGCGCGAGGCGTTCCTCTCCCGCCGGGTCCACGACACCTTCACCGGCTACGCGCTCGGCCAGCGCAAGAAGCTGGAGGCGGACATCCGGCTCCACGGCGCCCCCCGCTGGAAGCACGCCATGCACCTGCTGCGGCTGCTGACGTCCTGCCGCGACGTGCTGCGCACCGGGCGGCTGACGATCGACGTCGGCGACCAGCGGGAGCCGCTCCTCGCGGTCAAGCGCGGCGAGATGCCCTGGAGCGAGGTCGAGGCGTGGATGGGCCGCCTCACGGAGCAGGCGCGGGAGGCGGCCCGGCACAGCCCCCTGCCGGCCGAGCCGGACCGGGAGCGGGTCGCGGACTTCCTCGTGCGCGCCCGGCGGGCCTCGGCCCTGGACGCCTGAGGGCGCCCGCTCAGGCGTCCCAGAGCGCCCCGAACGCCAGCAGCTCGTCGCGGTGCTCGACGCGTTCGACCCAGTCGGCGGGCCAGGCGTCGGCGCCGAAGTGGGCGCCCGCGAAGGCCCCGGCCAGGCAGGCCACGGAGTCCGAGTCGCCCGAGGTGCAGGCGGCCCTGCGCAGCGCGGTGACCGGCTCGTCGATGAACATCAGGAAGCACAGCAGCCCGGTGGCCAGGGCCTCCTCGGCGATCCAGCCCGCGCCGGTGGCCAGGCAGGGGTCGGTCTCCGGGTTGGCGGCCCGCAGCGCGCCCGCCAGCCGTTCGAGGACGGCCAGGCACTCGTCCCAGCCGTGGGCGATGAACCGCTCCGGCGAGGACGCCCGCGAGCGGTTCCACAGGTCACCGAGCCACGCCTGCCGGTAGTGGGTGCGGTTCTCCAGCGCGTACGAGCGCAACAGGCCGACCAGGCCCATCGGCTCCGTGCCCCGGGCCAGCAGGCGCACCGCGTACGCCGTCAGGTCGCTCGCGGCGAGCGCGGTGGGGTGGCCGTGGGTGAGCGCGGACTGGAGCTGCGCGGCGCCGGCCCGCACCTCGTCGTCCAGGCCGGGCAGGAGGCCGAGCGGCGCGACGCGCATGTTGGCCCCGCACCCCTTGGAGTGCGTCTGGCTGGCGTCGCGCCAGGCCCGCTCCTCGTCGGCGAGCAGTTCACAGGCCCGGATGCAGGTGGTGCCCGGGGCACGGTTGTTGTCCGGGGACTCGTTCCAGGCGACGAACTCCCGGCGGGCGAGCAGGGCGAACCGCTCCGGTCCGCACAGGCCGCGTGCGGCGGCGGCCTTAAGGGCGCGGGCGAGCGCGAGGGTCATCTGCGTGTCGTCGGTGATGAAGGCCGGCTTCGGCAGCTCCATGTCCCGCCATGGGCCGCACTTGGCGAGGATCGACGGTACGTCGTTGAACTCGGTGGGGAAGCCGAGCGCGTCCCCGAGGGCGAGGCCGAGCAGGGTTCCGGTGGCGGCGCGCTTCATGAGGGCTGTCCTTCCGAGGCGGGGCGCAGCAGGGGCGGGTGGAGGGCGGTGGCGGTGCCCGCGCGGTAGAGCGCGGCGGGTTTGCCGCGTCCGCCGGTCAGCCGCGCGGCACCGGGGACCGCCTCGACGAGGCCGGCGGTGCCGACGACCTTGCGCCGGAAGTTGGCAGGGTCCAGTTCGGCGCCCCACACCGCCTCGTAGACCTGCCGCAGCTCGCCGAGGGTGAACTCGGGCGGGCAGAAGGCGGTGGCGAGGCCCGTGTACTCCAGCTTGGCGCCGACGCGTTCGTGGGCGTCGGCGAGGATCCGGTCATGGTCGAAGGCGAGCGGTCGGTAGGCGGCCGGGTGGTACGGCAGCCAGGCGGCGCGGGCCGCGTCACCGCCCCCGCGCACCTGGGGCGGGTCGGCGACGAGCGCCGCGAAGGCCACGGAGACGACGCGCATGCGCGGATCGCGGTCCGGGGCGCTGTAGGTGCGCACCTGCTCCAGATGCAGTCCCCCGACGTCCGCGAGGCCCGTCTCCTCGGCCAGTTCGCGCTGCGCCGCGCTCTCCGCGGACTCGTCGGGCAGCAGGAAGCCGCCGGGCAGCGCCCAGCGCCCCGCGTAGGGCTCCTCGCCGCGTTCGACGAGCAGGACGTGCAGCGCGCCCTCGCGGATGGTGAACACCGCGAGGTCCACGGTGACGGCGAACGGCTCGAAGGCGTACTTGTCGTAGGTCCCGGACACGGACATGCCCACCCACCCCCTTTATGGTCACCAGGACTATAAAGGGGGTGGGCGGGCGGTCACAAGCCCCGGACGGGGGTGAAGGCCTAGAGGTCGACTTCCTTCATCAGCATGCCGACCTCCGTGTTCGAAAGGCGCCGCAGCCAGCCCGACTTCTGGTCGCCCAGGGTGATCGGCCCGAAGGCGACCCGCACCAGCTTGTCCACGGGGAAGCCCGCCTCGGCGAGCATGCGCCGCACGATGTGCTTGCGGCCCTCGTGCAGGGTGACCTCGACCAGGTAGTTCTTGCCGGTCTGCTCGACGACGCGGAAGTGGTCCGCGCGGGCGTACCCGTCCTCAAGCTGGATGCCGTCCTTGAGCTGCTTGCCCAGGTCACGCGGGATGGGGCCCACGATGTGCGCGAGGTAGACCTTCTTCACGCCGTACTTGGGGTGGGTCAGGCGGTGCGCCAGCTCGCCGTGGTTGGTGAGCAGGATGACGCCCTCGGTCTCGGTGTCGAGCCGCCCCACGTGGAACAGCCGCGTCTCACGGTTGGTCACGTAGTCGCCGAGGCACTGCCGGCCCTCGGTGTCCTCCATGGTGGAGACGACGCCGGCGGGCTTGTTCAGCGCGAAGAACTGGTACGACTGCGTGGCCACCGTCAGGCCGTCGACCTTGATCTCGTCCCGCTCGGGGTCGACGCGCAACCCCTGCTCCAGGACGATCTCGCCGTTGACCTCGACGCGGGCCTCGTCGACCAGCTCCTCGCAGGCGCGGCGCGAGCCGTAGCCCGCGCGGGCCAGGACCTTCTGCAGGCGCTCGCCCTCCTGCTCGGCGCCCGGGAAGGTCTTGGGGAGGTTCACCTTGGGCTTGTCCGCGTACCGCTCGCGGTTGCGCTCCTCCTGGCGGGTGTCGAACTCCCGCGAGGTCGCGGGGGCCGGGCGGCGGCTGCCGCGGGCGCCGGTGCCCTGGGAGGTGCGGGGGCCGCCCTTGGCGCCACCGCGCGCGGCCGCGCCGCGGCCCTTGCGCGCCCCGGCGCCGAAGACCGCGTCGGAGCCGCCCACGTCGTAGCGGCGCTCCTCGGGGCGCGGCTTGCTCGGCCGGCTCGGCTTGTCGTCGCGCCTGTCGTCCCGCTTGTCGCCCGGCTTGCCGCCCTGCTTGGGCCCCTGCCGGTCGTCGCGGCCGTTACCGGCACCCCGGTAATTGCCGCGGCCACCGCTGCTGCCACGGCCGCCGCTGTTGCCACCACGGCTCCCGCCGTTGTTTCCGCTGCTGTTCCTGCCGTTGCTGCTTCGCATCAAAGTTCCGTTTAGTCGGCTGTGTCCTGGGTGTACTCGTACCCCGGCGCATCGGGTGCGTCCGGGTCGAACGACGGAACGCCTTCCTGGGTCTCGGCCTCGATCGCGTCCGCCTCGGGGAGGAAGGGCGCGAGCTCCGGGAGCTCGTCCAGGCCACGCAGGCCCATCCGCTCCAGAAAGTAGTTCGTCGTCCTGTACAGGATCGCACCTGTTTCGGGTTCCGCGCCCGCCTCCTGGACCAGACCCCTCTGGAGAAGGGTGCGCATCACGCCGTCGCAGTTCACCCCGCGCACCGCGGAGACCCTGGAACGGCTGACCGGCTGGCGGTACGCGACGACCGCGAGGGTCTCCAGAGCAGCCTGGGTGAGCCGCGCCTGCTGCCCGTCGAGCACGAAGCCCTCCACGGCGGTGGCGTACTCCGGGCGCGTGTAGAACCGCCAGCCGCCGGCGACGAGCCGCAGCTCGAAGCCGCGCCGCTGCGCGGTGTACTCGTCGGCGAGCGCACGCAGCGCGTCCGCCACCTCGCGCCGGGGCCGCTGGAGGATCTTCGCCAGATGCTCCTCGGTGGCCGGCTCGTCGACGACCATCAGGACGGCTTCCAGCGCGGGCCGCAGCTCCAGCTCCGCGACGGCGCCGGCCAGGTCGCCCGCGGGGTGCTCGCTCACGCCTTCTCCTCCATCGGCTCGGGGGCCCGGTCGAACTCGTCGGTCACGGTCGGCTCCTCGGCGCTGTCACCGCCGGTCCAGCGCACCATCAGCTCCTCCAGGGGGTTCTCCTGGTCCAGGGCGACGACCTTCTCGCGGTACAGCTCCAAGAGGGCCAGGAAACGCGCGACGACGGTCAGGGTGTCCCCCGCGTCCGCCACGAGGACCTGGAATTCCATCTCCCCCCGCTCCCGCAGCCGGGCGACCACCAGAGCGGCCTGCTCCCGCACGGAGACCAGCGGGGCGTGGATGTGGTCGACGTACACCTGCGGCTCGGCGCGCGGCTGCATCGCCCGCACGGCGAGCTTGGCGAAGCCCTGTGCCCCGATGCTGATGACGACTTCCGGGAGCAGCTCGGCGTGGTGCGGCTCGAGGCCGACGGTGCGCGGATAGCGGCGGCCCTCGGCGGCGAGCCGCTCGTTGAAGATGTCCGCGATCTGCTTGTACGCGCGGTACTGGAGCAGCCGCGCGAAGAGCAGGTCCCGCGCTTCCAGCAGCGCCAGGTCGGCCTCGTCCTCGACCTCGGCGGCGGGCAGCAGCCGCGCGGCCTTCAGGTCCAGGAGCGTGGCGGCGACGACGAGGAACTCGGTCGTCTGATCGAGGTCCCAGTCAGGCCCCATGGCCCGGATGTGCGCCATGAACTCGTCGGTCACCTGGGACAGCGCGACCTCGGTCACGTCCAGCTTGTGCCGGGAGATCAGCTGGAGCAGCAGATCGAAGGGGCCTTCGAAGTTCGCCAGCCGGACCTTGAAGCGGCCGTCATCGGGCTCGGCGGACGGCTCCGCATCGGAAGGCGCGGGCTCGGCGGGCTCCGGATCGAAAGACTCCGGCTCCGCGGCGGGACCCGGCTCCGCCTCCGCGGGCGGCTCCCCGGGCCCCCGCCCCAGGGGGCGCCGACGGGCGGGCGGTGCGGGGTCGTCGTTCGTGGCCATCAGGCGGGAACGCTACCCCTACCGCCCGCGCAACCGTCGTACGAGAATGCTCGCGTCCCCCCGCGACTCCAGGTCGGCGAGGACGACGGCGACGGCCTCGCGCACGATCCGCCCGCGGTCGACCGCGAGCCCGTGCTCCCCGCGCAGCACCAGCCGCGCGTGTTCGAGGTCCATCAGCTCCTCGGCGGAGACGTACACCGTGATCTTCTCGTCGTGCCGCTCGCGGCCGCTCGGGCGCCGGTTGGCCGCCCGTGCCCGGCGCCGCGCCTGCGCGCTCGACGAGCCACCGGACTTGCCGCCCTGGGCGGCAGAACCTTCCTGCGCCCCTGCCGGGCGGCGCCCCGCGCCCTTGTCGGCGTCGTTCGCGGAGCGGCTGCGGGACTCGGCCCCGGACTCCGCGTCCGTGGCCGCGTGTTCGGCCGCCTCGCCGCTGTCGGCGCGCGCCGTCCCGTCGGCCGTGGCGGCGCTCCCGTCGCTCTCGCCCGCCGGGGCGGGCACTCTCGCCTCGCCGTTCGCCGGGCGCCGCGGGGAGGACGCCTGAAGGGCCGTCCCCCCGGTCGTACGGAACAGTTCGTCGGCCCCGGGCAGACTCACTCGGCGTGACACCGGGCGAGCACCTCCCTGGCGAGCTGACGATAGGCGGCGGCGCCGACCGAGTTGGAGGCGTACGTGGTGATCGGCTCGCCGGCGACCGTGGTCTCCGGGAAGCGGACCGTGCGCCCGATGACCGTGTGGTAGACGTGGTCGTCGAAGGCCTCGACCACGCGCGCGAGCACCTCACGGCTGTGCACCGTGCGGGAGTCGTACATGGTCGCGAGGATGCCGTCGAGCTCCAGCTCGGGGTTGAGCCGCTCCTGGACCTTCTCGATGGTCTCCGTCAGCAGGGCCACGCCGCGCAGCGCGAAGAACTCGCACTCCAGCGGCACGATCACCTTGTGCGCCGCCGTCAGGGCGTTCACGGTGAGCAGGCCGAGCGAGGGCTGACAGTCGATCACGATGTAGTCGTAGTCCTGCATCAGCGGCTTGAGCGCCCGCTGGAGCGTGGACTCGCGCGCGACCTCGCTGACCAACTGCACCTCGGCGGCCGACAGGTCGATGTTGCTGGGCAGCAGGTCCATGTTGGGGACCGCCGTCTTCAGGAGCACCTCGTCGGCGGACATGCCGCGCTCCATGAGGAGGTTGTAGACCGTCAGGTCCAGCTCCATCGGGTTCACCCCGAGACCCACGGAGAGGGCGCCCTGCGGGTCGAAGTCGACGAGCAGGACCCGGCGCCCGTACTCCGCGAGGGCGGCGCCCAGGTTGATGGTCGACGTCGTCTTGCCGACGCCGCCCTTCTGGTTGCACATCGCGATGATCTTGGCCGGACCGTGGTCGGTCAGCGGCCCGGGGATCGGGAAGTACGGCAGCGGGCGCCCCGTGGGGCCGATGCGCTCGCGGCGCTGGCGGGCCGCGTCGGGCGCGAGCGTGGCCGCGTACTCCGGATCGGGCTCGTACTCGGCGTCGGGGTCGTAGAAGTGCCCCTGGGGCAGTTCCTCGTAGTCGGCGAGGTGGGTGTGGGTGTTATCGCCACTCCGGTCGCCGGCCATGGCGTTCACGTGATGGCCATCCATGCTCTGGGGTGCTGACTGTGTCGGCTGGGGGCTCTGCCGGGCTTCGAAGGTTCGGACAGCGACGGAGCCGACGGCCTGGAGCCCGACGGGTCCTTGGCCCCGCACAGAGGTTCCTGGTTGACCACCCCCGGGAGCAAATGTCGACTCATTCACAAGTCGTCTTACCTCCTTGGTGACCAGGAAACTTCTCGATAGGTCAGCGTGGCACCATGCCGACGGTTGGCGACTCTATGGCGTGTCACCGCTCCGCAGCAACACAATCCGCCGGACCGGACCCGATGTGTCGGCAAAGAGACACCTCGATGTCAAGGGCATGCGGCTTGCCCGCGGCACGTTTCTCGGCGGGGCGAATCGGTTAAAGGGTTACGTTCAAGGCGAGTTGACCGGGTCGCCACCGATACGCGTACGGCCGGACCCCTCTCAAGGTCCGGCCGCTGGCGTGAGATTGACGACTTTCGTTGACGCGGGGCGCGCGCGTCAGCCGAGGAGGGACTCCAGCTCGACGTGGTCGAGCCCGTGGGCCTCGGCGACCTCCTTGTAAACGACCTTGCCGTCATGGGTGTTGAGGCCCAGGGCCAGCGCCGGGTCGCGGCGCAGGGCCTCGACCCAGCCGCGGTTGGCCAGTTCGACGATGTACGGCATCGTCGCGTTGGTCAGCGCGTAGGTGGAGGTGTTGGGGACCGCGCCGGGCATGTTGGCGACGCAGTAGAAGACCGAGTTGTGCACCGGGAAGGTCGGCTCGGCGTGCGTGGTCGGGTGCGAGTCCTCGAAGCAGCCGCCCTGGTCGATCGCGATGTCGACAAGGACACTTCCGGGCTTCATGCGCGAGACCAGCTCGTTGGTGACGAGCTTCGGGGCCTTGGCGCCCGGGATCAGCACGGCGCCGATGACGAGGTCGGCCTCCAGGCAGGCCTTCTCCAGTTCGAAGGCGTTGGAGATGACCGTCTGGATCTTCGTGCCGAAGATCTTGTCGGCTTCCTTGAGCTTGTTGATGTCCCGGTCGAGCAGGGTGACGTGGAAGCCCATGCCGATGGCGATCTGCGCGGCGTTCCAGCCGGAGACGCCGCCGCCGATGACGACCGCCTTGCCCGCGGCCACACCCGGGACGCCGCCCGGCAGGACGCCGCGGCCGCCGTTGGCGGCCATCAGCTGGTAGGCGCCGACCTGGGGGGCGAGACGGCCCGCGACCTCGGACATCGGGGCGAGCAGCGGCAGGGCGCGGTTCGCGGTCTCGACGGTCTCGTACGCGATGGCGGTCGTGCCCGACTCCAGGAGCGCGTCCGTGCACTCCCTGGACGCGGCCAGGTGGAGGTAGGTGAAGAGGGTCTGGTCCTTGCGGAGGCGGTGGTACTCCTCCGCGATGGGCTCCTTGACCTTCAGGAGCAGGTCGGCGGCGGCCCAGACCTCGTCGGCGGTGTCCAGGATCTGGGCGCCGGCCGAGACGTACTCCTCGTCCGTGATCGAGGAGCCGACGCCGGCGTTCCGCTCGATGACGACCTGGTGGCCGTGGCGCACCAGCTCGTGCACGCCGGCGGGGGTGATGGCCACCCGGAACTCGTTGTTCTTGACCTCGCGGGGGATGCCGACCTTCATCGTCGATCACGGTCCTTGGCTCAGGGGATTTCTCGGGCAATGCAACGCAGACCGGTGCACACGAGGGCGCAACGGGGGACACCACGAATGTACGCGGCGGAGCCAGTCTAATGAAGGATTTCTCGCTGTCTAGCCTTTCAATACTTCAATCCTCTGCGGATGCACTGCGGATTTCGTAGGCGGAAGACGGTGCTCCACCGTTCGATTCAAATCTGGCGGCCGTCAGGTACTCCTCTCCCAGCATGCGCTCGGCGGCCCCTCGGTGCAGCCGGGCGGCGGTCGGGTCGCCGAGCCGGTCCAGGGTGTCGGCGAGGCGCAGCTGCAGAGCCGCCTGGAGGCGTACGTCCTGCGCGTGCCGCGCCCATTCGACGGCTTCCTGGCAGGTGCGCAGCGACTCCTCGGGCCGGCCGGCGTACTCCTGCACCCGCGCCATCTCGCTCAACGCCCGTGCCTGGGCGGCCACATCGCCGTTCTTGCGGTGGCCCGTGACCGCCGAACTCCAGTTGCGCAGCGCCTCGCCGTAGCGTCCCGCGTAGGTGTGCACGGCGCCGATGCGGCCGTAGAGGCGGGCGGCGTCGGCGCGCTCGCCGCGGGCCAGGCGCTGGGCCAGCGCCCTGCCGAACCAGTCGGAGGCCCGGGAGAAGTCCCCCAGCTCCTGGTAGGCGCCGCCTACGGATTCCATCGCGCGGCCGGTGGCGTAGAAGTCGCCCGCCGCGCGTCCCGCGTCCAGAGCGGCCCGGTAGCGCGCGAGCGCCTCGCGCGTGCGGCCGGTCTGCGCGTCGATGTCCGCGAGGTTCAGCAGCGCGGCGGCCTTCTCGCGGGGCAGGTCGCGCCGCTCGGCCACGTCCAGGACCAGCTGGTGGATGCCCCACAGCCGTGGGGCGGCCGCCTGGGTGCCCCGGTGGGCGACGAGGGCCCGCGTGAGGGCCGCCATCAGGCGCCGGGCCAGGGTGTCGAGGTCCCCGTCGGCCACCGCGAGGCGGGCGGCGGCGAGCAGCGCGGGCTCGCGGACCGTCAGCCACTCCTCGGCGGCGCCGGGACCTTCGAAACGCAGGGCGCGCGGCATGCCCGCGAGCTTCTTGCGGGCGGCGGAGGCGTCCGGCTCGGTGACCGCCCGGCAGGACTGGAGCAGCCGTACGGTCCGCTCCAGCATCCGGGCGCGGGCCAGCTGCAGCTCGGCCGGGCGGTCCTGGGTCTCGGTGAGGGCCTTGAGCAGCGGCACCAGGCAGCCGGGCACCTCGTACTGCGGCACGGCGGACCCCACGCGGCGCACGAGGCCGAGGGCGGCGAAGTCGTCCAGGGCGGCCTTGGCGCCGGAGACCGAGCAGCCGGCGAGCGCGGACGCGGTGTGCGGGTCGACGTGGCCGGAGGGGGCGAGGGAGAGCAGGCGCAGGACCCGTGCGGAGGGGCCGGAGAGCGAGGCGTAGGTGTGCCGGAAGACGCGGGCCAGCGGTGAGCCCTCGTCGGGCAGGTCGTGCACCCGCTTGGCGAGATCGGCGAGGGCCGCCTTGGGCCGCACGGACAGCCAGCCGCCGGCCAGGACGAGGGCCGCGGGGTGGGCCGCGCAGGCCTCCACGAGGGATTCCGCCGAGCCCGGGTCGACGGTGATGCGCACCGGTCCCGCGGCGCGGGCCAGCAGGTGCACTGCGGCCGCCTTGTCCAGCCCGCCGAGGGTGCACGGCCGTACGTCGGGGATGCCGGTGAGCGGGCCCTCGGAGACGGCGACGACAAGGCACTCGGGGGTGTCGGGAAGCAGCGGGTCGACCTGTTCGGCGTCCACCGCGTCGTCGAGGAGCAGCAGGGCCCTGCGGTCCTTGAGGGTGTCCCGCAGCAGGGCGCAGAGGTCGTCCGCGTGGGCGCCGGGCGGTGCGGGGACGGCGAGGGCGTCGAGGAGGTCGCGGGCGGTGCGTTCCGTGGGCACCCGCTCGCCGTCGGGCTCCATGAGGCGGGCCCGCAGCACGCCGTCGGGGTAGTCGCCGGTGACCCGGCGCACGAGTTCCTCGGCGAGCGAGGTGCGGCCGGAGCCGGGGCGGCCGGCGATGAGCAGCACGCGGGCGCGGGGCGCCTTGCGGCCCGAGAGGGTATCGAGGCCCGCCCGGCCGATGTCCGCGCGGAGTTCCTTCAACTCCCGGCTCCGGCCGACGAACTGATCACTTGTCGGCTCCGGGGCGGCGGCGGGCGAGGGCACCGCGCCACCCGCCGCCGTACCGTCGGTGTCGACCGCCTGATCCGTCACGGGCCACGCTCCCGTCCGCCTGCGCACGAACCCGCCGGGACTTCGGGCGGGACGCTTTCAGAGCCTAGTTCAGGGCTCGCGGCCCTCCCGGCCAGGCGGCGCGCACAAGTCCCCCGATCGGATCAGCAGATCGTCATACCGGTGGGGCCGATCGTGCCTGACCCCTGGCGGTCAGGCCTCGAAGGGGCGCGCGGGCCAGGGCGCCTCGGCCGGGCGCAGGGCGTCGACCCCGTCGCCCCGCAGGGCCGCGTACAGCGAGAGGACGCCCACGACCAGGCAGTTGTTGTGCAGCTCACCGGCGTGCACCGCGCGGACCAGCTCGTCCAGCGGTACGCGGGTCAGCTCCATGTCGGCCTCCTCCTCGAAGACCTCGAAGCGCTCGCCCTCGGCCTCGGCGATGTCGCGGGCGAGGAAGATGCGCACGGCCTCGTCACAGCCGCCGGGCGAGGTGTAGACGTCGGTCAGGACACGCCAGTCCTCGGCCTTGACGTGCGCCTCTTCGTAGAGTTCGCGCTGCGCGGCGTGCAGGGGGTTCTCGCCGGGGACGTCGAGCAGGCCCGCGGGGATCTCCCAGAGCTTGTGGCGCACGGGGTGGCGGTACTGGCGGATCACCAGGACGCGGCCCTCCTCGTCGAGCGCGAGGACGGCCACCGAGCCCGGGTGGACCTGGTAGTCGCGGCGGACGACGGAGCCGTCGGGCATGAGCACGTCGTCGGTGCGCACGGAGGTCTTGTTCCCGACGAAGGGGGTGGCCGTGGCCGTGACCTGCCACTCCTCGGCGGTGTCCTTGATCGTCATGTCGCCCTGTCCTCCCACGCGTGCAAACGAAAACCGGGGCACGCGCCGCAAAAGGCGCGCACCCCGGCAACCGTATCGCCCCGGTGTCGCTTACCGGACCCGGCGTCCGCCGCTACCGGCGTCCGTCGTCACGCACCGGCCTCGGCGGCCGGCTTGGCCGCGCGCTCCTGGCGTTCGACGGCCGCCTTCACCAGACCGGCGAAGAGCGGGTGCGGACGCGTGGGGCGCGAGCGCAGCTCCGGGTGGGCCTGGGTGGCGACGAGGTAGGGGTGCACCTCGCGGGGGTACTCGACGTACTCGACGAGCTTGCCGTCCGGGGAGGTGCCGGAGAACAGGATCCCGGCCTTCTTCTCCAGGTCCGCGCGGTAGGCGTTGTTCACCTCGTAGCGGTGGCGGTGGCGCTCCTCGATGTACTCCTTGCCGTCGTACACCTCGCGCGCGATGGAGCCCTCGGCCAGCTTGGCCGGGTACATGCCAAGACGCATGGTGCCGCCCATGTCGCCCTCACCGGCGACGATGTCGAGCTGCTCGGCCATGGTGGAGATCACCGGGTGGCCGGTGGCCGCGTCGAACTCGGTGGAGTTGGCGTCCGGGATGTCCGCGAGGTTGCGGGCGGCCTCGATGACGATGCACTGCAGGCCCAGGCAGATGCCGAGCAGCGGCACCTTGTTCTCGCGGGCGTACCGGATGGCGCCGACCTTGCCGTCGACACCGCGCTCGCCGAAGCCGCCCGGGATGAGGATCGCGTCGACGTCGCCGAGCTGCTTCTCGGCGCCCGCCGGGGTCTTGCAGTCGTCGGAGGTGACCCACTTGACCTTGACGCGGGCCTTGTTCGCGAAGCCGCCGGCGCGCATGGCCTCGGTCACCGACAGATAGGCGTCGGGCAGGTCGATGTACTTGCCGACCAGCGCGACGGTGACCTCGTGCCGCGGGTTGTGCACGCGGTCGAGCAGGTCGTCCCACTGGGTCCAGTCGACGTCCCGGAAGGGCAGGTCGAGCTTGCGCACGACGTAGGCGTCCAGGCCCTCGGTGTGCAGCACCTTCGGGATGTCGTAGATCGACTTGGCGTCGATGGCGGCGACCACGGCGGCCTCGTCGACGTCGCACATCAGCGAGATCTTGCGCTTGATGGCGGTCGGGACCTCGCGGTCGGCGCGCAGCACGATGGCGTCCGGCTGGATGCCGATGTTGCGCAGGGCGGCCACCGAGTGCTGGGTGGGCTTGGTCTTCAGCTCGCCGGAGGGGCCGATGTAGGGCAGCAGCGAGATGTGCACCACGAAGACGTTGTCGCGGCCGACCTCGTGGCGGACCTGGCGGACCGTCTCCAGGAACGGCAGCGACTCGATGTCGCCGACCGTGCCGCCGACCTCGGTGATGACGACGTCGACGTCGTCGGTCGCCATGCGGCGGATGCGGTGCTTGATCTCGTTGGTGATGTGCGGGATGACCTGCACGGTGTCGCCGAGGTACTCGCCGCGGCGCTCCTTGGCGATGACCTGGCTGTAGACCTGGCCGGTGGTCACGTTCGCCGAGCCGTCGAGGTCGACGTCGAGGAAGCGCTCGTAGTGGCCGATGTCCAGGTCGGTCTCGGCGCCGTCGTTGGTGACGAACACCTCACCGTGCTGGAAGGGGTTCATCGTGCCCGGGTCGACGTTCAGGTACGGGTCGAGCTTCTGCATCGTGACGCGCAGGCCACGCGCCTTGAGGAGCGCACCCAGGCTGGAGGCAGTCAGACCCTTGCCGAGGGAGGAGGCGACACCCCCGGTGACGAAGATGTGCTTGGTCGTCCTGGATTTGGGCTGCATGGCCAAGAGGGGGCTCCCGTGGTCGCGGTCTGGAGGTGCGTACCGGCGGCCTCACCGGGGATTCTGGGGGAGGCGCCGTCGCTGCGGTTCGGGGGTTCTATGACCACCGGCTCACGGGCTACCAGGGTATCAGCGACAGAACGGACCCGCTTCCGGGCGACGCCGCCGCCGGGCGGGGGGCCACGCTCCGCCACCGGGCACCCACCCCACCGTCACCGGCACACACCCCGCGGTCACAGGATCCGCACACCCGCGCTCCCCCCGCGGGACCCTCGCATACCATCGGACACCACCTCCCACCTGCCGCTCACCCGTTCGGCGGCGCCTCGTTGCCGGGAGGGGCGCGCAGATCATCGACCTGCGTCGTATCCTGCTCGGACACTCGCTGCCGAGCCCCATCCGGCACACGGCACCACCCCGCCTTGCACCCGGAACAAGCGCTCGGCAACGATCACTTGACCGCTGATTAAGTAAGTAAGCGCCCCGCGGGGCGAACGTGGCCGTTCGACTGGAGATGCACGTGGCCGGGCGCATCGAGGACTACGCACTCATCGGAGACATGCAGACCGCTGCCCTGGTCTGCCGGGACGGCACAGTCGACTGGCTGTGCCTGCCCCGCTTCGACTCCCACGCCGTTTTCGCCGGCCTGTTGGGCACCGAGGAGCACGGCTTCTGGCGCCTCGGGCCCGCGTACGACCCCAAGGGGCAGCCCCCGACGGCTGCCCGCCGCACCTACCGCGGCGACTCCCTGGTGCTCGAATCGGAGTGGGATACCCCACGCGGCACCGTCCGCGTGATCGATTTCATGCCGCCGCGCGACAACGACGCCCCGCAGCTGGTGCGGATCGTCGAGGGCGTCAGCGGCCGGGTGCCGATGCGCTCGACGCTGCGGATGCGCTTCAGCTACGGGCGCGTGGTGCCCTGGGTGCACAAGGTGGACGGGCGCACGGTGGCCGTGGCGGGCCCCGACTCCGTGTGGCTGGACACCGAGGCCGAGACCTTCGGCAAGGACCTCACCACGTACTCGGACTTCACCGTCGCCCCGGGTGAGCGGATCGCGTTCACCATCTCGTGGCAGCCCTCGCACAAGCAGCAGCCGCCCCTGCCGGAGCCCGAGGTGGCGCTGACCGCCACGGAGGACTTCTGGCGCGACTGGGTCGAGCACTGCACGTACCACGGGCCCTACCGCGAGGCCGTGGTCCGCTCCCTGATCACCCTGAAGGCGCTCACGTACGCGCCGACCGGCGGCATCGTCGCCGCGCCCACCACCTCGCTGCCCGAGGACATCGGGGGCTCGCGCAACTGGGACTACCGCTTCACCTGGCTGCGGGACGCGGCGATCACGCTGTCGTCGCTGCTGCGCACCGGCTACCGCGAGGAGGCCCGCGCCTGGCGCGAGTGGCTGCTGCGGGCGGTGGCGGGCGACCCGGAGAACCTCCAGATCATGTACGGCATCGCGGGCGAGCGCGAGCTGGGCGAGACCGAGCTGGACTGGCTGCCCGGGTACGAGGGCTCCCAGCCGGTCCGGGCGGGCAACGGCGCGGCCCACCAGCTCCAGCTGGACGTGTACGGCGAGGTCACCGAGGCGCTGCACCTGGCGCACATGACGGGCCTGGCCCGCAACGACTACGCCTCGCTGCTCCAGCTCAAGCTGATCCGCTACCTGGAGGACCACTGGGACGAGCCGGACGAGGGCATCTGGGAGGTGCGCGGCCCGCGCCGCCACTTCGTGCACTCCAAGGTGATGGCCTGGGTCGCCGTCGACCGGACCATCAAGCTCCTGGAGTCCGGGGAGGCGGACGGCCCGCTGGAGAAGTGGCGCGAGCTGCGCGACGACATCCACCGGGACGTGTGTGAGAAGGGTTACGACCCGGAGCGCAACACCTTCACGCAGTCCTACGGCTCCAAGGAACTGGACGCCTCGCTGCTGCTGATCCCGCAGATGGGCTTCCTGCCGCCCGACGACAAGCGCGTGATCGGCACGATCGAGGCGATCCAGCGGGAGCTGTCCACGCCGGACGGCTTCATCCTGCGCTACCCGACGTCCGGCGACGACGAGAACCTGGACGGCCTGGAGGGCGACGAGGGCGCGTTCCTCGCGTGCTCGTTCTGGCTCGCCGACGACCTGGCGATGATCGGCCGGGTGGACGAGGCGCGCAAGCTCTTCGAGAAGCTGCTGGCCCTCCGCAACGACCTGGGACTGCTCGCCGAGGAGTGGGACTCCGCGGCGCAGCGCCAGGTCGGCAACTTCCCGCAGGCGTTCAGCCACGTGCCGCTGATCGACACGGCCCTGCGGCTGACCGCCTCGGGGGCGTACGGGGGCTAGCCCTCCCTATGGCGTGACATACGCCACAAGCAGCAGCGAAGTACGCAATTTCCCGCGCCGGGGCGACGAGTTGCGCCCCGGCGGCGCCCGCCGCCCGCCGCCTGGGCCCGTCGGAGATGTTCCGGCGGCGCGCGCCCCGGTAGCGTCCGCGCCATGGACAGTCAGGGCACTCGGGGCGGCATCACCGTGCAGCGCGCGCTGGAACTTCCGGGACTGCGCGGCGGCCTCCCCGAGGTCGTCGCGGGCGCGGACCGGCTGCAGCGGACGGTGCGGTGGGTGCACGCGGGCGAGGTGCCCAACATCGCCTCGCTGCTCAAGGGCGGCGAGCTGCTGCTCACCACGGGGCTCGGGCTCGGGGCGCGCCCGGCCGAGCAGCGGGCCTTCGTGCGCAAGCTCGCCGAGCGGGGCATCGCGGCGCTGGTGGTCGAGCTGGGGCCGCGCTTCGCCCGGCTGCCCGCGGCGATCGTGGAGACGGCGCGGTCCGCCGGTCTCCCGCTGGTGCAACTGCACCGGGAGGTGCCGTTCGTGACGGTCACCGAAGAGGTGCACACGGAGATCGTCAACGGCCACTACGCGCTGCTCCAGCGGGCCGAGGAGGTGCACCGGCGGTGCACGGAGGCGCTGCTGGGCGGCGGCGGTGTGCCGCAGGTCCTCGGCATCCTCGCCGAGTTCAGCGGCAACCCGGTGTTCCTGGAGACGGCGGACGGGCAGCTCCTGTACGCCGCCGGGGCGGGCACCGAGTGCGCGGACCCGCTCCAGGTGTGGGAGGGCCTGCGCGGCCGGACCGTCGACCGGGACGGCCCGCCGGCCGGCGCGGTCCTCGTCGACGTGCCCGGGGGCGGGCCGGGCGCGGGCTCGGTGCGGGCCCGTCTGGTGCTGCTCGCGGTGGAGGCGGCGCCGCTGCCGGTGCACCGCATCGCGGCGGAGCGGGCGGCGAGCAGCCTCGCGGTGGTGCTGATGCAGGCCCGTCAGGAAGAAGAGCTGGCGGCGCGCGGCCGCGGTGACTTCCTCACCGACCTCGCGGAGGGGCGCATCAAGGCCGACGACGCCCCGGCGCAGGCCCGCGTCCTCGGCTTCCGGCCGGGCCCGGCGGGCAGCCCGCTGCTCCCGGTGGTGATGCGGCTCGCGGACGGACTGCCGACCGGCGGCGGCTGGGCGGTGCTGGCGCGGGCGGTCGCGGAGGAGCTGGCGTCGGTGGGCGTGCCGGTGCTGCTCGGTGTGCGTCCTGTCGAGGGCCGGGTGCCCCTGCTGCTCGGTCTGCGGTCGGAGTCGGAGCGCACGGCGGTGGCCGACCGGGTCGCGGCCGCGCTGCGGGCCGGCGTGGAGCGGGCCGGGATGCAGCGGCCCGGGGCTCAGCCGCCGGTCGTCGTGGTCGGCGTCGCGGGCGGCTGGGCGGCGGCCTCGGCGGGGCTGCGGCACGCGGCCGAGACGGCGACGGCCGCGCAGGGCCTGACCGACCGGCCCTGGTACGACGCGCGGCGCCTGGACATCGACCTGCTGCTGTGGCGGCTCCGCGACCATCCCGACCTCGCGGCGTTCGTGGACCGGGCGATCGGCCCGCTGCGCACCCACGACCAGCGTTCGAAGCCACCGCTGCTGCCCACCCTCCAGACGTATCTGGCGCACGCGGGCCGCAAGGCGGAGACGGCGCGCGAGCTGCATCTGAACCGGCAGACCCTGTACAACCGCCTCGCCCGGATCAGCGAGCTGCTCGGCACGGACCTCGACGACCCGCAGACGGTCCTGGCGCTGAGCCTGGCGCTGCGGGCCCGCCGTCATGTGACGTAGGGCCGTGCGCGCCGGTCCTCAGCTGTAGGGCACGGGCTGGGTCAACTCGTCGTAGACGCTGAGGACTTGGGTGACGGTGTCGTCCTCGGTCGGCCAGCCGGCCGCCTGGGCCGTGCCCCTGTCCCGCAGTTCCGCCCTGCGCGCCGGGTCCGCGAGCAGGCGTACGACGGCGGTGGCGAAGGCCTCGGCGTCCTGCTGGGGGACGAGTTCGGCGCCGTCGCCGACCAGTTCGGGGATGCCGTCGACCGCTGCCGCGACCAGTGGCACGCGCGCGTGGAGGGCTTCCTGGGCGAGGACGGAGCGGGACTGCGGGCTGCCGGGCAGCACCGCGATGTCGGCGGCGGCGAGCAGGTCCGGCACGTCGTCGCGCCGCCCGACCAGCCGGACGGGGAGCCGCTCGTCCTCGATACGGCGCTGGAGGACGCTGCGCTCGGGGCCCTCCCCGGCGACGACGAGGAGCGGCGGCGGGTCCAGATGCCGCCAGGCGCGGGTGGCGTCGAGGAGTATGCCGTAGCCGCGGTCCCGTTCCAGGGCGCCGACGGCCAGCACCAACGGGCGGTCCACCGCGCCCAGTTCGGCACGGGCCTTGTGCCGGAGACGGTCCGGCTCCTCCTCGTGGGCGGCGGGCGGGGCGGCGGGGGCGGGCGCCGGCAGCGCGACGGCGGCGAGGCGGGCGTCCCTCGCGCCTCTGGCGCGGGCCCGGTCGACGAGGTCGGACGAGGCGGCGAGGACCACGGCGGCGGCCTTGGCCACGCGCCGCTCCAGCACCCGCAGGAGGCGGGCGCGGGCGCCGGCCGCCGGCCCGTGGCCGTGCCAGGTGACGACAAGCGGCGTGCGGCGCCCGGTCAGCGCCAGGGCGGCACGGAAGGCGGCGTGCAGCCCATGCGCGTGCACGAGGTCGGCGTCGGCGCAGGCCACGCGGAGGGCGGCCACGGAAGCGGGGTCCCCGCTGCGCGGCACGTGGACGTGGCGGGCGCCCGTGCCGGGGAAGTCGTAGGCGCGGGCGGCCTCCTCGGGGGCGCACACCGTGACCCGTACGCCCCGGGCGGCGAGGCCCGCGGCCAGCGATCTGACGTGCGCGCAGCTGCCCGCGCCGGCGCCGCCGAGTACGTGAACGGTGTGCAGCGGCGTCCGCCCGTGCGGTGTCTGTCCGTGCGGCGAATGGCTGCTCACGTGGCTCACGCGGCCGGGGCTCCTGACTCTGCGTCGGGCGGGGCGGTGCGGTGCGGTGCTTGGGCGTTGCGCCAAGGATGCCAGCCGGGGTGGCCGTTGCGGCACTGCCGAAAGGTCCCTGCCGTGTCCGGTGGGACAACTCCCGGAACGCAATCACCCACACGGGTGAGGGGAGGTGCCCTGTCAGGGGCGCGGGGAAACTGCCCGCCAGCCCGAGAAAAGCCGCGGACGCGCCTGCCGTGTCACTGAGCAGACGCGTCCGCGGGTGTCCGGTGGCTGCCCGCACACCTTGGCGGGGTCCGACCGGAGGGGGCCTTAGCCGTCCCCCCTGGCGGTGGCCAGGAGTTCCTCCGCGTGGGCCCGTGCCGTCTCCGAGTCCTCCTGGCCCGCCAGCATCCGCGAGAGCTCCCGCACCCGGGCCTCGCCCTCCAGGACCTGGACCCCGGAGCGCGTCACCATGCCGTCGTTCGTCTTCTCGACCAGCAGCTGCCGGTCGGCGAACGCGGCGACCTGCGGCAGATGCGTGACGACCACGACCTGCGCCGACTTGGCCAGCCGCGCGAGGCGCCGGCCGATCTCGACCGCGGCCTTGCCGCCGACACCCGCGTCGACCTCGTCGAAGAGGTAGGTGGGGACCGGGTCCGTGCCCGCGAAGACCACCTCGACGGCGAGCATCACGCGCGACAGCTCACCGCCCGAGGCGCCCTTGGCGATGGGCCGGGCGGGCGCTCCGGGGTGCGGCGCGAGGAGGAGCTCCACCTCGTCGACGCCCGCCGGGCCGTAGGCGACCGTGCGGCCGTCGACCACGACGCCGTCGGCCCCCTCGGGCACCTCCGTGCTGCTGACGGCGATCGACACGCGCGCGTGGGGCATCGCCAGCGAGGCGAGCTCCTCGGTGACGGCCGCCGCGAACCGCGAGGCGGCCTCCTGGCGCGCGTCGGTCAAGGCCTGCGCGAGCCCCGCCAGTTCGACCCGCAGCGCGTCCCGCTCGGCGATCAGCTCGTCCAGCCGGTCGTCGTCGCCCTCCAGCTCGGTCAGGCGCGCGGCGCCCTCCTCTGCCCAGGCGAGCACGGCGTCGATGTCGGCGCCGTACTTCCGGGTGAGCTGGGTCAGCGCCGCCCGCCGCTCCTCGACCGCGGCCAGCCGCAGCGGATCGGCGTCGAGGTCGTCGGCGTATCCGGCGAGCTCACCCGCCACATCGCTCAGCAGGATCCCGATCTCCCCGAGGCGCTCCGCGAGCGCGGACAGGGCGGGGTCGTGCGCGCGTACGGCCTCCAGGGCCCTGGAGGCACCCGCGACGAGCGTGGCGGCGTCGACGACCTCCGGGTCCTCGGGGTTGCCCGCGAGGGCGGCGTGCGCGGACGTGGCGGCGGAGGCGAGGGCCTCGGCGTGCCCGAGCCGCTCGGCCTCGGCGGCGAGTTCGGTGTCCTCGCCGGCCCGCGGTTCGACGCCCCCGATCTCTTCGAGGCCGAAGCGCAGCAGATCCGCTTCCTGGGCACGCTCCCGCGCGCGCGTGGTGATCTCCTCGACCTCGGTGGTGACGGCCCGCAGCCTGCGGTAGGCGGCCGTGTACTTGGCGAGCGGCACGGCGACCGCGTCGCCCGCGTACCGGTCGAGGGCGCCGCGCTGCCTGGCGGGCTTCAGCAGGCCCTGCTGGTCGGTCTGGCCGTGCACGGCGACCAGGTCGTCGGCGAGTTCGGCGAGCACGCCCACCGGGACCGAGCGTCCGCCCAGGTGCGCCCGGGAGCGCCCTTCCGCCGAGACGGTACGGCTGATCAGCAGCGCCCCGTCGTCCAGTTCGGCACCGGCCTCCTCCGCGCGCACGGCCGCCGACGAGTCGGCGGGCACAGCGATGCGGCCCTCCACCACCGCCGACTTCGCGCCGATCCGCACCAGGGCGGGGTCCGCGCGCCCGCCGAGCAGCAGGCCAAGGCTCGTGACCACCATCGTCTTGCCCGCGCCGGTCTCACCCGTCACGGCGGTGAACCCTGGCGACAGCTCGACGACCGCGTCGTCGATGACTCCGAGCGACCGTATCCGCATCTCCTCCAACACGGACAAGACCTTACGAGGTCAGCGGCCCGGTCTGCGACGGACCCTGCGCTCCGGGCGCGAAGGCGCAGGTGGCGGCGGCGCCATTGTGCCCGCTGTCACTCGCGGGAGTGGGCGCGAAACCCCTCGGGAGCGGCGCGAAGCCTCGCGGGGCGGGGTGGGGTTATCCCCCGTACGATCCACCGGCCCGCCGCATGGTGGTGGGCGGTCCCCCGGCGAGACCATGATCGACATGGCGACAGGACTGGCACTGGCGGCGCTGCGCGCGCACCGCCCGGCGTTCGTGGGCACCGCGGTGGCGGCCCTCTTCGCGGCGACGGTGGTGAGCGCGTCCACGATGATGCTCGGCACGACCGGCGCCGGCGGCACCAGCGGGCTCCCGGCCCCGGCGCGGCGGCAGATCAGGGAGAGCGGCGTGGGCGACATGGCGATCGTCCTGCTGATCGGCTCCGTCTACATGTCGATCTTCGTGGTCGTCTCGACCATGGGCACCGCCGTCGCGCAGCAGCACCGCGAGTTGGCGATGGTGCGCTCGATCGGCGCCAGGCCCCGTCAGATCCGCCGCGCGGTGGCCGTCCAGGCCCTGGCCGCGTCCGTCCCCGCCGCGCTCCTCGGCTTCGCCCTCGGTGGTGTCGGCGCCCGCTGGTGGCACGCCGGCATGGTCGCCCATGGGCTGCTCCCCGCCGAGGCCGTGTTCCGGTTCGGCTGGGTCGCGCTGCCGGTGTGCGTGGGCGTGGCGGTGGTGACGACGACGCTCGCGGCCCTCCTGTCGGCGCTGCGCTTCTCCCTGCTCCGGCCGGCCCGCGCACTGTCGGAAGCATCGACCGGCCGGCGCGGGCTCGGCGTGCCGCGGGCGCTGCTCGGGGTGCTCGCGGTCGTGGGGGCGTGCTTCGTGTCGGTGCTCCTGTCGAAGCGGCCCGCGGCCGAGGCGGGCGAGGGCGCCTTCCTCGTGCTCATCCTGTTCTGCGTGGGCGCCGGGCTGCTGGGGCCGCGCCTCATCGGCCCCGCGGCGTGGGCGGTGTCGGCGCTGGTCGGCCGATTCGGCCCGAGCGCCCGCCTGGCGATGCTCAACGTCCGCTCGCAGCCCCGCCGTTTCTCCGCCGCGGTGGTCCCCCTCACCCTGGTCGTCGGCTTCGGCCTCACCAAGATCGGCATGCGTACGACCGCCCGGCACCGCACGGGTTCGGCGGGCGGCGCGGGCGAGGTATGGCTGGACTACGTCGGCACGGGGCTCTACGCCGGCTTCGCCGCCATCGCCGCGGCGAACACCCTCGCCATGATCTCCTTCGAGCGCCGCCGCGACGTGGCACTGCTGCGGGTGGTCGGCAGCCGGCGCGCCCAGGTGCGGGCCATGGCGGCCTGGGAGGCCGGGGTCGTCGCCGCCACCGCGCTGCTGCTCGGCGGCGCTATCGCGCTCGGCACGCTGGCGCCGATCCTCAGCACCGCGTTCGGCTCGGCACTGCCGTATCTGCCGTGGGCCGTCCCCGTCGGCATCGCGGCGGGCACGCTGCTGCTGACCCTGCTCGCCACCGGCCTCCCGGTGCACGCCGTCATGCGCCGACGGGCGATATCGGTGGTCGGCAGGACGTGAGGGAGCCGTCGCGGAGCTAGGGCGTGTGGTGAAAGCAGCGTCGTCCGCCCGCAGGGCGGGCCAGGCGTCGCCGGGCAGACGGGACTTTCACCACACGACCTAGTGCGGCGCTCCCCGCCAACCCGACACGGGCAGGGCGAACTTGGCGACGAGCCGGTCGGTGAACGAGGCTTGGTGCAGCCTCGCGAGCCGCACCGGCACCGCGCCCCGGCGCACCTCCACCCGCGCCCCGGAGGGCAGTTCGACGGTCCGCCGCCCGTCGCACCACAGCACCCCGTGCGGCGTGTGCGGCTGGACCTCGACGGCGAGCACCGAGTCCGGGGAGGTCACCAGCGGCTTGGCGAACAGGGCGTGGGCGCTGATCGGCACCATGAGCAGCGCCTCCACCTCCGGCCACACCACGGGCCCGCCTGCGGAGAACGCGTACGCCGTCGAACCGGTCGGGGTCGCGCAGACGATGCCGTCGCAGCCGAAGCCGGTGACCGGCCGGCCGTCGATCTCCAGGACGACCTCCAGCATCCGCTCGGGCGACACCTTCTGGACGGCGGCTTCGTTCAGCGCCCAGTCGCGGTGCACGATGTCGCCGTTGCGGTGCACGATGACGTCGATCGTCATGCGCTCCTCGACCTCGTACGACTTGGACACCACCCGGTCGACGACCTTGTCCAGGTCGTCGCGCTCGGCCTCGGCGAGGAAGCCCACGCGCCCGAGGTTGACGCCGAGCATGGGCACCCCGGAGGCCCGCGCGAAGTCGGCGCCGCGCAGCAGCGTGCCGTCGCCTCCGAGGACGACGATCAGCTCGCAGTCGTCGATGCAGTCGGCGGTGGCCTCCCGCACCGTCTGGACGGCGGAGGGCAGTGGCAGGTCGGCGGCCTCGGCCTCCAGGACACGTACGCCGATGCCGCTGCGCAGCAGCCCTTGGACGACGAGTTCGGCACTGCGGATGGCCGCGGGCCGTCCGGTGTGCGCGAGCAGGAAAACGGTACGCGCATCGGTCTGGGTCACTCGGGTCTGGGTCAACGGGGCCCCTCCGCCACGGCACGGTCAACGTCCGCCGGGTCCAGCTCGTCGGCCCCGGCGCGCAGCCACAGAAAGTACTCGACATTCCCCGAGGGCCCCGGCAGCGGGCTCGCGGTCACCCCGCGCACCCCGAGACCGAGCCCCCACGCCTGGCGTGCGACGCCGCGCACGGCGTCGGCCCGCAGTTCGGCGCTGCGCACCACACCGCCGCTGCCGAGCCGCTCCTTGCCCACCTCGAACTGCGGCTTCACCATGAGCACCAGGTCCGCGTCGGGGGCCGCGCACCGCACCAGGGCGGGCAGCACCAGGCCGAGCGGGATGAAGGAGAGGTCGCCGACGACGATGTCGACGGGCACGCCGTCGATCGCTTCGAGCGTCAACTCGCGTACGTTCGTCCGGTCCTTCACGGTGACCCGGTCATCGCTCTGCAGCGACCAGGCGAGCTGGCCGTAGCCGACGTCGACGGCGACGACGTGCGCGGCGCCGGCGCGCAGCAGGACGTCCGTGAAGCCACCGGTGGACGCGCCCGCGTCCAGCGCGCGCCGCCCCTCGACGACGAGCCCCTGCGGCCCGAAGGCGGCGAGGGCGCCCGCGAGTTTGTGGCCGCCGCGTGAGACGTAGTCGGGGTCGCTGTCGTCCTGCGTGACCACGATGGGGGCGGCCGTCTCCACCTGGGTCGCGGCCTTGGTCGCGACGGTCTTGCCGACCGAGACCCGGCCTGCGGCGATCAGCTGGCTCGCGTGCTCGCGCGAGCGCGCGAGCTTCCGGCGGACGAGCTCGGCGTCGAGGCGGCGTCGTGCCACTCCTGCCACGTTCGGTTCAGCTCCTGTCAGACGAGGGTGACGGCTTGCCGGTGGGGGCCGGTGGGCCGGGGCGCGCGTCGAGCGCGGTCAGCGCGTCGCGCAAACCCTGGTGTACATCCTCGTACACCTCGATGTGGCCGTCGGTGGCGAGGTGGTCCGCGTCCCCGAGCCGGGCCAGGAGCGGGTCCACGTCGGCGTTGCCGGTGGGGGTGCGCTCGACGCCGAGGGGCGCGGGGGCGGCGGGGTCGTACGACGGTTCGTCCGGAACCCTAGGGTCCGGCTCCACCGCCTCCCCTGCTCCGGGGCCCGCGTGAGAGTCGCTCATGCCACGACGCTACCCCGAAGGGCTGCGGTACCGTCGATCACGATGGCGACCATGGCGGAGTGCCGCGCGGCACTCGACAGACTCTCGGACACTCTCGCGTCCGCCGACGGCGACGTGCGCGGCGCCGCTGCCCTGAACCGCTCGCTGAGCTGCCGCGTCACCGACCTCGACGTCACCTTCGTGGGCCGGCTCGAGAACGGCCGGATCACGGTGCTCGACAGCCACCCCGGCCCGCCCCGCGACAAGGCGGAGATCCGCCTCGCGATGACCGGGGACGACCTGGTGGCGCTGGTGGCCGGCGAGCTGAACTTCGCGAAGGCCTGGGCCGGTGGCCGGGTCAGGCTGGAGGCGGGCTTCCGGGACCTGCTCAAGCTCAGATCGTTGCTGTAGCCGGCGTGCGCCGTCCCGCGCGGGCGGCCGGGATCACCAGCGGCGTCCCGCTCTCCGGGTCCTCGATGATCCGGCACTTGATGCCGAACGTCTGCTCGACCAACTCGGCGGTGACGATGTCCGACGGCGCGCCCTCGGCGAGCACCGCGCCGTCGCGCAGGGCGATGAGGTGCGTGGCGTAGCGCGCCGCGTGGTTGAGGTCGTGCAGGACGGCGACGAGGGTGCGGCCCTGCTTCTCGTGGAGTTCGGCGCACAGGTCGAGGACGTCGAGCTGGTGCTGGATGTCGAGGAACGTCGTCGGCTCGTCGAGGAGCAGCAGCGGGGTCTGCTGGGCGAGCGCCATCGCGATCCACACGCGCTGACGCTGCCCGCCGGACAGCTCGTCCACGTAGCGGTCGGCGAGTTCGCGTACGCCCGTGTCCTCCATCGACTCGGCCACGATCCGCTCGTCCTCCGGCGACCACTGGCGCAGGAGTCCTTGGTGGGGGTAGCGGCCGCGCGCGACGAGGTCGCCGACGGTGATGCCGTCGGGCGCGATGGACGACT
Source organism: Streptomyces sp. NPDC034037 (assembly GCF_055575715.1). NCBI lineage: Bacteria > Bacillati > Actinomycetota > Actinomycetes > Kitasatosporales > Streptomycetaceae > Streptomyces > Streptomyces sp. NPDC034037. The sequence continues at coordinate 8,324 of NZ_JBVISC010000007.1, read as the reverse complement.
GCGGCAGCAGGCCGAGGGTCTTGGCGACCTTCTTCGCGGGCATCGAGTGGATGGTGTTCCCGTCGAGCAGCACGCGTCCGGCGGAGGGCTTGAGCATCCGGGACAGGGCGCGCAGGAGCGTGGACTTGCCGCAGGCGTTGGGGCCCACGATCACGGTGAAGGAGTGGTCGGGGATCTCGACGGACAGCTTCTCCGCGATGACGCGCTGGTCGTAGCCGAGGGTGACGTCGTCGGCGATGAGCCGGTTCACAGCAGCACGCTCCTGGTCGGGGGGTGGTACGCAGTCGTGGGTGACAGGGGGTCGCGGCGGGGTCTCATATCCGGCCCGCCTTGCGCTGGGTGACGAGCAGCCACAGCAGGTAGACGCCGCCGAGGACGCCGGTGACGACGCCGACGGGCAGCTGGTCCGCGCCGAAGGCCCGCTGCGAGGCCAGGTCCGCGACGACCAGGAGAGCGGCGCCCATGAACATCGACGGCATGAGGTTCGGCCCCGGCGAGCGCGTCAGGCGCCGGGCCAGCTGGGGCGCGGTGAGGGCGACGAAGCTGACCGGCCCGGCGGCGGCGGTCGCGGCCGCGGTGAGCAGCACGGAGGCGGTGAGCAGCACGGCGCGGGTGCGTTCGACGGGTACGCCGAGCGCGCCGGCGACGTCGTCGCCCATCTCCAGCATCCGCAGCGGGCGCCCGTACACCAGGACGAGCGGCACGAGGGCGGCGCAGAGCACGAGCAGCGGCCAGACCTGCTGCCAGTCGCGGCCGTTGAGGGAGCCGGTCATCCAGACCACGGCGCGGGCGGCGTCGACGAAGTCCGCCTTGGTCAGCAGATAGCCGTTGACGGCCGTGATGAAGGCGGAGACGCCGATGCCGACGAGCACGAGCCGGTAGCCGTGCACCCCGCGCTTCCAGGCGAGCAGATAGATGGCGACGCCGGTGACGAGGCCGCCGACGAGCGCGCCGCCCGCGACCTCGACCGCGCTGCCCTTGAAGAGGACGATCATGGTGAGCGCCCCGGCGGTCGCCCCCTGACCGAGGCCGAGCACGTCCGGACTGCCCAGCGGGTTGCGGGCGATGGACTGGAAGAGCGCGCCGCCGAGCCCGAGGGCGGCGCCCACCAGGAGCCCGACGAGGACCCGCGGCAGCCGCAGGTCGTTGATGATGAACTCCTGCCCCGCGTCGCCGTTCCCGAGCAGTGTGCGGATGACGTCGGCGGCCGGGATCGCGAAGTCGCCGGTGCCGATCAGGACGACGCTCGCGGTGAGCGCGGCGACCAGGAGCAGGGCGCAGACCACGGCCGTGCGGACGTCGAGGCGCACGGAGAGGCCGCCGTTGGTGCGTATCGCCTTCACAGCTGGGCCACCTTCCGCCGCCGTACGAGAAAGATGAAGACGGGCGCGCCGATGACCGCGGTCACGATGCCCACCTGGAGTTCCGAGGGCCGCGCCACGACCCGCCCGACGACGTCCGCGCCGAGCAGCAGCACCGGCGAGAGGACGGCCGCGTACGGCAGGATCCAGCGCATGTCGGGGCCGGTGAAGGAGCGCACGATGTGCGGCACCATCAGGCCGACGAACATGATGGGCCCGCAGGCGGCGGTCGCGGCCCCGCACAGCAGCGTCGCCGCCGCCATCGACAGGGCGCGGGTGCGCGTGAGGTGGGCGCCGAGCGCGCGGGCGGTGTCGTCGCCCATGGCCATGGCGTTGAGCGGCCGGGCGAGGCCGAGGGCGAGCACGGTGCCGACCGCGAGGAAGGGCAGCACCTGCTGGATGGTGTCCATGGTGGCGGAGGCCAGCGAACCGACCGTCCAGAACCGCATCTTGTTGAGCGCGGCCCCGTCCATGATCATGACGGCCTGGAGATAGCCGTAGAGCGCGGCGCTGATCGCGGTGCCGGCGAGCGCGAGCCGCACGGGTGTCGCGCCGCGCGCGCCACCGAGGACGTAGAGCAGGACGCCGACGAGCGACGCCCCGAGGAAGGCGAACCACACATAGCCGCTCAGCGAGGTGACGCCGAAGAAGCTGATCGCGCTGACGACCGCCGACGACGCGCCGAGGTTGATGCCGAGCAGTCCGGGGTCGGCCAGCGGATTGCGGGTGAGCGCCTGCAGCACGGCGCCGGAGAGCCCGAGCGCGACACCGGCGAGCAGCCCGAGCAGGCTGCGCGACAACCGCTCGCCGACGACGACGTCTCCGTACGTCCCCGAGTCGTGGAACAGCCCGTGCCAGACCTGGTCCAGGGGCATGGATTTGGCGCCGACCGCGATGCTCGTCAGAAAGACGAGCAGGAGCACGGCCACCGAGACGAGCAGCCCGACGCTGCGCAGTGTGCGGTGTTTCGGCGGCGCGGGAGCGGTCTCCGCGCGGGGTTCTGGGGGACTGTCGACCAACACCAGGTTAGGTTAGCCTACCCTCGCACTGGACTTCGACGAGAGAAGCGCCACCATGTCCACCAGCCCCTCCCCCTCGCCGACCCGCCGCCGCGGCGGTGACGTCGAAGCGGCTCAGGCCGTGACCGACTCCCCCTACCGGTACTTCGACGTCGAGGTCCTGCGCACCGAACACCTCACCCCCGCCATGATCCGCGTGGTTCTCGGCGGCCCGGATCTCGCGCGGATGGCCTCGGCCGGCCGGGACCAGCGCATCAAGATCTTCCTGCCGCAGCCGGGCCAGGACGCCCCGGTCATGCCGGACACCTCCGGCGGCGACCCGGTCCAGTGGTACGCGGCGTGGTGCGCCCTCGACCCGTCGGTGCGGGGCATCATGCGGACGTACACGACCCGCGACCTGCGCCGCGACACAGGCGAGTTGGTCGTCGACTTCGCCGTGCACCGCGCCGAGCCCTCGCCCGCCGACGGCCCGGCCACCGCTTGGGCGCGGACGGCGCGGCCCGGGGCCCGGATCGGCGTGCTCGCCCCGACCGACGCGGAGAACGCCGCCTACGACTTCCGGCCGCCGCGCGACACCGACTGGCTGCTGCTCACCGCCGACGAGTCGGCGCTCCCGGCCGTCGCGGGCATCCTCGAGACACTCCCGGCCGGGCTGCCGGCGCGCGTGTGGATCGAGGTCCACGACCTCGCCGAACAGCAGCCCCTGCCCACCCGGGCCGACGCCGAGATCCACTGGCTCACCCGGGAGGGCGCCACCACGGACGCGGTCCGGGGCGCGGACCTCCCCGAGGGCACGCCCTACGCCTGGATCGCCGGCGAGTCCGCGACCGTCAAGGCCGTACGCCGTCACCTCGTCGGCGAGCGCGGTTTCGACCGCAAGCGGGTGGCGTTCTCCGGCTACTGGCGCAAGGACACGACCACGGACGAGCTGATCGCCCGCGACGAGGCCCCGTAAGGACCCCCAGAGGCCCTAAGCCCTCAGCCGTTACAGCCCCAGCCGCGCCAGGGCCTTGCTGCCGTCCGCCTCGCAGGTGCCGTCCCCCGCCTGCGTCCAGGCGGCGGCGCACAGGGCCCGCAGACCGTCCATGGGCTCGCCCTCGCCGTCCAGCGTCAGCTCGCCGCCGCGCACCGACGCCGTCCACCCGCCGCAGCCGAAGCCGCCCTCGTCCGAGGAGACTTCGGGCTGTCCGGTGAGCATCCCGCGCAGATCGGCGTCCACATACGTCGGCCGGTGCTCCGGCCGGGCGGCGAGCAGCTGCGCGCCGTCCGTGACGCCCGTGAGCACCAGCAGGGAGTCCACCTCGCCGTGGAAGGCCCCCTCGATGTCCGTGTCCAGCCGGTCGCCCACGACCAGCGGCCGCTTCGCCCCCGTGCGCAGGATCGTCTCCCGGTGCATCGGCGGCAGCGGCTTGCCCGCCACCTGCGGCTCGGCGCCCGTGGCGATGCGGACGACCTCGACCGCCGCGCCGTTGCCGGGCGCGATGCCCCGCGCGCTCGGGATCGTCAGGTCGGTGTTCGACGCGAACCACGGCAGACCGGCCGCGATCGCGTAACTGGCCTCGGCGAAGCGCCCCCACGCCAGGTCAGGGCCGCCGTACCCCTGCACGACCGCCACCGGATCATCGTCCGCCGACTCGACCGGCCGCAGCCCCCGCTCCCGCAGCGCGACCCGCAGCCCGTCACCGCCGATCACCAACACCCGCGACCCCTCGGGCACTTGCTCGCTCACCAGCCGGGCGACGGCCTGCGCCGAGGTGATGACGTCCGACGACCCGGTCGCGATGCCCAGCTCGGTCAGATGCTCCGCCACCGCGTCCGGCGTACGCAGCGCGTTGTTCGTCACGTACGCGAGGTGCATCCCACCCTCGCGCGCGCTGCCGAGGGACTCGACGGCGTGGGCGATGGCATGACCGCCCGCGTACACCACCCCGTCCAGGTCGAGCAGCGCCGTGTCATAGGCCTCGCTCAGCGCCCGGCTGCTGCCGTCGGGCCGTGTCCTTACGCCCCCGCCCGCGCCCGGGCCTGCACTCTGGCTCATTACACATCGCTCCTCGCTCGATACCACTCCCCCGATCATCGCTCATGCCACTGACACACATACGATGCCCCAATGAACACAGCGGGTCACACGGACGCAGCGGGCCTCGACCTGATCCCGTTCCGGGGCGTGCGCTACGTCCCCGAACAGGTCGGCAGTCTGGCCGCGGTGACCTCACCCCCGTACGACGTGGTCGTGCGCCCCGACGGCCTGCTCCACCTGGAGTCCGCCGACCCGCACAACATCGTCCGGCTGATCCTCCCGCAGGCCACCACACCGGCGGCCCGCAACCAGCAGGCGGCGGACACCCTGCGCGGCTGGCTCAACGAGGGCATCCTCGCGCCCGACGACGAGCCGAGCCTGTACGTGTACGAACAGCGGGACGGCGAGATCCTCCAGCGCGGCCTCATCGGCGCGCTCCGCCTCTCCGAGGCCGCAGACGGCGTCGTCCTCCCCCACGAGGACGTCATGCCCCACGTCGTCGAGGACCGCGCCGCCCTCATGCGGGCGACCCGCGCCAACCTCGAACCGCTCCTGCTGACCTACCGCAGCGACAGCGGCGACGGGGCCACCGGCGCAATAGCGGCCATCGAACGCACGGCCGAGCGCGAGCCGCTCCTCGCGACGACCACCGAGGACGGATTCCGGCACCGCCTGTGGTCCGTCACGGATCCCGCGGAGATCGCCGAGATCCAGTCAGATCTGGCCTCCCACCAGGCGCTCATCGCCGACGGGCATCACCGCTGGGCGACCAATCTGCGGCTGCGGGCCGAGCACCCCTCGCCCAGCGCCTGGGACTACGGCCTGGTCCTCCTCGTGGACACCGCCCGCTATCCCCTGCGCGTCCGTGCCATCCACCGCTACCTCCACCGGCTGCCGGTGCCCGAGGCCCTGGCCGCGCTCGGGGACTCCTTCCGCGTGCGCACCGTCGAGGGCTCCCTCGACCAGGCGCTCGACGCCCTGTCGCGGGCCGCCGCCAAGGGGAACGCCTTCGTCCTCGCGGGCGACGGCGCCTTCCACCTCGTCGACAGCCCGTCCCCGGAGCTCCTGGACCGTACGATCCCCGGCGACTATCCGCAGGCCTGGCGCACCCTGGACGCGACGGTCCTGCACGCCACTTTGCTGGACCACGTCTGGCGGATCCCGGACGCCCCCGAGCACATCGCCTATATCCATGACACCGCGGCGACCGTCGAGAAGGCCGAGCGCGACGGCGGGACGGCGGTCCTCATGCACCCGGTGCGCGAGGAGGTCGTCCGCGAGCTGGCCCGTCAGGGCGTCACGATGCCCCGCAAGTCCACGTCGTTCGGCCCGAAGCCGGCCACGGGCCTGGTCCTGCGCGCCCTCGCCTTCTGACCCCGGTCCCGACTCCGGTCCCGGGCATACGAAAACGGGCGGGACCCCCCTTGGGGAGTCCCGCCCGTCTGCGTTTCAGTCACCGGTCAGGGCGGCGCGGACCTCAGTCCTCGTCGTCCGCCGGCTCTTCCCTGGCCACGGGAGCGTCGTCGTGGGTCTCGTCGTCACCGAGAGCGTCCACGAACTCGACGCCGTCCAGCTCGGCGAGGCGGTCCGACGCGTCGGTGCTGCCGTCCTTGTCGGACTCGATGACCTTCGCGAACCACTCCCGCGCCTCGTCCTCGCGGCCGGCGGCCAGCAGCGCGTCGGCGTACGCGTAGCGCAGCCGCGCGGTCCAGGGCTGCACGGAGTTCGAGGCCAGCTCGGGGCTCTGCAGGGTGACGATGGCCGCGTCGATCTGGTCCATGTCACGGCGGGCCCCGGCGGCGACGAGCCGCATCTCGACCTGTCCCGCCTTGTCGAGCTTGTGCACCTCGGGCGCGCCGGCCATCTCCAGCGCCTTCTCGGGCCGCCCGAGCCCGCGCTCGCAGTCCGCCATGACGGGCCACAGCTCGACGCTGCCGGTCATCCGCCGCGCGGCCCGGAACTCCGCGAGCGCCTCGCTGTACTTCTGGTTCGCGTACGCGGCGAAGCCGGCGGCCTCGCGCACGGCCGCGACCCGGGAGGCCAGCCGCAGGGCGATCTTGGAGTAGGCGTACGCCTGCTCGGGCTCCTCGTCGATGAGCTTGGCGACCATCACCAGGTTCCTGGCGACGTCCTCGGCAAGGCCCTTCGGGAGGCTCTGCAGCTCCTGCTGGACGTCCTTGTCGATCTCGTGCCCGGTGACGTCGTCGGGGATGGGCAGCCGCCTGATGGGCTCGCGATCACGGTCCCGGTCGCGGTCGTCACGCCCGCCGCGGTACCCGCCGCGGTCGCCGTCCCGACGGTCGTCGCGGCGGTCATCCCGGCGGTCGTCCCGCCCGTGGAAGCCGCCCGGGCGTCCGCCGCCACGGTTGTCGTCACGCCGCGGCGCACGGTCGTCGCGGCCGCGGAAACCGCCCCCGCCCCGGTTGTCGTCCCTGCGGAAGCCACCGCCACGGGTGTCGTCGCGACGGTCGTCACGGCGGTCGTCACGGCGGAAGGCCGGACGGTCGCCGCCGCGGTCGTTGTCCCGACGGTCATCACGGCGGTCGTCGCGACGGAAGGCGGGACGGTCACCGTCACGCCGGTCGTCACGGCGGAAGGCGGGACGGTCACCGTCACGGCGGAAGCCACCGCCACGGTTGTCGCCACCACGGGTGTCGTCGCGACGGTTGTCATCGCGGCGGGGCCCGCTGGGCCGGTCGTCGCGCCGGAAGGCCGGACGGTCACCGTCACGGCGGAAGCCACCGCCGCCACGGTTGTCATCCCGGCGGTCGTCGCGCCGGGGCCCACTGGTCGGCCGGTCGTCACGGCGGAACGGCGGACGCCCTCCGCTGTCGCGCTCGTCACGGCCGCGGTAGCCGCCGCCACGGTTGTCGTCGCGACGGAAGCCACCGCGGTCGCCGCCACGGTCGTTGTCCCGACGGTCATCACGGCGGTCATCGCGACGGAAGGCGGGACGGTCGCCGTCACGACGGAAGCCACCGCCACGGTTGTCGCCACCACGGGTGTCGTCGCGACGGGGGCCGCTGGGCCGCTCGTCGCGGCCACGGAAGCCGCCGCCGCCACGGTTGTCGTCCCGGCGGAAACCACCCCGGTCGGGGCGCTCCCCACCTCGGCTGTCGTCACGCCGGTCGTCGCGACGGAAGGCGGGACGGTCGCCGTCACGCCGCTCATCACGGCGGAAGCCACCGCCGCCACCACCACGGTTGTCGTCGCGGCGGGGCCCGCTGGGCCGCTCGTCGCGGCGGAAGGGCGGACGCGCGCCACGATCCCGGTCGCCCTCACGGCGGTCGTCACGCCGATCGTCGCGGCCACGGAAGCCACCGCCGCCACGGTTGTCGTCGCGACGGTCATCGCGGCGGAAGCCACCACGGTCGCCACCGCGGTCGTCCCGCCGTGGAGCCCCGCGGTATCCGCCCCGGTCGCCACCGTCCCGGCCGCGCTGGTCGCGCCCCGGTCGCTCGTCGGGAGAGTTGGTGGACATCGGTGACTCCTAGTCTTCGGTACCGCAGTCATTCTCGCGCAGCCGGGGTGCCGGCGCGCTTCGACAAAACAAAAGGACCCCTGGTCCCAGCGTTGGACGCTGGGACCAGGGGTCCTCCAAAGATTGTTCGGCGGCGTCCTACTCTCCCACAGGGTCCCCCCTGCAGTACCATCGGCGCTTTGAGGCTTAGCTTCCGGGTTCGGAATGTAACCGGGCGTTTCCCTCACGCTATGACCACCGAAACCCTATGAAATATCCTACGAAGACGCAGGATCTCAAACAGGGCAGCGAACAAGCACACTTTTCAATTTAGATAGTGACGCTGTTCAGCCGACACAACTGTTCGTTGTTTCAGAACCAACACAGTGGACGCGAGCAACTGAGGACAAGCCCTCGGCCTATTAGTACCAGTCACCTCCACCCGTTACCGGGCTTCCAGATCT